>NZ_BAABAH010000003.1:0-432610 GCF_039537325.1 Nocardioides panacisoli
TCATCCGCGAGACCCCACCCTGGGCCCGGATGTCGGCCGGCACCCGCTCCAGCGCCATCACCGCGACCGCACCAGCGTCCTCGGCGATCTTGGCCTGCTCAGGGGTGACCACATCCATGATCACACCGCCCTTGAGCATCTCGGCCATGCCCCGCTTGACCCTGTGCGTACCGGTGGTGTGCTGCTCGCTCATGGCACCGATTCTAGGCGCCGGGAGCCCCTGGACCCTCATCGGGATTCGCCGTGGACAGGGCATCGAGCGCCGTGGCCTGGCGATAGACCTTGAGCACCCGGAAGACGACCGTGTACGTCGTCGCGGCGGCGAGCGCCCACAGCGTGACGTACAGCAGGATCGGTACGTCGAACCACCCCGCCAGGCCGGTCATCACCAGGATCGCGACGGTGCGGTCGGCGCGCTCGGCGATGCCCCCCTTGGCGTCCATCCCGAGGGACTCCGCCCTGGCTCGGGCGTAGGAGGTCACCGAGCCCATCACGAGGCACCAGAGGGTGACGCACAGGTAGAGGTAGCCCACGCCGCCGTCGTAGTGCGACCCGGCGAAGTACAGCGCGAGACCTCCGAAGATCGCGCCGTCCCCGATCCGGTCGAGCGTCGAGTCCCAGAACGCACCGAACCGCGAGGACCGCCCCAGCGTCCGCGCCATCTTGCCGTCGACCAGGTCGCTGAAGACGAATGCCGTGATCACGAGGACGCCGACGAGCAGCTGTCCGCGCGGGAAGAAGACGAGGGCCCCCGCCACGACCCCCAGGGTGCCGACGAAGGTGACGGTGTCCGGGCTGATGCCGAGCTTGATGAACAGCCTGACGAACGGCATGAGCACGACGCCCTGCCAGAAGTCCTTGAATCGGTCGAGCACGAGGCCGGACGCTACCCGTCCCAGGCGTCCGCGAGCAGATCGCGGGTCTCCCTCAGCAGCTGCGGGAGCGTCTTGGTGCCTGAGAGCACGGTCATGAAGTTCGCGTCGCCCGACCAGCGCGGCACGACGTGCTGGTGGAGATGGCCCGACAGGGACCCGCCCGCCACTCCCCCGAGATTGATGCCCACGTTGAAGGCGTGCGGGTTCGACACCCGCCGCACCGTCGCCAGGGCCTGCTTGGTCAGCAGCATCAGCTCGGCCGTCTCCGCGTCGTCGAGGTCGGCGAGGTCGGGAACGTGCCGGTAGGGCAGCACCATCAGGTGACCCGGGTTGTAGGGGTAGAGGTTGAGCACGGCGTAGACGACCTGGCCGCGCTTGACCACCAGGTCGTCGTCGGACGACGTCGCGGGGTCGCGCGTGATCCGGCAGAACGGGCACCCGGTGTCGTCGGCCGTCTTGACGTAGGCCATCCGGTGGGGGGTCCAGAGGCGCTCGAGACCGTCGGGGTCGCTCACGTTCCGACGTTGCCCAGGTCGTGGATGAGGTCGCTCACCTTCCCGGCGGGCATGCTGACACCGCGCGCCGCCGCCATCCCGTCGAGCTGGAACCAGATCGACTCGGCGATGATCTCGATGAAGGCGTCGACGTCCGGCTTCCGCTCCGGTCGGCTGCACCACCGGCGGATCGCGGTGAAGGTGGCACCGACCAGGCCGAAGACCCACGGGTCGAGGGCCGAGCGGTCGTCCTCCCCGAGCTGGACTCCCGAGTAGCCGACCACGGCGTTCACCAGCCGCTCGATGGCCAGCGCGAGCTGCTCGAAGGCCTCGGTCAGCGGGCTCGGGCCCCAGCCGGACAGGTCGCGCTCGACGTACCAGAGCAAGGTCGGGTGGTCGACCGACCACCGCACGAACGCGTCGACGACCCGCCGGAGGATCTCCTCCGGCGTCCCGTCGTAGTGCAGCGCCGGGAACAGCTTGGCGCCGAGCAGCTCGCAGATCCGGCGCTGGACGCTGCGGTCGAGGTCGGCGCGGTCGTCGAAGTAGCGGTAGATCACGGTGCGCGCGAGACCGGCCTCGTCGGCGACCGGCTGGATCTGGAACTCCTCGCCAGGTGCCTGCGCCTCCAGGACCTTGATGGCAGCCTCGATCACCGCCTCGCGCCTGGCCTCGTTGTGGCGCTGCCATCGAAGCCGACGGCCGTCGGGGGCAACACGGTCGTCACTCACACGGCGACCTTAATACCCCGGCCTCGTCAGGTCTGGTGGAACCAATTGCCGAGGCTGGCGGCCACCCCGGGACAGGTGACGTTCATGTCACGGGCAGCCTCGACCCACTGGCCCATCAGGGCACGGCCACCCTGGATCGACCAGTCGTCGCCGCACCGGTTCAGCGCCTCGGCGCGCGAGGTCTGGCCGGCGGCCCGCCACTCCGGGATGCCGAAGGAGAGGCCGCCGACGATGTCGGACCACAGCAGCGGCGTCGAGTAGACCCCGGTCTGGTAGCCCGCGTCCCGGTAGCCGCGGTTGGCGCCCTCGACGACGGCAGCGTTGGCGCGCAGGTCCGTGGACCACTCCCAGTCCGAGACCGGCTCGACGTCGAGCCACACGATCGGCGTGACCAGTCCGACCTCGCGCATCGACGTCACGTTGAAGCCCGCCTGCTGGTAGCCCACGTTCTGCAGCCGACCGAGCCGGGTCGAGCCGTCGTAAGGGCCCTTGTCGCCGAACCGCTGCAGGATGTCGGCGTCGGGGTAACTGATCACGGAGTAGGCGGACACGAGCATCTTGTGGTCGGTCGCCCACGCGACCTGGTCGGCCAGGCACGGGTTCGGGTAGAAGGCCGGGCCGTTGGTGAGGCCGATGACGACGTACTCCGAGCTCTCCAGCGGCAGCGGCTGGCCGGAGCTGCGGCGCTGCGGGATGCCGAGTCCGGCCGGGCACTGCGGCCAGCTGAGGTCGGCGCCCACGACCTCCCCGGACCGTGGCGTCACCACGTCGAGGTCGTGCGCCAGCTGCTCCGCGAGGTGGGCCAGCTCGGCCATGTCGTCGGCGAGGTTGGTGTCCGGCGTGTAGTCCGGCGCCGGCTCGGGGGTCACCGAGGTCGCCACCGACGACGGCGCCGCGGACGGCTCGTTGCCGCCGCTGCACCCGGCGAACAGCAGGAGTACGGCGGCCGCGGCCACCCGCGGCCGCATCGTCAGACCTGCTCCCGCGACGCGACCGCGGCCGCGACCCGCTCGATGGCCTCGGCGATCGGGACCCCGTTGTCCTGGCGGCCGTCGCGGTAGCGGAACGACACCGCACCGGCCTCGAGGTCCTGGTCGCCCGCGATCACCATGAACGGCACCTTCTGCAGCTGGGCGTTGCGGATCTTCTTCTGCATCCGCTCGTCGGAGTCGTCGATCTCGACCCGCAGTCCGCGCGCCTGCAGCTGCCGGGCGACGTCGCGCAGGTAGTCCTCGTGCCGCTCGGCGATCGGGATGCCCTGCACCTGGACGGGAGCGAGCCACGGAGGGAACGCGCCGGCGTAGTGCTCGACGAGGACGCCGAAGAACCGCTCGATCGATCCGAACTTGGCCGAGTGGATCATCACCGGCTGCTGGCGCGAGCCGTCCGGGGCGACGTACTCCAGGCCGAATCCCTTGGGCTGGTTGAAGTCGTACTGGATCGTCGACATCTGCCAGGTGCGGCCGATCGCGTCGCGCGCCTGCACCGAGATCTTCGGGCCGTAGAACGCGGCGCCGCCGGGGTCGTCGACCAGCTCGAGGCCCGTCTCGGTGGCGACGTCCTGGAGCACCTTGGTGGCGATGGCCCAGTCCTCGTCACTGCCGACGAACTTGTCCTTCTTCTTGTCGTCGCGCGTCGAGAGCTCGAGGTAGAAGTCGTCGAGGCCGAAGTCCTTGAGCAGGCTCAGCACGAAGCCGAGGAGGTGCTTGACCTCCTCGGGCGCCTGCTCGGGGGTGACATAGGAGTGCGAGTCGTCCTGGGTCATGCCACGCACGCGGGTGAGGCCGTGCACGACGCCGGACTTCTCGAACCGGTAGACCGACCCGAACTCGAAGAACCGCAGCGGCAGCTCACGGTAGGAGCGCTGCCGCGACCTGAAGATCAGGTTGTGCATCGGGCAGTTCATCGCCTTGAGGAAGTACCGGCTGTTCTCCAGCTCCATCGGCGGGAACATCGTGTCCTCGTAGTAGGGCAGGTGCCCCGAGGTGTGGAACAGCCCCTCCTTGCTGATGTGGGGCGTGCCGACGTACTGGAAGCCCTCCTCGATGTGCCGGCGACGGACGTAGTCCTCCATCTCGCGCTTGATCACACCGCCCTTGGGGTGGAAGACCGCCATCCCGGAGCCGATCTCGTCCGGGAAGCTGAACAGGTCGAGCTCGCGGCCGAGCTTGCGGTGGTCGCGCTTCTCGGCCTCCTCGAGCCGGTGCAGGTGCTCGTCGAGCGCTTCCTTGGACTCCCAGGCGGTGCCGTAAATGCGCTGGAGCTGCTTGTTCCTCTCGTCGCCGCGCCAGTACGCCGCCGCGCTGCGCATCAGCTTGAAGGCAGGGATCCGCTTGGTCGTGGGCAGGTGCGGCCCTCGGCACAGGTCCTTCCACGCCACCTCGCCGTTGCGGTCGAGGTTGTCGTAGATCGTGAGCTCCCCCGCGCCGACCTCGGCGCTCGCACCCTCGGCCGCATCAGCGGCGTTGCCCTTGAGGCCGATCAGCTCGAGCTTGTAGGGCTCCTCGGCTAGCTCGGCGCGCGCGTCGTCGTCGGTGGTCACCCGGCGGGAGAACCGCTGGTTGTCCTTGACGATCTTGCGCATCCGGGTCTCGATCTTCGCGAGGTCGTCGGGGGTGAACGGCACCTCGACGTCGAAGTCGTAGTAGAAGCCGTCCTTGATCGGAGGGCCGATGCCGAGCTTGGCGTCCGGGAACAGGTCCTGGACGGCCTGGGCCATCACGTGCGCGGTCGAGTGGCGCAGGATGTCGTGGCCGTCGGGGCTGTCGATCGCCACACCCTCGACCTCGTCACCGTCGGCGAGCTCGTAGGCGAGGTCCTTCAGGACGCCACCGACACGGGCCGCAACGACCTGAGGGTCGTCCTTGAAGAGCTCCCAGGCACGCGTGCCGGTCGCGGTGGTCTGCTCCAGCCGTTCATCGGCCTGGACGCGGACGACCTTGATCTCGGACACGGGTGCTCCCTCGGTATCGGCTGCGGGCCCTTCCTGGGCCCGCGTACTGATCGTATCGACCGACCTCGGAGCGACGCGCGGCGATTGCGCGGCCGGGGCCGGAGGCCGACCGGCTAGCCTTTCTGCACGCGGGGACCGAGCCGAGCCGGACCGTGCAGCCCGGTGCGCCGGGCGTCGTCGAGCCGGACGTCGGTGTCGAACTGGACCCAGTGCCGGACGAGCAGGCCCGTGCGGACCCAGTGTGGCCCGCCGAGACAACTCCGCGGGACCGAGACGGCGACCCGTCGGTGCGCGGCGTCCCGGTGGGCGCCGGCCAGGCAGTCCGACGGCTCGTCGTCGCCGGGCGGGTAGACGACGACGAACGGCGTCGAGGGGATGTCGGCGTTGTACTGCACCCGCCACGTGCCGGCGTCGGTGCGCACCCGCCACAGCAGCTCGAAGCCGCTCGCGCCCAACCTGCGCAGGCCCGCGATCAGCAGCACGACGTGCTGGGCGTGCACCGTCCGGACGAGCACGACGTCGCGGCGCCGGTCGCCCGGCCGCGCCGCCGTGCCGGACGGCGAGACCTCGACAACGTCGTGGGCCCGGTCCGCGTGGGACTCGGAATCGGCATACGCCGCCGCTCCTGTGCCGGCGAACAGGACGGCGAGGCACACGGCGGCCGGGGCGAGACCTGCGTCACGCGGGCCGGCCGAGCGCACTATCACCGAGAGCAGACGAGAGCGAGCCGCCGGCTGAGCCGGTCGATCACGGGGACGAAGTCGGTCGCGGCGAACGTGAGCTCCTGCGACCGCCACAGCGTGCTGACGGGGACCGTGACGGAGATGCGGCCCGGCTCGTAGCACGTCACCGGCAGGTCGACGACGCGGGCTGCGCCCCCGTGGGGGGTCTCGATGGTGTCCCCCGGCCTCAGCTGTCGCGCGAGTACCTGCCTCATGTGCTCGCCTCCTCGTCCCGCAAGTATGCGGTGTGACGGGGCAAGCGGCGACGTACGTCGGCGCGGCGTCGACCGGCGTGTCGCGGGCCCGGTGCAGCAGCGACTACTCGCTGCCCTCCGGGGAGATCACGGCGCTCGCGATGGTGCCGTACTCCTGGGGCGCCTCGACCTGCTCGTCGGGCCGCTGCAGGCCGGAGTCGTAGTCACTGACCACGAACCGGTTGCCCAGGTGCGAGAAGCGGTCGACCACCGTGTCGGCGTCGCTCTCGGTCCCGCAGAGCTCACGCCGGAGCAGGACGCTGTGGTCGTAGATGCGGACCTCGATGGTCGGGGTGCGTCGATCGTCCAGCGTGGTGGTGGACATGCGGATCCTCCTGGGTCGTTGTCTCTCGACATCGATCCTTCGCGCATCGAGCGCGCGGCTGGAGAGCCGAAGGTCCCCTCGCGGACGGACGACGGTCACGACGGAGCCGGGTGCAACGTGGGTGGGTGATACTGGGTTCGAACCAGTGACCTCTTCGGTGTGAACGAAGCGCGCTACCACTGCGCCAATCACCCTGATGCGAGGGACGACCTTAACGCATCATTTCTCGGCGCTCACATTCGGGCCGCCTCGGCGCCGGCTCGCGCGGCCGCGACAACCTCGGGGACCGGCTCGAGCCGCGGCGCCGCCGCCCGCTCCTCCGGCCGGCCCGGCCACCAGGTCCGCTCGCCGAGCAGCACGAGCAACGCAGGGAGCGCGACCAGCCTGATCAGCGTGGCGTCGAGCAGGATCGCCGCAGCGAGGCCCACCCCCATCATCTTCATCTCGAGCATCGACAGCGTCGCGAACAGCGCGAAGACCGACACCATCACCGTGGCTGCGCTGGTCACGATCCCGGCGGTCTCGGAGACGCCCTTGCGTACGGCGTCCCGGGTCGCCATGCCGCCGGCGACGAGCTCACGCACCCGGCTCAGGACGAACACGTGGTAGTCCATCGACAACCCGACGAGCACGACCAGCACGAAGATCGGGATCCAGCCGATCACGTAGCCGGGGCTGGTGAAGTCGAGCAGCGACGCGGCGAACCCGTGCTGGAACACCACGGTGAGCACGCCGAAGGCGACTCCCACCGAGGCGAGGTTCAGCAGCGTCGACACTCCACCGAGCACGACGCTGCGGAACGCGCCGGCCATGGTCAGGAACGTCAGGAGCAGAACGAACCCCAGCAGGATCGGCAGTCGCTGGTTCATGTGCGCGGAGCTGTCGAGCGACTCCGCGGCGTCGCCGCCGACCGCCCACGTGCCCGTGCCGTCCAGCGCAGCGGGAGCCAGCTCGTCGCGGAGGAGCTCCACGGCGCCGGCGGACCGGCCGTCGGTCTCGTCGTGCGGCAACGGCAGGACGAGGACCGAGGTACGCCCGTCGTCCGAGGTGCTGATCGCAGGGTCGGACCCGGTCGAGAAGTCACCGGACGCGGCGGCGTCGTTCGCGAGCCCGCGAAGAGCGGCGGTCGACGCGCGGGTCGGCGTACTCCCGTCGGTGCGGAGCACCACCTTCACGGTCGCGCCCTCGCTCGGGTAGGCGTCGCGGATCGCCCGCAGGGTCTGCACCTCGGTGATGTCGGTGGGCAACGTGTCCAGCGACGCGTCGTGGGTCTTCATGCCGAACGCGGGGACCGCCAGCGCGCCGACGACCACGGCGGACCCGATGAGCGCGGCGACCGGGTGGCGCACGACCGGCCCGAGGACGAGGCCGGCGACCGAGCCGCGGCGAGTGCGACGGGTGAGCCGCCAGAGCAGCGGGACCCGCGGCCGGTCGACCCATCGGCCGAGCTTCACCAACAGCGCCGGTAGCACCGTGATAGATCCGAGGACGGCCACGGCGACGACGATGATCGCGCTCGTCGCCAACGAGTTGAACGTGGGATCGGAGAGGACGAAGAGCCCCGCGAGCGCTCCGACGACCGCGATGCCCGAGACGAGGATCGCGTGGCCGGACGTCTCGGCGGCGATGGCGACGGCGTCGAGAGTGCTCCTGCCTGCCTCCCGCTCCTGGCGCTCGCGCTTGAGGTAGAAGAGCGAGTAGTCCACGCCGACGGCCATGCCGATCAGCACGATCATGCTGCTGACGGTCATGTCGGCCGGCACGAAGTGCGAGACCGGCGCCATGATTCCGATCGTCGCCGCGACGCTGCTCGCGGCGAGCAGGACCGGCAGTCCGGCGGCGATGAGCGCACCGAAGGCGAGCAGCATCAGGACGAGCGTGATCGGCAGGCTGGTGCTCTCGGCGTGCCCGAGGTCGCTGCCGACGCGGTCGTCGATCGCGGCGTCGAGGCTGACGTCGCCGGCCTCGCGCACTTGCAGGTCGGGATGGGCCTCCTGCACGTGCCGGGTCGCCGCGAGCAGCGGACCGGGCTCGACGTCGTCACTGGTCAGCGTGACGGGGACGAGCAACGCCGCACCGTCCTCGGACGGCACCGGCTTGCCGACGCCGGCGACGCCGTCGACGGAGCCGAGGGCCTTCGTGACGTCGGCGGCGGCGCGGTCCGCTGTGCGCTGGTCGAGGCTGCCGGACGCGCTGGTGATCAGCACGTTCTCGGTCGACGGCTGGTCGAGCCCGGCTGCGTCGATCATCGCCTCGGCGCTGCCGGACTGGTCGATGCGGTAGTCGGCGTCCGAGGGCTCCTCGGTGCTGACGAACGACGCAAGAGCGGTGGCGGCGATGACGAACGCGAACCAGAGCGCGATCGACCGCCAGGGGTGGGTGGCGCTCCAGCGGGCTGCCCTGGTGGGAGCGGCACTGAGAACTGATCTGACTGACATGGGAACCTCCGTGGCTCGGGTGGTTCCAGCCTCGTGAGCGCGGGCGTCCAGGTCAGGGGTGCCGACACCCGAGGCGATGGTGGTGCGCGCACCACCGCGCCGAGATCGCCGACACGGCACGATGTCGCCATGGAGACGCGTCGCCCCGTGACCCTGGCCGAGCGCCTGGCCGTCACGGGCTACGCCGGCCTGCACCTCCTGCTGTGGGTGCCGCTGCTGACCGGGTTCATCCTGCTGGTCACCAGCGGCGTGCTCGTCGTGGTGTGGGTCGGGGTCGTCCTGCTGCTCGCCCTGATCCCGGCGACCCGCGCCCTCGCGAACGCGCACCGGAAGCTTGCCGCGCGGATCCTGGACGCGCCGGTGCCGCCGCCGTACCGCCCCACCAGCGGCGGTGCGCTCACCCGCCTGCGGATGCAGGCGGCGGACCCGATGACCTGGCGCGACCTGCTGTGGACGCTGTGGGCGCTCACGTTCGGGTTCGCGATCTCGCTGATCGGGGTGCTGCTGCTGGCGCTCGTCGTCACCATCCCGATCTGGTGGTACGGCGTCGTGCCGCTCCTGCAGGCGCGGGCGTCGGTGGATCGGGCTCTGCTGACCTTCGGCCGGACCGAGGCACTCGAGCAGCGCGTCAGTGTCCTGAGCGAGACCCGCGCGGAGGTGGTCGACTACTCGGCCGCCGAGGTACGCCGGATCGAGCGCGACCTGCACGACGGGCCGCAGGCCCGGCTCGCGGCGCTGTCGCTGAGCCTCGGACTCGCCGACGACCTGTTCCAGTCCGACCCGGACGCGGCACGGAAGCTGGTCAACGAGGCCCGCGGGAGCGCGTCGTCCGCGCTCGTCGAGCTGCGCGACGTGGTCCGCGGTATCCATCCGCCGGTGCTCGCCGACCGGGGCCTCGTCGGCGCGGTCCAGGCACTCGCCATCGACATGGCCACGCCGGTCGAGGTCGACGCCGACCTCCGCGGCCGGCCGGCTGCCGCGGTCGAGTCCGCGATGTACTTCGCCATCGCGGAGTGCCTCGCCAACACGGCGAAGCACTCCGGCGCGACGCGGGTGTGGATCCGGATCCGGCACGATGGCGGCGTGCTGAGGACGTGGGTGGGTGACGACGGACGCGGTGGCACCGACCCGACGACCGGTACCGGGCTGCGCGGCGTCGCCACCCGGCTGGCCGCCCTCGACGGCGGGCTGCGGATCACCAGCCCCGTCGGCGGCCCCACGACGGTCCACCTGGAGGTGCCGTGCGCGTTGTCCTAGCCGAGGACCAGGCCCTGCTCCGCGCCGGCCTCGCGCAGCTGCTCGAGGCGAAGGGCTTCGAGGTCGCCGCGGCGGTGGACGACCTGCCGTCCCTGGAGCAGGCGCTGCTGGACCCGACCGCGGACGCCGCCGTGGTCGACGTACGGATGCCGCCGACGTACGCCGACGAGGGCCTGCGGGCCGCGATCGCGATCCGCGAGCGGCGACCGGGCTTCCCGGTGCTGGTGCTGTCGCAGTACGTCGAGCACCTCTACGCCCGCGAGCTGCTGGCCAGTGGCGAGGGCGCGGTGGGCTACCTGCTCAAGGACCGGGTCGGCGACGTCGGCGAGTTCGTCGACGCCCTGCGCCGCGTCGCCGCGGGCGGCACCGTCCTCGACCCCGAGGTCGTCGCGTCGGTGATCGCCAAGCGCAAGGACTCCCCCGTCGACCGGCTCACCGACCGCGAGCGCGAGGTGCTCGCGCTGATGGCGGAGGGCCGTGGCAACGCCGCGATCGCAACGACGTTGGTCATCACCGAGAAGGCCGTCGCGAAGCACATCAACGCGATCTTCATGAAGCTCGACATCCCCACCGACACCGACGACCACCGCCGGGTGCGTGCGGTCCTCGCCTGGCTCGGCGTCTGACCGTCCGGCCCGGTTCCTCAGAGCCCGAGCAGCTCCGGCTCCCGCCTCCGCCAGGTCTCGGCGGCCTCCTTGGTGACCGGCCCGTGCGCGAGCTCGCGGTCGTCCCAGCGGTGCACCGCCTGCACGTCGCGGGTGGTCGAGGCGAGGAAAATCTCGTCTGCACCGGCCGCGACCTCGATCGGCTCGTCGACCTCGCGCGCGCCGAACCACTCGATGACGAGGTCCCGGGTCACGCCGGCGAGGCAGCCGCTGGCCAAGGTCGGGGTGCGGAGCTCGCCGTCGACGACGTAGAAGACGTTGGAGCCGGTCCCCTCGCACAGGTGGCCGGCGAGGTTGGCGAACACCGCCTCGGTCGCGCCGTGCTCGCGCGCCCTGGCGAGCGCGACCACGTTCTCGCCGTACGACGTGGTCTTGAGGCCGGCCAGCGCGCCTCGCTCGTTGCGCGGCCACGGCACGGTGATGACCGCGGTCGACTCGGATGCCGGGTCCATCGGCGCCGCGACGACGATCGTGGTCGGTCCGTCGCTCCCCCGTCCCGACCCCAGCGGCGCAGGGCCACCGGTGACGGTGATCCGGACCCGGCCCAGCGGCAGGTGCTCCTCCGCGAGGACGGCCCCGACCCCTGCACGTACGGCGTCCACGTCGACCCCCGTGAGGCCGAGGCCGGCGGCCGAGCGCTCGAGCCGGTCGAGGTGCCGGGTCAGCGCGAAGGGCTTCCCATCGACGACCTTGATCGCCTCGAAGACCGCGTCGCCGACGGTCAGGCCGTGGTCCGTGACCGGCACCGCGGGGGCGGTCGGGTCGGCGAGAAGCTGTCCGTCGATCCAGGCACGCATGTGCGTCACCCTAGAGACACACGGGGGAAGCCCCCGGTTTTGGTGCCACTGTGGCGATCAGATACTGTTCTCACCGCGCCACAGCCGAGAGGCAAAAAGCGCATGCGGACGTAGCTCAGTTGGTAGAGCGCAACCTTGCCAAGGTTGAGGTCGCGAGTTCGAGCCTCGTCGTCCGCTCGGAGAGGTCAGACCCACTGGCTGACCAGGGGTCCCGGCCTCCGCGGTGGGTTGGCCGAGAGGCGAGGCAACGGACTGCAAATCCGTGTACACGGGTTCAAATCCCGTACCCACCTCCATAACTCCACACGGGCGATTGGCGCAGCGGTAGCGCGCTTCCTTGACACGGAAGAGGTCACTGGTTCAAACCCAGTATCGCCCACCAGCAACACCGCGAGAGAGGCCCCGTCGAGGGCCTCTTTCCGATTTGGCGGCGACCCATCCCGGCTGTCAGGCCGCGGCGCCCGGCCCGGGCAGCACGTCGATGTCCGTCGCGTGCATCGGTTCACCGCAATGGGCGCACCTCAGGTCCACGCTGCTGACCTCGCCGCAGGCGTGATGGCGGTAGAGGACCGGCGGACCCGCCGTGCCGGCGAGCCACTTGTCGCCCCAACCGACCATCACCATGAGCACGTCGAAGAGCTCGGTCCCCCGCTCGGTGAGGTGGTACTCGTAGCGGGGGCGGTTGTCGTAGGGACGCCGCTCGAGCACCCCGTGCTCGACGAGGTGGTTGAGCCGCTCGGTCAGCACCTTGCGCGAGATCCCGAGGTCCTGCTGGATCTGCTCGAACCGGTTGATCCCGACATAGACGTCGCGGATCACCAGGGGCGTCCACGGCTCGCCCATCACGTCGAGGGTGCGGGCGATCGAGCACGCCATGTCGCCGAAGTCGGTTCGCTGCATGGGACGACTGTAACAAATGGGGTTCCCTCAGGGAACTCTGCATGCTACGGTCTTTGAGTCTCTTCAAGGAACTCCAAGGAGCCCGTCATGAACACAGCCACCGCAACCGCTCTCGATCCCGAGCTCACCGCTCTGCTCGACGGCACCCCGATCGCCCACCTGGCGACGGTCCTGCCCGACGGCGCACCGCACTCGGTGCCGGTCTGGGTGGGCACCCACCAGGACCACGTCGTGATCATGACCGGGCCTGGTTCCCAGAAGGCGCGCAACCTCCGGCACGACCCGCGCGTCGCGTTGTCGATCACGCCCGAGGACAAGCCGTTCTTCCCCGTCATCGTGCGCGGCCGTGTCGTCACCTGGCTCTCCGGCGACGAGGGCTGGGCCGTCGTCGACGCGATCGCCCAGAAGTACATCCAGCGGCCTTACGACCGCGCGCAGGAGCGCGTCGTGGGCATGATCGCCGTGGACCACCACCGGATGGGGATGTGAACGCCGTGGACGCGGTCACCGACGAGCAGGTGCAGCAGCTGGCCGCGACCGCGAAGCCCTACAGCCTGGTCCAGCTGAGCTGGGCGCCCGGCCGGCACCAGGAGGGTGCCGACGCGATCGAGGGCGAGCACCAGCGGCGCATGGTCTCGCTGCGGGCCGACGGCACGATCGCCGTCCTGTGCCCGGTGCTCTCCGACGGGCTGTGCGGGGTCGCGATCATGGCCCGGGACCTGGAGGAGGCGCGCGAGATCATGGCAGCCGATCCGTGCGTGCGGGCCGGGATGATGACGGTCGAGGTGCTGCCCTGCGTCGGGTTCCCGGGTGACACGCTGCCCGGGTGACGGTTGTCGTATCCCCGCTCGTTCGTTCGTCGACCGATGAGAAGCGGCCGACCGACAGGTCAGCCAAGCCGCACTCGACGGAACGAACAGGAGCGACCATGAGCGATGTCAAGGTGCTGGTGACCGGAGCGAGCATCGCGGGACCCGCGCTGGCGCACTGGCTGCGGCGGCGGGGCGCGGAAGTGACCGTCGTCGAGCAGGCGCCCGGGCTCCGTGCGGGCGGCCAGGCCGTCGACGCACGCGGGGTGGCCAAGGAGGTCATCCGTCGCATGGGCCTCGACGCGACGGTGCGCGCGTCCTGCACCAACACCGCCGGCGCTCACGTCGTCGACGCCGACGGCGCCGTGCTGGAGACCTTCAGCGCGGAGGCGGACGACGGCGACGGCTACATCTCCGAGATCGAGATCCTGCGCGGTGACCTCTCCGAGCTGCTGTACGACGACACCCGCGAGAAGGTCGAGTACGTCTTCGGAGACCGCATCGCCGAGCTGACCCAGGACGCCGACGGGGTCGACGTGGTGTTCGCCGGTGGCGACCGGCGCCGCTACGACCTCGTCGTCGGCGCCGACGGGCTGCACTCGCCGCTGCGGTCGATGGTGTTCGGGCCACGCGAGCAGTTCATCCGTCACCTCGGACTGGTGCTGGCCTTCTACACCGTGCCGAACGAGTTCGGCCTGGACCGCTGGGCCCTGGACTACCACGAGGCGGGACGCTCGGCGGGCCTGCGCCCGGTCCCCGACGCCACTCGGGCGATCGCGATGCTGTCCTTCCCGGCCCCCGACTTCGACATCGACCACCGCGACATCGAGGCCCAGAAGCGGCTCCTGCGCGAGCACATGGGGGACGTCGGCTGGCTCACGCCGCGGATCCTCGCGCACCTCGACGACACCCCGGACTTCTACCTCGACCAGGTCGCGCAGGTGGTCATGGACCAGTGGCACAGCGGACGCGTCGGGCTGCTGGGGGACGCGGCGTTCAGCGCGTCACCGATGTCCGGCGCAGGCACCGGGCTCGCCCTCGTCGGCGCCTACTTCCTCGCCGGGGAGCTCGCCGCCGCCGGCTGGGACCCGGAGGTCGGCTTCGCCGGCTACCAGGCGCGGATGCGCGACTACGTCGACGCCAACCAGGAGATCGGCCGGATGCACGTGGAGATGCTGACCGCGCCCGACGCCGGTCCGAGCCCCGAGCCCGACATGGAGGCCCTCGGCCCGCTGATCGAGCGGGCGGTGGTCGGACCCGAGCTGCCCGCCTATGAGCCCGCGTGACGCTGGGCGCGACCGGTCGGCGTACGGCAGGGTGACGCCATGAAGGTCGTCGGGCTGTGGCGCTACCCGGTCAAGTCGCTCCAGGGTGAGGCTGTCGCGAGCGCGACGGTCGAGCGGGACGGGGTCGCCGGGGATCGGACCTGGGGCATCCGGGACGAGTCGACCGGGCGGATCCTGACGGCGCGCCGGCGCCCGCCGCTGCTCGAGGCCGCCGCGGCGTACGACGACGGGATGCCGGTCGTCACGCTGCCCGACGGCAGCGTCCTGCGCGGGCCCGGGAGGCAGACCGACGCCGCCCTGTCCGACTGGCTCGCGATGCCCGTCTCACTCGTGTCGTCCGCGGGGGACGAGGGGCGCGCGGAGTTCTTCGCCGATGCGACCGACGACACGAGCGAGGCGATCGAGTTCACGATGCCCGAGGGCAGGTACGTCGACGCCGCTCCCCTGCTGGTGCTGACCACGGCGTCACTCCGCACCGGCGAGGGCCTGCATCCCGAGGGCGACTGGAGCCCCCGGCGGTTCCGGCCGAACCTGCTCGTCGACGCGGACGGCGACGGGTGGCTGGAGGACGACTGGGTGGGTCAGCGCGTGCTCGCCGGGGAGGTCGAGCTGCGGCCCGCCGAGCCGTGCGTCCGCTGCACGATGGTCACGCGCCCGCAGCCGGGTCTCGAGGCGGACGTCGACGTCTTCCGCACCCTCGCCCGCCACCACCGCGGCCGCTTCGGGGTGTGGTCCGACGTCGTCGTGCCCGGCACGCTCACGGTCGGCGACGAGGTGCGGCCGAGCTAGCCCCGTTCTCGACCGACCGGCCCCGTGCCGGATCAACGCTGCTCCTCCGGGTACAGCCCAGGGCAAGCGCGAGAGCGACATCACTCGACGAGAGCAGGCCGGCATGAAGGCAGTGACCTGGCAGGGAGTTCACGACATGAGGGTCGAGGAGGTCCCCGACCCGCGGATCGAGGATCCCACCGACGCGATCATCAAGGTCACCTCGACCGGCCTGTGCGGCTCCGACCTCCACCTCTACGAGACCCTCGCCCCCTTCATGGAGCCTGGCGACATCGTCGGACACGAGCCGATGGGCATCGTCCAGGAGGTGGGCTCGGCGGTGACCAAGCTCAAGGCCGGCGACCGCGTGGTGGTCCCCTTCAACGTGAGCTGCGGCCAGTGCTGGATGTGCGACCGCCAGCTCTACAGCCAGTGCGAGACCACGCAGACCCACGAGCACGGGACGGGTGCGAGCTTCTTCGGCTACAGCAAGCTCTACGGCCAGGTTCCCGGCGGCCAGGCCGAGTACCTGCGCGTCCCCTTCGCCGACTTCTTGCCGGTCAAGGTCCCCGAGGAGCACTCCGACGACCGCTACCTGTTCCTCTCCGACGTGCTGCCCACCGCATGGCAGGGTCTCCAGTACGCCGACGTCCCGGACGACGGCACGCTCCTCGTGCTCGGCGCGGGACCGATCGGCGACATGGCAGCACGGATGGCCCTGACGTGCGGGCACCGGGTGATCTCGGTCGAGCGCGTGCCCGAGCGACTGGCCCGGGTCGAGGCGTTCGGCGCGGAGACCCTGGACCTCGACGAGGTCGAGAAGAGCGGCACCGTCGGTGACGCCGTCCGCGAGATGACCGGTGGCCGCGGTCCCGACGCGGTCATCGACGCCGTCGGCATGGAGGCCCACGGATCGCCGGCGGCCGGCATGATCCAGAAGTTCGCCGGGTTGCTCCCCGACAAGGTGGCCGAGCCGCTGATGAAGAACGCCGGCGTCGACCGGCTGGCGGCCCTCTACACCGCGATCGACGCGGTCCGCCGCGGCGGCACGATCTCGATCTCGGGCGTCTACGGCGGCATGGCCGACCCGATGCCGATGATGCAGCTGTTCGACAAGCAGATCCAGGTCCGGATGGGCCAGGCCAACGTCCGCAGGTGGACAGGCGAGCTCCTCGCGAAGCTCGTCGACGACGACCCGTTCGGGGTCGACGCGTTCGCGACCCACCACCTTCCCCTCGCGGAGGCGCCGGACGCCTACGAGCACTTCCAGAAGAAGGAGGAGGGCATGGTCAAGGTGGTCTTCCGTCCCTGAGACGGCTGCCCCGCGGCCCCCTGCTCCGAGATCATGGTTCTCGGGCCGCCCCGCCCACCCGAGAGCTGTGGGCGGGGCGGTTCTTTTCGCCTACCGGGCTCAGTCCGTGGCCGCGTCGTACCCCGCGTTCGTGAGCAGGTACGACGTCCGGATCGGGCTCCCGAGTCCGCCGAGCGACTGGACCATCAGCCTCATCGAGGGACAGCCGGCCGCGATCCGCTTCACCGACACCTTGACCGTCGTGTACTTCGACGGCGCGAGGGACGGCGTCCGATAGCTCCCGGCGAGCGCGGCCGCGGTGATGTCCTTGGTACCGACCTTGACCGTCGGCTTGAAGGAACCGGCGCAGCCGTCGAGGTCGGTGACCTTGAGCCCGACGGTCGAGGCGTCCGTGCCGTCGTTCTCCAACCGGAGCGTGTACGTCGCGGTCTGGTTGAGGTTGAGCGCGGGTCCGGTGGCCGTCTGGGGCGTGGCGACCGGACCACCGATGTAGGGGTCCGTCCCCTGCTTGGCGAACAGCTCGTAGCGGGTCGTGCCCGCCCCTGCCGGGAGGTTCGTCTCGGTCGAGACCGACTCGATCCGGCCGCCGTCCGCCGAGAGGAGCGTGACGTCAGCGGGCTCGACGACCTGCGCAGGGGTCACCTTGAGGGTGAGGGCGAGGACCTTGTGCGCGGCGACCGACGGCGTGACGTAGTCCCCGCCCGCGTCCTTCGGCAGCTCCGCCGCCCGGAAGCCGGTGGTCCACACCTGCGCGGGCGAACCGGGAGTCAGTGCGAGCCGGTAGGTCTGCGGGGTGCTCGACTCGTTGAGGATGCCCAGCTTGTACGTCGCCGTCGCCCCTGCCGCCTTGACCGTGCGGGTGACCAGGTGGTCGCGGCCGGCATAGACGGAGCCCACGTTGAGGATCTTCAGGTCCGCCGGCGCGACGGCGATGCCGGTGAGCCCGATCTGCTTCGGGCTGGACGCCGTGCCGTCGTCGATCGTCAGCGCGCCCGACGCGACGCCGGTCACGGTGGGCGTGAACCGCACCGCGATGCTGCAGCTCGCACCGATCAGCAGGGTGGTCCCGCTGCAGCCGTCGGCGCCCTTGGTGAACTGGCTGGAGACGGTCGCCGCACCGAAGGCGAGGTCCTGTGAACCGTCGTTGGTGACGGTGACCGTCTGCTCACCGCTCGACTTGCCGACCTCGACGGACCCGAAGTCCAGCGTCGAGGCGGAGTAGGAGGCCGACGCGAAGGTGGTGAAGGTGAGGGTCACGACCGCGGACTCGCTCGTGGCGATCCCGTCGCTCCCGCCGTCGGGAACCAGGTCGGAGCCGCCGCCACCGCCGGCCGAGTTCGTCAGGCCGCAGGTGCCGTAGCCGCCGGAGCCGCCACCGCCGCCGCCGAACAGGCCGCCGCCACCGCCGCCGCCGCCGACCTGACCGGGCTGGGTCGCGGCCCCGCCGTTGCCGCCCTTGTTCGCGTTGCCGGCGCTGGCGTTGAACCCGTTCCCCTGGGCGCCGACGCAGGTCCCGGCGATCTCCTGGGCACCGCCGCCACCGGGTCCACCGGCCGTCGGCGTCGCCGCCTTGCCACCCTGCGCGGGCCGGACCTCGTGCGCCCCGGACGTGTTGGGAGCTGCGTTGGTCGCGGTCAGGCCCGCGTCGGCACCGTTGGACAGCGCAGCGCCGGCGCCCACGACACCGCCCGCTCCACCGCCACCGGCGGCGACCAGCAGGCGGGTGCCGCCCACGCTGACCTGCGTGGACCCACCCCCGGCGCCGCCGCCGGCGGTCGCCGTACCGCCGTCGTTCTTGAACGCGATGCTGAAGGTGTCGCCGCCCGCGGCCGGCACCGTGGTGTCGACGTAGGCGGGGCTGCCGCCGGTGGCGCCGTTGGAGTCCGCTCCCCGCCTGCCGACGGCGTGCACCTGCACGTCCGTCACCGCGTTGGGGACGGTCAGCGTGAAGCTGGCCGGCGCCGTGGGTGCGGTGTACGTGCAGACGACGGTGTCCCCCGTGGTCACGCACTGCGACGGCAGGACCGCCGTCGCGGCTGACGTGCCGAGCGCGGCCAGGCCGGCTACGCCGAGGGACAGCGCGGTGAGCCGCGCGAGGAACGGGATTCTGGGCATGACCAACCTCGGGAGCAGCGACCTGGTGCCCGTGCGCACGACGGGCCCCATCCCAGGCCGGTTGGTCGGATCATGCCGAACCCGTCAGCCTCGCGCAGCGATGTTCGGAAAATGCTCAGCCCGCGTCGACGTTCCCGCGCCAGCCGCCGGTCTCGCCACCGCGCGACTCGATGAACTCCTTGAACCGCGCGGCGTCCTTCTTCACCTGGTGCTTGTCCACGTTGACGGCCGATCCGACCTTCTCCGCGATGCCGGTGGGCTGCCAGTCGATCTGGATCATCACCCGCGTCTTCTCGGTGTCGAGACGGTGGAAGGTCACCACGCCGGCGTGCTCGGCCTCGCCGCTGGTGCTGCGCCACGCGATCCGCTCGTCCGGGTGCTGCTCGGTGATCTCGGCGTCGAACTCACGCTCCACGCCGGCGATGTTCGTCACCCAGTGCGTGTGCGTGTCGTCGACCTGGGTGATGGACTCGACGCCGGACATGAACTCCGGGAACGACTCGAACTGCGTCCACTGGTTGTAGGCCGTGCGCACGGGTACATCCACGTCGACGGACTGCTCGATCTGGCTCATGGTGGGCTCCTGCTCCTCATGTCGTCGGGTACGGCCCGAGCGGTGCCCAGCGGATCGGCCGGCAAACGGCCCGCCGGCGCAATTCTTAATGTCGATGTTGAGGAATATCTCCACAACCTGTGTACGTTTCTGGGGATAAGTCCGACGACCCCGGGAGACAACGTTGACGAGCACCGCGATCGCCCTCTTCACGCGGGACCTCCGGATGCACGACAACCCGACCCTCCTGGCGGCGGCAGAGGCCGCGGACCGTGTGCTGCCGCTCTTCGTGCTGGACGAGGACGTGCTCGGCTCGTCGTTCCTCTCCCCCAACCGCGCGACGTTCCTCGTGGACGCGCTGCACGACCTCGACGAGGCGCTCAAGGCGCGCGGGTCGCACGGGCTCGTGGTGCGGCGCGGCGACCCCGCCGTGGAGGTCGCGGCCCTCGTCGCCGAGACGGGGGCCGAGCAGGTCCACCTGTCGGCGGACTGGAGCGGCCACGCACAGCGCCGCCGACGTCGGCTCGGCAAGGCGCTCGCGGACACGGGTGCCGAGCTCGTCCTTCACGACGAGACGATCGCCGTGGTCCCACCCGGCGCCGTCACCCCGAACGACAAGGACCACTTCTCGGTCTTCACCCCCTACCACCGGCGCTGGCTCGACCAGCCGCGCCGGCACGTCCTCGACGCCCCGAGCCGGCTGCCGTCGCCGACCGTCCGCAAGGGTCGCATCCCGGCGGCGAAGTCCCTGTGCTCCGGAGATCGTGCTCCGCACCTGCCCCAGGGCGGCGAGACCGCGGGACGCACGCGGATGCACGGGTGGCTGCGCGCCTCGGTTCCCGGCTACGAGGCGCACCACGACGACCTCTACGGCGACCGGACGACCCGGCTCTCGCCGTACCTCCACTTCGGGTGCGTCTCCCCCACCGAGCTCGTCTCCAAGGCCGGCCGGTCCCGCGGAGGGGACGCGCTGGTGCGGCAGGTCGCCTGGCGCGACTTCAACCTCCAGCTCCTGGCGGCCCGCCCCGAGGTCGCGGTCGAGGACTACCGCGGGCACGGCGACCGCTGGCGTGACGACGAGGAGGCGTTCACAGCATGGCGTGAGGGCCGCACCGGCTACCCGATCGTCGACGCGGCGATGCGCCAGCTGGTCAGCGAGGGCTGGATGCACAACCGCGGCCGACTGATCACCGCCAGCTTCCTGACCAAGACCCTGTACGTCGACTGGCGCGAGGGCGCGCGGTACTTCGCCCACCACCTCCTCGACGGCGACGTGGCCAACAACCAGCTCAACTGGCAGTGGGTGGCCGGCACGGGGACCGACACCCGCCCGAACCGGGTGCTCAACCCGTTGCGACAGGCGGAGCGGTTCGACCCGCACGGCGCCTACGTGCGGCGCTACGTGCCGGAGCTGGCCGGCGTCCAGGGGCCCGAGGTCCACGAGCCGTGGAAGCTCCCGCCCGAGGTGCGCGCCGACCTCGACTACCCCGAGCCGATCGTCGACCTGGCCGAGGGCCGGCAGCGGTTCCTCGAGGCTCGTCAGGGCGGGGCGCGATGAGCGCGGTCGGCGTACCCCAGGGCGCGGTTGAAGAGCGCGGCCGCTCGCAGCAGGTCGGCCGTCGGCGCGACCGGGGTGGCGTCCAGGTCAGCCACCAGGTGGGGCGCGGTCGCCAGGCCGGACGCGGCGCCGACGTCGACACAGACGCGGAGCGCCGTCCGGGTGGCCTCCGGGTCGACGGTCCACACGACCTCGAACTCGCGATCCTCGTCACGCAGCCCGGCCTGCCCCGGGGCCTCCCACGCGGCGAGGCAGACGCCCAGCCGCGGCGTCTCGGCCACGAGGGCCCACTCGCGGAGCATCGGGGCGTCGGCAGCGAGCGGCACCAGCGCCGGTTCGTCGGCACTCTGCGCCTGCGGCTCGGCGAACCCGGCGAGCGCCAGCGCCCACCGAGACCGGCGGCGGAGCTCGGACCAGCGCGAGCGCGACGCCCGGTAGAAGCGCGGCTCCTGGAAGGCGCCGGCGAGCACACCGAGATCGGCCGAGGCGAGGTAGTCGTCCTCGATCGCGCGGCTCAGTGCGAGCACCGTGGACTTCCGCAGCCGCTGCGGGCTCAGCTCGGGGTGCGCGGCGCGCAGCGTCCCGAAGACCGAGCGGCTCGGCCCGGCCAGCGTCGTGACCTCGCGGATCGCCGCCTCGAGACGGACGCCGGCGCGCTGGCGCTGCGCGACGCGGCGGACCAGCTCGACGTCGGACTCGCGGTACCAGCGGTGCCCGCCGGGCGAGCGCCGCGGGTCGGGGAAGCCGTGCCGCGCCTCCCACGTGCGCAGCACCGCCGGGCTCACGCCGGTCCGCTCGGCGAGCTCGCCGATGGTCAGCGCACTCGGGCCGTCCCCGGCGGTCGGCGGCGCAGCGGTGGTCACCCGAGGATCGTACGAGGAGAGGGCCGGTGAGCGGCCGAGGCCCGGTCCTCCTCGCCGGCGCGTCCGGCTTCGTCGGGCGCCGGCTCGGACGCGCCCTCGTCGAGGAGGGCTACGACGTCCGCGCGATGACCCGGCGGCCGGAGCGGTACGACGGACCGGGCGAGCCGGTCCACGGCGACGCCCTGGACGCCGACAGCCTCCGGACGGCACTGGCCGGCTGCCGATCGGCCTACTACCTCGTGCACTCGCTGGCCTCGGCCGACTTCGAGGAGAGGGACGCGCGGGCCGCGCGCACGTTCGGCGATGCGGCCGCGGAGGCGGGCGTGGAGCAGATCGTCTACCTCGGGGGGCTCGGCTCGGACTCCGACACCCTCTCGCCACACCTGCGGAGCCGGCGCGAGGTCGAGGGACTGCTCGCGAGCGGCGGCGTGCCGGTCACGTCCCTGCGGGCCGGCATCATCGTCGGGGACGAGGGCCTCTCGTGGGAGATCACCCGCCAGCTGGTCGAGCACCTGCCGGCGATGATCACGCCGCGGTGGGTGAACACCCGGACCCAGCCGATCGCGGTCGACGACGTCGTCGCCTACCTGGTCGGCGTGCTCGGACACCCCGAGGCGATCGGCAAGGTCTTCGAGGTCGGCGGTCCGGAGGTGCTCAGGTACTCGACAATGCTCAAGCGGGTGGCCCAGGTCGAGGGCCGGTCCCTGCCGGTGCTCCCGGTCCCGCTGCTGACGCCACGGCTGTCGTCGTACTGGCTGGCCCTGGTCACCGACGTCGACACCGCCGCCGGCCGCACCCTGATCGACTCCATGAGCACCGAGGTCATCGTGCAGGACGACTCCATCCGCGACCTCGTCCCGCTCACGCTGACCACCTACGACGACGCGGTGCGCCAGGCGCTGGCCGAGCGCGCAGAGAGGACCGGCCGGTGAACCGCGTGGTCCGCCCGGATCGCCGACGCCGCAGGATCGCGGCCGCGACGCTGGCCGCCGGCGCCGGGCTGCTCGGCGCTTCGCTCTCGGCGGCACCCGGCTCCCGGCGCTTCTACGGGCTGACCCTGGCGACGGCGGGCACCTGGGTCGCGGGCGGAGCGCTCTCCGGAGCGTTCTCGAGGGCGGAGCCGAGCCAGCGGGAGCCCGACCGCCGGCTCGTGCCTCCCGTCGCCGTCGCGGGCGTCGCCTTCGGCGGCTTCTGCGGCGGCGCTCTGGTCGCGCGCCGCATCCCGCCGCTGGGCCGAGCGGTCGACAGTGCGCTCGGGCTCGCCGGCGGCGGCAGCCTGCCGCTCGTGCTGCTCACGACCGCGGCGAACGGGATCGGCGAGGAGGTGTTCTTCCGCGGCGCGGTCTTCGACCTGGCCGGTCGGCGACCGGTGGTGGCGTCGACCGCCACCTACGCGCTGGTCACGGCCACGACGCGCAATCCCGCGCTGGTGCTGGCTGCCGCTGTCATGGGTGCGCTGTTCGGGTGGCAGCGGCGCGCGACGGGGAGTCTCCGCGCCCCGACGGTCACCCACCTGACCTGGTCGCTGCTCATGGTGACCGTGCTGCCTCGCGTCCTCAGGCGTCCCTGCGCCGGACGCTGAGCAGCGTTGCGTCGATGTAACCCTCACGGCGGATCGCGATCCGCGCCTTCCGCCGGACCGGTCCGCGGCCGGTCGCGGACGTGCGGAACGGGACCTCGACGACCTTCCCGTCATCGCGTCGCACGGTCGCGACGTACCAGACCTGCTGGTCCTCCTGGCCCTGGAGTCGACGAAACCAGTTCATCGCCATCCCCTCCCTGCGCGGCACGGTAAGCAGGCGGCGGCGGCGCTGTCCGGCGAACGGGACAGAACCGGACGATCGGTCAGCCGTACGCCGACCCGGTGCCGGGACGCACCGCCAGCGGCCGCAGCTGGTCGGCAGGAACCCACTCGGTGAGGACGCGCCCCCGCGTTTCGACGTACGTCACGAGCGCGAACCAGCCGTCGGGGTGCTGGCGCCAGTCGAGGACCAGCCCCGGCAGCTCCGTCGGCGTGAACGGGCGCCGGACCCAGACGTGCCGGAGCCCGCCCACCTCAGGTCTCGGAACGCTCGGCGATCACCTCGCGATGATATCGAACACCTGTTCGACTGACCAGTCGGCCTCAGGCCCGGGAGGCGCGCTCCACGATCGAGTCGAACCGCGCGCCCATCGCGTCGGCCAGCGCCTGGGCGGCGCGTAGCGGCCGGACCATCACCATGAAGTCATCGATCAGACCGTCCTCCCCCACGTGGATGAAGTCGCAGCCGGTGATCGCCTTGCCGCCGACCTTCGCCTCGAACACCAGCGCGTGGTCGGCGGCGGAGTCGTCGCCGATCTCGCGGAGGTAGTGGAAGTCCTCGAAGACCTCCATCACCGTCTCGAGGATCGCCGAGGTGATCGCCTTGCCCGGGTAGGGCTTGAACGCGACCGGGCTGGTGAAGACGACGTCGTCGGCGAGGAGCGCCTCCATGGCGGCGTGGTCGCGCGCCTCCACGGCCTTGCGGAACGGGTGCATGGGCCCACGTTAGAGCAGCGCGGCCACCTCGTCGGCCGCGCGCTCGCCCGCCCGGACGGCACCGTCCATGAACCCCGACCAGTACGTCGACGTCTCGGTCCCGGCCCAGTGCACCCGGCCGAAGGGCTCGCGGATCGCGTGCCCGCGGGTGGAGATGATGCCCGGCTTGGGGAGCGCGATCGGCGACCCGGTGGTCCAGGGCTCGAGGGTCCAGTCGTGCTCGGTGTACTCGATCGGGTGCTGCGCCTGGTCGCCGAACATCTGCGTGAAGCCGTCGAGCATCGCCTGCTTGCGCTGGGCCAGCGGCAGCCGGGAGTAGCGGTGGTGGGTCGAGCCGCCGACGAACGCCAGCAGGACGCCCGGGGACCCGCCGGCCGGCGTGTTGTCGAAGACGGCGCGGGTCGCGCCCTCCATCGCGAGCCCCGAGCCGGACAGCCCGGCGTCGCGCCAGAACGGCGTCTCGTAGACCGCGTCGACCTTCATCAGGTGGCCCATCGGCATCGCCTCGAGCAGCTTCCGCCGGTCCGTCGGCAGGTGCGGGAACCAGTCGATGCCCAGGACGAGCGGCGGCGGGCACGCCACGATCGCACGCTCGGCGCGGACCGCGCCGCGGTCGGTGTGCACGACGACGTGGCCGTCGCGCTGCACGATCCGCCGGGCGGGTGCGCGCAGCGCGACCCGGTCCCCGAGCTGGTGCGCCATCCGGATCGGGACGGTCTGCGAGCCCAGGACGAACCGGGAGTCCTGGGCGCCGCCGGCGGTGCCCGAGGACCGCTCGAAGGTGCCGACGTTCTCCTCGTTGCCGGCGGTCGCGATGAACCACGCGAAGAACAGCATCGACACGTTGCCCGCGTCGGAGCCCCAGCTCGGCTGGAAGTAGCACTTGAGCAGCGTGTCGACCGCCGGGTTGATCGTCTGCTGCGCGACCCAGTCCTTGACGGTGATCGCGTCCCACTCGGCGGCCTGCGGGTGGTCCCACGGTGCCGTGACGTCGATGCTCGCGGCCATCTGGTCGATCCGCGACTGCAGCAGCGCCGCGTCCACCAGGATCGCCGGGTCGGTCGGCACCGTCCCGGTGTACGTCGAGCGGTGGCCGTTCTTGACGTAGACGTTGTGGCCGTCGACGTACTCCTTGAACGTCGTGACGCCGAGCTCGTCGGCCACCTTCATGATGTGGTCCTGCGTCGGCCCGACGAACGCTGCCCCCGCCTCGACCACGCCGCCGGAGCGCAGGTGGTGGTTGAGCACCCGGCCACCGACCCGCCCGCGGGCCTCGGTCACCAGGACGCGGTGGCCGGCCTTGTGCAGCTCCCGCGCGGCGGTGAGGCCGGAGATGCCGCCGCCGACGACCACGACGTCCACCCGGTCGGGCAGTGGACCACGGGTGGTCGCTCCGGTGGCGTCGGTGTGGTCGAGCAGGACGGCGCCGGCGCCGAGGGCGGCAGCGCCGCCGAGGAGGCCGCGGCGCCCGAGGTGGAACGTGTTTCCCATGCCCGGCAAAACGGCGGAGGTCCGCTCGTGTCACGCAATTCAGGTCATCCGTCCTGAAGACGCCGCCTATGCTCAGCCGCCATGAGCAGGCTTCCCCAGGCGGAGCGGCGCCGGCAGCTCGAGGAAGCCGCGATCGCAGTGATGACCCGCGACGGCGTCGGCGGCGCGACGACGCGCGCGATCGTCGCCGAGGCCGGCACCTCGCTGAGCGTCTTCCACTACTGCTTCGCGTCCAAGCAGGAGCTGCTCGACGCCGTGATCCGGCGACTGGTCGGCACGACGGTGGAGTTCGCGGAGGCGTCCTTCCCGGAGGGAGCGACGCCGCGGGAGCTGGTGCGGGCGGGGCTGACGGCGTACTGGGACCACGTCACGAGCAACCCCGATCGGCACCTGCTCACCTACGAGCTGACCCGGTACTGCCTGCGCTCCCCCGGCCTGGAGGAGGTCGCGCGGCACCAGTACGAGCACTACGGGACGACCTTCGTGCTGCTCTTCGAGGCCCTCGGGTTCGAGGGGGCGATCCCGCTCGAGGACCTCGGGCGCTACCTCGCGGTCGTGGTGGACGGGCTGACCCTCGACTGGCTGGCACGCCGTGACGACGCCTCCGCGCAGCGCACCATCGACCTGATCGTGGACCAGGTCGCGGCCCTCCTCTCACCTAATTCGCGGTAGTCCTCCCGTTCCCGGGACGGGACGGGGGTCTTTTACCTAGCCTCGGGTCCGGAGAGAGGAGTGCCGATGCCCCCACGGCGGTTCCTGACCAGGATGGTCATCGCATGGCTGCCGGTGGCGTGCCTGCTCGGCCTCGCGTTCGTGGCAGCGTCCCCCGGTTCGTCGGAGACCCGGCTCGCGGGGCACCTCTCGATCTCGCCGACGAACTTCTACGGTGGGCAGGCGGTTACGTTCTCGGGCGACATCGGACGCAGCGGCAAGCACAAGATCTGGCTGGAGTTCAACATGAACCGGCCGGGCGACGGCTGGACCAAGATCGACGGCTCGAACCACTACACGGACGCGAGCGGCCACTTCAACTTCCAGTTCCCGGCCCGCGGCATGCTGAACATCAGCGTCCGCGTCGCGACCCAGGGCAGCGCCACCGACGGCGTGAAGTTCCAGGCCGTCGACCAGGCGGTCAGCATCGCCGTCCAGCCCGCCGGCGACCTCTACAACCTCGGCGCCTGCAGCGCGAGCTTCGCGCCGTTCAAGTCCTACGAGGCCGTGGCCAGCGAGCCGTTCCAGGTCAAGGTCGACGCGACCCCCGACGGCGAGCCCGCGCTCAAGGGCCGCAAGGTGACCCTGCAGCAGCGCACCCCGTCCGACAGCTGGACCAACGTCGCCACGAGCACCCTCGACGGCGACGGCAAGGCGGCCTTCCCGATCACGCTCCCGACGACCGGCCAGACCGTCTACCGGGCGGTCCTGGGCAGCGTCACCAGCGGCGTGAACAAGATCGGCTGGTTCCCGTCGTTCCCGACGGCCGTCGACCCGCTGCACCGGCCCGCGAAGCCGCTGCTCGCCAACGTGAACAACCCTGCCGGCCTCGACCCGACCGTCCTCGACGCCGTCGCCGTGGCACCGGCGGACCCGACCGCGGACAAGTTCATCGTCGCGTGGAACCAGGGCGCGCCGCCGACCAGCCCGGAGAACGCCGACGGGTCCGACACCGTCGGCCTGGGCGGCACGGCCCACGTCTCGGGCCTGGTCCCGGACCAGGACTACGGGTTCTCGGTGTTCACCAAGTCCGTCGACGGCATCTGCTCGACCGCGGCCGCGACGGCGACCGGTCACACCGATCCCACCCCGCCGGTCACCAACGTGCACACCACGGACGTCGGCTTCGACCACGTCAGCCTCGCCTGGGACCTGCCGAACATCCCGGACGGCCTGATCGACGACATCAAGGTGCGCCGCGCGGACGGCGGCACGCCGCCCACCAGCCCCGCCGGGGGTGTGGGCTTCGACTTCCCGCCCTTCCCCAACGACACCAGCTTCACCGACTTCTCCGTCGCGGCGTCGAGCACCTACTCCTACTCGGTGTTCGTGAAGGTCAACGGAGTCTGGTCGGTGGCCGCCTCGGTCCCCTCGGTCACGACAGGAGCCCAGCCGTGAGCCCGCTGCTCGGCCGCGTCAGCCGCGGCACGGCGATGACCGCCCTGCTGCTGGTCGGTGCGCTGATGATGCCCGGCTCGGCGGAGGTCTCCGAGAACGCCGGCAACGCCGGTCATGGCTCGGCCCGCGCCGGGCAGGCGGTGGCCTCGCAGAAGTACGGCTGGCAGCCGTCGCTGTTCGACTTCTCCTGGGAGTACGGCGAGGCGCTGACCGACAAGCCGTCCCGGGGCACCAAGCGCAAGGGCAAGTGGCTCGACGTCAGCACCGGCTCCGGGCGCGCCGCCCGCCACAACGGCGGGATGATGATCGAGAGCAGCTATGGCGTGGTGACCCCCCGCGACGTGAGCCCGGACTTCAAGGACGGCGACCACGGCACCACGTCCGTCACGCTGAAGGGCAACCCGCAGACCTACGGACGCTGGGAGGTCCGGTTCACCACCTGGACCCAGTCCTCCGACGGCGACCCCTACGACGTCCGGTTCGACCTGGTCCCCGAGGGCACCAGCCCCGACTGCCGCGCCAGGTCGATCAAGGTCGCGCAGGTCACGGCGACCTCGAACAGCGTCGACATCGGGGCCTACTCGCCCAGCGGCGACAAGTCGTGGACCAGGACCGTGTCCGGCGTCCCGATCGGCGCGCGCGCCAACGAGCACGCCTTCGCGGTCGAGGTCGCCAAGGACCACATCACCTGGTTCATCGACGGCAAGCCGGTCGGGACGACCAAGGACAAGGCCGCCGTCCCGGGTGTCCCGCTGACCATCCGGCTCTCGCTGATCGGCAACGGGAACAACGAGATGCGGCACACCTACGCGCTCTTCGACTGGATGCGCGGCTTCCCGATCGACCACGGCCAGCACCCGAAGAACGGTGCGTCGCTCAACACCGGAACCCAGCACTTCAGCTGCTGAGGGCCTCCTCGCAACGGTGCGTCAGGCGTCGTCCTCGACGGCGAAGTCCTCGTTGTGGGTGCCGGGGCGCGGTGCCCACGGCTGCTCCTTGGCCGGCCGTACGACGACCAGTCGGTCGCCGCGCGCGAGCAGGGCGACGACGGGGTCGAAGTACCGGTAGACCTTCTCGTCGCGCACGACCGCGATGACCTGGTCGGGCAGGGTCTGCGGCTGCCGGCCCACCTCGTTGACGAGCAGCTCGCGCTCGGCGACCTCGAGGCCCTCGCCGTAGGTCAGCAGGTCCTCCATGACCGAGCCCATCGTCGGCGACAGCGTGGAGAGGCCCAGCAGCCGGCCGACCGCGTCGGCGGAGATGATGACCGAGTTGGCCCCGGACTGGCGCATCAGCGCGGCGTTCTCCTGCTCGCGCACGGCGGCGACGATCTTGGCGTCGGGGTTGAGCTGGCGGACGGTGAGCGTGGCGAGCACGTTGGTGTCGTCGCGCGCGGTGGTGACGATGACCTGGTCGGCGGTCGCGACGCCGGCGCGACGCAGCACGTCGCGACGGGTCGCGTCGCCGCTGACGACCGCGAGCTGGTCGGTGTGCGCGTCGGCGAGCGCCTGCGGGCTCGGGTCGACGACCACGATGCTGTCCCGGTTGATGCCGTTGTTGACGAGCGTCTCGACGGCGCTGCGGCCCTTGGTCCCGTAGCCCACGATCACGACGTGTTGTCCCATGTTTCTCCTCCAGCGGCCGATCCGGAACAGGTCCCTGCTGCGCTGCGCGAGGACCTCGATGGTGGTGCCGATCAGGACCACGAGGAACGCGATGCGGAGCGGCGTGACGATGAGGGCGTTGACCACTCGGGCGGTCTCGCTGACCGGCGCGATGTCGCCGTACCCGGTCGTGGAGAGCGTGACGGTGGCGTAGTAGAGGGCGTCGACGGGCGTGAGGTGCCCGTTCGGGCGCGCCGCCGAGATGTCGCCGTTGTCGCGGTAGCCCCCGCGGTCGAGGTACACCAGGAGCGCGGTCCCCACGAGGATCGCCAGCGCGACCAGGAGCCGGCGGGCCAGCTGCCACCCGGGTGAGCGTGGCCGCTCGGGGAGGGAGACCTGGGCCGGTACGTCGCTCACTCGGGCGAATCTAGCGTGGACCTGCGCTCGCGGGCCTGCACCACGCGCTCGCGCAGCCGGGCGACGAGCTCCCGCCGCGCGCGGGTCGTCGCCTGCTGCGGGAAGACGGTGTCGAAGGCGGCGTTGACCGCGGCGCCGACGAGCACGGCGAGCGCGAGGATGTAGAGCCACAGCAGGACCGCGATCGGCGCCGCGAGCGGGCCGTAGATGGAGCGGGAGTCGTGGGCCGTGACCGTCAGCACCCAGCGCAGGATCCACGAGCCGAGGATCCAGGCGACGAGCGAGAACGTCGCGCCGGGCAGGTTGAAGCTCCAGCTCGTCCGCACCGGCACGGACACGTGGTACAGCGTCGCGAGGAAGCAGATGCAGATGACGACGACGATCGGCCAGTAGAAGGTCATCAGGACGTCGGCGCGGTTGGGCAGCCAGGTCCGGACCAGCTTCGGTCCGGCCACGACGAGCGGGATCGAGACCGCGCCGGTGACGACCGCGAGGATGTAGAGGACGAAAGCGAGCGCCCGGGTCTTGATGATCCCGCGGTGGCCGCCGAGCCCGTGCATGATCGTGATGGTGTCGACGAACACGTTGAGCGCCCGCGAGCCCGACCAGAGCGCGAGCACGAAGCCGAGCGACACGACGTCGAAGCGGCCGCCGCCGAGCACGTCGTCCAGCGTCGGCTCGATCACCTTGTCGACCGCGCGGTCGGTCAGGAACGACGAGGACAGGTCGACGATCGAGCGCCGGAGCTCCTCGACCTGGTCCGCCGAGAACGTCCGCGACACATAACCCACGGCGCCGGCGAGCGCGAAGATCAGCGGCGGCACGGACACCACCGCGAAGAACGCGCCCTCCGCCGCGAGCCCGGTGACCCGGTACCTCAGGCAGGACGACACGGTCGTGACGACCAGCCGCCAGATCGTGTGCAGGATGCGTCGGGGAACGCTGGCGGCAGGCTCCGCCTCCGCCGACTCCTCCGGTTGCACGGGCGCAAACCTAGCCGCAGCGGCGGTTGTCCACAGGCCACGAGCAAGGGCTGACGCGACGGCCCTCGCTCGGCCCACCATGTCGGTATGACCAACGTCTCTCGGGAACCCTTCCGCCCCGCGATCACCTGCGACGCCGACGTCACCACCATGTGGCGCACGCTGATGCAGCCGCTCGGCTGGCACACCAACCGTCTCCACATCATCCTCGTCGAGGACGACGGCCGGTCGCTCCCCCATCTCGTCGAGGTCGACGAGATGCCCGGCGCCCTCACCCGTGAGGACGCGGTCGCGGTACTGCACCTGCTCGGCCATCTGCTGGAGACGGGCAGCGCCGCCCTGATGTTCGCCCGCCCCGGAGGAGCCACGCTGACCGAGGCGGACCGCTCGTCCTGCCGTGAGCTGTACGCCGCGGCGACCGACGCCGGCGTACGTCTCGAGCTCATCCACGTCGGGACGGACACCGCGATCGTCCCGGCCCCGATGGACGAGGTGCTCCCACGGTCGGCGTGACCGCCGGGCCGGTGGTCATCTGCAATCGCATCCCTTCGCCGCGGTGACCTGCGATAGTCGGACGATGCCCCGGATCCCCGTACCGGACTTCCTCCTGCGCACGCTCAGCCGGCAGCTGAGCGGACCCTCCGGGGTGCTGGGCGGGTTCGTCGCCCGGATGCTGAACAAGGGCAACGCGGGAGTGATCGCAGCGGCGGTCGAGGCGCTCGAGCTCTCCGGCGGCGAGCGGGTGGCCGACATCGGGTTCGGCGGCGGGCTCGGGCTCGACCTGCTCCTCGACGCGGTCGGCCAGGACGGCAGGGTCTACGGCGTCGAGCCCTCCCCCGACATGCTCGCGCGGGCGCGCCGGATGCACGATGACGACCTGGAGAGCGGGCGGCTCGAGCTGGACGAGACGACCATGGACCGGCTGCCCTTCCCCGACGAGGCGCTCGACGGGTGGATCAGCCTCAACACCGTCTACTTCATCGAGGAGCTGGCACCTGCCCTCGCCGAGCTGCACCGGGTGCTGGCGCCGTCCGGTCGAGCGGTGCTGGGGATCGCCGATCCCGACTGGATGGCGACGCAGCCCTTCACCCGCCACGAGTTCACGATCCGCCCGGTCGACGACGTGGCAGCGGCGCTGCGCGACGTCGGTCTGGACGTCGAGCAGCGCCGCGTGGGCGGAGGCGCCCGGGCCTACCGGCTGCTGGTCTGCAGCCGCGCCCGCTCCTGAAGCGCCGGCTGGACGACCGGCACCTCGTCGGCGGGAACCTCGTCGACCATCGTCGCCTCGTCGAACGGCTCGTCGCCCGCGAGGACCCGGTCGAGACGGGCCCGGTCGATGCCGCCGGTCCAGGTGCCGATCACCACGGTGGCGACGGCGTTGCCCGCGAAGTTGGTGAGCGCGCGGCACTCCGACATGAAGCGGTCGATGCCGACGATCAGCCCCACGCCGTCGACCAGCTCGGGCCGGTGCGAGCTCAGCCCGCCGGCGAGGGTCGCCATGCCGGCGCCGGTGACGCCCGCCGCGCCCTTGGACGCCACCATCATGAAGAGCAGCAGGGAGATCTGCTGGCCGATGGAGAGCGGGTCGCCCATCGCCGACGCGATGAACAGCGACGCCATCGTCAGGTAGATCGCCGTGCCGTCCAGGTTGAAGGAGTAGCCGGTCGGGACCACCACGCCGACGGTGGGCTTGTCGACGCCGGCGTGCTCCATCTTCGCGATCAGCCGCGGCAGCGCCGACTCCGACGATGAGGTCGACAGGATCAGCAGGAACTCGCGGCCGAGGTAGCGCAGCAGGGACAGGATGTTGACCCCCGTGGTCGCCTTGAGCACCAGGCCGAGGACGACGAACACGAACAGCGCGCAGGTGATGTAGAAGCCCAGCATCAGCACGGCCAGGCTCTTCAGGGCGTCGACCCCGGTCTCCCCGACCACGCCCGCGATCGCGCCGAACGCGCCGACCGGCGCGACCCACATGATCATGGCGAGAACACGGAACACCAGGCGCTGGATGTAGCCGACCGCGTTGAGCACGGGCTCCCCCGGAGCCCCCATCGCCTGGATGGCGAAGCCCACCAGCAGCGCGATCAGCAGGGTCTGCAGCACGTCCCCTGACGTCAGCGCCGAGAGCATCGAGTCGGGCACGATCCCGAGCAGGAAGTCCGTGGTGCTCGCGTGGCCGGTGGCGGCCTGCTCGGCCCCCGCGGAGGCGGTCGCATCGGTGATGTGCAAGCCCGAACCCGGGTGGAGCAGGTTGCCGACGACGAGGCCGATGCCGAGCGCGACGGTCGACATGACGAGGAAGTAGAGGAGCGCGAGGCCGCCGACCTTGCCGACGCGCGCGGCGCTGCGCACCGATCCGACGCCGAGGACGATCGTGCAGAAGATGACCGGCTGGATCATCATCTTGATCAGCGCGACGAACGCCTCGCCGAGCGGCTTCAGCTCGACCGCGAACGACGGCGCGACGAGGCCGACCACGATCCCGGCGGCGACGGCGCCGACGACGGCGAGGTAGAGGAAGTGGGTACGGTCCCGGCGGGCCCGCGCTGGTGCGGTGGTGACGTGACTGCTCATTGCTGTGGCCTCTCCTGGTTGCCGGCCGACCCGGCTTCTCCGCCGACTGTCCCGGCCGCCGTGACGCACGTCACCGTTGCGTTCGTTGTGTTCGTGACGTGCGCCACAACCGGGGCCGCGCCTGCGGTTCAATGTCGTCGTGCGCCGCCCTCGTCCGCTCGCCGGGCTATCGGTCGCCCGCCAGGTCCTGCTGCTGCAGGTCGGCGTGGTGCTGCTCCTGGTGACGGTCGCGATCGTGCTGGCGACGTACGACGCCCGCCGCGACGTGCGCGACCACGCCACCGACCGGGCGGTCGACGTCGCCGAGGCGGTCGCCGACTCCCCCACGCTGCTCCAGGCGCTCGACGGACCGGCCCCCTCCACGGCGCTGCAGCCCTACTGCGAGGACGTCCGCAAGGACACGGAGGTGGACTTCGTGGTGGTGATGGCGCTGGACCGGACCCGCTACTGCCATCCCGACCCGGCCAACATCGGGAAGCCCTTCGTCGGCGACCTCGGCGACGCCCCGGAGGGCGGGGTGTTCACCCAGCAGTACACGGGGACGCTCGGACCGTCGATGCGTGCCGTGGTGCCCGTCCGCGACGGCGACCGGGTCGTCGCGCTGGTCTCGGTCGGCATCACCGTCTCCACGATCGATCGGCAGCTGCGGCAGGACCTCGTGCTCATCGCGCTCTCCGCGGCGGTCGTGCTGCTGACCGGCATGGTCGGCGCCTGGCTGATCAACCGGCGGCTGAGCCGGCAGACCCACGGCCTCGGCGAGCGCGAGCTGGCGCGGATGTACGAGTACTACTCCGCCGTCCTCCACGCCGTCCGGGAGGGGCTCCTCCTCCTGGACCTCGACGGTCGGGTGGAGCTGGTCAACGACGAGGCGAGGCGGCTGCTCGACCTGCCCGACGACGTGGTCGGCCGCCGGGTCCACGACCTCGGTCTCGCCCCCGGGCTGGTCGCGGCGGCGCTCGGCCGGACAGCGGAGTCCGACGACCTGTACCTCGCCAGCGACCGGATGCTCGTCGTCTCGACCGCACCGGCCGTGTGGGAGGGACGCGAGGTGGGCTCCGTGGTCAGCCTGCGCGACCACACCGAGCTGCGCTCGGTGACCGGCGAGCTCGAGCTCGTCCACCGGCTGACGGACTCGTTGCGCTCCCAGAACCACGAGGCGGCGAACCGGCTGCACACGGTGGTGTCGCTCATCGAGATGGGCCGACCCGAGGAGGCCGTCGACTTCGCCACCGAGGAGCTGCACGTCGCGCAGCTCCTCGCCGACCGCGTGCTCGACGCCGCGGACGACCCGGTGGTCGCGGCGCTGCTGCTGGGCAAGTCGGCCGAGGCGGCCGAGCGCGGCATCGAGCTGGAGGTGACCGGCAGCCTTCCGGACGTGGGCGAGCTGTCCCGGCGCGACCTGGTCACCGTCCTCGGCAACCTCGTCGACAACGCCTTCGACGCGGTGACGGGCGCCGAGCGGCGACGGGTCCGCGTGCACGTCGAGGGCGGTGCAGGCGGCCTGACGATCGCCGTCGACGACAGCGGGGCCGGTCTCGACGAGGACGCGGCGGCGCGCGTCCTCGAGCGCGGCTGGACCACGAAGGCGGCGCCCGGCGCGGGCCGCGGGCTCGGGCTGGCGCTCGTCGTGCAGGCCGCCCGCCGGCACCACGGCGACGTCCGGATCGAGCGGTCCGACCTCGGCGGCGCCCGGTTCACCGTCACCGTCGGTCAGGGGGTGCCGGCATGACGGTGCGGGTCCTGGTCGTGGAGGACGAGGTGCGGGTCGCGGACGCACACGCGTCGTACGTCGAGCGGGTTCCTGGCTTCGTCGTCGCCGGGATCGCGCACTCGGCCGCGGAGACGATGCGGGTCCTCGACGCCGAGCGCGAGCGCGGGCACCGGGTCGACCTGCTGCTGCTCGACATGAACCTCCCCGACGGGCACGGGCTCGGCCTGCTCACCGGCGCCCGGGCCGCCGGCCACCTGTGCGACGTGATCGCGGTGACCGCGGCCCGCGACACCGACGTCGTCCGGCACGCCGTGGCGCAGGGCGTGGTGCTCTACCTGCTCAAGCCGTTCACGTTCGCGACGTTCCGCGCCAAGCTCGAGCAGTACGCCGCCTACCGCCAGCACCTCGAGTCCTCACCGCGCGAGGTGGTCCAGGACGAGGTCGACCAGCTGCTCGGGTCGCTGCGCCCGGCGGGCGCCGCGCCGCTGCCGAAGGGCATGAGCGCGGAGACGCTCCGCGAGGTCACCGCGGCGGTGCGCGCAGCGGACGACGGGCTCTCGGCGAGCGAGGCCGCCGCCGCGGTCGGGATCTCGCGGGTCACCGCGCGGCGCTACCTCGAGCACCTCGCGAGCACCGGGCTCGCCGAGCGGCAGCCGCGCTACAGCGGCACCGGCGGCAGGCCCGAGGTGGCCTACCGCTGGCGCTGACCGGCCCGGATCAGGACAGCTCGAGACCGGGATAGAGCGGGTGCTTGTCGAGCAGCTCGGCCGAGGCGTCCTTGACCTTGTCCGCGACACCGTCGGCCAGGACGTAGGACGCCTTGGACGGCCCGCCGGCCTTGGTCGACCCCTGCTCGGTGTTCTGGAGCACGTGCACGATCAGCTCGGCGACCCGGTCGAACTCGTCGTGCCCGAACCCGCGGCTGGTCAGCGCCGGCGTACCGAGGCGGACGCCGGAGGTGTACCACGCGCCGTTCGGGTCGGCGGGGATCGAGTTGCGGTTGGTGACGACGCCGGCGTCGAGCAGCGCCGACTCGGCCTGACGGCCGGTCAGGCCGAACGACGTGACGTCGAGCAGCACGATGTGGTTGTCGGTGCCGCCGGTCACCAGCTTGGCGCCGCGCGAGAGGAAGCCATCGGCGAGCGACTTAGCGTTGTCCGCGATCTGCTGGGCGTAGGTGCGGAAGGAGTCCTGTCGGGCCTCTGCGAACGCGACGGCCTTGGCGGCCATCACGTGCGAGAGCGGTCCGCCGAGCACCATCGGGCAGCCACGGTCGACGGACGGGGCGTACTCCTCGGTGGCGAGGATGAAGCCGCCGCGCGGGCCGCGCAGCGACTTGTGCGAGGTGCTGGTGACGACGTGGGCGTGCGGCACCGGGTCCTCCTCGCCGGTGAACACCTTGCCGGCGACCAGCCCGGCGAAGTGCGCCATGTCGACCATCAGGGTGGCGCCGACCTCGTCGGCGATCTCGCGCATCTTGGCGAAGTTCACCCGGCGCGGGTACGCCGAGTAGCCCGCCACCAGGATCAGCGGCTTGAACTCCTTGGCCTTGGCGCGCAGGGCGTCGTAGTCGAGGAGGCCGGTCTCCGGGTCGGTGCCGTACTGGTTCTGGTGGAACATCTTGCCGCTGATGTTCGGCCGGAAGCCGTGCGTGAGGTGGCCGCCCGCGTCGAGGCTCATGCCGAGCAGGCGCTGGTTGCCGAGCTCGCCACGCAGCTTCTCCCAGTCGGCCTCGCTCAGGTCGTTCATGTTCTTGACGCCGGCGTTCTCAAGCCACGGGCCCTCGACCCGGTGAGCGAGGATCGACCAGTAGGCGGTCAGGTTGGCGTCGATCCCGGAGTGCGGCTGCACGTAGGCGTACTCCGCGCCGAACAGCTCGCGGGCGTGCTCGGCGGCGAGCGCCTCGACGGTGTCGACGTTCTGGCAGCCGGCGTAGAAACGGTGCCCGATGGTGCCCTCGGCGTACTTGTCGGAGAACCAGGTGCCCATGGTCAGCAGCACCGCCGGCGAGGCGTAGTTCTCGCTCGCGATCAGCTTCAGCGAGCCGCGCTGGTCCTCGAGCTCCTTGCGCGTGGCATCGGCGATGCGCGGCTCCACCGACGCGATCACCTCCAGGGCCTGCTGATAGGCACTGCTGATCGTGGTGGCGAGGGCGTCGGTCATGGCGACAGCCTAGCGATGTGATGTGGGTCGCAACGCACGTGTGGCGCGCCTGAGATCCGTCCACCATCTGGTACGCACGTCCACATCATGAGATTCAGATTTGTGGGCAGCCGTCCCGCACCGTGAGACTTCTTGACATGGTCACCGCTGCAACCCATGCGCACCTCGTGGTACGTCGCCACGTGGACTTCGGGCGCACCCGCAGCATGATGTGTTGGCCCTTCTGAGCCCGCGTCCCGTTCCCGACCGACCGCCGCGCCACGTCCCGCGCGCGCCCACCCTCGAAGGACTCAGCACCTCATCATGGCCGACCTACGTTTCGACTCCCAGCCGCCGCGCTTCACCGATGTGCCCCGCCCCCGCCGCGCGGAGGGTCAGTGGGCCTTCGGCTACCGCGAGCCGCTGAACAAGAACGAGGAGAGCAAGAAGAACGACGACCCGCTCAACGTGCGGGACCGGATCCTCTACGTCTACTCCAAGCGCGGCTTCGACTCCATCGACCCCGCCGACCTCCGCGGCCGGTTCCGGTGGATGGGGCTCTACACCCAGCGCAAGCCGGGCATCGACGGCGGCAAGACCGGCGCCTTGGAGGAGGAGGAGCTGGACGACCGCTACTTCATGATGCGGGTCCGCTCCGACGGGAAGCTGCTCTCCCCCGAGGCCGTGCGGACGCTCGGCACGATCGGCCAGGACTTCGCGCGCGACACCGCCGACGTCACGGACCGCGAGAACATCCAGTACCACTGGATCGAGATCGAGAACGTGCCCGAGATCTGGGAGCGGCTCGAAGCCGTCGGTCTCCACTCGATCGAGGCCTGCGGTGACTCGCCCCGCCCGTTCCTGGGCTCCCCCGTCGCCGGGGTGGCCGCCGACGAGATCATCGACGGCACCAGCGCCCTCCGCGAGATCGAGGAGCGCTTCCTGGGCAACAAGGACTTCTCGAACTTCCCCCGCAAGTTCAAGACCGCCGTCACGGGTCACCCCAGCCACGACGTGGCGCCGGAGATCAACGACGTCGCCTTCGTCGGGACCGTCCACCCCGAGCACGGTCCGGGTTTCGACCTGTGGGTCGGCGGCGGCCTGTCGACCAACCCGATGCTCACCGAGAAGCTCGGCGTCTGGATCCCCATCGACGAGGTGGCCGACGCCTGGGCGGGCGTGGCGGGGATCTTCCGTGACTACGGCTACCGCCGGCTGCGCTCCCGGGCCCGGCTGAAGTTCCTGGTCGCCGACTGGGGCGGTGAGAAGTTCCGCGAGGTCCTCGAGAAGGAGTACCTCGGCAAGGAGCTGGTCTCGAACCCGTCGCCGGCCTCGCCGGTCGGCCACCGCGACCACATCGGCGTGCACCCGCAGAAGGACGGCAACTTCTATGTCGGCGTCGCTCCGGTCGTCGGCCGGATCTCGGGGACGCTCCTGGTCTCGCTGGCCGAGGTCATGGAGCAGTTCGGCATCGAGGGGGCGCGGTTCACGCCGTACCAGAAGATCGTGCTGATCGGCGCCCGGCCCGAGATCGTCGACGCCCTCCTCGACCGGCTGGACGAGATCGGCCTCCCCGGGCGGCCCTCCAACTGGCGGCAGAACACGATGGCGTGCACCGGCATCGAGTTCTGCAAGCTCGCGATCGTCGACACCAAGGACCGGTCTCGCGACCTGATCGCAGAGCTCGAGCGGCGGCTCCCGCAGCTCGACGCGCCGATCACGATCAACGTCAACGGCTGCCCGAACGCCTGCGCGCGGACCCAGGTCGCCGACATCGGCCTCAAGGGCCAGCTGGTGATGCACGAGGGCCAGCAGGTCGAGGGGTTCCAGGTCCACCTCGGCGGCGCGACCGGTCTCGACGCCAACTTCGGCCGCAAGCTGCGCGCCCACAAGGTCACCAGCGCCGGGCTCGGCGACTACGTCACCAGCGTCGTCACCAACTACCTGGTCGACCGCAAGGAGCAGGAGTCGTTCGCGGACTGGGTGCAGCGCGCGGACGAGGAGCTGCTGCGCGGCGAGCAGACGCTCGAAGGCGCGGCATCGTGAGCGGGCAGGGCGAGTCATGAGTGCCGCGACCACCCGGGCGCGCGCCGCCCGCGGCGTCCAGACCGAGGGCCGCTCCTCGGAGGAGCTGCGCGAGCTGGTGTCCCACTGGGGCGCCGAGCTCGAGCTCGCGCCGGCCGAGGTGATCATCGAGTGGGCGGCGGCGACGTTCGGCGAGCGGTTCTGCGTCACCTCCTCGATGGGTGACGCGCTGCTGTCCCACCTCGCGTCGAAGGTGGTCCCCGGCATCGACGTGGTCTTCCTCGACACCGGCTACCACTTCGCGGAGACCCTCGGCACGGCCGACGCCGTCAAGCACACGCTGCCGGTGAACCTGATCCCGATCACGCCCGTGCAGAGCGTCGAGGAGCAGGACGCGACGTACGGCAAGGACCTCTACAAGACCGACCCCGACCTGTGCTGCAAGCTGCGCAAGGTGCAGCCGCTGACCGAGGCGCTCGCGGGCTACGACGCCTGGGCCACCGGCCTGCGCCGCGCCGAGACCCACAACCGGGTGATCGCGCCGGTCATCGGCTGGGACGCGAAGAAGCAGAAGGTCAAGGTCTCCCCCATCGCGCGCTGGACCGACGAACAGGTCGAGAGCTACATCAGGGACAACGGTGTCCTCGTGAATCCGTTGGTGTACGACGGCTACCCCTCGATCGGGTGCTGGCCGTGCACCCGCCGCGTGGCCCCGGGCGAGGATCCTCGCAGCGGCCGCTGGGCGGGCACCAACAAGACCGAGTGCGGGATCCACTCGTGATCCCGACCCACTTCCCCCCGATGAACCCCGAGAGGAGGGCGCCCTGATGGCCGCTCCCGCACTGGTGGCCCTGGCTCACGGCAGCCGGGACCCTCGTTCCTCCGCGACCGTGACCGCCCTGGTCGACGAGGTCAAGGCGCTGCGCCCCGACCTGCGCATCGAGAAGGCGTTCCTCGACCTCTCCCGGCCGAGCTTCGACACGGTCGTCGACCGTCTCGTCCGGGCCGGGCACGACGAGATCGTCGTCGTCCCGCTGCTCCTGGTCGCGGCCTTCCACGCCAAGGTCGACGTGCCCGAGGCGATCGCGAACGCGACCGCGCGGCATCCCGGCCTGAAGATCACGGCGACCGACGTGCTCGGTCTCGAGCCCCGGTTCCTGGAGGTCCTCGACGAGCGGATGCGCGAGTCGCTGCGCGCCGCCCGGGTCCGTGAGCTCGACGCACTGGTGCTGGCCGCCGCCGGGTCTTCCGACCCGCTGGCCAACCAGGCCGTCGCCCGGCTCGCGCGGGTGTGGGGCAGCCACCACAAGCTGCCCATCACCGCTGCCTACGCGGCCGCGGCGCCGCCGGCGACCGGTGAGGCCGTGCGCCAGTTCCGCGCCGAGGGCCGCCGCCACATCGCGGTCGCCTCGCTGTTCCTCGCGCCCGGCACCCTGCTCGACCGCGCGACCGAGCTGGCCCTCGAGGCCGGCGCCGTCGCCGTCTCCGCGCCGCTCGGCGCGCACCCGGAGATCGCCCGGACGGTGCTCGCGCGGTACGCCGTCGGCGCCGTCGAGCTGGTTCCGGTCTGACCGACGGGCGCACCGAAGTCTCAGTCGACCAGGGTCGTCCGCAGCCGGCCGAGCTCCGCGGCGGGGTCCTCGGTGACCCCTCCGTGGACCGGGCCGGGCTGGACGACGGTGCTGCGCGGCGCCTTGAGGAAGCCGAACCGCTGGCTCAGTGAGCGGTGGCCGATCGAGCCGCCGCGCTCGTCGCCTGCGCACACGCCGTCGACGAAGGTCAGCGCCTCGCACACGCGGTCGACGTCGAGGCCCGGGTCGAGCGCGTGCAGGCGTTCGGCGCGGCAGTGCCAGCTGACGTCGAGGTAGTCGAGCTCCTGGCAGAACAGCACCACCCCGACGTTGACGAACTCCTCGCGGTCCACGCGCGGCACGCACCGCAGGACGACGTACTGGTAGGGATGCCGCTCGGTCACGTGCGGGCCCCCGTCGGCAGCCAGGCGTCCGAGCGGAGCCGCGCGCCCAGGAACTCGACGTACGCCGACCGCAGCTCGAGGGGCGTCTCGGCGCCGGGGACGGGGTCCAGCCAGACCTCCGGGACCTCCCCCACGACCTCCGCGACGACGTCGTCGGTGAGCAGCGCACGCAGGTGTGCGTCGACCTCGCCCACCGTGCCGACCGCGCTGCCGAGCACGTGGTCGGCGACGTCCCAGGGCTGGGCCGCGAAGCGCGCCGGGTCGCCGATCCCGCCGGGCCAGCTGTGGTGGAAGTAGAGCGACGCGCCATGGTCGATCAGCCAGAGGTTGCGCTGCCACCACAGCAGGTTGGGGTTGCGCCAGGAGCGGTCCACGTTGGCGGTGAGCGCGTCGAGCCAGATGACCGACGCAGCCTCGATCGGGTCGACGGCGTCCTCGCCGTCGAAGCCGAAGGCACCGGGCAGGAAGTCGACCCCGAGGTTGAGCCCGGTACTGGCGTTGAGCAGGTCCTGGACCTCCTCGTCGGCCTCGTAGCGGGCGATCTCCGGGTCGAGGTCGAGCACGACCAGGTCGGGCGTGCGCAGCCCGAGTCGACGGGCGAGCCCGGCGACGATCACCTCCGCGACGAGCACCCGCGGCCCCTGGCCGGCGCCGCGGAACTTGCAGACGTAGGTGCCGAGGTCGTCGGCCTCGACGATGCCCGGAAGGCTGCCGCCCTCTCGCAGCGGGGTGACGTAGCGCGTGACCGAGGCCCGAGGGAGGACGCTGGACAGGGTCACGTGATCGGGTCCTCCTCGGCGAGCCGCCGGCGCTCCTCCTCGACGTCGAAGTCCGCGGACGGCCAGTCCAGGTGCAGCTCGCTGAGCGCGTGGTGGAGCAGGTGCCCGATGGCAAGGTTGCGGTACCACTTCTTGTCGGCGGGGATCACGTACCAGGGCGCCACGTCGGTGTTGGTGCGCTCGATGGCGATCTCGTAGGCCTCGCGGTAGGCGGGCCACCGCTGGCGCTCGTCGACGTCGGCGGGGTTGTACTTCCAGTACTTGTTCGGCTTGTTGAGCCGCGCCAGCAGGCGCTCCCTCTGCTCGTCGGCGGAGATGTGCAGCATGCACTTCACGATCGTGGTTCCGGACTCGACCAGGTCGGCCTCGAACGCGTTGATCGCGTCGTAGCGCCGCTCGATCTCCTCGGCCGGCGCCAGCTCGCGAACCCGGGCGATCAGCACGTCCTCGTAGTGAGAGCGGTCGAACACTCCGACGTAGCCGGGGCCGGGCAGCGCCCGGTGGACCCGCCAGAGGAAGTCGTGCTCGAGCTCCTCGGGCGTCGGCGCCTTGAACGACGTGATCCGGACGCCCTGGGGGTCCATCAGGCCGACGGTCTTGCGCAGGGTGCCGCCCTTGCCCGAGGTGTCCATGCCCTGCAGGACGAGCAGCAGGTTCTTGTGGCCGCCGGACATGCCGTGGGCGAACAGCCGCTCCTGCAGGTCGGCGAGGCCGGCGCCCAGGCCGAGGAGGGCGACCTTGCCGTCCTTCTTGCCACCGTCGAAGCCGGGACTGGCGTTCGTCTCTCGTGCGGAGAGATCGATCGCGCCCTGAGGTGCGCGCAGCAGGTCTTCCATCGGCTCCGACGTCATGGTCGCTATCCAAGCACCGTTGTCACAGCGAGGCTGTGACCGACGAGGGTCGCCACGCTGCCGTCGGGCTTCGGCTCGTCGAACCAGGCGCCCTCGGCGAACCCGACCCGCACCAGCAGCTGCCGCGAGGCGACGTTGCGGTGGTCGGGCGCGGCGAAGTACGTCGTCGCGCCGGGATAGCCGGCGCGCGCGACGGAGAACCAGCGACGCAGCATCCCCGTCCCGATCCCCCGCCGCAGCCAGGCAGGCTCACCGACCAGGTAGTCGACCCCGATCGCCGCCGGGTCCGGGGTCAGCACGGCGAACTCGGGATGGTCGCTGATCAGGTAGTCCTGCAGCATCCCGACCGAGCGGCCGTTCGCCTCGACGACCCACATCCGGGTCGGCTCGTCGCCGTCGATCCGCGGGCCGTAGCGGGCCTCGACCTCCGCCATCGTCGCCGGGCCGCGGGTGTCGAACCAGCGGGCGACGTGCGGCGCGAGCCGCCACCGGAGCACGTCCTTGAGGTCGGCGCGCGTCATCCCCCGCAGGGCGACGACGGGCGCCGACTCAGAGGTCATGGGTCGATTCTGCTCCGGCGATCTCGTCCCGTCCCGCCGCCGCGAGCTCCTCGCGGACGATCGAGAACGCGAGGCCGGCGGGATAGCCCTTGCGCGCCAGCATCCCGGCGAGACGACGGGCCGCGGCGGTGTCATCCACCCCGCGCATCCCCCGCAGCTTCCTGCGGACCAGCCCACGGGCCACCTCGGCCTCGTCGCCGGGGTCGACCTCGGCGAGCACCTCGCGCGCGGTCTCGTCGGCGACGCCCTTGCGCCGCAGCTCCTGGGCCAGCGCCCGCCGGGCGAGGCCGCGGGTGCGCTGCCTGCTGTCGACCCAGGACCGCGCGAACGCCTCGTCGTCGACGAGACCGACCTCCTCGAACCGGTCGAGCAGCGGGCCCGCCACCTCGTCGGGGACGTTGCGGCGGGCCAGCCGCTCGGCGAGCTCGTGCCTGCTGCGCGCCTGGCCGGTCAGCTGGTCGAGCAGGATCTTCCGCGCCACCGACTCGTGGTCGGCGTCGGGGTCGAACTCGATGTCGTCCGCCGGCATGGGTCGCTCCGGTGATCGAGCCTGTCGAGGTTCAGAAGCTGTCGACACCGATCGGCTCATCGGAGAGGTCGGTCTCGGCGTCGACCTGCGGCCCGACACCGAGCTTCTCGAGGATCTTCTTCTCCAGCTCGTTGGCCAGGTCGGGGTTGTCCTTGAGGAACTGGCGGGCGTTCTCCTTGCCCTGGCCGAGCTGGTCGCCCTCGTAGGTGTACCAAGCACCGGCCTTGCGGACCAGGCCCGCCTCGACGCCGACGTCGATCAGACCGCCCTCGCGGCTGATGCCCTTGCCGTACATGATGTCGAACTCGGCCTGCTTGAACGGCGGGGCGACCTTGTTCTTCACGACCTTGACCCGGGTCCGGTTGCCGACCATGTCGGTGCCGTCCTTGAGGGTCTCGATGCGGCGCACGTCGAGGCGCACCGAGGAGTAGAACTTCAGTGCCCGGCCACCGGTCGTGGTCTCGGGCGACCCGAACATCACGCCGATCTTCTCGCGCAGCTGGTTGATGAAGATCGCGGTGGTCTGCGACTGGTTGAGCGCACCGGTCATCTTCCGCAGCGCCTGGCTCATCAGGCGGGCCTGGAGGCCGACGTGGCTGTCGCCCATCTCGCCCTCGATCTCGGCCCGGGGCACGAGCGCGGCGACGGAGTCGATCACGATCAGGTCGAGCGCGCCGGAGCGGATCAGCATGTCCGCGATCTCCAGCGCCTGCTCACCGGAGTCGGGCTGGGAGACCAGCAGGGCGTCGGTGTCGACGCCGAGGTTCTTGGCGTACTCCGGGTCGAGCGCGTGCTCGGCGTCGATGAACGCCACGATGCCGCCGGCCGCCTGGGCGTTGGCGACCGCGTGCAGCGCGACGGTCGTCTTGCCGCTGGACTCCGGGCCGTAGATCTCCACGACGCGGCCCCGCGGGAGGCCGCCCAGACCGAGCGCGACGTCGAGCGCGATCGAACCGGTCGGGATGATCTCGAGCGGTGCGCGGGACTCGTCACCGAGGCGCATCACCGAACCCTTGCCGTAAGCCTTCTCGATGTTGAGCAGCGCTGCGTCGAGCGCCTTCTGGCGGTCCTCACCGGCCATGTGCCTCAGTCCTTCGTGTCGTGTGAGCCAGGTACATCGGCGACGCTACGGCGGGGTCCCGACACAGTCTGATCAACCGCGTCGTGGGTTGTGGACAGTCCGCTCCCACGTCGTACCTGTGGACGTCCGGTGGCTCGCACCGGGTCGTCGTACGGGCAAACCTAGACGAACACGTGTTCGAAGTCGTTCAAGAGGTGCGGCGTGTCGGCCGCCGCGGGTCGGCGGCGGCTCGCCTAGGCGCGGAGGTGCTCGACGAGTCGCCGCGCGAGCTCCACCGACGCGTCGATCTCGACCCGTCGGATCGAGACGCTCTCGACGTTGACGCCGAAGGGGACCTCCAACCCGCGGCAGTAGGAGGCGAGCTCGACGGCCGCGGAGTAGGCCTGCTCCTGGGAGGCCGCGAGCGTGTCCGTGGCGTGGCGCAGGTCGTTCTCGATCCACCGAGGGACGTCGACGCCGAGCCAGCGAAGGAACTCCAGGGTCTTCATCGAGCCGCAGACCGAGAAGGTGAACACGATCGGCACGGGCTCGATGCCCGCGGCCAGGCAGTGGTACGTGTAGTCGGACACCAGGTCCTTGGCCGCGTTGACGTCGTAGACGACCTGGGTGACGAAGAACCGGCAGCCCGCGTCCTGCTTCGCGACCAGGCGGAGGTGCTCGTCCTTGCGCCGGCTGTGCCGTTCGGGGATGGCCACCCCGCCGAGCAGGAGATCGGGGTTCAGGTCCCGTCGGAGGTCCTGCGCCTGCGCGAGGGAGACGGCCGCCTCGGTGCCGGCGGTCGGCGCGCCGACGAGGACGGTCATGACCCGCGCGGCGTCCTGGGAGGAGAGCCAGGTCGCGAGATCCTCCGGCCCGTACTTGCTCACCGCGCGGTAGACGACCACCGGTGTCGGCCACGCGCCGAGGTGACGCCGCAGGTAGTCGGCCGGGTCGAGGGTGGGGCTGAAAGGGAACGGCCGCTCGGACGGGTTGCGCGAGCTCTCGTCGTCGATGTCGTAGAGGATCAGCCCGTCCAGGCCGAGCGGACGCAGGCGCTCCAGGGTCGTCTCGGCGATCTCTGCGACCCGCTCATCGGCCGTCGCCAGCCTCGGCGGAGTGAGCGCGAACAGCACGAAGCCGCCCTGACGCTGACGAAGGCGCTCGACGACATCCACGGACGGGACCGTAGCGGAGGCCCAGCGCACCGATCGGCGAAGGTCGACGGGGCTCGCGCCGCGGGTCAGGGGCGGTAGGGGACGATCTCGCCCTTCCCGTTCACGCATTCGGTCGCACCGTTCATCCGTGGGATGCGTGAGTGCCGGAGCATCCGGCAGCCGGGGACGTCTTGACCACCGAGCCGGTAGGGGAAGATCCAGTGACCGTTCCGCTTGACGAAGAACTGCCATGCCCCGCCACGGGCGCACTTCTCCGGAGCGTCGCCGGGACCCCCCGAGAACATGCCCAGGTTCTCCACGAACGCGACCCGCGCCCGGTACTCCTTCACGGTCGCCACCGGGGCCTGCGCGCAGTCAGGATCGTCGTCCGACCATCCCCAGGTCCGGTCGAGGCTGGCCCTGATCGCACGCCTGAACCCGAGCGAGGTCTCGGACAACCGGTGCAGCTGCCCTGATGCGCGCCAGACGTCGACCCCGTGCCCGGGGTAGACGACCTTGTCGATCTGAACCCGATCCACTCGGGGCCGCTCGATCGTCCGGGCCGCGGCAGCTTCGCGTGCGAGCAGGGGCGCAAGCAGAAGGACGGCGACGAGGACGGCGCAGAGCCTGAAGATACGTACCGACACGAGGCCTCCATCACACGACAACGCTGACCGGTCCCGAGCACCTGTCGCAACGCTAGCAACGCTGAGCGACCACCCTCATCCTCTCCCCGGCGCGTGCGAGACGCACATGGGCCGTGGCGCCGACGACGCGTCTGGTGTCAGGCTGCAGGCGTTGTCCCGAACGACCTGTGGAGGTTCGCCGTGGCCGAGTACGACGTCAACGACGCCGCCGTGGAGAAGGCGCGAGAGCTGATCGCCGCCCGGCAGTACGTCCTCGACAGCGACTGGGGCGTCGTCCAGCCCAACGCCCAGACCGGCAACGACTTCCTCGAGCGGCACTCGTGGGACGACTACGCGAAGTGGCACCTCGGCCTCACCGTGGGGGCCAACGACGAGACCAAGGCGCGCTACGCGTTCGTGTACGGCGACTTCCGCCGGCTGCACCGCACCGCGCTGATCGCGTGCGTCTACCGCGCCTCGGAGTGGCGCCACAAGAAGGTCGAGCTCGCCGCCCACGACCTCCTGCAGGCACTGGATCGAGCGGCCGGCATCCGCTAGCCGGCCTGGTGGCGGCGGGACGTCGCGACCACCTCGGAGGTGCGGAGACCCGTCTGGAGCAGCTCGATCAGGTCGGGCACCTGCTCCACCGGCAGCCGGAACGACCCGGTGCAGACGTTGCCGCTCCACAGCGAGAGGTTCACCAGGTCGGAGTCGAAGTGCCACGTCACGCGCAGGGCGCGGTTCGCCCCACGCGTGTCGAAGAAGACCTCACCCGTGGCGGGGAGTGGTCTCAGCGCGGCCATGCCTCAGTGTGCGCCCACCCTCCGACACTGTCACGAAAAAGGTCGCCCCCGGTGCTCCGTACCGCTCTCTTCCGGGGGCGACCCACGGGACATTCGGAGCCACCGCGGATCCGGATGGGACGGATGCGAAGATGCCTCGTGACCTCGTGGCAACCAGGGTGGGAGAGCTTCCCGCCATCGCTCCTCGAGTTCTGGCGTGAGCGTCACCTGTGCACCCTGACCACGCTGCGGCGCGACGGCCGCCCGCACGTCACTCCCGTCGGCGTGGCGCTGGACCTGGAGCGGCGGTGCGCCTGGGTGATCACCTCCGAGCGCTCGCTCAAGGCCGTGCACGCATCGACCGACCCGCGGGTGGCTGCCTGCCAGGTGGACGGCAGGAGGTGGTCCACCTTGGAGGGCACGGCCGAGATCCGGACCGACCCCGAGTCGGTGCGGCGGGCCGAGGAGCAGTACGCCGTGCGCTACCGGACGCCACGTCCGAACCCGTCACGGGTGGCGCTGCGGATCGAGGTGCAGCGGTTCCTGGTGTCGGCGAGCCTGCAACCCTCCGGCGAGGGCTCAGCCGGGCAGGGGCAGGCGGGCGCGTAGCCACCGCACGGTGCCGGCAGTCACCCCGCGCGCCTTGGGCCGCTCCGCGAGCGGGGCGACGAGGAGCGCCGCGTCGTCGGGCAGCATCCACTTGATCTCGTGGTAGACCCGCGAGAGCGTCTCGTCGCTCTCGACGAGCAGCAGCCCCGGGCCGGCCTCGACGACCTCGCGCCACGGACCGGGCGAGGCCAGCACAGCCTCGACGCCCGCCGCGTCCTCGAGCCACACCAGGCAGACAGCCATCAGGAGCTCAACCGCAGGGTGCGCCCTCGCAGCACGGACGGATGTAGCCGCACCCGTCACAGCGCTCGTGCGAGGTCTCCCAGCGCATCAGGGTGTCGCAGTTGGGGCAGGGCTCGGTCAGGTCAGCCACGGTCCGAGCCTAGGACCGCCGTCGCGCGGTTCCCGGCCGACACGGCGCAGAGGACCGTGCCCGCCGCCAGGGCGACCGTGACGAGCGCCAGCATCCGGTAGCCCGCCAGGTCGACGACCAGGCCGGCCAGGCCGCCGGCGACGGCGGCGGTCAGGCCCATGACCAGGTCGGAGGTGCCCTGGACGTCGGTGCGCGCCTCGAGCGGCGCGTGCTCGGCCACCATCGTGGACGCCGAGACCATCGACAGCGACCAGCCGACGCCGAGCAGGAACAGCCCGCTCGTCACCTGCCACGACATCCCGTCCGGCGACGCCGCGCACAGCGCGAGCGACACGGCCAGCACCACTCCCCCGGACGCCAGCACCGGCGGCCGGCCGACGCGGTCGGCGAGCACGCCGACCAACGGAGCGAACGCGAACATCCCCAGCACGTGGATGCTGATCACGATGCCGATGATCTCGAGCTCGGCGCCGCCGTGCTCCATGTGCAGCGGCGTCATCACCATGACCGAGATCATCGTGGCGTGCGCGAGCGCCAGGCCCGCGATGGCGTAGCCGAGCACCGGCCGCTCCTCCACCGCGGCCCGGGCGCGCGACCAGGAGCTCCCGGACGGCAGCTCCGCGACGACGCGCTCCCCCGCGGCGGAGCCACGGGCCACGAGCAGCGGGTCCGGCCGGAGGAGTACGCCGACCGCGCCAGCGGCGACCAGCATCCCGATCGCCCCGAGCGCGAACGGCCCGGTCAGCCGCGGGATCGACAGCGCGTCCGCGAACGAGCCGGCCGGCCCGGTGAGGTTGGGTCCGGCGACCGCGCCGATCGTGGTGGCCCACACGACGAGCGAGAGCGACCGCGCCCGCGTGGCGTCGGTCGCGAGGTCGGTGGCGGCGTACCGCGCCGCGTTGTTCGCCGCCGTGGTGGCACCCAGCAGGACCGCGCCGACGAGCAGCAGCGGCATCGACCCGGCCACGCCGGCGAGCACGGCGAGCACGCCGCCACCGGCACCGAGCAGGTAGCCGGTGACCAACCCGATCCGGCGCCCGCGCCGGCCCATCAGGGAAGCCAGCAGGAACGCGGTGACGGCGGCCCCGAGCACCTGCGCGGTCTGCGCCAGCCCGGAGAGCGCCTCGGATCCGGAAAGGTCGCGGGCGAGCAGTGACGCGGTGGCGATGCCGATGGTGATGCCGACGGCTCCGACGGCCTGGGTGAGCACGAGCACCCGGACGGTGCGGCGTTGGATCGCCGCGACGTCCTGCGTCATCTCTCGCTCAGGGGGAGCTCGAGCATCTGCCACACCGCCCGCCACACCTGCTTGGGCGGAACACCCGCGTCCAGAGCCTCCTGCGCCGTGCGGTGGTCGAGCTCGCCGATGACGGTCCGGTCTGCCCAGACCCGTGCGTAGGCGGGGCCGAGGTGCCGCTCCATCCGCTCCCAGAACTCCGTGTGCCTCATGCCTCGGTCAGGCCCCGCCGCGGTCGGCGGCGTGCACCCAGCGCACGTCCCACAGGTGGTGCACGACGTCGTGCAGGTGGTAGCGCCCGAGGCTCTCGACGGTGAAGGTGCTCCCGTTGCTGCGGGTGCCGGTCCGCTCCCAGGCGGCGCCCTCGACCGCGTCGTACGCCGCCGCGACCCGCTCGGCCTCCTCGAGCAGCTCGGGCCCGACCTGGGCCGGCGCCAGCAGGTCGTAGCGCTCGGCGAGGGCCGTCTCGTCCTGGTCCCAGTTGGCGAACCTCGGGCCGTCCTCGGCCAGCATCAGCGTCACCCGCCCGGCGAAGACCCGGTGCACGTCGCGCACGTGCGCGGCGTACTCCGTCGGCGACCAGACCGTCGGCTCCGGTCGCTCGGCGGCCTGCGGGGCGGCCAGCACCTGCTGCCACTCCTCGGCGTTGCCGCGGATCTCGGCACCGATGGCCGACCGATCGACCGCGGACGCCTCGAAGCCGCAGTCGGGGCACGGCTGCTCGAGGACCCAGGTCCAGTCCTTGGTGTCGGGCTCGATCGGCGCTGCGTCGCTCATGCCGACCATCCTGACAACCGTCGCCGACGTACCCCAGGGATTTCCCGGCCAGCGAACGCCGAACGGGCGCCAACGCGGGCCGGGGCGGGGCCGGGCGCTGCTGTGACTCCGTGTTACAGGGCGGTCGCCGCCCCGCTGCGCTCGCCGCCCACCCATACCGCGGCGACCAGCGGCACGCCCGGCCGGTAGGCGAGGTGGACGTGGGTGGGGGCGTCGAGCACGACGAGGTCGGCGCGGGAGCCGACGGCGATCGTGCCGACGTCGTCGCGGCCGAGCGCGGCCGCTCCCCCGGCGGTCGCGGCGTGGACGGCCTCGGCGGGCGTCATCCGCATCTCCCGTACGGCGAGGGCGACGCAGAGCGGCATCGAGGAGGTGTAGCAGGAGCCCGGGTTGCAGTCGGAGGCCAGCGCGACGCGGACGCCGGCGTCGAGCAGCCGGCGCGCGTCCGGGTAGGGCTGGCGGGTCGAGAACTCCACGCCCGGCAGCAGCGTCGCGATCGTGCCGGAGCCGCTCAGCGCCTCGACGTCCTCGTCGGCCAGGAAAGTGCAGTGGTCCACGGCGGTCAGCCCGAGCTCGCAGGCGAGCCGTACGCCGGGCCCCGGGCCGAGCTGGTTGGCGTGCAGCCGCCCGCGCAAGCCGGCGGCCCCGCCTGCCTCGAGCACCGCACGCGCCTGGTCGTCGTCGAAGGCGCCGGTCTCGCAGAAGGCGTCGATCCAGCGCGCGTACGGCGCCGCGGCCGCCAGCATCTCGCCGGTCACCAGGTCGACGTACCCGGCCACGTCGTCGGCGTACTCCGGCGGCACGACGTGCGCCCCGAGGAACGTGGTGTCGTCGGTGAAGTCGCTCGCGACCCGCAGCGACCGCGTCTCGTCCGCGACGGTCAGGCCGTAGCCGGACTTGATCTCCACGGTCGTCGTGCCCTGCCGCCGCATCTCGGCGACGTGCCGGTCGACGTTGGCGGCGAGCTCGGCGTCGGAGGCCGCGCGGGTGGCGGCGACGGTACGGCGGATGCCGCCTGCCGCGTAGGACTCCCCCGCCATCCGCGCCGCGAACTCGTCGGCGCGGTCGCCGGCGAAGACCAGGTGGCTGTGGCTGTCGACGAACCCGGGCAGCACCGCGCGCCCCCCGATGTCGACCCGCTCGTCGGCGGCCGGCGCCTCGCCGGCGGGCCCGGTCCATGCGACCAGGCCGTCCTCGACCACCAGGGCTGCGTCGTGCCGCAACCCGAGGAGGTCGGGCGCGGCGGGGTCGTTCGTGGCCAGCTCGCCGATGTTCGTGACCAGGGTGCTCATGCCCACAGCCTCCCGATCGCCGAGTCCAGCTCGCGCCCGATCTCCTCGTCGTCGTCCCTGGTGTACACGACCCTCCCGCCCGCGACGACCTGTCGGACGTCCTGGGCCGTGGCGGCGAAGACCGCGGTCTGCTCGTCGGCGCCGGTGCCGGCGGTGCGGGGCGAGGCCGTGTCGAGGGTGACCAGGTCGGCGAGGCCTCCGACCTCGATCCGTCCCGCGCCGTCGATGCCGATCGCCGCGTGGTTGGTGCCGACGTCGAGCAGCTCCGCCGCGGTCCAGTGCCCGCGCCGCTCGGTCGCGAGGCGCTCGTCCATCTCCAGGCCGCGCAGCTCCTCGAACGGGTCGACCACCGCCTGGCTGTCGCTCCCGATGCTGAGGGAGCAGCCGGCGTCGAGCAGCCGGCGGGCCGGCCCGATCCCGTCGGCGAGGTCCCGCTCGGTGGTCGGGGTGATGCAGACGCTCGTCCGGGACGTCCCGAGCAGCTCGATGTCGTCGTCGGTCAGGTGCGTGGCGTGCACGACGGTGGTGCCCGGACCGAGCAGGCTCTCGTCGTGCAGGAGGCGGGTCGGCGTGACGCCGTACGCCTCCAGGCAGGCCTCGTTCTCCGCGCGCTGCTCCGAGAGGTGCACGTGCAGCGGCGCCCGCCCGCGGAACACGTGCAGCTGGTCGCGCGGCACGGCGCGCACGGAGTGGATGGCGGCGGGGCCGGAGCCGGCTCGCCGGGCCCACGCCGCCGCGTCGCCGTCGCTGAAGCGGACCTGGATGCCCTCGGGCGGCTTGCCGAACCCGCTGCTGAGGTAGCAGGCGTCCATCAGGGACATCCGGATGCCGGCCTCCGCCGCCGCGTGCCGCAGGGCCGACTCCATGTCGTCCGGCGGGGCGTACGGCGTCCCGTCGGGCCGGTGGTGCACGTAGTGGAACTCGGCCACCGAGGTGTAGCCGGTGGCCACCATCTCCCGGTACGTCGCACGGGCGAGCGCGAAGTAGCTGTCCGGCTCGAGCCGCTCCGCGACGGCGTACATCCGCGTCCGCCAGGTCCAGAACGAGCCGCGCTCCTGCTGGGTCCGGCCGCGGAGCGCCCGGTGGAAGGCGTGGCTGTGCGCGTTGGCGAGGCCCGGCAGCGTGAGCCCGCGCACCGGCGTGGCGGTGCGGTCGGAGTCCACCTCGACGCTCGCGAACCGGCCGTCGGCGATCTCGACGCGGACGGTGTCGCGGACGGCGCCGTCGACCCAGGCCCGCTCGAGGAGGTAGGCGGTCACGCGGTCCCGCCCGGCTGGTCGAGGAGGCGGGTGCGGGTCTGCATGCCCCACACACGAAGACCCGGCCTCCCGCGTCCTACGACGCTCCACCTTGTACCGGGATCGCGGCAGATGCACCCGTCCACGACCCCAGATCCGCAGCGACGGACCCCAGAAATCTGCCTCATCGACCCGACATCACCTTCAGGAGGTCGCGCCGGCCCCGGATGCCGAGCTTGCGGTAGACCGACGACAGCTGGAACTCCACCGCCTTCACCGTCACGAACAGCTCGCCCGCGACCTCGCGGTTGGACAGCCCGGTGAGCACGAGCTCGGCGACGCGACGTTCGGCCGGTGACAGCTCGCCGAGCGGGTCCTGCTCGGGATCGGCCGGTACGCCGCAGCGCAGCAGCAGGTTCGCGGACCGGTCGGCGAGCGGGGCCATGCCCTCGGCGACCGCGCGGCCGTGCGCGAAGCGGGACAGCGCGACGGCCTCGTCACGGCCGCCGGCCGGGTCGTGGTCGAGCAGGTGCCCGGCCAGCCCCGCCGCGGCATAGGCGCGCTCCCGGGTCAGCCGCAGGTCGTCGGCCTCGGTCAGGCTCAGCGCCTCGCGCAGCAGCTCCTCCGGGTCCTCGAGGTCCAGCTCCGCGGCGACGAGCGCGGCACCGGCGGCGACCCGGGGGGCGCCCCACTGCCGCGTGATCTCCAGCTCCTCCGCGGCCAGGGCGCGGGCCTCGTCGTAGCGCCCCTGCAGCGCGCGCACCCGCGCGAGTCGTTGCCGCCAGGTCAGCAGCACCGGGTTGTCCGACTCCGCGACCAGCCGGGCCAGCCGGTCCAGGAGCTCGGCAGCCTCGTCGAACCGGCCGTCGACGAACGCGAGGTCGCTGAGCGCCGCGTAAGCGTAGGAGGCGATCGTCGTCCTCTCCTCGAGGAACGCCGCGAGCTCGGCGCCGAGCTCGCGCGCGGCAGCGAGCTGCCCGCGGACGAGGTAGGCCTCCACCAGGCCCTGCAGCAGCGCCGGGGTGTACGCCTCCCAGCCGAAGCGCCGGAGGTCCCGGCCGAGGGAGAGGTCGTCCAGCGCCGCCGACAGCGACCCCTGGCGGAGGTGGGTGTAGCCGCGGCAGTAGAGGGCGGTCGCCAGCGCGAGGGTGGAGCCCGCCGCCCGCGCGCCGTCGACGGCGCGGTCGAGCAGGTCGAGAGCGACGCGGTAGGCGTCGGTCCAGTCCAGGACACCGCTCACGACGTAGAGCGGCGCTCCGGTCGCCGTCTCCTCCTCGAAGAGCTTGCCGCCCGCCCAGGCCCGCGTCGCCAGCGCGCGGGCCTCGTCCGCGGAGCCCTGGCGGGCGAACACCAGCCCGGCGGCAGCGGCGCTCGCGATCAGCCGGTCGCCGTGGGTGTCGCTCTGCGGAGGCTGCGCCCGCAGCCGCTCGAGGAAGGCGCCGAGCTCGGGCGGGGCCTCGGCCAGGGCGAAGGAGCTCATCGAGATCCGCACCACCAGCCGCTTGCGGACCTCCTCGCCCTCCCCGGCCGGCAGCCGGTCGAGCCACGAGCGCCACAGCTCGACGGCCTCGCGGTGCCGTCCCGCATCGGTGAGCGCGTCGCCCGCCTCGGCCATCACGCCGGCCGCCGCCTCGGTCGTCGGGCTGCCCGCCGCGGCGCGGCGCCAGGTCCGGAGCGCGTCGTCGACATCCCCTGCGGCAGCCTGCGCCCGGGCGGCCTCGCGGAGCAGCGGGACGGGCGCCGGCCCGCCCGGACGGTCCACCTCCTCGACCGCCCGGAGGAAGTAGCGAGCGCCGAGGCGAGCCGCATCGCCGGCGACCGCCTGGCGGCCTAGTGCCGTGAACAGGTCGCGTACGTCGTCCCGCCCGGTCGCGGGGGTCTGCAGGAGGTGGCCCGCGATCTCCTCGTCCGGGGCGCCCGCCCGCTGGAGGGCCGCGGCCACGCGGCCGTGCAGCTCGGCCCGTCCGGCGGAGCCGAGGCCGTCGAGGAAGGCGTCGCCGACCAGCGCGTGGGCGACGGCGACCTCGTCGGGGTCCGCGCCGGTCCAGGTGAGCAGCTCGGCGTCCGCGAGCCGGTCGACGATCCGGAGCACCTCGTTCTCCGGGACCCGGGCGATGTCGGCCGCGATCGCCGGCGTGACGGGCCGTGCCACGACCGCCACGGCCCGCGCGACCTCGAGCGCGCCCTCGGGCATCCGGCTGACGATCGCGTGCACGATGTCGACCACGCCGCGCGGGGTGGCGTCGACACCGGAACGGCGGGCCTCGGCGAGCTCGTGCACGAAGAGCGGGATGCCCTCGCTCAGCCGCGCGATCTCCACCGCCTCCCCGGCCGGCAGGTCGGCGAGCAGCGTCGTCGCCGCGTGCGCCGACAGGGGCTGCAGCAGGTGACGGCGGGACCGGCGCCGTACGCGGGCGAGCTGCTCGGGCGCCGCCGAGCGCTCGCCGCTGCGCCGGCTCACGAGCACGAGCAGCGGGTGCGCGTCCACCGCCGCGGTGAGGTGGTCCAGCACCGCGAGCGAGGCGGGATCGGCCCAGTGCACGTCGTCGGCGACGAGCAGCAGCGGACCCGTGGTGCTGAGGTCCTCGATGACCCACTGCACGCCGTACACCAGCTCCGCCGGCGGCGCGGTGGCCTCGGCGACGGAGGCGCCGGGGCCGTCGAACGGCGGCTTCCCGATGCCGGAGCGGCGCAGGACCGGGCCGAACCAGTCGCGCACGACTCCCCCGGGGGCGGTCGAGGAGAGCGGGCTGCACCGTGCGACGAGCACCTCGTGCGGATCGCGACGGACCTCCTCGACGAAGGCGTTGATCACCGCGGTCTTCCCGATCCCGGCCGGACCCTCGAGGAGGTGCACGGACCCATGGCTCGACCCGGCGGCTGCCCAGGCGTCCCGGAGCGCCACCAGCACATCATCACGTTCGAGGAGCAGGCGCCGGTGCGGCACGGGCTCACCCTAGGGCGATTCACCGAGCGCCCGCATCAACAGGTCCGCGAGCGCGTCCACGCCGGCCACGCAGTCGCCCGCCTCGGCGTGCTCGTCCGGCGAGTGGGAGACGCCGGTCGGGTTGCGGACGAAGAGCATCGCGGTGGGGATGCCGGCGTCCTGCAGGATGCCCGCGTCGTGGCCCGCCTGGGTCGGGAGCACCGGCAGCCCGCCGCCGATGCGCTCCCGCAGCGCGTCGTCGAAGGACACCGCTGCGGACACCGACTCGGCGGTGACCTCGAGGGTCGTGCCGTCGCGGTCCGCCCGCTCGCCGGCGAGCTTCTCGATCGCGGTCACGAGCGACTCGAGGTCCGCCTCGGTCTCGGCGCGCGCGTCCAGCCAGCCGGTCACCCGGGACGGGACCGCGTTGGTGCCGTTCGGCGCGACCTCGACCCGGCCGAAGGTGGCCCGTTGGTCGGTCAGCCTGGCCTGCTTGTTCGCTGCCAGCGCGGTCATCGCGAAGGTCAGCATCGGGTCGGCACGGTCCGCCATCCGCGTCGTGCCGGCGTGGTCGGCCCGGCCGCGGACGTCGTACCGCCACCGGCCGTGCGGCCAGATCCCGCTCGCCATGCCGACCGGCGACTCGTGGTCGACCAGGCCCCTGCCCTGCTCGACGTGCAGCTCGACGAAGCACCCGACGCGGTCCAGCCACGGGGTGGGGTCGCCGCCGGCGACGACGTCGCCGAGGAGCACGCCGTCCCGGTCGGCCAGGGAGCGCGCGTCCTCCCAGCGGGCCGCGCCGGTCGCCAGCCGCGAGCCGAGGCAGGCCCGGCCGAAGCGGGAGCCCTCCTCCTCGACGAAGGCGGCGATCCCCAGCGCGCGGCCGGGCGTGACCCCGCGGTCGCGGAGCAGGTCGACGGCCGCAAAGGCCGAGACGACCCCCAGCGGGCCGTCGAACGCGCCGCCGTCGAGGACCGAGTCGAGGTGGGAGCCCGTGAGCACGGCGCCCCGCTGGTCGAGGTGGGAGCCCGTGAGCACGGCGCCCCGGTGGTCGAGGAGGTCGCCCTGGCGACCGTCACGAGACCCAGGGCTCCACCAGGCGACCAGGTTCCCGAACGGGTCCTCCTCGAGCGTCAGCCCGCGGGCGTCCGCCTGCTCGCGGAACCAGGCGCGGAGCTCCAGCTCGGCGCCCGCCCAGGGCTGCCGGAAGTAGCCGCCGGACGCCGACGACCGGCCGATCGGCGCGAGGTCGCGCCACATCGACTCGAACGTCATCAGCCCTCCTGCATCGGGATCCGGACGCCCCGCTCGGCGGCGACCTCGGCGGCGCGTTCGTAGCCCGCGTCGACGTGGCGGATCACGCCCATGCCGGGGTCGTTGGTGAGCACGCGCTCGATCTTGGCAGCCGCGAGGTCGGTGCCGTCGGCGACGGTGACCTGGCCGGCGTGGATGGATCGGCCGATGCCGACGCCGCCGCCGTGGTGGATCGACACCCAGGTCGCGCCGGACGCGGTGTTGACCAGCGCGTTGAGCAGCGCCCAGTCGGCGATCGCGTCGGAGCCGTCGAGCATCGCCTCGGTCTCGCGGTAGGGCGAGGCGACCGAGCCGCAGTCGAGGTGGTCGCGGCCGATCACGATCGGTGCCTTCAGCTCGCCGCTGGCGACCATCTCGTTGAACCTCAGGCCCGCGCGGTGGCGCTCGCCGTACCCGAGCCAGCAGATCCGCGCCGGGAGCCCCTGGAAGTGCACCCGCTCCGCGGCCATGTCGAGCCACTTGTGGAGCCGGGCGTACTCGGGCTTCTCCTCGGCCGGGAACAGCTCCTTGATCGCGCGGTCGGTCGCCGCGATGTCGGCCGGGTCACCGGACAGCGCCGCCCAGCGGAACGGGCCCTTGCCCTCGCAGAACAGCGGCCGGATGTACGCCGGCACGAAGCCCGGGAACTCGAACGACCGGTCGTAGCCGGCCTTCCGGGCCTCGTCGCGGATCGAGTTGCCGTAGTCGAAGACCTCGGCGCCGCGGTCCTGGAACTCGACCATCGCGCGGACGTGGACGGCCATCGACTCCTGGGCGCGCTTCGTGAACCCCCTCGGGTCGGCCTCGCGCTGCTCCTTCCACTCCTCGAACGGCACGCCGATCGGCAGGTAGTAGAGCGGGTCGTGCGCCGAGGTCTGGTCGGTGACGATGTCGATCGGAGCGTCCTGCTCCAGAAGGGCCGGCACCAGCTCGGCGGCGTTGCCGAGGACCCCGATGCTGAGCGGCTTCCGGGCGTCCCGGGCCTCGACGGCGAGCTCGAGCGCGTGGGCGAGGTCGCGGGCCTCGACGTCGAGGTAGCGGTGCTCGATCCGGCGGGTGATCCGCGACTGGTCGCACTCGACACAGATGACGACGCCGTCGTTCATGGTGACGGCGAGCGGCTGGGCGCCGCCCATGCCGCCGAGGCCGGCGGTGAGCGTGATGGTCCCGGCCAGCGTGCCGCCGAACCGCTTCGTCGCGACGGCCGCGAACGTCTCGAACGTCCCCTGCAGGATCCCCTGGGTGCCGATGTAGATCCACGAGCCGGCGGTCATCTGGCCGTACATGGTCAGCCCGAGGTCCTCGAGCCGGCGGAACTCCTCCCAGTTGGCCCAGTCGCCGACCAGGTTGGAATTCGCGATCAGCACCCGCGGCGCCCACTCGTGGGTGCGCATGACGCCGACCGGCTTGCCGCTCTGGACGAGCAGGGTCTCGTCGGCCTCGAGGTCGCGCAGCGTGCGGACGATGGCGTCGTAGGCCTCCCACGAGCGCGCCGCCTTGCCGGACCCGCCGTAGACGACGAGGTCCTCGGGGCGCTCGGCGACCTCGGGGTCGAGGTTGTTCATCAGCATCCGCAGCGGCGCCTCGGTCTGCCACGACTTCGCGGTCAGCCCGGTGCCGGTGGCGGCGTGGATCGGCAGCCGGTCGTTGGTCGAGCGGGTCGAATCCGTCATCGAAGATCTCCGATCACTGACCGGGCGGCGTCGACCACCGCACCGGACTGGACGAGCGAGACGGCCGTCTCGATCTCGGGTGAGAGGTGCCGGTCCGGGCCCGGACCGGCGATGCCGGCCTCGCGGAGCCGGCGTACGACGGCCGCGGTGGCCGGCGAGGGCTCGAGGGGCGACCGGAGGTCGAGGGCGCGGGCCGCGGTGAGCACCTCGACCGAGAGCACGCGGGCGAGCCCGTCGACCGAGCGCCGCAGCTTGCGGGCGGCCGACCAGCCCATCGAGACGTGGTCCTCCTGCATCGCGCTGGAGGGGATCGAGTCGACGCTGGCCGGCACCGCGAGCCGCTTGAGCTCGGAGACGATCGCGGCCTGGGTGTACTGCGCGATCATGTGGCCGCTGTCGACGCCCGGGTCGTCGGCGAGGAACGGCGGCAGCCCGTGGCTGCGGGACTTGTCGAGGAAGCGGTCCGTACGCCGCTCGCTGATCGAGGCCACGTCGGCCGCGGCGATGGCCAGGAAGTCGAGGACATAGGCGACGGGCGCGCCGTGGAAGTTCCCGTTGCTCTCCAGCCGCCCTTGCTCGGGCAGCACCACCGGGTTGTCGACCGCGCTGGCGAGCTCGCGACCGGCCACGGTGGCGGCGTGGGCGACGGTGTCACGCGCCGCGCCGTGGACCTGGGGGGAGCAGCGCAGCGAGTAGGCGTCCTGGACCCGGTTGCAGTCCGGGCCGCGGTGCGAGGCGACCACGCCGGAGTCGGCGAGGACCGCGACCAGGTTGGCGGCGGAGTCGCCCTGGCCGGGGTGCGGTCGCAGCGCCTGCAGCTCGGGGGCGAAGACCCGGTCGGTGCCGAGCTGGGCCTCGACCGACATCGCGGCGGCGATGTCGGCGGTCTGCAGGAGCCGGCGCAGGTCGGTGATCGCGAGCACGAGCATCCCGAGCATGCCGTCGGTGCCGTTGATCAGCGCCAGGCCCTCCTTCTCGGCGAGCTCGACCGGCGTCAGTCCGGCGGCGGCGAGCGCCTCGGCGGCCGGGACCAGACGGCCGTCCGGGTCGCGGACCTCGCCCTCCCCCATCAGCGCGAGCGCGCAGTGCGCGAGCGGCGCGAGGTCGCCGGAGCAGCCGAGCGACCCGTACTCCCTGACCACCGGCGTGATGCCGTGGGCCAGCAGCGCGGCGAGCAGCTCGGCGGTCTCGCGACGGACCCCGGTGTGGCCGGTCGCGAGGGTCGAGAGCCGGAGCAGCATCAGGCCGCGGACGACCTCGCGCTCCACCTCGGGACCGGAACCGGCGGCGTGCGAGCGGACCAGCGAGCGCTGCAGCTGGGTGCGGAGCTCGGGGGCGATGTGCCGGGTGGCGAGCGCGCCGAACCCGGTGGAGACGCCGTACGCCGGCGTGGGCGACGCGGCCAGCTCCTCCACGACGGCCCGCGCGCGGTCGATCGCCGACAGCGCCTCCTCGGTCAGCCGGACCGGCATGCCGTCCCGCGCGACCGCCACGACGTCGGCGAACGACAGCGGGCCGACGCCGACGTCGACGTACTTGTTCTCCATGAGGCTCATCCAACGCCGGGGCCGGCCCGGTCACCAGAGCGGATCTGTCTTTCGTGTCTCGGATACGAGACAGTGGACCGGTGAGCCAGGTTCCTGCCGCGACCCGCGCCCTGCGGGTGCTGCGCTACCTCGCCGCACAGCCCGAGCCGGTGCCGCTGGAGCGGATCGTGGCCGCGGTCGGGATGCCGCGGTCCTCGGCCTACCACCTGCTCGGAGCGATGGTCGCCGAGGGCTTCGTGGTGCACCTCGAGGACGAGCGGAGGTACGGCGTCGGGGTCGCGGCGTTCGAGGCGGGCAGCGGCTACGCGCGGCAGGCGCCGCTGCAGCGGATCGCGCGGCGGCCGCTCGCGGCGCTGGTGGACCAGGTGGGCCAGTCGGCGCACCTCGCGGTGCTGCACGGCCGGGACGTGCTCTACGTGGTGGAGGAGCGCGCGCCGGGCCGGCCGCCGCTGGTCACCGACGTCGGCGTACGTCTCCCGGCGCAGCTGACGGCGAGCGGCCGCGCGATCCTCGCCGAGCTGCCACCGGCCCAGGTGCGGGCGCTCTACCCCGACCGGGCCGCGTTCGTCGACCGCCACGGCACCGGACCGCGATCGCTCACGGCACTGAGGTCGGTGCTGGCCGAGACCCGGCGCCGCGGCCACGCCGACGAGAGCGGCGAGGTGACGCCCGGCTTCGAGTCCGTCGCGGCCGCGGTGCACGACCACAACGGGCACCCTGTCGCGGCGATCGCCGTCACCTACCCGGCAGGAGCCGACGTCGACCTGCCGCGCACGGTGCGGGCCGTGCGCCGTACGGCCGCCACCGTCAGCGGACGGCTCGGTGGAGCGCGCCCGACCGTCCCCGAAGCCCGCTAGTCCCGACCACGGCGCTCGATCCGGTCCAACCGCTCGTGCAGGCGCTCCAGCTGGGCGAGCACCTCCTCGAGGGTCGCCTCGGTCCGCTCCTCCTCGCGCTCGATCTCCCGCACCTCGCGGAGCACGTCGAGCTCGGCGAAGAACCAGGTGACGACCGTCGCGGTGATGACGCCGACGAGGGCCACCCCTGCCACCATCAGGAACCCGGCGACGACCCGCCCGAGGGTCGTGGTCGGGTGGTGGTCGCCGTACCCCACGGTCGTGATGGTCTCCATCGCCCACCAGACCGCGACGGGATAGCTGTGGATGTTGGAGTGCGGGCCGTCCCGCTCCACGAGCCACATCACCAGCGACGAGGAAGCGACGATCACCGTGATCACGGCGGTGATGGCGGCCACGATGCGCAGCTGGAACCGGCGGAAGCCCCACCGGCTGGCCACCCTGCGGTCCTCGTCCACGCACTCATGATGGCGGACCGCCGACGGGTGCCGTCGACCGGCCTTTCGGCCACCGGATGGCGGTGCCGTGACCGGGCACCATGAGGACATGGGTGAGCTCGCGACCTACCGGCGGATGCGGGACTTCCGCCGTAGCCCGGAGCCCGCGGGCACGACGCCCGGCGAGGCGGACGGGGCGCGGCGGTTCGTGGTGCAGCGGCACCGGGCCAGCCACCTGCACTACGACCTGCGGTTCGAGATCGACGGCGTCCTGGTGAGCTGGGCGGTCCCCAAGGGGCCGACGCTCGACCCGAAGGTGCGGCGGATGGCCGTGCACGTCGAGGACCACCCCATCGAGTACATGTCCTTCGAGGGCGTGATCCCGGGCGGGCAGTACGGCGGCGGGGACGTGATCGTGTGGGACACCGGGACGTGGGAGCCGGTGAAGACCGACGACCCGGGGCGCGCGGTGGCCGACGGCGAGCTGCACGCGGAGATGCACGGCGAGAAGCTGCGCGGCCGGCTGGTCCTCGTGCGTCGCGACGACGCCCGGCCCGGCGAGAAGGAGCAGTGGCTGCTCCTGCACAAGAACGACGAGCACGCCGTCCCGGGCTGGGACCCCGAGGAGCACCTGGCGTCCGTCCTCACCGGACGCACGAACGACGACGTGGCCGCCGACCCCGACCGGGTGTGGCGCTCCGGCGCGCCCGCCGGCGAGGCGGAGGAGTCGCTGCTGCCGGAGCCGGTCCCCGACGAGGCGATCGAGGCGTTGGAGGACCTCGGCAAGGAGGGGACCTGGGAGGTCTTCGGCCGCCGGCTCAAGGTGACCAACCTCGACAAGGTCCTCTTCCCGGGGGACCCGCCGGTGACCAAGCGCGAGCTGCTGGCCTACGTCGCACGGGTCGCGCCGGTCTCGCTCCCCTACCTCGAGGGCCGCGCGATCAACCTGCACCGCTATCCCAACGGCGCCGACAAGGCCGGCTTCTGGCACAAGGAGCTCCCCTCCCACGCACCGAGCTGGCTGCCGCGGTGGGACAACCCCGAGGCCGACGCCGGCGAGACGCAGACCTACCTGGTCGTCGACGAGCCCGCCGCCCTGCTGTGGGCCGCCAACTTCGGTGCGCTCGAGTGGCACCCGTGGACGTCGCGGACCACCGCGATGCACGAGCCGACGTACGCCCTGGTCGACCTCGACCCCGGTGAGCGGACGACCTGGGAGGAGCTGCTCGACCTCGCCCGCCTGCACCGGACGGCGATCGAGCACCTCGGGCTCGTCGCGCGGGCCAAGGTCACCGGCAAGCGCGGCATCCAGATCTGGATCCCGGTGCGGCCGGGCTACACCTTCGACGAGACCCGCGCATGGACCGAGAAGCTCTCCCGGACGGTCGGCAAGGTGCTGCCCGACCTGGTCAGCTGGAAGTGGGAGAAGAAGCAGCGAAAGGGCCTCGCCCGGCTGGACTACACCCAGAACGCGATCAACAAGACCCTCGTGGCGCCGTACTCCACCCGGCCGTCCCGTGAAGCGCCGGTCTCGGTCCCGATCGCGTGGCACGAGCTCGACGACCCCGGCCTGCGCCCCGACCGCTGGACGATCCGCACCGTCCTCGACCGCCTGGACGACCGCGGCGACCCCTTCCGCGCGCTCCTCGGCGTCGAGCAGGACCTGCCCGACATCACGTGATCCGGTCGACCGCCGCGGTGCCGAACGCCACGTTGAACCGGTCGCACCAGATCACGACCGACACCAGGCCGGCCAGGTCGGCGTCGGCCGGGACGTCGTAGCGCTGGTCGCCCCGGTTGCCCTTGAGCGCTCCGAGCTCGACGTGCCGGCCGTCGTCGTAGATCCCCCACGAGTCCGAGCAGCCGCCGCAGTCGCCGCCGCTGTCCTGGTCGGTCAGCCAGACGTGGAGGTCGGGTCCGTTGGAGGTGTCCAGGTCCTCGAGCCAGACCTGGAGGCTCCCGTCGGCGTTGCGGACCACGCGAGCAGTGCCGGACGTCCCGTGCTCGCCGCTGACGAACCCGCTCGAGGACAGCTCGGTCCACTCCGCGACCGTGCTGGTGCTCTGGCCGGGCGGGCCGCCGGTGGGCGTCGTCGCATCCGCCGGCACGGCGTCCGGCAGGTCCTCGTCGACGGTGTCGTCGACCCAGAGCAGCCACGGCTCGAAGAGCAGCAGACCGACGACGAGCACGGCGGCGGCGACCACCGCACCCACACCCAGGCCGACCCGGCGCTTGCGTCCCACCCGGGCACCCTAGGTGAGCAGGAGGGCGTCGAGGCGCCGGCGGACGACCATCAGCCCGGCGACGCCCATGGCGACGAGGTAGACCACCGAGACCACCGATCCCCAGCCGACCATCCCGAGGGTGAGCTCGCGGCAGAGGACGACGCCGCGGTAGAGCGGGGTGGCCTCGACGACCCAGCGGACCGGGCCGCTGTAGGTGTCGACCGGGAAGAACGTCGCCGAGAAGAGGAACAGCGGCAGCTGGACCAGGGTGATCTTGTCGAAGTCCTGGAACGTCCTCATCCAGGTGGTCGCCGCCATGCAGACCGCGCTGAACGCGAAGCCGATCAGCAGCACGGCGGGCAGCGCGAGCAGCGCCCACCACGACTCGATGAGGCCCATGGCGAGCATGACCAGCAGGAACGCGGCGGCGTACGTCGACCCGCGCAGCTGGCCCCACGCGATCTCGCCGCGGGCGATGTCGCCGGTCGACAGCGGCGTGGCGAGCATCTGGTCGTAGAGCTTGACGTACTTGAGCTTGAAGAACACGTTGAAGGTGCTGTCGAGCAGGGCGCCGTTGAACGCGGAGGCGGCCAGCATGCCCGGGGCGACGAACGCGGCGTAGGGCACCTCGCGGCCGCCGACGTGGAAGCTGGTGACCAGGGCGCCGACGCCGATGCCGATCGAGAGCAGGTAGAAGACCGGCTCCAGGAAGCCGGTCAGGAACAGCTTCCATGCGTTGCGGTAGACGACGTAGTTGCGCAGCACCAGCAGCCGGGCGGCCTCGAAGCTCCCGAGCGGCCGGACCTCGGTGGTGTCGGGGATGACGGTCGCCGTCACGAGATCATCCGCTTCGTGAGGCCGGTGACCGACCAGCGCCAGCCGAGGACGGCGAGCACGGCGAGGACGCCGACGTTGACGCCGGCCACCCACCAGGTGACGTTGTCGAGAGCGAACATCCGGGAGAGGTTCACGCCGTGCCACAGCGGTGTGCACCGGGCGATCCAGGATCCCACCGAGCCGAGGTTGCTGACCGGGAAGAAAGCGCCGGAGAACAGGAACAGCGGGAACACCCCGAGCCGGAACAGCACGCCGAACCCCTCCTCGGACTTGTTCCTGGTGGTGAAGGCATAGACGAGCGTCGCGAACGCGATGCCGCACAGGACCTGGGAACCGAACGCGAGGATCGGGCCCCACCACGAGGCGTAGACCCCGAAGAACGCCGTGACGATCGTGTAGAGCCCGCACGTCGCCGACAGGTGCAGCACGACCGACATCAGGTGCGCGCCGACGACGTGGCGCGGCTGCAGCGGTGTCGCGAGCATCGACTCGTAGATCCGCTGCCACTTGATCATGCCCATGACCGGGTACGTCGTCTCGGAGACCGCGGTCTGCATGGCGTGGGCCGCGATCAGTCCGGGGATCACGAAGGCGAGGTAGGACGTCGCGCCCTCGAGCTTGTCGGCGTCGGCCTTGACGAAGCCGCCGAGCAGCACGCCCATCGCGATCACGTAGAGGAACGGCGAGAGGAAGGAGGAGGCGACGACCCCCCGCCAGGTGCGGCGCCACAGCGTCGCCCAGTAGTCGGTCTGGCGCAGCACGCCCTCGACGAACGGCAGAGCAGCGGCCATCAGTCCACCAGCGTCCGTCCGGTCAGCCGGAGGAAGACGTCCTCGAGCGTCGATCGGCGTACGAGCGTCGCCAGCGGCTGGAGGCCGCGGTCGTGGGTGCTCGCGACGACCTTCTCGCCGTCCTCGGTGTAGACGAGGAGCCGGTCGGGCAGCACCTCGACCCGCTCCCCCAGGTCGGCGACCCGGTCGGCGTGCGCCTCGTTCTCCCCGACCCCGAACCGCAGCTCGGCGACCTCGCGCGTCGAGTGCTTGCGGATCAGGTCGAGCGGCGCGCCCTCGGCGACGATCACGCCCTTGTCCATGACGACCAGGCGGTCGCAGAGCTGCTCGGCCTCGTCCATGTAGTGGGTGCTCAGCACGAGCGTCACCCCGGACTGCTTGAGCCGGAACAGCTGGTCCCACAGCAGGTGCCGCGCCTGCGGGTCCAGGCCGGTCGTGGGCTCGTCGAGCAGCAGCAGGTCGGGCTTGTTGATCAGCGAGCGGGCGATGGTGAGCCGCCGCTTCATGCCACCCGACAGCTCCTCGACCCGCGACTTCGCCTTCTCGGTGAGCTTCGCGAACTCGAGGAGCTCCCCGACGCGCTCCTTCACCACGGCCTTGGGGAGCCCGAAGTAGCGGCCGTAGATGTAGAGGTTCTCGAAGACGTTGAGCTCCTGGTCGAGGTTGTCCTCCTGGGGACAGACGCCGATCCGGCCGCGGATCGCGGGACCGTCCGCCGTCGGGTCCATCCCGAGGATCCTGAGCTCGCCGTCGCTCACCGGGGAGACGGCGGCGATCATCCGCATCGTCGAGGACTTGCCGGCGCCGTTGGGCCCGAGGAAGCCGAACGCCTCGCCCTTGCGCACGTCGAGATCGATGCCCCGGACCGCCTCGAAGTCCCCGAAGGTCTTGCGCAGTGCTCGCGCACGGATCATCGAATCGGCCACCTGTCGGATGTTATGCGGGCCTGCCGACGTGGTGCGCTCGAATATCGTCGGTGTCGTGCCCGGCTCCGTCGTCCTCGTCGAGGGCGAGAGCGACCGTGCCGCGCTGCTCACCCTCGCGGAACGGCTCGGCCGCGACCTCACCGGGGTGGAGGTCGTCGCCATGGGCGGCATCACCAACCTGCGCCGTCACCTGGCCGACCTCGACGCAGCCGAGCCGCTCCCGGTGCTGCTGCACGACGCCGGCGAAAAGTCGTGGGTGGAGCGGACCCTGCGCAGCCTGCGGCTCGACCTGCCGCGCTATGTGTGCCACGCGGACCTCGAGGACGAGCTGGTCCGCAGCCTGGGCACGTCCCGCGCTCTCGACGTGGTGGCGGCCGCCGGCGACCTCCCCGCGTGGCACATCCTCTGCAACCAGCCCTTCCACCGCGAGCGGCCGGCGGCCGAGGTGCTGCGCCGGTTCTGGGGCACGACGAGCGGGCGCAAGGAGAAGTACGCCGCGCTGCTCGCCGCCGCCCTGGACCCCGATCGCGTGCCGGCTCCGCTCAGCGGCGTCCTGGACGCTGTGCGACCCGGTTGAGCCACCAGTCGAGCACGCCGTCCGCCGGGTCCGCGGCGTAGGCCACGGTCATCAACCGCCCCACCTCCGCCACCTCACCCCGGCGCGCCAGCTCCGCGCCCTCGGCCCAGGCGGCGGCGTCGACCGGCAGCGGCAGGTCGGCGAGCTGGCGCGCGCTGACCTTGACCGACCCCGGCGACAGCCCGGTGCCGAGGTAGCGCGCGGCCGCGTGCGCCACCACCGGCGGCGCGAGGAGGACGGCCAGCAGCCGCCACAGGTCGGCGGGGTCGTGCGGCAGCACGGAGACGACCGGCACCGACGGCAGCCACGCGCCCTGCTCGTCGGCCACCGCCTCGATCACCCTGCCCTGACCGGCGACGAGGATCTTCGGGACCAGCCGCGACCGAGCCCACGCTGCGAGCCGCGGGTCCGCGGCGGCCAGCGCGGCGACGTCGACGACCGGAGCGGCGTACTCCTGGCCCGCGAAGCGGGTCCTCCGTCTCCCCCACTCGCAGGCGCCCGGCTCGATCAGGCCGCTGGTGACGAGCGGTGTGCCCTCGCCGTCCTTCGTGTCATCGTTCTCACCCACGAACGGGACCAGGCCGTAGTACTGGTCCCGGAAGTCCGCGGTGCACGTCGCCAGCTCGCCGAGTCGGCTCAAGCTTGAGCCGACTCGGCGAAGATCGACGGGCGGGATGCCGAAGTACGGCGCGGCGAGCCGGCCCCAGTCGTCAGGACCGGGGCCGCCGGTGGCGCCGAGCCGGACCACGGGGACGCAGGTGCGGACCGGGGTGCCGGCGAACACCGGGCGCTCGGAGACCCACATCTCGGTGACCGCCCCCGCGTCGGCGACCGCCTCCCGGACCCGGGTCGCGTCCCGGGCGGCGAGCACGGAGAGGGGCTGCACGAGCGCGACGGCGCCGCCGGGGCGGACCAGGTCCAGGGCGCGGTGCAGGAAGACGGCACTGGTGTCGGTGTAGGCGCCGAGCCCGTGCGCGCTCGGGCCGGCGGTCGCCGTACGCCGGCGGAGCTGGCCGAGGAACGGCGGGTTGCCGACCACCGCGTCGAACCTCTCGCCCTCCCAGGCCGTCAGCCCGTCGGCGACGCGGACCTGCCGCTCGATGTCGGCGGCGGGGACGGACGGGTCCTCCGCGGCCAGCCGCAGCCGGGCGATCCGCACCGCCTCGGCATCGAGGTCGGAGCCGTGCACCGCGCGGACCCCCAGCCGGCGCGCGGCGGCGACGAGGAAGTGCCCGGTGCCGCACGCCGGGTCGAGGACCCGCGTCGTGCCCGGCTCGAGCGCCCGGTCCAGCACCCAGGCCACCAGGTCGGGTGGCGTGTAGAACGCCCCGCGCGCTCGCCGGCCGTCGCGGTCGTCGGCGGCCAGGCGCTGCTCGTAGGCGTGGGCGAGCTCCTCGGTCCGGCGCCGCTCGTCCACGCTGGCAGGCTAGAGGGCGTGCGACGGTCGCCGAGGCATCGGCGCGACCGCCGCGTGTTATAGTCATCTTGACTACAACTAAGGAGTCCCGAATGAGCCGCACCGGACTGCTGACCGACCACTACGAGCTGACCATGCTCGACTCCTGGGTCAAGGACGGCAGCGTGCACGAGCCGGCGGTGTTCGAGGCGTTCGCGCGGCGCCTGCCCGAGGGCCGCCGGTACGGCGTCCTGGCGGGCCTGGGCCGGCTGCTCCCCCTCGTCGACGACTTCACCTTCGACGACGAGGAGGTCGCGTGGCTCCAGGAGCGCGGCGTGGTCGGCGCGGAGACGGGGGCGTACCTGCGCGACTTCCACTTCGGCGGCGACGTCGACGCCTACCGCGAAGGTGACCTCTACTTCCCCGGCAGCCCGGTGCTGACCGTCAGCGGCACCCTCGGTGAGTGCGTCGTGCTCGAGACGCTGGTGCTGAGCGTCCTCAACCACGACACCGCGATCGCGAGCGCAGCGGCGCGGATGGTCGACGCGGCGCAGGGCCGGCCGCTGATCGAGATGGGCAGCCGCCGCACCCACGAGGAGGCGGCGGTCGCCGCCGCGCGGGCGGCGTACCTCTCCGGCTTCGGGTCCACCAGCAACCTGGCCGCGGGCCGCACCTACGGCGTGCCCACCGTCGGCACCGCCGCCCACGCGTTCACGCTCGCGCACGAGAGCGAGGAGGCGGCGTTCCGCAGCCAGGTCGCGGCACTCGGGGTCGACACCACCCTGCTCGTCGACACCTACGACATCGCCGAGGGCATCCGCACCGCCGTCCGCGTCGCAGGCCCGGGGCTCGGCGCGGTCCGCATCGACTCGGGCGACCTCGCCGAGGAGTCCGTGAAAGCGCGGGAGCTGCTCGACACGCTGGGCGCGACGTCCACGCGGATCGTCGTCACCAGCGACCTCGACGAGTTCGTGATCGCCGCCTTGGCCGACGCGCCGATCGACGGGTACGGCGTCGGCACCCGCGTCGTCACCGGGTCCGGCCACCCGACCGCGAGCATGGTCTACAAGCTGGTCGAGGTGTCAGGCCGGCGGGTCTCGAAGAAGTCCAAGGACAAGGCGTCGGTCGGCGGGCGCAAGCACGCGTTCCGGGAGTACGACGACCGGGGCGTCCTGGTCCGCGAGACGTTCGTGACCGCGGCGGAGCCCACTCCGACCTCTGCGCAGCAGGTCCAGGTGCCGGTCATGCGCGCCGGCCGCACCGTGCACGCGCCGAGCCTCGACGAGGTGCGCGCCTTCACCGCGCAGGCGCTCGGGACACTCCCCCGCGCCGCGCGCACGGTGGCCGCCGGGCCGCCGTACCTCACCGTCACCCCGCACACCGACCCACCGGGAGGAACCATGAGCAACCCCACGAAGGCGCTGTTGATCGTGGACGTGCAGAACGACTTCGTCGAGGGCGGCTCGCTCGGCGTCGACGGCGGCCGGGCGGTCGCGGGTCGGATCAGCGAGCACCTGGCGGCGCACGCGGGCGACTACGCCGTGATCGCGGCGTCCCGCGACTGGCACCACGGCCACGACACGAACGGCGGGCACTTCGCCGAGCCCGGCACCGACCCCGACTACGTCACGACCTGGCCGGTGCACTGCGTGTCCGACGAGACAGGGTCGGACTACGCACCCGAGCTGGTCACCGACGCGATCACCCACCACGTCCGCAAGGGCATGGGCGTCCCGGCCTACTCGGCGTTCGAGGGCGTCACCGACGACGGCGGCACGCTTGCCGACGTGCTGCGTGCCGCCGGCGTCACCGAGGTCGACGTCACCGGCATCGCGACCGACTACTGCGTGCGGGCGACGGCCCTCGACGCCCGCCGGGAGGGGTTCGCCGTACGCCTGCTCGACGGGCTGCACGCCGGCGTCGCCCCGGAGTCCTCGGAGGCGGCGCTCGGCGAGCTGGCGGCCGCGGGGGTGGTCCTGTGAGCGAGCACCCGCCGTTCGCGGTGACCGTCGACATCGCGGTGTTCACGATCCGCGACGGCGCGCTGGCCGTGCTCCTGGTCGAGCGCGGCGAGGACCCGTACGCCGGCTCGTGGGCGCTGCCCGGCGGCTTCGTCGAGCCCGACGAGGACGCCGAGGCAGCGGCCTGGCGCGAGCTGCGCGAGGAGACCGGCGTGCAGCGGTTCCCCGGCCACCTCGAGCAGCTGCGCACCTACTCCGCACCGGACCGCGACCCGCGGATGCGGGTGGTCTCGATCGCGCACGTCGCCCTGGCCCCCGACCTGGCCGACCCGAAGGCAGGCACCGACGCGGCAGACGCCCGCTGGTGGGTGGTCGACGACGTGCTCGATCCCGAGGACGGGGAGGGCCTGGCGCTCGCTTTCGACCACCGGCAGATCCTGCTCGACGCGCGGGAGCGGGTGCGGGCCAAGCTGGAGTACACGACCCTCGCGGCCCAGTTCGTCGCCGAGCCGTTCACGCTGCCCGAGCTGCGCCGGGTCTACGCCGCCGTGTGGGGCACTCCCCCTGACCTCGGGAACTTCCGTCGCAAGGTGCTCGGCACCGATGGGTTCGTCGTACCGACCGACGCGCACGGCTCCGCCACCGGCTCCGGCGGCCGCCGCGCCCTGCTCTACAAGCGCGGCTCCGCCACCACGATCTCGCCGCCGATGGTGCGGGGCTGACGGGCGCGCTGATTTCCCAAGGTATGCAGCGAAACCTGCGCTTCCCAATGGTTGCAGCGCCTGGGAAGCGCGACTTTCCCTACATCCCTTGGGGAACCTGCAGCCGCCCCCGGTCCGCCGCCCGCCTCCGCTTCCCGCTCCACAGGACGCCGGCGAGGCCGGTGCAGATCGGCAGCAGCACGGCCGGTCCGGTGAGCACGACGAGCACCACCGACGCCAGCAGCGACACGAGGGCGGCGGCGCGGGGCCAGCCGCCGGGGAGCAGCTTGACCGCGGCGGCCGTGCCGACGACGTACACCAGAGCGAAGGTGCCGGTGGTGACCAGCAGCGTCGCGTCGGTACGCCGGCCGAGAACAGCGACCACGGCGGTCGTGGCGAGGCCGCCGAGGGCGACGACCGACAGCGCGTGCCGCGGCGTGCGGGAGCCCGCGCGGATGTCGGACGCCAGCCAGGCGGGCATCGTCCCGGTCAGCGACAACGCCGCGCCCAGGCGGGAGGCGCCGGCGAAGTAGGTGTTGATCGCGCCGACGGTCAGCAGCACGGCGACGACGGTGGTCACCGGCCGTGCCCACCCGCCCAGGGCGCCCGCGAGCAGGTCGGCCAGGGGCGCCCGGCTGACGTGGCCGCTGAGCACCGCCACGGTCGTGAAGGCGATGCCGAGGTAGAGCACCGTCACCATGCCGAGCGTCATCGCCGTCGCGCGGCGGATGTCGCGCGCCGGGTCGCGGTACTCAGCGGACAGCGAGCTCACGATCTCCCACCCCGCGAAGGCCCAGACCAGCAGCGCCGCCGCCGATCCGACGCCGGACCAGCCGTGCGGGAGGAACGGTGTCAGGTTGCCGGTGTCCACCCGCGGGAGCGAGACCACGATCGCGACGAGCAGCAGGATCGCGATGACGGCCGCGATGCCGAGCTGGACGCCGGCCGAGACCTGGATGCCCAGCCAGTTCATCACCGCCACGACCACGATCACCCCCGCGGTGACCAGGACCTCGGTGGTCCGGCCGCCGCCGACCGCGTCGGCGACGTACGACGCCGCGAACCCGGCCGCCACCGGCGCCCCGATCGGGATCGCGAGGAAGAACGCCCAGCCGACCAGGGTCGCGGCGTGGTCGCCGAAGGCGAGCCGGGCGTACGTCGCCACGCCGCCCCCGTCCGGGTACTTCGCGCCCAGCGCGGCGAAGGTCGCCGACAGCGGCACCGAGACGACGAGCAGCGCCGCCCACGCCACCAACGACGCCGGCCCCGCGGCGTGCGCCGCCAGCGCCGGCAGCGCGATCACGCCGGTACCGAGGACCCCGGCGAGCGTCAGCGCGGTGCCCTGGAGGACGCCGAGCGTGCCGCGGTGCGCCGGGTCGGGCGTCATCCGAGCGCGGCCGCGCGCGACCGTACGTCGTCCGGCACCTCGCGGTCGGTGTCGGGCGCAGTCACGGGCGGTCCGGCGATCCTGCGCAGCGGGATGTGCCCGGCCCAGACCCCCGTGGCCACGTCCTCGGGCTCGTCCTCCGGGGCGCCGGCGCGCTCCTTCATCGAGGCCTCCCGCAGCGGGACGGCGAGCACCGCCGTAGCCGCGAGCTCCTTGCGGGTCGGGGCCCGCAGCGTGGCGGACCGGCCCGGGATCATGTGGTCGACGATGAGGTCCAGCGCGTGCCCGCGCTCGTCGGCGTCCTCGACCAGCCGGGCACGCCCGATCACCACCGCAGAGCGGTAGTTCATCGAGTGGTTGAAGCCGGAGCGCGCCGCGACCAGCCCGTCCAGCTCGGTGACCGTGACGCACACGTCGGTCTCGAGCGCGGACCGGAGCCAGCCCGCGCCGGTCGAGCCGTGCAGGTAGAGCGTCCCGCCCTCGTCCGGCCCCTCGACGTCGACCGCGAAGGCGACCGGCAGCACCACCGGGTGGGTGACCCCGTCGCGCTGCACCACCGCCCCCAGGTGCGCGATCAGCGCGTCGTCGAGCAGCGCGAGCAGCCGGCGTCGGTCGGCCACGGCGCGCTCGGACTCGCGGGTGCCGGTCGTCCTGGGGGTGGGCGAGAGCTGCTCCATGGGTCTATCGTCGACCACGATTGGCCTTGGGTCACGGGCCACTTCCACGCGATTTCGACAGGACACTTGATGCGCACCCTGCCCGTCCGGCTCGACCGCGACAGCGCCGAGCCGCTCGGCGTACAGCTCTCCGACCAGGTCCGCGGCCTGATCATCGGCGGCACCCTCGAGCGCGACGACCGGCTGCCCAGCACCCGCGCCCTCGCCACCGACCTCGGCGTGGCCCGGTCGGTGACCGAGCAGGCCTACGACCAGCTGCTCGCCGAGGGCTGGCTGACCGCGCGCCAGGGCGCCGGGACGTTCGTGGCCTCCGGCGCCGCCCCGCGTACGACGACCCGAGCCCGGCCGCCGCGGCCGGCCGGACCGGAGCTGGTCGAGCTCGACACCGGCTCACCGTGGATCGACCCGCGGCACGCCGCGGGCTGGCGGCGGGCGTGGCGCGACGTGTCGGTCGCACCGCCGCCGATGGGCTACCCCGACCCGCGCGGCATCCCCGAGCTCCGCGCCGCTGTGGCCGACCGGCTGGCCCGCACCCGCGGCCTCACCGTCGACCCGGACGAGGTGCTGCTCACCGCGGGAACCGCCGACGGGCTCCGGCAGCTGCTCCCCCACCTGCCCGCGGGGCCGGTCGGCATCGAGGACCCGGGCTACCGCGCCGCCGTCGAGTGCGTGCGGACCGCGGGTCGCGAGGTGGTCGACCTGCCCGTGCCCGCCACCCCCGAGATCGCGGGTCTCGCGGCGGCGTACCTCACCCCCGCCCACCAGCACCCGCTCGGCCACGTGCTCCCGGCCGCGGACCGGCTCGCGCTGCTCGAGGCCGCGCGCAGCAGCGGGACGGTGCTGGTCGAGGACGACTACGACTCCGAGTTCCGCTACGACGTCGCACCCATCCCCGCGCTGGCGGCGCTCGACCGGAAGCAGGTCGCCTACCTCGGCACGACGTCGAAGTCGGCCGGCCCCGGGTTGCGCCTCGGCTGGCTGGTACCGCCTCCGGACCTGCTGGCCCCGATGGTGGCGCTGCGCGAGCAGACCTACGACATGCCGTCCTGGCCGGCCCAGCGCGCGCTCCTCACCCTGCTGCGGGAGGGCTGGCTGGACAAGGTGGTCCGCACCGCCCGGCGCGTGTACGCCGACCGCGCGCCCCGCGTCGCGGCCGCGCTCGCCCCGCACGGCACCCCCGCCGCGCCGGCCGCGGGGATGTACTCCACCTGGCTGATGCCCGCCGCCTCGGTCCGCCGGGCCAGGGACGCCGCGCGGGACGCGGGCTTCGACCTCAACTCGCTGGCCGACTACTGCCGCAGCAGCCGCCGGACCGGGATCGTCCTGGGGTTCGGCGGGCTCACCGACACCGAGCTCGACCGCGCGCTCGCCGCGATCGCCGGTGGTCTCGAGCGGGCGTGATCAACCGAGCGGTTGACAACCTCGCAGACCGCTGATCTACTCAACCGCATGGTTGACGACGAGGCCGAGCCGGCCGGGCTCTCGCGGGTGTTCGCCGCGCTCGCCGACCCGACCCGGCGCGACATCGTCGCCCGGCTCGCCACGGGCGACGCCACGGTCGGGGAGCTCGCGGCGCCGTACGACGTCTCGCTCCAGGCGGTGTCCAAGCACATCCAGGTCCTGCAGGAGGCGGGCCTGGTGACCCGCAGCCGGGACGCGCAGCGCCGCCCCGTGCACCTGGAAGCGGAGGCCTTCGACCTGATGACGAAGTGGATCGAGCGTTACCGGCGCGAGGCCGAGGAGCGCTACCGCCGCCTGGACGCGCTGCTCGCGCGCCGGCAGAAGGAGGAGGACGAGGATGCGGACAGTGCCTGAGACCGGGCCCGAGACCACGATCGAGGCGGTCCCCGACCTGCCCGTCGTCCGGCTGGTGCGCGAGTTCGCCGCGCCGCCCGAGCAGGTCTACCGCGCGCACGTCGATCCCGAGCTCGTGAAGCAGTGGATGGGGCCGCGGTCGGTCGACATGGACATCGACGTCTGGGACCTGCGGACCGGCGGCGAGTACCGCTACACCGCGCTGCGCGACGGCAAGGCGATCGCCCACTTCTACGGCTCGGTGCACCGGGTGTGGGAGAACCGGAAGATCGTGCAGACCTTCGGGTTCGAGGAGATGCCCGAGGCCGTCAGCCTGGACACGCTCGAGCTCGAGGACCTCGGCGACGGCCGGACCCGGCTCGTCGCCACCTCGGTGGTCGACTCGATCGAGGCGCGGGACGCGATGCTCGCCAGCGGCATGGAGACCGGTGTGGTCGAGGGGTACGCCGCGCTCGACGAGCTGCTGGAGCGCCTCGCGTGACCCCGGCCGAGCAGCACGCCCAGGACGCCGCCCTCTTCGCGGAGATCGCCGCGTCAGCGTCCGCCTCCGACTGGGACCGGCCCTCCCCCGTCGCCGGGTGGACGGCGCGGGACGTCGTCGCGCACCTGGTCGAGTGGCTGCCCGACTTCCTCGAGCGCGCCGACATCACGCTGCCGCCGGTCTCGATCGGCGACGACCCCGCCGCGGCCTGGGACCAGCGCGCGGCCGACGTGCAGGCCCTGCTGGACGAGCAGAGCGACCGCCGGTTCGAGAGCCCGATGTTCGGGGTCACCACGGTGGGGGCGATCCTCGCGCAGATCTACATCAACGACATCTGGATGCACTCCTGGGACCTCGCGAGGGCGCTGGGCCAGGACATCGACCTCGGCGAGCAGCGCTGCGCCGACGCGCTCGTCGGCATGGAGCCGATGGACGACGTGCTCCGCCAGAGCGGTCAGTTCGGGCCGCGCATTCCTGTCCCGGAGGACGCGCCGGCCCAGGATCGGCTGGTCGGGTTCATCGGCCGGGATCCGGGTTGGCCGGCTCAGGACGCCGCCGCCCGGTAGCGGCTCGGCGGGGCGCCGTACCGGCGCTTGAAGGCGGCGCTCAGCGCGAACGCGTCGGCGTACCCGACCCGTCCGGCGATGGTCGCCAGGGTCAGGTCCGTCCCGGCGAGCAGGTCCGCGGCGAGCGCCAGCCGCCACCGAGTCAGGTGCGCGAGGGGCGGCTCGCCGACCTGCTCGGCGAAGCGGCGCGCGAAGGCAGCCCGTGACAGCCCGGCGGTCTGCGCGAGCGCCTGCACGGTCCACGGCCGGTCCGGGTGCTCGTGCATCGCCCTGAGGGCGCCCCGCACCGCAGGGTCGGTGGGGGCGAGCTCGCCGCCCGGCAGGACGCTGCGGAGCACCGAGACGAGGAGCAGGTCGAGCAGCCGGTCGAGGACGGCGCCCTGGCCCGGCTCGTCGCGGATCACCTCCAACGCGAGCAGGTCCGCGACCGGCAGGTGGAGCCCGGGAAGGACCAGCTCCTGCGGCAGCTGCTCGAGGAGCAGCGCACCGACCGCCGTCTCGCGCTCGTAGGTACCGATCAGCATCACCGTCGCGTCGTCCGCGCGGGAGTTGCCCCAGGTCCGCACGCCGAGCCCCATCGCGTCGTCGAGGAGCACGCCGTGCGGGTCGACGCAGACCTGGCCGGGAAGGATCCGGATCTCTTCCGGGCTGTCGGGCCGGTCGGCGAACGTGTACGGCGCCGGGCCACGCACCACGACGACGTCGCCCTCGCACACCGTCCGTGGGCCGTCGGAGCCCGTGAACGTGGCGCTGCCCCGCGCCACGACGACCACGCTCAGCGCCGCCTCGTCCTCGATCCGGATGGACCAGGTGCCCGCGAACATCGCCTTGAGCAGGAAGGCGTGCTCGGCGCGGGGGCCGTCGAGGAGGGCATCGACAAGGTCCACGACGAGACGATGACACATGTTGTCGAGCGTGCCAAACATTCTGAACGTCTTGGTTCCGGGACAGATTGGAGCCATGGATGAATTCGTTCTCGTGAGTGCCCGGATCCTCAACGGCCTGCTGGCCGGGATCTACGCCGCGTTCCTGCTCGCCGTGATGCCGGCGCTGCACAGCCAGACCGACGAGGTCTTCGCCGAGGTGATGAACCGGATCAACGTGGTGATCGTCAACCCGCCCTTCCTGGTGCTCTTCCTCGGCGCTCCCCTCGCCGCGGCGGTCCTGCTGCGGTGGGACCACGGCGCCCTCGGGATCACCGCGGCCGGGTGCGCGGTCGCGGCGTTGGTCGTCACCTTCGCCGCCAACCTCCCGCTCAACGACGCGCTCGCCGACGGCGTGTCCCGCTCCGACTTCGAGGTGCCGTGGATCGTGTGGCACTGCCTGCGCACGGCGACCGCCGTCGCGGCCTTCGGCCTGCTCTGCCGGACCCCGGCTCAGGGCTGAGCGAACCCCGGACGCGGCTGGTCGAGGAGCCACCGGTGGCCGAACGGATCCCGGACGACAGCGACCCGGCCCGCGGGCGGGCTGTCCTCCGGGCCCCGGTCGAGCACGGCACCCGCGCCGACCGCGCGGGCGACGAGCGCGTCGACGTCGGACACGGTGAGGTGCAGCGTCACCGCTGCCCCACGCCCGGGTGCCGGCGCCTCGACGTGCAGGTCGGGGAACTCGTCGGCCATCATCCAGCGACCCCCGTCGACGGCGAGCTCGACGTGACCGACGCGGCCGTCGGGCATCACGATCGGCTCATGGACCACCTCGGCCCCCAGCGCCTCCTGGTACCAGTCGATCGCGCGGCGCGCGTCGGCCACCGCGAGGTAGGGCGTGAGCTCGCTCGTCATCCTGCGATCGTAGGTCGGGCCGGTGTCCGTGGTCGGTCCTAGGCTGCCCGCCATGGCATACGACGAAGCGCTCGCGGCGCGGATCCGCGGGCTGATCGGCGACCAGCCGATGCTCACCGAGCAGAAGATGTTCGGCGGTCTTGCCTTCCTCATCGGCGGCACCATGGCCGTCGCCGCCAGCGGCCGCGGCGGGATCATGGTCCGTGTCGACCCGACCGAGGGCGACGAGCTGATCGCCACCACCCCCGCGGAGCCGATGGAGATGCGCAGCCGGGCGATGTCGGGCTGGCTGCGCGTAGCCGACGAGCACGTGACCTCCGACGACGACCTCGCGGAGTGGGTGCGCCGCGGCGCGGCGTACGCCGGCTCGTTGCGGGCGAAGTAGCGCGGCGGAGCCGGAGGAGCCGCAGGTGCAGTGGGTCGGGCTGGTGCGGAACGTGATGCTCGGTCGGCAAGGGCTGAGCAGGGCTGTGCTGCTTGAGGCGGTGGGTGACGCCGGAGGTCGCGAGCCTCGCTCCTACCTCACGACCGGCAACATCAGCTTCGTCGCGCCTCCGGGCGACCTCGACGACGTGGTCGAGCGCATCGAGGCCGGTGTCGCGGCCGCCCTCGGCCGCGCGGAACTGGTGGCGGTGCGGTCGCTCGACGCTCTGCGCGACCTGGTCGCGGTGGACAGGTTCGCCGCCTTCGCCGGGGAGGACTGGGAGACCGAGGTGTCGTTCCTGCGCCACGACGCGCCACCCCTGGACGAGCGACGGATCGCGTACCCGCGCCAGACCGTGATCGTCGACGTACGCCCTCACGAGGTGCTGGCCGCCCGCCCGCGCTCGGGCGGCGCGCGGCCGCACGTGAACCGCCTCCTCGAGGAGGCGACCGGCTGCCCGGCGACCGCGCGGGGCTGGTCGACGCTCCGTCGCGTCGTCGCCGCCCTCGACGGCTGAACCCGAGGGCGCTCCCGGATCAGCCGGCCGCGTCGGCGTCGTCGACGTCGTCGACGTCGTCGGCGTCGTCGGCGTAGGAGCTCCGCTCGACGACCGTGCCGTCCTCGTTCCGGACGATGTGGTCGGTCCCGGCGTCCTTGGCCAACCGCCGGCCCTCGGCGATGGCCTCGTCCTGCGTCTCGAAGAGGAAGTGGCTGGGCCCCTCGCCCACGACCACGTTCGTCCACTGGTCGTCCTCGCGGACGGTCTCGATGTCACCGTTGGGCATGCGCGGTCCTTCCCCTGGGAGTCGCCGGCCCGTGGAGCCCGGGCCGTCGGGGCAGAGATACCCGCCTCCCTCGTCGTCATGCTTTGTGTCGGACCCTGCTCAGAGACTGGTCGCATGAACTCGGAGCAGGTCCTCGACCTCGACGCCGCGGGCACGTTGGCCGCCGCGGAGGCCGGCGTGGCCGCCCAGCGGCGCGAGGAGATCGCCGACCTGCTCCGGGTCCTGCACTGGGCCGACCTGCACGCCGAGGACCCCCAGTCGCTGCCGGGAGCCGTGCCGGTGGTCCATGGCGGGGACAAGCTGATCCGCCCGGGCGGGGACGGCACGCCGGCGGTCGGGGAGCTGTGCTGGGCCGAGCTGGCGATCGCGCGGGGCTGTGGGGTGGTCGCGATGGAGAACTTCGCCGCGGACGCCCTCGACCTGCGCCACCGGCTCCCGCTGCTCTACCAAGCGGTCCTCGACGGGGTGCTGGCGCTGTGGGTGGCCCGCAAGGTCGCCTCGATGTCCCGCAAGCTCACCGCCGAGCAGGCCCGGCTGGTCGACGCCGGGGTCGCCGCGGCGGTCGACCAGGCGCCGGGCCGGATCCTCATGATCGCCGAGGCCAAGGTCATCGAGGCCGACCTCGACGCCCACCGCGCCCGCCTTGCGGAGGACGCCGCGAAGGTCGGCGTCACCATCTCCCAGCCCCGACCCGGTGGGGTCGTCGATGAGGTCGACGGCGAGCCCTGCACTCGTCGGGTCACGTTGAAGCTCCCTGCCGGCGCGGCGCTGGACTTCGACGCCACCGTCGATGAGATCGCCGACGCGCTGGTCGACCAGATCACCGCCCAGACCGGCGACTGCACCCTGACCCGGGGTGAGGTTGAGGCCAAGGCGGTGGAGCTGTTGTCCAACCCGCACGCCGCGGCCGCGTTCCTCGACCAGGTCAACGACCCCGCCCCCGTCTCCCCCGAGGGCGAGGACGTCCCGGCTCCGCTGCCGGCGCCGAAGAAGAAGCGGCCCGCCACCATCTACCTCCACCTCACCGACCTGGTGCTGTGCGGCGCGGTGCACGGCCTCGCCCGGGTCGAGGGCATGGGCCCGATGCTGCTCGAGCAGCTGCAGGAGCTGCTCCAGAACCGGGAGGTCGCCGTCCAGCCGGTCATCGACCTCAACCAGGGTCACAGCGTCAACGGCTACGAGCACCCCACCCTGGTCAAGCACCGGACGGTGCTGCGGATGCTCGGCGACGTCTTCCCCCACTCCACCAACGCCGGCTACCGGCGCCTGGACCACGACCACGCCACCGCCTACGACCCGAACGGGCCGCCCGGGCAGACCGGGGACCACAACGACGCACCCCTGACGAGGAAGCACCACCGCGCCAAGACTCACGCCGGCTACCAGCTGCGCCAGCTCGGCCTCGGCGCCTACCGCTGGGTCACCCCCCACGGCCTGGGCCGCCTGGTCACCACCACCGGCACCAAGAAGTTCGATCCCATCACCGGCGCCAACGGATCCGTCGGCGAGATCTACTACACCGACAGGTTCGCTGGCTGATCAGGCGCGAGCTCGCACCACATCCGGACGTGCAGACCGAAGTCGCCCTCGATCCACTCCTCACCGACCTGCCGGAACCCGGCGCGCTCGTAGAGCGTGCGGGCGGGAGTGCGGGCGTTGCACCAGACCAGGTCGCCGCCGGCCGCGCGCACGTGCGCCAGCGCCGCGTCCAGCACGGCGCTGCCGACACCGGAGCCCCGCCACCCGATCGCCGTCGCCATCCCGCGGATCCGCCACGAGCCCGCAGCCCGGCCCGGGAGGTCCGGGCACGGGTCCGGGAACAACACGACGCAGCCGACGATCTCGCCGCCGTCCCGGGCGGCGTACGCGGCCGCCTCCGGGTGGTCGTCACCGGGCACCCGCGCCGACTCCGGCGGTCCACCCGGCCGCAGCACCTTCGCGCGCAGGGCCAGGGTGTCGGCGATCGGCACGCGCCCCACGGCGAAGGCGGCACCGCTCACGCCGGCTGGACCCAGCTCGGGCCGGTGCCGCCGACCCGTTCGGCCAGGCGCTCGCCGACGTACGCCGCGTTCGCCTGGTGCACCTCCAGCGGCACGACGGGGAGGTTCTCCTCCCAGTCGAGAAGCGGCGAGCCCCGGAGCTGCAGGGCGCGTCGCGGCCTGCCCAGGAACATCAGGTGCAGGTGCGCTCCCCCGTCGCCGAACCGCAACAGCTGGGCCCGGGCGACGCTCGGGAGCGCCTCCATCGCCGCGGCGATCTCCACCACGAGTCGGCCCATCTCGGTCGCGAGGTCGGACGGCACGCTGGCGAGGTCGCAATGCGTGAGCGGCTCGAGGATCAGGTACGCCGGCACCCGCGTCTCCCGGGCCACGATCAGCCGCCACCGCTCGTTGCGCCACGCCGTGCCGGCGACCGGCTGCTGCGCGCCCGGATCGGTGCACCAGCAGTCCTCCGCGGCCTCCCCGCGCCGTGGGGGCTCCTCGTCGGCCAGGGGCTGCAGGGGCTTGATCCGCAGCGAGTCGATCTCGTAGGGGTAGATGTCCCAGCCGGGCATCTCCTCGACCGCGACGGGCAACCGCCCGTCCTCGCCGGCCGCCGCGACGATCCGCGCGTAGTACTCCTCCGGCGTCTCCAGGGCCATGCCGTCTCCTCCCCTCAGCGCACCAGCAGGCAGAAGGGGTGGCCCGACGGGTCGGCGAGGACATAGAGCGGCTCGTGCTCGTCGTCCGTGCGGTCCAGCAGCAGCTCCGCGCCGAGCTTCTCGGCCCGGCCGCGCTGGTGCTCGAGCTCGGCCGGCGAGCCGACCGTGAAGTCGAGGTGCATCTGCATCGGTACGTCGTGCTGCGGCCAGGTGGTGCGCTCGAGCCGGTCGACCTGCTGGAAGGCGAGCTTGCGGGTGCCGGCCTCGTCGACCAGCACCAGCCAGTCAGCGTCGTCGGGGCCGTCCTCGGGAGGCGCGTCGCCCGGCCGGTAGCGGTAGCCGCAGAGCTCGCGGTAGAACTCCGCGAGTCCACGGCAGTCCGTGGTGTCGATGGCCGTGTGCAGGAGCTGGGGGAACCCGGGCATGTCCTCCTACTTCCCCGCCACGGTGATCGTCATGACGCAGTTGCCCTGGCCTTTCGGCCGGTCGTAGGCGAACCCGGCCTTCTCGAACATCGTGCGGGTGCAGCTGTAGAGGAAGGAGGCCGTCTTCTTCGCCCCGTCGGTGTCATGGGGATACCCCTCGACGACACCGCCACCCGCCTCCGCGATCAGGTCCAGCGCCCCCTGCAGCGCGAGCTCGGCGACGCCCTTGCGCCGGTAGCGGTTGTCCACGAAGAAGCAGGTCACCCGGTAGTCGGGCGATCGCACGGACGTCGCCTCCCACTCCTTGCGGTGCTTGATGTTCGGCAGCTCGGCCGGGGCGCCGTACTGGCACCAGCCCACGGCCTCGTCGCCGTCGAAGACCACCGCGGCGTGGGCACGCCCCTCGCTCACCAGGCGCTGCTTGAGCCGCCGGTTGGCGTCGGCGTCCCGCTCCTTCTCCGAGGACATCGTGTGGAACCACGTGCACCAGCAGCCGCCCCAGACGCCGTTGTGCCGCTCGATCAGGGCGGCGTAGGCCTCCCACGTGCCCGAACCCAGCTCCCGGACCCGGTAGCCGTCGGTCCCGCTCGCGCTCATGCCGTCACTCTCAGTGGTGTCGGTGCCGTGCGCAAGACTTGTCCGGTGCCGCCCACCTCCGATCCGCTGGGCTCCTTCAGCGAGCCGACCCGCGCCTGGTTCCGCGCGGCCTTCGCGGAGCCGACCCCTGCCCAGGCGGGCGCGTGGGCGGCGATCCACGCGGGCCGGCACAGCCTGGTGGTCGCACCGACCGGGTCCGGCAAGACGCTCAGCGCCTTCCTGGCTGCGATCGACCGGCTGCTCACGACACCGCCGCCGGACGACCGGAAGCAGCGCACGCGGGTGCTCTACATCTCGCCGCTGAAGGCGCTCGCGGTGGACGTCGAGCGCAACCTCCGCGCGCCGTTGACGGGGATCCGGCAGACCGCCGAGCGGCTCGACGGGAAGCCGCTGCCCGAGGTCACCGTCGGCATCCGGTCCGGGGACACCACGACCGCCGACCGGCGCCGGCTGCAGACCCGGCCGCCGGACATCCTGATCACGACACCCGAGTCGTTGTTCCTCATGCTCACCAGCCAGGCCCGGGAGACGCTGCGCAGCGTCGACACGGTGATCCTCGACGAGGTGCACGCCGTCGCGGGCACCAAGCGCGGCGCGCACCTCGCGCTCAGCCTCGAGCGGCTCGACGCGCTGCTCCCGCGCCCGGCACAGCGGATCGGGTTGTCCGCGACCGTGCGGCCGACGGAGGAGGTGGCCCGCTTCCTCGGCGGTGCCGCCCCGGTCGAGATCGTGGCTCCCCCGGCCCACAAGGAGTGGGACCTGCAGGTCGTCGTACCGGTCGAGGACATGACCGAGCCCAACGCCGGGCAGGCCGACCTCCCCGAGGTGGAGGAGTACGACGAGCTGGGCGAGTCGACCGCCCGGCGCGGCCAGAGCATCTGGCCCCACGTGGAGCAGCGGGTCGCCGAGCTGATCCGCGAGCACACCTCGACGATCGTGTTCACCAACGGGCGCCGGGGCGCCGAGCGGCTCACCGCCCGGCTCAACGAGATCGCGACCGGCGTGAGCACCGACGGCGTCGCCCCGCCCGCGGAGATCATGGCCCAGGCCGGGCTCTCCGCCGGCGCGCCCGAGCTGCTGGCCAAGGCCCACCACGGCTCGGTCTCCAAGGAGCAGCGGGCCCTGGTCGAGGACGACCTCAAGTCCGGCCGGCTGCCGGCCGTCGTCGCGACGAGCAGCCTCGAGCTCGGCATCGACATGGGCGCCGTCGACCAGGTCGTCCAGATCGCGTCCCCGCCGAGCGTGGCGAGCGCGCTGCAGCGGGTCGGCCGCGCGGGTCACCAGGTCGGCGAGACGTCCAAGGGCGTGTTCTTCCCCCAGCACCGCGGCGACCTCGTGCCTGCCGCGGTCTCGGTGGCCCGGATGCGCAGCGGCGGCATCGAGGCGCTCCGCATCCCCGCGAACCCGCTCGACGTGCTCGCCCAGCAGGTCGTCGCGGCCGCGGCCCTCGACGAGTGGGAGGTCGACGAGCTCTTCGACGTCGTACGGCGAGCGGCGCCCTACGCGCAGCTCCCCCGGTCCGTCTTCGACGCCGTGCTGGACCTGCTCGCCGGCCGCTACCCGAGCGACGAGTTCGCCGAGCTGCGCCCGCGGCTCACCTGGGACCGGGTGACCGGCCGGATCGCCGGGCGGCCGGGTGCCCAGCGGCTCGCGGTGACCAGCGGCGGGACGATCCCCGACCGCGGCCTCTACGGCGTCTTCCTCATCGGGGAGGGCACCGGCCGGCGGGTCGGCGAGCTCGACGAGGAGATGGTCTACGAGTCACGCGTCGGCGACGTCTTCGCGCTGGGCGCGACCAGCTGGCGGATCGAGGACATCACCCACGACCGGGTGATCGTCTCCCCCGCGCCCGGGATCCCCGGCCGGCTGCCGTTCTGGAAGGGCGACACCCTGGGCCGCCCGGCCGAGCTGGGTGAGGCGATCGGCGCGTTCACCCGCGAGCTCGGGGGGGTCCCGGACGCCGAGGCGCGGGCGCGGGCGCACGCCGAGGGCCTCGACGACAACGCCGCGGCCAACCTGGTCACCTATCTCCGCGAGCAGGCCGACGCCACGCGGGTGCTGCCGAGCGACCAGACCCTCCTCCTCGAGCGGTTCCGCGACGAGCTGGGCGACTGGCGGCTGGTGCTGCACTCGCCCTACGGCAACGCGGTGCACGCCCCGTGGGCACTCGCGATCAACGCGCGGATGCGGGAGCGCTACGGCCTCGACGGCCAGGCGATGGCCTCCGACGACGGCATCGTGATCCGGATCCCGGACACCGACGCCGAGCCGCCGTCCGCCGAGCTGGTCGTCTTCGAGCCCGACGAGATCGAGGAGCTCGTCACCCGCGAGGTCGGCGGGTCCGCCCTGTTCGCGTCGCGGTTCCGCGAGTGCGCGGCCCGGGCCCTGCTGCTCCCCCGCCGCGACCCCGGCCGGCGCTCGCCGCTGTGGCAGCAGCGGCAGCGCGCCGCCGCCCTGCTCGAGGTCGCGTCCCGCTACCCGTCGTTCCCGATCCTGCTCGAGACCGTCCGCGAGTGCCTCAACGACGTCTACGACCTGCCCGCGCTCACCAACCTGCTGCGCCGGATCGAGCGGCGCGAGGTCAGCGTCACCGACATCGAGACGGCCCAGCCCTCCCCGTTCGCCCGCACCTTGCTGTTCGGCTACGTCGCCCAGTACGTCTACGAGGGCGACTCCCCTCTCGCCGAGCGCCGTGCCGCCGCGCTCACCCTCGACCAGGGCCTGCTCGCCGAGCTGCTCGGCCGCGCGGAGCTGCGCGAGCTGCTCGACCCCGACGTCCTCGCCGAGGTCGAGGCCGAGCTCCAGCGCACCGCCCCCGACCGGCGCGCCCGCGACGCCGAGGCGCTCGTCGACACGCTGCGGCTCCTCGGCCCGCTCACCCTCGAGGAGATCCGGGAGCGGAGCGTCGAGGGCGCCGACATCGACGGCTGGCTGGCTGCGCTGACCCGCCGCGTCGTCCCGGTCCGGATGGCGTACGGCGACGCGCACGCCGTGGTCGAGGACGTCGCCCGGCTGCGCGACGGCCTCGGCACACCGGTGCCGCCCGGCACACCGGCGACCTTCCTCGAGCCCGTCGACGACCCGCTGGCCGACCTGGTCGGCCGCTACGCGCGCACCCATGGGCCGTTCACGGTCTCCGACGTGGCGACCCGCCTCGGCCTCGGCCCCGCGGTCGTGCGCCACACGCTCCAGCGCCTGGAGGCGCAGGGCCGGGTCCTCACCGGCGAGTTCCGGCCGACGGGCGCCGGCGAGGAGTGGTGCGACGCCGAGGTCCTCCGGCGGCTGCGGCGCCGCTCGCTGGCCCGGCTCCGGCACGAGATCGAGCCCGTGGAGCCGACCGCCCTGGCGCGGTTCTCCGCCGCGTGGCAGCACGTCGGCCCCGGAAGCAAGGGACTCCGCGGTGTGGACGGCGTGGTGCGCGCGGTCGAGCAGCTCGCCGGCGCTCCGGTGCCTGCCTCGGCGCTGGAGTCGCTCGTGCTGCCCGCCCGGGTGCGCGACTACGAGCCGGCCTACCTCGACGAGCTGACGGCCACCGGCGAGGTCCTCTGGGCCGGTCACGGCCCGCTGCCCGGGACGGATGGCTGGGTGTCGCTGCACCTGGCCGACCAGGCCCACCTCACCCTCCCCGACCCGGACGGCGACGCCACCGACGAGCTGCAGGCGAAGGTCCTGGAGATGCTCGCTCCCGGCGGCGCCTGGTTCTTCCGGCAGCTCAGCGACGCGGTCAGGTCCAAGGACGACGCCGCGCTCAGCGCGGCCCTCTGGGGCCTGGTGTGGAGCGGCCGGATCTCCGGCGACACCCTTGCCCCGCTGCGGGCGCTCACCAACGCCGGTCGCCCCGCGCACCGGAGCCGGCGGGCGGCTCCGCGCCCAGGTCGGGTCGCCCGATCCGGGCCGCCGGAGACCGCTGGCCGCTGGTCGCTGCTCCCGGAGATCGAGGACGACGCCACCCGGCGTGCGCACGCCACCGCCGAGCGACTCCTCGACCGGCACGGCGTCGTCACCCGCGGTGCCGTGACGAGCGAGCGCGTCCCCGGCGGCTTCGCGGCCGCCTACCGCGTGCTGTCCCGGTTCGAGGAGTCCGGCCGCTGCCGGCGCGGCTACTTCGTCGAGGGCCTCGGCGCCTCCCAGTTCGGCACGGCAGGAGCGGTCGACCGGCTGCGGACCTTCGCCCGGCCGGCCGACGGGTCGGCGGACGACAAGCCGGCTGCCGTCGCGCTCGCCGCGACCGACCCCGCCAACCCCTACGGCGCCGCCCTGTCCTGGCCCGCCCTGCCCGACGACGGTGGTCATCGGCCCGGCCGCAAGGCGGGAGCCCTGGTGGTGCTGGTCGACGGCCGGCTCGTCCTCTACGTCGAGCGCGGCGGCCGGACGCTGCTCACCTGGAGCGACGAGCCGGAGCTGCTGCGCCCCGCGGCCGAGGCGTTGTCCACAGCCGCACGCCGCGGCACCCTCGGCAGGCTGACCGTCGAGCGGGCCGACGGTGCCCCGATCCTCGGCGCCGGTCCGTCGCCCCTGCGCGAGGCGCTCGACGCTGCCGGTTTCCTCGCCACCCCGCGCGGGCTGAGGATCCGCACCGCGCATGCCTGAGGGCGACGCGGTCCGGCTGACCGGCAACCGGCTGGACCGTGCCCTCGCCGGGCGCACGCTGACCCGCAGCCAGTTCCGCTGGCCGTCGCTCGCGACCGTCGACCTCGCCGGGGCGAAGGTGCACCGCACGGCCACCCACGGCAAGCACCTGCTGACCCGGATGGAGCGGGACGGGACGCCGCTGACCCTCCACACCCACCTGAAGATGGAGGGCCGCTGGCGGGTGGTCGACCTGGGACGGCGCTGGCCGGCGCCGGCGCACAACGTCAGGGTCGTGCTCACGACCCAGCAGCAGGAGGCGGTCGGCTTCAGCCTCGGGCTGGTCGAGCTGCTGCCGACCGCCGACGAGGACCAGGTGATCGGCCACCTGGGGCCGGACCTGCTCGGAGCGACCTGGGACGCCGAGGCAGCAGCACAGCGCCTGGTCGCCGACCCCGACCGGCCGCTGGGCGAGGCGCTCCTCGACCAGACGGTGGTCGCCGGGATGGGGACGATCTACGTCGCGGAGGCCTGCTTCGTCCACGGCGCGTCCCCGCTCGCGCCGGTCGGCACCGTGCGCGACCCGGAGCGGCTGCTGACCCGCGGCCGGCTGATGCTGCAGACCGGTGTCAGCACCGGCCGGCCGGTGACCACCGGCGACCGCCGGGACCCGCTCTGGATCTACGGCCGGCACCGGCAGCCGTGCCGACGGTGCGGCACGATCGTGCAGGCGGGCCCGATCGGCCCGCCGGACAAGCAGCGCACGACGTACTGGTGCCCGCGCTGCCAGCCCCTGTGAGTCTGCTGTGACCCGCGCCGCACCGGGAACGCTCCGCCGCTCGGCCGCGTTGGCAAAGACATGCACCGCCACTTCAACGGGCTCAAGACGGCCGGACTCTTCGGCGCGATCTTCGCGCTGCTGCTGGTCGTCGGAGGGCTGATCGCGGCCGCGACGGGCAACAGCGCCTTCGTCTGGATCTTCGCGCTGATCGGTGTGGGCACGACCGCCTACGGCTACTGGAACTCCGACAAGATCGCGATCCGCGCCATGCACGCCGTGCCGGTCACTGAGGCCCAGGCTCCGGGGATGTACCGGATCGTCCGCGAGCTCTCCGCCCGGGCCGGCCAGCCGATGCCCCGGCTCTACGTCTCCCCGACGCAGGCGCCCAACGCGTTCGCGACCGGACGGAACCCGCAGCACGCTGCGGTCTGCTGCACCGAGGGGATCCTCGGCCTGCTCGACGAGCGCGAGCTGCGCGGCGTGCTCGGTCACGAGCTGATGCACGTCTACAACCGCGACGTGCTCACGTCCTCGGTGGCCGCGGCGGTCGCCGGCGTGATCAGCTCGGTCGGCCAGTTCCTGGCGTTCACCTCGATCTTCGGCGGCGGCAGCGACGAGGAGCGGCCCAACCCGATCGCGATGATCGCGACCGCCCTGCTCGCGCCGTTCGCGGCGATGGTGATCCAGATGGCGATCAGCCGCACGCGGGAGTACGACGCCGACGAGGACGGCGCCCGGCTGACCGGCGACCCGCTCGCCCTGGCCTCGGCCCTGCGCAAGCTGGAGACAGGCACCCAGCGCGCCCCCCTCGCGCCGTCCCCGCAGCTGCAGAACGCCAGCCACCTGATGATCGCGAACCCGTTCCGCGCTCAGGACGTGTCGCGGCTGTTCTCCACCCACCCGCCGATGGGTGACCGCATCGCCCGCCTCGAGGCGATGGCGAGCAGCCCCCGCTGACCCGCCTGCGTCGAGGACCAGGCAGCGAGGATCAGGCGGCGAGGGTCAGGCGGCGGAGGCGACGACGTCCGGCCGCGGCCGGATCGGGGTGAGCTCGGCGGCGGTGAGGCCCTCCTCGAGCGCCACCAGGTCGGCGACGTCGTGGAGCACCCGCGACAGCGAGACGTCGAGCGCGTCGCACAGCGAGGCAAGCAGCTCGGAGGACGCCTCCTTCTGTCCGCGCTCGATCTCGGAGATGTAGCCGAGGCTCACGCGCGCGACACCGGAGACCTCGCGAAGGGTCATCCCGAGCTCGGAGCGCCGGTCGCGCAACACGTCACCCAGCAACCGACGGAACAGCACCGGTGTGTTCATCGCGATCGCCCTCCTCTCCGTGTCGTCTGCACAACGCTACCCGAGCGCCGGATCTTCCGGGTCCCGACCTGCCGAACCCAGCCGCTCGGTCAGCACCTCGACCGCTGCGGCCACCGTACTCTTCTGGATCGTCTCCCGGTCGCCGTCCAGGTCCAGCGAAAGCACCTCGGTGCCCTCAGGGCCCGCGAGCCCGACGAACACGGTGCCGACCGGCTTGTCCTCCTGGCGGTCCGGACCGGCCACGCCCGTCGCGCTGAGGGCGTACGTCGAGCCGTACAGTCGGCGCGCGCCCTCGGCCATCTCCCGGGCGCACTCCTCGGAGACCACGCCGTACTTCTCGACGATCTCCTCCGGTACGTCGAGCACCGCCATCTTGGCCTCGGTGGCGTAGGTCACCACGCCGCCGAGGAACGCCCGCGAGGAGCCCGGCGCCTCCGTCAGCCGGGCGGCCAGCCGGCCGCCGGTGAGCGACTCGGCCGTCACCACGGATGCCCCATGGGCGACGAGGAGGTCGATCAGGTCCGTCTCGTCAGCCATGGGGCGCATCCTAGGCAGGGCGTTCAATCACCTTCGGATGATGATCGTCACCGTGTCGGTCACCTTGGCCAGCTGGTCGTTGCCGCCGTACTTGATCGTCAGCGTCTTGGTGCCCGCCTTCTTGAACACCGGCAGCCGGGCCCGGAACCTGCCGTCGACGAGCGATCCCCCGACGCCCTGCCCCTGCTGGCGGCCCGACCACTCGACCGACGCGGCGCCCGTGGCCGGGATGCCGTTCGGCGCGACGACCTTGACGGTCACCAGCGCCCTGGTCTCCCCCGCGACGATCCGGTCCGGAGTGACGGTCACCTTCAGGGTGGGGACCGCCTTCTTGATCTTCAGCGGGACGTGGACCCGGGTGCCGGTGTCGGACCCGACCAGGGTCAGCGACGTCGAGCCGGTGTCGGCACCAACGGGCAGGGTGACGTCGACGTGCGCGGTCCCCGTGTTGTCGTAGGGGTCCGTACCGACGGTGCTGTCGACCGGGGCCGTGCCCAGCACCTTCTTGCCCAGCTTGACCGTGATCTCGCTGTCCTTGACGTCGGCCTGGGTGGACATCGACCACGAGGACACGTCGAAGGCGACGTCACCGCCGGGCTCGGCGGGCGCCACGTCCGAGGTCTCGACCGCGCGCTGGCTGTAGTCGACCGGCAGCGGCGCGTCGGACGCGAACTGGGCCAGGTAGTCGACCATCGCGGACAGGTCGACCTTGCCGGTGTCGGCCTGGTGCGCACCGTTCGCGAGCTCGCGGAAGTTGTCCCCACCCGAGGCGAGGAACGAGTTCACCGTGACGGAGTACGTCGCGCCCGGGTCGATCGGCTCACCGTTCAGCCACATCCCGGTGACCTCACCCTGGAAGGTGTCGACGGTCGTGCCGTCCTGCTGACCCGGCGCGGTGACCGGGGACTCCTTGTAGGTGTAGGTGAAACCCTTCGACACGCCGAGCCGGAGGAACGGCCGGGACGGGACCTTGCCGTTGGCGTCGCGCTGCCACTGCTGCTCGAGGACCGTCTCGATCTGCGCGCCGGTCAGGTCCATGTTGACCAGCGTGTTGGCGAAGGGCTGGACGACGGCCGCCTGCTTGTAGGTCACGTCGCGCGCGTCCCCGTCGACCGTGCCGGCCATGTCGTCACGCAGGCCGCCGGGATTCATGAACGCGATCTGCGCCGAGCCGGACTCGGGCTTCTCGGTCGCCCAGCGCTGTGCCTCGGCGACCAGGTTGCCGAGCGTCGACTCCCCGCCGCGGTTCTCGGTGGTGCCGTCGGCCAGCTTCGCCCGGTTGAACGGGGCCGCCACCTGGCCGAGCACCTGCGCACCCAGCTCGGCGGCCTTGTCCTTGGCGTCCTGCACGATCGTCTGGACCGCGGGGTCGGCCGGGTAGAGAGCGGTGGGCAGGCCCGGGCCCGAGCCGTCGGGATCGGGGCTCATCAGCGGCAGCAGCTGCTGGTCCACCGCCTGCACGTCACCGGTGTCGGGGTCGACCGAGAACTCGAGCTGGTTCAGGTTGACGCCGTAGCGGCCGGCCGAGACGACCGGGCGGTCGGTGACCGGCCGGCCCGCCCACGCCGACACCGGGAAGTGGCAGTTGTAGGCGAGATGGGTGTGGCCGGAGACGATCGCGTCGACGTCCGGGGACACGTTCTGGACGATGTTGCCCCAGGTGGTCGAGGGATCGGTGAACTGAGGCGACTGGCAGTCGGTCGATGCGGAGCCCTCGTGGACCAGCATGACGACGACGTCGGCGCCGTCGTTCCTGAGCGCGGCCGCTTCGGTGTTCACCGAGTCGACGATGTCGGTGACGTCGATGTCGGCGATCCCGGCGGGCGAGACCAGCGACGGCAGGTCCTCGGTGACCGCGCCCACGAACCCGACGTCCACGCCGCCCTCGGACTTCATGAAGGTCGCGGGGACGGCCGGATCGCCGGTGGCCTTCATCTTCAGGTTGGCGGCGATGTACTTCCACTCCGCCCCGCCCTCGGGGTTGGTCGTGGCGTCGTAGGGCGCCATCACCCGGTTGACGAGGTCGTCGTAGCCCTGGTCGAGCTCGTGGTTGCCCACCGCGGAGACCTCGAGGCCAGCGGCGTTCAGGGCGTCGATGGTCGGCTTGTCGTGCTGGATGAACGACTCGAACGTCGACGCGCCGATCAGGTCGCCCGCGGCCGCGAACACCGTGTTGGGGTTCGTGCCACGCAGCTGCTCGACGGCGCCGGCGAGGACGGCGGCGCCGGCCTCGCCGCCCGAGGCGTTCTGGAGGATCCGGCCGTGGAAGTCGTTGGTCGCGAGGATCTGGATGTCGACCGGGGCGGCCGCCGAGGCGGGCGCCGTGCCGGCGGCGGTCAGTCCGGCGACGGCGAGACCGACTCCGAGGGTCGAGGCGGCGAGCCGCCGGGGCGTGCTGCTTCTCATGCGCATCTCACTCCGTTCGATTCTCAGTTTCCGGAGCCCTTGAACACCGGTGCGGTCGGGTCCGAGACGGACACCCCGTCGCTGTAACCGGGTGACGTCGCGGTCGTGCGGAACGTGATCCGCTTGCCGATCAGCTCCTTCTTCAGCTTCAGCGTGGTGCCCGTCTCCCCCGCGATCGGTACGCCGTCCGCGAGCCACTGGTAGGTGACGGCCTCCGGGTCGGGCGTGAACGTCGCCGGCGTGCCGACCAGCCTCTTGCCGACCTTCGGCTCGCCACTGATGCTCGACGGGGTGACCACGTCCAGCGTCGGCACGTCGATGCCGACGATCTCCGGGTTGTGGTCCGACGCCGCGAACTGGTCGGGGGCGTAGAAGTCGGTGACGTTGTAGTTGTAGCGGCTGTACTGGAAGGCCACCGACTCGTCGGCGTTGATCTCCCAGACGTCCGCACCCGTCACCATCGCCGTCGCTGCACTGTTGCCGAGGACGTGGTCCAGCGACCCGGACAGGCCACCGTAGGAGTAGCTGTCGTCGTTCGGGTCGTCGGAGGTGATCGCCTGGTAGCCGGCGCCGTAGAGGACCTGCATCGGGTCCTCCTGGGTGTAGGAGTTGAAGTCACCGGCGAGGAACACCGCGGACGTGCCGCGCGCGGCGGCGAAGTCGTTCGCGAACTGCAGCACGCGGGCGGCCTGGCGGGTCCGGTCGCCGTTGTAGCAGGACTGCCCGTCGCCTGCGTCGGTGTTGTCGCCGGTCGCGCCGTCGCAGCCCTTGGACTTCCAGTGGTTGGCGATGACGGCGAACGCCGCCGAGTCCGGCGCGCCGGTGGCCTTGAAGGCCTGGGCGAGCGGCTCGCGGGCGTTGGCGAACTCGGTGGAGTCGAACAGGATCTCCGAGCCGCCGACCGGCTGGGCGGTCGCGGGCTTGTAGATGAAGCCGGTTCGGATCACGTCCTGCTGGTCGACGTGCTCCGGCGTGGTCGCCGATGCCGGGGAGGGGACGTAGGCCCAGGTGCCGGCGCCCGCCTCGGCGTTGAGGGCGTCGACGAGCGCCGAGATCGCCTCGTCGCGGTCGGTCTCACCGAGCAGCTTGATCGAGTTCTCCAGCTCCTCGAGCGACACGATGTCCGCGCCGAGACCGTTGATCGCGGTGACGATCTTGTCCTCCTGGCGCTGGAAGCTCGCAGCCGTCGCGGCACCGCGCGGTCCGCTCGGCGTGCAGGTGTTGTCCGAGATCGGGTTGCCGTCGCGGTCCGTGTAGTAGGTGCACGAGCCGCCGTCGGCCTCGAACTGCTCGCCGGTGGTGTCGAAGAAGTTCAGGACGTTGAAGGTCGCGATGTGGAGGTCGCCGCCGACGTCCTGCGGCGCGGCGTTCTGCAGCCGCGTGTTCTCGAACGTCGCCACGTCGGCACCCTCGTCGGTCACCGGGTGCTGCGGCTGGAGGTCCCACTGGCCGTTGCGGTAGTCGAGCACGACGGGCGCGTGCAGCGTGGTCTCGGCACCCACGCGGATCGGGTTGTCGGGCGCGAGCCACGGCAGCGGGTAGTCCTGCTGGGCCGACCCGTTCTTCAGGTAGTCGATGCTGGCGCCGTCGTCGAGGGTGACCGCCCGCTTGGCGTTGTCGTCGATCGCGGCCTGGGCCTCGGCGCTGCCCGGTCGGCCCACCTCGGTGGGCTGCACCAGCGGGCGGTTGCCGGTCGCCAGGCCGACCTCGCCGTACAGGTTGGTGGAGTAGCTGTCGGTCACCGTGAACGTGTCCGTCGGCGCGAGCAGCATCCCCTCCTCGGCCTCGCGGCCGGCGTCGTCGGTCGGGTACGCCGCCGCGAGCGGCGTCACCGGGGCGAGCGCGGGCGTCAGCGGGCTCACGGTGCCGGCGGACGCGTCGACCTCCGTGAGGCCGCTGAACTCCTTGGTGGTGCCGGTGACGTCGACGGAGTCGCCGACCGCGATCGCCGGCAGGTTGTTCCCGGTGTACACGAAGACGCCGTCGGAGGCGCCGGGCGTGGCATCGGTGGTGCCACCGGTCCCGCCCGTCTGCAGGTAGAAGCCGTCGAAGCCGCCGTAGTTGGCCATGCCGGGCTGGTCGTCGTAGGGGTCGCCGTAGACGCCGGTGACGACGCCGGTCGTGTGCACGGCCTGTCCCGCCAGGGGCGATGCCGCACCGGTGCCCTGGATCTGCGCGATCGTCGCGTCCACCGGCGGCGTGGTGCCGCCGCCTCCGCCGCTGCTGCCGGTGGGCGTCGGCGCGGCGAGGGTGAAGTCGGCGGTGTTGTTGTCGGTGTCCGCGCCCGCGGCCGTGCGGTTCAGCGAGCTCGTGGCGGTCGCGGCACCCGCCGCGGAGTGCTCGAAGCTGGTCGAGCCGCTGGCGCCCACCATGTCGATGACGCCGGGCGCACCGGCCATGTCACCGGAGGTGGCGACCGGCGTGCTCTGCGAGAGCAGGAACACCTGGCCACCGGCGGCCGCCATCGAGAAGGAGCCCGGCTCCTGGTCGGGCGAGGGCAGCGCGGCGCCGTTGGCGCCGGTCGCGCCCATCCGGATCAGGAAGTGGCCGTGGGAGGGCACGCTGCCGGTGAGCGCGACGGGCGTGCCGCCCGAGCCGCCGGCCGCCGACCGGTAGTGGATGTAGGTGCCGGCCAGGCCGACCGCCGCGCCGGTCGGGTTGTAGAGCTCGACGAAGTCGGCGTTGTAGGCGGCACCGCTGTTGCCGCCCGCCCCGTAGACCTCGGAGATGACCAGGCCGGAGCCGGCCGGGTTCGCGTGGGCAGGGGTCGGGGCGAGGACGAGGCCGGTGACGGCCAGTCCGGCGCCCAGCGTGCAGGACAGAAGACGCTGTGAATTGCGCATGGGACCGAGACTCCGAGATTTCGACTGGCACGGGACGAGGGACCGCGGACAGCCCCGAGCGGCCGTGCGGAGGACCCCGACCCTATGTCGCTTGCCTGGGGCAACCGCAAGAGTCCCGGCGAACTATTTCCGACGTTCCGGTGACTTTTCGCGGATCTCGTGTCGCTGCCGCCACACCTCACGGAAGAACTCGTAGCCGGAGGTGATCGTGAGGACCACGGCGATGCCGAGGATCACCAGCGCGAAGCCGTAGACGACCTCGCCAGGGACGTCGAGCCACCCGTCCACCTCGAGCAGCGGCAGGGTCAGCAGCCCGAGGCCCACGGCCTGCGCCGCGGTCTTCACCTTGCCGCTCTGCGCCGCCGGGACGACGACCCTCTTCAGGATCGAGAGCCGCAACAGCGTGACGGTCCACTCGCGGACCAGGACGACCACGGTGATCGCCCACATCCACCAGGTGTCGATGATGATCGCGAGGCCGATGAACGCCATCCCGGTGATCGCCTTGTCGGCGATGGGGTCGGCGATCTTGCCGAAGTTGGTGATCAGGTTGCGCTTGCGCGCGATGTCGCCGTCGACCTTGTCGGTGATCATGGCGACGCCGAAGATGAACCACGCCACGCAGCGCCAGGCGACGGAGTCGCCTCCGTCGACGAGCAGCGCCCACCCGTAGAACGGCACCATCACGATCCGCAAGGTGGTGAGGGCGTTGGGGACGTTCCAGTTGCTCACCGGGGCGGGAGCCGCGGTCCCGGTGTCGTTCGTCTCGCTCATCGGTGTCCTCCCGTGGCTTCGGCGACGAGGTCGACGCCGTCGCTGCCGACGACGACCGCCTCGACGAGATCTCCGACGCCGACCCCGTCGGCACGGGTGAGCCGGGTGGTGCCGTCGACCTCGGGTCCCTGGTGGGCGGCTCGCCCGACCGGCAGGCCGTCGTCATCGTGCTCCTCGACGAGGACCTCCACGGTGCTGCCGATCCGCTCCTCGGCGCGGTCGGACGTGAGGCCGTCGACCAGGTCGGTCACGTGCCGGACGCGAGCGGCGATCTCGTCGTCGTCGAGCTTGCCGTCGAAGGACGCCGCCTCGGTGCCGTCCTCGTCGGAGTAGCCGAACACGCCGGTGACGTCGAGCCGCGCCGCGACCAGGAAGTCGCACAGCGTCTGCAGGTCGTCCTCGGTCTCGCCGGGGAAGCCGACGATGACATTGGAGCGGACCCCGGCCTCGGGCGCGTAGGAACGGACCTGCTCGAGCAGGCCGAGGAAGCTGTCGGGGTCACCGAACCGGCGCATCCGGCGCAGCACCGCGTTGCTCGCGTGCTGGAAGGACAGGTCGAAGTACGGCGCCACGCCCGGGGTCGTCGCGATCGCCTGCACCAGGCCGGGACGGGTCTCGGCCGGCTGCAGGTAGGACACCCGGACCCGGTCGATGCCCTCCACCGCGGCGAGCTCGGGCAGCAGCGTCTCGAGCAGCCGGATGTCGCCGAGGTCCTTGCCGTAGGACGTCGAGTTCTCCGAGACGAGGAAGACCTCGCGCGCACCCTGGCGGGCGAGCCAGGCCGCTTCGGTGAGCACGTCGGAGGGGCGGCGGCTGACGAAGGAGCCGCGGAAGGCCGGGATCGCGCAGAAGGTGCAGCGCCGGTCGCATCCGCTCGCGAGCTTCAGCGGCGCCCACGGGGCGTCGCTGAGCCGCTTGCGCTCCTCGACCGCAGGCAGCGCGTCCCGCTCGGCCGGGCTGATCGGCAACAGCTTCCGGCGGTCCCTCGGCGTGTGCGGGTGCGGCCGCTCTCCCGCCACGATCGAGCGCAGCCGCTCGGCGATGTCGCCGTAGTCGTCGAACCCGAGGACCGCGTCCGCCTCGGGGAGCGAGTCGGCGAGCTCGGAGCCGTAGCGCTCGGCGAGGCAGCCGACCGCGACGACCGCCTTGACGTGGGCACCGCCGGCAGGGTCCTTCAGGTCCGCTGCCTGGAGGAGGGTGTCGATCGAGTCCTTCTTGGCCGCGTCGACGAAGCCGCAGGTGTTCACCACCACCGTGTCGGCGTCCTCGGGGTCGTCGACGACCCGGAAGCCGCCGGCGGCGAGGCGCCCGGCGAGCTCCTCGGAGTCGACGTCGTTGCGTGCGCAGCCGAGCGTCAGCAGCGCGACGGCGAGTTCGGAATCGGTCATGTCCGACCGAGTATCCCGCGACCCGGCTCGCCAGCGCGAAACCGGGCCGACGTGAGATGCCTTGCGCGGCCCTCAGTCGGAGGGGGCGACGAGCGTGGTGCTGGCCTCGCTGCCGGTGTCGCCGAGCGGCTCGGCCTCCTGGCCGTCGACCGAGGCGGTCACCGACCCGTCGGACGTCCAGACCCGCACGGGCGGGACGACCTTCAGGTCCGACGTCTGCCCGAACGCGAGGTTGCCGTCGAAGACCACGTCGCCGGAGGCGTCCCGGACGACCAGCTGCGCGCCGCCCTTGACGGCGGTGAGCGTCACCCCGACGGGGTCGGCCTTGCCGGCGCCGGCCTTGGGCAGCCCGCCGCTCTGGTTGAGCACCGGCGGGTGGTCGAGCTGCACCGGGCCGTCCATCGCCAGCTTGGCGATCGACCAGACCAGGATCGCCGCCATCACGGCCGCGATGAGGACCGACCAGTTCCGGCCGCCGCGGGTGCCGCGGATCGAGCCGCCGACGCCGGTGGCGAGCTCGGAGGCGAACACCCTGCGGGGGTCGACCGGCGCGTCGGCGTACTTCTCGTCGTAGGTCGCCACGAGCGGCGCGGAGTCGACGCCGAGCACCCGACCGAGGGTGCGCAGGTGGCCGCGGGCGTAGAAGTCGCCGCCGCAGGGGGCGAAGTCGTCGACCTCGATGGACTCGATCACGTGCGGGCGGATCCGGGTGCGCTCGGACAGCTGCTCGACGCTGAGCCGGAGCCGTTCGCGGGCCTCCGCCAGCTGGGGTCCGACGACCGGCTCGTCCGCCGGCTGCACCGACACGTCGGTCAGGACGACGGTGACCTCGTCCGGGACCGCTTCCGGGTCCGGGAGCGCGTCCAGGCGGAGCGCGTTGGCGCCGTGGGTGTCGAGGTGGCTGTCCAGGTGCGCCTGCGGGCGCGGCTCGACGCGTACGTCGAAGCGCGCGGGCACCACGGTCGACCGGACCGCCGCCATCTCACCGGTCGCGATGGCGTCGGATCCGGGGTCGCCCGGGTGCGCGTCGCCGTGGTAGTGCCGGTCGACCTCGGCGGCGATGCCGCGGCGGACGACGGGGATGGTCTCCTCCGGGTCCGGGTCGGCCTCGGTCAGCTGGTCCGCGGGCTCGTCGAGGCCGGGGACCACCTCGACGACGTCGGCGCGGCCGTCCGCAAGGTCGGCGAGCGTGTCGCTGAGCATCCCGGGGGCGGCGCCGACGACGCGGGTCGCGAGCGTCAGCGGTACGACGAGCTGCTGGTCGTCGTCGCCGACGACGAGCAGGTGCCCGTCCTTGAGGAGGCCGTGCCGGGGCAGGTGCTCGAGGCACTCGATGTCGGTCCACGCGACGCCGAGCCAGGTCGACCCCTCGCGGAGCCGGACGCCCTGGTCGTCCGCGATGAGCAGCGGCGCCCGGCTGTCCACGACGGCGGCGAGGTAGACGAGCGCGATGACCCCGAGGACGGTGAAGCCGGCCCAGTCGAGGAGGTCGCCGCCCCCGAACGCGCGAACCGCGAAGGCGGCCGCGAGCAGGCCGGCGACGGCGCCGACGCTCGCGGACAGCACGAGGTTGCGGCGCACCTCGACGCTGGGAGTGGTGTGGGCGTCGGGGTCGTTGGTCAGGTCGTTGGTCGGGTCTTCGGGCATCTCGTTCACGCCTCCCCCTGGATGGTCGCGATGACGGAGTCGAGTTCGTCGGGCTTGACGAGGACGTCGCGTGCCTTGGAACCCTCGCTGGGTCCGACCACGCCACGGCTCTCGAGGATGTCCATCAGCCGGCCGGCCTTGGCGAAGCCGACCCGCAGCTTGCGCTGCAGCATCGAGGTCGACCCGAACTGGGTCGAGACGATCAGCTCGATCGCCTGGACCACCAGGTCGAGGTCGTCGCCGATGTCGTCGTCGAGGACCTTGTTGCTCTGCTGCGGGGCAGTCACGTCCTCGCGGTAGGTCGGCTGCAGCTGGGTCTTGCAGTGCTTGACGACCTGCGCGACCTCGCTCTCGTTGACCCACGACCCCTGGACCCGGATCGGCTTGGACGCACCCATCGGCAGGAACAGACCGTCGCCCTGGCCGACCAGCTTCTCGGCGCCCGGCTGGTCGAGGATGACCCGGCTGTCGGTCACCGACGAGGTCGCGAACGCCAGCCGCGACGGGACGTTGGCCTTGATCAGGCCGGTGACGACGTCGACGGACGGCCGCTGCGTGGCGAGCACGAGGTGGATGCCCGCGGCGCGTGCGAGCTGGGTGATCCGGACGACGGAGTCCTCGACGTCACGCGGCGCCACCATCATCAGGTCGGCGAGCTCGTCGACGATCACCAGCAGGTAGGGGTACGGCGTCAGCACCCGCTCGCTGGCGGCGGGCACCTCGACCTTGCCCGAGCGGACGGCCTTGTTGAAGTCGTCGATGTGCCGGAAGCCGAAGTTGGCCAGGTCGTCGTAGCGCATGTCCATCTCGCGCACGACCCACTGCAGCGCCTCGGCGGCCTTCTTGGGATTGGTGATGATCGGGGTGATCAGGTGCGGCACGCCCTCGTAGGCGGTGAGCTCGACCCGCTTCGGGTCGACCATGATCATCCGCACCTCGTCGGGCGTGGCCCGCATCAGCACCGAGGTGATCATCGAGTTGATGAAGCTCGACTTTCCGGAGCCGGTGGCTCCGGCGACCAGCAGGTGCGGCATCTTCGCGAGGTTCGCCACGACGAAGCCGCCCTCGACGTCCTTGCCGAGGCCGGCCACCATCGGATGGTGGTTGTTGCGGGCCGCGTTGGACCGCAGCACGTCACCGAGGGAGACGATCTCCTTGTCCACGTTCGGGATCTCGACGCCGACCGCCGACTTGCCGGGGATCGGGCTGAGGATCATCACCTCCGACGTCGCGACGGCGTAGGCGATGTTCCGCGTGATGTTCGTGATCTTCTCGACCTTGACGCCCGTGCCGAGCTCGATCTCGTAGCGGGTCACCGTCGGACCGCGGGTGTAGCCGGTCACCTGTGCGTCGATCGCGAACTCGTCGAGGACGGCCTGCAGGCGCGCGACGACGTCGTCGCTGGCCTTGGACCGGGCCCTGTGGGGGTCGCCCGCCTTGAGCACCGCCGCGTCGGGCAGCGAGTAGACGACGTCGCCGGACAGCTCCAGCTGCTCGACGCGCTGCGGCAGCGGGGTGTGCGGCGGGGGCTCCATCTCGCCGGTCGGCTCGTCGTCGGCCACCAGCGCGGCGGGCACGGGCTCCGGGTCCACGAGCGGGATGTCGATCGGCTCGAGGAGCTCCATGCTCTCCTCGGGGTCGGCCGGCGGCTTGCGCTTCCTGCGGCTCTTCTTGTCCTCGAGCAGAGGCGTGTCGTAGGCCGGGTCGCCGGTGGGCCCGAAGGTGTCGTCGAGCGCCCGGCCGCGCATCGGCCGGGTGGGGTCCGCGTCGTCGACGGCGGGCCGGCCGAGCAGCAGGTCGCCCAGGGCGTGCAGCTTGTCCGGGACCCGGTAGAGCGGCGTCGCGGTGATCACGAGCACGCCGAAGAAGGCGACCAGCAGCAGGATCGGCACGACGACGTACGCCGACCGCAGCAGGTCGAGCAGCAGCGCAGAGACGACGTACCCGATCGCTCCCCCACCGTCACGGAGGACGGTGGTGTCGCCGTTGACCGGCTCGGGGCTGCCGTTCGCGATGTGCACGATGCCGAGCAGCCCGAAGGCGAAAGCCGTCCAGCCGATCATCTGGCGGCCGACCGGGCCGTTCTGCACCGGGTCGCGCATCACCCGCCACGCGGCGAGCAGGACGAGCAGGGGCACCAGCCAGCCGACCTTCCCGACCGTGCCGGAGACCGCGGCACGCACGAACGCCATCAGCCCGCCGGGCACCTCGAACCAGATCGCAGCGGCGACGACGAGGGCGAGCGCGACCAGCAGCAGGCCGGCGCCGTCGCGGCGCTGCTCCGGCTCGATGTCGCGGGCGCCTCCGACGATCGAGCGGACCAGGGCGCCGACGCCGTGCGCCACGGCGAGCCACACCGCGGCGACGCCACGACCGAGGGCACCGAACGCGCGGGCCACCGGACCGGGGCCGCTGCGGACCGCGCGGGGTGCCGGACGGCGCGAGGAGCCGGACCTGCCCTTGGTCGAGCGGGCAGGTGCTCTCTTCGTCGTACTCCGGGAACGCGAGCTGGTGGTCTTCCTCGCGCCGCTCGACGAGCTGCGGTTGGAGGACGTGGTCCGGCTTCGCGACCCCGGCGGGGAAGACGTACGGGTCGCCATGGTGAACAACCTACCCACGGATCACACCAGTCACAGGCACCACACGAGCGTGTCTCCCGCGCGGCTTTCCCGCCCGTTGACCCGTGGCACAGATCACTCCTAGGGTTTCGGGACGGTGCGCTCCCCTTGGTCGCACTCCTCGCAATTCATAAATGTGAAGGGGCTTCTCGGTGAAGATTCTCTCTCGAGGCCGGAGCGTCGCTCTCGGTCTCGCCCTCGTTGCCGCCGGCCTGGCGGCACCACCGGCGTTGTCCGCGTCGGCCGCTCCCGCGGCCAAGCCGGACCCCAACCTGGTCAGCAAGATGAGGAGCGTCGCCTCGGGCAGCGTCGCACTCCGCGCGAACCCGGCGACCGGTGACGTGGGCTTCGCCCGCGCCACGGGCACGAACGCCGACCTGTTGCCCGGCGTCAGTGCCGAGGACCGGCAGGGCGCGATCGACAAGGCGACGACGTACCTACGGCGCTACGCCACGGTCTTCGGTGCCCGTGCCGACGAGCTCAAGCAGTCGGGCGTCTACGCCGACCAGGCCGGTTACTCGATCTCCTTCTCGCAGTCCTACCGGGGCGTCCCCGTGTTCGGGGCCGAGCTCAAGGCGCACGTCGACCGGCAGGGCGACCTGACCTCGGTCAACGGCTACGCCGCTCCGCACCTGTCGCTCTCGACGACCCCGAAGGTCTCGGAGAGCGACGCCAGCGCGCGGGCGCTCACCATGGTGAAGGCCCAGCCGGCCGGCTACGAGGACGGCGGCCCCGCCAACTACAAGCAGGGCCTCACCGTCCGCGACATCAAGCTGATGGTCTACCGGACCGGATCCACCCGCGGCATCGACGGGGAAGCGAAGCTCGCGTGGGTCGCCGAGGTCTGGAACAAGAACAACATCCGCGAGATGGTCGTCCTCGACGCCGCCACCGGGAAGTACCTCAACCGGTGGTCGATGATGACCGACGACCTCGACCGGACGCTGGTCGAGGCGAACGGCTCGGACGACCCGAGCACGTTCACCGAGGTCTGGCACGAGGGCGACCCGTTCCCGGACGGCCTCGACCAGGACCAGCAGAACGAGGTGCTCGGCACGGCCGAGGCCTACTGGATGTTCCGCAACACCTTCGGCCGGGACTCCTACGACGGCAAGGGCCACCCGATGACGACCGTCAACAACGACGGCCGGATCGACTGCCCCAACGCCAACTGGAACGGCCAGACGACCAACTACTGCAACGGCGTCAGCAGCGACGACACGGTCGCCCACGAGTGGGCGCACGCCTACACGGAGTACACCTCGGGGCTGATCTACCAGTGGCAGCCCGGTGCGATGAACGAGGCCTACTCCGACATCTGGGGCGAGACCGTCGACATGCTGAACAACCGCTTCAACGACAAGGGCGAGACGCAGGCCGACCCGATCAAGCGGACGCCGGGCACGTGCTCCAACTACACGCGCTCGCCGATCGCCGTCTCGATCACCGCTCCCGCCGAGATCGCCGGTGACTGCCAGGCGGCGCCGGCCAGCTTCGGACCGGTCATCACCCAGACGCCGCTGACCGTCCAGGTGGTCGTCGGCGCCGACGCCGACACCGACGGACCGGACAACGACCCGATCGCCAACGACACCACCACCAACGGCTGCGACCCGCTCGACAACGCGGCCGAGGTCGCCGGCAACTGGGTCTTCGTCGACCGCGGTTTCTGCACGTTCGCGGTCAAGATCGCGAACGCGGAGGACGCCGGGGCCGAGGGCATCGTCATCGGCGACAACCGCGAGGAGCCGCCGTTCAGCGTCGCCGGCGAGTCGTCGCTCTACGGGATCATGGTCGACCAGGCCAGCGGCACGAAGATCAAGAGCGTGCCCGGCCCGGTGACGCTCAAGGTGAACGCCCAGCCGGCCGACACCGACGACACCTACCGCTGGCTGTCGGGCGAGAACGACCCTGCCTTCGGCGGCGCGATCCGCGACATGTGGAGCCCGAACTGCTACGGCGACCCCGGCCGCGTGTCGGACGAGGAGTACATCTGCGACGGCTCCGACGACCACGGCGGCGTGCACACCAACTCGGGCATCGTGAACCGGACCTACGCCATCCTGGTCGACGGCTACGCCCCGGGGAACGTCACCGGGATCGGCTTGGACAAGGCGGCCAACCTGTTCTGGCACACGCAGACCAACTACCTGACGCCGGTGTCCGGCTTCAAGGACCTGGCCGACGGCCTGGAGGCCTCGTGCGCCGACCTGACCGGCAAGGCGATCAACAAGGTCACGCTGGGCAACCCGCAGCGGGCCGACGAGGCGGACGGTCAGGCGACCGCTCCCCCCGCGGCCAAGATCAAGGCGGCGGACTGCACCCAGGTGGCGAACGCGGTCAAGGTGACCCAGCTGCGGAAGAACCCGGTCCAGTGCAACTTCCAGCCGATGCTGGAGAAGGGCACGGTCTCCTGCGGAAAGCAGTTCAAGACCAAGACCGTCTGGTCGGAGGACTTCGAGCACGGACTCGGGAACTGGACCAAGGACGCGGAGTTCTTCGTCAACGGGAACCCGCCGACGACGACCACTGACCCGTCCGGCGACTACCCGGGCGGCCACACCTCGCACCCGTGGAAGGTGACCAAGGACCTGCCGCCGGTCACGGATCTGCCGGGCGGCGCCGGGACGCACCCGAAGTCGAAGGTGGCCTTCGGCGCCGATCCGACGACGGGCAGCTGCGCGTTCGACGCGGACGACGAGTCCTCCCGCGACGGGCTGATCAGCCCGGAGGTCACCGTGCCGGGCGGGTTCCAGCCGCGGCTGTCCTTCGCCCACTACGTCGCCACGGAGCAGGGCTTCGACGGCGGCAACGTGAAGATCAGCATCAACGGGGACCCCTTCGAGATGATCCCCGCCGACGCGTGGGTGCTGAACGGCCCGGGTGCGACGCTCGCCAGCGTCGCCGAGGGCAACACCGACCCGATGGCCGGCGAGGCCGCGTTCACCGGCACCGACGGTGGCGAGGTCACCGGCTCGTGGGGCACCTCCGTGGTCAACCTGGCCAAGGCCGGAGCGAAGAAGGGCGACGTCGTCCAGTTCCGCTTCGACATGGGCCGGGACGGCTGCAACGGCGTCGACGGCTGGTACATCGACGACGTGGCGGTGCAGGTCTGCAAGGAGGTGTCGCGCAAGGCGGCTCGCCTGACGACGGACGAGTAGCTACAGCAACGAGGAGGGCCCCCACCGGATCTCCGGTGGGGGCCCTCCCCCGTGGTCGGCGGTCGTCAGGCCTCGACGACGACCGGGATGATCATCGGGCGCGCTCGGTGCTTCTGGCTGACCCAGCGGCCGATGACGCGTCGTACGGTCTGCTGGAGCTGGTAGGCGTCGGTGTTGCCCTCGGCGATCGCAGCGTCCAGCGCCTCGGTGATCGGGCCCTTGATCTCGTCGAACGAGGAGTCGGACCAGGCGTGGCCGCGAGCGTGGATCTCGGGGCCTGCGGAGACCTTCCCGCTGACCGAGTCGACGACCACGATCACCGAGATGAAGCCCTCCTCGCCGAGGATCCGCCGGTCCTTGAGCTCGGACTCGGTGACGTCGCCGACCGACTGGCCGTCGACGAAGACGTAGCCGCAGTCGACCTTGCCGACGACCGAGGCGCGCCCGTCGACCAGGTCGACCACCACGCCGTCCTCGGCGTAGACGACGTTCTCGACGCCGGTCGCCTTGGCGAGCTCGCCGTTGGCGAGCATGTGCCGGATCTCGCCGTGCACGGGCAGGACGTTGCGCGGCTTGACGATGTTGTAGCAGTAGAGCAGCTCGCCGGCGCTGGCGTGGCCGCTGACGTGCACGAGCGCGTTGCCCTTGTGCACGACCTTGGCGCCGTGGCGGGCCAGGCCGTTGATCACGCGGTAGACGGCGTTCTCGTTGCCGGGGATCAGGCTCGAGGCGAGGATGACGGTGTCGCCCTCCTCGAGGTGCACGAAGTTGTGGCTGCGCTGGGCGATCCGGGACAGCGCGCTGAGCGGCTCGCCCTGGGAGCCGGTCGAGATCAGCACCTGGCGCTCCGGCGGCAGCTCGGCGAGCTCCTTGGCGTCGACCATGACGCCCGGCGGGACCGTGAGGTAGCCGAGGTCGCGGGCGATGCCCATGTTGCGCACCATCGACCGCCCGACGTAGGCGACCTTGCGGTCGTGCTTGACCGCGGCGTCGAGCGCCTGCTGCACGCGGTGCACGTGGGAGGCGAAGCACGCGACGATGATGCGCTGCTTGGACTCGAGGAAGACCTGCTCGAGGACCGGCCCGATCTTCTTCTCCTGGGTGGTGAACCCGGGGACCTCGGCGTTGGTGGAGTCGACGAGGAACAGGTCCACGCCCTCCTCGCCGAGGCGCGCGAAGGCGCGCAGGTCGGTGATCCGGCCGTCCAGCGGCAGCTGGTCCATCTTGAAGTCGCCGGTGTGCAGCACCATCCCGGCACCGGTGCGGATCGCGACGGCCAGCGCGTCGGGGATCGAGTGGTTGACGGCCACGAACTCCAAGTCGAAGGGGCCGAAGGAGATACGGTCGCCCTCCTTGACCGTGTGGTGGACGGTCTGCCGGAGCCGGTGCTCGCGGATCTTGGAGTTCACCAGCGCGAGGGTCAGCTCGGAGCCGACGAGCGGGATGTCCTCGCGCTCGCGGAGGAGGTACGGCGTCGCGCCGATGTGGTCCTCGTGGCCGTGCGTGAGCACCAGCGCCTCGACCTGGTCGAGGCGGTCCCGGATGGCGGTGAAGTCCGGCAGGATCAGGTCGACACCGGGGTGCGAGTCGTCCGGGAACAGCACGCCGCAGTCGACGATCAGCAGCCGGCCGGCGTACTCGAAGACGGTCATGTTGCGGCCGACCTCGCCGAGGCCGCCGAGGGGGATCACGCGGAGTCCGCCCGCGGGCAGCTCCGGGGGCGAGCCGAGCTCGGGGTGCGGGTGGCTCACCGGGCGACGTCCCCGGCCAGCTCGATGCCGGCGGCCACGAGGCCGTCGCGCAGCGCGGCGAGCTCCTCGTCGTCGAGCTCGACCAGCGGGGAGCGGACGTGGCGGTTGTCGAGCACCCCGACCAGCTGCAGCGCCGCCTTCGCAGCGGTGGCGCCGTAGTTGGGCACCCCCATGATCGCGTCGATGGCGGGCAGCATGCCGGCGAAGGTGTCGAGCGCGGCGGCTGGATCGCCGTGATGGAACTCGTCGTACATCTGGCGGAGCCGGTCTCCGACGACGTGGCCGGCGACCGAGACGAACCCGGCGGCGCCGTGCGCGAGCCAGGCCAGGTTGTTGACGTCGTCGCCCGAGTAGACCGCGAGCCCGAGGTCGGTCAGCCGCACGCCGCGCGCCATGTCGCCCACGGCGTCCTTCACGGCGACGACCTGCTCCCAGGAGGCCGCGGCCTGGTAGGTCTCGAGAGCGATCTGGGTGCCGGTGCGACCCGGGACGTCGTAGAGCATCACCGGGAGCTCGGCCGCGTCGACGACCTGCCGGAAGTGGTTCAGCACCCCGCGCTGGCCGGGCTTGTTGTAGTAGGGCGTGACGAGCAGCACGCCGTCCGCGCCGACCTTCTGGGCCTGCTGGGCGAGCCAGATCGACGTGCTGGTGTCGTTGGTGCCGATGCCGGCGACCAGCTTGGCGCTGCCGCCCACCGCGTCCTTGACGGCCGCGAGGATCTCGCCGTCCTCCTCCTTGGTGGTGGTCGGCGACTCCCCCGTCGTCCCCGAGACGACGAGTCCGTCGTGACCGTGGTCGACCAGGTGCTGGGCGACCTTCTGCACGCCCTCGAAGTCGACCGAGCCGTCCTCGTGGAACGGCGTCACCATCGCGGTCAGCACGGTGCCGAAGGGCGCAGCAGTCATGGGTGGCAGCCTATCGCCACCGGTCAGCCGAGCTGCGGCATGACCTCCGCGGCGACCAGCCTGAGGTGGTCGAGGTCGGACACGTCGAGCGTCTGCAGGTAGATCCGCTCAGCCCCGATCTCCGCGTAGGCGCGGATCCGCTCGACGGCTTCGTCCGGCGTGCCGGCGACGCCGTGCTCGCGGAGCTCCTCCACCTCGCGGCCGATCGCCTCGGCGCGGCGCCGGACCTCGGCCTCGTCCGCGCCGACGCACAGGACCAGCGCGTTGGACCGGACCACCGACTCCGGGTCGCGGTCGATCTCCTCGCACGCCCGCCGGACCCGCTCGAACTGGGTGCGGGTGGTCTCGAGATCGGCGAAGGGCAGGTTGAACTCGTCCGCGAACCGCGCGGCGAGCGCCGGGGTCTTCCGCGCACCGAGGCCGCCCACCAGCACCGGCGGGCCGCCGGCGTGACCGCCGTCCTGCGCGGGCTTCGGCAGCGCGGGCGAGTCGGACAGCTGGTAGTGGCTGCCCGCGAAGTCGTAGGTGTCCCCCACCTTCGTGGACCAGAGGCCGGTGATCAGCTCCAGCTGCTCGGCGTACCGCTCGAAGCGCTCGCGGGTGTCCGGGAACGGGATGCCGTAGGCGGTGTGCTCCTGCTCGAACCAGCCCGCGCCGATGCCGAGCTCGACCCGGCCGCCGCTCATCTGGTCGACCTGCGCCACCTGGATCGCGAGGACCCCGGGATGGCGGAACGTCGCGCTGGTCATCATCGAGCCGAGCCGGATCGTCGACGTCTCCCTCGCCAGCCCTGCGAGGGTCGTCCAGGTGTCCGTCGGCCCGGGGCGTCCGTCGCCGCCCATGGCCAGGTAGTGGTCGGAGCGGAAGAACGCCCCGAAGCCGAGCTCCTCGGCCGTCCGGGCGACCTGGAGGAGGTCGTCGTACGTCGCGCCCTGTTGCGGCTCGGTGAACACCCGCAGCTCCACTGTCATGCGTCCACCTTCTCAGGCCGCTCCAGAGACGGTCCGATGGTGGTACGACTGGCACATGGACGCTCTGCGCGCCGCGGCCGCGGCGGCTCTCGAGTACGCCGCGACGGTCGACGCCCGTCCCGCCTACCCGGCCTCCGACGCGATCGCCGGCCTCGCCGCGTTCGACGAGCCGATGCCGGAGACGGGGGCCGACGTGGCCGACACCCTCCGGCTGCTCGACCGGGCCGGGTCGCCCGCGACCGTCGCGAGCACCGGCGACCGCTACTTCGGCTTCGTAGTGGGCGGTGTGCACCCCGCGGCTCTGGGCGCAGCCTGGCTGGCCGACGCGTGGGACCAGAACGCCGCCCTGCCGGTGATGTCGCCGGTGGCCGCCCGGCTGCACGACGTCGTGCGCGGCTGGCTCGTCGATCTCCTGCACCTGCCGCCGACGACCGGCGTCGTGTTCACCACCGGCGCGACCGTGGCCAACGCGACCTGCCTGGCTGCGGCCCGGGACGCACTCCTCGAACGCGAGGGCTGGGACGTCCAGGCGGACGGGCTGTTCGGCGCGCCGCCGGTCACCGTCGTGGTCGGTGCCCACCGGCACTCCACGCTCTCGAAGTCCCTCGGCCTGGTCGGCCTGGGGCGGCGGCGGGTGGTCGAGGTGCCCGCCGACGACGAGGGTCGGCTGCGGGCCGAGCGTCTGCCTGACGTGACCGGTCCGGTCCTGGTGTGCGCCCAGGCCGGGGAGGTCAACAGCGGCGCGTTCGACCCGTTCGACGCCATCGCCGACTGGGCGGCGGGGCGGGACGCGTGGCTGCACGTCGACGGCGCGTTCGGGCTGTGGGCGCTCGCCGACCCCTCCCGCGCGGAGCTGGTGGCCGGCCTCGATCGCGCGGACTCCTGGGCGACCGACGGACACAAGTGGCTCAACGTCACCTACGACTGCGGCATCGCCTTCGTGCGTGATCCGGCCGCGCTGCGCCGTACGTTCACCGCCGTCGCGGGCTACCTGCCTGGGGACGACGCGGCGTTCGAGGCGATGCACCACACGCCGCAGTCGTCGCAGCGCGCCCGGCAGGTCGAGGTCTGGGCAGTGCTGCGCGCCCTGGGGCGGGCCGGCGTCGCCGACCTCGTCCGGCGCACCAGCGACACCGCCCGCGCCGTGGCGGACCGGCTCCGTGCCGGCGGTGTGGACGTGCTCAACGAGGTCGTCCTCAACCAGGTCCTCGTGCGCCTCGACGACGAGGCGGCGACGGCCGCGCTGGTCGCGGCCGTCCAGGCCGACGGCCGGCTCTGGTGCGGAGCGACCCAGTGGCACGGCCGCACGGCGATGCGGATCAGCGTCTCGTCGTGGAAGTCCTCGCCGGCCGACGCCGAGGACATCGCAGCAGTCGTCCTGGAGTGCGCGGACCGCGCCCGGACCCGCTGAGGCTCAGCCGCCGGTGGTCTCGGCGCCGCCGCAGCCGAACGCGCGCTCGAGCGTGACGATCGTGAAGCCGTCGCGGGGCTCCCGGCTCACCTCGCGCCACCGCTGCCGACTGAAGGCCGGGTAGTGGGTGTCGCCGGCCGGCCGGAGCGGGATCTCGCTGATGACCTGCTCGTCGGCGTAGGGCAGCGCGGCGGCGTAGACCGCCGCTCCCCCGCCGATCATCACCTGGCGCTCGGGCGGCTGGCCGGCGAGCACCTGGTCGGCCAGCTCGAGCGCCTCGGGCACGCTGTGCGCGACCTGCACGCCGTCGGCCGTCCACGACCTGCTGGTCGTGAGGACGATCGTGGTGCGGCCGGGGAGCGGCCGGCCGATCCCCTCGTGGGTGGTGCGACCGAGGACGAGGACGTGACCGGTGGTGGTGGCCTTGAAGTGCGCGAAGTCCTCGGGCAGGTGCCACGGGATGTTCGCCTCGGAGCCGATGACGCCGTTCTCCGCCACGGCGGCCACCATCGTGACGCGCCTGCCGCCAGGGGTCATACGGCGATCGGGGCCTTGATGCCGGGGTGCGGGTCGTAGCCGTCGACGCGGATGTGCTCGAGGTCGAAGCCGTCGATCTCGGTCACGCTCGGGTCGAGCCACAACGTCGGCAGCGGCCGCGGCTCGCGGGTGAGCTGGAGCCGCGCCTGCTCGAGGTGGTTGGTGTAGAGGTGGGCGTCGCCGAGGGTGTGCACGAAGTCGCCGACCCCCAGCCCGGTCACCTGGGCGACCATGTGCGTGAGCAGCGCGTAGGAGGCGATGTTGAACGGCACGCCGAGGAACACGTCGGCCGAGCGCTGGTAGAGCTGGCAGGAGAGACGGGAGACGCCGTCGACCCCTGTGCTCACGTAGAACTGGAACAGGCTGTGGCACGGCGCGAGCGCCATCTCCGGGATGTCGGCGGGGTTCCAGGCCGAGACGATGTGGCGGCGGCTGTCGGGGTTGCGCCGGATCTCGTCGACGACCTGGGCGAGCTGGTCGATGTGCCGGCCGTCCGGGGTCGGCCAGGATCGCCACTGCGCGCCGTAGACCGGCCCCAGGTCGCCGTTCTCGTCGGCCCACTCGTCCCAGATCGTGATGCCGCGGTCCTGCAGCCACTTCACGTTGGTGTCGCCGCGCAGGAACCAGAGCAGCTCGCCGAAGACCGACCGGGTGTGGATCTTCTTCGTGGTGACCAGAGGGAAGCCCGCGCGCAGGTCGAAGCGCATCTGGTGGCCGAAGACCGACAGCGTGCCGGTCCCGGTGCGGTCGCCCTTCTCGACACCCTCGTCGAGGATCCGCTGCATCAGGTCCAGGTACTGCCGCACGCCCTCACCCTAGAGGTTCGGGCCGACGCATCAGGAGAGGCTCACGCGCTGAGCGACATCGGCCCGTAGACCTCGCGGTCGACCTCGAAGAGGGTCACCTGCGCGACCCCGGCCTCCTTCAAGTCCGGCCAGGACTCACCGATCCAGGACTCGGCGTCGGCCTGGCTGGCGAAGCGCTGGCCGGCGTGCTCGTCGGCGGCGGCGCCCGACAGCTTGACCTCACCACCGGAGGCGTCCTCCAGGCGCCACCACCAGGGGCGCTCGGTGGGGGTCGGCTGCCGGAAGATCGGCGGGGGCTCGGGAAGGTTCATGTCACGACTCTCGCACCGAGGTGTCGACGAACGGCGGCTTGACGACCTGGAACACCTCGCGCCGCCCGCGTACGTCGACGCTCACCTCGGCCTCCTCGTTGACCATCGACGCGACCAGGGCCAGGCCGATGCCCTGCTTCAGGGTCGGCGAGAAGGTGCCCGAGGTGACCTCGCCGAGCAGCACGTCGGGGGACAGCGAGATCGACATGTGCGGGCGCGGGATCGCGCGGCCGGTGGCCTTGATCCCGACCAGCTTGCGCCGCGCGCCGCGCTCCCTCTCGGCGACGACCTTGTCCCGGCCCCAGAACGCGGGCTTCTTCCAGCCCACCGCCCAGCCCAGCCGCGCCTCGTTCGGGGTGACCGTCGGCCCGATGTCCTGACCGTGCAGCGGGTAGCCCATCTCGGTGCGCAGCGTGTCGCGGGCGCCGAGCCCCGCGGGGGTGAGGTCGTAGGCCGCCCCGGCGCTCATCACCGCGTCCCACAGCTGCGCCGCGACCTCCGCGGGAGCGATCAGCTCGTAGCCGCGCTCGCCGGTGTAGCCGGTGCGGCACACGACGACGGGTGAGCCGGCGAATTCGGTCTCGACGAACGTGAGGTAGTCGTGCCCGACCGGCAGCCCGGCCGCGGCGAGCACCTCGTCGGACTTCGTGCCCTGCACGGCGAGCACGACGAAGTCGGCGTGGTGGTTCAGGACCTCGACGCCGTCGGGTGCCGCGGCCTCGAGCCGCCGGTGCACCTCGGCGTTGTTGGCTGCGTTGGGCACCAGCAGCACGTGGTCGTGGTCGTGGAAGTAGCTGAAGATGTCGTCGACGATCCCGCCGGTCTCGTCGTCGAGGCAGAGGGTGTACTGCGCCCGACCGGGACCGATCCGGCCGAGGTCGTTGCTGAGCGTCGCGTTCACGAACTCCGCCGCACCCGGGCCGCGGACCGTGACCTTGCCGAGGTGGCTCACGTCGAAGATCCCGACGCCGGTCCGGACCGCTGTGTGCTCCTTGACGACGCCGCCGCCGGCGTACTCCAGCGGCATCAGCCAGCCGCCGAACTCGGCGAACTTCGCGCCGAGCGCCTCGTGTCGCTCGTGCAGCGGGGAACGGCGCAGGGCGGTAGAGGCATCGACCATGCGGCCGAATCTATGCCATCGAGCTCCGCGACTATCCTGCGCCGGTGACGTCGTACGTGCTCCGCTCCGCCAGCCCCGCGAAGACCCGTGCGGAGGCGGTCGTGGTCGGCGTGGTGCCCGGCGACGAGGGCTCGAGCGGCGGTGCCGGGCTCGCCGCCGGGGCCGAGGACGTCGCGTCGGCGTACGGCCGCAGGCTGCGCGGGCTGCTGGCGACGGTCGGGGCGACGGGCCGGGCCGGCGAGGTGGTCAAGGTGCCGACGTCGGGCACGATCGCGTCGCCGCTCCTGGTGCTCGTCGGCCTCGGCACGCAGGACCCCGGTCCCGCGGACGTACGCCGAGCCGCGGGCGCGGCCGCGCGGACGGTCACGAACGCGGCCTCGGTCGCGCTCGCCCTGCCCGCGGACACCCCCGACCTGGTCGGCGCCGTCGTCGACGGCTACCGCCTCGGCGGCTACGCGTTCGCCGGCTACAAGGCCGCCGCCAGGGACACCGCGCCCGCCGAGGTCGTCGTGCTGAGCCCCGCCGCCCGCCGCAAGGAGGCCGTCGTCGCGTTCGAGGAGGCGGAGGTGGTCGCCGAGGCGGTGGCCACGGCGCGCGACTGGGTCAACACTCCGCCGGTCGACCTGACGCCGCCCGAGCTCGCCGACCGGATCGTCGCCGCGGTCGGCGCCACCAGCAAGCGGCTCAAGGGCACAGGCCTCGCGGTCACGGTCGAGGTCCTGGACGAGGACCGGCTCGCCGAGCTCGGCTGCGGCGGGATCCTCGCGGTCGGCGCGGGTTCCGAGGCGCCGCCGCGGCTGGTCGAGATCGGCTACGCGCCCGAGGGCGCCACGACGCACCTGGCGCTGGTCGGCAAGGGCATCACGTTCGACGCCGGCGGCCTGACCATCAAGCCTGCGGCGAGCATGCCGACGACCAAGGACGACATGGCCGGCGCGGCTGCGGTCGTGCAGGCGACCCTCGCGATCGCGCTGCTCGGCCTGCCCGTGCGCGTGTCGGCGTACGCCGCCCTCGCGGAGAACATGATCAGCGGCGCGGCGATGCGGCCGGGTGACGTCGTCACGACGTACGCCGGCACGACGGTCGAGGTCACCAACACCGACGCGGAGGGGCGGCTGGTGCTCGCCGACGCGCTCGGCCGCGCGGTCGAGAGCGCACCCGACCTCGTCGTCGACGTCGCCACCCTCACCGCCCACATGACGTCCGCGCTGGGCGACCGGCTCGCCGGCGTGATGGGCAGCGACGAGGTGGTCGACCGCGTCCTCGCGGCCGCCGAGGCCGCGGGTGAGGACATGTGGCCGATGCCGATCCCCGAGGTGATGGAGGAGCGGCTCCACGCGTCCGCCATCGCGGACCTGCTCCAGCACGACTGGGTGCGCTGGGGCGGCGCGCTGTACGCCGCGGCGTTCGTGCGGGCGTTCACCGGCGGTCTGCCGTGGGCCCACCTCGACATCGCCGGCACGGCGTACAACCGGGGCGGCCCGACCGGGCACTGGCCGGCCGGCGCGACGGGCTACGGCGTCTCGACGCTCGTCGAGCTCGCCCGGAGCCTCACTGCTCCTGCGGACGAGCCTGACCCGCCTGTTTCTGCGCCTTCCTGACCCGGGAGTTGTAGTCGCGCATCCGCTGCGGCACCCCGACGACCGCGGCATCGTAGGACGGGACCTGGTGCCGGTTGCAGAAGTCGTGCGCCCACTGCACGCCCGGCACCCGGCGGCGCGTCCACTCGCCGTCGTGCGCGACCAGCAGCAGGGTCACGTCGCTGACCGCGGTCCGCGGCTCGACGAAGCCCTCGACGCCGCGGTGCGAGCCGACCCATCCGTTCAGGTGCTCCTCGTCCGCACGGTCGGCCGCGCGCACCCGCGTCGACCCGGTCCGGGCGGCGTCCTTCGCCGGTCGTCGCATCTTGGTCCGCGATCGGCGGAAACGGTCCCACAACGCCATGCCCCCAGTGTGCCGCACGATGGTCGAGGTGACCGGCTGGTAACCGCAGGGCGTTGCGTGGGTCACTCGGCGTGATGCAAGGATGGGACGCATGGCCCAGCCCCCCGTCGACAGCGACGTCGACGTCGTCATCCTCGGCGCGGGATCAGGCGGCTACGCGTGTGCGCTCCGCGCCGCCCAGCTCGGCCTCTCGGTCGTCCTGGTCGAGCAGGACAAGCTCGGCGGCACCTGCCTGCACGTCGGTTGCATCCCCACCAAGGCGCTGCTGCACGCGGCCGAGCTCGCCGACGGCGCTCGTGAGTCCGAGCAGTTCGGCGTCCGCGCGACCTTCGAGGGCGTCGACGCCGACCGGGTGGTGGCCTACGCCGACGGCGTGGTGGGACGGCTGCACAAGGGCCTCACCGGGCTGATCGGGAGCCGCGGCATCACCGTGGTCTCCGGTGCCGGCACCCTGACCGGCCCCCACGAGGTCACCGTCGACGGGACGGCCTACCGCGGCCGCAACGTCGTCCTCGCGACCGGCTCGGAGCCCCGGCTGCTGCCCGGCATCGAGGTCGACGGCACCCGGATCCTCACCTCCGACCACGCGCTGCGGCTCGACCCGCTGCCGTCCTCGGCGATCGTGCTGGGGGGCGGCGTGATCGGCTGCGAGTTCGCCAGCCTGTGGCGCAGCTTCGGCATCGAGGTGACCGTCGTCGAGGCGCTCCCCCGCCTGGTGCCGCCGGAGGACGCCGCGTCGTCGGCGGCCCTGCAGCGCGCGTTCCGCAAGCGCGGGATCGACGTGCGGACCGGCGCGACGGTCGAGTCGGCGAAGGCGACCGACACCGGCGTCGAGGTCGTCACCGGGGACGCCACCCTGACCGCCGACGTCCTGCTGGTGGCCGTCGGACGGGCGCCGCGGACCGAGGGACTCGGGTACGCCGAGCAGGGCGTCACCCTGGAACGCGGCTTCGTGGTCGTCGACGAGCGCTGCGCGACGGGTGTCGACGGTGTGTGGGCGGTCGGCGACATCGTGCCGGGTCTCCAGCTCGCGCACCGCGGGTTCCAGCAGGGCATCTATGTCGCCGAGCAGATCGCGGGCCTCGTCCCCCGGCCGATCGACGAGCGCGGCATCCCGCGGGTGACCTACAGCCGGCCCGAGGTCGCCTCGGTCGGCATCACCGAGGAGCAGGCCGTCGCCGAGCACGGCGCGGACGGCGTACGCACGCTGACCTACGACCTCGCCGGCAACGGGCGCAGCCAGATCCTCAAGACCCAGGGCTTCGTGAAGCTGGTCCGCAAGGTCGATGGGCCCGTCCTCGGCATCCACCTGGTCGGCGACCGGGTCGGAGAGCTGATCGGCGAGGCCCAGCTGATCTACGGCTGGGAGGCGCACCCCGAGGACGTCGCTCCGCTCGTGCACGCCCACCCGACGCAGAACGAGGCCCTCGGCGAGGCGCACCTTGCCCTCGCCGGCAAACCGCTGCACACCCACGACTGACCCGTCGTCACCAGAACCCTGAACCTGATCCCGAACCTGATCCACCGCACCGACAGGAAGCGAAGAGGAATCCATGGCCACCGAAGTCAACCTCCCCGCACTCGGCGAGTCCGTCACCGAGGGCACCGTCACCCGCTGGCTCAAGCAGGTCGGCGACCAGGTCGCCGTCGACGAGCCGCTGCTGGAGGTCTCGACCGACAAGGTCGACACCGAGATCCCCTCGCCCGTCGCCGGCACCCTGCTGGAGATCAAGGCGAACGAGGACGACACGGTCGAGGTCGGCGCGGTGCTCGCCGTGATCGGTGACGAGGGCGAGGGCGGCGGGGACTCCTCCGGTGGCGAGTCGTCCGGCGAGGAGTCGTCCGAGGACGAGGGCGCGGCCCAGGAGGAGGTCGAGCCGCCCGCCCAGGAGCAGACCAGCCAGGAGCAGCAGCCCGCCGCCGCGGAGCAGCCCGCGACGGAGGAGCCCGAGGAGGAGCAGGAGCCCGCCACGGAGTCGGGTCAGTCCGACCAGTCGGGTGGGTCCGGCGGGTCCGGTGGGTCCGGTGGTGGCGAGAGCACCCCGGTGACCCTGCCGGCGCTCGGTGAGTCCGTCACCGAGGGCACGGTCACCCGCTGGCTCAAGCAGGTCGGCGACGAGGTCGCCGTCGACGAGCCGCTGCTGGAGGTCTCGACCGACAAGGTCGACACCGAGATCCCCTCGCCGGTCGCCGGCACCCTGCTCGAGATCAAGGCCGCCGAGGACGAGACCGTCGAGGTCGGCGCGGAGCTCGCGATCATCGGATCCGGCCAGCCCGCGGAGCAGAAGTCCGAGCCCGAGCCGGAGCCGGAGTCCGAGCCCGAGCCGGAGCCGGAGCCGGAGCAGAAGTCCGAGCCCGAGCCGGAGCCGGAGCAGAAGTCCGAGCCCGAGCCGGAGCCTGAGCCGGAGCAGAAGTCCGAGCCGGCACCGCAGCAGCAGAGCCAGCCCCGGCAGCAGGCTCAGCAGCAGGGATCGGGTGACGGCGCCGGCTACGTCACGCCGCTGGTGCGCAAGCTCGCCGCCCAGCACGACGTCGACCTCGCCTCCGTCACCGGCTCCGGGGTCGGCGGCCGGATCCGCAAGCAGGACGTGCTCGACGCGGCCGCCGCCAAGCAGCAGCCCGCCGCGCCGGCACCGGCCGCGAGCTCGGCCCCGGCCGCAGCGGCTCCGCAGGCGGGGCAGCCGACGTCGACGACACCCTCGCCGCTGCGCGGTCAGACCGTCCCGGTCAGCCGGCTGCGCAAGATCATCGCGCAGCGGATGGTCGAGTCCCTGCAGGCCTCGGCGCAGCTCACCCAGGTCGTGGAGATCGACGTGACCCGGGTGGCGCGGCTGCGTGAGAGCGTCAAGGAGGACTTCCTCGCACGTGAGGGCGTCAAGCTCTCCTACCTGCCGTTCTTCGCCAAGGCGGCGATCGACTCGCTCAAGGAGCACCCGTCGCTCAACGCGACGATCGACACCGAGAAGGGCGAGATCACCTACTACGACCGCGAGAACGTCGCCTTCGCGGTCGACACGGAGAAGGGCCTGATCACGCCGGTGATCAAGGAGGCGGGCGACCTGTCGGTCTCCGGCCTCGCCAAGAAGATCGCCGACATCGCCGAGCGCACCCGCACGAACAAGATCGGCCCCGACGAGCTGTCCGGCGGCACCTTCACGATCACCAACCTCGGCAGCGTCGGCGCCCTGTGGGACACGCCGATCATCAACCAGCCGCAGGTCGCGATCCTCGGTCCCGGCACGGTCGTGAAGCGCCCCGTCGTCATCGACGACCCGCAGCTGGGCGAGACGATCGCCGTACGCCACATGGTCTACTTCGCGCTCACCTACGACCACCGCCTGGTCGACGGCGCCGACGCCGGCCGGTTCCTGCAGGCGGTCAAGCGCCGCCTCGAGGCCGGTCAGTTCGAGGTCTGAGCCCAGCGACCCTCCGAGGAACGAGGAGGGTCGCGTCGGGCGAAGAGGTTGAGGAGGCGGAGCTCTCCCGCCGCGAAGCGGCGGGAGAGCGGAGCCGTCTCGAAACCCGTGAGTCCTGCGGCAACGAGGGCCTCAGGCCGGCGGCGCAGATTTCCCAAGGGATGCAGGAGAACCCGCGCTTCCCACGGCGTACAACCATGGGGAGGCGCGGGTTTTCCTGCATCCCTTGGGGAACCTGCAGGGTCTCAGGTCACTGCACGTCGGTCGAGATGTCCATGTCGATCGTCGTCTTGGTGTCCAGGGTCTGGCCGCCGACGGTGACGGTCGAGGTGCCGCCGCCGCTGAGCGAGCCGGAGGTGGCGGCGAACGAGGCCAGCGTGCCCTCGTAGGAGCCGCTGATCGAGGTGGTCCCGCTGACGCCGGCGCCGCTGGAGGTGCCCTTGATCTGCTGGTCGATCTTCACCGAGATCGCGTAGTCGTCGCCGTCGATCGAGTCGAGGGTGTACGTCGCCGTCTGGTCGGTGTCGACGCCGGCGACGCCGAGCTGGGTCTCGACCTGCCACGTGGCGCCCTGGCCCACCGGCTCGTCCGGGAACGGCACGGCCACCTGCGAGGTCTGCCCGGCGAGCTGGTCGATCGTCGACGACAGCTCCGGCGGCGCGTCGGCAGGGAGGTGGAAGTCGGTCGAGGTCACGGCGCCGGACGGCGTGAGCTCGATGGTGCCGCTGAGACCCTCGATCGACTTGAAGGCCTGGTCGACCTGGTCCTGCGCGTCGCCGCCGGCGCTTGCCGGCAGGTGCGCCTCGATGTCCTTGAACTCGAAGCTCGCCGTGATCTTGTCGTCGCTGACGTCCTCCACCGTGGTCACGTAGGTCGCGGTGAGCGGGATCTTCACGGTGCTCGCGCCGCCGCCGAGGCTGGTGCCGATCCTCATGTCCAGGGTCGAGGTCTCGACCTGGCCCTCGGGCACGTCGAGGAGCAGCTGCTCCTTGGGGTCGCTGCCCGCGTCGAGCACCGTGACCTGCGGAGCGCCGGCCGACGAGCCGCCACCGGCGTCGGTCGGCGCCGAGCTGCTCGTCGCGGCCGACGAGGTCGCCGAGGACGACGCGTCGCTGCTCGACGAGGAGGAGTCCCCGGCGGAGCTGGAGTCGTCGTTGTTGCAGGCCGCGAGCGCGACGAGGGCGAGCGCCGTGACCGCGGCGGCGGCCAGGGTGCGGACGGGGCGGGTGGACACCGGAGGACCTCCAGGATCGTGGAGCAGCGGACGTCCTGACCATCCCACACCCCTGCTCACGGCAAACGCTCAGCACCCGCGTGGCAGGCTGGGTCGCATGGCGCTGCACGTGGTCCTGGCGGGCGGGAGCGGGTTCCTCGGCTCGCACCTCCGCACCGAGCTGCTCGACCGCGGTCACCGGGTGACGTCGCTCGTACGCCGAGCTGCCGGCGAGAGCGAGTCGCGGTGGGACCCGGCGGCCGGCACCGTCGACCGGGACCTGGTCGGCAGTGCCGACGTGGTCGTGAACCTGGCCGGCTCCCCCACGCTCGGCAACCCGCACTCGAAGAAGTGGGCCCGTGAGCTGCGCGAGAGCCGGGTGTCCACCACCCGGGTCCTGGCCGAGGCCGTCGCGGCCGCGCCGCACCCGCCGGCGTACCTGGCCGGCAACGCCGTCGGCTGGTACGGCGACCACGGCGACGCCGTGCTCGACGAGACGGCGGACACGCGCGGTCACACGCTGATGACGTCGGTCTGCCGCGACTGGCAGGCCGCCACCACGTCGGCCACCGAGGCAGGAGGGCGGGTCTGCCTGCTCCGCACCGCACCGGTGATGGACGGGTCGAACGCGCCGCTGCGCCAGCTGCGGCTGCTGTTCCTGGCCGGCCTCGGCGGCCGGGTCGGCAGCGGGCGGCAGTGGATGCCGATGGTCTCGCTGCGCGACTGGGTCGGGGCCGTGGCGTTCCTCGCCGAGCACCCCTCCGCGAGCGGACCCGTGAACATCTCCGCGCCGCGTCCGGCGACCAACCAGGACCTGACCAAGACCCTCGCCGCGGCGGTCAGGCGGCCGGCCCTGATCCCCGTCCCGGCTCCGCTCGTCAAGGTCGCCGCCGGCCCGATCAGCCCGGAGGCGCTCGGCTCGGTCCGGGTCGTCCCGGCCGCCCTGCTCCAGCTGGGCTACGAGTTCTCCGACCCCGGCGTCGCCGACATCGTCGCGACCGGCCTCGGTCAGCGCGTCAGGTCGTAGACGGCGCCGAGCCGCCACCGGCCCGCCGTACGCCGGAACTCCAGGCGGCGGGTGCTCGCGCGGTCGTGCGGCAGCGGCCAGGTGCGGCCGCTGCGGTCGACAGCGACGGGGTCCGCGAGCCGGTCGGTCACGACGAGGACGAACCGCCGCGGAGCCCGGGAGCGGAGACGTACGTCGAGCACCTGCATCGACATGCCGCGCACGCGGAGCCCCCGGGCGCACCAGCGCCGCAGCATCGCCACGTCGCGGGCTCCCGCCTCCGAGCCGACCGTGTAGAGAGCACGGAGCGCGGCGGTGTCACCGGTCCGCCACGCAGCGGCCCGGTCCCGGTCCCAGTCGCGGAGCACGGTCAGCGACGCCAGCGCGGCGACGACCGACGTGCCGGGCGGGATCGCCGCGGGGCCCGCCGGGCCCGACCCTGGACCGGCAGCCGCGGGCTCCCGGGTGCCGGCGGCGGCATGAACGGCGACCGCGGCCGCGACCAGCGCCACGGTCGCCAGCACGGCGAGCGTGACGGCGATCGTGCGGCGGGAGGCCCGATCCCCCGCGCGGCCCGTGCGGCCCATGGGGATGGTCTACCCCGGCCCGGCCACCTCCGCACCCGGCTCTCCACAGGGCTGGCCCTGGCTCGATCGCATAGGCTCGTGCCGTGCTGTTCCGCGAGGCCGGCCTGGGCGCCGATGCGATGGACTACCGGGCTGCCTGGGACCTCCAGCGCGAGCTCCACGCCCAGGTCGTGGAGGGCACCGCGCCCGAGACCGTGCTGCTCCTCGAGCACCCGCCGGTCTTCACCGCCGGACGGCGCACCGAACCGCACCAGCGGCCGGCCGACCCCGGCGGCGCTCCGGTCATCGACGTCGACCGGGGCGGGCTGATCACGTTCCACGGTCCCGGCCAGCTCGTCGGCTACCCCATCGTGCGGCTCCCCGACCACGTCAAGGTCGTCGACTACGTCCGGCGGATCGAGGAGGCGCTGATCTCCGTGTGCCGCGACCTCGGTGTCACCTCCGCCCGCGTTCCCGGCCGCAGCGGCGTCTGGCTGCGCGCCGACGACCGCGGGCCGGAGCGCAAGATCGCCGCGATCGGCATCCGCGTCCGCCGCAACGTCGCCATGCACGGGTTCGCGCTCAACTGTGATGTCGACCTGCGCTGGTACGACCGCTTCGTGCCGTGCGGGATCGACGACGCCGGGGTGACCTCGCTGAGCAAGGAGCTCGGCCGTGACGTCACCGTCGCCGAGGTGCTGCCGTCGGTGCAGGCGCACCTGAGCGAGCTGCTCGCGTGGGAGCCGTACGCCGCCACGCCGGACTACGAGCCGCGCCCGGAGCCCGGCCGGGCCCCGCGCATCCCGCTGCTGACGCCCAGCGCGGGCTGATCCTCAGGAGCGGTCGGCGAGCTCGGTGAGCTTGGCGACGTAGGCCGCGAAGTCGACGTCCGGCACGTTGTCGCCGGGAGCGCGGTCACCCACGGCCCCGTCGAGCTGCTCGCGGAGGATGTCGGCGTGCCCGGCGTGCCGCGCCAGGTCCGCGATGACGTGGACCAGGACCCGTCCGAGGGTGACGTCGCCGCGGTCGCCCCACCACGGGACCCGGCCCGGCGCCTCCAGCGGCAGGGAGGCGATCGTCTCGTCGCAGAAGGCCTGCACCTCCCGGTAGGTGTCCAGGATCCCGGCGACGGTCTCGTCGGCTGTGGCGTACCAGTCGGCCTGCGGGTCGCTGTCGTAGGCCTCGTCGGGCACCAGTGCGCTCGGGTCGTCGAGCGTGCGGCCGAAGGTCGGCCCGAAGTAGCCGTACTCGACGTTCATGCAGTGCTTGACGATCCCGATCAGGTTCGTGCCGGTCGGCGTGCGGGGCAGCCGCGCGTCGCGCTCGGAGAGCCCGTCGACCTTCAGCAGCAGCGCGCTGCGCTGCTCGGCGAGGTAGCGGCCCAGCGCCTCCTTGGTGTCCATGGCGGCTAGTCCACCACCGAGCACCCCCAGCGGATCGCCGCTTCCAGCCAACCTTTCGGCCCCGTCGATCGTCACGTCTGCGTGACCACTGACCTGGTGATCGAGACCAGCGGGCTCCGCAAGGAGTTCCGCAACCGGCGGGGCGGGACGCGGGTCGCCGTGCAGGACCTGGATCTCGCGGTCCCGGCCGGCGGCGTCCACGGCTTCCTCGGCCCGAACGGCTCGGGCAAGACGACCACGATCAGGATGCTGCTCGGGCTGGCACGGGCGACGAGCGGGTCGATGCGGCTCTTCGGCGCCGAGGTGCCCCGCGCGCTGCCCGAGGTGATCGGACGGGTCGGCGCCGTGGTCGAGTCGCCCAAGTTCGTGCCCAACTTCTCCGGGCGCCGGAACCTGCAGCTGCTCGCAGGCACGATCGGCGTACCCGACGCCCGGGTCGACGCGGTCCTCGAGACGGTCAGCCTGGAGGGCCGCGAGGGCGACCGCTACAAGGGCTACTCGCTCGGGATGAAGCAGCGGCTGGCCATCGCCGCGACCCTGCTCAAGGAGCCGGACCTGCTGATCCTCGACGAGCCGACCAACGGGCTCGACCCGGCCGGCATCAGGGAGATCCGGGAGACGATCCGCGGGCTCGGCGAGTCCGGTGTCACGGTGCTGCTGAGCTCGCACATCCTCGCGGAGGTCCAGCAGGTCTGCACCTCCGCGACGATCATCGGCAACGGCCGGCTGCTGGCGTCCGGAACGGTCGACGAGCTGCTCGGCAGCAGCACGACCTACCGCGTCGTCGTGCCCGACCGCGCCGCCGCGACGGCGGTGCTCAACCGTGCCCGGCTGCCGGTGCAGGCGGTGGACGGCGCCCTCCACGTCGAGGCGGACAACCCCGCGCTGATCACCTCGGAGCTCGGCCAGTCGGGGATCTGGCTCAGCGAGCTGGCCCCGGTCCGCGCCGACCTGGAGAGCTACTTCCTGGAGCTGACGGCCGGCGAGTCCCTCGGCGCGCACGCCGAGGAGGTGGCGTCGTGACGCGGCTGCTGCGGGTCGAGGCGATCCGGTTCCTCTCCCGGCGCGCGGTGCTGGTGCTGCTCGCCCTGGCAATCGTGATCCCGGTCGTGATCGGCTTCGCCACCGTCCGCAACACCGCACCCCCGGGCGCCGACGAGCTTGCACAGGCGAAGGAGCAGATCCAGCAGACGCTCGACGACTGCGCCCAGCACCCCCGGCGGTACGGCATCAAGGACGCCGCCGACCCGGCGGCCACCTGCGAGAAGAGGATGCACCTGCGCGTCGAGGACTACGCCTGGTACGAGCCGCTCAGCCTGGGCGACGAGCGCAAGAACGGCTCCGGCGTCGCGGTCGTGGTGCTCCTCGGGATCCTGATGCTGCTGGCCGGCGCGACGTTCGCCGGCTACGACTGGGCGAGCGGGTCGATGAGCAACCAGCTGCTGTTCGAGACCCGTCGGTTGCGCATCTGGGCCGCGAAGGCGGTGGTGGTCACGGCAGCAGCGGCAGTCGTCTCGGCCGTGGTGCTGGCGGCGTACTGGCTGGTGCTGGCGCGAGTCGCCGACCACCGCGACATCACGACGCCACCCGGCGTGCTGTCCAGCTGCCTGCAGTCGGGCTGGCGCGGTGCGGCGGTGATCGGCGGGGCCGCGCTCGGCGGCTACGCGTTGACCATGCTGTTCCGGAGCACCGTCGCGTCGCTCGGCATCCTGCTCGCCGTCGTCGCCGCCGGCGGTGTGGTGCTCGCCGCCGTCGGGATCGAGTCCGCCTGGAACCCGGGCCTCAACCTCCTCGCGGTCGTGCTGGACGGCACGACGTACTACAAGGACGTCCCGTGCGAGGGCGGGGGCGGCACCTGCAGCACGCAGGTGCCGCTGTCGCTCCTGCACGGCCTGGTCTTCACCGGCACCCTGCTGGTGCTCGCCGTCGGAGGCTCGCTGACCTCCTTCCGGACGCGGGACGTCCCCTAGGCCCGAGTAGGCTGGGCGGGTGACAGCCCCCGCCGTACCAGCACCCGACGGGCGCAAGCTCCTGCGCCTGGAGATCCGCAATTCCGAGACCCCGATCGAGCGCAAACCGGAGTGGATCAAGACCCGGGCGAAGATGGGGCCGGAGTACACCGCGCTGCACAAGCTGGTGAAGTCCGAGGGCCTGCACACGGTCTGCCAGGAGGCGGGCTGCCCCAACATCTTCGAGTGCTGGGAGGACCGCGAGGCGACCTTCCTCATCGGCGGCGACCAGTGCACCCGGCGCTGCGACTTCTGCCAGATCGACACCGGTCGGCCGCAGCCGCTGGACCGTGACGAGCCGCGGCGCGTGGCGGAGTCGGTGCAGACGATGGGCCTGCGCTACGCGACCATCACCGGCGTCGCGCGCGACGACCTCGAGGACGGCGGAGCCTGGCTCTACGCCGAGACGGTGCGGGCCATCCACGAGCTCAACCCCGACACCGGGGTGGAGAACCTAATTCCCGACTTCAACGGCAGGCCCGAGCTGCTGCGCGAGGTGTTCGAGTCGCGGCCGGAGGTGCTCGCGCACAACGTCGAGACGGTGCCGCGGATCTTCAAGCGGATCCGGCCGGCGTTCCGCTACGAGCGCTCGCTCGACGTGCTCACCCAGGCGCGTGCCTTCGGGCTGGTGACCAAGTCGAACCTGATCCTCGGCATGGGCGAGACCCGCGAGGAGGTCTCGCAGGCCCTGCAGGACCTCTACGACGCCGGCTGCGAGCTGGTCACGATCACCCAGTACCTGCGCCCGACCGTGCGGCACCACCCGGTCGAGCGGTGGGTGAAGCCGGAGGAGTTCGTCGAGCTGCGCGAGGAGGCCGAGGACATCGGCTTCGCCGGCGTGCTGTCCGGACCCCTCGTCCGTTCGTCCTACCGCGCCGGTCGGTTGTACCGTCAGGCGGTCGAATCTCGTGAGTCACAGGAAGAGATGCAGGGCAGCCACGCATGAGCAGCACTCCGCTTGACCCGTCGAAGATGAGCCGACGGCAGCAGATCGTCGAGACCTTCAAGATGTCCCGGCAGGTCGACCCTGCCATCGGGTGGTGGATGCTGGGCGCCTTCGTGGCGTTCGGGGCGCTCGGGTTCGCGCTCTTCTTCTGGCTGCTGCCCGGAGAGGGCACGTTCTCGCTGGTGATGTCGATCATCGGCGCGCTGCTCATCGGGTTCCTGGCGATGATGATCGTGTTCTCGCGGCGCGCGCAGAAGGCTGCCTACGCTCGCATGGAGGGCCAGCTCGGCGCCGCTGCGCGGACCCTGTCGATGCTGCGCCGTGGGTGGAGCGTCGAGGAGATGGTCGCCTTCAACAAGCAGCAGGACCTCGTGCACCGGGTGGTCGGTCCTCCGGGCATCGTGCTGGTCGGCGAGGGCAACCCCAACCGGCTCAAGCCGCTGCTGACCAGCGAGCACAAGAAGCACGAGCGGGTCGCCGCGGAGTACCCCGTCCACGAGGTGATCGTCGGTGACGGCGAGGGCCAGGTGCCGCTGCGCAAGCTGGTGCGCCACATCCAGAAGCTCGGCCGCCAGGTGAAGCCCGCCGAGCTCACCGAGATCATGCAGCGGCTGAAGGCCCTCGACGCGAGTCGGCCGAAGATCCCGATGCCCAGGGGCCCGGTGCCGACCAGTATGAAGGGGATGCGCCAGAACCTGCGCGGACGGTGAGCCGCGGCACATAGCTGTCGTCGGCGGCGCGGCGCGCCTGTCGCACGAGGCGGCGCCGGTCCGCCGCCCGCAGCCGGTCGGTGATCTGCTCGTGGGCCATCCGGGCGGCGAGGTGGTTCGACATCTGAGGCTCCTGGGTCGGGTCCCGGGTGTTTCCCGGTGACTCCAACCCTCGTCCTAAGGCCTGCCCGGGACATCGGGCAGATGCCTCATTTTGGAGTCGCGCGGATACCTACCTGGCTCGCTGGGACCTAGGTACCTCAGGCGCCGCCGCGGAGGCTCTGCAGCGTCGAGAAGGTGATGGTCGCCGTACCGGCGAAGAGGTCGTGGAGACCCCGGCCGTCCGGCCTGAACACCAACGGCGGGATGACGAGAGCCACCAGGATCTGCCGGCCGAGGATCCGGACCGGGTTGATCCGGCGCAGCGGCCCGGTCGCCGGCACGACGCACAGGCCGGTGAAGAGCTTGCCCAGCGAGCCGCCGCCGAGCCAGGTCATCGCGGTGGTCTCCATCAGCCAGACGGTCAGCACCCACCACCGGGCGGACGGGTCGTCCAGGTAGCCGTCGATGCCCATGACCGCGATCACACCGACCGCCGAGAGGACCCCGTCGAGCACGAACGCGAGGACGCGGCGTCCCCAGGACGCGGTCTCGAAGGACAGCGCACCGGCAGGCACGGACGACGTATCAGGCACCGGACAAGGCTAATCAGGCCGCCGCCTCGACGTACTGTCGGCCTGCTCGCGAACCTTGTTACATCGCGGAAACAATCCGGTCATGGTCGGGAAACTGGTCGTTCGGTAGGTTGCGAGGAGCGGGTACGGCGCAGCGCGGCGCCTGTCGATCCGCACGCTCACAGACATCGGGAACCGTCCCGGCACGTGGCTGAGGGGTGGACTCAGCCGAGGAGGAACGAATGTTCAACAACAGCGAAGAGCTGCTCAAGTTCATCGCCGACGAGGGCGTCGAGATGGTCGACGTGCGCTTCTGCGACCTGCCCGGCATCATGCAGCACTTCACCGTGCCCGTGTCGTCCTTCGACCAGTCGGTGTTCGACGACGGCCTCGGCTTCGACGGCTCGTCGATCCGCGGCTTCCAGGCCATCAACGAGTCGGACATGTCGCTGTTCCCCGACCCGACGACGGCGTACCTCGACCCGTTCCGGAAGTCGAAGACGCTGAACATCAACTTCTTCATCCACGACCCGATCACCGGCGAGGCCTACTCGCGCGACCCGCGCAACATCGCCAAGAAGGCGCTCGCCTACCTCGCCACGACCGGCATCGCGGACACCGCGTTCTTCGCCCCCGAGGCCGAGTTCTACATCTTCGACTCGGTCCGCTACTCCACCAGCGAGAACGCCGGCTACTACCACATCGACTCCGTCGAGGGCTGGTGGAACTCCGGCGCCGAGGACGACAACCGCGGCTACAAGACCCGCTACAAGGGCGGCTACTTCCCCGTCGAGCCCTACGACCACTACAGCGACCTGCGCGCCGACATGGTCAAGAACCTCGAGGCGGTCGGGCTGCAGGTCGAGCGCGCCCACCACGAGGTCGGTACGGCCGGCCAGGCGGAGATCAACTACAAGTTCGACACCCTGCTCAAGGCCGCCGACGATGTCATGAAGTTCAAGTACATCATCAAGAACACGGCCTGGACCGAGGGCAAGTCGGTCACCTTCATGCCGAAGCCGATCTACGGCGACAACGGCTCGGGCATGCACGTGCACCAGTCCCTGTGGAAGGGCGGCGACCCGCTCTTCTACGACGAGACCGGCTACGGCGGCCTCTCCGACCTGGCCCGCTGGTACATCGGCGGCATCCTCAAGCACGCCCCGGCCGTGCTGGCGTTCACCAACCCGACGGTGAACTCCTACCACCGCCTGGTGCCGGGCTTCGAGGCCCCGATCTCGCTGGTGTACTCCTCGCGGAACCGCTCCGCCTCGGTCCGGATCCCGATCACGGGCACCAACCCGAAGGCCAAGCGGATCGAGACGCGGTTCCCCGACCCGTCGGCGAACCCCTACCTCGCGTTCTCCGCGCTGATGCTCGCCGGCCTCGACGGCATCCAGAACAAGATCGAGCCGGCCGCGCCGATCGACAAGGACATCTACGAGCTCCCGCCGGACGAGATGGCCGAGATCGACCAGGTCCCCACCTCGCTCGGCGCTGTGCTCGACGCCCTCGAGGCCGACCACGACTTCCTCACCGCGGGGAACGTGTTCACGCCGGACCTGATCGAGACCTGGATCGACTACAAGCGGACCTCCGAGATCGCGCCCGTGCAGCTGCGCCCGCACCCGCACGAGTTCGAGCTCTACTACGACATCTAGGCCGGAAGTGGCCTCTGACCTGCGGAAACGCGTTTCGGAGACCTCGTCAGTCCGCAGATAGTCCGCAAGACGGCCCGTCGAGCAGTCCGCTCGGCGGGCCGTTTCGGCTCTACTCGGCCGCCGACGCGAGCGCCTCGGCGCGCTCGGCGAACACCTCGTCGATCGCCGTGCGGGTGCTGTCGTCGGCATCCGGCCACAGGTGGCTGTAGGTGTCCAGCGTCGTCTTGGCGCTCGCGTGACGCAGCCGCGTCTGCACCACCTTCACGTCGGCGCCCTTGGCGATCAGCATGGACGCGAAGTAGTGCCGCAGGTCGTGGAAGCGGAACTCCGGCGGGAGGCCCGGCACCTTCTTCCTGGCCGAGCGGATCGCGCGCTCGAGCGTCCAGGGCGCGAGCGGCTGGCCGAGCTCGTTGACCAGCAACGCCCCGGGGCCGCGTCGCCGCGTCATCCTCGTCGAGCGGGACGAACCGCTCGCAGTGGCGCGCGAGCTCGAGCGTGAGCTGCCGGCCCACTGGGATTGACGTCTGGGAGACGTCGGTCTTCAGCGGCTCGCCCGGGTACTGCACGGTCGGCGAAACGACTCCGCGCATGAAGTCGACGTCCTCGACGCGCAGGCCGCACGCCTCGGCGAGCCGGAGGCCGGCGAAGGCCCCGAGGAGCGCCGCCGCGCGCAGGTGCTCGGGCATCGCGTCGTGGAGCGCCCACATCTGGTCGGTCGTGCAGACGTACGGCCGCTGCTTGCCCTGCTTCGGCGAAGTCCGCCGAGAGCACGGTGACCGAGGAACCAGTCCGTCATGGACGGCGTCAGCAAACAGCTGAGCGAGTCGGGGTGCAGGGCGTAGATGTAGGAGTCCGCGAGGCCCTCGGCGGCGAGCTGGGCGCACCAGGTGCGGACATGCGAGGGCCGCACGGCGTTGAGCTGCATGTGGCCGAAGGTGGCGCGGATCCGGGCGATGTGGACCTCGGCCTGGCGGACGGTGCTCTTCCGCTTGCCGCGGTAGCCCTCGAGCCAGGTGTCGCACCACTCCCCCACGGTGACCCGGGCCTGACGCGGTGAGACGTGCGTGCCGGCCACAAGCTTCGCGGTCTGCTCGTCGAGCCACCGCTGGGCGTCGACCTTCCGGTCGAAGTGCCCGGCGTACTCCTTACCGGTGCCGTCTCGATACCGAGCTCGCCACTGACCGTTGTCACGCTTCGCGATCGACGCCATCGCCGTTCACGTCCTCTCCCTGTCCGCACAGCGCCTCGAGGTCGCCATCCATCTCTGCTTGATTGCGGCCCGCCTCGATCCTGTGGCGCCGCTGAAGCCGCACGTCCTCTTGGTCGCGCTTCATGCGACGAAGCTCGTCGAGCCGCCGGCGGTGGGCATCTCGCTCCTCCGCCCAGAACGCCGCCGCGTACTCGGCATTGTCGAGACCGATCTGCTCGCGCTCGATCTGCTCGTCCAAGTCACCCGGGTGCGGTGCCATGAGCTCGTAGAGGTCGAGGTCTAGGACCATCGCGAACGCCAGCGCCTCATTCAGCCTGACTCGCCGCTCCCCCTTCTCGATCCGAGTCACCGCGGTGCCATCGAGCTGCACGTGAATCATCTGGAGCTGCTCGGCGACCTTGACCTGTGACCAGCCGAGGAACTCGCGGCGCTCGCGAACCCTTCGGGCGAAGGTTCCCTCTGGCATCAGGTCACCGTTGGCACTGATTGGAGACCGTTGGTTGCTCTGCATATTTCGCAGCGTACTGCGATTCCAGTTGCCTGTCACTAGTTTCGGGATTACTGTGCGAATCACAGTTGACTGTGAGGAGTGCAGGATGGAGCGAGATCCACTCAGAACGATCGACCAGGCGGCGGAGCAGCTCTGCACTCCGGAGGCCACCCTCCGGTTCTGGCGACACAAGGGCATCGGCCCGCGATCCGCGAAGCTCGGCCGCCGCATCGTCTACCGCCAGAGCGACCTGGACGCCTTCGTCGAGGCGCAGTTCGAGGCCGCGAAGAAGGACAGAGACGGCCGGCCGACGCCCGCGGCATGACTCGAACACCGGCGGCGGGCCGCACCCCTCACCTCCTTGGGGCCCGTGACCGGCACACGCACCGCGGCACCTACCGCGGTTCACACGTGCACAGCCAAGGAGGTCCTCGCGTGCTCACCCACGCCAGACAGCGCGACAGGCGCACACCGACCCGGGTGCGGTTCAACCCACACTGGCCCGACGTCGATCGCCTCATCTTCGACATGGCGCTCGCCGCCGCCAGGCCCGGCGACACCATCGTCCTCAACGTCGGTCGGCATCACGTCCTGTTGCTCGACCACCTCTGGCTCGATCTCATGCCGCTCTCCCCCGGCATCCGCGACGCGATCGCGCGCGGCGTGCACGTCCTCTTCGTCGGCCAGCCGGAGACCTGCGCGACCTGGTGGCGAAGCTTCTACGACCTCAAGGCTCACGATGCGACGTGACCCCGACCCCGCACCGCGCCCCTCGAGCGGACTGACGCCGGCGGACTCAGCCGAGCTCACCGCGGCCTGGCGCGCCGAGATCGCCGAGTACTGGACCGAACGCCGGCGACTCCTCCGTGAGCGCATCGAGCAGATCCCCGGATGGGCCGTGCTTGAGCTCGCCGTCGACGTCCTCGACGACGGGATCCTCGAGACCGCACCCATCTACTGGGAGAAGCGCGCCGAGGTCTTCGACGCCCTGAAGCCGGCCCTGACCGCGGCCGAGGCCGAGGACTGCCCCGGTCTCGTCGAGGACTGGCTGCTGGGCGACGAGCGGGCCCAGGCGTGCCGCAACCGTGCCGCCCTCGAGCGGATGGACTTCGACCTCCACACCGAGGTCACGCGGGTGCACGACGAGTTCTGGCAAGCGATCGACCCCGCCGGCGACTACCGCAACCAGCTCGACCGGCATCGCCACGAAGCACCGGAGGCAGCGTGACCAGCCAACCCCGATCAGCCACCCGCCGGGCGCCGACCGACGTCGTGGGGCTCGCGCCGACCGGCACCCACCTCGCGCGACTCGCAGCCGACGGCCGCCTCCAGCGGTGGACCGTCCGCGCCTGGTCCGTAGACGGCCGCCCCATGATCTACACCCCACAGGTCGGCCGCCTCCTGCCCGTCGACGTCGGCGACCGCGAACTCCACGACCCCGACCTAGACGACCAGTACCTCGGCTGCCAAGGCTGCATCGCACTCCAGCGCCGCGCCAGGAACACCCTGCGGGTGGTCGAATGAGCACCGACCCGGCAGTCGAGGCCTACCTCCGCGGCGACCCCAACATCGGACCTGGCGACGTCTTCCCCGACCTCGACGACTACGACCTCGCCGACGTCGACCTCGACCAGGCCAGCCCCGAGCTGCTCGCCCGCGTCGCACTCAGACGCCACCGGCTCCTCGACCGCGACGCGCTCGACCACATGCCGCCTCCCGAGCCACTCATCGAAGGTGTCCTCGGCCGCCGCGGCCTGGCGATGAAAGCCGGATCCCGCGGCCTCGGCAAGACGCTGACCGCACTCGACTGGGCCGGCCACGTCGCCACCGGACTCCCCAGCTGGTACGGCCACCAGGTCGCCGTCCACGGCCCCGTCCTCTTCATCGCCCTCGAGGGATTCCACGGCATCCCCGAACGCGTCCGGGCCTGGGAGATCCACCACGGCCGCCGCATGACCAACGTCCACTGGTGGCCCGACCCCATCGACCTACGACTCCGCCGCGACGCCAAGATGATCGGCTCCGTCGCCCGCCACCTCGGCGCCGTCCTCCTCATCGGGGACTCCGTCCGAGCCACCGGCGCCGGCAAGGAAGACACCGCCGACATGGGCGCCTACGTCACCGGCCTGGAGACCATCCGCACCATCTACGACGGCCTCACCCTCGTCCTCCACAACAGCGGCTGGGACGGCACCCGCGAACGCGGATCAACACTGCTCCCCGACGCCTGCGACACCACCCTCCTCCTCCAAGGCGACCCCGAGGGGATCCGCACCCTCAAGCTGAAGTGGCCCCGTCTGCCCGGACGGTCGGGGTGTGGTGGTTGTGATCATGCTGCGGTCTCGGTCTGGGGTCCAGCAGGGCCGGTGAGGGCGTGCTGGGTCTCGTAGTCGGCGGGGCTGAGGTAGCCCAGGATGGAGTGCCGGCGGGTGGGGTTGTAGAAGCCTTCGATGAAGCTGAAGATCGCATTGGCCAGGCCCTCACGGGTCGGCCAGGTCGACCGGTCGAGCAGCTCGGTCTGCAGGGTCGCGAAGAAGCTCTCGGCCACAGAATTGTCGAAGCAGTCGCCGATGGTTCCCATCGATCCGAGCAGCCCGGCCTCGCGGAGCCGGTGCCCGAAGACCCAGCTGGTGTAGACGCTGCCGTGGTCGCTGTGATGGACCGCGCCCGGCTCGGGACGACGGTGCCACAGGGCCATCTGTAGGGCGTCGACGACCAGCTCGGAGCGGATGTGGTCCGCGATCGACCAGCCCACCACCCGGCGGCTGAAGCAGTCCAGGACCACCGCGAGATAGACCCATCCCTCGCTGGTGCGGTGCTGGGTGACGTCTGCGACGTAGAGCCGGTCCGGGGCATCGGGGGTGAAGTTCCGCTCCACCAGATCCGCTGATGGCGTGGCGGCATGGTCACGGCGGGTACAGCCCCGTAGCCGGCGACGGTGCACGCCTTGCAGACCGGTGTGGCGCATCAGCCGCTCGACCCGACCGTGGCTGACCTCCAGCCGCCGGCCCATCGTCAGTTCGGCGTGGACCCGCCGATGGCCGTAGGTGCCGTAGGAGGCGGCGTGGACCTCGTGGATCGCGGCCATCAGGTAGGCCTGCTCGAGGTCTCGCTCGCTGGGGCGGCGCCGCAGCCATTCGTAGTAGCCCGACGTCGAGACGCCCAGGACCCGGCAGGTCACCGCGACGGGAACCCCGTCGGCGGCCAGTTCGCAGACCACCGGGAACACTATTTTGGGAGGACGTTCTCCCGGGCGAAGTAGGCAGCCGAGCGCTTGAGGATCTCGATCTCCATCTCCTTCACGCGCAGCTCCCGACGCAGCCGCACCAGCTCGGCGCGCTCATCGCTGGTCAGGCCCTCGGACTTGCCGTCATCGATGTCGGCCTGCTTCATCCAGCGCCGCAGACCGGACTCGGCGATCCCGAGGTCCTTGGCGATCTGAGCGATCGGCTTCTCACGCAGACGGGCGAGCTCCACGGCTCGACGACGGAACTCAGGACTCTTCGGTGCCGGCATAACGGACTCCTCTCGGGCGACCATCGTCGCCTCACTCAAGGTGTCCGGGCTACCGGGGCCACTTCAGAATCCACTCCCGATGACCCGACCACAGCCGTCCCAGTATCGACACACCAGGACCCAACACACGGTACGACCGCGGTGGGTCTGGGGCGGCCTACTCCTCGCACTCATCGGGGCTGGAACGCTCGGCCTCGGCCTAGCCCTCCTGTCGTGGACGTTCAGCATCCTCGGCGCGGGGCTTCTGCTTCTCGGCGCAGCCGCCAGCCTGCGAGGTGGCGTCCTCTACGACGCCGTCCCCACCCTCGCCGTTCGCCGCGAGCTCCGCCAGGTCCTCGAAGGTGACGTCCACCAAGGGATCGCCCCCGGCGAAACAGTGCCAGCCCCGGCCGCGCGGCGTGACGCCATCGCAACGAACCGATCCACGCGCGCACTCGAGCATTCGGCAACGCACCCCAGCGACGTGCACTGGGCACCCGTCGCAGGATGGGTCCTCCTCCTCCTGACCACCGTGCTGACCGTGTCCCAATGGGAGCTTGTCGCGCCCACCGCCACCGGCCGAGACAATAGTTTTCGGGACACAGCCCTCAGCATCGCACTGGGACTAGGGGGCATGCGCATAGCACTCTCGCCGGGGCGACACCTGATCACCACAAGCATTACCGGCCTCGCCGGGACCGCGCTGATCCTCACTGGTCTACTTGCCGAACACGACCACCAAGGCCTCGCCGTAGTCGAAGTAGCCAGCGGCTGCCTCGCCGTCCTCTGCTCCCTCACCGCCGCGGTATCGCCCTCTACCAGGTCACCACAGCCGAACCAGGCTCAGACCGATCATCCCGGCCCGAGACCATGACCCGGCCCGGACCCCGAGCCCCGCTCGATGGGACTGGCACCAATGGGGTCTGCTGCACGGATAGGTGACATCTGATCTGCGTCGATGTGTGTCGGCGCTGGAAGGATGTGCACCATGCCGAAGGCGTTTCCCAAGGAGTTCCGCGCCGACGTGATCCGGGTCTATCGCGAGTCGGACTCCTCGATGGCCCAGGTCGCGAAGGACTTCGGCATCTCGCCGTCGTGTCTGAAGCGGTGGCTGGCGATCGACGAGCACGACTCTGCGTCCAAGTCGAGTGGCTCGAGCTCGGGCAGCGAGTCCGCAGAGCTGCGTGAGGCGAACAAGCGGATCAAGCTGCTCGAGCAGGAGAACGAGGTCCTCCGCCGCGCCGCCGCCTACCTGTCCCAGGCCCATCTGCCGGGAAAATGATGTACCCGCTCGTCCGCGAGCTGGCCAGCGACGGGATCCCCGTCACGGTGACGTGCCGGGTGCTCAAGATCGCTCGCCAGCCCTACTACCGCTGGCTCGCGAACCCGGTCACCGACGCCGAACTGGCCACTGCCTACCGGGCCAACGCGTTGTTCGACGCCCACCGCGAGGACCCAGAGTTCGGCTACCGGTTCCTGGTCGATGAGGCCCGCGACGCCGGCGAGCCGATGGCCGAGCGCACCGCGTGGAAGATCTGCTCCGAACTGGGCTGGTGGTCAGCGTTCGGGAAGAAGCGCGGCCGCAACCACAAGTTGCCCGGTCCACCGGTCCACGACGACCTGGTGATGCGGGACTTCACCGCCGAAGCGCCGAACACCCTGTGGCTCAGCGACATCACCGAGCACTGGACCCGCGAGGGCAAGCTGTATCTCTGCGCGATCAAGGACGTCTACTCCAACCGGATCGTCGGCTACTCCATCGACTCACGGATGAAGTCACGCATCGCAGTCACGGCACTCGACAACGCCGTCGCCCGCCGCGCCGCCGACGGCGCAGATGTGGCCGGCTGCCTGCTGCACACCGACCGCGGCTCGCAGTTCAGATCCAGGAAACTGGTCCACCAGCTCAACCGCCACCAGATGGTCGGGTCCATGGGACGGGTCGGCGCGGCCGGCGACAACGCCGCCATGGAGTCGTTCTTCTCGTTGCTGCAGAAGAACGTCCTGGACCGGCGCGTCTGGAACACCCGCGAGGAGCTGCGGATCGCGATCGTCACCTGGATCGAAAGGACGTATCACCGACGTCGTCGGCAGGCCGCTCTCGGACGGTTGACCCCGGTCGAATACGAGTTGATCATGAAGCCCGCCGCCACCCAGGCGGCCTAACCGAAGCTGTCACCCGTTCGTGCAGCAGACCCATGTGGCCTCCACCAGACCCAGGGCGGTTCAAACAAGCTGTGAGTCGCCGATGCCGCCGTTCCTGTCGAGCACCCGGACACCTGGTGAGCGCGTGAAGCCGTCGCGGCAATCCCACCCCGCGCGGGGTGGTTTCACGGCTCAGCTCACCGAGGCGACCTGGGTCGCGAGGATCGTCGCAGTCGCGATGCCCATGCCGTTGCTCGTCCGGCACGCCAGGTCGACCGCACCGCTAGCGTGGCTGATGGCCCAGATGATCGAGACAGTGGTGTTGGGCGCCGTTGCCGGGATGACGTAGCCGTACCCGACCTGGAACGCGTCCCCGCTGCGCAGCTGGCAGTCCACGCCTCCTTCGGTCTCGGCCGAGAACATGGCGTCCGCCTGGACGAGGTAGCTCCCAGCCGGGAGCGACTTGGACAGGACGACTGTGTAGCGACGGCTGGCAGGCAGGGTTTCGAAGCCGTCGAAGCTGAACGGCCGCGCCGCGTAGTAGACGGGCGCCTGGCTGCCGGGGCCGGCCGGACCCGGGGGGCCGGTCGGCCCCGCGGGTCCTATCGGGCCCGTCGGTCCGGGCACGCCCCGCTGGTTCCAGCTCAGCGGTGTTTCGTAGCTGCGACAGGCGCCGGAGTCGATGACGCGGAGGTCGCCCTTCGAATGCAGGCCTCCGGTGAGACCGTCCGACTTCGCGTAGCAGCCCTGGATGCTGCCATCGCTCGCGGGGATCGACGCGTACGCCGCACTCGAGATGACAAACAAGGACGCGCCAACCAGGGCGGCGCCGACACTCTTGTTTCGCATGGTTCGGTTCCTTTCGTCGGTGCGGGTCAGCTCAGCCGGTTGGCCGCGACCCTGAGCAGGTCCTCGTCGCTGCCCTCGCCCTCCTGGAGGTTGACGACATTGACCATCTGGTCGCCGACGCGGGCGTAGTAGCTGCCGACCTCCTCGAACGCCTGGTCCCCGATGCCGGAAATCTGGCGTGGTTCCACACCGGGTTGCGCCACGTAGCTGCTGGCGGGGAACTGGTTCACGGTGAACTCGTCACCACCGCCGTTCGCCGTCCACGCGTACGTGCATGCGCCGTCCCTCCCAGTCGACGCCGTCACTGTGTACGTCGCCTGGTCGGGGCTGTGCTCGCCGAGAACGCGTGCCACCTCATCGGTGGTGATCAGCCGGCACGCGTCGGGCGTACCGCTGCTCGCTGGTACACCCGTATCCATCACCGGCGGGGCGCCGAGTGCGGGACCGGAGCGGCCCCCACACCCGGACAGTGCCAGCGCGGCGACTCCTCCCACCAGGGCCACCGACGTCAGGCGCCCCGCGACGAGCCGGGGACTCACGACATCCCTCCCGCCGTGGCGAGCGACGACGTCGTCGAGCTGATCTCATCCTGCATGCCCTTCGCGGGGAGGGTCGCCGCCAGCCACGCCATCCCCAGCGCGGTGAGGGACCATGCCACCAAGTCCAGCGCCGGGAGCCCGAGAATGATCGAGGCCAGGTGCAGCGGCTGGGAGACGACGAGCAACCAGGCGACCGGCTTCGGGAGGTGGCCACTGCGCAATGCCAGGACACCGATCAGGACGATCCCGATGATATGGGTAGGGACGAAGAGTCCCGTCGCCACCAACGCGGCCGGGTGCACGCCGTCTGCCAGGTCGGCGACAATGGCTGTCGACAAGCCTTGGTCGGTGCCGACCCAGAGCAGCAGGTCGACCGCGAGCAGGCCGGGCAGGCAGAGGTAGCCGATGACGGCGAGGGTGAACCCCGTCGTCCGCAGCCGACCGGGAGCCATCCGGTCGCGGATCGAGTACAGCCCCGGGACCAGGGTGAGCGCGGCGATCAGGCCGAACCACAGGACCAGGCTCTCGGTGCCGGGGTTCGCGGCGACGTCGACCGCCGCCTCCTTGTTGCCCGAGGCCGTGTAGTACGGAAGCACGAAGCGAAGCAGGGCAACCGCCAGTGGGCCGACCGCCGCAAGTGCGATGAGCGCTGCCTTCCTCATCGTGCCACCCCCAGGTCGGTGCCGGACTCAGGCAGGAACAGCAGGACCAGGGTGGCCACGGTCAGGCCGACCAACGCCCCGGCCGCGAGCCGCAGGGCAAGCGCGACGTTCGCGACCAGGAGGCCAGGAAGTACGCCCAGCGCGGCCAGCACCAGCAGCACGCCCGCGGCCCAGCGAGCGATCGGCGCATCCTGTCGCCAGGAACGCACCAGCAGCGCGATCACCGCAAGCCCGATCGCGGCACCCAAGATGAGCACGGGGAGCGGCGGACCGGCGTCCCTGCTGCCCGTCGGGATCCCGAGAACCGAGAGGTGGATGAGTCCCAACAGAACTCCCAGGAGGTGACCGGCACGTCGACGGCTGCTCAAATACGGCGCGGGCTGTTTCGCGGTGGATGTCGTGGTTGTCACCGGTTCTCCTCGTGTGGTGTGCGGGACGATTTCAGCGGGTCGGGAGGTGCAGGGCGTCGGCGAGCGCCGATCGAGTCGGGCCGGGAGTTCTCGGCCGCCAGCCCTCGCCGAGGAGCTCGCGCACGCGCGGCTCCGCGGCATCGAGGACATCCGGGCCGGCCCCCATGCCGAGGTACATGCCGACATACGGGCGCAGGCTCTCGTCGACCTCCGCAGCCGCGCAGATGACATCCGACGGAATCCGCTCAGCCAGGTCGATGTCCCGACCGTCGAAACGCTCGAGCAAGGTCCGGTCCCATCGGACGTGGTCGAGGTACCACGGGCGCAGGTGCTGCTCGGCCCAGGAGTCGAGGGCCAACGACGCATCGTCCAGGTCCTGCTCCGGATCGTCAAGCGACGCCAGGAGGTGGCGGACCTGCGGGATCAGCAGGGCCAGGTTGCGCCCGGCAGCCGGGTTGGTCGTCAGCACCGCGTCCCCGACGAAGACCAACCCGGTGGCCGGAGGCAGCCCGAGAGCCGGGCCTTGCAACCGGTAGGTGTTCGTCAGGTGGCCGCCTACCAGCACGTCGGTCACCGGCTCGAACACGTCGGGGTCAGTCCAATTCCTCAGGTTGGGGATGAGATGCGAAGCCGTCGCGAAGCCGCCCTCCGTGCGCAGCGCCCCGAAGGCCGGGTCGTGCGATGGGTACGCGATGACCACCGAGTGTGTCTCTGCGTCGCCGCCGATCACCACGCTCACGTAACCGGGACCGGTCTGGAACGACGGGAAACCGCTGTACGCCAGGCAGGCCGGCCGCGCTCGGTAGACCCGGGTCACGTAGGAGAAGCCGCACGGGCCGCCCTCGACCGGGCCGCGGAGCTCCTCGCCGACGTGGCTGTTGCGACCGGTGGCCACGACGACGAGGTCGGCCGGCAGGAGATCACCGTCGACGACGATCCCCGTCGCCCGGCCGCCGGCGACCTCGACCCGGTCGACGTGCCCGGTCCACCAGCTCAGACCCAGCTGGTCGGCGGCGCACCGGCGCAGCACCCGCTCGAGGACGGGCCTGCGGCAGGCGAGCGCCTCGATGCCCGGCACACCCGGGAGCTGCTCCAACCGGGCGCCTGCCGTCAGCAGTGCGTCAAGGACGTCCGGCATCTCCGCCCGAAGAGCCTCGAGCATCTGGGGACGCCAGCCGTGTGCGTGCTCGAACTGCATCACCCCGACGCGCTGCCACACTGCGCCCACCGGCCCTGGGTCGCGGTCGACGACCGTGACCTCGTGCCCGCGCCGCGCCATCGCGATCGCCGTGTAGACACCGACCGGCCCTCCGCCGCCCACCACAACCTTCATCGCCCACTCCTCGTCCGCCGTCGTTGATGCGAACGTAGGAGGCGTGCCGGCATCGGCACGTGTGGAGAACTGTGCAGATCGATGTGCAGATCTGCCCCGAGGGCGTCGGCCCTGAGCCGGGCTGAGTCAGACCAGGTTCTCGTCGTAGGCGAAGGCCGTGGCGGCCGCCCGCGAGGAGACGCCGACCTTCACGAAGATGTTCGCGACGTGCCGGGCCACGGTCTTCTCCGAGAGGACGAGCTGGGTAGCGATCTCCCGGTTGCTCGCCCCGGTGGCCACCATCCGCAGCACCTCGACCTCGCGCGGCGTGAGGCCGGCCGGGACGCTCCTCCGCGGCTGGACACCGTCGAGGACGGCGAGGTCAGGCTGCGCGCCGAGCGTGGTGAACACCACTCGGGCGGCCGCACGTTCCAGCTCGGCCGTCTCCAGGTCTCCGACGTCCTGGCACGCGCGCGCCAGGAGCAAACGACACCGGGCGGCGTCGTAGGGCGCATCGAGCTGTGCCCAGTCGGTCAGTGCGGCTCGCAGTCCGCCGAGCGCGTCGACGCTCTTGCCCTGCGCGATCGCCAGCGCGCCCGACCACGTGGCCGCCATCGCCCGTGCGTACACCGAGTCGATACTTACCGCCGCCTCCTCGAGTTCAAGCACCGCGTCCTCGGCCGCACCCAGGTCGCCGACCGCGAGCGCCACCTCGACCAGGGCAGGCAGCAGACGGACCCGCAGGAACGGCACCCCGGTCTCCCCCAGCGCGCGCCGGAGCGAGAGCAAGGCCGACTCACCCTTGCCCTGGGCCAGTCGCAGCAGCGCCAGACCGGGCTGCGGGTCGTGGCCCGCCGCCAACGCGTCCCGGTAGCCCAGCTCGGCGCGCCGGTCGTCGCCGCGGACGCGATACAACTCGGCGCGCTGGTACAGCGCCATGCCCCGGGCGATGTCCCGCTCCCGCCGGCCGTCGTCGCCGAGCACCCGCTCGGCCTCGGCGATTGCCTCATCCCAGCGACCACGGACCTGGAGCACCTCCGAGCGGTGCACGAGACACTGCCCGCGGTAGGGCATCAAGTCCGACTGCGTGTCGCACCACCGGCTCAGCACCTCGGTCCATTCCGCCCCGCGCCCGAGATCGAGGCTGCCCCGGCAGATCGAGATGACCGCGCAGTAGACCTGACCGACGGCCTGAGGACTGGCGGCGGTCGACGTCCCGAGCACCATCACCTCATCTAGCTCCTGCATCCCCTCGGCCCTGCGCCCAAGGGACAGAAGTGCCTGACCGTGACCGCTTGCGGCCAGCAACCTCAGGTCCACGTCGTCGTGCCGTCCGGCAACCTGGAGCGCGCGGTCCAGGAGGCCCAGGCTCTCCTCGGCGCGGCCGGACAAGAGAGCCACCATGCCAAGGTTAAGGGCCTCGTAGCCGCTCCACCGAGAGGTCCCGAAGGCCGCGCCCGCGACCTGGCGCATGATCCCGAACCAACCACGGCCCCGTGCAGGCTCCCCGCGCATCACCAAGGACAGACCGAGCCAGAATGCGGTGCGCGCGGCGCCCTCCGGGTCCCCCTTGGCCACGTAGGCCTGGTGGGCCCGCTCGCGAATCGCGTCCGCCTCGTCGTCCTGCCCGGTCAGGAACGCCGCCAGACCCCAGGATTCCAGGTCCCGGGGCGGCAGGTCGGAACAAGCACGGTACGCCTCACGGGCCTCGGCCCATGCACGGCGGCCGGTCGCCTCGCGGGCCCGCGCCGGACCAGGGTCGCCGCTCACGGCAGCATCCTCCCCGATCGGATCCTGCTTCGCCACGCGCCCCGGCCAGCTCGGTCATGCCTGGCGACTACGTCAGCGGCGAGTGAGGATGCCTTCCGCGATCAGCGGAGTCGCGAATGATGTCTCGGCCTGCGGCTGCCACGCGCCGAACCGTCTCGTCTAGGGATCGGCCACTGGGACGATCCCATCCATCTAGAGAACGGCCGATTTCTAGTCGCGTCTAGGCCGGGAGCTCCGCCCTGAGGGCCCCCGAATAGGGGTAGCCTGTTACAACTCCGGTACAACCAGCCGGTCAACCTCGACGTTTGCGCAGGTCAACGTGGGTCAGTCAGCCAGTACTACGACCTGTAGTCACTTCTCGCGTAGAGCTCGAACTCGGACGATCAGCGAAGACAGGCCGCAGGCGGAGGCGCCGCGATCGGAGACGGGTTCGCGGTCGGGCGAGCTGTGACTTGCGGATAGTCAGGCGGGCAGGAGTCGGCGGCCAGAGATGTCGTGTGGGGTGATTCGGATATGGAGCGTGCGCTGGCCCTCCGCCCATGTGTGCGGGCGGTCTTCGTCTGCTGGCAGGTCGGTCGGGTCGACGTAGGCCGCCGATCCGCGGACGAGGACGCTCCAGCCGGTCTGGGTGTACTCGTCGAACTCGTCGATCTGGAAGGACGCGGGCGCGGCGCGCAGGCGACTTGCGAGCATGGAGTGTGGGGAGGTTTGGATCAGGATGGTGCCCTGGTCGAGCGCGTAGTTGACCGGCAGCACGACTGGCCCGAGGTCGTCGCAGTACGCCACCCTTCCGACCTGGTGTTCGCCCAGGAGCTCAAGGCACTCTGCCTCGCCGAGCTCTTTGAGGTGACTGGGAAACCATCTCTCGTCGCTGGTCATCGCTCCTCCTGTTGCGTCTCCACCAGGGTCGCGCTGAACGCGTCTCCGGACAACCGTCGAGCCGAACGCAGGCAGTTGCGTAGGTCAGCTTCGCCATCTCAACAAGAGCGCAGCAGCGGTCCTTTGCCGGGGGATGGCGGTCTCGGCCCGCGTTCGTTTGGCTGGACCGTCGGGCCTGTCGGGTTTGCGGTGCGGGTCGTGGAACGACGTCGAGTGGTCGTGCAGCGGCTCCGTGCGCGCGTCCATGTCGGCGCGCCGGATCAGCTCCGAAACCAGGTCGTGGGCATCCGCGATGGTGCTGTCGAGAATCCGTGTGCCGGTCTCCACCTGCCCGGATTCGAAAGACCACTTGGCTGCCGCCATTCCTTGCACCAGTGAGTCGTTGATTTCTATCGCCTCGCGGTGGAGTAGTGCGGCGGCTTCCAGTTTCCGATGCCCCTCTTGTGCCCGGCGTTCCCTGTCTGTTGCGTGCCCGAGGAGCAGGCCCAGCAGCAGAAGCGGCAGCACCCGGGAGGCCCATCCGGTCGGGGTGAGGTGAACGCTCTGGGTCATCGCCCACAGCACGGTGAGGCCGACGGCGATCAGCCCCGCGACCGTGCCGCCCCTCAGACCGAAGGTGGTAGCCACAAGGGCTACGGGCAAGGCGTAGAGCATCGAGTACGCGTCGACTGGGGAGCCGAAGAACATGCGCAGACCGAGCACCCCGGCGAACAAGATCCCTGCGACGGCCAGCGCCAAGGCTGGGTGCCGTCGGAACCAGGGGTCCCGCGGCGTGACCGCTGCCGTTGGCATCAATGGGGCACTCATAACCCACAGGCTGCGTGATCTGCAGGCTCTCGTCTCGGGCCAAAGGTCCTCACTCGAACCGCCGGGCGGCCCCGGACCGTCCTCGCAGTTAGCACCTTCTGAGCAGCACGAGGACTCGTGCCAGGGAATTCTCAGGCTCGAGAGCGTGCTGCCGATAACTCGCCTGGGTGTCCCGCAGAGTCAGCGAAGCACGATCGGAACGCGCGCCCACCCGCCCACCGGCGGTGTCTCCCGGACCGCCGGGCGGTCTGGCGCGGGATCGATCCAGTTGGTTCTGCCCATGAGCTCCTCGAGCATCACGCGCAGTTCCATGAGCGTCAGCGCCCGGCCGGGACAGACATGGGACCCGATGCCGAAGACCAGGTTCGCGTCGGCATTCCTTTCTGGGTCGTAGCGATCGGGGTCGCCGAAGACCAGCGGGTCCCGATTGGCCGCGGTCCAGTTCAGTAGAAGCTGTTCGCCCTTCGCTATCTCCGCGCCGCCAAGGTTGACGGCTCGGGTGGCGACGCGACGGTTGGACACGAACGGGTCGTCAATGCGGAGGATCTCCTCCGCGGCTGCGGCCAGGGCCGCGCGATCACCCGCCTCGACGAGCGTCCGCACCTCTCGCTGGATGTGCGGGTTCGTCGCGAGGAAGTGGACGATGACCCCGACCGAGGTCGCCAATGATCCGAGGTCTCCCGCGGTCCAGTTCCGCACGATGGAGACGATCTCCTCGGTGGTCAGTAGCCGACCTTCCACGGTGTCGTTGAGCAGTTCGCTGGTGACATCGGTGATCGGTGTGCCGCGCCTGGTCTCGAGCAGTGCGCGGATCATCTGCTCGAACCGCTCGGCCACTTCCACAGTCCTGTCGCGGTTTCCGGACCTCGTGGCGGCGTGGTTGTCGCGGATCCACGCGACCAGCTCTTCCTCCAGATCTGCGGGCCAGCCGAGCCAGGTGGATTGCGAGCGCACCGCGTACGGCGTCCCGATCTGGGCGATGGTCTTCACGGTCACCCCACGGGGCAGGGCGTCGATGATGACAGCGGCGTGCGCTCGACATTGCGGCTCTTCCCGCGCCACGCGCTCCTCTGTCAGGTACCGGTCGACCACGGCGCGGAAGGCGGCATGGTCGGTGCCATCGAGGCTGTTGGGGATGGCTCGACGGGCACTGACGTTGCTGGAGAACGCCGCCGCGTCGGTCGCGGCTGCGACAACCTCTGCATGTCTCAGCGCCACCCAGTTGCCCTCCTGGCGGGCTACCGCGCATCTGGCGCGCAGCGCGTCGTGGGTGGATCGCTGGTCATCCCAACTGTGGCCACTGTCGATCTCGGCGGGGTCTCCCATGCTCGTCCGTCTCAGTCCGCGGCTTGACGTGACAGAACCCGCGACTGGCCACGTGATGCGACGTCCTCGTCTGAGCAGAACCCCGTCCGGCTGCGCTTGAGACACATCAGCCCGAGCAGGGTGCCGTCGTGGTCGACCACGGCCAGCCGCCGCAGGCCACGTGCAATCAGAAGCTCTCGGGCGGCGTCGGCAGACATCGCCGAGGGCACGGTCCGATTCCGCAGAGTCGACCACGGCAGTGCGGGGCCACTCCCCTCGACGCTCCTCTGGTCGCTTCTCTGGATGGGGGGCGGCAGGTCGGCTCGCACCAGGGTGCCGACCAAGGTGCTGCCCTGGCTCAGCAGCACCATGTGGACATGGTCGTTGGCGAGGGCGACGCGTGCTTCGTCGACGGTGGCCTGGGCATCGAGGACCTTTGGACGACGGAGCATGACGTCGCCCACGCGGGGGTCCGGCCGGCCGGGCGTCAGCGCGTCATCGACGCGTTCGGTCAGTGAGGCTGATGTCGGGCCGTTCATTGGGAGATGCGGTCCCAACCGCGTCGGGGTCGGTGGCTACCGAGCTGGTCGTCACGGCTGCGGTAGACGATGTAGGGCCGCGTCACGTAACCCAGCGGTGCGCTGAACACGTGCACGAGGCGAGTGAACGGCCACAGCGCGAACAGCCCGAAGGCCACCAGCGCGTGCAGCTGGAATCCGAGCGGGGCGTCGGCCATCAGCGACGCGTCGGGCGAAAAGGCGAGGAACGAGCGGTACCAGACCGAGACGCCCTCGCGATAGTTGTACTCCCCGCCGATGGTCATGATCGAACCGGCGATGGTGTTCCACATGCCCAGCACGATCACCACGGCCAGGAAGGCATACATGACCTTGTCCATCACGGTGGTCGCGGAGAAGACGGGGCCGACGGTACGGCGCCGGTAGATCAGGATGACCATGCCGACCACCGCCATGATGCCGGCCAGCAGGCCGCCGGTGACGGCCACCACGTGGTAGGCCTCGTGGCTGATGCCGACCGCGTCGGTCCACGACTGAGGTACCAGCAGCCCGATGATGTGCCCGCCGACGACGCCGAGCATGCCGAAGTGGAACAAGGGACTGCCGATCCGCAGCAGCTTGTTCTCATAGAGCTGGGAGGAGCGGGTGGTCCAACCGAACTTGTCGTAGCGGTAGCGCCAGAAATGTCCAACGACAAAGGTGGTCAGGCAGAGGTAGGGGACGATCACCCACAAGAAGGTGTCCATGGTCAGCGGGCTCCCCTCGGGTGGGCTGGGAACGAGGGCATCGGCAGCGGGATCGGCGAGCCGGGCACGGCCGGTCCCGGGTCGAAGCCGGGGGTGGCGTACGGCGTCAGGCCGACCTCCTCCTCCGGCGGGCCCTCGGCGGCGAGCCGGCGGACCGCCTCGACCTCGTCGCCGCGCAGCGGTGGCAGCGTCGCGGTCACGGATTCGACGACGCCGGCCCAGGGTGACCTGAGGTCGCGCAGCGACATCCGCAGCAGCTCCAGCCCGGCTCGGTGGTCGAGCATCAATTGCCGCCCGGTGGACTGGTCGCCGGTGGCGGCGAACTCCAGCACCACGCACAGGTGGTCGGGCAGCTCCTCGTCGGTCACCTCGAAACCGGCAGCGAGGTAGGCCTGCTTGAACCGCAGTAGCGCCATCCCGCGCTTGCGGGTGTCGCCGTGCGCGAAGTAGGTGAGGAACAGGTTGCACCGCCGCCGGGTGTCGAAGGTCTCGACATACTCCGCCTGCAGGTCGGCCAACGGCGTGCGCTCCACGTGGTCGGCGAACCCGCGGAGCGGGTCACCGAGCCGGTCGGGCAGCTCCCGCGACGCCGAGCGGACCAGCGCCACGTGGTCGAGCAGCTCCTCGGAGGGGTAGTCGAGCAGCAGGGAGGCGGCCTGCCAGGCGATCGTGAGCTGCTCGGCGCTGAGGGCCGCCTGCTGACGAGACCGCGTGGCCGCGCCCCTCACTGCTCGCCTCCCTGCCCGTGACCCTGCCCGTTGTGCTGCTCGGCGTCCTTGGGCGGGAACAGCCCGGGCGGTGCGCCCTTGCCGTCCCAGTTGAGCAGGTTGACCCGGGCGTTTTTGTCGGCCGGCGAGGCGATCGTGTCGGAGGTCTGCCGGTCCTGGAGCATCCGGAAGTTCTCGACCGCGAGCGGGGTCTGACTGCCGGAGCCCTCACCGAAGATCTCGGGGTTGCCCCCGCCGTACTCCGACACCGAGCACTCGGTGGCGATCTCCTCCAGCGAGTGCGCCTGCTCGGCGTGCGCCGGAGGGATCACGTAACGCTCGTCGTACTTGGCGATCGCGAGCAGGCGGTACATGTCGTACATCTCCTCCTCGCTCATCCCGACGGCCGCGGGGATGGAGGCGTCGGGGTCGCGACCCATGTTGATGTCGCGCATGTAGGAGCGCATCGCGGCGAGCTTCTTGAGCACCCCATCGACCGGGAACGTGTCACCGGCTGTGAACAGCTCGGCGAGGTACTCGACCGGGATCCGCAGAGCGTCGATCGCCGCGAACAGGTTGCCGGTGTCCTCGGCATCCTCACCAGTGTCGCGCACCACGTCGATCACCGGCGACAGAGGCGGGATGTACCAGACCATCGGCATCGTGCGGTACTCCGGGTGCAACGGCAGCGCGACCTTGAAGACGTTGATCAGCGCGTGGATCGGTGACCGTTGGGCGGCGTCGATCCAGTCCCGTGGGATGCCGTCGCGCTCGGCGGCGCGAACGACCTCGGGGTCGTTCGGGTCCAGCAGCACCGAGCGCTGGGCCTCGTAGAGGTCGTGGTCGTCGGCCACCGAGGCCGCCTCGAGCACCCGGTCGGCGTCGTAGAGGATCAGGCCGATGTAGCGCAGCCTGCCGACGCAGGTCTCCGCGCAGACGGTCGGCAGTCCGACCTCGATGCGCGGGAAGCAGAATGTGCACTTCTCGGCCTTGCCGGTGCGATGGTTGAAGTAGACCTTCTTGTAGGGGCAGCCGGACACGCACATTCGCCAGCCCCGGCACCGGTCCTGGTCGACCAGAACGATGCCGTCCTCGGCGCGCTTGTAGATCGCCCCGGAGGGGCACGACGCGGCGCACGAGGGGTTGAGGCAGTGCTCGCAGATCCGGGGCAGGTAGAACATGAAGGTCTGCTCGAACTCGAACTTCACCTTCTCCGCGATCTTGGCCAGCATCGGGTCGTGCTTCTCGGTCGCGGCCGACCCGCCGAGGTTGTCATCCCAGTTCGAGGACCACTCGATCTTCATGTCCTTGCCCGAGATCAGCGACTTCGGCCGCGCGACCGGGGTGTGCTCCTGGGCCGGTGCGTCGGTCAGCGTGGCGTAGTCGTAGGTCCAGGGCTCGTAGTAGTCCTTGATCGACGGCAGCTTGGGATTGGAGAAGATGGTGGCGAGCTTCTTCCACCGCCCGCCAGCCCTGAGGGTGAGCCGGCCGCGCTTGTTGAGCGCCCAGCCGCCCTGCCACTCCTCCTGGTCCTCGTAGCGGCGCGGGTAGCCCTGACCGGGCCGGGTCTCGACGTTGTTGAACCAGACGTACTCAGTGCCGGTCCGGTTGGTCCACGCCTGCTTGCAGGTCACCGAGCAGGTGTGGCAGCCGATGCACTTGTCGAGGTTCATCACCATCGCCATCTGGGCCATGACCTTCATCAGTAGGTCACCTCCTGCGAACGCTTGCGGATGACGGTGACCTCGTCGCGCTGGTTGCCGGTGGGGCCGAGGTAGTTGAACGCGAAGGACAGCTGGGCGTAGCCGCCGATCAGGTGGCTGGGCTTGACCAGGATCCGAGTCAGCGAGTTGTGGATGCCGCCGCGCTTGCCTGAGGTCTCGGCGATCGGTACGTCGATGAGTCGGTCCTGGGCGTGGTGCATGTAAACGGTCCCCTCCGGCATCCGGTGCGAGACGATCGCGCGGGCGACCACGACTCCGTTGCGGTTGACCGCCTCGATCCAGTCGTTGTCCTCGACGCCGACCTTGGCGGCGTCCTTGTCGCTCATCCAGATTGTCTGGCCGCCGCGGGAGAGCGACAGCATGAACAGGTTGTCCTGGTACTCCGAGTGGATCGACCACTTGTTGTGCGGGGTCAGGTAGCGCACGGTCACCCCCAGCTCCCCCACGTCGCCGACATCCGGCTCGCTGAAGAGCGCGCCCATGTTCAGCGGTGGCCGGTAGACCGGCAGGCCCTCCCCGAGCTCGGTCATCCAGTCGTGGTCGAGGTAGAAGTGCTGCCGCCCGGTCAGCGTGTGCCATGGCTTGAGCCGCTCGACGTTGATGGTGAACGGCGAGTAGCGCCGGCCGCCCGTCTCTGACCCCGACCACTCCGGTGAGGTGATCACCGGCACCGGTGCGGCCTGGGTGTCGGCGAAGGTGATCTGCTTGCCCTCGTGCTCGGCCGCCAGGTCGTGCAGCAGGTGGCCTGTGCGCTTCTCGAGGGTCTTGAAGCCCTGGGTCGCGAGGTGGCCGTTGGTGGTGCCCGATAGCGCGAGGATCGCCTCGCAGGCGTGGATGTCCCGCTTCAGCGACGGACGCCCGTTGGCCGCCCCGCCGCGGACCGCGCCGTTCTTGTGCAGCAGGTAGTCGACGGACGCCGTGACGTCGTAGGCGACACCCTTCGTCAGCGTGCCGAGCTTCTCCATCAGCGGCCCGAGTGCCTGCATCTGCGCGCCGACGGCGGCGTAGTCGCGCTCGACCTCCACGACCTTCGGCATCGTCACCCCGGGGACCGGCTCGCACTCGCCGTGCTTCCAGTCCCGGACCACCCCGTGCGGGTTGGCCATCGCGTCGGGGGTGTCGTGCAGCAGCGGCACCGCCACGACGTCCTTCCGGGTGCCGAGGTGGATCGCGGCGAGCTCGCTGAACTTCGTCGCGATCGTCTGCCAGGCGTCCCAGTCGGTGCGGGTCTGCCACGGCGGCGCGATCGCGGGGTTGAACGAGTGCACGAACGGGTGCATGTCGGTGGTGTTGAGGTCGTGCTTCTCGTACCAGGTCGCGGCAGGCAGCACGACGTCGGAGAAGATCGTGGTGCTGGTCTGCCGGAAGTCCAGCGTGAGCAGCAGGTCGAGCTTCCCCTCGGGTGCCTCCTCGTGCCAGTCGACCTCCTGGGGCCGCTGGCTCTCCGACGCCTCGGTCGCGCGCAGCGAGCTGTCGGTGCCGAGCAGGTGCTTGAGGAAGTACTCGTTGCCCTTGCCCGATGAGCCGAGCAGGTTGGCCCGCCAGATCGCTAGTACCCGCGGGAAGTTCGCGGGCGAGTCCGGGTCCTCCGCGGCGAACCGCAGCTCCCCCGACTTGAGCTGGTCCACGACGTGCTCGGCGACGGGACGACCGGCCTTGGCCGCCTCGTCGGCGAGGTCGAGCGGGTTGCGGTCGAAGGTGGGGTAGGACGGCATCCAGCCCATCCGCGCGCTCTTGGCGATCACGTCGGCGGTGCTCATCCCGGCCAGCAGGCCGGCACCGGTCTTCGCCGAGACCGTGTCCGCGCCGAACGTGTCGTAGCGGAACTGGTCGGTGTGCAGGTACCAGTACGCGGTGTGGATCATCTGCCGCGGCGGCCGCTTCCAGTCCAGGCCGAAGGCGAGCTGCGCCCAGCCGGTGACCGGGCGGCACTTCTCCTGCCCGACGTAGTGCGCCCAGCCGCCGCCGTTGACGCCCTGGCAGCCGGTGAGCGTGGTCAGCCCGAGGAAGCCCCGGTAGATCGTGTCGGAGTGGAACCAGTGGTTGGTCCCTGCCCCCATCAGGATCATCGAGCGGCCCTTGGATTCCTCGGCGTTCTGGGCGAACTCTCGCGCGATGCGGGCCGCCGCGGAGGCGGGGACGCCGGTGATCGCCTCCTGCCAGGCCGGGGTGTACGGCGCCGTCGCGTCCTCGTACGACGTGGCGTAGCCGCCGCCCAGGCCCTCGCGGCCCACGCCGTACTGAGCGAGCATGAGGTCGAAGACCGTGGTCACCAGGGCGTCCCCGACCCGGCGTACCGGGACCTCGCGGGTCAGCGAGCCGGGCGCGCCGTCGACGTTGTCGAACCGGGGCAGCTCGACCAGCGCGGTGTCCGCGCCGGGCGCGAGCAGGGTCAGTCGCGGATCGACGTCACCGAGGTCGAGGTTCCAGCTGCCGACCCCGGCCTCACCGAAACGGTCGCCCAGCGACCCGTTCGGCACGACCAGGCCATCGGTTCGGGCATCGACCAGCACGGTCTTGAAGTGGGCGTTCTCCTCGCCGGCTTGATTGGGCAGGTCGGCGGCGGTGAGGAACTTCCCGGGACGATACGCACCGCCGCCCCCGCCGTTTACGGATTCCAGGGCGACCAGGTACGGCAGGTCGGTGTACTTCTTGGTGTAGTCCGCGAAGTAAGGCGTGGTCTTGTCGACGAAGAACTCCTTGAGCACGACGTGCCCCATCGCCATCGCCAGCGCCCCGTCGGTGCCCGGCTTGATCGCGAGCCACTCGTCGGCGAACTTCACGTTGTCGGCATAGTCGGGCGAGACCACGACCACCTTCTGGCCGCGGTAGCGCGCCTCGGTCATCCAGTGCGCGTCCGGCGTCCGGGTGACCGGCACGTTGGATCCCCACATGATCAGGTAGCCGGCGTCCCACCAGTCGCCGGACTCCGGCACGTCGGTCTGGTCGCCGAAGACCTGCGGAGACGCGACCGGCAGGTCGGCGTACCAGTCGTAGAAGCTCAGCATCGAGCCGCCGATCAGCGAGGTGAACCGGGCTCCGGAGGCGTGGGAGACCATCGACATCGCCGGGATCGGCGAGAACCCGGCGACCCGGTCCGGTCCCCACTTCTGGATCGTGTGGACGTAGGCGGCGGCCACCATCTCGGTCGCTTCCTCCCACGTGGCGCGGACCAGTCCGCCCTTGCCGCGCGCGGACTTGTACGCCTTGGCGCGCAGCGGGTTGTCGACGATGTGCGCCCACGCCTTGACCGGATCACCGTCGTGCTGGGCCTTGGCCTCGCGGTACATCTGCAGCAGCACGCCGCGCACGTAGGGGTAGCGGATCCGCGTGGGCGAGTAGGTGTACCAGGAGAACGCCGCCCCACGGGGACAGCCGCGAGGCTCGTACTCCGGCTTGTCGGGCCCCACCGAGGGGTAGTCGGTCTGCTGGGTCTCCCAGGTGATGATCCCGTCCTTGACGTAGACCTTCCACGAGCAGGACCCGGTGCAGTTGACGCCGTGGGTGGAGCGCACCACCTTGTCGTGGCTCCACCGATCCCGGTAGAAGTCGTCGGCCTGGCGGCCACCCTTCTTGCTCAGCGTCCGCAGGTCGTCGGAGACCGTACCCTTGGTGAAGAAGCGTCGGGTACGCACCAGGGCTTCGCTGATCCCGCCGTGCAGGCCGACATCGCGGTGCCCGTTCTGGTGCCCGTCCTGGTGCCCGTCCTGTTGTCCTTCGGGCTGGACCTCTGTGCTCACTGGCTCATCCTGACGTCGGGGATGGAGGGTCTTCGATGGACGTCACCGAGACGCTGGCGTCGTTTCCGCTGCGGCGGCGTCGTGCGCGCGTTCAGTTCGTCGTACCACGGTCAGGGTCAAGGCCAAGGTCAGCACCGCCGTCACCGACAGCAGCCAGAGGCCGATCGCGTAGGAGTCGGTGCGGCCGTAGACGTAGCCCATGATCAGCGGCGGCACGAACCCACCGAGCCCGCCCGCGGCGCCCACCAGACCGGTCACCCCGCCAACCCGGGAGGGGTCGGTGACCTTCGCGATCAGCGCAAACGTGGCGCCGCTGCCGGACCCGAGGGCGGCGGCCATGGCCAGGAACGCGACCGTGCCGACGTGCTCGAGGAGGGGGTGGGTCGCGGCGACCCCCGCCCCCACCGCCACGATGGCGAACCCGCCGGCGAGCACCGGGACCGGCCCGATCCGGTCAGAGAGCCATCCCCCGACCGGGCGCATGACCACCGCGACCACCACGAACCCGGCCATCCGGTTCGCGGCGTCGGCCGGGGTGAGCGCGTAGTCGGTCTTGAGGTAGGCCGGCAAGTACACCGAGAACGCAACGTATCCGCCGAAGGCGACCGCGTAGAGCGCGCATGCCTGCCAGGTGATCGGAAGCCGTGCGTTGGCCGAGAGCCGGGTCAACAGTGGTGTGGTCGGGACCGTGCGGCCCGGTGCGTCGCGCAGGATGAGCCAGGCGGCGATCGCGTAGACCGCGAGCACGGTCGCGGTGATCAGGAACGGCGCCTTGGAGCCCACGTTGGTGAAGAGCTTCACGGTGGTCAGGGCGCTGATCGCGGTCCCGCCCATGCCCGCGCCGAAGATGCCGATCGCGAGGCCACGGCGCTCCGGGGGAAACCAGGCGTTCACGAACGGCACCCCGACGGCGAACGCGGTGCCGGCGATGCCGAGGAAGAACCCGCCCACCAGCAGTAGCGCGTAGGAGTCAAGAGCGAAGAAGGCGATGAACAGGATCGGGACGATGGTGACGCCCGAGACGATCGGGAACATCACCCGGCCGCCGTACCGATCGGTCAGGGCACCGACCACGATCCGGCCCAGCGAACCGACGATGACGGGCACGGCCACCATGAGTGCGACGTCGGACTCGCTGAGTGTCCCGAGAGTGCCCTTCTCGCGGAACAAGGGCCCGAGCGGGCTGATCAGTGCCCAGGCCCAGAAGTTGACAGCGAACCCGAGGGTCGCCATGGCCAGCATCAGCCACGGCGAGCCGACAGTCTCGCGGGTACGACGATCGGTGGGCGTCGATTCCTCCATCGGTGCCGTCATGATCGCCGTCCTCCCGAGCTCGTCGTGGCTTCCACCCTTGCGGATGTTGCTCGTGTTGCCAATGGTTTCAGTCTCACGCATCGGTGCGCTCCAGGGTGAGTCGCCATGCCTCGGGGCCGCGCTCGCGGTAGGCCACCGCGAAGGCTCCTGGCCAGCGCCGGTTGATCTGGTCGAGCAGCGGCAGCGGGTCATGGGGCGCGACCAGCTCCAGGCCGGCGCCCGGCTGGACGGCTTCCAACGCCCCGAAGATCGTCGCGTGCCGGATCGCGTGTGGGACCGCGCGCACGTCCAGCTCGGGATACCCAGGACCGTCGACCTCACCGCACGAGCAGGCGTGGCCACCGCACCCGGCGCCGACGTTGTCCGCACCCGGGGTGCCGGTCTCGGCCGCCTCGCCGAGCAGCTGGTGCATGCCACCGAGCAGGTCATGCAGCGAGACGCCAGGGGTCGCGGCCAGCAGCGGCACCACCAGGTCGTTCTCCTTGGTCAGGTGGGAGTCGAAGACCTCCCGCAGGGCGGTGGCCGACGCGGCAGCCCGGAGCAGGTCGTCGACCTCTGCCACGTCACGCAGCAACTGGGTCAGAACCTTGTGCTCGCCGAGCATCGCTTCTACGAGCAGCCTCCCTTCGATGGTTGCCTGCGCGGCCGGGTACAGCGCCTGCTCCTCGGCCAGGGCGTGCGGTATCAGTTCGCGCTCGCACCAGTCCACCAGGTCGCGGCGGGCCTGCTCGGCTGCGGCAGGGTCGCGTCCGGAGGCGGTCGTGAACAGTGCCTCGGTGTGCAGGTTCAGGGCGCCGGCCAGTGCGGCGTGGTGCTGCTTGACCGCCTCGGCGGCGTGGGCGTCTGCCTCGTTCGAGGCGATGACGAGTTCGGACATTCTGCGGTCTCCTTGAGTGGCTGCTTTGGCACGTCGACCCTGATTTTATTACACTCCGCTCCGTGGAAAATAATCGGCCCTCTATTCCCTCGCGGATGACGTCGGGTTACGGTCCCCGTCCGGGCGCTGGCCGGGCTCGCGCGCCGCTGTCCAGGTCGCGGGCGGCGTTGCTGGAGACCCTCCGGGCGCAGGCCGAGCCGACGACCCTCGCGGCGCTGGTGGCTATCTCCGGCCTGCATGCCAACACGGTCCGCGAACACCTCGACGCGTTGGTGCGCCAGGGCCTCGCTCGCCGCCACCCCGCGGCGCCGGCTGGACGCGGACGGCCCGCCTGGCTCTATGAGGCCGCCGGAATGGACGCGGCCGCCGCGCCTGAGTACGCCGGGCTCGCCGCGGCGCTGGCAGCGGCGATTCACCGGACCAGCGCATCACCGAGCGAGGACGCGGTCGCCGCCGGACGGGAGTGGGGGCATGAGCTCGCGCGCGAGCGCGGCGCCGGGCCGGCACCGAGTGCGGTCGCGGCCAGGCGGGAGGTGGTCTCGCTGCTCGACGAGGTCGGGTTCGCTCCCCAGGCCGACGCCCGCAGCTCGGTTGTTCGGCTGACCCGTTGCCCGTTGCTGGAGGCGGCCCACCAGTATCCGGATGTCGTCTGCGGCGTGCACCTCGGGCTCGCCCAAGGCGCACTCGAGGAGTACGGCGCGGACCCCGACGGCACCGAGCTGCTGCCGTTCGCGGAGCCCGGCGCCTGCCGCCTGCACCTGATGCGGCGCACCCGATGAGTACCACCACCACCCGCCAGCGCAGCCCCAAGGGCCCTGGTAGCGACCTCGGCGCCGGCCACGCTCCCCGCGTTCATGCGTCGCTGGTGCCCCGGGTCGCGTTGCTGGCTCCCGCCGGGATCGCCCTGCTGGCCGGTCTGGACGCCGCCCTGATCCTCCTTGACCTGCCTGCCCCGGTGCGCGTTGACCGGCTGCCCGAGGTGCACGGCATGCTCATGGTCCTGGGATTCGTGGGCACCCTGATCGCGCTCGAACGAGCCGTTGCCTTGCGTCGCCGCCTCGGCTTCGTCGCCCCCGCGCTGCTCGGCCTGGGCGCCCTGGTGCTGCTCTCGCCGGCACCGCTCGTGGTCGCCCGAGGTCTGCTCGCGGCCGGCGCCGCCGCGCTGGTCGGCCTGTACCTGCCGTTGTGGCGTCGACAGCGCGACGATGCGGTCCTGGTCCAGGCCCTCGGAGCGGTGCTCGCCCTCGGTGCCGCCGTGCTGTGGCTGGGCGGGACCGATGTGCCGGTCCTGGCGCCGTGGCTGGTCGGGTTCGTCGTGCTGACCATCGCCGGTGAGCGGCTCGAGCTCGCCCGGATCGCGATGGGCCCTTCGGCTGGCACCACGCTGGTGCTCCTCGCTTCCGGGCTGCTGGCTGGCATCGTGGCCGCACTGCTGTGGCCGCGACCGGGCGCGGCGCTGCTCGGAGCGGCAATGCTCGTCCTGACCGGATGGCTCGCCGCCCACGACGTCGCCCGACGCACCGTCCACGCCCCGAGCCACAACTCGGGCCGCACGGGAGGGCTCCCCCGCTACATGGCCGGCTGCATGCTGGCCGGGTACTGCTGGCTCGGCGTCGCCGGTGCCATTTGGATGCTCGGCGGTCCGGCGACCGAGGGCGTGCGCCACGACGCGCTGCTGCACGCGGTGTTCCTCGGGTTCACGCTGTCGATGATCATGGCCCACGCTCCGGTGATCCTGCCTGCGGTGCTGCGCCGACCTCTGCCCTACCACCCGGCCCTCATCGCCCCGGCCGTGCTGCTGCACGGCTCCTTGGCGCTGCGGCTGTGGGTGGGCGACGCCCTCGGCAGCCACGGCGCCTGGGTCACCGGCGGCGTGCTCAACATCGCGGCCGTGCTCTCCTTCGTTGCGATCGCTGTGGGATGCGCGGTCCGAGGCACCCGGAGCCCGGCGTGAGCAGTCGTCGCGAGCAGGCCGGTGTCGAGCAGGCGGTCGTGAGCAGGCAGGGCAGCCGTGGCTTTCGGCCGCTGCGCGACCTGCCGGTGCTGGTCTGGTTGGCGGTCACGGTCGTGGTCGCACTCGTGCATCCGTTCGTACCGGCGCCACGCTGGCTGATGATCCATCTGCTCATGCTCGGCGCGGTCAGCCACGCCATCGTGGTCTGGAGCCGGTACTTCACCGACGCGCTGCTGCATTCGGCCGACGAGGACCGCCGCGGCCAGAACCGGCGGCTGTTGCTGCTCAACGGTGGCGTCATCCTCGTGGTGGTCGGCGTCCCCTCCGATGTGTGGCCGCTGACTCTGCTCGGCGCGACCGCGGTCGGCTTCGCGGTCCTGTGGCACGGCTGGACGATCCTGCGTCAGCTGCGTGCGGCCCTGCCGGCCCGGTTCGGACCCTCGGTGCGCTACTACGTGGCCGCGGCCTGCTTCCTGCCCGTCGGCGCCGGCCTCGGCACTGCGCTCGCGCGTGGCCTCGCCGACCCTTGGCACACCCGTCTGGTCGTCGCGCACGCGGCGGTGAACCTGCTCGGCTGGGTCGGTCTCACCGTGGTCGGCACGCTCGTCACCCTGTGGCCGACCATGCTGCGCACCCGGATCGCCGCGGGCGCCGAGCGGGCCGCGGCGCGGGCGCTCCCGGTGCTGGTCTGCTCGGTGCTGGTGACCGCCGGCGGCGCGTCCGCGGGCCTGCGTCCACTCGCCGCGATCGGGATCGCCGGATACGTGAGCGGGCTGCTGTTGACCGCGCCGGCGTTCGTCGACGCGCTGCGTCGCAAACCGCCCACCGAGTTCCCGGCCTGGTCGGTCCTGGCCGGGCTCACCTGGCTGGTCGTCACCCTGGTCACCCTCGGTGCGGGCATCGGCGCCGCGTCCTCCTGGCCTCGTGTCCATGAGGTGTTCGGCTGGCTGACGCCGTTCCTGGCCGCGGGCTTCGCTGCCCAGGTACTCCTCGGCGCCTTGTCCTACCTGGTCCCGGTCGCCCTCGGTGGCGGGCCGACGCCGGTCCGGGCGGCGAACGCGGTCCTGGACCGAGGTGCCCCGCTGCGGCTGGTGGTGACCAACGCCGGCCTGCTGCTGTGCGCACTGCCGGTGCCCAGCACTGTCCGGGTGCTCGCCTCGATCCTCGTCCTGGTCGCCCTCGCCTCCACGCTGCCGTTGCTGCTTCTCGCGGTGCGGGCCTCGCGTTCCGCGAAGGCGCACCCGACGAGTGCCCGAGAGAGCGCGCGAGTTCCGCCCGGTCGGCCTGCTGGCCAGATCTCCGGCCTCGCCGCGACCGGACTCTCCCTCGTGGTGATGGCGGTGGCCGCTGGCGTCGCAGTCGACCCGGCCGCAATCGGCGGCAACACCGCCTCGGCCGCGGCCGGTGTCACCGCAACCGGCGAGACCACCACCGTCGAGGTCGAGGCGCACGACATGCGGTTCACCCCGGCCACCATCTCGGTGCAGGCCGGCAACCGACTGGTGATCGTGCTGACCAACACCGACGAGGAGGACGTGCACGACCTCGTCCTCGAAACCGGCGCCAACAGCGGCCGACTCTCCCCCGGCGAGACCGCACGCGTCGAGGTCGGAGTGGTGGGCCGCGACCTCGACGGCTGGTGCTCGGTCATCGGCCACAAGCAGATGGGCATGGTCCTCACCGTCCACGTCACCGGCGCCGTTAACGCGCCTGCCACGGCGGCCGGGTCGTCCGGGGGTCACGCCGGTCACGAGCACGGGCCAGGCGGGAACGACGGCGACCCGTCCCCCGCCGAGACCGACGAGACCGGCGATACCGAGCCCACCCCGGCTACGGACAACCTGGATCTGATGGCCGATCCGTCGCCGGGTTGGGCGGCGCGCGACGCTGCCTTGCCGCCGTTGCCGGCGGTGTCGAGTAGCCGGGTGCACCGGCGTACGTTCGTGGTCCGAGACGTCGTACGCGAGGTCGCGCCGGGGGTCACCCAGCGACTGTGGACCTACGGCGGCACCGCCCCGGGTCCGGTGCTGCACGGGCGGGTCGGGGACCGGTTCGAGATCACCTTGACCAACGACGGGTCGATCGGCCACTCGATCGACTTCCACGCCGGAGCACTCGCCCCGCAGCGCCCGATGCGCACCCTCGCACCCGGTCAGTCACTGACCTACCGGTTCCGCGCCACCCGCGCGGGGGTGTGGATGTACCACTGCTCCACCATGCCGATGTCGGCCCACATCGCCAACGGCCTCTTCGGCGCGGTCGTCATCGAGCCACCACACCTGCCTCGAGTGGACCGCAGCTACCTGCTCGTGCAGTCCGAGCTGTACCTCGGCAACCAGGGCGGGGAGGTCGACGTCACCAAGCTGGCCGCCGAGGACCCAGACCTGGTCGTGTTCAACGGCTTCGCCAACCAGTACGACCACGCCCCCCTGACCGCGCGGGTCGGGGAGCGGGTCCGGGTGTGGGTCCTCGACGCCGGCCCCAACCGGCCAACCTCGTTCCACGTGGTCGGCGGCCAGTTCGACACCACCTACGCCGAGGGCACCTACCTCCTGCGACGCGGGCACGGCGGGGCCCAGAGCCTCGGACTGCAGGCCGCCCAAGGTGGGTTCGTCGAGCTCACCTTCCCTGAACCCGGTGACTACCCGTTCGTCTCGCACTTGATGATCGACGCCGAACGCGGCGCGCACGGGCTGTTCCGGGTCACCCCTTGATCTTGGGCTCAAGCGGAGGCAGGTGCGGGCCGGTGGGAGCGATGACGGTTTGGAACAAGTGCACAAGCATGATCGCGAAGACCAGGACGCACGCAGGGAACGCCACCCAGAGCTCGGCGCGTCCCACTGCCTCCACCACCGGCAGGTGGTCGGCCCGGCCCAGGTAGATCCCGGCAACGGCGTACATGCCGAGCGGGAAGATGATGCTCCACAGCGTCGCCTCGTACCGCAGCGGTACCCGGCGCCGGACGTGACGCCACCAGCCAGCGGCGACCAGCACCGGGATCAACCATGTTGCGAACGCCCAGAACACCACGGCCAGTCCCGCGATCAGGTCACGAGTCACCGCGACCATCGGCGCATCGGCCATCTCCACGATCCGGGCGCCGGCCAGCACAGTGATGGCCAGGGCGCCCATCGAGACCCAGTACGGCGGGGTCAGCTCCTCGGGGCCGAACTCGTAGAGCATCAGCCGCAGCGAGACCAGTATCCCGGTCGCGCCGTACAGGAATACTCCGACCGACCACGACATGATCGCCAGCACCGCGAGCTCGCGTCGCACGGGGTCGAAGACCGGTTCGATGGTGGCCGCCGCCACCGCGACGGACTGGCTGGCCACCACCCAGATGAACCAGGTGCCGTTGGCGGTAGCCAGCACGGGGCGTTCTTGGCGACCCAGCACGGCGGTCCAGGGCACCACGTAGCCGAGAGCCAGCCAGGCGACACCCGCGAGGACGAGCAGCACCGCGGTCGCCTCGTGGAAGCCAGCAATCCCCAGTCGGACCCCGAGGACATTGGTGCCGGCAACGAACGTGAAGAACCCGAACCCCCGGCGCGGATCGGTGAAGTCCTCGACCACCGCGCTCCGGTAGGCGACCAGCCGCCAGCCGGTCAACGCCAACAGCACAACGAACGCTGAGCAGCACACCCCTAACAGCACCGCGGACAGGATGTCGAAGCGCTCAAGGTGCATCCCGACGGACAGGATTCCCGTGGCCATCACCAGCGCGAAGTAGCCAGGCGTCAGCCCCTCGACAGCCCGGCCGACGCGATCACGGAGTCCTTCAGCCACGCTCGGAGTTTCGCACGCAGGGGTGCTCGCTGATTCGGGATTACGCTCCGCACTAGCCGCGACATGCGAGACGAACGACCGCGGGACGTGCGTTCATCCCAGTCATGTGGCGTCCTCGGAAATCACCGAGGAGCGGACCAGGTCGGCGAGACTGAAGACCTTCGGGCTCGAGTCGGGCGGTCGGCACGGAAGGCGCCACGAGTGTGAAGTCATCGGATTCGCACGGCTACGGTCAGAAGAACGACCGAGTCTTCGACCGCTTCAAGTGCGTGTCGGGAGTCGGGGATGACGATGAGATCACCGGGTGATCCGTTCCATCGGTTCTCCCCGGCCACCAGAGTGACGCGACCGTGGAGAACCTGAAGGGTGGCTTCGCCAGGGCCTTCGTGCTCGTCGAGGTCGCTCCCCGCTCGGAGGGCGATGAGCGTTTGGCGCAGTACACGTTCGTGGCCCCCATAGATCGTGTGAGCGCTGCGACCGCTGGACGAAGTCGAGGCCGTCTCAAGATGGTGACGAACAAGTGCCGTCAGCGACTCCTTTTGCATGGGGATCTCCTCGTTGCTGAATGCCTCGGGTCTACTACGAGCTGTGGTCACGCCGGCGGCGGGTCTTGTCGAGGTCGCTCTCGGCGCCTGCTCGGCGGAGCTTCCGTGACACATCGTCGGCACCCAACACGTCGCTAGTCTCGCCGACGAGTCAGCGGACCTGGCTCAGGTCGCAGCAAACCTCAACTGAGGCCCGCCAGCATCCAGACAATCACAGCTCGCCAGTGCCATCGACACCGGCAGCACCCCATGAGTTGGCGCGTCTTCTTCGGGCGCGTCCTCTTCGGGCGCGTCGTCGCGCGGGTCTCACCGCGGGAGCGCCGGAAAGCGACCACCAGCTCCGCGGCAGCGGCACCGATGAGGCCGACGGTGGCGTCCAGTCCCGCCCGCGCCACCGACCGCTTGTTCACATCTAGCCCGAGCCTGTACGCCCGAGAATCACCGGGGCCTCCCTGGAGACGAGGGCCAGTCGGGATCAGGCGCATGGTGCATGATGACTATCCAGGCCATGTGGAGGCCACGATGAGATCAACCTCGGCTGCAACGGTGGGTGGTGGGCGGCGTACCCAGCAGGGACGTGATCCTGCGGAAGAACCGCTCGCACCACGACCCGCGACCGACCCCGCCTCGAAGGACGACGGTTCGGTGCCGGAAAAGCAGATCAATCGCTGGGTAGGCGAGGGCGGCTCGTGGAAGCCGTAGACCTGGTGCCCCGGCCCCGGCGAGGGTGGATTTCTCGATCCTCGTGACCGATGCGCCGACGGGCCGTGGGGACTTCACGTCTCTGCGACGATGCGCCAGTTGAGGTCGGCGATTTTGGCTCGCTCGGCTTCGGTCCAGGCCTGACCACCCCTTTGGAGCAGGTCGAGGGACTCCTCGACCCGGGCCGGGGCGACGCGGTTGGCTTCCAGGGTGCGAACCAGACGGCGTCCCCACAAGATCAGGTCGCGCTTCTGCTCGCACAGCGGCCAGGCCTCACTCTTCGACGGCGCCGACAAGCACGATCCGGAACCCGGCACGCTCCAGGGCGGCGCAGACGTCGGCCGGGTACATCGACTGGGTGGCGGCCAGGGTGGGCAGGATCAGCCGGTGCAACGCGACGTGCTTCTCGTTGTCCCAGTCGAAGAACGGAGTCAGCAGGTACTCCGAGCAGGCGTAGCGGGCCCCGGGTTTGAGGACCCGGTACATCTCGCGCGCGTGCAGATCGAGCCCCTCCTTCTTGAAGAACGGCCAGACGGCCTGGAAGGAGAAGCAGCCGTCGAAGGTCTCCGAGGGATAGTCGAGCGGGTCGTGGTGGTTGTCGACCTTGAACTGCAGCCGATCGGTCATGTCGCAGCGCTCCGGCCCGGTCGTTGGCGTTCTCGATCTGGTCCGGGTCGATGTTGTAGCCCGAGACCTGGCCGCCGGTCGTGGTCGCGAGGTGGCGGGCGATCCGGCCGCGCCCGCAGCCCATGTCGAGCAGGTGCGAGCTGCGGGGTCTTCGAGGGCCAGTTCGGCCAGCACGGCCTTCACGGTCAGGATCGAGTTGTCGTAGAGCCCCTTGGTCTCATCGAGCATCGGCGGGATGTCGAGCTTCTCGAGGTCAACGACCGAGAGCATGTTGTTGAGGACTCTGTGTACTAGGCCACGCCACGGCGAAGGGATACGAACAGATCGAGCGCATCCTGACTGGATAGACGCAGCCCGACACGGGAACTAGCGCCGATGACGAAACCGTCCGCCCAACTCACCCGCCTTCCCGCGTCGACCTTCGCAACGCGCGCGCCTCTCGAGTGCGACGGCGGCGCTCGCCTGGAATCGGTTGGCACGTCTGAGACCGCACATCCGCCTGGTGCGCACACGGTCATCCGAGGCGCGGTCATAGATACTTCGAGGCGGGCGCTTGCGCTCAAGCCGCGCTCCGGGCCGTCACCTCGCGCACGAGTCAACCTGAGGGCTCGGGGAATCACCGCGCGAGCGGTGGGGCTGCGAGACTCGGGGGCGGGTGCTTGTCTGAGGTGCGATGCCGGGCACGCGGTCGTGGTGGTGGAGGGAGAGGAACCGTTCGGGTTCCGCCAGCTCAGTGCCGCCGGAGTCGATCCATTCGAGGCTGGACCGGTGTGCCCGAGTGATGAGCTCCTCGGCGTGGCTGAAGTCCGCGGCGGAGACCGCCAGAGGACACAGTGGCGGCAAGAGCTTGATCGTAGTCGCAGCCTGGAGGGTGGCTGTTTCGTGGATGAGCCGCTGTTGGATCAGCAGGGTCAGCGAGTGGAGCGCCGCGCCGGCTGCAGAGCGCGGAGGGCGGGGTAGGGCGCAGGCGGCGCCGGTGGGAAGGATGTACACGACCGAGGCACCGAGGTCGACGGCTTGCGCGATGCCTGCGTGACGGGCGAGCGCCCCGTCGATGAGTTGCGCTCCAGCATGCTCCACCGGCGGAAGCACGCCGGGGATAGCGCAACTTGCGAGTACACCCGTTGAGAGGTCGCCGGTCGAGATCAACACGTCGCGGCCGCTGAGCAGGTCCGCGGCGACGAGGTAGGTCGGCACCTGGGCCTTGGCGAGGTCGTGGATGCTGGCGTGAGCGTGGATGAACTGGCGAAGCTTGCGATTCGACACCACAGCCGGACTCAGCCCCGCGAGTCCGCGCAGCACCTGACGGGCGTCCACGGGGAAGAGGTCGCTCCTCCGCAGACTGGTCCACACTCGGGCGAGCTCGCTCAGGGAGTCCCGAGACATTCCCTGTCCGGCCACCCAGGCCGCGTTCAGCGCGCCGCAGGAGGTGCCCACCAGCAGGTCAGGGGTGATGCCGCGCTCGCTAAGAGCTTGCAGCATGCCCACCTGGACGGCGCCGAGGCTTCCCCCTCCGGTAAGGACGAACGCGGTGGTCATCGGATGGTCCATTCACTCAGTCGCGCGGACTTCGTCGTGCTTCAGCGACTCGCTGTCGGCTTCACGCCAGCAGGTGCCGCGAGGTCGGCAAGCGGGATGGCGGGGTTCCTAAGGTCGCCGTCGGCTTCGCGACCGATCCATGTACGGATCTGGTCGATGGCGTCCCAGTTGTTGGTGTGCATGCCGGCCACGACGTGGTCGTCTCTGATCCAGAAGGCGGTGGTGATGCGGCTGGTGAACTCGCCGCGGATCACGAGCTCGTCGTAGCCGTTTGGGCCGACGTGGCCGACGTACTCCATGCCGAGGTCGTACTGGTCGGTGAAGAAGTATGGCTGCCGGGTGTACGGCTCGTCGTCCCCGAGCATGGTGCGGGCGGCGTGCCGGCCTTGGTGGATGGCGGTGTCCCAGTGTTCGACTCGGATCCGGCCGAGGAGGGGGTGGTCGTGGTTGGCGACGTCGCCTGCGGCGTAGACATGCGGGTCGCTGGCGCGGAGCCGGGCGTCGACCAGGACGCCGTGGTCGGTGGCCAGCCCGGCAGAGGCGGCGAGGTGGTCGTCGGGTTCGGCGCCGATGCCGACCAGGATCAGGTCGGGGGTGAGCTCGTGACCGTCGGTGAGCCGGACGGTGGTGCGGCCTCGAGTGTGGTCGATCGCGGCAACCGAGGTCTTGAGCCGGAGGTCGACGCCGTGCTCGCGGTGTAGGTCGGCGAAGAGGAGACCGAGTTGGTCGCCCAGCACGTGAGCCAGCGGGAGGGCTGCGGGCTCGACGACGGTGACGGTGCCGCCTGCCTGGCGTGCGGCCGCGGCGGCCTCGAGTCCGATCCAGCCGGCGCCGACGATGAGGAGATGTTCGGTAAGTCTGGCGTGGAGGGCGAGGGCGTCGTCGAGGGTGCGGAGGTAGAGGACGTCTGCTCCGGAGCCGTCGGCGAGCGGGAGGCGCCGCGGTTGGGCGCCGGTGGCGAGGAGCAGGCGGTCATAGGACAGTTGTCGGTCGGCGAGTGAGACGTGTCCGGTGTCCAGGTCGATGTCGGTGACCGTGGTGTCGGTGAGGAGGTCGACCTGCTGGTCGGCGTACCAGGCGGTGTCGTGGATGAAGACCGAGTCGGGGTCGGCCGCGCCCAGGAGGAGGCCCTTGGAGAGCGGTGGCCGCTCGTAGGGCGGGTGGGGTTCGGCTCCGATCAGGGTGATATCGCCGGTGTATCCCTGGGTGCGAAGCTCTTCAACCGCGTTGGCGCCGGCGAGCCCGGCGCCGATCACGACGATGTTCATGGCGTGCTTCTGGTGAGGGCGAGGAACTCGGCGCGGCTGCGGGGGTCGTCGCGGAGCCGACCAAACAGCGCGGAGGTGGTGGTGCGGGCGCCTGTGGCTCTGGCTCCGCGGAGGCTCATGCAGGTGTGCTCCGCCTCGATGACCACACCGACGCCGCACGGGGCCAGTGCGCTTTGGAGGTGGTCGGCGATGCGTTTGGTGAGGCGCTCCTGGGTCTGGGGTCGGCGGGCGTGGAGGTCGACCATCCGGGCGAACTTCGAGAGTCCCAGGATGCGCTCACCCGGGAGGTAGCCGATGTGGGCGATGCCGACGAACGGGAGCATGTGGTGCTCGCACACCGATTGCAGCGGGATGTCGCGCACCAGCACGAGCTCGTCGTACTCCTCTTCGTTGGGGAAGGTGGTCAGCTCGAAGTCCGATCCGCTGGTCATCTCGATCAGCGCCCTTGCCATACGGCGCGGGGTCTCCGCGAGGTTCTCGTCGGTCAGGTCCAGGCCCATGGCGGTGAGCAGGTCGGCGGCAGCCTGCTCTGCGGCCGCGGAGTCGATCTCTGGCCGCGTGTGCGTGACACGCGGCCGCCACCGCCGCGCCGCGACCTGCTCGACAGCGGGCCGGGTGGCCTGGTTCGTGGCGTTGGGGGCGGTGCTGGTCACGCCGTGGCCTTGCCGCGGTCCCAGGCCAGTACCGCGAGGGCCAGGGCGCCGACTAGAAGCCCGAAGTCGCGCAGTGCGACGTCGTAGTACTCGCCCATGCTGACCAGGTTCACGACGATCCCGGCCAGCCATCCGGCGACCAGTAGGGACCCGTAGCGAGGTGCGACGGCGACTGCGATACCAGCGATGATCTCGATGACGCCCACGGTCAGCATCGCTTGGTGGGCATTCCCGGGGACGATGTCGTTGATCCAAGGGGCCAGGTACTGCTCCCAGTCGGTGAGAATGTCGAAAAATTTGTCCAGGCCGAACGCGATCGGGGCGATCGTGAACACCGTGCGCAGCAGGATGAAGGCGCGGTCGGCGCCGAGGTTCGGGTGGGTCGTGTCGGCGGGAGTTCCGGCCGGGTTGGTCGTGGTGGCCATGGCCTGTCCTTTCTAAAACAGAAGGTGTTTTGAATTAGACTGCTGGCAAGCCTCTTGTGTCAAGAGAATTCTGTTTTAGACTTCAGGTATGGACTTGGGCGCGCAGGCCTCCGGCATCGGGGCGCTGGCCGATGACACCCGGCGGGCGCTGTTTGAGTACGTGTCCTCGCAAGCCGAGCCGGTAGGACGCGAGCAGGCTGCGACGGAGCTGGGCCTGGCCGTGCACAACGTGAACTTCCACCTCGACCGGCTTGTGACCGAGGGCCTGCTCGAGGTGGAGTATCGGCGCCTCAGCGGCAAGACCGGTCCCGGTGCCGGACGGCCGAGCAAGCTCTACCGCCGTGCCAAGCGAGAGTTTGCCGTCTCCCTGCCGCCACGGCGCTACGACTTGGTCGGTGACATCTTGGCGGCTGCGGTGACGCGAGCCGCCGAGGGCTTGCCCCTCGCTGAAGCGCTGCACGAGTGCGCCCGCCGCGAGGGACTGACACTGATCAAGGTCGTCGATGGTCTCGATGAGGCCGCGTCCCTACGTGCCCTGGCTGAGGTACTGCGCAGCCAGGGCTTCGAGCCACATGTCCAAGGCCGCGAGATTGCGCTCTTCAATTGCCCCTTCGACGCCCTGGCTCAGAAGCACACGGCACTGGTGTGCGGGCTCAATCAGGCGTTCGTGCAGGGGGTGGCCGACGGCCTGGGCTCCGACGTCACTGCCTGTCTGGAGCCCGAACCGGACAGGTGTTGTGTCAAGGCGCGGGCGACATCGGAGTCCGAGCGTCGAGGCGTCGAGCACCCCGATTCCCCGTTATGACCGGCGCGCCCGAGGCCCCCGTGGAGGTCCTGCGCCGGTGGGAGGCTTCTGGGGGCCACTGGCGCGTGCTGGCTCGATCCGATAGGTCGGTCGTGGTGGGCCTTTTCAGTTGCGACGGCGGGGAGCAGATGCACCGTCTCGCCGCGACCAGCTCGGAGCTAGATCCTCTCCTCGCGGGCCGGACCCGCAGTGACGACTGACCGATCGCTCCCAAGCATTCTCTCGCGAGAGTGTCAGCCGGCGTCCGGGCGAGTTCGTGTGCGTAGTCGCGGGGAGCCTCGCACCCAGGACCGGGTGTGCCCTCTCCGGGCCCGTCTCCTCGACAGGACGATCTAGAGAGTGCACGCTTTCTAGGCCAATCTAGATGGACTACCTAGGGTCAGGACCTTCGCAAGAAGTACAAGCCTGTTACAAGCCCGGTACAAGTGGCCGGGGAATCTCGACGTTTGCGCAGGTCAGCATGGGTGAGTCAGTCAGTACTACGACATCTAGGCATCACGCCCGGTCCGACCTGCATCCAACGGGGCGCCGGACTCCCCAGACAGTCGCAAGAATCGCCGCCGAGGTTTCCGCGGCGGCGATTCTCGTTGATGCTCGCGGGTAACTCGGTGTTCGTGCCGCTCCCACGGCGTTCGGCCCGCTCCCTCGGCGCTATGACTCGTCGCAGCACCAAGGAAGTGCACCCAACACCGAGGGAGCGCGTGGTGCCAGTCCGCGGTACCCATGTCACATTCGACGGCGGCTGTCTCGTCCTGTCTCCATGAGCCTTCGTGCCAAGCAGATCGTGACCGGGGCCCTTGCGCTGACCGGCCTGGTCGTCGGCCTCTGGGCCGCGGCCTGGCCCCGTGGGTTCTACGACGCCTTCCCCGGCCTCGGCCACCACTGGGTGTCGACGATCGGCCCCTTCAACGAGCACCTCGTCCGAGATGTCGGTGGGCTGTACCTCGGCATGGCCGTGATCTCGACGTGGGCGCTCGCACGGCCGCGGAACGAGACCTTCACGATGGTCGGGCTGGGCTGGCTGGTCTTCAACCTCTCCCACGCCGCCTTCCACCTGCGGCACCTGGACGAGCTCACCAACCGCACCGATCAGTTGGGCAACGCCGTCACGCTCAGCGGCGTCGTGCTCCTCGCACTTTCGCTGCTCCTCCCGCCGAGGCGCGATCCCTCGAGAACGACTGAACCTTTGTGACCTGGCTCACTGCTAGCATCGCCGCGCTGGGGCCGTGAGGGAGGACGGGGTGGAGTGGTGCTGAACCTTCCTGCTCCCCCGCGACACTCCCCCGAGTTCGGGCACGACGCCTTGGTGGTGTGCGACAACCTGGTGCGCATCTACCAGTCGGAAGCGGTCGAGGTGCAGGCCCTGCAGGGTCTGGACCTGCTCGTCCAGGAGGGCGAGATGATCGCGCTGGTCGGTGCCTCTGGTTCGGGGAAGTCGACGCTGCTCAAAGTCCTGGCGGGGGTGGACTCGCCGACCGCCGGGGGTGCGCGGGTGGCGGGCCACGACCTGGTGGACATGTCCCGGCGCGAGCGCGTGCACTACCGCCGGCACGTGGTCGGGTTCGTGCGCCAGCAGACCGCGCGCAACCTCGTGCCCTACCTGAGCTCGCGGCAGACCGTCGACCTGCCCCTCACGATCGCCGGGACCCCGCGCGCCGAGCGTCGGGCGCGGACCGCCGAGCTGCTCGAGCTCCTCGGGGTGGGGCACTGCGCCGACCGCCGTCCCGCGGAGATGTCCGGCGGGGAGCAGCAGCGCGTGTCGATCGCGGTGGCCCTGGCCAACGGACCGCGGGTGCTGCTCGCCGACGAGCCCACCGGTGAGCTGGACAGCGAGACGGCGGCTGAGGTCTTCGGCGCACTGCGCACGGTCAACCGCGAGCTCGGGGCCACCGTCGTCGTCGTTACCCACGACGCCGAGGTGAGCGGCCAGGTGGCGCGCACCGTCGCGATCCGCGACGGTCGCACCAGCAGCGAGGTGCTCCGCAGCGACGAGACTGCGGACGCGCCCGGACGGTCCGAGGAGTTCGCGGTGATGGACCGCGCCGGACGGGTACAGTTGCCCCGCGAGTACCGGGAGGCGCTCGACCTGACCAGCCGGGTCCGGCTCGCGCTCGCCGAGGACCACATCCGGATCCGCTCGGACCGGTCCGACCACGGCGAGGACGCGTGAGCGGCACCGCCGATCCGATGATCGACGCGCACGGGCTCACCCGCAGCTACGGCACCGGCGCGTCCACCGTGCACGCGCTGCACGACGTGTCACTGAGCGTTGCACCCGGAGAGATGCTCGCGGTCGTGGGGCGGTCGGGATCTGGCAAGACCACGCTGCTCAACCTGCTCGGCGGCCTCGACCACCCCGACACCGGGACCGTCCGGGTGGACGGCGCCGAGGTGACCGCGCTCGACGAGAGCGGCCTGAGCACGCTGCGTCGCGACACCGTCTCCTACATCTTCCAGACCTTCGGCCTCATCCCCGCCCTGACCGCCGCCGAGAACGTCGGCGTGCCGCTGCGGCTGCGACGTACGCCGGTCGCCGAGCGCGAGCAGCGCGTCGCACTGCTGCTGGACCTCGTGGGTCTCACCGATCACGCGCTGCAACGACCGGCCGAGCTGTCCGGGGGCCAGCAGCAACGGGTCGCCATCGCCCGTGCCCTCGCCGGTTCACCGAGGGTGCTGCTGGCCGACGAGCCCACCGGCCAGCTCGACACGGAGACGGGTCTGGGGGTGATGGCGCTGCTGCGCGCCGTCGTGGAGTCGGAGGGGGTCACCGCGGTCGTGGCGACGCACGACCCGGTGCTGATGGCGCTCGCCGACCGGGTCGTGGCGATCTCGGACGGCCGGGTCGAGGGCTGAGGCCGACGCGTGTTCCTCCTGGTGCTGCGGCGAGCCCTCGTCCAGCGACGGCTGCTGGCTGCGGCGGTCGCGCTGGTCGCGACCGCGTGCACGCTGGTGGGGACGTGCACGCTTGTGCTCGACGTGACCCAGGATCGCGGCTTTCGCGAGGCGGCCCAGCGGTCCGATCCCGACGAGCTGAGCGTGACGGCCTTCCTCGTCGACGTCACCGGGCGCGACTCCCGGGCGGCCCGGGCGGCGGCCGCGCACGTGGTCGAGCGGATCCTCGCTCCGATGGATCCCGCGCTGGAGACCACCACGACCTCACGGCTGCGGAGCCTCGTCGCTGACGGAGCGCCCACGGGCAGTCAGGCCTACCTCGTCGCGACCGACGCCTTGACGACCGAGGCGGACCTGACCTCCGGCCGGTGGCCCGCGCCGGCCGGCGACCGGGTCGAGACTGTCGTGCCGGACACGACGGCGCGGCTCCTCGGCCTCGCGCTCGGTGACGAGCTCGAGCTGGGGCCCGAGCGGGGCATCGGCGGGGCCGACAACTCCGTACGGCTGGTGGTGGTCGGCACCTTCCGACCACGAGGGGGCGTGGAGTGGGAGCGCGACCCGCTCGGAGGTGCGGGCTTCTCGCCCGCCTACAGCGACGGGCTGGAGGCGGCTCCGACCTACGGCCCGTTCGTCATCGACGGGCACGCGTTCTCGGGCAGCGGGTCGTCGGTCGACGCGCTCCGCGTCACTGCTCACCCCACGCTCGGCCTGGCCGACGACGCCTCACTGCGACGGGCCGACCGACTGCTCGGCGACGGGCAGGGCGTGCTCTCGGCGAGGGTCGGCAACCAGGCGCGGCTCACCCGATTGGGGTCGGACCTCCCGCAGGCGTTGGCGTACCTCCACGCCCAGCAGGCGAGCACGCGGTCCACTGTCCTCGTGGTGCTGCTCCTCGGTGCGGCGCTGGCCCTCGCCGCGGCGCTCCTGACGGGTCGCCTGGTCGGCTCCGTCCGGGAGGACGAGCGCGACCTGCTCGTCGCCATGGGGCTCGGTCGCCGCCAGCAGCTGGGCGCCGCCGCCGCGGAGGCCGCCCTGCTCGCGGTGGTCGCCAGCGGCGTCGCGGTGCCGGCGGCGGCGCTCCTCCACTCGCGGCTGACCCACCGGGACGACATGGCTGCCGCAGGGCTCCAGCAGGGACCGAGCATCACCTGGGCGCTGGTCGTCGCCGTACTCGCCACCGGCGCCCTGCTCGCGACGGCCCTGGTGTCGGCCGCGCTCCGCCCGCGCGCCGTGGCCGACCCGTCGCCGCGCGCGCGGCTCGCGCGCTACGGCCTCGACGTGCTCCTCCTCGGCGCCGCGACCCTCGCCTGGTGGCAGCTGCGCACGCAGCCGGCGACGCCGAGCGACACCGGGGACGTCATCCTCACGACCGCACCCATCCTCTGCCTCGCGGTGCCGACCGTGCTCGGCGTACGTCTCGTGCCGCCGCTTCTGGGAAGGGCCGCCGCCGCGGCCGGGCGTGCGCGCGGCTTCGTGCTCCCGGTGGCGATCCAGCAGGCCGCGCGGCGCGCGTACGCCTCGACGGCGATGGTGCTGGTCGCCGCCGCGGTCGCGGCCGCGGTGTTCGCACTGGCCCTGCACGCGACGTGGGACCGGTCCCAGCAGGACCAGGCGTCGCTGCGGGTGGGCACCGACCTGGCCCTCACCCTGCGGACGCCTCCCGACCTCCGCGACGCCCAACGGGTCGAGGCCGCAGCAGCGGGCCAGTCGCCCGCGCCCGCGGTCTCGCCGGTCGTCCACCGACCGCTGGCGCTGGGACGCTACGTCGGGGAGGAGGGCGCGCGTCCGGTCCTGGTCGCCGTCGACTCCCGAGAGGCGGGCGCGCTGCTCCGCGGGCGCCCGGACACCGGCGACACCTGGGCCGGCATCGGCGGTGAGCTGGCACCCGAGGACGCCCCGGACGGAATCCCGCTCCCCGACGGGGGAAAGGGCGTAGTGCTGCGCGGCCGGGGACCGGCCGGCACTTCCCTCACGGCGCGGGTGACGGCCGTGCTCGAGGACCGCAACGGCTTCCGGGGATCGGTCTCCGCCGGCACGCTCCCCCTCGACGGGCGCTCCCGCCCCCTGGAATGGGCGACAGCTCCCTCCGACGGCCTCGCACTCGTCGCCGTACGGCTCGAGATCGCCGGCTCCGGTGATGCGGGGCCGGGCGCGAGGACCCCCCGCTCCACGGTGCAGGCGACCGTCACCGTTCCCGCCACGGCGGCCGAGGACCAGGGGGACGACGGCGCACCGTGGCGGGTGCTCCCCCTGCAGAAGCAGAGCCCCGTGGGCGCAGCCACGGCCGAGCTGCACGCGACGGCACGAGGCGTCCAGCTGCGGACGTCGGCGGACGTGAACCTGGAGTACTTCAGCTACACGGGGGCGGATGTGCTCGTGACGGTCCTGCCCGCGCCGCCGTTGGTGCCGGTCGCCGTCTCGCAGGACCTCGTCGATGCCGTCGGGGCGAAGGTCGGCGACGAGCTCGCCGCGCTCGTCGGCGACACCGCGCTCCGCCTCGAGGTGGTAGCCGTCGTGCCCGACGTCCCGTCCGCGCCCGGCCAGGTGGCGGTACTGGCCGACATCGACACCGTCTCGCGCGCGCTCATCGACGTCGGCAGCCTGGACCCGGTGGTCGACGGCTGGTGGTTCTCGAGTGGGTCGGCCGGCACCGTCACGGCGCTGGAGGCGTCCGGGTTGGGGACCGTCACCACGCGCGACGGCGTGGCAGCTGAGCTCGCCCGTGGTCCCCTGCGGGTGGCGGTGCCCACCACCCTCCTCGTCCTGGCGGCACCGGCGATGGCGCTGTTCCTCGCCGCCGTGGCGCTCGTCGTGGGTGCGGACCGCTCGCGGGCGTCGCCGGCCGTGGCGGTTCTCCGAGCGATAGGTGCGCCGCGGCGCGACACCGCGCGGCTCCAGCTCGCCGAGCACCTGGTGCTCCTCCTGCCGCTGACCGTCGTCGGGACAGTTGTCGGCGCGGCGGCGACCGTGCTCGTCGGACCCCACCTGATCCGATCCGACGTGGGCGCGGCACCCGTCCCGACCCCGGTCGTCGACTGGCCGTGGCCGGGCGAGCTCGCGGTGGTCGGCGGCCTCGTGCTGGCGGTCCTCGTCGTGACGTGGTTGCTCACCTCGCTCCTCGTCCGGCAGTCCCATCCGTCGCGCCTCCGGGACGGTGGGCTGTGATGCGGCGGATCGGGTTGCACGTGCCGACGGTGCTCGGACGGTTGCGCGCCGATCGCGGACTGCTGCTCCTCGTGGCCACGGTCGTGGCGCTGACCTCGGCCGTGGTGGGCGCTGTGGCGCCCCTCGGCGAACGGGCGGCCGACCGCGCCATGGCTGCCGCCGTGCGGGACGCGGGCTCGCGCGGAACCGTCGTCGCGAACCTTCCGCGGTGGTACGACGACCCGGCCGCCAAGAAGCGGGACCCCGGCACCGCCACGGAGATGCAGCAGGACGCCGACTTCGTGCGCAGTGCGATGCCGCACGGCCTCGCTCAGGTGCTGCGGCCCGGCGTCGCGTCAGTGACCACGACCATGCTGCACCTGCTGGACGACGGCCCCGGACGCTACCTGCAGCTCGCCTTCGTGGAGGCCGCCGACGGCGGGCCGGAGGTGTCGTACAAGCAGGGCGGACCGCCGCTCGGCGCCCCCGGACACCGCGAACAGCCGCCCGTGCAGGTCGCGGTCTCGGGTCCGGTGGCCGGCGCACTCGGCCTGGAGGTCGCGGACCGCATCCCGGCCCGGGACGAGTACGGACGGACCGTCGTCGTCGAGATCACCGGCATCTTCGAGGCGGTCGACGAGGGCGACGACGCGTGGCAGGTGGCGACGCCGCTGCTGCGGCCCACCACAGGCACGGCCGACGGCGCACAGCGCACCGCCGCGGCGGCCCTGGTGTCTGCCGAGTCGCTGCCCGACCTGCGGCTGGTCCTCCCCGGTGACGCGCTCAGCCGCCGCGTCCTGTTCGCACCCGACGCGGCGGCCGTGACCTGGCAGCAGTCGGCATCACTCGAGCAGAGCATCGCGTCGCTGCAGTCGGGCACCGGGCTGGGCCTCGGCGAGACGACGTGGGACAGCCTGCTCGGCAGCGTGCTGCAGGACGGACGGTCGCAGGTGAGCGCCGCGCAGGGGCAGGCGCAGGTCCTGCTCGTCGGGTTGATCGTGGCCGCGATGCTGGTGCTCGTCCTCGCCGGCCAGCTGCTGGTCCGCAGGCGTGCGGGGCCGTTGACGATGGCGCGCGAGCGCGGCGCCGGGCTCGTCGGCGTCGCCGCCGAGCTGGCCGTCGAGTCGCTGCTGGTCGCGGCACTGGCCGCCGCGACCGGCCTGGCCGTCGTGTTGCTGGCCGCGGGATCCGTGGGATGGGCGTGGTCGGTCCCGGTCCTCGTCGTCGCGCTCGTGACGCCCGCACTGCTCGGCGTCGCCGTCGCCGACGGACCGGCGTTGCGCGTGCCTGCCAACCGCTCGGTACGCCGCACGCGCGCGCGGGCGGCCCTGCTGCGCCGGCTCGGCCTGGAGACCACCGTGCTGGCGGCTGCGGCGCTGTCCGTGACGGCTCTGCGGCAGCGCGGGGTGGTGGGAGACGCTGCCGGCGGGAACGGCCTCATGGCCGCCAGCGCGGTGACGTTGGTGCCGGCGGCGGGTTCGCTCGTCCTCGTCCGCCTGGCGCCGCCGGCGTTGCGCTGGATGCTCCGTCGGACGCGCCGCGCGGTGGGCGCCGGCCCTCTGTTCGTCGCCGCGCGTCTGGTCCGCTCGGGTGCTCGTGTGCTGCCGCCGCTGGCGGTCGTGGTCGCCGTCTCGGGCACCACCTTCGGAGCTTCTCTCGCAGTCACCCTGCACCGCGGCCAGGCCGAGGGCGCGCTGTCGATCGTCGGGGGCGACGCACGTCTCGACGCCCGGCCCGACCCGTCCCTGACGGCCGTCGCTCGCGAGGTGGCCGGCGCCACCGGCGTGCGCGCCTCGGCGGCGGCGCGGGTCGAGGACGGCGTGCGGGTGTCGGCTCAGGGCGGCTCAGCGGTCGTCCGGCTGGCGGTGGTCGACGCCGCCGCCTATGACCGGTTCCTCCGCGCGAGCGACCTACCCGACGCGTCGCAGCTGCGACGACTGGGGTCGGTGACCGGAGGACGGGTGCCGGCGCTCTTCCTCGGTGGTCCCGAAGGCCTAAGGGACGAGCCGAGCCTGCGATGGCAGGACACCAGCGTGCCGCTGGAGGCCATCGGCACCGCGCCCGACGTCGGTGCCTCCGTCGACCCCGTCGTGGTCGTGGACGCGGGCGCCCTGGCCGCCGCCGGGGTCGACGCATCCCCCAACGTCGTCTGGGCCGTCGGCCCCGGCGCCACGTCGGCACTGGATGCGGCCGCGGCGCGGACGCCGGGCAGTGCCGTGGTGACCTACGCCGACGAGCTGGAGCGGCGACGCGAGGCCGCGCTGCCGTCGGCGATAGCCGGCCTGGCGACCGCGTCCTGCGCGGTGCTGCTGGTTCTGGCACTGCTGGCGATCGCACTAGCCGCTTCCATCGACGCGCCCGAGCGCGCGACGGCGATCGGCAGGCTCCGGGCGCTCGGGTCCTCCGATCGCGAACTGCGTCGGACGCTCCTCGGCGAGGTCGTGACCCCCGTCCTGGTCGCGGCGGTGTCGGGGCTGGTGATCGGCGCCGTAAGCGCCTGGACGGCACTCGGCTCGCTCTCCCTGGAGAACCTCACCGCCGCCCCGGAGCCACCGGCGGCCGTCGTGCCGTGGTGGACCGCCCTGTCCGTCGTGCTCGTCACCGGCTGGGCCGTGGCGCTCGCCCTGCTCGACTGGCACCGGGTACGACGTACGCCGCTCGCCCTCCTGCTGCGGAGCTGACCGCGTCATCCGAGCGCGCCGGGCATCCCGGGTCAGGTGCGGCGGAGCCGGATCGGCCCCCTCGCCGACGCAGGATCGACCTCCTCGCCCCGCTGGGTCACGACCAGCAACCTCGCTCCCGGAGCAGGGACGACGCCTCCCGCGCCGGTTCCATCAGCGCGCGCCAGCCCTCGCCGCCCTGCTCAACGGTGTCGTCGCGGGTGTCCGCCCACACCGCGCGGGCGGCCTCGGACGGACAGATCGTGCGGTCCGGTCCGCGCTCCTCGAGCAGCGCGACGATCCGATCCGCGAGCGCCGCGACGACGGGGTCCTGCGAGGACAGCTCCGGCCTGTCTGACATCCCGACTCCCTGCGTCGTGGTGGGCACGTCGAGCCAGCGGTACCCAGCGGGCCGGCCGATGACCGCCGCACCTTCCTAAGGTGCTCGACGGACGGCCGGGCTGAGCCAGGCGAGGGAGGCTCCGACCAGGCCGCCGAGCCCGTTGTGCTCCACGTCCGCGAGCGACGGGACCCGGGTCGGGAACCAGCGCTGCTGGGCGAGCTCGACGAACGCCGACGCGAGGACGCAGAGGACCGCGGCGAGCAGCGGTCGTCGCAGCACCACGGCCAGAAGCAGGCCGGCCGGCACGAACAGCGCGATGTTGGCCAGGACCTCGGTCTCAGTCCAGTCCAACCTTCCACTGGAAAGGGCTGTCGCCCAGTAGTCCGCCAGGTCGAAAACGGGTCGGCCCGTCGAGGGGTCGGCCAGCGTCAGGCGGGCAACGAAGACCGCATACAGGGCGAGCAGGGTGGCGGCGATCCAGCGCATGTCTTCGACGCTAGGCAGCGGCTGACCGGATCTTCTCAACCTCCGGTACCGACCACCGGTCCTCGGGTACCGACTCGCAGCGGCTCAGCCGGAGAGGTCGGGCGGATGGGTGACGTCATCGAGGGCGCCCTCGGGCACGTCGAGCAGGATCTCCGCGACGGCGTCGGGCGCCTCGCGCATGGCGTTGTGGACGGTCGGGAGGTCGTGGACCCGCCAGTCCGGATCGCTGTCGAGACGCGTGCGGAGGTCGCGGAACGGCGTCTCCTCCCAGCCCGAGCAGTAGACGAAGTCCCGGCGCCGCACCTGCGCCGCGGCTCCGGTGAGCCGGATCGCCTGGGTGAACGAGGCCACCGGGTGGGGGCGGCGGCGGGGGTCGCCGCCCGTGGGCGGTGCGACGGCGTACCCGGTGCTCGCGGCTCCGGCCAGGAACTTCCGCCGGTACGCCTCCCCCGCCAGGGACCAGCACGACTCGCCGTCGCGCGGGACGTAGCCGTCGAGGTGGACCAGGCGGGCGACCCGTCCACCCGCCCGGTCAGCGGCCGCGGCGATCACCATCCCGCCATAGCTGTGACCGACCAGGGTCACGTCGGCGAGGTCGTGGCTGTCGAGAAGCCGGAGTACGTCGTCGGCGTGGGTGTCGAGGTTCGCGGTCGCGACGGTCGCCTCGTCGTCGTCGGGCCGCAGGCCGGTCAGGGTCAGCGCGTGGACGGCGTGCCCGGCCCGCTCCAGCAGCGGCGTCACCTTCTCGAAGCACCAGCCACCGTGCCACCCACCAGGGACGAGGACGAAGGTCGTCATCGGCTTCTCCGATCGTTCTCTCGACAGCAGGGTCGACTCGAGGATCGTTCGGGTACGCGGTGGCGTGCTACCGCTAGATTGACGGGTGATGCCTCTATCCAGCCAAAGAGACGCAGCGCGGCCGACAGCGTCGTACACGTGGCCCTCCGGCGGTCGGCACCTGTGGTCCCCGGGAGGCGCCAGTCGGCCGTCGGTCCACGAAAAGGGCCACCTCGTGTACGCCGCCAGCGGCGTGCTGGCCGTGCACACCGACGGCAGCACCGCGGTCGTCCCTGCGAACCGCGTCGCGTGGACGCCGAGCGGCGTCACGCACCGGCACCGCGCGCACGGCGACACCGACATGCGCATCGTCTTCCTCGCGCCCGAGCTCGCGTCCCTGCTGCCGGAGCGTCCCGCCGTCTTCCTGGCCTCCGCCCTCGCGCGGGAGATCCTGCTGGCACTGACCGACGCGCACGGCGACCAGCCGGCCGGGCCGGCCCGGAGCTCGGCGTCCCTCGACCGTCTCGTCCGCGTCCTCGTCGACGAGCTCGACGAGACCCACGAACAGCCGCTGTGCCTGCCCGAGCCGCGCGACGACCGGTTGAGAGCGATCGCCGACAGGCTCGGCGACGATCCCTCCGACGGGTCCTCGCTGGCAGAGCTCGGAAGAGCGGCCGGTGCCAGCAGCCGCACGCTCAGCCGGCTGTTCCGCGACGAGTTCGGGATGTCCTTCTACGAGTGGCGCACGCAGCTGCGGATCTACCACGCGCTCGTCCTGCTGGCCGAGGGCCGCGACGTCAACCAGACGGCACACGCCTGCGGCTGGAGCAACCCGAGCAGCTTCATCGCAGCGTTCACACGGCTGGTCGGCACGTCTCCTGGCCGCCACCGCACGGCCGGGAGTCGACGACGGGCCCTCCTCGTCTGATCCCTCCGCGGTTGACCCAAAAAGGGCGAAGGGCCCTTGCAAGTATGAGTCGCAAGGGCCCTTCTGTGATCGGTTAGGTGACGCTCCCGATCGGCGGCTCTTCTGTTCCGGTCCCGCCAGCGCGTTACCCTGCCGGCGCGACGGGTTTCCCCGTCGTACGGACCATCTCTTCCGAGTCGTCCCGTCCCCCCTTGCGGGGGTTCGTGAGAACAGTTCTATGCCCTGCGTCGTGCCGGCGCCAGGGACTTTGGTCCTGGATCTGCCCGGCTCAGGCGACGCGGCCCGCGCCGAGCGACGGCGCCGCGCGGCCGGTCACCACGGGCAGGTCGAGGTAGGTCTTGATCCCCGGCTCGGCGTCGCACACCAGCGGGATCGCGTTGATGCAGTGCATCGCGGTGGCGACGACGCCTTCGTTGCGGACCAGGCCCGCCTCGACGGTCTCCGGCTGCAGACCCTTGAAGGTCAGGGTCACCGACGGGTCGCCCCGCACCTCGACCTCGAACCGCTCCCCCGCGTCGCCCAGCGACCAGTCGGGGTCGAGGTCCTCGTCGCCCATCAGCCAGTTCACCGCGGCGGTGACGACGACCTGGTCGCCGACCCGGGCGTCCCACCGGAACCGCCGCGCGGCGACCTGACCCGGCTCGATCACGCCGATCGGTGAGTCGATCGGCGCGGCCGCGACCGCGACCTCCTGGGCGGTCGTGACGGTGCCGTCGGTGGCGAACCCCAGGGCGTCGACCACCATCTGCACCGAACGCTTGAAACCGCCCTCGAGCAGGGACGCGAGCGGGCTCGCCAGCGCCTCGTCAGGCGACATCCCGAAGCCCATGATGTGGCGGACCACGTCGGGCGCTCCGTAGGTGCGGATGTCGGAGAACTCCTCGGCGCGGACGTACGTCGCCGCGCTCACGACGCCCGACACGCACAGCGGGAACCACTCGGTGATGCCGCCGGGGTGGATCCCGGACCCGTGCAGCGTGGTCCGGCCCGCCGCGCACGCGTCGCGGATCGCCCGCGCCTGGTCGTCGGCCGGGTAGACCCAGCCGACCGGGGTCACGACGTTCTTCCCCGACCGCAGGATCGCCGCGACCTCGTCCTCGACCGGCAGCAGCGGTGCGTAGACGACGCAGTCCGCGTCGAGTGCGAGGACCTCGTCCATGCTCGTCGTCGCGCGTACCCCGATCGGCTCGATGCCGACGAGCTCACCGACGTCGTGGCCGCTCTTCTCCTCGCTGTGGACCCAGCAGCCCACCAGCTCCAGGTCCGGGTGGCGGAGAACGCCCTCGATCGCGGCACGCCCGACGCCCCCGGTCGCCCACTGGATCACCCGGTAGGTCATCGCGCGGCCTCTCGCCCGTCGTCGGCCAGCAGCTCCGCGCGGTGGCGCCACGACCACGACAGGACAGTGACCGCGAAGACCCAGGTCAGGGCGACGATCACGGCCTCGAAGGCGCCGCCGGCACCCTTGGCGAAGATGCCGTGCTCGAGGTCGTAGAGCAGGTCCATGCAGCCCAGGTAGAGCGCGGCACCGCCGCCGCAGAGCAACCAGAGGAGCGCGCTCGGGTGCCGGCGGACGAGAGCGACCAGGGCTGCCACGCAGGCCACGCCCAGCCAGAGGTCGGCGAGCGGGAAGGCGTTCTCGAAGGCGTAGTAGGCGTCGGTGTGCTCGCTCGCGATGGTGTCGCGGTCGGCGTACCAGAGCGTCCAGTAGGTGATGTCCAGGGCGATCGCCACGACCAGCATCCCGCAGACCAACCGGCGCATCGCGCCAATCTAGCCGAGCCCGACGGGCCCCACCGGTCGTCGACACGGGGCCGGAGACGCGTGGCAGCACGTAGAACAGCCTGGTGCTGGCCATGATGACCCGGCCACCCTCGCTGCGGTCGACTCGAGTCATGGATCTCCAGACCGCTCCGAGCATCCCGGCACCTGACGTCCCGATGGGCCTGCTGGAGCGGGTTCGGGCCGTCCGGCAGTTCCACACCGGGATCGAGCAGATCCGGGACGCCGGCGGCCCGGTCGCCATGGTGCGGCTCGGCCCGCCACGTCTCACCCCGACGTTCGCGGTCGTCACGTCGCCGCAGGGTGCGCACGACGTCCTGGCCGCTTCCGACGGCGCCTTCGACAAGGAGATGATCGTCCATGTCGAGAACCGGGCGTTCGGCAGCAACCTGTTCAACATGCCCCACGAGCCGTGGAAGCCGCGGCGCCGCACGATCCAGCCGGTGTTCACCAAGAAGGCGGTCGGGTCGTACGCCGGCCACATGGCGACCGCCGCCGACGACATCGCCGCCGAGCTGATCCGCTCCGGCCGGGTCGACCTCGATGCGGCGATGCGGCGGCTGACCCTCCAGGTGCTCGGTCGCTCGGTGCTCGGGATCGACCTCGGCCGGCGTGCCTCGGATCTCGCGGAGCCGATCTTGACCCTGCTCCGGTGGAACACGGCCAGGGCCCTCCGGCCGGTCCGGGCACCGCTGTGGCTACCGACTCCCGCGCGACACCGGATGCGGGCGGCCCTGGGCGCGGTCAACGCCGTGGTCGACGAGGCCATCGAGGGCGCGGCGTCGTCGGCCGACGCCGAGCTGATCAGGCTGCTGCAGCAGACGACCGATCCCACCACCGGTGAGCGGCTCAGTCACGACGCCATCAGGAACGAGCTGATCGTCTTCGTGATCGCCGGTCACGACACGACCGCGACCACGCTGGCCTACGCGCTCTGGGCGCTCGGTCGTCACCCGGAGCTCCAGGAGCGGGTCGCCGCCGAGGTGGGCACCCTCGGAGACCGGCCCCTGTGCGGCGAGGACGTCGCCCGGCTGCCGTTCACGGTCCAGGTGCTGCACGAGGCGCTCCGGCTCTGCCCACCGGCGCCCGCCGTCGGCAGGCGCGCCATGCGCGACGTGGTCGTGGACGGCTACGACATCCCGGCCGGCACGAACACGGTGGTCGGGATCTATGCGCTGCACCGCGATGCACGGCTGTGGAACGACCCGGAGCGGTTCGACCCGGACCGCTTCGGTGCCGAGCAGGCGGCGGGCCGGAGCCGCTGGCAGTACCTGCCGTTCGGCGCCGGACCTCGGTCGTGCGTGGGCGACCACTTCGCGATGCTCGAGGCCACGCTGGGGCTCGCGACCATCGTGCGCAGGGCCCGCGTCGAGGCCGAGAGCGCGGACTTCCCGCTCGCCCTCCCGTTCACGATGACGGCCGGCGCCCCGATCCGGGCCGCGATCAGCTCGCGCGGGTGAGGTCGGGTCAGAGCTCGGGCAGCGCCGCGCGCACCGACCTCCACAGCTCGGCGACCTCGGCCGGCTCGGAGCGGGTCCGGGCGACGTAGCTGGTGGGTCGCGGCACGCGATCGTGCCAGAACAGCCCGGTCGGCGGAGCCGGTTCGGTCGCGGCCAGCCAGACCACCGTGTCGGCGCCCGCCTCCGCGTCGCGCAGCAGCGGCCGGGTCACCGTGCGGAACAGCGGGAGCGACGAGGCGACGCCGGGGGTGTCGGCCCACCCGGGGTGCATGGCCGCGACGCTGACCCCGGCCGCGGACCACCGGTCGGCCAGGGTCGGCGTCAGGTCGACCTGGACCCGCTTGGAGCGGGCGTAGGCGGTGGTGCCGCGGTACCGGCCGTCGGCGTACTCGAGGTCCTGCACCGGCGCCTTCTGGCCGTACATCCCTCCCGAGGAGACCAGGACGACGCGCGCCCCTGCGGTCGAGGCGGACAGCGCCGGGAGGAGCTGCTCGGTCATCAGCACCGGGCCGAGGACGTGCGTGGCGAAGGCGAGCTCGTGGCCATCGGGGCTGGTCGTGCGCTCGGCGGGCAGCACCCCCGCGTTGTGCACGAGCACGTCGAGAGCCTCGCCGCGGTTCCTGAGCCGCCGGTTGAGCTCGTCGGCGAACCACCGCACCTCGGTCAGGTCGGACACGTCGCACACCTCGGCGCGCACCGCTCCCGGCCAACCCTCTGCGGTCGCCGCTGCCCGCAGCTCCTCTGCCACCGGCTCGATCCGCTCCGGCGACCGTCCGAGCACGTGCACGGTGGCACCGAGCCGCACGAGCCCTCGCGCGGTGGCCAGGCCGAGGCCGGAGGCGGCGCCGGTCACGAGCGCGCGCCTGCCGACCATCGCGCCGGGGCGCGGGTCGTCGCGGCGCCAGCGCAGGCGCCGCAGGTGGTAGCCGAGATTGGTGTAGCCCGGCACGACGGTCCGGTCGAGCATCTTGTCGAGCACGCCCTCGGCTCCCGGCTGCGTCATCGCTGCCTCTCGGTGTCGGCGCGGTGCCGTGCGACCACTCCGCTCGCTCTTCCGTCGAGCTGCCCCAGCAGGGACACCGCCGCTCTGCGGCCCGACACCAGGGCGCCCTGGATCGAGCTGGTGTCGCGGTGGTCGCCGGCGACCCAGACCCCCGCCCCGGGAACGTGGACCGGCCGGCGCAGCGGGTGCGGGGCGGTCATCGCCGGCAGCGCGCGGGGGATCTCGCGGGTCGCGACGAGCTCCCAGCGCTCGCCCGTCGTCCCGTGCAGGTCGGCGGCCAGGTCCCGCAGCACCGCGACATCGGCGGCAGGAACCGGACCCCGGTCGAGGACCGACGTGGCGATCAGCGCGCGTCCGTCGGTGGAGTACTCCGGTGCGGACTCGGTGAGCACCACGGAGTTCGTGATCCCGGACCCGTCTGCGTCGACGACCAGCTTCCCGTCCGCTCCCCGCCACCGCGGAGCCGCGAAGTAGAACGTCGTGACGCCGCGCGGCTCGGGTGCCGGACCGAGATCCGGCACCAGGTCGCGGGCGCTCCAGGGATCGGTCGCGACAACCACCGCCCGCGCCGGGAGCACGGTGCCGTCGGCCAGCTCGACCGACGTGGCCCCGACCCGGTCGACGCCGGCCTCGAGCTGGATCGCGTCGGCGGGCAGGCGCCGGGCGAGAGCGCCGGGCAGGGCCCGCATCCCGGCTGCGGGCACGGCCGACGTCCCGAGCGCGAACATGCGCATCATCAGGTCGGTGAAAACCCGGCTCGCCGTGACCGGCGCCTCGAGCACCACCCCCGACAGGAACGGCTCGAGGACGTCGGACACCACGTCGCGCGGGAGTGCTGCCCAGGCCTCGGCCGCCGGGACGTCCGGGCGCGCTTTGACCGACCTCGGCGAACTGACGACCACGCCGGCGGCGTACCGCGCGAGCGCGACCTTCCCGCGGAGCCCGATTGCTCCCGAACCTGCTGCGCGCAGGGGCGCGCCTGCCGACGACAGCGGGTGCGGCACGTCGTGCAGGCGTCCCTTGCGCCGGATCCGGACCCCTCGCGGCAGCGCACGCAGGTCGAGGGCGGCGAGGTCGACCGCGGTGCGCAGCGCCGGGTACGCCGTGTTGAGCACCTGGAAGCCACGGTCGATGGTGAACCCGTCCACCACATCGGTGCGGACCCGGCCGCCGATCGCGTCGCCGGCCTCCAGCACGAGGACGCGCACGCCCTCCCGCTGCAGGCGGACGGCGCACGCCAGGCCCGCGAGTCCCGCGCCGACGACCACGACCGGGCGCTCCAGCGTCATCGGCGCTCCCCTGCGACCTCCGTCAGGGCGCACGGCGGCACCGGCTCCGCGCTCAGGCTCAGCAGCCACGCGCGGGGCGCCAGTCCCGAGGTCCGCTGAGCGCCGGCCCGCAGCCAGGCCGCGTGATAGCGCGCGTACGCCGCCTTGGCGGCGTGGTCGCCGGCGCCGTGCCGGGCGGTCTCGAGCCGCCACACGACGTCGCAGGTGGCGTCGAAGAACTCCATGAACGCCGCCGTCTCGCCGCACGCGGACCGCACGAGCAGGCGCGCGAGGGCGGCGTCCGTGCGGGCCGTGGCCTGGTTCTCGGCCCCGCTGACGATGCGCATCGCATCCCTCCCTAACTTAAACGTATACCTCAACATGTTGTTTAGGTATGGTGTGAGCATGAACCCCGGACCCGTCGTCGCGCAACCCCCGGCAGCACAGAATCCGGTCGCGCGGCCGGTCGAGCTGACCATCGGCGACGTCGCACGTCGGACCGGCGTGACCTCCGCGGTGCTGCGCACGTGGGAGACGCGGTACGGGTTCCCCGAGCCGCGCCGCCTGGCGAGCGGGCACCGTCGCTACACCGGAGCCGACGTGGAGCTGGTGCGTCATGTGCTGCGGCGGCGGGACGCGGGCATCAGGCTCGAGGTCGCCATCGCCGAGGCGACGGCCGGTCTGCAGCCGGCCAGCCCGTCGATCTTCGCCGAGCTGCGTCGGCGGCATCCCGCGCTGGCCGTGCACCGGCTGCGGAAGTCCACCCTGATCGCGTTGTCCTGGGCCATCGAGGACCAGTGCTGCGCCGTGGCGGACCGGCCGGTCCTCTTCGGGGCCTTCCAACGCGGTGACTTCTACGCGCCGTCGGCAGCCCGCTGGACCGAGCTGGCGCGGGTGGCACGTTCGGCCATCGTGTTCGCCGACGACTGGGACCGCGTCCCCCAGGATGCGGACGGACCGCTCCGGTCCGGCCTCGACGAGGACGCTCCGCTGCGCCGCGAGTGGGCCGTGGTCTGCGACGCTCCCGACTCCACGGCCTGCCTCACCGCGTGGGAGCTGCCCGGCCAGAGCCCGGTCGCCGACCGGCATCGTCTCTTCGAGACGATCTGGACGGTGGACCCGGCAGCCGTACGGGATGCGTCCCGGGTCGCCGCGGCGGTCGCCGTCAGCGCCGGCATCGCCGAAGCCCGGCCGCTGCTGTACGAGCTCGCCGAACCCGTCGCCGCGCGGACCACCTCCCCGGCGGCCGTCACGGCCCTGTTCAACCGGGTCGTGGCGTACGTCGACCGTCTCAGCTGAGCTGGGCGCACTCGTCGGCGCGGCCGAGCAGGAGCGCCTGCTCGCTCTCGTTGCGGGTGAGCGACGCCGCCTCGCGGAACGACGCCGCGGCCTCCGCGTGCCGCCCGGCCCGGGCGAGCAGGTCGCCGCGCACGCTCGGCAGCAGGTGCGAGCCGGCGAGCGCACCGTCGGGCAGCGCGTCGAGCACGGCGAGGCCGGCATCCGGGCCGGAGGCGCGGCCGTGCGCGACGGCGCGGTTGACCTCGACGACAGGTCCCGGGGCGGCCTGGGCGAGCACGTCGTAGAGGCTCGCTATCGCCGGCCAGTCCGTCTCCTCCGGCGTGGCCGCCCGGGCGTGCCGCGACGCGATGGCGGCCTGGAGGTAGTACCGGCCGATCGGCTTGCCGGTGCCGGCGAGCGCCTCGGCGCGGGCAAGCGCTGCCAGTCCGCGCCGGATGAGCAGCTCGTCCCAGAGGTTCCGGTCCTGGACGTCGAGCAGCACCGGTCGACCGGCGGCGTCGACCCGGGCGGCGCCGCGAGAGGCCTGCAGCTCCAGGAGTGCCTGCAGGCCGTGCACCTCGGGCTCGTCCGGCATCAGCTCGGCGAGCATCCGAGCCAGCCGGATCGCCTCGGTGGTCAGCTCGGGGCGCATCCAGTCGTCACCGGCGGTCGCGGTGTAGCCCTCGTTGAAGATCAGGTAGACGACGGCCATCACGTCGTCGAGCCGCGCGGCGCGCTCCTCGCCCACCGGCAGCTCGAAGTCCGCGCCCGCTTCGCCGAGCGTCTTCTTCGCCCGCGAGATCCGCTGGCCCATCGCGACCTCGGTGGAGAGGAAGCCTCGGGCGATCTCGGCGGTGGTGAGGCCGCCGACCAGGCGCAGGGTCAGCGCCGCCCGCGACTCGGGCGTCAGCTTCGGGTGGCAGGACAGGAAGATCAGCCGGAGGACGTCGTCCTCGATGAAGTCGACCTGGTCCGTGAGGTCGGGCACGCCGTCCTCCTCAGTCAGGCGATGACCGATCTCCTCGGTCTTGCGGCGCAGGGTGTCGGCGCGCCGGAACGAGTCGACGGCGCGCCGCTTCGCGGTGGTCATCAGCCACGCCGCGGGGTTGTCCGGGATGCCGTCGGACGGCCAGCGCTCGAGCGCACTCACCAGCGCGTCCTGAGCCAGGTCCTCGGCGAGGTCGAGATCCCGGGTCATCCGGGTCAGCGCGCCGACCAGCCGCGCGGACTCCACACGCCAGACGGCGGTGATCGCCTCCGCGGTCGTTCCGGCCATGCGGCCAGCCTAGGTGCGGACCAGCCGGGAAGCTGGCGGCGGCCCCAGGCCGGCCGCACGGCCGCGGTCGGCGTACGGGTCAGGCGTCGGCGGCCTGCGGCGGCTCGTCGGAGACCTGACGCAGGGTGGCGACCATCTCGCAGTCGGGCCAGTACTTCGCGTGCAGCTCGGCGAACTCCTCCTGGCCGGCGATCGCGTCCTCGAGGCTGTCGTACTGCAGGAGCGCCCAGCCGCCGACGACCTCCTTGGCCTCGGCGTACGGTCCGTCGACCCGGGTCGTCTCGCCCTTGCGGACCACGAAGTTGACGGCGTCCTCGGTGCCGAACAGCCCGCCGCCGTCGAGGAAGTGACCCTGCTGGGCCTGCTCCCCGATGTAGGTGTCCATCGCGTCGAACAGCGCCTGGGGCGGCGCGCCGATGCCCTCTTCCATCCTCACGAAACCCATGAAACGCGGCATTGCTCGCTCCTCGAACTCGGGGCTCACCGCTCTTCGGTGGCCTTCTGACCCCTACGTCGAACGACAGCCTGCCGCTTCGACATCGCGTTCGGAATTCTTTTCCGCGGAGATCGGAGCCCGGTTCAGGCCCTCTTCAGCGCGGACGGCTTGTGCACGGCCTCGCCGCCGCTCTTCTCGCTCCGCACGAGGTACTGCGGCTCGTCCTTGCTGGCGCGCACCTGGCGTCCGGCGAGCTCGGTGTCCTCGGTGACCTTGCGGACGACCTCGCCCTCGGCCGTGCCGCCGTGGCTCTGCCACGTCACCTTGTCGCCCTTCTTGAACTCCTGGGTCACTGCGGTCCCCTCTCGCGGAGCGCCGGGAGCACGGACTCGCCGTACGCCCTGATCATGTCCTTGTAGTTCGGTCCCATGTTGGCGACGTAGATCTCGGCGAAGCCGGCCTTCAGGTAGGGCTGGAACTCCTCGACGTGACGGTCGACGTCGTTGCCGCAGACGGTGCTCTCGCGCGTCGAGTCCTCGGTCACGAGCGTGCTCGCCTGGGCGAAGTGCTGGGGCGACGGGAGGACCTGGGCGAGCTCGCCGGGCAGCCCCGCGTTGGCCCACAGCCGGTGCGCGTGCTCGACGCCCTCGTCCTCGGTCTCGGCCCAGGCCACCTTGAAGCCTGCGGCCATCGGCTTGCCGGTCTCGCGGAACTGGTCGACGACCTCGCCCTCGGGGCTCATCGTGATGAGACCGTCGCCGATCCGGCACGCGACCTCGGCCGCCCGCGGACCGAACGCCGACACGTAGACGGGCGGCGGGTCCTCGCGGCGGGTGTAGATGCGCGCGTTCTCGACCGTGTAGTGCTGGCCCCGGTGCTGGACGGCCTCGCCCTGCCACAGCCGGCGCATCACGTCGACGGCCTCCTCGAGCATCTCCAGACGGACCTGCTCGGCCGGCCAGGCATCGCCGAGGATGTGCTCGTTCAGCGCCTCGCCGGTGCCGACGCCGAGCCGGAACCGGCCCTCGAGCAGGACGTGCGACGTCGCGGCCGCCTGCGCGACGACCGCCGGGTGCATGCGCACGGTCGGACAGGTCACGGCCGTCGTGACCGGTAGCCGGGTCACCCTCGAGAGCGCCCCGATCACCGACCACACGAACGCGCTCTCGCCCTGCTCGTCGTTCCACGGGTGGTAGTGGTCGCTGATCCACAAGGCTTCGAATCCCGCCTGCTCGGCGAGCTCGGCCTGCTCGAGCAGGGCGTCGACGTCGTACTCCTCGCACGACAGGAAGTAGCCGATGAGCGGTCGGGCGTCGGTCACTGGTCCTCCTCCTCGGTCAGCACGCTGACGCCGTACCCGCTCTGCCCGCGATTCATCCTCTAACCTCGCCGACATGGGAGACGGGTCGCTGCTCGAGGTGACGTCGGCCGACGGCGCGACCATCGGCGTCGAGGTGGTCGGCTCCGGGCCGTCGCTGGTCGCGATGCACGGCAGCACAGCGGACCGAAGCCGGTGGGCACCGGTCCGCGAGGCCCTGTCCCGCCATTTCACCCTGTACCTGGTGGACCGCCGCGGACGCGGCGCGAGCACCGGGGACCCGGACTCCTATGCGCTGCGCCGCGAGACGGAGGACGTGGTCGCCGTCGCGGCGGCGTGCGACGACCTGCCCGGCTACCTCGGACACTCCTACGGTGCCGTGATCGGGCTCGATCTCCTGGCGACGGCACCGGACACGATCGCGGCCGCGCTCCTCTACGAGCCGCCGTTCGACATCGGAGGGCACACCACGTTCCCACCGGGCTTCCTCGACGCCTACGAGGACCTCCTCGCGGCAGGAGACCGGGAGGCCGCGCTGCAGATGTTCTACCGGGCCGTCATCGGCATCGACCCGGAGCCGATGCGTGCGCTGCCGATCTGGCAGGCGCGGCTCGCCGCTGCCCACACCCTGGTGCGTGAGGGCCGGATCGGGCTCAGGTACGCACCCGGGCAGGAGGACTTCGCGGACGTCGGCATCCCCGTCGAGATACTCGCGGGCACCACGAGCCCGCCGGTGTTCGGCGCGGCCGCGGAGGCTGCCGCCAGCGCCATCCCGGGCGCGAGGCTGACGTGGCTGGAAGGACAGGGCCACACCATGATCGACGCCGACCCGGACGGCTTCGTCCGGAAGATGCTCGACTTCTTCCCGCGCTGAGGCGGTCCGGCCGAGGACCGACCCTAGGCGCCCGCGCGCTCGGCCCGCCGGGCGACCTTGGCGGCGTACATCGCTCGGTCCGCCCGGGCCACCACCTCGTCGCTCGTGAGATCGGGACGGAACTCGGCCACTCCGACCGAGACCGAGACCGGCACCGGCTCCCAGCGCTTGCCCACGCGAGCAGCATCGAGCGCGGCGGCCACCTTCGAGCCCACTGACCGGGCGCCGTCGAGGTCGACGTCGGGCAGGATCACCGCGAACTCGTCGCCACCGAGGCGACCGACGACGTCGGTGCCGCGGACGGTGCGCTGGAGGACCCCGGCGAACTCGACCAGGAGCTCGTCGCCGACCTCGTGCCCGAGCTCGTCGTTGACCGCCTTGAACCGGTCGAGGTCGCACACCATGATCGCTCCCGCGTTCGGGCGGGTCGGCGCCAGGGCGGCCTGACGCCCGAGCTCTGCGGTCAGGCCTCGGCGATTGAGCACGCCGGTGAGGGCGTCGTGGTGGGCGAGGTGCTCGAGCCGGTGCTCGTGCGACTTGCGGGTGCTGGTGTCCTGGAGCTGGGCCAGGAGGTACGGCGCGTCGTCGTCCGGTCCGGCGCCGCGGACCACCGCCACGTCCGACTGGGCCCACAGGACGTGACCCAGCGCATGCCGGTAGCGCCGCTCCTCGGAGTAGTGCTCGAGCTCCCCGCTGAAGAGCTTCTCCCGGATCCCCAGGGCTGAGCTGACGTCCTCGGGGAGCACCAGGTCGGTGACGCTCATCCCTTCCAGCTCCGCGAGGTCATAGCCGAGCAGGCGGCTGGCAGCCCGGTTCGCGGACACGACGGTGCCGTCCAGGCTGGTCATCAGCGTGGCCGACGGCGCGGCCTCGAACAACGTGCGGAACCGCGCTTCCGCGTTGGCGAGCGCCACCTCTGCCCGCCGGCGCGCGCTGATGTCGGTGACCAGCACCAAGATGCCGCGCACCTCACCGTCCTGGACGTCGGGGAGGTAGACGGCCTGCGTGTAGCGCGGACCCGTGGGTGTCGGGATCTCCCGGTCGAACTCCTGGCGCTCTCCGGCGAGCGCCCGCCCGAGGTAGGGCAGGTTCTGCGCGTACAGCTCGGGACCGAGGAGCTCGCTGATGTGCCGGCCGAAGATCTGCTCGGGCGTCATCCCGAAGTAGTCGACGTAGGCGCGGTTCGCGAGCCGGTTGCGCAGATCGGCGTCCCAGTAGGCGATCAAGGCCGGAAGGTTGTCCAGGATCGCCTGCTGATCGGCGCGCTCGAGCTCCCGGGGGCCGTCGCCGGGTGGGTTGCTGGGGAACGTCAGCGCTTCCCTTGAACGATCGTTGTCCATGATCTCCCGCGGAGATCGGCACGAGAGCCGCCGACCTGAGGGATTCGGGAAGGAGATCGCGATCCCCTGCCCTCGGGCTATGCCAGGGGCTTCGTCACCCGACCACCGGCGCGCGACGAGACGACGACAGCGAGCGCCACGCCCAGGGCGAGCAGCTCGCTGGCCAGCGCCGGGAAGGACATCGGCTCGGTCCAGTTCCCCACGTCGTCGGCGACCTGGGGCAGGGCGACGATCCTCGTCACCAGGTAGGCGAGCACCGCGAGCGCGTTCGCGACGGCGACGGCCTCCCACATCCGGGCGGTGTCACGGACGACGAGCAGGAGGGCCATCAGCGGGAACGCGACAGCGAGGACGATGAAGGCGACGCCGATGTAGGTCGCCTCGCTCAGGTGCATCCCGATCAGCGGCACGTGCGCCGCGGCGCTCGTGACGAGGCAGAGGGCCACGAGGAACCGGTCGCCCGATCGCAGCGTCGGCGCGGAAGAGAGGGATGGTGCGTGGTGCACGACGGCCATGGTGGCTCCCGGGGTCAGGCGGCAGGGCGGGCCGACGCCGCGGCCCGCCCTGCCGGGCTCATCAGCGGACGGAGAAGAACAGGAAGAGGTTCGACTTCAGGACCGGCGTGGTCTTGCCGGCCTTGACCTGCTTGAGCAGGTACGACGCGGACTTGTGCGCGACGATCTTGTTGTACTCGTCCTGGTCGGTCACGCCGACGACACGAACGTCCCACCACTCCGGGCGGCCGTTGTTCGCGTCCGTGATGAAGTGGTCGTGACCCGGGGTGTCGAAGTTCTTCAACGCCTCGGTGAGCTGCTCATCGGTCAGGTCGGGATACAGCGGCTTCAAGGCCGGCTCGATCCGGGTGAGGTCCAGGGTCCCGGGGTGATCGACGCACACCAGGCCGGCCGGGCACTCCATGCTCATCGCCGGCAGGTCGAACCCGAGCGGGACCAGGACGTAGAGGGGGTCGAAGTGGTTGGAGGGTGCCTCCTGGAACTTCTCCCCCACCTCGCAACCGGTCGTCGACTGCGCTGCGACCGAGGTGTCGCAGAAGAACCCCTTCGTGTAGCGGAAGTCCAGCGTGTTGCCCTCGAAGTTCGCGCGGGTGAGGCCGAACTCGTTGACACCCTTGCCGACCTTCATGGCGTTGCTCATCGCATCGCCCGACATGTCCGACTGGGACGAGGCGGCGGCCATCCCGAAGCTGCCGGCGACCAGCAGTGCGGTCACCCCCGCGACGAAACGTGCGCGGGTACTGCGGAACAAGTTCATGTGCGCTCCTGACGGTGCTGCAGGCGACCGGGGTGATCGCCGCTGGCTGTGATTCGGGACACAGGCCCCAGCGGATTGGAATCGGCGGTGGGCACACGAAAAAAAGGACGCGCCGCCGGCCCTCAGGACCGGCGGCGCGCCTCGTTCAGACGGTCAGTGGCGGTTCACCCAGACGCCGGCGACGCCGACCTCGATGTCGATCCCCGCGATGTTGTCGGGGGCGTTCGGCAGGGCGATGACGTGCAGTGCCCGCACTGCCATCCCGTTGTAGGGGAAGGGCAGGTCGGTCTGCTCGTTGATGATCACCTTGACGAGACCTGGGATCTCGATCGTGGTGTTCGGGTCGACTCCCACGGGGATCGACTTGCCACCGATCTTGAGCCCGAGGATCCGTGCCGAGGCATCCTTCGTCGGTTGGTTGGACCCGTTCTGGTGCACATGCGCGACGGCTGTGATCGCATCGAGGGTGATCGCGCCGTTGAGCAGGTTCACGTTCCCGATGTGCGCTGTCATCGTCGCGTCCGTCGCGGTGTCGGTGACCGTGGCATTGGCGGTGTTCGCCAGGGCCTGCACGTCGGCCACACCGGGCAGCCGCACGCGGGCTGTCGAGTTGGTGAGGTCGAGTCCGTTCGTGCCGCCGGCCGGGCAGATCACCACGGCAGTGGGCGCGGAGGTGACGTTCACCGCGTCTCCGGCGTGGACGCCGACACGGGTCGAGTACGCGTAACCGAAGGCCGGCTCACCGTTGATCGGCTGCTGGATCAGGATCTGCGCCCTGGTCGGGGTGATCTCGATCGACGCACCGGCGCTGAGGCCGTCGCGCGGCTTCAGCAGCGTGATGTGGATGCCGGTCGCCACGGACTTGATCAGCGCGTCACCGCCGATCTGGCCCTGCACCTCGTTGAGCACCACCTTCGCGACGCCCGGGATCGTGAGCCCGAAGTTCTTCGGCACCGAGAGCGGGATGTGCTGGTCCTTGATCTTGACGCCGACCAGCCGAGTGCCGCCGGAGCGGTCCACGCCGGAGCTCCTCATGGTCGCGGTCGCCTTGGTCTCGATCGCGTCGACCGTGATCAGTCCGTCGAGCAGCTTGACGCCGGCGATCTTCGCCTCCGAGGTGATCGTCGTGCCGCCGAGCACGCTCGAGACGCGGTTGTACGACGAGACGGCGTCGGCATGGATCAGGCCGTTGAGCAGGTCGACGTTGGCCGTCTTGTTCTCCGAGTAGCGCGGCGCCTGCTCGACGTGCAGAGCGCTCGCGGCAGTGAGCTCGGAGCGGACGACGCCCGCGACGTTGACGCGGCTGCCGCCGCTGAGGCCGTCGTAGACGACCTTGCCGCCTGTGGAGGCGGCTTGGGCCGGCGGACCGAGTGCGTCAGCCGACGGAGCCAGGGGTCCGGCGAGCGCCGTGAGACTCAGGAAGAGTCCCAGGGCAGCCGAAAAAAGGGTGCGGTGCGATGGGAGCATGTACCAACGCTAACCCGAACTTTCGATCACGGACGCTCCAGAACGAAAGAATTCTTTGTATACGGGTCGACATCGCGCGGCTTCCCAGGCGTGGGGATGCGATTCTGAGCCGTTGATCTAGAACATTCAATCCAGTACGTTTCGGTCGTGTCCCGTCCTCGGATCCACTCGTTCGACGCCCTGCTCGACGAGGCCGAGCGGCTGGTAACGACGGGCGATCCGGCGGGCCTGACCCTGCGCTCCCTCGCCACCCGCGCCGGTGCGTCGAACGGGACGATCTATCACGCGTTCCACTCCAAGGAGGAGCTCCTCGCCCGCCTCTGGCTGCGCGCGGTGGCCCGGCTGGGCGACGCGATGGCGGAGAGCAGGCGGTCCGCGGACCTGATCGCCGGCGGTGCTCCCACCGGCGCGGACGAGGTCGTGGCCGTGGCCATCGCGCCGGTCCTCTTCACCCGGCGGCACCCGGCGAGCGCGCAGCTCTTCTTCGTCCAGCGCAGCGACCAGCTGTTCTCGGCCGGCCTCTCGCCCGAGGTCGTCGCCCTCCTCGACGAGGAGGAGCGCCGGTTCGTCCGGCTGCTCAAGGAGCTGGCAGCAGGCGTCTGGAAGCGCACGGACCGGGCCGCCGTCGAGGCGATCGCCGCCTGCGTGGTCGACCTGCCGGGCGGGATCCTCCGCCGCGCGCTGATCGAGAAGCGCGATCCGGATCCCCTCATGGAGCGCCGCATCGCCGCCGCCGCGCGGGCGATCCTGGCGCTCCCCCTGGACCCACCCGACCGCACCCACCCCTGACCCGGAGGAACAACCATGCCCACCCTGACCCGTCAGGACGACGTCCACGTCCTCACCCTCGGCACGAACGAGAACCGCTTCTCCCCCGACTGGCTGACCTCCGTCGAGGAGGCGCTCGACGAGGTCGTCGCGTCACCCGCGCCACTGGTGACCGTCGGGAAGGGGAAGCAGTACTCCTCCGGTCTCGACCTCGACTGGCTGGGGCAGAACCCCGACCGGTTCGGGGGCTACGTCGCCCGGGTCGAGTCCCTGTTCGCCCGGGTGCTCGCGCTCCCGGTGCCGACCGTCGCCGCGGTCAACGGGCACGCCTTCGGCGCAGGCGCGATGCTTGCGATCGCGCACGACTGGCGCGTCATGCGCGAGGACCGTGGCTTCTTCTGCTTCCCCGAGGTCGACATCCAGATCCCGTTCACGCCGGGCATGTCGGCGCTGGTCCAGTGCAAGCTCACGCCGCGAGCCGCGACCGACTCGATGACGACCGGCCACCGCTTCCCGGGCCCGGAGGCGCTGGAGGCCGGCATCGTCGACGCCACCGCCGCCGAGGCCGACCTCCTGAGGCGAGCCGTCTCCACGGTGGCCGGCCTGACGGGCAAGCACCCCGACACCCTCGGCACGATCAAGACCACGATGTACGCCGACGTGCTGCGCGCGCTCACCGAGACCGCCGGCTGATCGGGCCCTCAGTCCGGGTGTGACTCACTGAGGGGTGGACCTACGAACCGCAGGCCGACCTCGGAGGCGAGGTCCGCCAGCAGGGCTTCCGCGGACTCGTCCTGCCAGCGTTCGGCGTACCCGTCGAAGAACGGCTGGATGCCGCCGGGCGCCGTCACGATGAGCAGCCGCCCCGCCGCGCTGCCGACGTTCTGGAACGCGTGCGGCAGCCCGCGGGGCCCGAAGGCGACTCCGCCCGTCTCGGCGTGCAGCATCTCGTCGCCCGCCAGGAAGCGGAAGCTTCCCTCGAGGACCCACCAGATCTCGTCCTCGCGGCTGTGCGTGTGCACGCGCGGTCCCTTGCCCGGCGGGCACCAGAACTCGAAGACGTTCATCGAGCCGCCGGAGTCGGCGGTACCGATCACGACGCTGATCTCCCCCGCCGGCGCCGCCAGCCGGGGCCGCTCGCCGGAGCCGACCGCGAACCCGTGCACCGGGTCTGTCATGGCCTCACCTCCGGAGGACGGGCATCCGACAGCATCATCGGCGGGCCGGACCGATGCCGCAACGGGCGACGGCCACTACCGTGGTGCCGGTGATCGAGGACGCACGGGTCAGGGACGCGCTGGCGCCGGCGCGGCCGGCGCCGTACTGGCTCGACCGGTCGGACCGGCCGCCCGCGCGGCCGCCGCTCTCCGGCGACCTCCGGTGCGACCTGGCCGTCGTCGGCGGCGGCTACTCGGGGCTCTGGACCGCGCTCCTGGCCAAGGAGGCCGACCCGGCGCGCGACGTCGTGCTCGTCGAGGGCGGCCGCATCGGCTGGGCCGCGTCGGGCCGCAACGGCGGCTTCTGCGAGGCGAGCCTCACGCACGGCGAGGCCAACGGCCTCGCGCGCTTCCCCGAGGAGTACGACGACCTCGAGCGGCTGGGCCGCGAGAACCTCGACCAGATCGAGGCGACCCTGCAGCGGTACGCGATCGACTGCGACTTCCGGCGGACGGGCCAGCTCACCGTCGCCACCGCGCCGCACCAGGTCGAGGAGCTGAGCGACGCCGACGGCAAGTTCCTCGACCAGGACGCCGTGCGCGCCGAGCTGGACTCTCCCACCTACCTCGCCGGCGTGTGGGACACCGACGGCTGCGCGACCGTCGACCCCGCCCGGCTCGCCTGGGGGCTTGCCACGGCGGCCGAGTCGCTCGGCGTACGGATCGTCGAGCAGGCTCCTGTGCGGCGGCTGGAGGCCGACCCCGGCTCGGTCAGCCTCGAGACCGGCCCCGGCACCGTCCGCGCCGACCGGGTCGCGCTCGGCACCAACGCCTTCCGGCCGCTGCTGCGCCGGCTGCGGCTGACCACGGTGCCGGTCCACGACTACGTGCTGACGACCGAGCCGCTGACCGACCAGCAGCTCGCGAGCATCGGCTGGCGGAACCGGCAGGGCGTCGCCGACGCCGGCAACCAGTTCCACTACTACCGGCTCACCGCCGACAACCGGATCCTGTGGGGCGGCTACGACGCCGTCTACCACTACGGACGATCGATGCGCCCCGAGCTGCTCCAGCGGCCGGCGACGTACGAAGTCCTCGCCCGACACTTCCTCGAGACGTTCCCGCAGCTCGACGGGATCCGGTTCAGCCACCGCTGGGGCGGGGTGATCGACACGAGCACCCGGTTCTGCGCCTTCTACGGGACGGCGTACGGCGACCGGGTCGCGTACGCGCTCGGCTACACCGGCCTCGGCGTCGGCGCGACCCGGTTCGGCGCGCAGGTCATGCTCGACCTCCTGTCCGGCGAGGAGTCCGAGCGCACCCGGCTCGAGCTCGTGCGCTCGAAGCCGCTGCCGTTCCCGCCCGAACCGTTCGCCTACCTCGGGATCCAGGCCACGCGCTGGTCGCTCGCGCGGGCCGACGCGAACGGCGGCCGGCGCAATGCCTGGCTGCGCACCCTCGACCGGCTGGGGTTGGGCTTCGACTCCTAGCGGGGCGCCGAATCATCACGGTATGCAGGCGAGTCGGCGCCGAATCATCACGGTATGCAGGCGAGTCGGCGCCGAATCACCACGGTATGCAGGCGAGTGCACGCTTCCCTTGCGGAGCTCCGCCCGGGAACCGAGGATTCACCTGCATACCGTGATGATTCGGCAGCGGCGCGCCCCCGGCCCTACTCGCCGATGTAGGACATCACGTGCTTGATGCGCGTGTAGTCCTCGAGGCCGTACATCGACAGGTCCTTGCCGTAGCCGCTGTGCTTGAAGCCGCCGTGCGGCATCTCGGACACGAAGGGGATGTGGGTGTTGATCCAGACCACGCCGAAGTCCAGCTTGCGGCTCATCCGCAGCGCGCGGGCGTGGTCCTTGGTCCACACGCTCGAGGAGAGGCCGTACTCGACGCCGTTCGCCCAGGCCAGCGCCTCGGCCTCGTCGGTGAACCGCTGCACGGTCATCACCGGCCCGAAGATCTCGCTCTGGACCTGCTCGTCGTCCTGGCGCAGGCCCGAGAGCACGGTGGGCTCGTAGAAGTAGCCGACCGAGCCGTGCCGGGTGCCGCCGGTCTCGACGTTGGCGTGGTCCGGCAGCCGGTCGACCATCCCCGACACCCGGTCGAACTGGTTCTGGTTGTTGAGCGGGCCGTAGTAGGTGTCCTCGTTGTCCGGCGCACCGGTCGGCATCCCCTTCGCGGCCTCGGTGAGCGCCGCGACGAACTCGTCGTGGATCCCGGGCCCGGCCAGCACGCGGGTCGCGGCGGTGCAGTCCTGGCCGGCGTTGAACAGACCGGCGCCGGCGATCCCCTCGGCGGCCTTCTCGATGTCGGCGTCGTCGAAGACGATCACCGGGGCCTTGCCACCGAGCTCGAGGTGGACCCGCTTGAGGTCGTGCGACGCAGCCTCGGCGACCTCCATGCCGGCGCGCACCGAGCCGGTGATCGCCACCATCTGCGGGGTCTCGTGCGACACGAGCGCGCGCCCGGTGTCGCGGTCGCCGCACACGACGTTCAGCACGCCCGGCGGCAGGAACTCCTGGCAGATCTCGGCCAGGAGGGTCGAGCTGGCCGGGGTGGTGTCGCTGGGCTTCAGCACGATCGTGTTGCCGCCGGCGAGGGCCGGGGCGATCTTCCAGATCATCATCAGCAGCGGGTAGTTCCACGGCGTCACCTGGCCGACGACACCGACCGGCTCGCGGCGGATCCACGAGGTGTGGTCGGCCATGTACTCGCCGGCCGACCGACCCTCCAGCACGCGGGCCGCGCCGGCGAAGAACCGGAAGTGGTCCGAGGCGTACGGCATCTCCTCCGACATCGTCAGGTGCAGCGGCTTGCCGGTGTCCCGGCACTCGACCGCGTTGATGTCGTCCACGCGGGCCTCGATGGCATCGGCGATCTTCAGCAGCGCCGCCGCCCGGTCCTGCGGCGTCGAGTCGCCCCAGGTCTCGAACGCCTTCGCGGCCGCGGCGTAGGCGCGGTCGACGTCCTCCGCCTCCGACATCGGGGCGGTCGCGTACACCTCCCCCGTCGTCGGGTCGACGACGTCGTACGTCGCCCCGCTCGCCGAGTCGACGAGCTCACCGTTGATGACGTTCTGGAAGCGCGTGTCTGCCATGGTCGGAGACTAGTCACGGCACGACGAATTCGGTAGGCGATCTCCGGGTCCCGCCGGGGATATCGCAAGACGCCCGCGGTACGACGACGGAATCCCTTGCCTGACCTGCTCGGACGCTGCACGATGGCGACATGGAGCCACGCCCGGACCTCGCCCATCTCCAGCAAGCAGCCAGGGACCACCTCTGGCTGCACTTCACGCGGCACAGCTCGTTCCAGGACGACAATTTGCCGGTGATTGTGAAGGGCGAGGGCGCCTACATCTATGACGCGGAGGGCAAGCGCTACCTCGACGGTCTCGCCGGCCTGTTCGTCTCCCAGGTCGGCCACGGCCGGGAGGAGCTCGCCGAGGCCGCCGCCAAGCAGGCCCGCGAGCTGGCGTTCATGCCGTTGTGGTCCTATGCCCACCCCCACGCGATCGAGCTGGCCGAGCGGATCGCCGGCTACGCGCCGGGCGACCTCAACCGCGTCTTCTTCACCTCCGGCGGCGGCGAGGCCGTCGAGACCGCCTGGAAGCTGGCGAAGAACTACTTCAAGCTGACCGGCAAGCCGATGAAGCACAAGGTGATCAGCCGCGCGATCGCCTACCACGGCACCACCCAGGGCGCGCTCTCCATCACCGGCCTGCCCGGGCTGAAGGCGCAGTTCGAACCGCTCGTCCCCTCGACCTTCCGGGTGCCGAACACCAACTCCTATCGTGCCGCCGACATCACCGGCGGCCTGATCGACGTCTCCGACGCCGAGTCGGAGGCAGCCTTCGGCCGCTGGGCTGCCGACCAGATCGAGGTCGCCATCCTCAACGAGGGCGCCGACACGGTGGCGGCGGTGTTCCTGGAGCCGGTCCAGAACGCCGGCGGCTGCTTCCCGCCGCCGCCGGGCTACTTCGAACGGGTCCGCGAGATCTGCGACCAGTACGACGTCCTGCTGGTCAGCGACGAGGTGATCTGCGCGTTCGGACGGCTCGGCGCGATGTTCGGCGCCGAGCGGTTCGGCTACCTGCCCGACATCATCACCTGCGCCAAGGGCCTGACCTCCGGCTACGCCCCGCTCGGCGCGATGATCGCCACGGAGCGGCTGATGGAGCCGTTCCTCGCCGACGGCGCGATGTTCGCCCACGGCTACACCTTCGGCGGCCACCCGGTCTCGACCGCCGTCGCGATGGCGAACCTCGACATCTTCGAGCGCGAGCAGCTGACCGAGCACGTCCGCGGCAACGAGGACGCCTTCCGCGCCACCCTGGAGAAGCTGAAGGACCTGCCGATCGTCGGGGACGTCCGTGGGGCCGGCTACTTCTACGGGATCGAGCTGGTCAAGGACCGGGCCACCAGGGAGACCTTCAGCGACGAGGAGTGCGAGCGGATCCTCTACGGCTTCGTCTCCAAGCAGCTGTTCGCCGAGGGCCTCTACTGCCGGGCCGACGACCGCGGCGACCCGGTGGTGCAGCTCGCTCCCCCGCTGATCTGCGACCAGTCGCACTTCGACGAGATGGAGCAGATCCTGCGGACCGTCCTCGACAAGGCCGCCAGCATGCTCTGAGGGTCCGCCCGACAGGTGACAGGTTGCTGGTAGGCCCGGGACCTACTTCTCTTGGTTCCGGTGGCCTCCGGTGTTCTTCTCGGAAGATGAGGACGCGCCGCTCGTTGATGGTCCTGGTGGTCGTGCTGGTCGCGACGCTGGCGGTCGGCTGCGCCGGTACCCCGTCGAGCATGATGAGGCCCCGGCCGACGTGTTCTCCTCCGTCGTCGCTTCCTGGTCAGACGGTGTTCGTGATGCTCGGCGACACGGGGATGGCCCGGATGATGAGCGGCGCCGCGCCGGCGGTCACTCCCCTGACGCTGCAGGCGGTCCCCGCACGGCTGCCGGCGGGCGTGATCAGCTTCGTGGTCCGCAACATGGGCCTACATACCCACGAGATGGTCGTGCTGCCGTTGCCCGACGGCCGAGCCGCCGGTCGGCGGGAGACGACGGGGGACGGCCGGGTCGACGAGGCCGGGAGCCTCGGGGAGGCATCGGCCTCCTGCGCCGCCGGTTCCGGCGAGGGCATCGCGGCCGGCGCGGCTGGTTGGGTCACCCTGGACCTCCGCCCCGGGCGGTACGAGCTCGTCTGCAACCTCCGCGACCACTACGTCGACGGCATGCACCACCTCTTCACCGTGTCCTGACGGATCGGCGGAGAGCAGGCTCCGAGGCCGTCAACCGGCCAGCGCCCGTGCCTTCCGGGTGCGGTTGAGCTCGGCGCCGACCACGATCAGGATCGAGACGAGGAACATCACGGTCCCGACGACGTTGACCTGCATCGGTACGCCGCGCTGGGCGACGCCCCAGACGTACATCGGGAAGGTGGTCCTGGTGCCGGCGTTCAGGTTCGTGATGATGAAGTCGTCGAAGGACAGCGAGAAGCTGAGCAGCGCAGCGCCGAGGATGCCCGGGAACACCAGCGGGAAGGTGACCCGCCAGAACGTCTGGGACGGCGTCGCGTAGAGGTCCATCGCCGCCTGCTCGAGGGTGTCGTCAAGACCCACCAGCCGGGCGCGGACGGTGACCACGACGAAGGACAGGCAGAACATCACATGGGCGATCAGGATCGTCCAGAAGCCGAGCTTGCCGCCGAACCCGGCCGAGATGAACAGGGCCAGCAGCGAGGAACCCATCACGATCTCGGGCGAGGCCATCGGCAGGAAGATGAGCACGTTGAGCGAGCCCCGGCCGGCGAACCGGTGCCGGACCAGGGCGAACGCCGCCAGGGTGCCGAGCGCGGTCGCGATGACCGTCGCCAGCACGCCGATGCCGAGGCTCAGACCGAGGGCGTGGCACATCGAGGGGTCGTTGCAGGGATGCAGCCAGTTGTCGAGCGTGAAGCCGTCGAACCGGTAGATCAGCTTGCTCTTCGGCTTGTTGAAGCTCATCAGCACGACGACGGCGATCGGCACGAACGTGTAGGCGAGCACCAGCAGCCCGAGGATCAGGACCAGCCGCTGGCTGACCCACCGCCCGAACCGGCTCGGCGGCGCGCTCACAGCAGCTCCTCCGTGCCGAACCAGCGGACGTAGACCATCACCATCACCACGATCACGATGGAGAGCATCATCGAGAGCGCGCCCGCTGCCGGGTAGTCGTTGGCGTTGGTGAACAGGTTCTGGATGACGTTGCCGACCATCCGCTGCTGCGGGCTGCCGAGCAGCTGGGCGTTGATGTAGTCGCCCGCGGCGGGGATGAACGTCAGCAGCGTCCCGGCGACGACGCCGGGGATGGACAGCGGCCAGGTGATCTTCCAGAAACCCATGAACGAGTTGGCGTAGAGGTCCCGCGACGCCTCGAGGTAGCGGTGGTCGATCTTGTCGAGGCTCGCGTAGAGCGGCAGCACCATGAACGGCAGGAAGTTGTAGGTCAGCCCGGCGATCACGGCGACCGGCGTCGCCAGCAACCTGCCGTCCTGGCCGACGAGGTGCACCGCCTGCAGCACGTCCACCACGATGCCGTTGTCGCTGAGGATCAGCTTCCAGGACAGGGTGCGCACGAGGAAGCTGGTGAAGAACGGGGCGATCACCAGCACGAGCATGAGGTTCTTCCACCGGCCCGCCTTGAACGCGATCGCATAGGCGAGCACGTAGCCGAGGATCAGGCAGAAGAACGAGGTGAGGGCGCCGTACCAGAGCGAGCGCCCGAGCGGACCCTTGTAGCTCTTGAACGCGTCCCAGTAGTTGCCGAAGGACCACGACATGTCGTAGCCCGTGAGCACCGACCCCTTCGGGCCGTAGAGGCTGGTGGCGATCAGGGAGTAGAACGGCACGACGAAGAACAGGCCGAGCCAGATGACCGCGGGCGCCAGCAGCACGTAACCGGTCATCCGCCGTCGCCGGGCGGCGACGTTGGCCCCCGAGCTGGTCGGCGCCGGGCTCGGCGCCGGCGCGGCCACCGTGGTCACGCCGAGCCCTCCCGGTCGACGCCGGCCGCGACGTCCTGGCTGTGGTCGAGGAGGAACGCGTACTCCGGGCGCCAGGAGAGCTCGACCTTGTCGCCGTGCCGGAACAGGCTGCGGCGTCCGGTGTTCTGCTCGAAGACCTGCAGCTCCTGGCCCCAGGGCATCCGGACCAGGTACTGCGTGCTCACGCCGACGAAGCTCACGTCGGAGATCACGCCGCCGGGAACCGTGTGTCCTGGCGCCTCGAGCGCCTCGCCCTCCGCGCCGATCAGGACCTTCTCCGGGCGCACGCCGAGCCATGCCTTGTCGCCGTCGGCGTGCGTGCGCGCGGTCGGCACGGAGACGGGTACGCCGTGCATGTCAGCAGTCACGAAGTCGGCGGCGCGACTGCCGATGTTGACCTCGATCAGGTTGGACTGGCCGAGGAAGTTGGCGACGAAGGTCGTCTGCGGCGACTCGTAGAGGTCGGCCGGTGCGCCCATCTGCTCGATGACCCCGGCGTTCATGACCGCGATCGTGTCGGCCATCGTCATCGCCTCCTCCTGGTCGTGCGTGACGTGCACGAACGTGAGGCCGACCTCGGTCTGGATCCGCTTGAGCTCGATCTGCATCGATCGGCGGAGCTTGAGGTCGAGGGCGCCGAGCGGCTCGTCGAGGAGGAGCACCTGGGGCTCGTTGATGAGCGCCCGCGCGAGCGCGACCCGCTGCTGCTGGCCGCCGGACAGCTGAGCCGGCCTCTTCCGCGCCTGGTTGCTCAGCTCGACGAGCTCGAGCATCTCGGTCACCTTGCGGTCCACCTCGGAAGACTTGCGCCGCCGCAAGCCGAAGGCGACGTTCTCGAAGATGTCGAGGTGCGGGAACAAGGCGTAGCTCTGGAACACCGTGTTGACCGGCCGCCGGTAGGGCTTGGTCCAGGTGATGTCCTCCCCCGCCAGCTCGATCGAGCCCGACGTGGGCGTCTCGAGACCCGCGATCATCCGCAAGGTCGTGGTCTTGCCGCAACCGGACGGGCCGAGCAGCGCGAAGAACGACCCGGTCGGCACGTCGAGGTCGATCGCGCGCACGGCGGTGAACGCGGCGAACTCCTTGGTCAGCTGTCGCAGACGAAGGCCTGCGAAGGCACCCTCGCCGTCCGGCGCCGTCGCCTGCTGGTCAACCACCTGTGACATCGGCGAAGTCTCCTTCGTAGGTGCGGTTCTGGTCCTCGGACAGCGCCATGAATGCGAACGTGTTGGCCAGGAAGGACTTGTCGGGGAAGATCAGCGGCTCGTCGACCAGCGACGGGTCGATCTTCTCCATGGCCTCGCGGGCGCCCTCGACCGGGCAGATGTAGTTCACGTAGGCAGCGAGCTTCGCGGCCACCTCGGGCTCGTAGTAGTAGTTGATCCACTCCTCCGCGTTGCTCTCGTGCTCCGCGAGGTTCGGCACCAGCATGTTGTCGGCCCAGATGGCGAGGCCCTCCTCCGGCACGACGAACTGGATGTCCTTGTTGTCGTACTGCGCGAGCATCACGTCGCCCGACCAGGCCTCGCAGGCGACGATGTTGCCGGCCTCGAGGTCCTGGATGTACTCGTTGCCGGTGAACGCGCGGACCTGGCCGTCGCTCACGGCGCCGCGCAGCTTGTCGATCGCGTTGTGCCACTGGGTGTCCGTGAACTTCTCCGGGTCGCCGCCGACGAGCCGGATCATGAACGCCATCGTGTCGCGCATCTCGGAGAGCAGGGTGATCTTGCCCTTGAGGTCCGAGCGGGTCAGCAGCTCCTCGAAGCTCTTGACCTCGCCGGTCAGCTTCTTGTTGTAGGCGATGCCGGTGAGGCCGCTCTGCCACGGCGCGTGGTAGGTCTCGTCGGGGTCCCAGGCCCTCTTCTGCAGCGAGGGGATCAGGTTCTTGTGGAGGTTGGGGACCTTGCTCGCGTCCAGCGGCTGGACCCACCCGAGGTTGATCATCCGGGCGGCCATCCAGTCGGTGAGCACCATCATGTCGCGGCCGATCGGCTCGCAGCTCCCCAGCTGGTTGCGGACCTTCGCGAAGAACTCGGCGTTGTCGTTGACGTCGTCGGTGTAGTCGACGCTGATCCCGGTGCGCTCCTCGAACGTGGACACCGTCGACCCGGGCTTGTTGATGTGGTCGATGTAGTCCGGCCAGTTCGAGACCACGAGGGTGCGGTCGGAGCTCGAGATGTCGGTGGCCCTGCACTTGGCGGGGTCCTGGATCGCCCCGCCCGTGCCGAACAGCGGCAGCACGGCTGCGCTCCCGAGACCGAACACACCGACGCCGGCTGCCTTCAGCAGCGTCCGGCGGCTCGTCGGCCGCATGCCGTTCTCCACATGGACCCCTCTCGTTCCCGGGCGAACACCAGGAGAATCGCATAGCGCGGTTCCGGACTACAAGGGATTCCGTTGCGAACCTGCCGCCTTCCTACGAAATCCACGGCGCAACGCTGGCCAGAATCCGGTTTCGGCTGGAAGCATGACCGGCGTGAGCAAGCCCACCGCACCGCTCGACCACGTCTCCAAGGCGATCGTCGCGCTCCTCCAGGAGGACGGCCGCCGCGCCTACGCGAGCATCGGGAAGGAGGTCGGGCTCTCCGAGGCCGCGGTCCGGCAGCGGGTGCAGCGGCTCGTCGACGGGGGCGTCATGCAGATCGTCGCCGTGACCGACCCGCTCCAGCTCGGGTTCGCCCGGCAGGCGATGATCGGCGTACGGGTCAACGGCCGGCTCGACCCCGTGGCCGACGCGATCGCGGCGCTGCCCGAGGTCGACTACGTCGTGATCACCGCCGGCTCGTTCGACCTGCTGGTCGAGGCGGTCTGCGAGGGCGACGACACCCTGCTCGAGCTCATCTCCGCGATCCGCTCGGTGGACGGCGTGCACGCGACGGAGACGTTCATGTACCTCCGGCTCCGCAAGCAGACCTACTCATGGGGCGTGCGATGACGGGAGCAGCGCCGCTGACCCCGCCCTCGCTGTGGCTGGACCAGGCGCCGCCGCGCGACCGCGAACCGCTCCCCGGCGACCGGGAGTACGACGTCGTCGTGGTCGGTGCCGGGTTCACCGGTCTCTGGACGGCCTACTACCTGGCGACCTCCTCCGACGCACGGATCGCGGTCGTCGACGCCCACCACGTCGGCTTCGGCGCGTCGGGCCGCAACGGCGGCTGGTGCTCGGCGCTGTTCCCGGCGTCGCTCGGCAGCCTGGCGGCGCTGCCCGGCTCGTCGCGTGACGCGGCGCTGGCCCAGCACGCCGCCATGCGGGCGTCGGTCGCCGAGGTCGGCGCGGCCGCGTCGGCCGAGGGCATCGACTGCGACTTCGCGCACGGCGGGACGATCGTGCTCGCGCGCTCCGCGACCCAGTGGCAGCGCGCTCAGGAGGAGTACGACGACGCGCGCTCCTGGGGTCGCGACGACCTCGCCCTCCTGGACCGCGCACAGGCCGACGAGGTGGTGCGTGCGACCGGGACGGTCGGGGCGACGTACACGCCCGACTGCGCGGCGATCCATCCCGCGCGCCTCGTGCACGGCCTGGCCGAGGCCTGCGAGCGCAACGGGGTGACCATCTATGACCGCACCCGGGTGACGGCGATCGAGCGCGGGCTGGTTCGCACCTGCCGCGGCACGCTCACGGCGCCTCACGTCGTGCGCGCCACCGAGGGCTACACCCCGACCCTCGCCGGGGAGCGGCGCACCGTGGCTCCGGTCTACTCCCTGGTGATCGCGACCGAGCCGCTGTCCGCGGAGGTGTGGGACGAGATCGGGCTGCGCCGTCGCGAGACGTTCTCCGACCACCGGCACCTGATCATCTACGGCCAGCGCACGGCCGACGACCGCCTCGTCTTCGGAGGCCGCGGGGCGCCGTACCACTTCGGCTCGCGGGTGCGGCCCGACTTCGACCGGGTCCCCCGCGTGTTCGCGAAGCTGCGCGAGACCCTCGTCGACCTGTTCCCCGCGGTCGCCGAGGCCGAGATCACCCACCGGTGGGGCGGGGCGCTCGGGATCCCGAGGGACTGGTGCGCCTCCGTGGGCCTCGACCGCGCGAGCGGGGTGGCGTGGGCCGGTGGCTACGTCGGCGACGGCGTGAGCACGACGAACCTCGCCGGCCGCACCCTGCGGGACCTGATCCTCGGCCACGACACCGAGCTGACCCGGCTCCCCTGGGTCGACCACCGGTCGCGCAAGTGGGAGCCGGAGCCGCTGCGGTGGCTCGGCATCAACGCCGGGTTGCGCGCGATGACGCTGGCCGACGCGGAGGAGCGCACCACGCGCCGGCCGAGCGCCGTCGCGCGGGTGATGGCTCCCCTGATCAGCTGAGGACGCCGCGGCCCGCCACTGACATGCTGGCGGCATGAAGCTGGATCCCCCGAGGGTGAACCCGCCCTCGCTCGTCGACCTCGACGACGCGACCGGTGACGACCTGGCCCGCGGCACCGACTGCCAGCGGATCGAGGGCGCGACGGTCGCCGGGCTGCGGGTCGGTGCCGCGGACTTCCGCGAGTCCGAGCTCGTGGACGTGCGGATCAGCGGCAGCGAGCTGCGGGACTGCCGGTTCCTCGACGTCCGCTTCGAGAGGCTCGACGCACCCGACCTGGGCGCCCCGGCCTCGACCTGGCGCGACTGCGAGATCGTCGAGTCGCGGATCGGCTCGATCGGCCTGTTCGACGCGAAGATCGGCTCGGTCCGGTTCGCGCACTGCAAGATCGGCTACCTCGGTCTCCAGGGCGCCGCGGTCGCCGACGTGTCCTTCGAGGAGTGCACCATCGAGGAGCTGGAGCTGTCGGAGGGCAGCCTCACCCGTGCCCGGTTCCCCGGTACGACGATCGCCGACCTCCGGCTCACCGGAGCCCGGCTGTCCCACACCGACCTGCGCGAGGCCCGGCTGGGCCTCGTCTCCCCGGTCAGTGCGCTGCGCGGCGCGACCGTCTCCTCCTCGCAGCTGATCGACCTGGCGCCCGCGTTCGCCGCGCAGCTCGGCATCCGCGTCGACTGAACCCGATCGGCTACCGGACCCCGTCGTAGCGCCCCGTCGGCGTCACGACCGTTCCCGCGCGCCCGGCGAGCATCTCCGCCACGTCCTCGAGCGCACCGATGGCAGCGACACCGCCGGTGAGCTCGACGAACCGGCACGCTGCCTCGACCTTCGGGCCCATCGAGCCTGACGGGAAGGTCAGCGAGCGCAGTCCCGACGGCGTCTCGCGGGCGATCGGCGCCTCCCGCTCGGTGCCGAAGTCCCGCATGACCGCCGACACGTCGGTGAGCACGAGGAGGGCGTCGGCGTCGAGCGCCTCGGCGAGGACCGCGCTGGTCAGGTCCTTGTCGACGACCGCCTCGACGCCACGCAGCTCGCCGTCGTCGCCGCGCACGACGGGGACACCGCCGCCGCCCGCACAGACCACGACCGCGCCGCTCTCCAGCAGCAGCCTGATGAGCGGGGTCTCGACCACGCGCAGCGGGTGCGGTGATCCCACCACCCGCCGCCACCCCGAGCCGTCGGCGCGCACGGTCCACCCCCGCTCGGCCGCCAGCCGGTCGGCCTCGTCACGGTCGTAGACCTCGCCCACGAACTTGGTGGGGTCGTCGAACGCCGGGTCCGCGGCCCCGACGAGGGTCTGGTTGATGATCGCGGCGACGTGCCGGCCGGGCAGGCGGTTCTGCATCGCCTGCAGCAGCCAGTAGCCGATCATCCCCTGGGTCTGGGCGCCCAGCACGTCGAACGGGTACGGCGTCGACAGGTGCGGGTCGGACGCGCTCTGCATCGCCAGCACTCCCACCTGGGGGCCGTTGCCGTGGGTCAGGACCAGCTCGTGCTGGTCGGCGAGGGGAGCCAGGGCGGCCACCGCGCGGCGCACGTTGTCCTCCTGCACCTCGGCGTCCGGTCGCTGCCCCCGCCGGAGGAGGGCGTTCCCGCCCAGGGCCACGACGATGCGCATCGGTCAGCCGCCCAGGGTGGCGACGAGGACCGCCTTGATCGTGTGCATCCGGTTCTCGGCCTGGTCGAAGACCACCGAGTGCGCCGACTCGAAGACCTCGTCGGTGACCTCGAGCGCGTCCAGGCCGTGCTCCTGGAAGATCTGCTCGCCGACCAGCGTGTTCCGGTCGTGGAACGCGGGCAGGCAGTGCATGAACCGCACCACCGGGTTGCCGGTGGCCCGGACCACCTCCATGTTCACCTGGTAGTCGCGCAGGAGCGCGATGCGGTCGGCCCAACGCTCCTTCGGCTCGCCCATCGAGAGCCACACGTCCGTGTAGAGGAAGTCCACGCCCTCGACGCCGGCGTGCACGTCCTCGGTCTGCGTCAGGCGGGCGCCGGTCGCCTCGGCGATCTCCCGGGCTGCCGCCACCACGGGATCGTGGTTCCAGAGCGACCGCGGCGCGACGATGCGGACGTCCATGCCCATCATCGCTCCGGCCACGAGGAGCGAGTTGCCCACGTTGTTGCGGGCGTCGCCGAGGTAGGCGAACGCGATCTCGTGGTCGGGCTTGGCGGCGTGCTCACGCATCGTGAGCATGTCGCAGAGCGTCTGCGTGGGGTGCCACTCGTCGGTGAGGCCGTTCCAGACCGGCACACCGGCGTGGGCCGCCAGCACCTCCACGTCCGCCTGGCGCGAGCCCCGGAACTCGATGCCGTCGTAGAACCGGCCGAGCACGCGGGCGGTGTCCTTGATCGACTCCTTGTGGCCCATCTGGGAACCGGACGGGTCGAGGTAGGTCACGTGGGCACCCTGGTCGTGCGCGGCGACCTCGAACGCGCACCGGGTCCTGGTCGAGGTCTTCTCGAAGATGACGACGATGTTCTTGCCGTCGAGCCTGGGACGCTCTGTCCCGGCGTACTTCGCGTGCTTGAGCCTCGACGCCAGGTCCAGGAGGAAGAGCCACTCCTTCGGGGTGAGGTCGATCTCCTTGACGAAGCTGCGGTTCCGGAGGTTGAAGGCCATGTCGTCAGATCCCGGTCCGCTCGATGGGGCAGGTCATGCACCGCGGACCACCTCGGCCCCGACCCAGCTCGCTGCCCTTGATGGTGATCACCTCGATGCCGTTCTTGCGCAGGTGGGTGTTGGTCGTGACGTTGCGCTCGTAGGCGACGACCACGCCGGGCCGGACGGCGAGCACGTTGCACCCGTCGTCCCACTGCTCGCGCTCGGCCGAGCGTACGTCCTGCGTCGGCGTGAGCACGCGGATCCGGTCCAACCCCAGGGCGCGCGCGATGGCGGCGTGCATGTCCTCCGGGGCGTTCGCCGTGATCGCGAGGTCGTCGGGACCGGAGCCCGGCTCGATCGAGTACGACGGCAGCCCGCCGAGGCCGGCGTACTGGGTGAACGTCTCCTCGTCCACCATGGTCATCACGGTGTCGAGGTGCATGAAGGCCCGCTTCTGCGGCATGGCGAGCGCGAGGATCCGCTGAGCGCTGCCCGCCGCGAACAGTCTCCGAGCCAGCCGCTCGACTCCCTGCGGCGTGGTCCGCTCGCTCATGCCGATCATGACCGCGCCCCGGCCGAGCACCATCATGTCGCCGCCCTCGGTCGTGGCGGGCGCGTCCGCCGTGCCCTCGGTCCACCACCGGAAGCTCGTGTCCGCGAACATCGGGTGCCACCGGTAGATGGCCTCGTAGTGGACGGTCTCCCGTACCCGCGCGAGCTTGCGCATCGAGTTGACCGAGACGCCGTCGTAGACCCACGCCGAGGTGTCCCGGGTGAACAGGTGGTTCGGGAGGGGCGGCAGCAGCAGGTCGTCCATGCCGAGCGTCTGCACCAGCACCGACGCCGGCTCCGGCACGCGCTCGAGGAGCTCGCGCTTCGTCAGCCCGCCGATGAGGAACGACGTCAGGTCGTCGGCGGTCATCGACTCGAACAGGTCGTGGATGCTCTCCAGCACCGCCGGTCCGTAGAGGCGCTCGTCGAGGGAGCTCTCGAGGACGTGCTTGCGCGCCACGGGGATCTCGAGCGTCTCGCGCAGCAGCTCGTCGAGCAGGTGCACGCGGACGCCCTGGTCGCGGAGCGCCTCGGCGAAGGCGTCGTGCTCGAGCTTCGCCTGCTTGACCCACAGCACGTCGTCGAACAGGTAGTCGTCCTTGTTGGACGGCGTCAGACGCATCAGCTCCAGACCCGGTCGGTGCAGGATCGCCTGCCTGAGCTGGCCGACCTCTGAGTCGACGTGGAAGGGGGTCGGTCCGGTCTCCGGCATCGTGCTTCCTCTCTGCCCGTGAGGCTCCAGGATCACGGCTCCGGACACCTACGGCGGAGGGCCCAACGTCCCTCCGGCTCAGGAGCATCGGCCCGTCCGCGCCGGCCCGACACGCTGAAGGCTGAGAAGTGGCCCACTGCCAGCCGAGAGGACACTCCGATGGCCACCATCCACCGGGCGCCGCGCCCGACCACCGAGCCGGACCAGAAGGCCGGCCCCAAGCGCTTCCACTTCCCGAGCGCGTTCACGGTGCTGTTCGCCGTCACCCTCGGCGTGTGGCTGCTGGCCTTCGTGATCCCGACGGGCGCCTACGATACCGACGCCTCCACGGGCCGCCCGATCCCCGGCAGCTACGCGAGCACCCCCAACCCGCTGTCGTTCGGCGACCGGTTGATGGAGCTCTTCATGGCGCCGATCAACGGGCTGTACGGCGTGATGAACGCCGACGGCAAGATCGGGCCCTACGAGTCCGGGGAGCTGTACGGCGCCGCAGGCGTGTTCCTGTTCGTGCTCGCCATCGGCATCTTCATCACGATGGCGATGCGCACCGGCGCGATCAACGAGGGCGTCGCCCGGGTCGCGCAGCGGATGAGCGGCCGCGGCACGGTGCTGATCGCCGTGCTCATGGTGCTGTTCTCGATCGGCGGCACGACCGAGGGAATGGCCGAGGAGACGCTGGGCTTCTACGCCCTGCTCATCCCGCTGCTGCTGGCCCTGGGCTACGACCGGATGGTCGCGGCCGCGACGATCCTCGTCGGGGCCGGGATCGGCGTCCTCGCGTCCACCGTCAACCCCTTCGCGACCGGCGTCGCCTCCGGTGCAGCCGACATCTCGATCGGTGACGGCATCGGCTTCCGACTGCTGATGTACGTCGTGCTGGTCCCTGTCGCCGTGTGGTGGGTCACCCGCTACGCACGGAAGGTGAAGGCCGACCCGAGCCACTCGATGGTCGGCGACTCCGAGGGCGACGACGAGCTGCGCGCACACGGTCTGCGGGTCGTGCCGAAGCTGAGCTTCCGCCACAAGTCGGTGCTGACGCTCGTGGCCCTCACCTTCGCGTTCATGATCTTCGCGATCGTGCCCTGGGCCCAGGTCATCCACGGACCGGACGCAGCGAGCTACGGCTGGCAGCTCGACTGGTACTTCCCCGAGCTGGCCGCGCTGTTCCTGATGATGTCGCTGGTCGTGGGCATCGTCGGCGGCCTGGGCGAGCACCGTCTGACCGAGACGCTGGTGAAGGGCGCCGGGGACTTCGTCGGGGTCGGGCTGATCATCGTCCTCGCCCGCGGCGTGACCGTGATCATGAACAACTCCGAGATCACGGGGACCGTGCTGCACGCCATGGAGAACACGGTCAACGGCACCTCGTCCTGGGTGTTCGGCGGTCTGATGTTCCTGATCAACGTCCCGCTGGCCTTCCTCGTCCCGTCGACGTCCGGACACGCCGCTCTCGCCATCCCGATCCTCGCTCCGCTGGCCGACTTCGCCGGCGTGCAGCGGTCCGTCGTCGTGACGGCGTTCCAGACCGCGTCGGGCGTCGTCAACCTGATCACGCCGACCTCGGCGGTGGTCATGGGCGGCCTGGCACTGGCCAAGGTGCGCTACGACCAGTACCTCCGGTTCGTCCTCCCGCTCGTGGGCCTGCTCCTCGTGCTCGGCACCGGGTTCGTCGCACTCGCGGCGGCGGTGTCGTGATGTCCCCCGAGGTCATCGTGGTCGGGACCGACGGATCGGCCGACGCCGACCGGGCCGTCGAGTGGGCGGCCGAGCAAGCAGCCGCCGAGCACCGTCCGCTGGTCGTGCTCAGCGCGACCAGCCAGTCGCCCACCCCGGCGGCGGTCGGGCCGACGGCTGCCTATGCGATCCCGCCCGAAGACCTGCTCGCGAGGGCGAGGAGCACTGCCGAGCGCGGCGCGCTGCTCGCCGGGCGGCACGTCCCGGGCGTGACGGTGGAGACCCGTGCGGTCGTCGGCAGCGCCATCACCGAGCTCACCCGGCTGACATCCGTGGTGCACCTGGTGGTGCTCGGCTCGCGCGGCCGTGGTCCTGCTCGGAGCAAGGTCCTCGGCTCGGTGAGCGCGTCGGTGGCCAGGCACGCCGCGTGCCCGGTCGTCATCTGCCGGCCCCCCAGGCCGGACCACGTGACCCACGGGATCCTGGTCGGCGCGGACGGCACCGAGGAGTCGCTCCCCGTCATCGAGTTCGCGTTCCGCCAGGCCTCGTTGCGCGGGCAACGGCTGACGGTGCTCCGCTCCGTGGAGCGGGCCGTCGCCACTGTCCGCGTGGCGGGCGGCGGCGGAGACCCCGATCTCGAGGCACAGCGGCTGCTGGTCGGCGAGTCGGTCGCCGGGTTCGGCGAGCGCTTCCCGGACGTCCGGGTCCGCCCGTTCCTGGTCTCGGACCCACCCGACGAGGCCCTCGCGACCCTGGCCGAGGAGCACGAGCTGGTCGTCGTCGGACGGCACCCGGCCGAGTCCCTCGGCAGGATGGTCCGCTCCACCACGGCCACCGCCGTCCTGGAGCACGCCCATACGAACGTCGCCGTGGTGCCCGAGGACCGATCACCCGACGGCGCGTGACGTGACCGGGCGCAGGCCCCTAGCCTCGGGATCGTGATGCGAGCGTGGGTCACCACCGGCGTCCCTGGAGCCGTACCTCGGCTCGAGCTGGTCGAGCGCGCCGATCCGCAGCCGGCCCCCGACGAGCTGCTCGTGCGGGTGCTCGCCTGCGGCGTGTGCCGCACGGACCTGCACGTCGCCGACGGCGATCTGGCACCTCGTCGCCCGACGGTGGTGCCGGGCCACGAGGTGGTCGGCGAGGTGGTCGACCTCGCCTCGGGCACGGGCCGGTTCCGGCTCGGGGACCTGGTCGGCGCCGCCTGGCTCCGTCGGACCTGTGGCAGCTGTCGGTGGTGCGGCTCGGGTCGCGAGAACCTGTGCCGGTCGTCGACGTACACCGGCTGGGACGCCGACGGCGGCTACGCCGAGCAGATCACCGTCCCCGAGGCGTACGCCTATGCGCTGCCCGCCGACGCCGACCCCGTGACGACCGCTCCGCTGCTGTGCGCCGGGATCATCGGCTACCGCGCCCTGGTGCGCGCGAACGTGCCGCCCGGCGGCCGCCTGGGCCTCTACGGCTTCGGCGCCAGCGCCCACCTGACGGCGCAGGTGGCGATCGGGCTCGGGTACGACGTGCACGTGCTCACCCGCGGCGAGGGCGCGCGGCGCCTCGCCCTCGAGCTGGGCGCCAGCTCGGCGCGCGGCGCGGCCGACAGCCCGCCGGTGCCGCTGGACTCCGCGATCCTCTTCGCCCCCGCGGGCGAGCTGGTCCCGGTCGCGCTCGCGGCGCTCGACCAGGGCGGCACCCTGGCCGTCGCCGGGATCCACCTCACCGACGTGCCGCCGCTCGACTACCAGCAACACCTCTTCCGCGAGCGCACGCTGACCAGCGTCACCTCCAACACGCGCGAGGACGGACGGGCGCTGATCTCGGCCGCGGCCCGGCTCGGCGTGCGACCACACGTGACGCCCTACCCGTTCGATGCCGCCGCCCGCGCCCTGGACGACCTGACCGGTGGCCGGGTGGTCGGTGCCGCGGTGCTCGACGTCGCCGCCCGGCGGTGACGTCGGCGTCCGGTCACTGCCGGGGGCGACGCAGCTGGCTCGGAAGGTCCGTCGCGGCGTCGGAGGCCGACGCCAGCCGCAGCTTCGCGTCGACGACGGCGCAGCCGTCGGGTCGCACCATCACCGGGTTCAGGTCGATCTCGGCCACTTCAGGTACGTCGACCGCGAGCCGGCCCAGCCGCTCGGCCAGCCGGGCGACGTCCCGCGTGGCGGCGGGGGCCGCTCCGCGGAAGCCGTCCAGCAGCGGCCAGACCCGCAGCGACCGGAGCACGCGCAGCGCGTCGTCCTCGTGGAACGGAGGCACCAGGAAGGCACGGTCGTCGAGCGCGTCGACGGCGACCCCTCCTGCCGCCAGCATCACCAGCGGTCCGAAGCCCGGGTCACGGACGACGCCGAGGGCGAGCTCGACCCCGGAACGCATGGGCTGGACCAGGACCGAGCAGGGCCGGCCGTGCATCCGTTCGAAGGACGCCACCGCCGCCTCGACCTCGGAGCGGCGGCGCAGCCCGGTCCGGACCAGGCCCTGGTCGGTCTTGTGCACGACGTCGGGCTCGGCGAGCTTGACCGCGACGGGGAAGCCCAGCTCCTGCGCGACCGTGCCGGCCTCCTCGACCCCGCTGGCGAACCGCCCGTCGAGGTCGATCTCGTAGCGCCCGAGCAGCTCGCGCGCCTCGGCCGGCCGGATCCACCCTTGCGTCGTCGACACCTGGAGCAGCCCCCGTGCCGTCATCCGGGCCGCGCGGGCCGCTGCCGGGTCGGTGGGCTCGGGGTCGTGGGCGTCGACTCGGCGCCAGGCGGCGTACCTCGTCACCCGACCGAGGGCGCTGAGCGCGGCCGCGGCGCTCCGGAAGACGGTGATGTCCTCGGGCGCGGGCTCGGTCTCGCCCAGCGGCACCGCGACGACCAGCCGATCGGGGTGCGACCGACGCACCTCGGCGAGTGCCGCGAGCGTCGCGTCGAGGTCGTTGGTGCCGATGGCGACGACGACCGCGATCACGGCGTCGACCTCGCCCGAGGCGAGGGTCGTGTCCGCGATGGCCGCGACCTGGGCCGCCTCCGCCCCGGCGCCGGCGTCGACCGGGTTGGCCGTTCCGTTGGTCTGGTTCACCAGGCCGGAGAGCCGGGCGCGGAGAGCGGGTGAGAACTCGACGACGTCCAGCTGCTCGTCGGCCGCGATGTCGGCGGCCAGGACGCCCAGACCGCCGGCGTTGCTGATCACGCCCAGCCGGCTGCCTGCCGGAAGCGGCTCCCGGGTCAGCAGCAGGGTCGTGTCGGCCAGCTCCTCGGCGTCGTGGCAGGCGATGACGCCCGCCTGCGCGAACAGGGCGCGCACTCCGGCGGCCGGCGACGCGGCTGCCGCGGTGTGCGAGCTACCGGCGCGCTTGCCGCCTGCCGAGCGGCCGCCGACCACGGCGACCAGGGGCTTGCGCTCGCTGAAGGCGCGTGCGAACCGCGCGAACTTGCGCGCGTTGCCGAACGACTCGAGGTAGAGCGCACCGCAGGTGACGCCGTCGTCGGCGTACCACGCGGCCAACAGGTCGTTGCCGGAGACGTCGGCCTTGTTCCCGAGTGAGACGAAGTACCGCAGGCCGACGCCCGCTGCCGCGATGAGGTCCATGAGCGCGATGCCCACGCCGCCCGACTGACTGGCGACCGCGAGGCCACCCGCCGCGGGGACGCGACCGCCGAAGGTCGCGTGCAGGCTCACCTCAGGGGTGTTGCTGATCAACCCGAGCCCGTTCGGCCCGACCAGGCGGATCCCGTGCCGCCGCGCGAAGACGACCAGGTCACGCTGCAGGACAGCGCCCCGCTCGCCCATCTCGCCGAAGCCCGAGGAGATGACCACGGCCGCCCGGACGCCGGCCCGCTGGGCGTCCTCGAGAGCCGCGGCGACCGCTGCGGCGGGCACGGCGATGACGGCCAGGTCGAGAGGACCGGGCGCGTCGGCCGCGGACGCGGACGCCGGTACGCCGAGCACGCTGGAGCTCTTGGGGTGCACGACGGCGAAGCTGCCCTCGTAGTGGCCCGCTCGGATCGCCGAGACCACGGCCGCGCCGATGCCCGTGCCGTCGCGCCGGGCGCCGTACACGACGACGCCGCGCGGCGCGAACATCGGCGCCAGCGAGCGTTGCTCGGCGGCGAACTCGCGGTGGTCCGCAACCGCCTGGAGGGCCGGGGTGACGACCGTGCGCATCCGCAGCACCTCCTCGCCACCGTCGTTGCGCGCGTGCAGCTCGAAGCCGGCGTCGGTGAACACCCGCAGCATCCGGTGGTTGGACCGGAGCACCCGCGCCTCGAACTCGGTGACGCCCCGGTCACGTGCGTCCGCCGCGAGGTGCTCGAGCAGCAGCGTGCCCAGGCCCCGCCCCCGGTGCTCGTCGGCGACCAGGAAGGCCACCTCGCAGACGTCGGGGCCGACCGGCTCGGCGGTCGCGACCGCAGCCACGCTGCCGTCGACCTCGGCGAGGAGCGCGATGGTGTCCGGCGTGGTGAGGACCTTGTCGACGTACCGGTGCGCGGCCACGCGCGACACCGAGAAGAAGCGGAGCCAGAGCGAGTCGTCGGAGACCCGGTCGTGCAGGGCGTGGAGGGCGGCAGCGTCGTCCTCGCGGACGGCGCGAACGACGGCGACGGCCCCGTCGCTCATCAGCACGTCCGCGGCGCGGGTGGGGTCGCTCAAAGTGATCACCGCTCGATCCTCCGCAACCGGAGCGCGCCAGCGAAGGGCACAACGTCCCGCGGAGGCAGGGACTCGGGTCGGATGTCACATCCACCGGACCGCCGACGTCGACCAGGCAAGCGACCCATCGACCCACCACCCAAGGAGCAGCAATGATCTCTTCCATCGTCCTCGAGGCAGCCGACGCCGCAGCGGCCGAGGTGTTCTACAAGTCCGCGTTCGGGCTCGGCGACCGGCTCGCCGTGCGCCAGGGAGAAAGCCCGAGCTCCGGGTTCCGCGGGTTCACGCTCTCGCTCGTGGTCGCCCAGCCGGCCGACGTCGACCTGCACGTCGGCGACGCGGTCGACGCGGGCGCGACCGTGCTGAAGCCGGCCGCGAAGAGCATGTGGGGCTACGGCGGCGTCGTCCAGGCGCCCGACGGCGCGATCTGGAAGATCGCCACCTCGTCGAAGAAGAACACCGCCGAGCCCACCCGCGAGGTCACGGACGTCGTGCTGCTCATCGGGGTCAGCAGCGTGGGTGCCACCAAGCGCTTCTACACCGAGCACGGCTTCGAGGTCGCGAGGTCCTTCGGCCCGATGTACGCCGAGCTCGACCCCGAGGGCGGCGCCGTGAAGCTCGCCCTCTACGGCCGCAAGGCGCTCGCCAAGGACGCCGGCGTCCCCGTCGCCGGTGACGGCAGCCACCGCCTGACGATCCGCACCGACAAGGACGGCTTCACCGACCCCGACGGCTTCGTCTGGGAGTCCGCCCCGGCCTGACCTGCTGCGACCGGAGATCTTGCAGATCGACAGGAGTGTCTGCCAGTTCTGCACGGGCGGGTCCGGGGGTCCTAGCATCCCGGTCGAGGACACCCGGCGCTCGGGACTCGGGACCCTCGGCCATGGAATCGAGGCCGTTGCTCCGCGGCCGCCAGGAGACCTCCCATGCTCCGGAACCGTCCCGTGCGTTCCCTGATGGCTGCCCTCGCGGCCGCGACCGCCCTCGCCGGACTGTCGTCGGTCCCGGTCCACGCCGCACCGGCTCATGCGGTGCCCGCGCGGGCCTCCGCGGTGCCGGCGGCCGTCCCAGCCGCCGTCCCGAACCCCGCCGACGGCCTGGACGGCGCGTTCGGGGGGCACCCGGCGACGTTGCTGCGCAACACGCTGTGCCCCGTGTCCAAGGTGGCGGGCGGTGCGCTCGGTCCCCTCCCCGTCGTGGGACCGGTCGCGAGCCAGCTGCCGAAGATCCTGTGCGCGATCAACGCGGTCGGGTTCGTCTACCGGACGACGTACCTCCCGCCGAGCGGTCCGCCGATCGTCCGATACACCAAGGCGCTCCCGGAGGTGCCGACCCCGATCGACGTCGACGGCAAGGGCCTGCCGGACTTCACCGGCCTGCTCGGGGTGACGCTCGTGCCGCCCGGCCTCTCGCTGCAGGTCGCGCGCAACCCGTGGTTCCCCGCCGGGAGCAAGGTCAGCATCGAGGCGGTCGCGATCAACCCGGTCGCCCCGGACAGCTACATCGGGTTCGGACCGGACGCGACCGACACGGGCTTCGGCGGCGCCTGGCACGCGTCGCTGGGCGTCGTGGCACTCGCGTCGGACGGAGCCGATCTCGCGCTCCACATCAGCGAGTACAACCCGCAGCCCTCGATGGGCCTGATCGCCGAGATGTTCAGCGGTCCGGACCCCGACGCGCCGGACACCGCCTACCAGGGCAACCTCGGGTTCACGCCCGTTCCCGGTGACTTCGACACCCGGCTCTCCATCGCCCAGTCGCGCCAGCAGGTGACCGTCACCGGCGGACCGACGAAGCTCTCGGGGAAGCTCACCGTGCTGACGCCGGGCCGGGTCCGGAAGGTCGACGTCGTGGCGGACCAGATCCCTTCCCAGGTCACGGTCGTGCACACCAGCGCGCCCGCCGCCGACACGACGACGTACGACGCCAACGGGACGATCGCCCGGCTGACCGGCGCCTACCACGACACCGTCAACGGTGACATCAAGACGGCTGCCGCCCTCGACGCCTGGGGCGTCCCTGGCCACGTCAGCTTCGTCCAGGCTGCCCAGACCACGACGGTCGCGACCGCGCCCGACGCCAAGATCGACCGGGTCCAGGCGCGGTTCGCCCAGGGCTCCGACGTCGACCCGCTGGTGACCGACCCGTCGCCCTTCGCGCAGCTCCACCGCACGACCGCGACGGCGTTCACGGCGGGCCTCCAGGTCTCCGACCTCAGGTCTGTGTCCATCAACCAGTCGGCGCCCTACGGCGGCGAGCTCGTCTTCGCACACGCGCCCGGGCTGTTCCCCTTCCACGCCGTCGACGACACCACGTCGACCCACCTCGACGGCTCCCTCTCGAACCTGCCCGCGGACACCACCGTCTCGATCGACCTCGACAACGGGGCGGTCACCTTCGACGGGCACGGCACCGGGATCGACCAGATCAAGCTCAAGGCGACCCGACCGGTCCCGTTCTTCCAGCGGGCGACGCGACTCGAGGCGACGCTCGACGGCCTACCGGCCGCGGAGACCGTGAACATCGAGCAGTCCGACGGCGCCGTGTCGGCGACCGCGAGCCAGCCGCTCGGGACGCTGACCCTCCTCGCCAGCGACGGCAGCGACGCGCCCGCCATCAGCGGATCCGCCGTGTCCTACGACGACACACCCGGCCTCTACCGGGCGTTCCTGCGGATCACGGGCCTGCAGGGCGTGAGCTTCCAGGCCGATCCCGTGGTCGCGAGCCTGCAGACGGCCCAGCCGCAGTTCCTCACCGTGCGGGGCAGCAAGGACGGCGTGACCTTCGACGGGACCGTCGACCAGCTGCCCGCGAACCTCACCTTCTCGCTCAAGCCCGGCCCGAACGGTGAGGACGTCGTCGACTTCGACAGCCACGGCCAGCCGATCGAGGAGATCAACGCCTCTGGGACCGGGCTGCCGGCACCGGACGGCATGCCGAACTTCGAGGCGCGGATCAAGCACCTGCCGAGCCACCTGACGCTCACGCTGCCGAAGAACCACGGCGACGTCACCTTCGACGCGCACGGCGACCACATCGGCCGCGTCTACGCCCAGGCGTTCGGCGGGACCAAGCGGACGGTCGATCCCGACCGCCAGCTGCTGGCCTACTCCGAGGGCCAGTACGTCGCCGCCAACCTCCTGCAGATCGGCAACGCGTCGATCAGCCAGTCGGCGAAGCCGCTGCGGCTGAGCTATGACATCGGCTCGGCGCCGCTGGACTACGCCGTCATCGTGCCGGGCACCGACCTGCACGGGACGCTGTCCAACCCGCAGCCCGCGACCATCGCGATCCGCCCGTGGGACAAGGACGCCGACGGCGAGGGCGGCATCACGGCGACGTACAACGTCGACCCGGCCAACCACACCGGCGACGGGTCGATCGACTCGATCTCGCTCACCGGGGTCGTGGGTGGCGCCTACGTCGACGCATCCGTGGCGCACGTGCCGGCGAACCTCGACATCTGCCTGCAGACCGACACCGGCACCCTGTGCCGGCCGACCTGGACGCCGACCCGGGCGACCGACCGCGACGTCCGCGACCCGGACTTCGCGATGCACTTCTTCCCCACCGGCCTCGACGGGCTCGTGCCGTCGACGCCGCTGGTGGTGAACGGGATCGCGTGCACGGACACCACGGACGCGGCCGCGTGCCACGACCTCGGGTCGAACCGGAAGCGGATCGTGATCGACGACCTGCGCTTCAAGACCGTCGAGGCGGCGTTCAGCTCCCACGACGAGGGTTGCACGGTGGCGTGCGGCGCGGTCTGGGCCGGGGCGAGCACCCGTGGACCCGGGTCACCCGCCGAGGGCGACCACATCACCGGCCGCGTCCGGTACTTCGACGGGGACGGCGACATCTTCCCTGACCCGAAGATCGACCTGCAGCTGAACGACCCCGACGACTTCCTGGCGCTCGACCGCCTGTTCTTCTTCCTGCACTACGACGTCGTCTCGTTGTCGCCGCTGGAGTGGGCCTCCACCGGGAGCCTGACCTGCGGTGCCCACCCGCACCTGACGATCGGCATCAACAACCTGCCCGATCCCGACGTGCTGGACGGCACCTTCGGGGTGTGCTGAGGTCGCGTCAGCCCCACCAGAACGACGACGCGATCACGACGTACACGCCGATCAGCGAAGCGCCCTCGATCCAGTTCGACTCTCCGTCGACCGTGATCACCACGGCGAGCAGGACGGCGAGGAAGACTGCGACGACGAGGGTGGGTGCGAAGACCAGCGTCAACGCGGTGAAGCCCAGCAGGGAGGACAGGATCACCAGCGCCGGCGCGAGCACCAGCGCGATCTGCAGCGGCGAGTTGATGATCAGCTGGAAGGCGTAGTCGGACTGGTTGCGGGCTGCGAGCTGGACACCGACGACGTTCTCGATCGCGTTCCCGGCGATCGCGACGATGACGAGACCGGCGAACGTCTCGCTGACCCCCCACGAGTCCATCGCCGGCTGGAGCGCGGCGACGAACCAATCGGACACGAACGCGGCAAGGACGCCGGCGAGCGCGAGCATCCCGATCGCCAGGCCGACCGGCCAGCGCGGTGCCTCGTGCTGGACCTCACCGGCCATGCCGGTGCTGTTGCCCTTGCGCAGCGATGCCGGGAGGGTCAGCGCGAAGAGCGCCAGCAGCACGGCCGCCGCGATCATCGACAGCGCCTTCTCGTGGCCGGCGGCGGGCGTGTGCAGCTGGTCGGTGAGCGACGGGAAGACCATCGCGACGACGGCGACCAGCATCAGCACCGAGATCGTCCGGGCGCGCGTCGAGTCGATCGCCTGCGAGCCGTGCTTGAGCCCGCCGACGACGAACGCGATGCCCATGACCAGCAGCAGGTTGGCCAGGATCGACCCGATCAGAGCTGCCTGGACCACGCCGACCAAGCCGTCCTTGAGCGCGAAGAGGCAGATGAACAGCTCGGGGAGGTTGCCGAGCGCGCTCTGCAGCACGCCCGTCGCGCCCGGCCCGAACCGGTCGCCGAGCTGCTCGACCGAACGCCCCACCAGGCTCGCCAGCAGCGTCACGGCGACCGCCGCGAGCACGAAGGCCACCGCGCCCGACCACTCGAGGTAGTGCGCGAGGCCGGCGAGGACGACCGCCACTCCTCCGGCGCCGAGCACGACGAAGTCGGAACGGACGAACGTGGGCTGGGCAACGGGGGCATGCGCCGAGGTCACGGGACAGGACCCTAGCCGGGATCGGGCCTGGCCCGCCTCCGCACGGCTCCGGAGCGTCGCCCTGGGGACGCAGGCCCTGCGGGCGGAGGACGTTCGTCTCTGCTGCGGCACCGGCGCGGACGCGAGGCTGAAGTCAGAACCCGTCCTGAAGGAGGCGCCGTCATGACCGAGTCCTCGACACCTGTGCACGCCCATGTGCTCTACGAGTCGATGTTCGGCAACACCGAGGCGATCGCGAAGGCCGTCGCCGACGGACTCATCGAAGCCGGCTGCGAGACGATCGTCAGCGACGTCTCGTCGGAGGTCGTCGGGCAACCCACCGATGCAGATGTGCTGGTGATCGGAGCCCCGACGCACGCACTCTCGCTGAGCCGGCCCTCCAGCCGGAAGCAGGCAGTCACCCAGGGCGCGCCCGCGGAGCGCGAGGCGACCGGTGTCCGCGAGTGGCTCACGCAGGTGCACGCCGCGCGCGGGACCACGCTCCCCCAGGTCGCTGCCTTCGACACCCGCGTGGACAAGGCGCGGCGGCTGCCCGGAGCCCGTCGTACGGCCGTGCGTCTCGCGCGTCGCGCCGGCTTCCGGATGCTGGCCGCCCCCGAGGCGTTCCTGGTCTCCGACAACGAGGGTCCTCTCGTCGACGGCGAGCTGGACCGGGCGCGGCGCTGGGGTCGTGAGCTCGGAGAGCGTGTTCGCGCGCACCTGCCCGCTGTGTCCTAGGCCGAGAACCCGCCGATCCCGCCAGAGAGCTGTAAGCAGACGCCGTGACCCTGACAGAGAGCCCGTCGCCGTCCGCGGCGACCGCGCCGCCTCCCGACCCGGAGGAGGCCCTCGACCGCCTGCTCAGGGACCTGCGCAGCCAGCGCGGCGGTCTCACCGGGCGGGAGGCCGCGCGACGTCTCGAGTCGGCCGGCCGCAACGAGCTGGTTCGTCGCCGCGGGCCGAGCGTCCTGCGCCAGGCCGTCGACCAGCTGGTGCACCCGCTGGCCCTCCTGCTGTGGCTCGCCTCGGTGCTCGCGTGGGGCAACGGGACGACGGCGCTCGCGGTGGCGATCGTCGTGGTGATCCTGGTGAACGCAGGGTTCGCACTCTTCCAGGAGCGTCACGCCGAGCGCGCGGTCGAGGCGCTGTCGGCGTACCTCCCGCGCAACGCACGCGTGCTGCGCGACGGCGTCCTGACGACCGTGGAGGCCGAGCTGCTCGTCCCCGGCGACGTCATCGCCATCTCCGAGGGCGACCGGGTCTCCGCGGACGCCCGGCTGCTGAGCGGGGCGGTCGAGGTGGACGTCTCGATGCTGACCGGCGAGTCCGTCACCGTCAGCCGGACGGCCGACCTGGGGTCTGCTGCCGTCCCCCTTGCCGAGGCGACGGACCTGCTGTTCAGCGGAACCAGCTGCACGGGCGGCGAGTGCCTGGCGGTCGTCTTCGCGACCGGGATGCACACCGAGATCGGCAGGATCGCGACGTTGTCGCAACGGGTCAAGGCCGAGCCGAGCCCGCTCGAGCAACAGGTCCGACGGATCGCACGCCTGATCGCGATCGTCGCGATCGGGACCGGCGCGGCGTTCATCCCGCTCGGCACCCTCGGGGCGGGGCTCTCCCTCGGCGACACCGTCAACTTCGCCATCGGCCTGCTCGTCGCGAACGTCCCCGAGGGCCTGCTCCCGACCATCACGTTGGCGCTCGCGGTCGGTGTGCGGGTGCTCGCCAAGCGCGGCAGCCTGGTCAAGCGGCTCTCCTCGGTCGAGACGCTCGGCTCGACCAGCGTGATCTGCACCGACAAGACCGGGACGCTGACGCTGAACCGGATGCGGGTCACGCGGATGTGGACGGGCAACGAGATCCTCGAACCCGGCGACGCCGCTGCTCGGCCCGATGCCCTCACCCGCCGGCTCGTCGCCGCCGGTGTCGCGTGCAACAACGCGACCTGGGACCCGGAGCACGCCGAGGGTGTGAGCGGGGACCCCACCGAGCTGGCGCTGCTGCGCGTCACCGCCGACCTCGGCCTCCCGTGCCCACCGGGGCACCCGCGTCGGGTGTCGGTCTTCCCGTTCGATCCGGTCCTCCGCCGGATGAGCACCGTCGACGAGCTCGACGACGGCAGCGTCCTGGTCTGCAAGGGCGCCCCCGAGGAGCTCCTGCCGCGGTGCTCCCGCATCGCCGTCGGCCCGGACTCCGCCCAGGAGCTCGACGCCGGCCGACGTTCCCACGTGTCGGCCATGGTCGACACGTGGGCGGCGGAGGGCCTCCGCCTGCTCGCGATCGCGGAGCGGCGCCTCGGCCGGGTCGAGGCCGATCAGCTGCGCCGGGAGGACGCCGAGACCGACCTGACCCTCCTCGGCCTGGTCGCGATGGCCGATCCGCCGCGCTCCGAGGTCCGGCTGGCGGTCAAGCAGTGCCACGCCGCCGGCATCCGGCTGATCGTGGTCACCGGCGACAACGGCCTGACCGCACGGACGGTTGCCAACCAGGTCGGCATCGGCGACCCGAGCACCCCGGTGGTCTCCGGTTCGCAGCTCGACGCCATGAGCGAGGCGGAGCTCGACGCCCTGCTGACCGACAACAGGGAGCTGGTGTTCGCGCGGAGCTCACCCGAGGCGAAGCTGCGCATCGCCGACGCGCTCCAGCACCTCGGGCACGTCGTCGCGATGACCGGCGACGGCGTCAACGACGCTCCTGCCCTGCGCCGAGCCGACATCGGGGTCGCCATGGGACGTTCGGGCACCGACGTCGCCCGCGAGGCGGCGACCATGGTGCTGACCGACGACAACTTCGCAACCATCGTCAGCGCGGTGAGTGCGGGGCGGCAGGTCTATGAGAACGTCCGCAAGTTCATCGTCTACATCTTCGCCCACGCGACGCCCGAGGTGGTGCCGTTCCTGCTCTATGCGCTGTCCGGCGGACGTATCCCGCTCCCGCTGACCGTGATGCAGATCCTGGCCATCGACCTCGGCACGGAGACGTTGCCGGCTCTCGCGCTCGGCCGCGAGCCCGCCGAGCCGGGGATCATGGACCGGCCGCCGCGGCGGCGCGGGAACCACGTGATCGGCCGTGCGATGCTGGTCCGCGCATGGGGCCTGCTCGGAGGCGTGTCCGCGGTGCTCGTCACCGGACTCTTCCTGCTCACCCTGGTGGCGGGCGGCTGGTCGCCCGGTGACCCGACGGCGTCGGGTCCGCTCGAGCACGTGTGGCGTCAGGCGACCACGATGACCTTCCTCGGCATCGTCGCGTGCCAGATCGGCACGGCCGTGGCCGCCCGCACCCAGCACGCCTCGCTTCGGCAGGTCGGCCTGCGCACGAACCCGCTGCTCCTCTGGGGCATCCTCTTCGAGATCGTCTTCGCTGCGGCCGTGGTCACGATCCCCGCAGTCCAGCCCGTCGTCGGAACCGCGGTCCCGGACGCCTGGCTGCTCGCCCTGCTCGTGCCGCTGCCCTTCGTCGTGTGGGGCGTTGACGAGCTCTGGCGCTGGCGGGGCAGGCGTGCCTCTCGGGCCGGAGTCCCCGCACCGGCGGGACCTGTGGCCCTCGCCGCATCGACGGCGAGTGGGAAGCGTTGACACCACACCATCGACCCGAGGGAGCAGCCATGAGAGCCGCCGTCGTCACCAGCTTCACCGAACCTCTCCAGATCCAGGACCGCCCGGTCCCCGAGCCAGGTCCCGGACAGATCCTCGTGCGCATCGAGGCCAGCGGCCTCTGCCACACCGACATCCACGCGGCCCACGGCGACTGGCCGGTCAAGCCGACCCCGCCGTTCGTGCCGGGCCACGAGGGAGTGGGCATCGTCGAGGCCGTCGGGCCGGGCGTCACCGCCCGTGCGGTCGGCGACCGCGTCGCCCTCCCGTGGCTCGGCCACGCCTGCGGTCACTGCGACCACTGCGTCGAGGGCTGGGAGACGCTCTGCGAGGAGCAGCAGAACACGGGCTACTCGATCGACGGCGGGTTCGCCGAGTATGCCGTCGCGGACGCGACGTACGCCGTGGCCGTACCGGACGAGGTCCTGCCCATCGACGCCGCGCCGCTCACCTGCGCCGGCGTCACGACCTACAAGGCCGTCAAGGTGGCGCACGTCAAGCCGTCCGAGCGGGTCGCGATCTTCGGGGTCGGCGGGCTCGGCCACCTCGCGGTGCAGTACGCCCGTCTGGTCGGTGGCACCGTCATCGCGGTCGACATCGAGGACGAGAAGCTGCAGATGGCGCAGGAGCTCGGCGCCGACCACGTCGTGAACGCCGCGAAGGCCGACCCGGTCGAGGCGATCGAGGCCCTCGGCGGGGCCGACGTGGCGATCGTCCTCGCCGTGATCCCCTCCGTGTTCGAGCAGGCCTTCGCGTCGCTGCGCCGCGGCGGGCGGCTGGTCTGCGTGGGCCTGCCTCCCGAGGCGGAGGGACCGATGGCGCTGCCCATTTTCCCGACCGTGCTCAAGGGCGTGTCGGTCATCGGCTCGATCGTCGGCACCCGTCAGGACCTCGCCGAGGTCTTCGACCTCCATGCCCGCGGCCGGACCCGGGTCATCTCGGAGCACCGCAAGCTGGACGAGGTGAACGAGGCCATCGACGACGTGCTGGCTGGTCGCACGACCGCCCGGATCGTCTTCGAGCTCTGAGGGCGCTCAGCCGGCGAGGCGGGCGGCGGCGCCGCCCGCCACGACGGCGACGAAGCAGACCAGCTCGATCATCCCGAGCCGGCCCGGCCGCATCGTCGGGTCGTGCAGCCACAGCGCCCGGCCCGCGAGGAGGGCGAGGGGCACCGTCACCGCCCACCAGGGAACGCCGCCGACCAGCGCGAGCGCCGCGGCGACCGGCACGGACGCGACGGCGAAGGCCTGGCTGGCGCGGGTGTAGCGCGGATCGCGGCGCTCCCTGATCAGGCTCTTCACGTGCAGGGTCGAGCCGACCAGGGTGAGCACGCACACGACCGTCCACACGAGCACGGCGGAGCCGGACATGGCGGACCAGGGCGGCTCCCAGCCGTCGCCGCCGGCCAGGACCCCCGCGGCGACGGGCACCACGAGCGAGCACTCCGCGACGAGCAGCAGGTCGTTGGCGATCGCGCGCTCGGACCTCCGTCGCGCGAAGTCGAGGTTGACCGCGAACGCGGCGCCGTACACCAGCAGGACCCAGACCAGCCACGGTCGCTGCAGGAGGACCACCAGGCCCGCGGCGGCGGACACGACCCCCCAGAGCACGACGGCGTCGCGGTACCGCTCGGGGCGTGGCATCGACACGCTCGCGGCGACCGCCCAGCTGAACGGGTAGGACGCGATCCACGCGAACGCCAGAGGGACCAGCAGCACCGACCAGCCAGCGACGCAGAGCCCGAGGAGCAGCGGCAGGACGAGGAACGCCCAGGCACCGTGCTGGTGGGGCAGCAGCTGGCGACGCCCGCGCGTCACGGCCGGACGACGGTCGCGGTCGGTGGCCGACATGATCCCCAGCATGCCCCAGCCGACAGCCCTCCTGGAGGGACGAAGGTCCTCGCTGACGGCTTACCGGCGGCCCTGCCGTGCCGGCCGCCCGGATGGTGCGCTGAGAGCACCACGAGCCGGGGAGGCGTCATGAAGGAACAGCACTGGTACAAGTCCCACGTGCGGGCGATCGAGCGCGAGGAGTGCATCAGCCTGCTCCGCACGCAGAAGGTCGGCCGGATCGCGTTCACCGACGACTCCGGACCCGACACGATACCGGTGAACTTCGCCCTCGACGGCGAGGACGTGCTGATCGCCACGACCGGATACAGCGCAATGGCGCGGGCCGCGACGGGCGCGAGGGTCGCGTTCGAGGTCGACGAGATCGACCCCTTCACGGAGTCGGGCTGGTCCGTGGTCATCCGTGGCCACGCCCACCGCGAGTCGCCGTTCGCGCCGATGGACAACCCGCCCTACCCCTGGGCCGAGGGGAACCGCGGCTACGTCATACGGATCAAGCCGGACGCCGTCACGGGACGCCGGCTGGTACCGGCCTGATGACCAGCAAGTCAGGCGCAACGTTGCGCCCACCCAGCAGCACGACGATCGCCCGCATCGTCGAGCTGGCGTGCCGGGCTCCCAGCATGCACAACACGCAGCCGTGGCGATGGACCGCCGACGGCGACGGCCTCGTCCGGTTGTACGTCGACCGCGGCCGCCAGCTGGTCCTGGAGGACCCCGCGGGGCGCAATGCCGTGATCAGCTGTGGGGCCGTGCTGGACCACCTCGTCGTCGCCGCCCAGGCCCTCGGCTGGGACGGCGAGGTCGTGAGGTTCCCCAAGGGCCCGGGCAACGACCTGCTCGCGGAGGTGCGGCTCGAGCAGTCGCAGCCCTCCCCGACCGCCGTGGACGACCTCGAGGCCATCCGCACGCGGCAGACCGACCGGCGGCGCTACACGTCCTGGCCCGTCCCCGACGAGGTGCTGCACGCCCTGGTGGCCGAGGCCCGACGCCGGGGGGCACACGCGCGTGCCCTCGACGACGAGGTCGTCCGGTTCCACCTCGAGAGGCTCGCCGAGCGTGCTCGCGTGCTCCGGGCGGCGGACCCGATCGCCCAGGCCGAGCTGGAGCGGTGGGTCGACCACTCCGCGGAGGACGGTGTTCCCGGCGACGTTCTGCCGTCGGACACCGATCCCGCGGTCTCCCCGCCGTCGCGGTTCCCGGCCGGGAGCGTCCACGAGACCCGGACGGTGAGCAGTCCGGGTGACGGCGTCATCGTGCTCGGGGGCGCCTTCGACGACCGAGCCGGCTGGCTACGGACCGGAGAGGCACTGAGCCGGATCTGGCTGCGAGCGACACGCGACGGGATGTCGGTCGTGCCCCTGAGCCTCCCGGTGGAGGTGGACGCCGTGCGGCACGAGCTGCGCAAGGAGCTGCTGCGCTACGAGTTCGCTCCGCACCTGCTGGTGCGGGTGGGCTGGCAGGCGATCGGTCGAGAGCCGCTCCCTGCCACGCCCCGCCGCGCCGTCAGCGAGGTGCTGCGCACGACATGACGGTCTGTTCGTCGAGCGCCGACGCACCGACCGTCGCAAGACGTGAAGCCCGGACCCTGTGGGGGGTCCGGGCTCCACTGTGCTGGGGGCTCCCACCAGAGGCGGCACCGCCGGCGGGGCTGCTCAGCCGAGAGCGGCGTGCGCCGCGGGGCGGAGGATCGCCGCTCGTCCGGCCTCGAGCCGCGCGACGGGCACCCGGAACGGTGAGCAGGAGACGTAGTCGAGCCCGGCCTGGGCGAAGAACCGGATCGACTCGGGGTCGCCGCCGTGCTCGCCGCAGACGCCGAGCCCGATGCCGGGCCTGGCAGCCCGGGCCTTCTCGACCGCGGTGCGCACCAGTGCGCCCACGCCGTCGACGTCGATCGTCTCGAACGGGGACCGGGCGAGGATGCCGAGGTCGAGGTAGCGGCGGACCACGGTCGCCTCGGTGTCGTCGCGCGACAGTCCCCACGTCGTCTGGGTCAGGTCGTTGGTGCCGAAGGAGAAGAACGCCGCATGCTCCGCGATCCGGTCCGCGGTGAGGGCCGCACGGGGCAGCTCGACCATCGCGCCGACGCGGTAGGCGACGGAGCGGCCCCGCTCGACCGCCACGGTGTCGGCGACGTGCTCGATCTCGGACCGCACGGATGCCAGCTCGGCCGCGGTCGCGACCAGCGGCACCATGATCTCGGGCTCGACGACGCCTCCCGAAGAACCGTGGTCGTCGGCCGCTTCCAGGATCGCGCGCGTCTGCATGGCGACCAGGCCCGGCACCGCGATGGCGAGCCGCACGCCCCGCAGGCCGAGCATCGGGTTGTCCTCGTGCATCCGACGCAGGGCCGCGAGCACCCGCTCGTCCTCGGTGTCGCGCTCGGCGGGCAGGAACTCGTGCAGCGGCGGGTCGATCAACCGGATGGTCACCGGCTTGCCGTCCATCGCCGCGAACAGCTCCCGGAAGTCCGCGCGCTGCAGAGGCAGCAGGTCGGCGAGCGCGGCATCGCGCTCGGCGTCGGAGTCGGCGAGGATCAGCCGCTGGACCAGCGTGCGACGCTCGCCGAGGAACATGTGCTCGGTGCGGCACAGCCCGATGCCCTCGGCACCGAGTCGTACGGCGCGCGCGGCGTCCTCGGCGTTGTCCGCGTTGGTCCGCACGCCCAGCGTGCGGACGGCGTCGGCGTGCCTCACCAGACGGGCGACGGCGTCGACGAGGTCACCGTCGACGGCCTCGCCGTCGAACCAGCGGGCCACGACGGAACCAGCGACCGGGACCTCGCCGAGGAACACCTCTCCGGTGCCCCCGTCGATGGAGACCAGGTCTCCCTCCTGCACGACCGGGCCGCCTCGGACCGTCATGCGGCGGCTGTCGGGGTCGACGTCCAGGTCGCCGGCGCCGCAGATGCACGCACGGCCGAGTCCGCGGGCGACGACGGCGGCGTGGGAGGTCTTGCCGCCCCGAGCGGTCAGGATGCCGGTTGCGGCCAGCATGCCCGGCAGGTCCTCGGGGCGCGTCTCCCGGCGCACCAGCACGACCGCCTCACCCTGGGCGGCACGGGCCACCGCGGCAGCCGAGTCGAAGACCACCCTTCCGACGGCTGCGCCGGGAGACGCCGCCACCCCGCGGGTGAGCAGGGTGCGGGGCGCGCCCGGGTCGAAGGACGGGTGCAGCAGCTGGGCCAGCTGGTCGCCTGACACGCGGCGCAACGCCTCGTCCAGGTCGATCGAGCCTTCCTCGACGAGGTCGGCCGCGATCTGGAAGGCCGCGGCGGGCGTGCGCTTGCCGACGCGGGTCTGCAGGATCCACAACCGGCCCTGCTCGATGGTGAACTCGATGTCGCACATGTCCCGGTAGTGCCGCTCGAGCCCGTGCATCACCGACCGGAGCCGCAGGAACGCGGCCTCGTCGAGCTCGCGCAGCCGTGCCAGCGGCACGGCGTCGCGCACGCCGGACACGACGTCCTCCCCCTGGGCGTTCGGCAGGTAGTCGCCGTAGAGCCCGAGCTGGCCCGTCGCCGGGTCCCGGGTGAAGGCGACGCCCGCACCCGAGCGCGGCCCGAGGTTGCCGAAGACCATCGCCTGGACGTTGACCGCGGTCCCGAGGTCGTCGGCGATGCCGTGGTGCCGGCGGTAGAGCCGTGCTCGCTCGCTGCTCCACGAGTCGAGGACCGCGCGCACCGCGAGGTCGAGCTGCTCGCGGGGGTCCTGCGGGAACGGACGGTCACCGTGCGCCACGGTGATCTCGAGGAACCGGTCGACGAGCAGTCTCAACGACGGGGCCGACAGGTCGACGTCCCGACCGACGCCGGTCTCACGCACGAGGTCGTCGAGCGCCGCGCCATAGAGCTCCTGCGGTACGCCGAGCACGGTCTCGCCGAACATCTGGACCAGCCGGCGGTAGGAGTCGAGGGCGAACCGCTCGTCGCCGGTCCGGGCCGCCAGCCCGCGCACGGTCTCCTCGTTGAGGCCGACGTCGAGGACGGTGTCCATCATCCCGGGCATCGACACCGCGGCGCCGGAGCGGACCGACACGAGGAGCGGGTCGTCGGCGTCACCGAAGGCACGACCCGCAGCCCGCTCGAGCAGCGCGACGTGCCGGGCCACCTGGGACGCGAGCTCCGGCGGGGGCGCTCCGTGCGCCAGGTGGTGCCGGCAGACGTCGGTGGTGATGGTGAAACCGGGAGGCACGGGAAGCCCGAGTCGGACCATCTCGGCGAGGTCGGCACCCTTGCCGCCGAGGATGTCGCGCTCCGCGGAGCTGCCGTCGTTGAAGTTGCGGACATAGTCGGTCACACCCCGATGCTGCGGGGCGCTGGACGCGGCGGTTCAGGGGCGAAGGTCCTTCCGCCGGGGGGCCTTGGGTGCCCGTCAGCCTCGCGGCACGGCCCACCGCAGCGAGGTGCCCTCCCCCGGGGCGGACTCGACGGTGAACGTGCCGCCGCGCTGCTCCGCACGGCGACGGATGTTCGCGAGACCGCTCTCGATGGCGTCAGGAGCGATGCCCCGTCCGTCGTCGGTGACGGTCAGCACGATCTCGTCGGCCGCCGCGAGATCGACCTCCAGCGAGGACGCCTCCGCGTGCTTGACCGCGTTGGACAGGGCCTCGCCGAGAACGGCGAGCAGGTCCGGCGCAACGTCCTTGCCGACCAGGCTGCGCACCGGTCCGGTGAACCGGAGCCCGGGACGGAACTTGAGGGCGGCCGCCGCACGGTCCACGAGCCGGGTGACCTCGGCCTGGATGTCCTCGGAGGACTCCACCGTGCCGAGCGCGAAGATGGTCCGGCGGATGTCCTTGATCGTCGCGTCGATGTCGTCGACGGCCCGCTCGAGACGCTCGGCGACCTCCGGACGGTCGGCGAGCCGCCCGGTCCCCTGGAGCCCGAGACCCACGGCGAAGAGCCGCTGGATCACGAGGTCGTGGAGGTCGCGGCCGATCCGGTCACGGTCCTCGAGCATCACCAGCCGCTGCTGGTCGTCGCGGGCCTGCGCGACTTGCAGGGCCAGGGCGGCCTGGCGGGCGAAGCTCGCCGGCAGCTCGGGGTCCAGGCTCCGGTGCAGGTCGGCGTGCTCCGGGGCCCAGGCCAGCCCGAGTGCCCCGGAGCTGTCCCCCGAACCGAGCGGGACCGCGGTCGCAGATCCCACCACGGGGCAGCCGGGCAACGAGCCGACACTCACCTGGAGACCTCCCGACGCCACGTCGGGGTTCGTCGCCGGCTCGCCGGAGTCGACGACGGTGCCCGAGATCGAGTGCTCGAGCTTGAGCTCGGCGAGCTCGTCGTAGCTCGCGGTGAAGCCCGACACGGCCCGGACGCTGAGCTTGTCCGACGAGGGTCCCGCGACGATCCAGGCCACATCGGCCTCCGCGACCTCGCGAGCGCGGTCGACGACGGCTTGCACGGCCCCCGCTCCGATGGCCGGGTCGGTCAGCAGTGCCGTGATCTCGGCCGTCGCGCGCAACCACGCCTCCCGGCGACGGGCCTCCTCGTAGAGGCGGGCGTTCTCGATCGAGACGCCCGCCGCCGCGGCGAGCGCGACGACGACCTCCTCGTCGTCAGCAGTGAAGTCGTTGCCGTCCAGCTTCTCGGAGAGGTAGAGGTTGCCGAACACCCGGTCGCGGATGCGGACCGGGACACCCAGGAAGGAGTGCATCGCCGGGTGGTTGGGCGGGAACCCGTAGGACGCCGGGTGCTCGGCGATGTCATGCAGCCGCAGCGGCTCGGGGCGGTCGATGATCAGGCCGAGCAGCCCGTGTCCCTTGGGGAGCTCGCCGATCCGGACGATCTCCTCGTCGTCGATCCCGTGGGTGATGAAGGTGCGCAGCGGCTGCTCGTGGGAGTCGCCCAGGACACCGAGCGCGGCGTACTTGGCGTCGACCAGCCGGCCGGCGATCCCGACGATGCGGGAGAGCACACCGTCGAGGTTGAGGTCGGCCGCCATCGAGACGACCGCGTCCAGCAGCAGCTGGAGGCGCGCCTGCTGGTCCAGCGCGCCCTGCATGCGCGACTGGACCTCCCGCACCAGCTCCTCGAAGTCCGCCTCCCCCAGGCCCCGGTCCGGCACGTCAGCCCTCGGGCGGATGAGTGTGCTTGACCGCGAAGATCGCGGCCTGCGTGCGGCTGGTGAGCCCGAGCTTGGCCAGCATCGAGGAGACGTAGTTCTTGACCGTCTTCTCGGCGAGGTGCGTGCGCTGGGCGATCTGGCGGTTGGTCAGGCCCTCGCCGATCAGGTCGAGGATCCGCTGCTCCTGCTCGGTGAGCCCTTCGAGCGCCTTGTCCTTGGGCGGGCCGGACCGCACGCGCTCGAGGACCTGCGCGGTGATCGACGGGTCGAGCGTCGACTGCCCGGCGGCGACGCGGCGGATCATGTCGACGAGGTCGTTGCTGCGGACCTGCTTGAGGACGTAGCCGGCAGCGCCGGCCATGATCGCCGCGAACAGCGCGTCGTCGTCGTCGTAGGACGTCAGGATCAGCGCCTTGATCGACGGGTCGACCGAGCGGACGTCGCGGCAGACGTCGATGCCGGAGCCGTCGGGCAGCCGGCCGTCGAGGATTGCGACGTGCGGGCGCAGCGCCGGGATCCGGCGGGTCGCCTCCGCCGCCGAGCCCGACTCGCCCACGACCTCGAAGTCGGTTTCGGCCTCGAGCAGCTCCCGCATGCCCCGCCGGACCACCTCGTGGTCGTCGAGCAGGAAGACGCGGATCGGCGACGGAGGTGCGGTCGAATCGCTCACCCGACCCAGGGTAGGCCCTAGGCACGCTGATCGCAGCCCAACCCTCCGGCCGTTGGTTGAGGACCTTCTGCCCTTTCCCGACGCGCGCGTCCGTCCCACCGTAGAGGAGACCGACAGGACGGGAAGATGACAGTGATCGTTAGGGAATCGACGACGACCGAGGTGCGACGCCGGCTCGTGGAGCTCGCCTGCCTCGCACCGAGCGTCCACAACACCCAACCGTGGAGCTGGCGCCTGGAGGGCGATCGCGTGCTGCTGTACGCCGACCGTACCCGTGCGCTGCCGGTGGAGGATCCGCGCGGTCGCAACCTCGTCCTCAGCTGCGGAACGGCCGTCCACCACCTGCGGGTGGCGGCCCGAGCGCTCGGCCTCGACGCGCGCGTGGAGCTCATGCCCGACGGCGACGAACGCGACCTGCTCGCGTCGATCGAGCTGCGCCCGGGCTTCCGGTCACCGACCCCGTCGGACGACCTGACCGTCCTCCGCGCCCGGTGCACCGACCGGCGCAGGTTCACCCTGTGGCCGGTCCCCGCGGCAGAGCTCGAGGCCCTCGCCGAGGAGGCACGGAGCTGGGACTGCACGGCAATTCCGATCCTCGACCTCAGCACCCGCTTCCGGGTCGAGCTGCTGACCCTGCGCGCGCAGGCCTCGCGCAGCACCGACGCCGCGGCGACCTCGGAGCAACGCGCGTGGGTCGGCCGCGGCGGCTACGACGGCATCCCGCGCGAGGTGCTACCCGAACGCGGGTCCACGTCGCACCTGGCGCGCTTCGCCACCGAGCCGTCGCCCGAGAACCCGACGGTGGTCGAGAGCGGGGACGGCGTCATCGTCCTCGGCGGCCCGGCCGACGGGCCGATCGACTGGCTGCGCACGGGCGAGGGGTTGAGCGCCCTCTGGCTGCGAGCGACTCGCGCCGGGATGTCGGTCGTCCCCCTGAGCCTGCCGATCGAGGTGGAGGCGAGCCGCACGGAGCTCCAGCACGTCGTCGTCCAGGACGCGTTCGTCCCGCATCTCCTCGTCCGGATCGGGTGGCAGGCGATCGGGCGCAGCGAGCTGCCGCGCACCCCTCGTCGTCCGGTGGCCGAGGTGCTGAAGCCCTAGCCCGGTGCCGAGCCGGGTGCCGGCCGGGACGAAGGTCCCCGCCGCCCGGGCAATCGGACCGTGATCGCGGGGCCGCACCCGTTCCTAGCCTCAGCACGTCCCCTCAGCGCGACCCAGGAGATCCCGTGGACCCGACCGACATCGCACGGTGGCAGTTCGCCATCACCACCGTCTACCACTTCCTGTTCGTCCCCATCACGATCGGGTTGTCGGCGATCATCGCGGGCTACGAGATCTCATGGCTGCGCACCAAGAACCCCGAGTGGCTCCGGCTCACGAAGTTCTTCGGGAAGCTCTTCCTCATCAACTTCGCCATCGGCGTCGTGACCGGCATCGTGCAGGAGTTCCAGTTCGGCATGAACTGGAGCGACTACTCCCGGTTCGTCGGAGACATCTTCGGCGCACCGCTGGCCGTCGAGGGTCTGCTCGCGTTCTTCCTGGAGTCCACGTTCCTCGGCCTCTGGATCTTCGGCTGGGACCGGCTGACCCCCAAGCTGCACGCCGCCTGCATCGTCCTGGTGCACGTCGGCACGCTGTTTTCGGCGTACTTCATCCTCGCCGCGAACTCCTGGATGCAGCACCCGGTCGGCTACGGCTACAACCCGGACACCGGGCGCGCCGAGATGAACGACTTCGTCGCCGTGCTGCTGAACAAGGTCCAGCTGGTCACGTTCCCCCACGTGGTGCTGTCGGCCTACATGACCGGAGCGGCCTTCGTGGTCGGCGTGGCGTTCTGGCAGATGGTCCGCAAGGCTCGCGTCGAGGACCGCTCGATGTACCGCAAGGCGGTCCGCAGCGGCGCGGCCGTGCTGCTCGCCGCGGGCATCGGCGTCGCGATCACCGGCGACCTCCAGGGCAAGATCATGACCGAGGTCCAGCCGATGAAGATGGCCTCGGCGGAGGCCCTCTACGACACCGAGTCCCCGGCGGAGTTCTCGTGGTTCACGATCGGCACGCCCGACGGATCGACCGAGAAGTTCGCGATCAAGACCCCCCACCTGCTCTCGTTCCTGGCCACGGGAACCTGGGACGGCAAGGTCGAGGGCATCAACCAGCTCCGCGAGCAGTACCAGGAGACCTACGGACAGGACCCGGGCGCGAAGTACTACTCCCCCGGCGACTACACGCCCGTGATCCCGCTGACCTACTGGACGTTCCGCTGGATGATCGGCCTCGGTCTGCTCGGAGCCGGGATCGCGGCCTGGATCCTGCTCGCCACCCGCAAGGGGCGGACACCCACCGGCCGGCTGCTCCTGTGGTCGGCGATGGCCCTGCCGCTCCTGCCGCTCTTCGCCAACTCGATGGGCTGGATCTTCACCGAGGTCGGCCGGCAGCCGTGGGCCGTCTTCGGCCTGATGACCACCGCCCAGGCCGTCTCGCCCGGCGTGAGCGCCGGGGAGGTGCTGACGTCGCTGATCGTCCTCACAGCCGTGTACGGCGTCCTCGCGTTCATCGAGGTGCGCCTGATCCTGACCTACATCCGCCGTGGCGCGGACCCCCTGCCCGAGCCCACGGACACCGCCGACCCCGGCGACCGTCCGCTGGCCTTCGCCTACTGAGCCACGGAGGACACCATGGAGCTCACGACCATCTGGTTCACCCTGATCGCCGTCCTCTGGATCGGCTACTTCACCCTCGAGGGGTTCGACTTCGGCGTGGGAATGCTGCTGCCGTTCCTGGCCAAGGACGACACCGAGCGGCGCGTCATGATCAACACGATCGGCCCGGTCTGGGACGGCAACGAGGTCTGGCTGCTCGTCGCCGGTGGCGCAACGTTCGCGGCGTTCCCCGAGTGGTACGCCACCCTCTTCAGCGGTTTCTACCTCCCGCTCCTGCTGATCCTCGTCGCCCTGATCGTCCGCGGCGTCGCGTTCGAGTACCGCGCGAAGCGGGACGACGACCAGTGGCGGGGGCGCTGGGACGCAGCGATCGTGGTCGGCTCCTTCCTACCGGCCCTGCTGTGGGGCGTGGCGTTCGCCAACATCCTGCACGGCGTCCCGATCGACGCCGACAAGGAGTACGCCGGCGGGTTCTTCAACCTGCTGAACCCCTATGCCCTCCTCGGTGGCGTCACCACGCTGCTGCTGTTTCTCGCCCACGGTGCGCTGTTCGTGTCGCTGAAGACGGACGGTGCAATCCGGCACCGTGCCCGCGCCCGGGCCGTGCCTCTCCTGGTCGCGGCCGCCGCTGCCGGGGTCGCGTTCCTCGCCTGGACCCAGGCCGACACCGGTACTGCGACCTCCGCGGTCGCCTTCGTGCTCGCGGCGCTCGCGTTGGTCGGAGCGCTCTTCTCGGCCCGCGCGGGCCGGGAGGGCCGGGCGTTCGCAGGCACCTTCGCCGGGATCGGCATCGCGGTGGCGGGCTTGTTCCTCGCCCTGTTCCCCGACGTGATGCCGACGACGCTGGCCGGCGGTGTCGACCTGACGACCACGAACGCGGCGTCGACGGCGTACACCCTGAAGCTGATGACGGTCTTCGCGGTCGTGTTCACACCGCTGGTGCTCGCCTACCAGGGCTGGACCTACTGGGTCTTCCGCAAGCGGATCTCGGTGGACCACATCCCCTCCACGACGTCTTCGGCACCGGCTCCGACCGCAACCACTGCACCGTGAGGCCGTCCGACCCCCGGCTCCGCGCCCAGCTCACGCCCGCCCGGCGTGAGCTGGCGGGCGTCGGCGTCACCGGCGTCGTCGCCGGGCTGCTGGTCATCGGCCAGGCCTGGGCCGTCGCCGGGCTGCTGGTGACCGTCGTGCGCGGCGGCGACCTGGCGGCCTGGGCCGCGGCGGTGGCCGGTGTGCTGATCGCCCGGGGCATCGTCAGCGGCGCCGGCGACGTGCTCGCCGCACGGGCCGCTGCGGTCGTCGGCACCGTCCTGCGGCACCGGTTGCTGGTCGCGACGCTCGAGAGCCCCGACGAGACCGCGGCCGGAGAGCGGACCGTGCTGGCGACCCGCGGCGTCGCGGCCACCGAGCCCTACCTCACGCGGTACCTGCCGGCCGTCGTCATGGCGGCCGTACTGCCGCCGCTGACGGTCGTCGCCCTCGCCACGCAGGATCTGCTCAGCGCGGTCGTCGTGGTCGCGACGCTCCCCCTCATCCCGGTCTTCGGGGCCCTGGTGGGCCTGGCGACGCGGGACCGCGCGGAGGAGCAGTGGCGCGCGCTGTCCTCGCTGTCCGGCCACTTCGTCGACGTCGTGCGCGGCCTGCCGACGCTGGTCGCCCACCGCCGCGCGCGTGCGCAGTCCGACCGCATCGCCCGGATCACCGATCGGTACCGCGTCGCCACCCTGCGCACGCTGCGGATCGCGTTCGCCTCCTCCGCCGTCCTGGAGCTCGTGGCGACCCTCTCCGTCGCGCTCGTCGCGGTGACGGTCGGCGTACGCCTGGCCTCCGGCTCGGTCGGGCTGCACACGGCCCTGGTCGTGCTGCTCCTCGCGCCCGAGGCCTACTGGCCGCTGCGCCGGATGGGCGCCGAGTTCCATGCCGCCGCCGAAGGCGCCGCGACCTTCGAGGCGGCGCACGCCCTGCTGACGGCCGAGGGCGGCGCCGTCGACGCGGCCGCACCCGCCGGGGCGAGCATCGCCATGCGGGACCTCACCCTGACCTACCCCGGCCGCCGGGTCGCGGCTCTGGCGCTGGCCGACGCAACGATCCCGGCGACCGGCGTCACCGCCGTCACCGGCCCCTCCGGGTGCGGGAAGTCCACCCTGATCGCCGCGCTCGCGGGTCTGCTGCCGGCCGGCGACGCGCTCGTCGCCGACGGCGCGCCGATCGGCGGCACCGCCCGGCGGGCACAGGTCGCCCTGCTGCCCCAGCAGCCCCGGTTCGTGGCCGGCACGATCGCCGACAACCTCCGCCTCGCGCGGCCCGCTGCGAGCACCGCGGAGCTCTGGGAGGCGCTGCGCCAGGTCGCGCTGGAGGTGCGCGTCCAGGAGCTGCCCGACGGCCTGGACACTCCGCTCGGCGAGGACGGCACCACCCTCTCGGCCGGAGAGCGGGCGCGACTCGCGCTCGCTCGCATCGTGCTCGCGGACCGGCCCTGGGTCCTGCTCGACGAGCCGACCGCCCACCTCGACGAGCTGACCGAACGGGTGATCGTCGACACCATCGTCGAGCTCGGACGCCGTTCGGCCGTGGTCGTTGTCGCGCACCGCCCCGCGGTCGTCGAGGTGGCCGACCGCGTCCTCGCCCTCACGCGCCCCGCACCGCGCGAGTACCCCTCAGCCACCGCTGCCGCACCCCCCTCGGCGGCGGTCGCGCCGGACCCGGTCGACGTTTCCGATCCGGGTCCGGCGCATCTTCCCGCCGGTCGCCGCGCGCTGCTGGCCAGCACCGTGCTCGGCGCCCTCGCCTCCGCCTCCGGCGTCGCGCTCACCGCGACCGCGGGCTGGCTCATCGTCCAGGCCTCCACGCGGCCCGCCGTGCTCACCCTGCTCGTCGCGATCGTCGGCGTCCGGGCGTTCGGACTGGCGCGGCCGGTGCTGCGCTACGCCGAGCGCCTGCTCGGCCACGACGCGGCACTCCGGCTCCTCGCCCGGCGCCGGGTCGAGGTGTACGACGCCGTGATCCCGCTCGTCCCGGCGCGGCTGGGTCGACGGCGGGGCGACCTGCTGAGCGCGGTCGTCGACGACGTCGACAGCGTGCTCGACCGGGAGCTCCGGGTCCGGATGCCGGTACGCCAGTTCGCCCTCGTGGCGATCATCGCGGCGACCGTCGCAGGTGCGCTGCTGCCAGCCGCCGGAGCCGTCGTGCTCGGGTTCACCCTGGTCGCCGGCCCCGGGGCGTACGTCGTCGCCCGGATCGGCGCGGCTCGGGCGGAGCGCACGCTGGTGACGCTGCGCCCGCGGCTCTCCGCGGCGGTGCTGGATGCGGTCCAGGTCGCCGACGAGCTGCGGATGTGGCAGGCGACCCGGCGCACCGCTGATCGAGTCTCGGCGATCAGCGCCCAGATCGGGGCGGCGAGCACCGCAGCGATGCGCCGCCGGGCGGCCGCCCGGGCGCTGGTGCTCGCCGCCTCCGCCGGCGCCATGGCGCTGCTCGCCGTGCTCGGCCGCGACGGCGTCGCGTCCGGCACCGTGTCCGCCCCCGTCGCCGCGCTGCTCGTTCTCCTCCCGCTGGCTCTCGCCGACGTGGCCGTGCCGCTCGCGGACGCCGGAGCGCTGGCCGTCCGCACCCAGGCCGCAGGCGCTCGGCTGCGCGCGATCGAGCACACCGCACCGGCGGTGCGCGACACTGTCGCCACGGCCCGGCCCGTCGGCCACCACGTCTCCGTCGCCGCCGCCCGCGGCCGCTGGCACCTGCGTGGCGCGACCACGCAGGCGGTCACGCTCGACCTCGCACCGGGTGAGCGCATCGCCCTCGTCGGTCCCTCGGGCTCGGGCAAAAGCACCCTCGCGGCGCTACTGCTGCGCTTCCTCGACCCGGTCGAGGGGCGGATCTCCCTCGGCGGTGCGCCGCTGACCGCGATCTGGCTGGACGACGTACGCCGGACCGTCGGCCTGGTGGACGACCACCCGCACGTCTTCGGCACCACCCTCGTCGAGAACGTCCGGCTCGCTCGGCCGACGGCGACCGACGAGGAGGTCGAGGACGCACTGCGCCGGGCCCGCCTGGGCGACTGGCTGGACACGCTCCCCGACGGCCTGCACACCTGGCTCGGGGACGGGCACGCAGCGATCTCGGGCGGCGAGCGCGCCCGGATCGGCATCGCGCGCTCGCTGCTCGCGGACCAGCCGGTGCTCGTCCTCGACGAGCCGGCTGCCCACCTCGACCACGCGACCGCCTGCGAGCTGGCGGACGAGGTCCTGACCGGTCCTCGCGCCCGGTCGGTCCTGTGGATCACCCACGGGGACGTCGGGCGCGACCTGGTCGACCGTGTCGTGGACCTCGACGCCGTTCCCACGGCTCAGGATCCCGCCGACCGGGCCACCGGCTGACACTCGGACCCGGGCCAGGCGGAGGCGTCACGGCAGCCGGGCCCACCCGTGCTGCATCTTCCACAGGTAGTACCTCTCGAAGCCGAGCTCCACCCGGTCCGCCTGGGAACCGGGAACCGCCTCCCCAGGTCCGCCAGGTCCTCCAGGTCGGCCAGGGGCGTCTCCACGGCCGCGAGAGCGAGCGCCCCCGGCTCGACCCGCTCGATCGCGACACCCACGTGATGACCCGCGCGCATGGCGATCCCTCCCGTCCGGAGTCCGACCCGTCCAGTCGACCAGCCGCGGCCCGTGCTGGAGCAGGGGCCAAGGTCCCCCCAACGGGAGGACGGCGACCCGTGCCCCGCACCGCGACCGCGCGCAGGCTCGACGCATGAACACGATCCAGCCAGGCAGCGTCGTCGTGGCGGCCGACGGCTCGCCGGAGTCAGACCGAGCCGTCCTGTGGGCCGTCGAGGAAGCACACCTCGAGAGGCGTCCGCTCGCGGTGGTGACCGTGGTGCCCGACGCGGACGGTGCGGCGAACCATGCCGCCGTCGAGCTGGCCCGCCGCTGGCGCCCGGGCGTCGAGGTGCAGGGCGCGGCCATCGAGGGGACCCCCCGCCGGCTGCTGCCGGAGATCTCGGCCGGCGCGCACCTCCTGGTCCTCGGGTCCCGTGGCCGGGGCCGGATCAGCAGCGCCGTGCTGGGATCGGTCAGCGCCAAGATCAGCAGCCGTGCTTCCTGCCCCGTGGTCGTGTGCCGACCGGGTCCGGTCGGCAGGGTGCGCCACGGCATCCTGGTCTGCGTCGACGGCACCCGGGACTCCGCGCCCGCCATCGAGTTCGCCTTCCGCCAGGCCTCCCTGCGCGACCTGCCGCTCACCGTCGTGAACGCAGCCGGCGGCGACGACTCGCCGGCAGAGCTGGTGCTCGCCGAGTCGCTCGCCGGCTTCCGCGAGCTGTTCCCGGAGGTCTTCGTGAGCCGCCAGACGGAAACCGACTTCACCGCCGAGAGCAGCTCGCGGTCCTCGGCCCGGTGGCACATGGTCGTCGTGGGTCGTGCGACGGAGGGAGCCGCACGGCCCACGGCCGGTCCGTCCGTCACCGAGGTCGTGGAGCACGCGCACACCTACGTCGCCGTCGTGCCGGCGAGGTCCAGCGAACGGCCCGTCGTCGTCGGGACCAACGACCCCTCGCTTTCGGTACCGCGGCCCTGACCGGCGCTCGCGGATCCGGCGAGGCTTCAACCAAAGAACACGAAACAACCAGCAACACGAAGAGCGGGGCACCCGGCCCCAGAAGGAGTCCATCATGAGCACCATCCAGCGCCCCGCCCATCTCGACGTGATGGTCGAGAGCGACATCGTCACCCACCAGTCCGCACGGCGCGGCCTCGCCGCCCTGCGCATCATCTTCGGCCTCACGTTCCTGTGGGCCTTCGTCGACAAGCTGCTGGCCCTCGGCTACCACACCGGCGTCAACGACCAGACCGGCGCAGTCGACCGGTTCGGCGACGCGGCGTGGATCCACGGCGGCAGCCCGACCGAGGGCTTCCTGAAGTTCGGCGTCAACCCGGACAACTGGTTCCACGGGATCGCCAACAACATCGCGGGCGCCACCTGGGCGGACGCGCTGTTCATGCTCGGCCTGCTCGGCATCGGGATCGCGCTCGTCACGGGCGCCGGCATCCGGGTCGCCGCGATCACGGGTGGGGCGCTCTACATCATGATGTGGGCCGTCTCGTTCCCGCTCGAGAACAACCCGGTGCTCGACGACCACATCGTCGGACTGGTCGCGCTGACGGTCTTCGCCCTCACGCTGGCCGGCGACACCTGGGGCATGGGCAAGACCTGGGCCAAGACCCGGATCGTCCGCCGGTTCCCGGTCCTCCGGTGACCAGCTGACACCGTCTCCAAGGGCGGCCCCGCCGACACGCTCGGCGGGGCCGCTCTTCGACGTACCCCCTCAGTCCGTCTGCAGCTCCAGGTCCCGCGGGTCCTCCTCCGACGGCCGGTGCGCACCGGCCCGGGCCACGGCGTGGTGGCCCTCCTCGTCCGCGTGGGTCCACCACAGGTAGCCGACCGCCGCGGCGAAGCCCACCAGCCCGACGGCGGTGACGAGTCCGGTGCCGTAGCCGAGGCCGCCCTTGTCCGGTGCGTGCGCCAGCCAGTCCGCGACGCTCGCGCCGAGCGGCCGGGTCAGTGCGTACGCCCCCCAGAAGCACGCGACCACCCCGGCGCCCATCCGCCACAGCACCAACGGAACCACGATCGCCACGGCGAAGATCACGATCGACCAGAGGAACCCGAGGCGCAGGTTCTCGGCCGTGGTGTCGCCCAGCGCCGTACCGAGGCCGAAGGTGAGCAGCACGGTCCCCCAGTAGAACCGCTCCCGGCGTGCGGTCGTGATGGAGTGCACCGACAACGTGCCCTCGGCGGCCCGCCACCAGGCCAGCAGCCCGCACAGCAGCACCAGGTAGACCGCCGAGTCGACGTAGTAGGGCGTCCCGAGCGCGACGTGCGGACCGTCGGCGACCATCGTGCCGAAGACGGCGACCATCAGCACGGTCAGCCAGTAGCGCACCGGGTGGTAGGCCGTCGACCGCAGCTGCCACCACAGCACGGCGAAGAAGCCGCCGACACCGACGACGCCGGCAAGGACCAGGTTCGCCGTACCCATGAAGTCGGCACCGGTCTCCCCGATGCCGGTCGTGAGCAGCTTGACGATCCAGAAGAGCGCGAAGACCTCGGGGACCTTGGGCGCGGCGAAGCTGCGGTTGGCCATGCCCCGGATGCTAGGTCGGGCAACCTGCAGCAAACCTGACCACCCGTTGTGACCAGACCAGGAGGGACCTTGGCCCCTCGCCGCCCCGCCTCCGGCGCGCGATTCTTGCGATGTCGCGCTGGACGCGACCCACGCCGACTCGGAGGAGGGCCCATGACGGCAGTGACCACGGACACCACGATGACGCCCGGGTCGGTGGAGGTGAGCCGCGTCCCGGAGCAGATCGCGCGCGCCCACCTGCTTGCCGCGCGGGCGACCGACCTCGACGCCGGTCCCCCGGCCGCGTGACGGGCCGGCCATGACCGACACGCAGCTGCGCGGCCCGACCGTCGTCGACCGCAGGTCCACCACGTCGACCCTGACCTTCCTCGGCGCGACCGGCACCGTCACCGGCAGCCGCTTCCTCGTCGAGAGCGGCGGCACCAGGCTCCTGGCGGAAGCCGGCCTCTATCAGGGGCTCCGCGAGCTCCGCCGCCGGAACTGGGAGCCGTTCCCGGTCCCTGCCCGGGAGATCGACGCCGTCGCGCTCACGCACGCGCACCTCGACCACACCGGCTACCTGCCGCGCCTGGTCCGGGACGGGTTCTCCGGACCGGTCTACTGCACCCCGGAGACCGCCTCGCTCGCCGAGATCGTGCTCCGGGACAGCGCGCACCTGCAGGAGGAGGACGCGCGGCAGGCCAACGAGGGCGGCTGGACCCGGCACGCACCGGCGCTGCCGCTCTATGACACGGCAGACGTCGAGCGGACGCTGCCGCTCCTGGCGCCGCGCGCCTTCGGGCAGCGGGAGGCCGTCGGCGCGATCGACATCTCCATGGCGCCGGCCGGCCACATCCTCGGCTCCGCGGTGCTGACCGTCGACGCCGGCGGGCACCGGGTCGTCTTCAGCGGCGACCTGGGCCGCGGGGGCCACCCGCTCCTCCTTGCCCCGGCTCCCCCGCCCGCGGCCGACGCCGTCGTCGTCGAGTCGACGTACGGCGACCGGCGGCACCCGGACCCGGCGCCGGACCTGCTCGGGCGCGCCGTTCGCCGTACCGTCGAGCGGGGCGGCTCCGTGCTGATCCCGGCGTTCGCCGTCGATCGCACCGAGCTGGTACTCCTCGAGCTCTACCGGCTGACCGAGGAGGGCCTGATCCCGCGGCTCCCGATCTATGTCGACAGCCCGATGGCGCTGGCCGCGCTGGACGTCTACCGCAGGGCGGCCCATGCGGGTTCCCCGCAGCTCAGGCCGGACCGCGCCGGAGCGCTGGACGCCCTCGAGCGGCTCGACCTGCACCACGTGCGGGACGCAGCGGGCTCCGAGCAGCTCAACACGCCCCACCAGCCGTGCATCATCGTGTCCGCGTCCGGAATGGCCACCGGCGGCCGGGTGGTCCACCACCTCAGCCACCAGCTCCCGGATCCGCGGAACTGCGTGGTGCTGACCGGCTACCAGGCCGCGGGAACCCGCGGGCGCCAGCTTCTCGACGGGGCGCGCGCCCTGAAGATGCACGGCTGCTACGTTCCCGTGCGCGCCGAGGTCGTCGACGTACCGGACTTCTCGGTCCACGCCGACGCCGACGAGCTGGTCGCCTGGCTGGCCTCAGCACCAGCCCTCCCCCGGATCGTCTACGTCGTGCACGGCGAGGCCGCGGCGTCCGCCGCGCTCGCCCGACGCCTCGAGCAGGAGCTCGGGGTCTGCGCCGTCGCGCCGCGCCTGGGCGAGCGCGTCCGTCTCGACTGACACGACGTCCGGCGGCACCGCGGCCGGCCGGTAGGCTCGGCGGCCGTGCCCGACTTCGAACCCGACGCGATCGTCGTCGGGGCCGGCCTCGCCGGCCTCGTCGCCACCCACGAGCTCGTCCTCGCCGGGAAGCGGGTGCTCGTCCTCGACCAGGAGAACCGGGCCAACCTCGGCGGGCAGGCGTTCTGGTCGCTCGGCGGCCTGTTCTTCGTCGACAGCCCCGAGCAGCGGCGAATGGGCATCAAGGACTCCCGCGAGCTCGCCCTCCAGGACTGGCTCGGCTCCGCGCAGTTCGACCGGCTCGACGACGAGGACGTGTGGCCCCGCCGCTGGGCCGAGGCGTACGTCGACTTCGCGGCCACCGAGAAGCGTCAGTACCTGCGCGACCTCGGCCTGCGCTCCCTGCCGTTCGTGGGTTGGGCCGAGCGGGGCGACGGCCGCGCGGACGGCCACGGCAACTCCGTCCCCCGCTTCCACCTGACCTGGGGCACCGGCCCGGAGGTCGTGCGGGTGTTCCTCGAGCCGGTCCTGCGGGGCGAGGAGCGCGGCCTGGCGAGGTTCGCACTGCGGCACCGCGTCGACGAGCTCGTGCTCGACGGCGGCGCCGTGGTCGGCGTACGCGGGACCGTGCTGGCGCCGGACGACGCCGCCCGCGGGGCGCGGTCCAACCGCGAGGAGGTCGAGGCGTTCGAGCACCGGGCCGCTGCGGTGATCGTCACCTCCGGCGGGATCGGGCACAACCACGAGCTGATGCGGCGCAACTGGCCGACCGAGCGGGTCGGCGCGGCTCCCGAGCACATGATCAGCGGCGTGCCGCACCACGTCGACGGCCGGATGCTCGCGATCACCGAGGCGGCGGGCGGCCGGGTCGTCAACCGGGACCGGATGTGGGCCTACGTCGAGGGCATCCACAACTGGGACCCGATCTGGCCCGACCACGCGATCCGGATCCTGCCGGGCCCGTCGTCGATGTGGTTCGACGCGAACGGCAGGCGCCTCACCGGCATGTCCGGCGTTCCCGGAGCGGACTCGATCGGGTCGATGAAGCAGATCCTTGCCACCGGGCACGACTACTCCTGGTTCGTCCTCACCCAGAGCATCATCGAGAAGGAGTTCGCGCTGTCGGGGTCCGAGCAGAACCCCGACATCACCGAGAAGGACGTCAAGGTTCTCGCGAAGTCCCGGCTCGCGAAGGGCGCGCCCGGTCCGGTGCAGGCGTTCATCGACCACGGCGAGGACTTCGTCACCGCCCGCACGCTCCCGGAGCTCGTCGCCGGCATGAACAAGATCGCCCGAGGCCCGCAGCTCGACCCCGCCGACATCGAGCGCCAGGTCCTCGCCCGCGACCGCGAGCTGGCGAACGCCTTCAGCAAGGACGTCCAGCTGATGACGATCGCCAACGCCCGCCGCTCGCGCACCGACCGCCTGATCCGCGTGGCCAAGCCGCACCGCATCCTGGACCCGGCCCACGGGCCGCTGATCGCCGTACGGCTCAACATCCTGTCGCGAAAGACCCTCGGCGGGCTGGAGACGAACCTCGACAGCCAGGTGCTCGCTGCGGGCGGGGAGCCGGTACCCGGGCTGTACGCCGCCGGCGAGGTCGCGGGCTTCGGCGGAGGCGGCGTGCACGGCTACAACGCGCTCGAGGGGACCTTCCTCGGCGGCTGCATCTTCTCCGGCCGCGCGGCCGGGCGTGCGGCCGCTCGCTAACCTGGAGGCGTGGGGCGCCGGGGCTGGATCTCTCTGCTCGCCACGGTCCTGACGCTGCTCGCCTGCGTCGTCATCGCGATCCCGGTCGCGATCGAGCTGACGCCGGCGCGCGAGACCACCGTCGCCGGGCAGTACCTCGGGGTCGGCGCGAGCGCCGGCATCGACGGTCTCAAGGGGCCCGCGGAGCTGCAGCAGCTGGGCGAGACCACCGTCGACCTCGACCGGATCCAGGTGCACGGACCGCTCCGCCCGCGGCTCGAGGTCGGTCCGCTGGTCCGCACCCGTGAGGCCGACGAGCTGCTCGACCCGAAGAGCGGCCCGGCCGCTCAGAAGCGGGCGCTCGGCGCGGTGACCGGGGCCTTCCGGACCTGGTACCTCGAGGCGACGGGGCTGCTCCTGCTCGTCACCGTCGCGATCATCCTGCTCGCGACGACGGCACGGATCGGGATCGTGATGGCCCGTGCGGGACGCCGGGACGAGCCCCTGACCGTCGGCGAGGTGTGGCACGGCCGGGCGCGGCGCCTGTGGCGCAGCGCGGCGGTCGTGGTGGCCGGCACTCTCGTGGCCTGGCTCGCCTGCGGCGCACTCGCTTGGCACGACACCCGCGCCGGCATCGACGGCGTGAGCTCCGTGCGGGACCTGGTCGGGGCCGACCCGGTGCACCTGCGGCCCGAGGGTCCGCCGGTGAGCGGCTACGCCGGTGCGGTGATCGGTGACAGCCGTGCGTCCCGCCTCGGCGGTCCGCTGGTCTCGGATCCCACCAAGGACGACAAGGCCTGCGCGCGGTCCTCCGACTCCCTCGCCGCGCAGCTGGGTCGTCTCTCCCCCGGCCAGCCCGTGCTGAACCTCGCCTGCCCCTCCGCCACGATCCCGCACGGCCTGCTGGGCGGGCAGTACACCGGGGGCGAGGTCGTCCCACCGCAGGTCTCCCGGCTGCTGCGGACGCGCGGCCTGGAGTACGTCGTCGTGATGATCGGTCCCAACGACCTCGCCTGGTCGGACTTCCTGCGCTACTGCTACGGCGTCGACCAGTGCGACGACAGGTTCACCAGCGACCAGTTCGACTACCGGATCGCGAAGTTCGACCGCGACTACGGTGACCTGCTGGCCGCCCTGGCGGCCCTGCCCGGGAAGCCCGAGGTGGTGGTGGTCGGGTCCTACGACGTGTTCGCGAAGGACGCGGACTGCTCGGACACCAAGGCAGCCGGCCACCCGGGCCTGGACCAGCAGGGCCTCGCGCTCCTCGAGCAGCGCAACGACGAGCTCAACCACGTCCTCTCGACGGGTGCGGGCGCCTACGGCTTCACCTATGCGAAGCCGCAGCTGGTCCCGCTGTGCCAGAAGGTGGATCCCGAGGTCGGTGGTGACATCCAGGGTCTCGACGACAAGCACCCGTTCCACCCGACCGGCGTCGGCATGGTCCGGCTGGCCGCCACCGTCCTCGGGGCGATCCGGTCGGCCGAGTCCTCCGGCTCGACCGGGTCGCCGTCCGCCCCGGTCAGCTAGCGCGGACCCGGAGGGTCTCCGGGTCCACCGGCACGAAGTCCACCTTGTCGCGAACGCCGCAGTCCGGGCAGGTCCAGTCGTCCGGGATGTCGTTCCACGCCGTCCCGGCCGCGAAGCCCTCGTGCTCGTCGCCGGCCGCGACCTCGTAGACGTAGGAGCAGCCCGGGCACCTCGCCGCGAGGACCTCGGTGGCGAAGTCGTTCGCGGTCACGTCGTCGGGGAGGGCGTGCTCGTGCGCTGCCCCGTCGGCGCCGTACCGCGCGTAGTACTTCGCCCGCTTCCGCTCGCTGATGTTGGCCAGGGTGATGTCGCCCCCCAGGTGCGCCACCACCTTCTTGTCCATCACCGCGCGCCACAGCGGCGGCACCGCGGCCATCACGATGCAGCCGGCGTAGCCCATCGGCAGCGTCGGCGACTCCTCGAACGCGCGGAGCGACTGGTAGCGGCGGGTCGGGTTCGCGTGGTGGTCGCTGTGCCGCTGCAGGTGGTAAAGGAAGACGTTCGTGACGATGTTGTTGCTGTTCCAGGAGTGCGACGGGTTGACCCGCTCGTAGCGCTGCCGGCCCTCCGGGCCGACCTTCTGCCGGAGCATCCCGTAGTGCTCGAGGTAGTTGACGATCTCCAGCAGCGAGAAGCCCACCACGGCCTGCAGCACGAGGTACGGCGCGATCCCCCACCCGAAGACGGCGAGCAGCGCGCCGAACAGGATCACCGACATCAGCCACGCGTTGAGCACGTCGTTGCCGAGGTGGAAGGGATGGGTGTCCTTGCGCTCGTACCGCTTCTTCTCCAGCCGCCAGGCGCTCTTCAGCGAGCCGGAGACCGTGCGCGGCCAGAACTGGTAGAAGTTCTCGCCCAGCCGGCTCGACGCCGGGTCCTCCGGGGTCGCGACGCGCACGTGGTGGCCACGGTTGTGCTCGATGTAGAAGTGACCGTAGAAGCTCTGCGCCAGAGCGATCTTGGAGAGCCAGCGCTCGTTGGCCTCGCGCTTGTGGCCGAGCTCGTGCGCCGTGTTGATGCCGATGCCGGCGATGCAGCCGACCGACAGCGCGAGCCCGATCTTGTCGACCACGGACAGGCTGAGGTCGGCCACCAGCCGGGGGCTCAGGGTGTCGGCCACCCACGACGTCGCGCCGACCAGGTCGGTGAACCAGGTGAGCGGGTTGACCCCGGCGATCATCGCCATCGCCGCGAACAGCCCGACGTACTGGATCGGCAGGTAGAGGTAGGTGATCCACCGGTAGTACCTGTCGTTCTCCAACGCCTCGATCAGGTCCTCGGGCGGGTTGGAGTCGTCGAGCCCGAGAGCGACGTCGAGGGCCGGGATGATCACGAAGACGAGGATCGGGCCGACCCACAGCGCGGCGCTCCAGCCGAGCAGCGTGTAGCCGGCGAACGCGAGAAACGCCAGGCTCGGCACGACGAGCCCGAGTATCCAGAGGAAGCGCTTCTTGTCCTTCCAGGTCTCGGTCGTCCCCTCCGGGACCGTGCTGTTCGGGATCGTGTCCATGCCAGGTTCACCTTCCGTCGCGTTCTCGCGTTGTACACGACGGTATTATTTGTAAACCTTCTTGACAAGACCCGAGTATCTGTAAACCTCGTCACGGCTCGAACCGGTAGCCCATGCCGGGCTCGTTGCGGAAGTGCACGGGTCGAGCGGGCTCCTTCTCGAGCTTCCTGCGGAGCTGGGCCATGTAGAGCCGCAGGTTGCCCTGGGCCGTCTCGTAGCCCGGGCCCCACACCTCCAGCAGCAGCCGGCGCTGGCTCATCAGGCGCCCGGGGTTGCGGACCAGGACCTCGAGCAGGTGCCACTCCGTGGGCGTCAGGCGTACGTCGACTCCCCCGGCAGTGACGCGGGTGGCCGCCAGGTCGACGCGTACGTCGCCGAACTCCACGACCGGCTCGTCCTCCACCGGCGCGTTGCGCCGCAGGATGGCGCGCAGTCGCGCGAGCAGCTCGTCCATCCCGAACGGCTTCGTGACGTAGTCGTCTGCGCCGGCGTCCAGGGCCTCGACCTTGTCGGCGCTGTCGCTGCGCCCGGACAGCACCAGGATCGGCACGCTGCTGCGGCTCCGGAGCCCGGCGATGACGTCGACGCCGTCCATGTCGGGCAGGCCGAGGTCGAGCACGACGGCGTCGGGCGGCACGGCAGCGGCGGCGTCGAGCGCCTCGGTGCCGTCCGCGGCGACGACCACGTCGTAGCCACGGGCCCGCAGGTTGATCCGCAGGGCCCGGAGGATCTGCGGCTCGTCGTCGACGACCAGGACCCGGCTCACGACGTGTCTCCTGTCCGTGCCACCGGCAGGGTCAGCACCATGGTCAGCCCGCCTCCCTCGGTGTCGGTCGGGTCGATCCGGCCGCCCATCGCCTCGACCAGGCCTCGGGACAGCGCCAGCCCGAGTCCGAGGCCGGTGCCGGTGTCACCGAGGCGCTGGAACGGCTTGAAGACCCGCTCCCGGTCGTCGACCGGGATCCCCGGCCCGTGGTCGGTCACGCGCAACCGGACCAGGCCACCCACGCTCTCCGCGGCCACGACGGGGGGCCGGCCGTCCGGCGAGAACCGCTGGGCGTTCGCGACCAGGTTCACGACCGCGCGCTCCAGGAGGACCGGGTCGGCGACGACCTCGGGGAGCTCCCCGGGCACGGCGAGGACGACGCTCTGAGGAGCAACGCCGAGGTAGTCAAGGGCGCGCGACACCACGTCCTCGAGGGCGGTCGGGCGCAGGTGGACGGGCATGGCGCCGGCTTGCAGGCGGCTCAGGTCGAGCAGGTTGTCCACCAGCCCGGTGAGCCGGTCGAGGGCCTCGTCGGCCGCCTCGAGCAGCTCCCTCCGGTCGTGCTCGTCGAGGGTGACGCCCTCCTCGCGGAGCCCCGACACCACGGCCTTGGCGGCGGCGAGGGGTGAGCGCAGGTCGTGGCCGACGGCGGCGAGGATCGCGGTCCGCAGCTGGTCGGCGGCCGTGATCTCGGCCGCCGCGGAGGCCGCCGCCGCCCGACGCTCGGAGAGGTCGACCAGCCAGCTGACCATCACTCCGACCACGACGAAGGCGGTCAGCGCGACGACGTTGTTGGCGTCGTCGATCGCGAAGGTGCGGTAGGGCCGGGTGAAGAAGAAGTTCAGGACCGCCGCCGACATCACCGACGCGACGAGCGCCGGCCCGAGGCCCCCGACGAGAGCAGCGACCACCACGAGGACGAGATAGGCCGCGACGTCGCTCGCGAGGTTGAGCGCCCCGCCGCGGAACGGCAGCAGGACGAGCACGAGCACCGCCGCACCGGCGAGCGCCACGGCGTAGCCGTAGGCACGCCGGCGCCTGCTCAACAGCCCGGCGCGCAGGGTGCTCATGGTGCCGCCGGAGCGCGGCGGCCGAGCGCGATGGCGCCGGCGACGATGACCAGCAGCCGGACGAGGTCGGGCCCACGGAAGGTGAGCTGCCCGAGCTCGTTGACGCCGAAGCCGGTGGCCAGCGCCCATCCGGTCACCGCGAGCAGCAGGGCGCCGTACTTCCGGACGACGCGGAAGAGCAACGTCGCGACGGCGAACACCGCAGCGGTCGCACCGGCGCCGGTGATGCCCGTGGCGACGCAGGTCGCGGTGGCGGCGAGCAGCAGGCCGCCGCCGATGCCGAGGCGCACCCCCTCCTGCTCGAGCATGCTGGGCTCGGTCACCTGCTGTGCCACGTTCCCAGCAAACCGCGCCGAGGCGACCTACGCACGTTAGGGAGTCGTTAGGCCACGTCCCAGCGCCGGAGGACGGCTGTTTCATTGCCTGGTGAGTCTCGACATCGAAGCACCGGCACCTACCGAAGGAGGGCGCGGGCCCTATGCCGCCGGCCGTCGCGGTGACGAGCCGCAGGCGTGGTGGCGGGTCATGTGCCTGACCGGCGTCGACTACTTCTCGACCCTCGGCTACCAGCCGGGGATCGCGTTCGTGGCGGCCGGCGCACTCAGTCCGATCGCGACGCTGATCCTGGTGCTGCTGACGCTGTTCGGGGCGCTGCCGGTCTATCGCCGGGTTGCCGAGGAGAGCCCGCACGGTCAAGGGTCGATCGCCATGCTGGAGCGACTGCTCCCGTTCTGGCGCGGCAAGCTGTTCGTGCTCATGCTGCTGGGCTTCGCACTGACCGACTTCATCATCACGGTCACGCTCTCCGCCGCGGACGCGTCGGTGCACATCGTCGAGAACCCGCACGTGCCCGGGGTGCTCGACGGCAAGGAGCTCTGGATCACGCTGTTCCTCGTGGCGCTGCTCGGCGCCGTCTTCCTCAAGGGCTTCCGCGAGGCGATCGGCGTCGCCGTCTGGCTGGTGGCCGCCTATCTCGCGCTCAACGCCGTGGTCATCGCGGTCGCAGCGGTGCACGTGTTCCAGGACGCCCACGCCGTGACGGACTGGACGACCACGCTCACCGCCGAGCACGGCAACGTCGTGCTCATGGTCGCGGTGTCGCTCACACTGTTCCCGAAGCTGGCGCTCGGGATGTCCGGGTTCGAGACCGGTGTCGCAGTGATGAGCCACGTCCGCGGGGATCCCGGCGACCGGCCCCAGCGGCCCGAGGGGCGGATCCGCAGCACCAAGCGCCTTCTCACGACGGCGGCGATCGTCATGAGCGGCTACCTCATCGCGTCCAGCCTGGTGACCACCCTGCTGATCCCGGCCGACGAGTTCCGGGACGGCGGCAAGGCCAGCGGCCGGGCGCTGGCCTTCCTTGCGCACCGTTACCTCGGCGAGAGCTTCGGGACGGCGTACGACGTCTCGACGATCCTCATCCTGTGGTTCGCGGGCGCGTCGGCCATGGCAGGCATGCTCAACCTGATCCCCCGGTACCTCCCGCGCTACGGCATGTCTCCCGCCTGGGCGGGTGCCGTGCGTCCGCTCGTCCTCGTGCTGACGCTCACCGCGTTCCTCATCACCTGGCTGTTCGACGCGGACGTCGACGCCCAGGGCGGCGCCTACGCGACCGGGGTCCTCGTGCTGATGACGTCCGCCGCGGTCGCGGTGACCCTGGCCGCACGGAAGGCACGCCAACCCCGTCTGACGGTGGCCTACGGCCTGATCGCCGTGGTGCTCGCCTACACGCTCGTCGACAACGTGCGCGAGCGGCCCGACGGCGTGAAGATCGGCGGGTGCTTCATCGCGGCGATCATCGTCGTCTCCCTGGTCTCGCGGCTGGTGCGGTCGCTGGAGCTGCGGACGACGGAGGTGACCTACGACGCCCGCGCCGACGCGTTCATCCGGGACTGCGCCCGCCGGACGATCCGGCTGGTCGCGAACGAGCCGGACGCGCGGGACGTGTCGGAGTACCGCGACAAGATCGCGCAGATCGTCGACGACCACGACCTCCCGGACTCAGGGGACATCGTCTTCGTCGAGGTCACCGTCGAGGACTACTCGGACTTCGAGAGCCGGATCGAGGTGCACGGCGAGGTCCTGCACGGCGAGTTCCGGGTGCTGACCGTCCGGGCCGCCTCGATCCCCAACGCGCTCGCCTCGCTGCTCCTCGACCTGCGTGACCGGACCGGCGTCCGTCCGCACATCTACTTCGAGTGGACCGAGGGGAACCCGCTGCTCAACCTCGCCCGGTTCCTCCTGTTCGGCGTCGGCGACGTCGCTCCCCTGGCCCGCGAGGTGCTCCGCCGCGCGGAGCCCGACCGCGGCCGCCGTCCGCACGTGCACGTCGGCTGATCCGCTGCAGGGACGAGCCGACCCGGCGTTGAAACAATGTGCTGGCCCGGCAGCGTCCGGTCGTGTTGCGAGCAGGCGACCGGTGCGCAAGAACTGGGGGTCGGCGGCACCCGATCCGGGACGCGCTCGACCGCAAAAAGCAAGTCGGGCCGCGACCTCTGGGGGGGTCGGTCGCGGCCCGACTGCCTCATCATTACATAAAGAAGGTGACCCGCGCTAACGGTCCTGCCGGGATTTTCAACAACGCGGGTCGGCCGTCCTACTCCCAGAAGACCCGGTCGACGACGGCACGCGCACGGCGGGTGGTGCGCAGGTAGTCGTTGACGAACTCGTCGGCCCGGTCGAGCGGATAGCCGACGATTCCCGCGACGGCGCGTCGCTCGCGCGGGTCGGTCGGGAGCTGGTCGCCACCGCGGCCACGGGCGAGCGTCACGGCGTTCCGTACCCGGCTGACCAGCCGCCAGGCGCCGATGAGCACGTCGGCGTCCGCCCGGCTCAACAGGCCGGCCTCGGAGGCCGCTTCGAGCGCGGGCAGCGTGCGCGGCGTGCGGAGCGCCGGCAGCTCGGCGCCGTGCCGCAGCTGGAGCAGCTGGACCGTCCACTCGATGTCGGCCAGCCCTCCCCTGCCGAGCTTGAGGTGGAGGTGGGGGTCGGCGCCGCGGGGCAACCGCTCGTCGTCCACCCGCGCCTTGATCCGACGCACCTCGCGGACGTCGTCCGCGCTGAGCCCCGAGGCGGGGTAGCGCAGCGGGTCGATGAGCGCCGTGAACCGATCGCGGAGCCCCGGGTCGCCGACGACGGCGTCGGCGCGCAGCAGCGCCTGCGCCTCCCAGACCTTCGACCACTTCGCGTAGTAGCTCGTGTAGGACTCGAGGGTGCGGACCAGGGCGCCCTGCCGGCCCTCCGGCCGCAGGTCGGCGTCGACGAGCAGCGCCGGGTCGTCCCCCGGTGCTGCGAGCGAGCGGCGTACCTCCTCCACCACGGCCTTGGCGTAGGACGCCGCAAGCTCCTTGTCGGCGCCCGACGCGCCTTCAGGGGGGTCGTGGACGAACAGCACGTCGGCGTCGCTGCCGTAGGACAGCTCGAAACCGCCGTAGCGGCCCATCGCGACGATCGCGATCCGGGTCGGCGCCTGCTCGAGGCCGCGCGCGGCGCGGACCGACCTGCCGGCGATCTGGAGGGCCGACTCCAGGGTCGCGTCGGTGAGCCGGGTCAGCGCGAACCCGACGTCGGCCACGTCGGTGATCCCGAGGACGTCGCCCGCCGCGGTGCGGAGCAGCTCCCGGCGGCGGACGGCGCGGATCGCGCGGATGGCCTTGTCGGTGCCGGCCTGGCGGCCGGCCGTCGCGAGCATCTCCTCGGTCATCGCGTCCGCGGACAGCGGCGCGAGGTCGCCCCCGAGCAGCCGCACCCCGGCGGGCTCCCGCTCGAGCAGGTCGGTGCAGTAGCGCGAGGTGGCGAGCAGGTGCGCGAGCCGCTCGGCCACCTGACCCTCGTCACGGAGCGTGGAGAGGTACCACGGCGTGCTGCCGAGCGCCTCGCTGAGCCGTCGGAAGCCGAACAGGCCCGCGTCGGGGTCGGCACCCTCGGCGAACCACTGCAGGAGGGCGGGCAGCAGGGCGCGCTGGATCGCCGCGGTGCGGGTGACGCCGGCGGTGAGCGCCTCCAGGTGCCGGAGCGCGGCGCGCGGGTCGTCGTACCCGAGCGCTGCCATCCGGGCGATCGCGGCCTCCGACGACAGCCGCGCCTCGTCGCCGCTGATCTGCGCGACCGCGGTGAGCAGCGGCCGGTAGAAGAGCTTCTGGTGCAGCCGGCTGACCTCGCGCCGGTGGTGCTCCCACGCGGCGAGGAGCTGGACGTCGGGCTGCCGCAGGAACCCCAGGCTCCGGCCGAGCCGGCGCAGCGAGCGCTCGTCCTCGGGCATCAGGTGGGTACGGCGCAGCCGGTACAGCTGGATCCGGTGCTCGAGCTGGCGCAGGAAGGCATAGGCACGGTGCAGCGCCTCGCCGTCCTCACGACCGACGTAGCCGGCGCGGATCAGCTCGGCGAGCGCGCTCAGCGTCGCGGCCGGGCGGATCCGCTCGTCGGCGCGGCCGTGCACCAGCTGGAGCAGCTGGACCGCGAACTCGACGTCGCGCAGCCCGCCCGGCCCGAGCTTGATCTCGTGGTCGAGCTGCTTCGCGGGGATGTGGTCGACGACCCGGCGACGCATCGCGCGCGCCGCGTCGACGAAGCCCGGGCGGTCCGCGACCGACCACACCATCGGCCGCACCATCTCGACGAAGTCGCGGCCGAGGGCCGCATCACCGGCGGCGGGCCGTGCCTTGAGCAGAGCCTGGAACTCCCACGGCTCGGCCCAGCGCTCGTAGTAGCCCCGGTGGCCGGCCAGGGTGCGGCTGAGCGCGCCGGCCTTGCCCTCGGGCCGCAGCGCCGCGTCGACCTCCCACACCGTGCCCTCGGCCGTGTGGTCGGAGCAGATCCGGATCAGGTTCGACGCGAGCTTCGCAGCGGTGGCAGCCGCCTCCGCCTCGTTCGCCCCGTCGGCGGGCTCGTGCAGGAAGATCACGTCGACGTCGGAGACGTAGTTGAGCTCGTGTCCCCCGCACTTGCCCATCGCGATCACGGCGAGGCGTACGCCGTCCGCCGGCTCGCCGACCCGTGCCCGGGCGATCGCCAGCGCCGCCTCGAGCGTCCCTGCCGCCAGGTCGGCCAGCTCCGCCGCGGCGTCGTCGACGCCGAGGTCGTGCGCGAGGTCGCGGGCCGCGATGCGGAGCAGCAGCCGCCGGTACTCCACGCGCAGCGCGTCGACCGCCTCGGCATCGGGAATCGCGGAGACGGGCCGCTCCGACGCCGCGTCCGCTCCCACAGCCGTCAGCAGCCGGTCGCGCAGGTGCCGTGCGGCCGGGCGGGTCGAGCCGAGGGTCGGATCGGTCAGGTCCCGCCACTGCTCGGGGTGGGCGGCGAGGTGGTCGGTCAGCGCCGCGCTCGCCCCGAGCACCGACAGGAGCCGCATCGCGGTGCCCTCGTCGTCGGCGACCGCGCCGAGGAACGCCGTCCGGTCCGGCACGACGTCGGCCAGACGGACCAGGCCGGCGACAGCGGCGTCCGGGTCCGCCGTACGACCCATGATCGCGAGCAGCGGCCCGGCCACGTCTCCCAGCGCGGCCAGGTCGGCCTGCGCGCGGTCGACGTCGGCGAACCCCAGCCGCAGCAGCTCGCTGCGACGGGTGGCGCGGTCGTCGGTCGGAGTCACCGCGCCCTACAGGACAGGCAGCATGCGGTCGCGCTCGAAGGCGGAGACCTGCCCGCGGTACTCGTCCCACTCGGAGCGCTTGTTGCGCAGGAAGTAGTCGAAGACCTGCTCGCCGAGCGTCTCCGGCAGCAGCTCGGACCGCTCCGCGATCTCGATCGCCTCGTTGAGGTTCTTCGGCAGCGGCGCGATGCCGAGGCTGCGCCGCTCCTTCTCGGTCAGCGCCCAGACGTCGTCCTCGGCCTCGCGCGGCAGCTCGTAGCCCTGCTTGACGCCCTCCAGACCGGCCGCGAGGACCGCCGCGAACGCGAGGTAGGGGTTGCAGGCCGCGTCGACGGTGCGCAGCTCGATCCTCGTGGACTGGCCCTTGTTGGGCTTGTACATAGGCACCCGGACCATCGCGGAGCGGTTGTTGTGGCCCCAGCAGACGTAGGACGGCGCCTCGCCGCCGAACATCATCCGCTTGTAGGAGTTGACCCACTGGTTGGTCACGACGCTGATCTCGCCGGCGTGGTGCAGGATGCCGGCGATGAACTGGCGGCCGGTCTTGGAGAGCTGGTACTCCGCACCGGGCTCGTAGAAGGCGTTCTGGTCGCCCTCGAACAGCGACACGTGCGTGTGCATGCCGGAGCCGGGCTGGTCCGTGAACGGCTTGGGCATGAACGTCGCCCAGATGCCCTGGCCCAGCGCGACCTCCCGGATGACGGTGCGGAAGGTCATGATGTTGTCGGCCGTGGTGAGCGCGTCGGCGTACCGCAGGTCGATCTCCTGCTGGCCCGGCCCGCCCTCGTGGTGGCTGAACTCCACCGAGATGCCCATCGCCTCGAGCATCGTGATCGCCTCGCGGCGGAAGTCCGAGCCGTCGGAGTGCGCGGCGTGGTCGAAGTAGCCGCTGCGGTCGATCGGCACCGGCTCCACGCCCGGCTGCGGGTCGTCCTTGAACAGGTAGAACTCGATCTCGGGGTGCGTGTAGAACGTGAACCCCTGGTCGGCGGCCCGGCCCAGGGTGCGCTTGAGGACGTTGCGCGGGTCGGCGAAGGACGCGGAGCCGTCCGGCATCAGGATGTCGCAGAACATCCGGGCCGTGGACGGGCCCTCGCCGCGCCAGGGCAGGATCTGGAACGTCGACGGATCGGGCTTGGCGAGCATGTCGGCCTCGTAGACCCGCGCGAAGCCCTCGATCGCCGAGCCGTCGAAGCCGATCCCCTCGGCGAACGCGCCCTCCAGCTCGGCGGGCGCCACGGCCACCGACTTCAGGAACCCGAGCACGTCGGTGAACCACAGCCGGACGAACCGGACGTCACGCTCCTCGAGAGCGCGGAGAACGAAGTCTTCCTGCTTGCCCATGGGGCAGAGCCTATTGGTTCGGCACCTGCTCGAGGTCGGCGAGCCACGCCGCCGGGGTCGCGTCGGACGGCATCCGCCAGTCGCCGCGCGGCGACATGGTGCCGCCGGGGCTGACCTTCGGGCCGTTCGGGAGCGCCGACCGCTTGAACTGGCTGGCGAAGAACCGCTTCACGAACACCTCGAGCCAGCCCCGCACCGTCGCGAGGTCGTACGCCGTGCGCGCCTCCGGCGGGAAGGCCGGCGGCCACTCCCCCTCGTCGCAGTCGCGCCACGCGTGCCAGGCCAGGAACGCGATCTTGTGCGGCGGGAACCCCCGCCGGATCACGTGGTAGAGCGTGAAGTCCTGCAGGGCGTAGGGACCGACGGAGTCCTCGGTCGCCTGCGGCTTCTTGCCCTCCTCGGTCGGGATCAGCTCGGGGGTGATCTCCTGCTCGAGGATCTCCCTGAGGACCTGGTCGGCCTCGTCGTCGTACTCACCGCCGTGCAGCTGGCTGCTGTCGATCACCCAGCGGATCAGGTGCTGGATCAGCGTCTTGGGCACGCCGCCGTTGACGTTGTAGTGCGACATCTGGTCGCCCACGCCGTAGGTGCACCAGCCGAGGGCCAGCTCGGACAGGTCGCCGGTGCCGAGCACGATCCCGCCGCGCTGGTTGGCCAGCCGGAACAGGTAGTCGGTCCGCAGCCCGGCCTGCACGTTCTCGAAGGTGATGTCATAGACGGGCTCGCCCTCGGCGAACGGGTGCCCGAGCTCCTCGAGCATCCGCGAGGCGGCCGGCTTGATGTCGAGCTCCTCGAACGTGCAGCCGAGCGCCTTCGAGAGCCGGGTCGCGTAGGACTTCGTCGTCGAACCGGTGGCGAAGCCGGGCATCGTGAACGCCAGGATGTCGCTGCGCGGCCGGCCCAGCCGGTCCATCGCCTTCGCGGCGACGATGAGTGCGTGGGTGGAGTCGAGGCCGCCGCTGACGCCGATCACGACCTTGGGCTGGAAGTCCGGGCCGCCGATCGCCGCGAGCCGGCGCTCCAGGCCGGACACCTGGATGTTGTAGGCCTCGTAGCAGTCCTGCGCCAGGCGCGCCGGGTCGTCGGGCACGAACGGGAACCGGTCGACCTTGCGGCGCAGGCCGACGTCGCCCGCCGGCGGGCGCAGCTCGAACGGGATCCGGCGGAATGCCGAGACCCGGGTCGCGAGCGTGCGACGGTTGTCGTCGACGGTGCCCTGCCGCAGCCGCTCCTGCCGGATCCGGTCGAGGTCGACGTCGACCACGGTGCGCCGCGGGCCGTCGGGGAACCGCTCGCTCTCCCCGAGCAGCTCGCCGCACTCGTAGGCCATCGTCTGGCCGTCCCAGGACAGGTCCGTCGTCGACTCCCCCTGACCCGCGGCGGCGTAGACGTAGGCAGCCGAGCAGCGCGCGCTCTGGCTGCGCGCCAGCAGGTGCCGGTCGTCGGCCCGCGCGATCGTGATCGGGCTGCCCGACAGGTTGACGAGGACGGTCGCCCCGGCGAGCGCGGCCTCCGAGCTCGGCGGCACCGGGACCCACATGTCCTCGCAGATCTCCACGTGCAGCTCGAGGCCGCGCACGTCGGTCGACGAGAAGATCAGGTCCGGCCCGAGCGGCACCTCGGTGCCGGCGACACGGATCGTCGAGCCGCGGAGGTCGTCGCCGGGTGCGAACCAGCGCCGCTCGTAGAACTCGCGGTAGGTCGGCAGGTAGGACTTGGGGGCGACGCCGAGGATCCGCCCGCGGTGGATGACGACCGCGCAGTTGAGCACCCGGCTGCCGTGCTCGAGCGGAGCGCCGACCACGATCACCGGCAGCAGGTCCGCGGAGCCCTCGACCAGGGTCGCGACCGCCTCGTCCACGGCCGCGAGCAGCGTGTCCTGGAGGAACAGGTCGTCGGCCGAGTAGCCGGTCAGCCCCAGCTCCGGGAACACGGCGACCGCGACGCCCTCGTCGTGGCAGCCGCGCGCCTGCTCGAGCGTGCGGGCGGCGTTGGTGACCGGGTCCGCGAGCGCGACCGGGAGCGTGCACGCGGCGACGCGCGCGAAGCCCTGGGCGTACGCCGAGTAGAAGTCCACGTCGATGAGTCTAGGGACCGGGTGGAGTCCACCCGGGTATGAGCATCACGTCCACGAGCATTCAGCCCTGCCTGTGGTTCGACGACAACCTCGAGGAGGCGGCGCGGTTCTACACGGGCATCTTCCCGAACTCCTCGATGGGCCACATGACCCGTCTGGCCGGGGAGTTCACCCTCGACGGCCTCGCGTTCCGCGGCATCAACGGCGGGCCGGACCACGCCGGGTTCACCGAGGCGGTCTCGTTCCAGGTGACCTGCCGGGACCAGTCCGAGGTCGACTACTACTGGGACTCGCTCGTCGACGGCGGCGCGGAGTCGGTCTGCGGGTGGCTCAAGGACCGGTTCGGCCTGTCCTGGCAGATCGTCCCCGTCCGGCTCTACGAGCTGATCCACGACCCCGATCGGGCCCGCGCCGAGGCGGCCGTCGCCGCGATGATGCGCATGCGACGGATCGTCGTCGCCGAGCTGGAGAGGGCAGCCGACGGGGCCGGGCACGAGTAGCGTCCCGCCATGATCATCGTGACCTCCAACGACGTGCCGGGCGCGCGCATCGTGCACACCTTCGGCGAGTGCTTCGGGCTGACGGTCCGCTCGCGCAACCTCGGGTCCAACATCGGCGCGGGCTTCAAGGCGATGGCCGGCGGGGAGCTCAAGGGCATCACCCAGCTGCTCATCGAGTGCCGGCGGGAGGCGCTCTCCCGCCTCGCGGCCGAGGCCGAGGCCCGCGGCGGCAACGCCGTCGTCGCGTTCCGCTTCGAGACGACGGAGTACGGCGGCACCGGCATCGAGGTCTGCGCCTACGGCACCGCCGTCGTGGTCGAGGCGACCACACCGCCGGTCCCGCAGGCGCCCGCCACCCCGCAGGGGTGACCGAGCACACAGGTCCCATCCGGCCGCCGCGGGCCTAGGCTCGAGTGGTCCCCCACCGTCCGTGGACCCGCACCGCGCGGGCCGCGAGTCAGAGATGAGGAGCACCGATGAGCAGCACCCCCGAGGAGACCGCGCCCTACGGCGGCGGCCCCGCCGTACCGGCGGCGGAGACGCCCAAGGTGATCCGCCGGATCCGGACCCACCACCTGCGGGAGATGAAGCAGCGCGGCGAGAGGTTCTCGATGCTGACCTCCTACGACCAGCTGACCGCGCAGGTCTTCGACGAGGCCGGGATCGAGGTCCTGCTCGTCGGCGACAGCGCGTCCAACAACGTGCTGGGCAACAGCACCTCGATCCCGGTGACCGTCGACGAGCTGCTGCCGCTGACCCGGGCCGTGAGCCGCAGCGTCTCCCGGGCGCTCGTGGTCGGCGACCTGCCGTTCGGCTCCTACCAGGCCTCCCCTGAGCAGGGCTACCTCACCGCCGCGCGGTTCATGAAGGAGGGCGGCGCCCACTGCGTGAAGCTCGAGGGCGGCGTCGAGATGGCCCCACAGATCGAGCGGATGACGCGGGGCGGCATCCCGGTGATGGCGCACATCGGCTTCACGCCGCAGTCCGAGCACGCGCTCGGCGGCTACCGGGTCCAGGGCCGCGGCGACGCGGCGGAGCGGCTGCTGCGCGACGCCGAGGCGGTCCAGGAGGCCGGGGCGTTCGCGGTCGTCATGGAGATGGTGCCCGGCGACGTCGCCGCACAGATCACCGCGAAGCTCGAGATCCCGACCATCGGCATCGGCGCCGGCAACCAGTGCGACGGCCAGGTCCTGGTCTGGCAGGACGCCTTCGGGCTGCGCACCGGCAAGATGCCCCGCTTCGTCAAGCAGTACGCCGACCTGCGGTCGACGCTGCTCGACGCCGCCAGGACCTACGACTCCGAGGTGAAGTCCGGAGCCTTCCCGGGGCCCGAGCACACGTTCTGACCCGTGCAGGAGGTCCGGGGTTACGGTGGCGCATGCGCACCCTCCTCGCCCTGGTCGCCGCATCACTGACCCTCGCCTGCCTCGCCGGGCCCGCGGACGGCGTACGTGCCGAGGCGAAGCCGCACCGGGCCGTCCCCGACCTCACCGTCACGACGGTCGCGGACGGCCTCGACCACCCGTGGGACGTGCGGCCGATCGGCGGCGGCCGGCTGCTGGTGACCCAGCGCGACCGGAAGACGCTGAGCGTCGTCGAGCCCGACGGCACCGTCGACGGCGTCGACTTCGACAACAGCAAGATCTGGGTCTCCGGGGAGACCGGCCTGCTCGGGCTCGCGATCGACCCGGACTTCGCGACCAACGGCCGCTTCTACACGTGCAGCGGCTGGACCAAGAACGACGGCGGCCACGACATCCGGATCCTGGCGTGGCACCTCAGCGACGACCGGTCCAGCGCGACGCGCACCGACGTGCTGCTGACCGGGCTGCCCACCAGCAGCGGCCGGCACGGGGGCTGCCGGCTGCTCATCACCGACGACGGCTCGCTGCTGATCGGCACCGGCGACGCCGCGCAGACGCCGAACCCGCAGGACAAGGACAGCCTCGGGGGCAAGACCCTCCGGATCGACCGGATGACGGGCAAGCCCTGGCGGACCAACCCCTGGAAGAACGCGGACACCCGGCGGCGCTTCGTCGACACCTACGGCCACCGGAACGTGCAGGGCCTCGCCCAGCGCAAGGACGGCACCCTGTGGTCGGTCGAGCACGGCACCTACCGCGACGACGAGATCAACTTCCTGCGGCCCGGCCGCAACTACGGCTGGCAGCCCGGCCCCGGCTACGACGAGTCACCGCCGATGACGAACTTCTCCCTCCCCGGCAAGCAGTGGGCGGCCCGCTGGAGCTCGGGCGAGCCGACCATCGCGTGCAGCGGGGCGTCGTTCGTCGGCGGCCCGCACTGGGGCAAGCTCTCCGGCACGCTCGCCGTCGGGTGCCTCGCCGGCGAGCGCCTGATGTTCGTCAAGTTCGACAAGTCCGGGCACCTGGTGTGGACCAAGGCACCGGCGGCCCTGCGCGGTGACTACGGCCGCCTGCGCGCCGTCACCCGCGTCGGGCACTCGCTGCTGGTCACGACCGACAACGGCTCCGGCAACGACGTGATCCTCAAGGTCACCCCCGCGTCAGGGTGAGAGTGACCCACGGGTCACCTTCACCCTGACGACTCATGCCGCGGGGACTCCCAGCAGCCGGAGGTCGTGCGCGACCTGAGCGGGCTCGTCGCGGAGCTCGCGCGAGGTGCACCGGACCACCACGCGATCGGGCGCCGTCAGCGCACGCTGGCGAGCGAGGTCGTCCTCCCAGTGCTCCACCTCCATGTGGAAGCCCCCATCCACCTCCAGGACCAGCGTGCGCGCGTCGGGCAGCCGCCACTCGCAGTCGGTGAAGCGGAGCCGCCCGCTCGCATCGCGACGCCGGACCTGCCGCGCAGGACGGGCCAGCCCGAAGGCTCGGCACATCCGGCGGACGCCGATCTCTGCGCTCGACTGCGCACCCCCCTGGATCTCGGCCAGGGCCAGACGGAACCTCGGCGCGCCCCGCAACGGACGCATCCGGTCGATCCACTCGAGGAGCGCGTACGGGGTCGTGAGCCGCTGCTGGACCGCAGCCGCGAGGACGCCCTCGGCTGTCCGGTGGGACCGCTCACGTGACGCGAACCGGAGAACCGCCGGCTCGATCCGGCACGTCGGCAGTCCGCGCGCCGGCTGCCGCAGGGACGCGAGAGACAACCTGGTCTCTGCGAACCGCACGCCTTCGACGGCCGACTCGGGCTGACCTCCCTGCGGGACGAGCACCGTGATGTCGTCGCGATGCCAGTTGCGCAAGCCGAGGACCTCGGCAGCGGAGAGGTCACCCAGCAACGCCTCGCCGCCGGCGTGGAGGACGCCGAGCCACATCACCTGGCCGCGACTCAGGGCCCCCGTGGTCGTGCCGATCACCACCGGGGACAGGTCCGTCCAGCGCTCCGTCTCGATCCGGTGGCTCACAGCCCATCGGTTGACACCGCACTCGGCCAGCTGGGCGCGCGTGATCAGCCCCGCCTGTGCTGTCGCGACGGCGCGCCAAGGGTCCGCTGCCATGGCCGACAGCGTGCAGGAATCGACGGTCGCTCGAGTCCGCCCTCCACAGCCTCAGGCCCGTCAGGGTGAGAGTGACCCAGGGGTCACCCTCACCCTGACGCGAGGGATCAGGCGAGACCGCGGCGCTCGAGGAGAGGCTCGATCGGCGCGGGACGCCCGCGCCACTCGCGGTAGGACTCCAGCGGGTCCTTGGTGCCCCCGATGCCGATGACGTAGCGCCGGTAGAGGTCGCCGTTCTCGCGGGTCAGGCCGCCGCTCTCCTTGAACCACGCGACGGTGTCGGCGTCGAGGACCTCGCTCCAGATGTAGGAGTAGTAGGCGGAGGAGTAACCGAAGTTGAAGCTGTGCGCGAAGTACGGCGAGGAGTACCGCGGCGGCACCGCCGGGTTGTCGAGCCCGACCGCCGCGAGCGCCTTCGCCTCGAACTCGCCCACCGCCTCGACGGCCGTCGGCACCTCGTCCGGACCGAGCTCGTGCCAGGCCAGGTCCAGCAGCGCGGCGGCGAGGTACTCCGAGGTGCCGAAGCCCTCGTTGAACGTCTCGGACGCCTCCAGCCGCTTGATCACCTCGGCAGGGATCGGCTCGCCGGTCTCGTGGTGCACCGCGTAGTTCGCGAGCACCTCGGGCCACAGCATCCACATCTCGTTGACCTGCGAGGGGTACTCGACGAAGTCCCGGAAGACGGCGGTCCCCGCGAACTTCGGGTACGTCGCACGCGCCAGCAGGCCGTGCAGCGCGTGCCCGAACTCGTGGAACAGGGTCGTGGTCTCGTCGAAGGTCAGCAGCGTCGCCTCCCCCGCCGCCGGCTTGGGCACGTTGAGGTTGTTGACGACGACGGCGGTGTCGATGCCGAGGAGCGCGGACTGGTCGACGAAGCTGCTCATCCAGGCGCCGCCGCGCTTGGAGTCGCGCGTGTAGAGGTCCAGCAGGTAGAGCCCGACCGGCGTGCCGTCCGCCTCGTGCACCTCGAAGACCCGGACGTCCGGGTGATAGCCCTGCAGGTCGTCGCGCTCGGTGAAGGTGATGCCGTAGAGCCGGTTGGCCGCGAAGAACACACCCTCCTTCAGCACCCGCTCGGCCTCGAACCACGGACGGAGCGCGGCGAGGTCGACGTCGTACTGCGCGGCGCGCACCTTCTCGGCGTAGAAGGCCCAGTCGTGCGCCTCGACCGGGAAGCCGGCCTCGGCCGAGAGCGCCTCCTGCTCGCGGCGCGCGTTGGCGGCCGCGGGCCCGGCGAGCCGCTCGAGCATGGCGCGTACGGCGTCCGGGGTGCCGGCGGTGTTGTCGGCGGTCACCACCCCGGCGTGGTTGTCGAACCCGAGCAGCCGCGCGCGCTCCGCGCGGAGCCGGGCGATCTCGAGCAGGACCGCACGGGTGTCGTGGTCGTTGCCGCGGCTCCCGCGGGCGCGCTGGGCCGCCGACAACCGGGCCCGCACGTCGCGGTCGGTGAGCGACGCCAGGTGCGGGTGCGCGGTCGGGAGCACCAGCGTCAGCAGGTACTTGCCGTCGAGGCCGCGCGCCTCGGCGGCCGCCGCGGCCGCGGACACCTCGCCGGGCGTCAGGCCGTCCAGCTCCGCCGCATCGTCGACGAGGACGGCCAGGTCGTTCGTGTCCGCCTGGAGCGCCAGCTCGAAGGCGGCCTCCTTGGTGGAGATCTCCTCGTTCAGCTTCTTGAGCCGCTCCTTCTCCTCCTCGCCGAGCGCGGCGCCGGCGAGCACGAGCTCGGTGTGGTAGCGCTCGACCAGGTAGCGCGCCTCGGGGTCGAGCGAGTCCCGGTCCGCATGCACCGCGTCGATCCGGGCGAACAGCGCCGGGTCGAGCCGGATGGCGTCGCCGTGCGCCGCGAGCTTGGGGGCGTACGCCGACCGGACGCCGTCGACGACGTCGTTGGTGTCGGCCGCGCTCTTGTTGAAGAGCACCGCCAGCACGCGGGCGAGCCCGACGCCGCTGCGCTCCAGCGGCACGAAGGTGTTGTCGAAGGTCGGCGGCTCGTCGGAACCGGTCACCGCCGCGACCGCGTCGAGCTGGTCGGCCATCGCCTGGTCGATCGCGGGCGCGTAGTCGTCGTCGGAGATCTCCGCGAACGGGGGCAGCTGATAGGGCAGCGGGCTCTCACCGAGCAGTGCGTCGAGGGTCACCGCACCACCCTACGATCGCCGGCCCGTTGCCGTCGTCCCGGTTTGGTTCCGGCCTGTGGCAGTCCTGGGCATTTCCTGTTGCCTGCCCGTGGTCCGCGGCTCCCTAGCGTTCTGGTCAACAACCAAATCCCCTCGGAACCGAGCAGCAGCCGCTGCGATCACAAGGAGCAGTCCCCGTCATGAAGACCAGCCGCAAGATCCTCGTCCCGCTCGCCACCCTGGCCGCCGCCGGCGCCGTCGTGGTCGGCTCGGGCGCTACGTTCACCAGCACCTCCGGCAACACCATCAGCGCCGTCACCTCGGGCACCCTGACCCAGTCGAACTCCAAGGCGAACGCCGCGATCTTCAACCTCAGCAACATGAAGCCGGGCGACACGCTCAACGGCACCCTGACGCTGACGAACACCGGCTCGCTCCCGGCGGCCTTCGCGCTGACCGAGGTCTCCTCGACCGACGGCTTCACCGGCTCGAACCTGACCCTCGACATCGTCGACACCACGACGAGCACCACCGTCTACTCGGGCACCTTCGGCGGCCTCACCGACGGCGCGTCCAACGACCTGGGCAGCTGGGCTCCCGGCGCCGCGCACTCGTTCAAGTTCGTGGTCAAGCTCAACCAGGACACCCCCAACGCCGACCAGGGCAAGACCGCCGGCGCGGTCTACAGCTGGTCCTCGGTGCAGCTGAGCGGCGACACCTACAACCAGTGACCCACGGAGGGGGCGCGCTCGGGAGGGAGGCGCCCCCTTCGTCGTTCCCTCGTCCACCGACACCGAACGGAGATCCGTCGTGAGCACGTCCGAGCACCGCAGGACCACCATCGCCCGGCGCACCGGGCGCTGGGCCGTCTCGACGGCGACCCTGCTCGTGATCCTGTTCTGCCTCGCGTGGATCGCGCCGAGCCTGTTCGGCTTCAGCCGCTACGTGATCACCGGCCCCTCGATGACCGGTACCTACGACCGTGGCTCGGTGGTCTTCGAGAAGCCGGTGGACGTCGCGGACCTGGAGGTCGGCGACGTCATCACCTACACGCCCCCGGCCGACACCGGCGTCACCTGGCTGGTCACCCACCGGATCGTCGACATCGAGCCCGCCGAGGGCGGCGGCCTCCTCTTCACCACAAAGGGTGACCACAACCCGGACCCGGACCCCTGGCACTTCCAGCTGGTCGACCAGGACCAGCCGGTCGTCCAGGCGGGCGTCCCCTACGTCGGCTGGCTGTTCATCGCTCTCGCCGACAAGCAGACCCGGATGCTCGCGATCGGCGTCCCCGCACTCCTGATTGCGCTGGGCGCGCTGCGCCAGCTGGTCTCGGCCACCCGCGAGACGGTCCGCGAGCGCCGCCGTCCCGCGGCCCTCGAGGCATGAGCCGGCGTCCGCTGCTCGTCACGGCCCTGCTGGCCGTGATGGGCATCGCGCTGTTCGGGATCCCCTCGATGTCCGGCGCGACGTTCACCTCGGTCTCCGCCAACGGCGCGAGCTCCGTCTCGGCCGCCACCGACTGGACCGCACCGACCGTGACGGTCCAGTCGCCCGGCACCTCGGTCAAGGGCACGGTCACCGTCGTGGCCGACGCCAGCGACGCTCGCTCGGGCGTGGCGAACGTCGTCGTCCAGTACCTCGCACCGGGCGGGTCCGCCTGGGTCACGATCTGCACGGACACCACCTCGCCGTACTCCTGCTCCTGGAACACCACGGCCGGCGCCGACGGCAGCTACGACCTACGCGCGGTCGCGACCGACAACGCCGGCTACGTCACCACGTCGGACCCGGTGAGCACCACGGTCGCCAACAACCTGCTCGTCGTGCTGGGCGACCCGGGCGACGTCGTCAAGGGGTCGGTCGCGCTCACCGCCTCGCTCTACAACTCCGGCGCGCTCCCCTACACCGTCCGGATCGAGTACGCCGTCACCGGCACCAGCACCTGGAAGACCCTGTGCACCGTGCTCACCGCTCCCTACACCTGCACGTGGAGCACGACCGCGAGCGGCTTCACCCAGGGCGAGTCCTACGACCTCCGGGCCGTGGCCACGACCGGCCTGGTGGTCTCCACCACGTCGGCGGTCGTCTCCGACGTGATGATCGACAACGTCGCCCCGTCGGTCACGATGACCGACCCGGGCACCCCGCTGCGCGGCACGGCGACGTTCGCCGCGACCGCGACCGACGCCGACTCGGGAGTGGTCCAGGTCCAGCTGCAGTACCAGCGCTCGGGGACCTCGACCTGGACGACGTTCTGCACGCCGACCGTCGACCCCTACAGCTGCCGCTACGACACCGCGAAGCTGTCCGACGGCACCTACGCGTTCCGGGCGACGGCCACGGACGCGATCGGCAACGTCGCCACCTCCGCCTCCGTCACCGGCCGGGTCGTGGACAACACGGTCGCCTCGGTGTCCGTGGAGGACCCGGGGGCCTACCTCAGCGGATCGGTGACGGTGACCGCCACCGCGAGCTCGACCGCCGGCATCGCGTCGGTCCGGATCGACCGCGCACCCGCAGGCACGACCACCTGGACGGCACTCTGCACCGACACGACCGCGCCGTACGCGTGCTCGTGGGACACCACCACCGTCGCCGACGGAAGCTACGACCTGCGTGCGGTGATGACCGACAGCCTCGGACGGACGACGACCTCGACGACGCTGGGCGCGCGCCGGGTCGACAACAGCCCGCTGCAGGCCTACGACGTCCAGGCCGTCAACGGCGGCGCGACGGCAGGCAAGCTCGACGCCGGCGACGTCCTGCGGTTCACGTTCACCGACCAGGTCAGCCCGGGTTCGATCAGCGCCGGCTGGACGGGCTCCTCGCTGCCGGTGGTCGTGCGGCTGCGCGACGCGCTCCTCGTGGGCTCCAGCGGCAACAACGACACCGTCGACGTCCTCCGGAGCGCGAACGGGACGGCACTCCCCCTCGGCTCGGTGAACCTCAAGCAGAGCTTCGTGAAGAACAACAAGCAGGCGCAGTTCAACGCGACCATGGTGGCCTCGACCACGACGGTCAACGGGACCACGGCGACCGTCGTGACCATCACCGTCGGCACGATCGCCAGCGGCGGCAGCCTCCGAACCGCCGGCGCCGCCTCCACGATGGTGTGGACGCCCACCGCGACGGTGACCGACCTCAACGGTCGTCCGTGCAGCACGGCGCCGACGTCCGAGCGCGGCGCGCTGGACAAGGAGTTCTGATGCGGCGCACGACGGCGGCGCTGACGCTCGCGCTGGCCCTGCTCGTCATCGTCGACGCCGCCGCGTCCGCTCCCCTCCAGCGGTGGGAGGTGGTCGTCGTCCCCGTGGCCGTCCTCGGCGCGGTCGTCGCCGCCGTCCGCGTCTGGACGGTCGACTGCTTCTGCGGACGCGTGACGGCCGCGCTGCTGGGTGCGGCGGTGCTGGCGGCGCAGGTCCTGACGAGCGGGCTCGGCCTGCCCGCGCGTACGCCGTCGGGCTGGGACGCGGCCGGGGTCGTGACGATCCTGGTGTCCGCCGCCGTAGCCACGATCGCGTCGTCGGGCGCCCTCGCGCCGCCCCGGACCGACGACGTGGAGCATCCGTATGCTCTCTGAGGTGACGCACAGCCTCCTCGTGATCGAGGACGACGACGGCATCGCGGTCCCGCTCGTCCGGACCCTCGAGCGGGAGGGCTACAGCGTCGAGCGGGTCGCCACCGGCGAGGCCGGCATCGACCGGGCCACGCGAGGCGGCCTCGACCTGGTGATCCTCGACCTCGGGCTCCCGGACGTGGACGGCCTCGACGTCTGCCGCCGGCTGCGCAGCGACGGCCACGAGGCCGGGATCATGATCCTGACCGCTCGCGGCGGTGAGCTGGACCGGGTGGTCGGCCTCGACGTCGGCGCCGACGACTACCTCGCGAAGCCGTTCGCGCTCGCCGAGCTGCTCGCCCGCACGCGTGCGCTGCTGCGCCGCGTGACCCGGGGCGGCCCGGCGGCCGAGGACACTCCGAGCGTGGCCGCCGACACCACCAGCGGGCTGCGGGTCGACGTACAGGCGCGGCGGGTGTGGGTCGGCGACGCCGAGGTGTCGCTGACGTCCAAGGAGTTCGACCTGCTCGCGCTGCTGGACTCCGAGCGCGGCAACGTGCTCACCCGTGAGCGGCTCATGGACGAGGTCTGGGACGAGAACTGGTTCGGCTCGACCAAGACCCTCGACGTCACGGTCGGCAGGCTGCGCCAGAAGCTGGAGGATGCGGCGGCCCCGGTCACGATCGTGACCGTCAGGGGCGTCGGGTTCCGTCTCGAGACGAGCTGACGTGCGGGAGCGGCTCGTCGCGGCGTTCGTCGGGCTGACCGTCGTCGTCGTCGCGCTCTTCGGGATCCCTCGCGCCTACTACGTGGCCGACCTCGTCCGCTCGCAGGAGCAGGCCCGCGTCGACCGGACCGCGGACCTGGTCGCGGCGGTGGTCGACGAGCGGGAGGCCGACGGCCGACCCGTGGACCCCGCCTTCCTCGACGCGCTGACCAGGAGCGGCGAGAGCATCGTCGTCGACGTCTCGGGTACGCCGGTCCGCTCCTCCGGGGCCACGGGCCAGGACGAGGGCGACGTCTCCGCGGCGAGTCGGCTGGCGGACGGCGGCACGGTCACGGTGACCCGCGACGGAGGGTCGGTGGACGCCGAGGTCGGCCACGCGCTGCTGCCGCTCGCCCTGCTCGGCGTCCTGCTCGCGCTGCTGGCCGCAGCGGCCGGCCTCGTGCTGGCGGACCGGTTCGCCCGCCCGTTCCGGGCACTCGCGCAGGCGGCGCACGGACTCGGCGCGGCCGAGCGTCCGGCGCTGCCCGACTACCGGATGCCCGAGGCGCGGGCGATCGCGAAGGGGCTCGCCACCGGCGGCGAGCGGCTGGAGGCTCTCGTCGAGCACGAGCGCGAGCTCGTCGTGCACGCCTCCCACGAGCTCCGCACGCCGGTCACCGCCCTCCGCCTCGCCCTCGAGGACCTGAGTCTCTGGCCCGAGACGACGCCGGCCATCGCCACCGAGCTGCAGCGCGCGGTCGGCGAGCTCGACCGGCTCTCCGACGTCATCGGCGAGCTGCTGGCCACCTCGCGCGACCTCTCGGCGAGCGCGGAGATCGACCTCGACCTCGAGGCGCTGGTCGCCCACACCGTCGCTGCAACGGTCCGGTCGGTGGTCCACACCCGCACCGGACCGCTGCCGGTCCGGCTCGACCCGACCCCGGTGGTGGCCGCCCTCAAGGAGCTGCTCGTCGACGGCTCCCGCGTGACCGTCTCCGACCGCGGCAGCCACCTGCAGATCAGCATCACCGGCTCCGCGGCGCAGCCGCCCGACGGCCCGGCGGAGGACCTGGTGGCCGCTGCCGGCGGTCGCCTGACGCACTCCGGCGACGAGCTCCTGGTCCTGCTCCCGAAGCGGCCCGCTGCCGGGGCCGGCGACCACGATTTGGTCCGCTGACGGAGGATCGCCGCGTGGTTGCGACTCCCGGGATCGACGCCGACAACGCCATCGACCGCTACGGCGCGCTGCAGGAGCCGGGCGGGGACCTCGAGGCGCTCGCCGAGCTCGCGGCACTCGTGTGCGACGTGCCCAACGCGGCCATCAACCTGATCACCAGCGACCACCAGCACCAGATCGCCGCCGCGGGCATCGACCCGTCGGTGTGCTCGCGGGACGACTCGATGTGCGCGATCGTGCTCGACGACCGCCGCACGGTCGTGAGCCCGGACGCGCGCGAGGACCCGCGGTTCGCCGCGAACCCGTTCGTGAACGGGGCCATCGACACCGTCCGGTTCTACGCCTCGGCACCGCTCGTCACTCCGGACGGGACGACCATCGGCCGGCTGTGCGTGTTCGACACCGAGGCCCACGAGCTCGCCCAGGAGCGCGCGGAGCTGCTCCAGGTCGTCGCCGCGCGGGTGATGGACGTCCTCGAGCTCCGGCTCCGCGGACGGCAGCTCGCGGAGTCGCTCGACGACCTCACCCGCGCCCAGGAGGACCTCCAGCGCTCCAACGAGATGCTCTCGCTGTTCGCCGGGCAGGTCAGTCACGACCTCCGGTCACCGCTGACGGCCGTGCTGGCGAACGCCGAGCTGCTCGCCACCGAGCCGGCGGTGGCGGCCGACCCCGACGCGGCCGGACTGGTCTCGGCGACCATCAGGGCCGGCCGGCGGATGGCGACGATGATCGAGCGGATCCTGGAGCAGGCCCGGGGCAGTGCGCGTGCCGCACGCGACGAGGTCGACCTGCAGGAGGTGCTCGACCAGGTGCTCGCCGACCTCGGCCCGGTGATCGCGAGCCGGTCGGCGTCGGTGACCAGCACCCCGCTCCCCCGCGTCGCCGGTGACGCGGAGCTGCTCTACTCGGTGCTGCTCAACCTGCTGTCCAACGCCATCAAGTTCACCCCGGTCGAGCGCACGCCGTCGGTCTCGGTCGACGCGTCCCGCGAGGACCACACGTGGCGGGTGGTCGTCGCCGACAACGGCCGCGGCATTGCGCCGGAGCACCGGTCGTCGGTGTTCGAGCTGAACGTCCGCGGCGACCGGTCGGTCGAAGGCAACGGCATCGGCCTCGCGACCGCGCGCCGCGCGGTCGAGGCGCACGGCGGGCGGATCGGGATCGAGCAGACGAGCGAGGACGGCAGCGCGTTCTGGTTCACGCTGCCCGCGTGAGCGACCTCCCCGGCTAGGGCCGGTTGCGCCCGAGGTCGTCGTGGGACTGCACCCACTCCTCGGCGAGGATCGCGCCGCCGAGCGAGAGCTCGCCGGCGAGCACCGTGGCCGCGACGATCTCGGCGAGCTTGCGCACCCCGCCGGCGCCGTAGCAGCCGAGAAGCTCCAGGCACTCGCGCTGGGTCGCGAGCCCCGTGCCGCCGCCGTAGGTCGCCACGATCAGGGAGGGCAGGGTCACCGAAGCGTAGAAGTCGCCGTTGGGCAGCAGCTCGGAGAAGCCGTACAGCGCCGAGCTCTCCGCGACGTTGGCCACGTCCTGGCCGGTCGCGATGAACAGCGCGGTGATGCCGTTGGCGGAGTGGTTGCCGTTGTTGTTGGTGACCGACATGATCGCGCCGAGCTGACCGCGCATCCGGGCGGCGTACATCTTGTCCGTGGACACCCGGAGGTGCTCCTCGACCAGGCGCGCGGGGAGCGTGATCTCGGCGACGACGCGCTTGCCGCGGGTGTGGAGCATGTTGACGACCGACGTCTTCTTGTCGGTCGCGAACTGGCCCTCGAGCAGGAAGTGCACCTCGCCGGGGTAGTTCTGCTTGATCCAGGCGCAGGCGGCGAAGGTCGCCTTGCCCGTCATGTTCTGACCCGCCGCGTCGCCGGTCGAGTAGTTGAACCGCGTGTAGAGCAGCTTGGACACCGAGAACTGCTGGATCTCCAGCAGCCGGCCCGACGAGGTCGTCGCCTGCGCCGCGGCCGCGATCTCCTCGAAGTGCTCGTCGAGCCAGGTCCCGAAGGCCCGCGCGTCGCGAGCGTTGTCGAAGCTGAAGACCGGCGCGCGCTGCATCCTGTCGTCGAGCACGGTCGTGGTGATCCCGCCGGCGGCGTTGCACAGCTTCATGCCGCGGGAGTACGACGCCACGAGCGTCCCCTCGGTCGTCGCGAGCGGGACCAGGAACTCCCCCTGGGCGTGCTCGCCGTCGACGAGCAGCGGCCCCGCGAGCCCGATCGGCACCTGCGCCGCACCGAGGAAGTTCTCGACGTTGCCCGGCAGCGTCGACGGGTCGAGCGAGTAGCTGCCGACGTGCTCGAGGTCGGAGCCGGTCCGCTCGCGCACCAGGTCCTGCCTGGCCTTGATCGCAGCGGGGCCGTAATCGTCGTCGCGGTCGCGGGGGATCCTCAGGTCGGACATGGGAGCAGTATTCACGCCGATCCGAACGGAAGCGGGTCGGGAGCCAGGGAGACGGCACGCGCCCGCGCCGCGGTCATGCCCCGGCGGTGGTGCTGGCGGCAGAGCACCTCGTAGGCCACCTCGACCTCGTCGTCCGCGCGCGTCTCGACGTTGTCGACGTCCCCGACCACGATCACCTCGCCCTCGGTGACCATCACCCCGTTCTCGGTGCGCGCGTTGTGCGTGGCGCGCTTGCCGCACCAGCACAGCGCCTCGACCTGCAGCACCTCGGTGCGGTCGGCGAGCTCCACCAGCCGGGCGGCGCCGGGAAAGAGGCGGGTCCGGAAGTCGGTGAGGATCCCGAAGCAGAACACGTCGATCTGGAGCTCGTCGACGACCTTCGCGAGCTGGTCGATCTGGGCCGGGGTGTAGAACTGCGCCTCGTCGCACACGAAGTAGTCGATCCGGGCGCCCGCCGTCAGCGCGTCCACGGTGTAGCGCCAGAAGTTCAGCTCGGGCGTGACCTCCTCCGCGTGCTGGGTGAGCCCCAGCCGCGAGGACACCAGCGCGACACCGGCCCGGTCGTGGGAGGTGAACAGCCTCCCGACCCGCCCGCGTGCGGCGTGGTTGTGGTTGGTCTGCAGCGCCAGCGTCGACTTCCCCGCGTCCATCGTGCCCGTCCAGAAGGTCAGCTCCGCCACGGGCCAGATCCTCTCACCAGGGGGAGGATCCGGCCCGGAGGCACGTTCAGTCGCCGAGAGGCGTGCCGACGGGGAGCGCGAAGCCGACCGCGTCGGCGAACGTGCCGAGCTTCCCGGCGCTCTCCGGGTCCGGCGTGCAGGTGCCCGACGGGACCTGGCAGACCAGCAGCTCGACAGCCCCGTCCCCGCCCTTGCCCGCGATCATCATCAGCGTGTCGTCGTCGAGCCAGCCGTAGCCCGTCGCGAAGTCGCGGTCGCCGACGTCCATCGTCACCTCGGCGCCCGTCTGGACGTCGTAGACGCGGGGCTCGTCGGCGTCGAGGGTGAGCCAGCGTGCGTCGGGCGAGAGCATCGCGAGCTCGCCCTGCACCTGCGGGATCTCGACGGGCTCCATCTCGGTGCGCCCGACGAGGTACTTCGACTCCTCGTCCCCGCCGCCGGGGTCCTCCCAGACCGCCACCCCGTCCTCCCAGGTCAGCAGCCGGTCGCCCGGGGCCGGCGGGTCGAGCCGGGCGTCCGGACCGTCGACGGCGTAGACCTTGGTCTCGCGGCCCTCCTGGACGTAGAGCTGTCCTGCGTCGAGGGCCACCAGCTTCCCGTCGTGGTCGGGTCCCAGGTAGATGTTCTGGCGGTGCGCCTGGTCGTAGGCCACGTAGCCGACCGGGTCGGCCGTCGTGTCCACCCACGCACCCATCGGGGCGTCGTCGTCGCCGACGAGGTGCGCGTGTTCGGCCGACGTCGTGCCCACCTTGCGCACGTCGCCCGCGACCACCGACCACACGGTGCCGTCGTCGTCCGCGACCAGGTAGCCGACCGACGTCCGCACGTAGGCCCGCACCGGGTGGCCGACGTCGATCGTCCCGGCCTGCGTGTGCAGGACCGCTCCCGACGCCCACTCGGCGACCGCTCCGTCCGAGCCGGCCGCGGGGTCGGTGACGCGGTCGGAGCCACCGGCGCTCACGCCGATCACCACACCGGCCACCACGGCGGCTGCGGCCAGGCCGCCGGCGCCGGCCACCAGGCGGCGCCGCCGCACGCTGCGGTCGCCGGCCTTCACGATCGCGTCCAGGTCGGGCACGGCGAACTGCAGGTCGGCGCTCTCGTCCATCAGGGTCTTCAGCTTCTCGGTCATGCCGCACCTCCTGCGGGCATCAGGTCTGCGAGGTCCACCGCGTCACCCAGCAGGGCGCGCAGCTTGGCGAGCCCGGCGGACACCTGGCTCTTCACGGTGCCGACGGCGCAGTCCATCGCGGCTGCGGTCTGCGCCTCGGTCAGGTCGTCGTAGAAGCGGAGCACGATCGCGGCCCGTTGCCGTGGGGGCAGCTGCGCGAGCGCGTCCATGAGCGAGGTCCGCGCCGCGACGTGGTCGGCGTGCCCGTGGTCGGTGTCCTCCGGCAGCTCGGCGGCCGGCTGCTCGCCGTACCAGCCCTTCCGCCGGAACCAGGTCAGCGCGGTGTTGGTGATCACCTTGCGCGTGTAGGCCTCCGCGTTCGCCGTGTCGCGCAGCCGCGGCCACGCCACGTAGGTCTTGGTGAGCGCCTCCTGGACCAGGTCCTGCGCGAGCCCCACGTCGCCGACCATGAGGTACGCCGCGCGGTGCAGCGCTCCCGATCGGGCGGTGACGAACTCCGCGAACGCCGCTCTGTCCCGCGTCGCCATCGTGCCTCCGGTGTGTCGGGAGCAGCCCATCGCGCCCCGGTCAATGTCCCAGACGACGCGGGCCCCGGAAATGGTTCGGTCAGTCGATCAGGACCGGGATCAGCATCTCGGCGGGGGTCAGCGAGCCGTGCATGCCCACCAGCCTCGTCTCGTAGGGGAAGCCCTCGGTGGACATCACCGCGAAGTCGCCGCGGCACGCGACGACGACGTCGCCGATCCGGGGCAGGACGCTCGGGTCGACGGGTCCGAACCAGCCACGGCCGATCGCCTCGGCCCGGGTCAGGACCTCGGCGTCCTCGCCGAGCGTCGCCCGCCACGTGGCCACCACGTCGGGGACGGCGCCGCCCCTGCAGTAGAGGTGCCGGAACCGCGCCTCTCCGCCGACGAGCGCGACGCCCGACCGCAGGTCGTCGTCGTGGGCGATGTCCACCCGCCGGTCCGCGGGCACGTCGACCATGCCGTGGTCGGCGACGACGACGAGACGGCGGTCGGCGGGCAGGGCCTCGCGCAGCTGCTCGGCCTCGTGGTCGATCATCGAGAGCTGCTGGAGCCACTGCGTGGACGCGACGCCCCAGCGGTGCCCGGTCCAGTCCAGGTCGCCGTCGTAGACGTAGGTCAGCGAGGGCCGCTCCTTGGAGGAGGCCAGGACGGCCGCGATCCGCTCGCCGACCCGGTCGACGCCGACGTAGTCCGCGCCGCGGTGGGCGGCGATCGTCAGGCCGCTGCCGTCGAACTCCCGCTTGTTGACCACGCTCACCCGCACCCCTGCGGCCTGCAGTCGCGAGAACGCCGTCGGGTGCGGCTGCCACTCGAGCGGGTCGACGTCGGTGTCCCAGACCAGCGCGTTGAGCAGGTGGTCGCTGCCGGGGATCCGGGTGGTGAAGCCGATCAGGCCGTGCCCGCCCGGCGTCAAGCCGGTGCCGAGCGAGGTCAGGCTGGTCGAGGTGGTGGACGGTACGCCGGCGGTGGCCGTCTGGCCGCCGGCGACCAGGGAGGACAGGTAGGGCGCCGAGTGGCCGTAGCGCTGCAGCAGCTCGAGGCCGAGCCCGTCGATCAGGAAGACGACGTACGACGAGGCGTCCGGCAGCAGCAGCCCGGTCGGAGGAGTGCCGAGGGGGTTGTGCAGGGCCGCGGCGACCGCGGGCACGAGATCGCCGAGGGAGCGGTCGCCGTACGCCGGCTCGCAGAACGCCGGGGCCTCCTCGAGCGTGCTCATCCGCGGGTCCGGGCCGACAGCGAGGCGGCGAACGAGAGCAGCCCGGCGACCGCCTGCTGGCCGTCGGCCGCCGCCGAGACGCGCAGCGAGAAGTCGTCGGAGGCGAGGGTGCCGGTGTAGCCGTGGTCGGCCTCGCACTGCGGGTCGTTGCAGCCGGCGGGCTCCAGGTCGACCCGGCTCACGCCGCCCCAGCCGATCGTGAGCACGGCCTCGGCGGGCGGCCGGGGGCCCTCCGAGGGCGACGTGGTCATCCTGGTGACCACGACCGAGGTGACCGAGGTGAGGCTGACCGCCTCGGTGGAGGTGGACGTATAGGGCTCGGGCAGCAGGTCGTCGCCGTCGTGCTCGTCGGTGTGCGCGAGGATCAGCCGGGTCGGCGTCAGCACGACGACCGACTGGTGGCGCCGTACCTCGTCCCGCTCGAAGGTCGGCTCGTGGTGGACGTAGAAGGACACGACGTCCTCGCCACCGACCGCGCCACTGACCGCGTCGGCGACGACCTCCGGGTAGTAGCCCGTCCGGTCGATCGCGTCCCGCAGCTCGTCGGTGTGCACGTCAGGCCTCGGGGCGCTCGAAGGTGTAGCCGAACTCCTCGATGTCCTTGGCGAAGACCTCGGCCACCTTGTCGCGCATCTCGTCGGTGTAGAACGTGCTGTAGTGCGGCCGCGCCGACTTGTCGACGTTGCGCGGGGTCGGCTCGAACGGCGGCAGGCCGATCTTGTCGCAGACGGTCGTGAAGTCGGCGTTGAAGTTCTCCTGGCGGCCGATGAAGTCGGCGCGCCGGTCACCGGAGACGAGGTAGTCGATCTGCGGGGACCGCATCCGCGGGAAGTGCTCGGGACCCCGCAGCACGAAGTCCTCGAACTCCGGGAAGTCCCGTGCCACCTCCGACCAGAAGGTGTTGCGGGCGAGCCGCTTGCGCACCGCCGCGCCGTACTTGTCCTCCTGCTGGGCCCGGGCGTCCATCCGCACGATCATCTGGTGCCAGGACACGAGGCGGTCCCACGGGTTCCGGACGAAGCCGAAGATGAAGTAGTCCTTGAGCGCGGGCTCCGCCTTGAGGATCCGCGACATGTGCGCGTGCCGGCCGATCCCCTTGGACTCCCGGATGTCCGGCAGATTTTCCTGGAGCGCGCGGTCGATCGTGGAGCCCGCCGTCTTCTGGACGTGGACGAAGAGCACCCGCGCGGAGTCGGAGATCAGCACGGCCGGACCCTACCTTGCCTACTCGGGGATGGTGACGGTGACGTCGCTGAGGCGGCGGACGAAGGAGTCCGGCCGCGGGTCCCGCACGGGAGTGACCCGGACCGAGGCGGTCAGCACGTTGACCGAGCTCGTTCCGGCGAGGACGAGCGACAGGTCGACGGAGCTGATCTGCGGCAGGTCGTTCTGCAGCTGGGCCACCTTGGTCACCAGCCGCTCCACGGACTCGACGTCGACGAGCTCGGCGCCGCGGTAGCCGAACAGCAGCGGGGAGCTCTTCACCTCCCGCACCATCGCCCGGACGTCGTGCTGGTCCAGCGGCGGGATCCGGTAGGACCAGTCCCCCAGCAGCTCGATGACCGGCCCGGAGATGCCGAACGACACGACCGGGCCGAACAGCGGGTCCTCGAAGGACCGCACGGCGATCGGCACCCCCGGCGGCGCGTTCTTCTGGACGACGAACGCGCCCTGCGCCGGGTCGGAGAGCACCTCGTGCAGGTTCGCCCAGGCGTCCTCCATGTCCTCGGGCCCAGTGATGTTGCGCCACACGTGGGAGAGGTCGGGCCGCTCGCGCACCGAGGACTCGGTCGCCTTCAGCACGACGTTCCAGCCGAGCTCCTCGGCCGCCCGGTGGGCCTCGTCGAGCTCGTTGACCGGGATCGCGGGCCAGAGTTCGATGCCGTACGTCGCCAGCAGGTCTCGGGTGTCGTCACGGCTGAGCTCGAGCTCCCCCGGCGCGTCCGCGAGCAGCCTGCCGACCAGGGTCTTGGCCGCCACCGGGTCGACGTCGCCGGCGTCGGCCGGAGGCCCGTCGGGCGTGCGGACCCAGACGGCGTACTCGACCACGCGCGCGAGCGCGCGGACCGCGGCCTCGACGGCGGGATAGGAGGGGACCGAGCCGCGGCCGGCCGTGGAGCCGGCGACGTCGGGCACGCGCAGCAGCTCGGGCACGCCCTCGGCGCCGAGGAAGGTCGACACCAGCGGCTTGTCCGACTGCTCCCCCACGGCCGCGAGCACGTTGGCGACGTCCTCGCCGGACACGTCCAGCGGCGGGATGTAGACCGCGACGACCGAGTCGACCTCGGGGTCGTCGATGGCGTCGTCGAGGGCGTCCTCGAAGTCCTCGGCCGTGGCGTCCGCCCCGAGCGCCACGCTGCGGTTGACGACGAGTCCGACGGCGGACGCGGCGTCGGCGGCCAGCAGCCCGAGCGCGTCGGAGTTGCCGACGATCGCGACCCGCCGCCCCCGGGGCAGCGGCTGGTGGGCCAGCAGCTGAGCGACGTCGAACATGTCGTCGAGGGTGTCGACCTGGATGACGCCGGCCTGGCGGAACATGGCGTCCACGGCAGCCTGGGGCGCGCCGATGCGCCGTACGGCATGGCCCATCGGGACACCCTGGGTCGTGCGGCCGGAGCGGACGGCCACGATCGGCTTGCGCTGGGACACCCGGCGCGCGATCCGGGAGAACTTGCGGGGGTTGCCGATCGACTCGAGGTACATCATCACGACCTCGGTCGAGTCGTCCTCCTCCCAGTACTGGAGCAGGTCGTTGCCCGAGACGTCGGCGCGGTTGCCCGCGCTGACGAACGTCGAGATGCCGAGGCCCCGGTTGCGGACCTTCTCGAGGATCGCGGAGCCGAGCGCGCCCGACTGGCAGAAGAAGCCGGCCCGGCCGCGGGTCGGCATGACCGAGGACAGCGACGCGTTGACCTGCACCCGCGGGTCGGTGTTGATGACCCCGAGGCAGTTGGGCCCGATCAGCCGGAGGCCGTAGGACCGCGACAGGCCGACCAGGTGCCGCTGCCGGCGCCGACCCTCCTCGCCCGTCTCGGCGAACCCCGAGGAGATCACGATCAGGCCGTGCACGCCCTTGGCCGCGCAGTCGAGGACGACGTCGGTCACCGCGTCGGCCGGCACGGCGACGATCGCCACGTCGACGTCGTCCGGGATCTCGTTGACGGTCTTGTACGCCGGCATGCCCGACACCGCGGTCGCGGACGGGTTGACGACGTACGCCCGGCCGGTGAAGCCGCCGGTCACCAGGTTGCGGACCAGGACCTGGCCGATCGTGTCCTGCCGGCGGCTGGCGCCGATGATCGCGACCGACCGCGGGTGGAAGAAGCGGTGGATCGAGGCGGCCTCGGCGACGTGCTCGCGGCTGTGCATCCGGCCGACCGCGGTGTCCGTCGCGTCGATGGGGAACTCGAGCGTGATCACGCCGTCGGAGTAGCCGCTCACCACCCGGTAGCCGGCCTCGCGGAAGACCTGGATCATCCGGTGGTTGTCGGGGAGGATCTCGGCGGTGAACCGCTCGACGCCGCGCTCCCGGCCCGCCTGGGCGAGGTGCTCGAGCATGAGCTGCCCGATCCCGCGGCCCTGGTGCTGGTCCTCCACGAGGAAGGCGACCTCGGCCTCGTTCGCCGCGACGACCTCGAACCGGCCCACGGCGATCATCCGCCCCTGGAGCAGCATGACCAGGGCGACCCGGTCGTGGTGGTCCACGTGGGTGAACCGCCGGACGTCGCGCTCGGACAGCTTCGGCATCGGGCTGAAGAACCGGTAGTACTTCGACTCGTCGGAGACCCGTTCGTAGAAGCTGACGAGAAGCTCCTCGTCCTCGCCGCGGATCGGCCGGATGTGCGCCGTACGACCGTCGCGCAGGATGACGTCGGCCTCCCAGTGCTGCGGGGGCGACTCGATCTCGTCCGTGGGGGTCCCGTCCTCCTGCGTCACAGGGAAAAGGTAGTCCTCACCGCCGCACGCGGTACTGCAGGTGCAGGACGCGGTCCCCCTGGATGACGACGTGCGGATCCTCCAGCAGGTGCTGGGCGTCGATCGGCCCGAAGTAGCGACGGCGCCGCCCGAACACCACCGGGACGACGTCCATCGCCACGATGTCGACCAGGCCGGCCGCGACGGCCTGGCCACCCATGTCGCCGGCGCAGACGGCGACGGTCCGGTCCCCTGCCCGCCGCTTCGCCTCCTCGATCGCCGCGGCGAGGTCGTCGAAGAACGGGACGTCGGCCTCCGGATGCCAGCCGTCGGGTTTCGGGCGGTGCGACACGACCAGCAGGTTGTCGCCCGCCGGCGGCCTGGCCTCCCAGCCGTTCGTCTGGTCGAACAGGCGGCGGCCCTGGATGATCGCCCCGATGTCGTCCCACATCCCCTTGACGTAGTCGATCGAGGCGGCGCCGACACGGAACGACGCGTCGTCGTAGATCGGCCGGTCACCGTTGAAGTACCAGTCGAAGAGCGGGCCGACGTCGTCCTTCTCGTCCGCGATGAAGCCGTCGACCGAGACCACCGCGTGGGTCATCACCGTTGCCATGTCCGGACAGACCGGACCACCTCCCCGGATTCATCGGGGGCACCGGAGAGAATGCCCCCATGGCACGGCGTACGACGAAGAACCCACCCCCTGAGGACTTCGAGGAGCACATCCTCGACACCGACATCCGCGACGAGATGCAGTCGTCGTTCCTCGAGTACGCCTACTCGGTGATCTACTCCCGGGCGCTGCCCGACGCCCGCGACGGCCTCAAGCCGGTGCAGCGGCGGATCCTCTACACGATGGCCGACATGAACCTGAGGCCCGACCGCGGCCACGTGAAGTGCGCCCGCATCGTCGGTGAGGTGATGGGTCGCCTGCACCCGCACGGCGACGGAGCGATCTACGACGCCCTCGCCCGGCAGGCACAGGCGTGGACGATGCGGCTCCCGATGGTCGACGGGCACGGCAACTTCGGCTCCCTCGGCGGCGACGACCCGCCGGCGGCCATGCGCTACACCGAGGCGCGGATGGCGCCGCCCGCGGTCGCGATGACCGAGTCGATCGACGAGGACACCGTCGACTTCCGGCCCAACTACGACAGCCGCGAGTACGAGCCGTCGGTGCTGCCTGCCGCGATCCCCAACCTGCTGGTCAACGGCACCACCGGCATCGCCGTCGGCATGGCGACCAACATGGCACCGCACAACCTGGTCGAGGTCGTGCAGGCGCTGCGGCACCTGATCCAGCACCCCGCCACCGACGTCGACGGGCTGATGCGGTTCATCCCCGGCCCGGACCTGCCGACCGGCGGCAAGATCGTGGGCCTCGACGGCATCCGCGACGCCTACGAGACCGGCCGCGGCACCTTCCGGATGCGGGCCACCGCCCGGGTCGAGACGATCGGACGCCGCAAGGGCATCGTGATCACCGAGCTGCCCTACGGCGTGGGCACCGAGAAGGTGATGGAGCGGGTCAAGATCCTGGTCCAGGGCAAGAAGCTCCAGGGCATCGCCGACATGAAGGACCTCACCGACCGCGAGCACGGCCTGCGGCTGGTGATCGAGGTCAAGAACGGCTTCATTCCCGAGGCGCTCCTCGAGCAGCTCTACAAGCTGACCCCGATGGAGGACACCTTCGGCATCAACAACGTCGCCCTCGTCGACGGCCAGCCGCGGACGCTGGGCCTCAAGGAGATGCTCGAGGTCTTCCTCCAGCACCGCTACGAGGTCGTCCGCCGGCGCTCGCAGTTCCGCCGGAACAAGAAGTCCGAGCGGCTGCACCTGGTCGACGGCCTGCTGATCGCCCTGCTCGACATCGACGAGGTCATCCAGGTCATCCGCACCAGCGACGACTCCGCCGCTGCCAAGGAGCGGCTGATGAGCGTCTTCGACCTGTCCGTCGCGCAGGCGGAGTACATCCTCGAGATGCAGCTGCGGCGGCTGACCCGGTTCTCCCGGATCGAGCTGGAGAAGGAGCAGGAGACCCTGCGCCGCGAGATCGAGGACCTGGACGCGATCCTCGCCGACGACACCCTGCTCCGGAAGGTCGTCTCCGGCGAGCTCGCCGACGTCGCCAAGACCTACGGCACCCCTCGCCGCACCGTCCTGCTCGAGTCCGCGGGCTCCGCCGCCGTCGCCGCGGCCACGGCACCGCTCGAGGTCGCCGACGACCCCTGCTTCGCCCTGCTGTCCTCCTCCGGTCTCCTGGCGCGCACCAGCGGGGCCGACGACATCGGCGAGGGCGGTGGGCGGGCCAACCACGACGTGGTCGTCTCCGCCGTCCGCACGACGGCGCGCGGCGAGATCGGCGTGGCCACCTCGGCCGGGCGGCTGCTGCGGCTCGGGGTGCTGGACCTGCCAGCGATCCCGCCGTCGGCCAACGAGCCCAACCTCCAGGGCGGACTCCCCCTCACCGAGATGCTCCCCCTCGCGACCGGCGAGCGCGCGCTGGCGCTCTGCACGCTGAGCACCGAGGGACCGGGGCTGGCCCTCGGCACCCGCCAGGGCGTGGTCAAACGGGTCAACCCGGAGGTCCTGGGCCGCGACGAGTGGGACGTCATCTCGCTCAAGGACGACGACGAGGTGGTCGGTGCGGTCGAGCTGCGCACGGGCACCGAGGAGCTGTGCTTCATCAGCTCCGACGCGCAGCTGCTGCACTTCGGCGCCGACAACGTCCGACCCCAGGGCCGCTCCGGCGGCGGCATGGCCGGCATCCGGCTGGCCGGCGGCGAGCGTGTCGTGTGGTTCGGCGCGCTCGACGGGCGGGTCCCGGCCGTGGTCGTCACCTCGTCCGGCTCCTCGACCGCGCTGCCCGGAACCGAGCCCGGCAACGTCAAGGTCACCGACTTCGGCGAGTACCCGCCCAAGGGCCGCGCCACGGGGGGCGTCCGCTGCCACCGGTTCCTCAAGGGCGAGGACACCCTGGTCTTCGCCTGGGCCGGGCCGGCACCGGCCCGCGGGGCCGCGGCGAGCGGCGCGCCGGTCGACCTGCCGCCCGCCGAGGGCCGCCGCGACGGGTCGGGGACACCCGGCAGCCAGCCGCTGGCGGCCGCAGCCGGGCCGCTGTCCGTCCGGCTGACCGTCGGTATGTCAGGGTGACGCCATGACCCTTCGAGACGGCGCGCTCCCCGCCTCCCCAGGGACCGCCCGGCGCATGGCGATCGCCGTCGTGGCCGCCGTGCTGGCCCTGAGCGGCTGTTCCGGCAGCGACTCGCCGTCCACCGACGGCAAGTCACCCGACGAGGTGATGCAGGCGGCCAAGAAGCTGCTCGACGACACCACGGGCGTGGAGCTGTCGCTCTCGACCGACGACGAGCCCTCCGACGGCGACTACCTCGCCTCGGCCGAGGGCACGATCACGACGGAGCCGGCCTTCGAGGGCAAGGTGTCGGGTCGGGTCTCCGGCATCCCGGCGAGCGACATCGACGTGGTCGCGGTCGACGGGGACGTCTGGGTGAAGATCCCGATCACCGGCTGGACGAAGTTCGACCCCGCGAAGTTCTGCGCGCCGGATCCCTCCACGCTGCTCGACCCCGACTCGGGCGTCTCCTCGGTCCTGACCGAGGCCACCGGCCTCGAGGCCGGCGACTCCGAGCGCGGCGGGGCCGACAACGACGAGATCCTCACCCCCTACACGGGCAGCGTGCCGGGCGACGCGATCCGCGCGATCCTGCCCTGCGCCCAGGGTGACTCGTTCGACGCGACCTTCCGGATCGACGGTGACGGCTACCTGCGCTCCGCGGAGCTGACCGGGGAGTTCTTCTCCGGCACCGACGACATCACCTACACGATCGACGTCCAGCAGTACGACGTCGACAAGGACATCTCGGCACCGCAGTGACCCCGCGCGTCCTGCTCGGCCTCGCCGCGGTCGCCGTGGCGTTCGCCGCGATCGACACCTACGTGGTCGTCCTGGCGCTGCCCGACATGATGGCGGCGGCCGGGATCCCGGTCGACGAGCTGCAGCGGGCGGCCCCGATCGTGTCCGGGTTCCTCCTCGGGTACGTCGCGATGCTCCCTCTCATCGGCCGGATCGCCGACCTGCGCGGCCCGGTGCCGGTGCTGGTGATGGCGCTGGTCGTCTTCTCGGTCGGCTCGCTGCTCACCTCGATCTCCTACGACCTCGCCACGATGGTGGCCGGCCGGTTCCTGCAGGGCGTCGGAGGGGGCGGTCTCGTGCCCGCCACGATGGCGCTCGTCGCCGCGACCTACCCCGTCGAGCGCCGCGGCCTCCCCCTCGGCCTGGTCTCCGCCGTCCAGGAGTTCGGCGCCGTCCTCGGCCCGCTGTTCGGCGCCGTCGTGCTCTCCTTCTCCTCCTGGCGCGCCATCTTCGCGATCAACCTCCTCGTCGGCGTTCTGCTGGCCGTGACCGTCCGCTCGCTGCGGGGGACGTCGGAGGTTCCGGAGCTCGGTGCTGCGGCGCCTGGCACCTCGACCACCGACGTGCCGTCGAGCCGGCAGAAACTTGGATTCATCCCGCTGGTCGTCGGCGTCCTCGCCGGCCTGGTGGCAGCGGTGGCGGGCTGGATCGAGTTCATCCAGCCCGCCTCGATCAAGCGCGACCTGACCTGGGGCGAGCTGTTCGTGCCGTACGTCGTCGGCGGCGGCAGGTGGGAGACCCCGATCGGCGTGATCACCCTTGCGGCGCTCCTCGTGCTCCTGGTGTCGTGCCTGGTCCCCGGCCGGAACCTGGTGGACCTGCGCGGCTGGTTCCGCAGCCTGGCCGATGCCGACCTCACCGGGGCCGCGCTGTTCGCGGTCGCGCTCGCGGGCGTGGTGCTGGCGTTCGCCACCGCCGATCCCGAGGTCGCCGTCTTCAACCCGCAGGGTCCCTGGTTCCTACTGGGCTCCGCGGTCGCCCTGGTCCTCCTGCTCGTCCACCTCCGCCGCTCCGCGACGCCGATCGTGCCGCGCGGCGCCCTGCGGGCGGTGCCCGCCTGGGGCTCGTTGCTCGTGAGCTTCCTGGTCGGCTGGGCACTGATCGCCGCGCTGGTCGACGTGCCGCTGCTGGCGCGCACCACGACCGAGGAGACACAGCTCGGCGCGGCGTTGATCCTGCTGCGGTTCCTCGTGGCGCTCCCGATCGGAGCGGTGATCGGCGGATGGCTGCTGCACCGTGCGCCCGCGGGCGTCCTCACGGCCGCCGGCATGGTCTGCGCGTCCGTCTCCTTCTTCTGGATGGCCCAGTGGGGGCAGAGCAGCCTCGACCAGCTCGTGTCCAACGTCCCGCTGGTGCTCGGCGGCTTCGGCTTCGGCCTCGCGCTCGCGCCCGTCAACGCCGCGATGCTGGCCTCGACCTCCGAGGACGCCCACGGCCTCGCGTCGGCCCTGGTCGTCGTCGCCAGGATGGTCGGCATGCTGGTCGGGATCTCGGTGCTGACCACCTGGGGCCTGCGCCGCCTCTATGCCGAGGCCGACGCCCACCCCGGCCTGGGGACCAAGGCCCTCGCGCTCATCCAGGAGCGGGCCGTCTTCACCGGTGCCGGTGTGGCTGCGGCCCTCGCGGCGGTCCTCGCCCTCGCCGTCTTCGCCCGGGCCCGCACCCGCGCCGTCGACGTCGCCGAGGTGCTCCGCGCCGCTGGCTGACCCCTGCTCCCGCCCGCGAGCGGGCCCGATAATCTCCTCCGCATGGCGGACTTCGACGACCTGCTCGCCGCGAACCGCGACTTCGCGAGCGACTTCGACCTCGGTGGATTCGACGGCATCGCCCACGCGGGCATCGCGATCGTGACCTGCATGGACTCACGGATCGACCCGCTCGGCATGCTCGGCCTGAAGGCGGGTGACGCCAAGATCCTCCGCAACCCCGGTGGCCGCGTCGACGACCTGACGCTCGACGCCCTCGTCATCTCCGTGCACATGCTCAACGTGAGCCGGATCATGATCGCCCCGCACACCCGCTGCGCGGTCGCCAGCAACCCCGAGGTGGTCCTGCGCGAGCGGCTCGACAACGCCACCGGCCAGGACACCTCGTGGCTCACCCTCCCCGTCACCGACGGGCAGGAGGAGGCACTCGCCGGCGATGTGCAGCGCGTGCGTGCGCATCCGCTGATCCCCGACACGGTCAAGGTCGGCGGGTTCGTCTACGACGTCGACAGCGGGCTGCTCAGCCAGAAGGTGTGACCCCGGTCAGGCGTCGAGCGCCTCGACGTCGACCTCGTAGGCGTTGTTGACGATGAAGTCCTTGCGCGGACCGACGTCCGAGCCCATCAGCAGCTCGAAGACCTCGCTCGCCTGGGCGGCGTCGTCGACGGTGAGCCGGCGCAGCGTCCGGTGCCGCGGGTCCATGGTCGTCTCCGCGAGCTGCCCGGCGTCCATCTCGCCGAGGCCCTTGTAGCGCTGGACCGGGTCCTTCCAGCGCACGTTCTTCTTCTTGAGCTCGGCGAGCTTCCGCTGCAGCTCGGCGTCGGAGTAGGTGTAGACGTACTTGTCCTGACCCTTCTTCGGGTTCGAGATCTCGATCCGGTGCAGGGGCGGCACGGCGGAGTAGATCCGGCCGTCGGCGACCAGGTCGGGCATGTACTTGAAGAACAGCGTCGCCAGCAGCGTCCGGATGTGCGCGCCGTCGGCGTCGGCGTCGGCCATCAGGATGATCCGGCCGTAGCGGCGCGCGTCCAGGTCGAAGGTGCGCCCGGACCCGGCCCCGACGACCTGGATGATCGACGCGCACTCGGTGTTCTTGAGGACGTCGCCGATCGACGCCTTCTGGACGTTGAGGATCTTGCCGCGGATGGGCAGCAGCGCCTGGAACTCCGAGTTGCGCGCGGCCTTGGCCGTGCCCATCGCCGAGTCGCCCTCGACGATGAACAGCTCGGTGCGCTCGTTGTCGGAGGAACGGCAGTCGAACAGCTTCGCCGGCATCGTCGACGACTCCAGCGCGTTCTTCCGCCGCTGGGTCTCCTTGTGCTGGCGGGCCGCGATCCGGGTCTTCGAGGCGCCGACGACCTTCTCCATCAGCGCCTTGGCCTGGGCCTTCTCCGCACGCTTGGAGGACGTCAGGAAGTCCTTGAGCTGCGTCGCGACGATCTTGCGGACCGCGCCCCGGACGGCCGGCGTGCCGAGCACCTCCTTGGTCTGGCCCTCGAACTGCGGCTCGGCCAGCCGGACGGTCACGATCGACGTCATCCCCTCGAGGATGTCGTCCTTGATCACGTCGTCGTCGTTGACCTTGAGCGCCTTGGTCGCCCGCATGGCGTCGTTGAAGGTCTTGGTGAGGGCCGCCTCGAAGCCCGCCACGTGGGTGCCGCCGTGCGGGGTCGCGATCACGTTGACGAACGAGCGCATCTCGGTGTCGTAGCCGGTGTCCCAGCGCACCGCGATGTCGACCGTCAGCTCGCGGTCGACGTCCTGCGGGACCATGTGGCCCTGCTCGTCGAGGAGCGGCACCGTCTCGGTGAAGGTGTCGGTCCCGGTGATCCGGACCACGTCGGTGACCGGCTCACCGTGGCTGAGCGCGTCGGCGAACTCGGCGATGCCGCCGTCGTGCCGGATCTTCTCCTCGAACAGCTCCGGGCCGCGGAGGTCGCGCACGACCATCTCTAAACCCGGGACGATGTACGCCGTCTGCCGGGCGCGCCCGATCAGCCCCTCGAGCTCGAACCGCGCGTCCTTGGTGAAGATCTGCCGGTCCGGCCAGAACCGGATCCGGGTGCCCGTCCGGCCCTTGGCCACGCGCTTGCCCTTGCGGGTCAGCCCGGATCTCTCGGTGAAGCCCGCCCCGGGGCCGTCGGCGTCGAAGACGCCCGGCACGCCGCGGCGGAACGAGATGCCCTGGCCCGTCGGGGACCGGTCGACGTCGATGTCCATCCGGCTCGACAGCGCGTTGACGACCGAGAGTCCCACGCCGTGCAGGCCGCCCGTGGCGACGTAGGAGCCGCCGCCGAACTTGCCGCCCGCGTGCAGCTTGGTCGCGACCACCTCGACGCCCGGCAGCCCGGTCTTGGGCTCCTTGTCGGTCGGGATGCCGCGACCGTCGTCGTAGACCTCGACCGAGTCGTCGGGGTGCAGGGTCACCTCGACGCGGTGCGCGAAGCCGCCGAGGGCCTCGTCGACGCCGTTGTCGATGATCTCCCAGACGCAGTGCATGAGACCGCGCGTGTCGGTCGAGCCGATGTACATCCCGGGCCGCTTGCGGACCGCCTCGAGACCCTCCAGGACCAGGAGATGAGCGGCGTTGTAGGTGTTGTCGGCGATGACCGGCTCCTTTCGATACCCCTCAAATCTACCGCCGACACGCCGAAGGACAGTGCAGGCGCACGGTCCTGGGGAGGACCACGATGAGGCAACCTGCAGGGCCGGCGGCGCGTCCAAGATCACAAGGACGTTTCGGCGGGTGGAAAACCGATCGAGGTGGGGGTGGCTCGTGTTTGGATGGGGTAGAAGTGCCGATGACCACACAGCTCCGGGAATCTTGGACCCGGTGACTACGTTGATCCCGGTACCGACCGATTTCTCGGACGGGAAGACGAAAGAGAGGCCGAAGTGACTACTGCTGTAGCCCCCAGCGCACCGCTGACCGCTGAGGACCGCTGCGACCGCTGCGGCGCTCAGGCCTACCTCCGTGTCGAGCTCGCCTCCGGCGGAGAGCTGCTGTTCTGCGCGCACCACGCGCGCGAGCACGGCGAGAAGCTCAAGGAGGTCGCCGCGGCGGTGCACGACGAGACCCACAAGCTCGGCGACGCGCCCGCGCCCGCCCCGGAGGACGAGCACTGATCCGCTGAAGACGTCGAAGGGCCCCGGATGATTCCGGGGCCCTTCTGTCTTCCTCGGCGAGCGTGTCCGTTCGACCTGAAAGGGTAGTCCCGTGGGAGTCCTCCTCGCCCTCGCTGCCGCGCTCGGCTACGGCCTGTCCGACTTCGTCGGGGGCGTCGCAGCGCGGCGGTCGTCGACCTGGCCGGTGGCCCTGCTCTCCCAGGTCGGTGGCCTGGCGGGCGCCGTCGTCCTGGCGGCCGCGTTCGCCGGCGACCCGACGGGCGGCGACCTGGGCTGGGGCGCGCTGGCCGGGATCGGGGCCGGGATGGGGACCGTCTTCCTCTACCGCGGCTTCGCCGGCGGGCGGATGGGGGTCGTCGCACCCGTGTCGGCCGTGGGCGCCGCGATCCTGCCCGTCATCGTCGGGGTCGCCGTCGGAGAGCGGCCGGCCGTGCTGGTGTGGCTGGGCATCGTGCTCGCGCTCCCGGCGATCTGGCTGGTGGCGAGGGTCCCCGACGAGGGCCGCTCCACCGACGAGAGCGACGCCGCCGCCCTGCGCGACGGCGTGCTCGCGGGCGTCGGCTTCGGGCTGTTGTTCGTCGCCATGGGCCAGGTGCCGGAGGAGGCGGGCTACTGGCCCCTTGCCACCGGCCAGGTCACCGCGCTGGTCGCCATCGTCGTCGGCGCGCTCCTCGCCCGCGAGGCGTGGGTGCCGAGTCGGCGTACCGAGCTCTGGGGCATCGTCGCCGGCATCCTGGCGTCGGCCGCGGTCCTCTCCTTCCTGCTCTCCTCGCAACGCGGCCTGCTCGCGGTCGCTGCGGTGCTGACGTCGCTCTACCCGGCCTTCACCGTCGTCCTCGCCACTGCCGCGCTGCGCGAGCACGTCTACCGCACGCAGGCGGTCGGGCTGGTGCTGTCGGGCTGCGCGGTCGCCCTCGTCGCGGCGGGCTGACCCGCACGCGGACTAGCGTGGCCCCATGACGACCACGACCGCGCCCACTGCCGTCGAGATCGCCGGCGAGGTCCACGAAGGGACCCTGACGGCCCGACGCGCGGTCGAGGAGGCGCTGGAGCGCATCGACCGCTCCCAGCCGGTGACGAATGCCTGGCAGGTGGTCCGGCGCGACGCGGCGCTCGCCGAGGCCGAGGCCGTCGACATGCGCTCGGACCGGTTCGCGCTGCCGCTGGCCGGCGTCCCGGTGGCGATCAAGGACAACGTCCCGGTGGCCGGGGAACCGATGCGGGACGGATCGGCGGGCTCCGACCCCGCGCCCCAGGAGCGCAACCACGAGGTCGTCAAGCGGCTGCGCGCCGCCGGCGCCGTGGTCGTCGGCCTGACCCGGGTGCCCGAGCTGTGCATCTGGGGCGCCACCGACTCCGTCTTCGGCATCACCCGCAACCCCTGGGACCCCGAGCGGACCCCGGGCGGCTCGTCGGGCGGCTCGGCGGCAGCGGTGGCCTCGGGCGCCGTACCGATCGCGCACGGCAACGACGGGATGGGTTCGATCCGGATCCCCTCCGCGTGCTGCGGGCTCGTCGGCCTCAAACCCGGGTACGGCGTGGTCCCGTCGGATCTCGGGAAGGGCTCGTGGCACGGCATGGCCGAGAACGGGCCGCTGGCCACCACGGTCGCGGACGCGGCCCTGATGTTCTCGGTGCTGGCCGGTGACCCGTCGTACGCCGCCCCCGCCCGGCCCGGCACGCTCCGGCTCGCCGTCTCCACCCAGGCGCCCGGTGTCGGCATCCCGGTCTCGAAGGAGTGGGCGGGCGCGGCACGACGTACGGCCGAGGCGCTCCGCGGCGCGGGCCACCGGCTGTCGAGCCGCACGCCGAACTACCCGTCCAGCCTGATGTCGACGACCGCGCTCGCCCTCTGGACGACCGGGACGGCTGCCGACGCCGAGCTGCTCGCCGACCCGACCCAGGTCGAGAAGCGGACCGCCCGGCACGTCGCCATCGGCCGGCAGCTGGCGCGGCGCGGCCACCCCAAACCCGGGCCGCGCGAGCGCTGGCGCGCGATCGCCGAGCGGTTCTTCGCCGACACCGACGTGCTCATCACGCCGACCCTTGCGCAGCCGCCGATCGCGGCCAAGGCCTGGTCGGAGGGCGGCTGGCTCGCGACGATCCAGGCGAACGCCCGGTTCGCGCCGTTCGCGGCGCCGTGGAACATCGCCGGCTGGCCCGCGATGTCGGTGCCGGCGGGCCTGGACAGCTCGGGACGCCCGCTTGGCGTCCAGCTGGTGGGGCGCCCCGGCTCCGAGGCGACGCTGCTCGGGCTGGCTGCCCAGGTCGAGGAGCTCCAGCCCTGGCCGCGGGTGGCGGGCGGTTGAACCGACCCGCTCAGGTCTGGCCGTCGCTGTAGCCGAGCCCGGTCACCGTGGCGGAGGTGTCACCGGTGAATCGCAACGTCACCTTGCCGTCCGTCCCAGTGAAGGCGCTCACTCCGTGAGCGTGGACCCGAGCGCCGACGACCGGCCTCCCCGCGTCGGTCGCCAGGTACGTCACGCGCTTCGACCCGTCGCCGAGCTTCTCCACGTGGACGACGGCGAGGCTGAGCCCGGGTCGGACCACGGTGCGCTGGAGCACGTTCTTGCCGGGCTTCTCGAACTGTCCGACGACGTCGAGCTGCCCAGGTCCTCTGACGCAGCTGGCGATCGCCTCGAAGCTGCCCAGGCTCCACCCCGCCGGGGGCTCCACCGCCACGGTAGCGCCCCACTCGGTGGCTGCCTCGTTCGACCGCCGCGCCAGCAAGGTGTGCGTCCCGTCTCGTCGTGCGAGCCACGCCACCCAGATCCGACCGCAGGAGTCGGTGGTCACCTGGGGCGCCGACACACCCGTCCTGCTCCGGCCGACGACCTCCGCCGTGGCGTCCCCGACCTGCCAGACCCGGACGTCGGTGAGCACGCCGGTCGACGCGTTCAGGTGCGTGCCGCCGACGTAGGCGTCGTTGCCGCGCAAGGCCAACGGCGTTCCGCGGTTGATCGTCGCCTGCAGGACGCATGCGTCCGCGGTGCCGGGCATCAGCGTCGGTGAGCCCAGGAAGGCCCCCGTGCCGGTGTCGTAGACCTGCTCGTGCGTCCCCGGCTCCGAGCCGCCGAACTCACACCAGGCGACGACGGCGTGCGCGCTGTTGGTGGGATCGATCACGATCGAGCCGGCGCCCACGTTGCCGCCGGATGCCGGCACGGCTGCCGGAGGCGTCGCGTCCGGGCGGTCAGCGACGACCATGGAGTTGTGCTCGAAGACGAAGACGGGAGTCTGGGAGGGCGCCTGCGCCACTTGCGCCCACATCGCGGCTTCGCCCGGCTCCATCATGAGCGGCGCGGACCAGGCCGGATCCGCGTTCGGTCCGACGTTCGACACTCCCACCAGGCCGTCGAGGGTGTCGGGGTCGGCCGACTGCTGGCCGCCCAAGTACAGCTGGTAGCCGTCGCCGATGTCGACGCCGGCCGGATCGCCGACCATCAGCCAGGACGAGATCGGTGTCGAGACCGTGCTCATCAGGTCGTCGCCGCCCGGCCCGATCGGGGTCAGCCGCCGCTCCTTCAGCGAGGACGTGCCGTCCGCGTTGCGCACCGCCCAAGCGATGTGGAGGATGCCGTCGGGCGAGCGGGTCAGGTCGACGCGCTGCGACGGGCCGGGCTGGCCGGGCCCCGCGGCCGAGAGCGGCTCCCACGCCGACGGGTCCGCGGCGCGGGCGCCCGGTGCGGTCGGTGCGGCTGCCTCGGTGGACGGTACCGGCGTCAGCGCCGCGCCCAGGAGGGCTCCGGACCCGAGACATGCGAGAGCGACGAGGTGTGGACGCATGGCGTCCCCCGATCAGGGTCGAAGTCCCGAGAGTCGCTCCCGACCATCCTCGTGAGCGAGCCCGAAGTCAACGCTGGCATCGATCAGGTAGCGCCGGCGGTCACCAGGCTGGTGTCCTCGCTGCCGAACCGGACACCGCGCCGCTCCCTGCCGGTCGCGGTCAGCACGATCACCGCGACGAACACCGGGACGATCGTGGCCGCCAGCGCGAACGGGTAACCGTGGCTGGACGCCAGGGACTCCTGGATCGGCAGGTTGAACGCGGCGAGGCAGTTGCCGAGCTGGTAGGTCACGCCCGGGTAGAAGCCCCGGATCTCGTCCGGCGACAGCTCGGTCAGGTGAGCTGGGATGACGCCCCACGCACCCTGGACCATCACCTGCATGAGGAACGACCCGAGCATGAGCATCCCTACGCTGGTCGAGTACGCGAACAGCGGCACGATCGGCAGGCCCAGCACGGCGCAGCCGATGATCAGCGCCTTGCGGCCGTAGCGTTCCGACAGCGCCCCCGCCACCATGCCACCGAGGATCGCGCCGACGTTGTAGACCACGACGATCCAGGTTGCCGTGCTGCCGGCCAGCCCGATGCCCTCATCGCCGGTCTCCTTGAGGAAGGTCGGGTAGACGTCCTGGGTGCCGTGGCTCATCCAGTTGAAGGCCGTCATCAGGAGGACCAGGAACACGAACCGCCGCCAGATCACCGGGTTGCTGAAGATCTCGCGCGCGCTGGTCCGCGTCTGGCGGACCCGGTCGTTGGCCTTGCGCCAGACCTCCGACTCCTCGACCCGCGACCGGATCAGCAGGCTGATGCCCGCCGGGATGATCGACAGCGCGAACATCCATCGCCAGCTGAGCCCCCACCACGTGATCACGACGAGGAAGGCGAGCGAGGCGAGCAGATAGCCCATCGAGTAGCCGCCCTGAAGCAGCCCGGAGAAGAAGCCCCTGCGCTTGGACGGGATCTTCTCCATCGCCAGCGCGGCGCCCAGCCCCCACTCCCCGCCCATGCCGAGCCCGTAGAGCATTCGCAGGATGATGAGGACCGTGAAGTTCGGCGCGAAGGCGCACAGGAAGCCGACCACGCTGTAGAAGCAGACGTCGACCATCAGCGGGACCCGCCGGCCGACCCGGTCGGCCCACAGTCCGAAGATGAACGCGCCGACCGGGCGCATCACCAGCGTCATCGTGGTGATGAAGGCCATCCGCTCCAACGAGACGCCGAAGTCGGCCGCGATGTCGGCATAGATCAGCACGACCAGGAAGTAGTCGAAGGCGTCCATCGCCCAGCCGAGGTACGCCGCCGCGAAGGCGTTGCGCTGGTCCCGGGTCAGGGGCTCGCGTTGCGTGGCTTCCCGATCAGCCATGCGCGGGTGTTACCCGCGGTCGGTCGACATAGTCGCCCATCCGTCGCGGCCGCCGGTCCGAACAAGCAGGCGGAGACCCCGGCCCGCTCTTTGAGCCGGGGTCTCCTCGCGCCCCGGAGGCACGACTCGGCCTGGGAGCATCAAGCAGGGATGGTGTCCCGAGACCTACCCAGCCCACCTTCGTGTCGCCGGCGCGGCTGGATGGTGGAGGCGGTACCCAGGCACCAGGTCACCAGCCCGATCGGACGGACCTTCGATCAGTCGAGGTAGTCGCGGAGCACCTGGCTGCGGCTCGGGTGGCGCAGTTTCGACATCGTCTTGGACTCGATCTGGCGGATCCGCTCGCGGGTCACGCCGTAGACCTTGCCGATCTCGTCGAGGGTCTTGGGCTGGCCGTCGGTGAGCCCGAACCGCATCGAGACCACGCCCGCCTCGCGCTCGGAGAGCGTGTCGAGCACGGCGTGCAGCTGCTCCTGCAGGAGCGTGAAGCTCACCGCGTCGGCCGGCACGATGGCCTCGGAGTCCTCGATCAGGTCGCCGAACTCCGAGTCGCCGTCCTCACCCAGCGGGGTGTGCAGCGAGATCGGCTCACGACCGTACTTCTGGACCTCGACGACCTTCTCCGGTGTCATGTCGAGCTCCTTGGCGAGCTCCTCCGGGGTGGGCTCGCGGCCCAGGTCCTGGAGCATCTGCCGCTGGACGCGCGCCAGCTTGTTGATGACCTCGACCATGTGGACCGGGATCCGGATGGTGCGGGCCTGGTCGGCCATCGCGCGGGTGATCGCCTGCCGGATCCACCAGGTCGCGTAGGTCGAGAACTTGTAGCCCTTGGTGTAGTCGAACTTCTCGACCGCGCGGATCAGGCCGAGGTTGCCCTCCTGGATCAGGTCGAGGAAGAGCATGCCGCGGCCGGTGTAGCGCTTGGCCAGCGAGACGACCAGGCGCAGGTTCGCCTCGAGCAGGTGGTTCTTGGCGCGCCGGCCGTCCTCGGCGATCCACTCGAGCTCCTCGAGCATCTTCGGCGAGATCTTGCCGCCCTTGGCCAGCTTCTCCTCGCTGAAGAGGCCCGCCTCGATCCGCTTGGCGAGCTCGACCTCCATCTCCGCGTTGAGCAGCGGGACCTTGCCGATCTGCTTGAGGTAGTCCTTGACGGGGTCCGCCGTGGCGCCCGCGACCATCACCTGCTGCGCGGGCTCGTCGGTCTCGTCGGCCGCGGACACGACGAACGAGGACGTGGCGGTGGCCTCCTCCTCGTCCTCCTTGATCGACGGGTCGGTCGCGACGTCCTTCTCGAACTGGTCGTCGGGGATGTCGGGGAGGACCTTCTTGCCGTCCGGGCCGAGGACAGGGACCTCGACCTCTGCCGGGGCGGCCTCGGCCTTCTTGGCGGCAGCCTTCTTCGCCGGTGCCTTCTTCGCGGGCGCCTTCTTCGGCTCCTCGTCGGCAGCCTTCGCCGCAGCCTTCTTGGCGGGAGCCTTCTTGGCCGTGGTGGCCGTCGTCGTACGCCGGGTGCTGGTCGCGGCGACCGCACGGGTCTCGACCGGCAGCGCCACCGAGATCCCCTCAGCCGCGAGGTGCGCCATCAGCGGCTTGAGGTGCGCCGGCGCGACGCCCGCCTCGGCGAAGACCTGCCGGACGTCCTCGGGCGTCACGCTCCCGCTTGGGGCGGCCCGCTCGACGAGGGCGACGATGGAGGGGTGCGCGAGCAGCGCGGGCGGGACCTTGCGTGCGTTCGAGGACACGAACACCTCTCGATGCGGGTACAGGCTTCAGATCGGTCTTCTTGCTTGGGGGCGCGGACCGGCCCGGAGGCGTCAAGACCGCGACCACCATTCTGCCACGGGGGTGGAGACGCCCGGCTCCCGCCCCGGTGAGCGGGATCAGCGGTGCGGGGTGAAGCCAGTGACCCAGGAACCGAGTACCCCCAGCGCGACCCGCCAGCCGTCGGCCGTCTTGGTGCGGCTGACGCCTGCTCCGGAGGGAGCGACGGCCTTCAGCGTCTTGACCTGTCCGCTCGAGTAGCGGGCCGTCACCTTGATCGAGGCGACCTGCCGCATCCCGAAGATCCGCCGCGCCTTCGCCTGGGTCAGGGTGCCGGTCCAGCTGAGGTACTTGCGGTCGGGCTGCGCCTGGAAGGAGTAGGGATCCGGCCGATGCACGAGGTACGGCAGCTGAGCACTCCCGAACACGTCGTGGTTGCTTGCCGTCCCGCGCCCATCAGCGGTCTTCCCCGAACGGGCGAAGAAGGGCGTCTCGGCGAACCCTCCGTCAGAATCGCGAACGACGTCCACCGTGTCGGTGTCCGATCCGGACACGCCATGTCGCGTGGCGTCCACAGCGGCCTTCCAGAGGCCCGCCTTGTCACCATTCTCCTTCAGCCAGCCAATGAAGTTCTGGCTGCGCGTGTCGTCGTAGAGGTGGCAGGCGCAGTTGGGCATGGGCGCGTTGTCCGGCCGAGCCGTCTTTGCCCGCAGCGCGTAGGTGCGGGCAACGATCGCCTGCGCCTTGAGTGCCTCAGAGCCACCCGACGAGCCCCACAGCGACGGCATCTCATCGATCCCATAGAGGTACTCGTCATTGAGCCGGAGGTCGTTGACGACGTTGATCCTCCCCTTGATGACGGTTGCGGAGAGGGTGCCATAGCGGTACCGGCCGTGTGTGCCCGCGACCGTTACGACTCCGGGTGTCCCGCTGGGCCACGCACGGGTTCCGGTCCATTCGAGCGTGAGGGCGCCCTTCGTGACCGTTTGGACGACACGGCCGCCCTGCTTGATGCGCGCTGCCACCTTGCCGTCGTCCACACTGAGCGCGATCGTGCTGTCCGCGCCGCCGGTCGCCAGATCGGTTGTCGCGTCGGTGCTCGCTCGCAGCCGCCACTCCCCCTTGTTCACCGAAAGCGTCGCGCCGCGAGCGTCGCCCGGAGAGCCAAAGATCTGGACGGCGATGTCGGGATCGGGATTCAGGGCGGTGCTGAGGGAGGCTCCGTCGTAGTAGTACTCCAGGATCTGCTCGGCCGACTGGTGACCGACCGCCATGGCGTAGGCGCCGTACTGCGACATGCCGACGCCGTGGCCGAAGCCCGAGCCCGCAATCGTGAAGGACGCCGGCACCGCCCGGTGGGTCGTCCGGTCGTCACCGGCGGTGGCGGGAGTGGCGGTGGCGCCGACCAGCAGCGCGAGGGCGAGCGGGACCAGTGGGCCGAGACGCGAGCGCACTCAGACCGCCGTCGCCGCGGCCTTGGCTTCCGCCTTTTTTGCCTTCTTGTAGTCGCGCACCTTCTGCAGCGACGCGGGGTCGACGACGTCCGCGACCGAGCGGTAGCCGTCGAGCGCGTAGTCGCCGGCGACCTGCTCCCAGCCGGCGGGTACGACACCCAGCTGCTTGGCGAGCAGCGCGACGAAGATCTTCACCTTCTGCTCACCGAAGCCGGGCAGCGCCTTGAGCCGCTTCGCGAGGTCCTTGCCGTCGGCTGCGCCGGTCCAGATCCGGGAGGCGTCGCCGTCGTACTCCTCGGTGACCAGCCGGGCGAGCTCCTGCAGGCGCGTCGCCATCGCGCCCCCGTAGCGATGGATGGCGGGCGGGCGCCGGCACAGCTCGGAGAACGCCTCGGGATCGGCGGCGGCGATCTTCGCCGGGTCGAGGTTGCCGAACCGGTCCGCGACCTTTGCCGGGCCGGCGAAGGCCCGCTCCATCGGGAACTGCTGGTCCAGCATCATCCCGACCAGCAGCGCGAACGGTGAGTCGGTGAGCAGCTGGTCCGCGGCGGGGTCGTCGGTGATGTGGATCGCCATGGGGCAATCCTGCCTTACGCCGTGGCCTCCGCGAGCAGCATCGGCATCAGGCCACGGACCTGGTCGCGGATGCCGTCGGTCACGTCCTCCTTGCCGCACAGGTAGCCGAGCAGCGCCTGCTGGAACAGCCCGTCGAGCAGTCCGTAGGCGACCTCCGGGCTGAGCGCCGGCTCGGCGCCGGCGAGCTCGGCGTACTTCGAGACCACCCGCCAGATCATGTCCTCGAGGCTCTTGTCGATCTGGAGGACGGCCTCGCGGAGCTTCTCCTCGAACATGCTCTGAGAGCGCAGGTCGTACCAGAGGCGGTGCATCGGCGCCTCCTCGACGATGGTCTCGACCAGCTTGTCGGCGAAGGCCTCGACCAGCTCGTCCGGCCTGGTCGACTCGGCGACGACACCGTCGTAGCGCGTCACGCAGGTCGTCTTGTACTGGCGCACGCAGAAGACGATCAGCTCGAGCTTGTCCTTGAAGTAGTAGTGGACGACGCCGTGCGAGAACTCCGAGTTGTTCGCGATCTCGCGCAGGCTGGCCCGCGCGTAGCCGAGCTCCCCGAGGGTGCGCAGCGCCGAGTCGGCGAGCTCGCGACGCCGCTCCTCGTGCTTGTCGGCCGGTGCCGTGCGCGCGGCGACGGAAGTCACCGCGTGAGCGTACCCCGGACCCCGGCCGTCCGCTGGCCTCTCGGCCCGTACTCGTCTTGACGGATGTCCAGCGAAGTCTTGACAGTCGTCAAGGAGGTCGGCAACTCTGTGAGCGTCCCACCACGAGAGCTGCTGGGGGAGCTGCTCGAGGGCGCCATCGGGTCAGAACGTGGGCGCCCCTTGCCTGGCCTGCGGGGGCGGCGGCGCATCCGCCTCCGCCGGCCGGGCGAGCAGCTAGGCCTCGGCGTCCGGCTTCCGCTGGAACGAGTGCTCGCGCCCGAGGACCTCGCGCACCCGGTCGACGTCGAACGGCTCGTCGAGCCACTCGTAGAGCCCGGCGAGGACCGACGGGTCGGCCGTGTAGTCGTCGTAGTGGATCCGGTACGCCGCGCCGCCGAGCTCGTCGCAGAGCGCCAGCAGGTCGGCCTCGATCCGCTCGAGCCGGCCGCGCGAGTCCGGGTCGTCGCCCCACCAGGCACTCTGGGCGACGTCGTCGAGGTCCCGCGTGTTGAAGAGGAACCGGGCGCCCGGGAAGACCCGCTGGAGCCACTGCACGTAGTGCGCCGTGTCCGGCTCGTCCCAGTGCACCTCCTTGAACCCCACCACGCGGGTGGCCTCGTCGGGCCCCAGGAGGACGTCGAGCGCGATCCTGCGGAACAACGGGTGCGGCGGGACGCGCGGGTAGGCCTCGGCTCCGTAGAACGGCTGGGTGACCGGTTGCTCGTCGTGCTCGGGGTGGCTCTTCAGCCAGCCCCGGCCGCGGCGCTGCAGCTTCATCCCCGCGCGGTGGAACTCGTAGAGGTGCCGGAGGATCTGCGCGTTCTCGCCGCGGATGACATAGCCGGGGATCGAGTTGAGCAGGCCCTGCACGAGCGTCGAGCCGGACCGTCCGTAGGTGACGACGAACAGGTAGCCGACGTCGTCGCGCGGTCGGCTCTCGCGCAACCGGTCGCGCGTACGTCGCAGCCGCCGCCTCAGGTCCCGGACCTCGGCGCGCGTCTGCTCGAGCTCCTGACGCAGCTCGGCGACCTCGTCCCCTTCGCCGCCGAGGTCTGGTCGACGACGGGACGGCTTGGGCACCCGCGCATCGTAGGGCACGCCAGTACCTAGGCTGGGCGCATGATCGTCACGGTCACGACAGCGCGCGACAGGCTGCCCAACGTCCAGCGTTTCGTCCGCGGCAACCTCGCCGGAGGCGTCGACCACATGGTCGTCGTGCTGGAGGACCCCGCGCCCGACGTCGTGGACTGGCTCGGCGCGCAGCCGGAGGTGACCGCGTTCGTGGCGGACGCCACCTGGTGGCAGGGGCCACGACCCGAGCGCCTGAACATGCGGCAGTGGATCAACGCGAACCGCGTGCGCAACGCCCTCGCCGACGTGGTGCGGGTCGACTGGTTCTTCCACCTCGACGGCGACGAGGTCGCCCAGATCGACCGTGACGTGCTGGACGGCGTACCTCAGCGGCACGGGGTGGTCCGGCTCGGCGTGCTGGAGGCCGTCAGCCGGCCGTCGTGGCCCGGCGACCCGACGTGGTTCAAGCGCGACCTCACCGACGGCGAGCTGGCCCTGCTCGTGCAGCTCGGCGTGCTGGACGAGCCCCGGAACAAGGCGTACTTCCGGGGCCACCGGTTCGGGAAGATCGGCATGCGGCCCGACACGGCGGGCTGGATCGGCCTGCACAACGCGGTCGACGACGACCTCGAGCCGCTGCCGCACAAGAGGTTCGACGGCCTGGAGCTGCTGCACTACGAGTCCTGGTCGCTGGAGGACTTCGAGCGGAAGTGGTCGAACCTCGCCACGGCGGGCTCCCGCCCGCCGAACTTCCAGGACGACCGCGGCTCGATCTACGAGGCGTTCGCCCAGCTCGCCTCGATGGACCTGCCGGCCGAGGTGCGCGAGCGGACCGTCCGGCGGATCTACGAGCGGACCTGCGAGGACCCGTTCGAGACGCTGCGCGACCTCGGGCTGCTGGTCGAGGTGGACCCGGCCGCCGGGAAGCACGAGCCGTCGCCGCTCTCCCCCGCCCAGCAGGACCAGCTGCGCGCGGCTGTCGAGGGGCCGCGGGGCAGCTGGCGGTCCTACCCGATCCTGCGCAACCTCGACGACGAGGAGCGGGCCACCCTCGGACTGTGAGTCAGGGGCTCCAGCCCAGGAACGCGCCGCCCGCGACGAGCACGCAGAACCACAGCACGATCGAGAGCGCCCCGACGACCGGCACCCAGGTCGGCCGGCGCACGAACCAGGACAGGCACAGCACGAGCAGGGCCGCCCACACGACGAGCAGTGCGGCCACCGCCCACCACGGCGCGACCAGCCCGCTGGCGGCGTACAGGAAGAACGAGCAGGCCATCAGGACCATGCCGAGGAACGACCAGGGCGAGAGCCGCTCGCCGGTGGCAGGGTCGACGACCGACGGCTTGATGCGCCGGCGCCGCGAGATCAGCGCCAACTAGTCGTTCCAGTTCGGGTCGTTGTCCCAGTCCTCGTTGCGCTCCTTGACCTTCTCCAGCGCGTGCGCGGCCTCCTCCTCGGTGTCGTAGGGACCGAGCCGGTCCTTGTAGGCACACCCCTCGGGACCTTCCACCGCGTGATGGTTGAGGCAGAACCAGTAGGCCATGGGACGAACCTACCGCTGCGATCGCTCAGTGGCCCTCGACCAGCCGCTCGACACGGAGCACGTCGACCTCGTGCTCGACGTCGCCGCTCATCGCGGCCGCGAGCCGGAGGTGCGGGAGCGCCTCGCGGTGCCGGGACTGTCGCTCGAGCGCCCGCCCGAGCGTGTGCCGCGCCCAGGTGTCGGACGGGTCTTCCTCGACCAGCCGGGTCAGCTCGTCGGTCGCCTTCTGCAGCTGCACCCGTATGTAGAACGCCCAGGCCCGCAGGCTGCGGAGCCCACGGTTGTCCGGGTCCGCCTCGAGCGCGGGCTCGATGACCTCCAGCGCCTCCTTCGGCGCGCGGCGGCTCAGCAGGTCGTAGGCGGTGCGGTAGGCGGACTCCGGCCGGCTCCCCGCACCCGGGAACACGATCGGCGGCGGCCGCAACTCGTCCATCACCGCTACGCTACCTTCCGGACGGGCCGGCCGGGCGACCGCGTGACGCCGTACCGAGAGGTGCGGGGTCCCGAGGAAAGTCCGGGCTCCACAGAGCAGGGTGGTGGGTAACACCCACCCGAGGTGACTCGCGGGAAAGTGCCACAGAAATCAGACCGCCCCTCCTCGGAGGGGTAAGGGTGAAACGGTGAGGTAAGAGCTCACCAGCGCCCCGGGTGACCGGGACGGCTCGGCAAACCCCACCCGGAGCAAGGCCAGACAGCACACGATGGTCTCGACCGAGAGGGCTGCTCGCCCGAGTGTGCGGGTAGGCCGCTGGAGGCTGTCGGCAACGGCAGCCGTAGATGGATGGTCGCCGATCACAGAACCCGGCTTACAGGCCGGCCCGTCCCCCCATCTTGCGAGGTCCAGACCAATCCGACCGGTCGAGTGCCACGAACACGGATCGCTGTGGTCTGCCACTTGGGTGGCTCTCGGGACTGCGCAGCACGCGCAGCAGGGAAGAGGTCGGGATGGATGGCGTGGACCCGTTCGACGGGCACGTGTGGACGCTCGCCTCGGGCGGCGACGGGATCCTCGAGGTGAACGCGGTGCGGTTCGATCCCGCGACGTGCCGGGTGTGGGTCGACCTGGAGGAGCGTCCGCGGCTGCCGCCGAAGCAAGCGCGGATGCTGGGCTACCTCATGGCGAACGCGGGACGCGTGGTCTCGCGCGAGGAGCTCATGCTGAGGGTCTGGCGCCACCGGACGTGGACGTCGACGAAGACGGTCGACGTCCACGTCCAGTGGCTGCGCCGCAGCCTCGGGGACACGGCCGAGCCCCGGCGCTTCTTGACGACGGTGTGGGGACGCGGCTACCGGTTCGAGCTCGGCACGGCACCGACCACCGCCACGGCACCCTGACGGAGCTGGAGCAGGAAGCCCGGCGATCCGTGGTCCCTGACAACAGGGGATTGCGGGCGATTCGGGCGGGTACCGAGATCGGTGCGCGGCACACCCCGGCCGCGCACGACGAATGGAGGCGAACCCTCGTGATCATCCTCGGTGTGATTCTTCTGGTCCTCGGCGCGATCTTCAACGTGCCGATCCTGTGGACCCTCGGCATCATCGCCGTCATCATCGGCGCCGTGCTGTGGATCGCCGGCTCGATGGGCCACTCGGTCGGCCCACGCGCGCACTACTGGTAGGACCGCGAAACCCGGTTGCCGCGACCGGCCGCGCCTGCGAGCCTCACGGCATGTCGTCCAGCGCGGTTGACCCCCCGTACGTCGACCGCTTCCTCGCGACTGCCGAGGCGGTGGCGCAGGAGCGACCGGAGGTCGACCTCGACATGGCGCGCGAGGTCTTCCTCGAGGCGGCGACGCTGCTGCACAACGGCCTCGTCCTCGACGGCCTCGACGACCACGACGCCGAGGCCGTCGTGGCCGGGCTGTGCGCCGACCTCGTCGCCGCCGATCCGGGCGCGGCGATCCGCGCGCGGTCCCAGGCGGCTCTGGAGCTGCCCGGAGCCCTGCACGAGCCCGCCGCCGTCTCGGCGGCGTACCTCATCGCGGTGGCGACCTTCCAGCTCTGAGCCCGGAGGGAGAACCGGGCGGTCAGCCACTCACCACTGCTGGTGGGTGTACTGACCGCCCGTGATCCGCTCCCCCTCGAGCTCGTTCTCGAAGACCGAGTGCACGGCGACCCGACCCGGGCCGACCAGGCGCAGGAACATGGTCCGCAGCTGCCAGTTGCGCCGCCACGTCGACCAGCCGGTCGTGCGCGGCGACTCGACGTGCAGCCCCATCCACACCGACAGGTCCTTGTAGAGCAGGGATCTCGGCTGGACGTGGATCGTCTCCCCGGGCGCGAGGTCCCGGATGAAGGTGTTGCCGGGCGCGTGCAGCAGCAGCAGGCCCGGGCCGCCCTGGGCCGAGAAGACGTCGTCGTAGGTCCCGACGGGGTGGTGCGTCTCGCGGTCGTCACCGCTGCCGGTCTGGTACCAGAGGCCCGTCCGCACGAAGGTGTAGTCGATGTTCCCGGTCGCTGCGAGGAACCGGTGCTCGCGCACCCAGATCGCACCCCCCATCGGGAGCGGGACCGCGATCACCTCGCCCGCGTGGTTGTCCGACACCCCGACCCGGCCCGGTCCGGCCGCGTCGAGCATGTAGGACGGCATGCCCGACAGGAACCGCTTCCAGCCGCTCGCGTTCGGGTGGTTCGTGATCCGGACGTCGGTCTCGGACCACAGCAGAGCGTGGTGGGAGAAGTAGACGGAATCGCCCTCCGCGAGCTTGAAGTCGGCGACGGGTACGACGTCGCCCTCCACCTGCACGTAGCTGCGACCGAACTGGATCCGCGTCATGTCCGCGATCGGTGGCTGCTCGACCCACCCGGACTCGCTGACGACGTGCCGGAGGTCGACCCGCGCACCACAGTGCGGGCACGCCGCGTGCCCGTCGCCGAGCTCGGACCGCAGCCTGCAGTAGCGGCACGTGTACTCGACGCCGGTACCGGCCGTCATCAGTCGCTCCCGTGGTGGTGGTACATCGACTGGATGCCGAGCCGACCCGGCCCGACGAACTCGGCGACGTAGAGGCCCCTGCTGAACATGCCGGTCTTCACGTCCAGCTGGACCGTGTTCATCTGCACCGAGGCGTCCTTGTAGAGGAAGCCTCCGGGCTCCACCTGGATCCGCTCCCCCGGCTGGAGGTAGCGCTCGAAGACGTTGCCGTTGCCGTGCAGCATCACGACGCCCGGCTCGGCGCCGGTGATGAACCTGTCGATGTACATGCCGTTCCCGCCGTGCAGCAGGTTGGTCAAGCCCTTGATCCGGATGAAGGAGTAGGACGTCGTGTGGCTCGCGACCACGAACGCGTGCTCGCGGACGTCGATCTCGACGCCCGCGGCGAGCGGCAGCACGACCAGCTCGCCCGGCGCCTCGCGCGAGAACGCGATCCGCCCGGGCCCGTAGGCCACCGTGACCACGTGCGGCATGCCGGCCAGGCTCCGCCGCGCGCCTCCCGGCACGTTGTAGGCCACGAGCGGCGTGTGCGCGTCCTTCCAGAGCATCACGTGGTGCTCGAAGTACACCGAGTCGCCCTGCGCGAGGTTGACCTCGGCGACGGGCACGATGGTGCCCTCGACCTGCACCGACGACGACGAGAACCGGAACTGCGCCATGTCCCGCATCCGGGGCGCCTCGCGCCAGCCGGAGTCGCTGACCAGGTTCGCGACGTCCAGGGGCGCCCCGCACGTGGGGCACGTGGACGTGCCGGGCTGGGACTGGACGCGGCACCACTCACACTCGACGAGCTCCACGCGCCGGACGCTAGTCCCGTCGTGCCCGAAAAGTCGGCGCTTCAGCAGACTCTCAGGTTGGCGCCGGCGAGGCTCCACTGCTCCCGCACGTGGCAGTTGCCCGTCTCGTACCAGTGGAGCTCGATCCGGTCCGCCCTGCAGGCCGCCGGGAGGACGGCGGCGAGGGCGCTGCGGGTGCTCTCCAGCGTCACGCCGGGGCCGATCCGGTCCAGCGTCAGGTGCGGCTCCACGTCGGCGAGCTGACCCGCGTAGGGCGGGCACTGCGGAAAGGCCTCCCACAGCTGTGCGGTCAGCCGCGCGAAGGGCTCTGCGGGCTCCGGCCGCAGGTGCACGATGCCGTCGGGGAAGGCGGCCACCTCCGCCAGCTCGAACTCGAAGGCAGGCGACCGGGCGGCCACCGCGGCGACCAGGGACAGGTCGTCGTACGTCGGAGCGGGGAGGTAGGGCGCCAGCAGCGTGATGTGGGCATGGGTGAACGCGCTGTCGGCCGAGACGAGCGCGGGGTCGTAGTGCTCCCACCGGGACCGGACGAACGGCTCCAGCTCCGGCACCGGGACGAGCAGCACGGAGTGCCCGCCGCCGCTCATCGGGGCGACCACTCCATCCGCAGGTCCGGCTCGCGCTCCTCGTTCTCCGAGCCGTCGGTGTGCTCGCGCTCGACCAGCCCGTGCGCGCGGTAGAAGGCGCGCGCCGGCTCGTTGACCTCGAACACCCACAGCGAGAACCCGCTCGGACGCAGGGACTTCACCAGGTCGAGCAGGGCCGCGCCGACGCCGGCGCGCTGCGCCGTCGGCGCGACGTACAGGTCGTCGAGCCAGGTCTCGGTGAACCGGGCGTAGCCGGCGACGGCGCCCTCGATCTCGGCCACCCACACCTCGTCCGCGGCGATCCGGCCGCCGAGGAACCTGCGCACGTCGTCCGGCGGGTGGATGCCGGGCGGCATCGGCGACGCCGCGCGGGCGGTGAGGTGCACGTCGGCGATCGCGGCCGCGTCGTCGGCGGTCGCGCGGCGCAGCAGCAGGTCAGTCGCTGTCACGGATGACGTCGAGGGCGTGCTGGAGGTCGTCGGGGTACGTCGACTCGTACTCGACGTACTCGCCGCTGTCCGGGTGCTCGAACCCGAGGCGCACCGCGTGCAGCCACTGGCGGGTGAGCCCGAGCCGCTTCGCGAGCACGGGGTCGGCGCCGTAGGTGAGGTCGCCGCAGCACGGGTGCTTGAGCGCCGCCATGTGCACCCGGATCTGGTGGGTCCGCCCCGTCTCGAGGTGCACCTCGAGCAGGCTCGCGAACCGGTGCGCCTCGAGGGTCTCGTAGTGCGTCACGCTGGCCCGGCCGCCGTCCATGACCGCGAACTTGTAGTCGGCGCCGGGGTGCCGGCCGATCGGCGCGTCCACGGTGCCGGTCAGCGGGTCGGGGTGGCCCTGGACCAGCGCGTGGTAGACCTTGTCGACGGTGCGCTGCCGGAAGGCGTTCTTGAGCACCGAGTAGGCGTGCTCGGACTTGCAGATCACCATCACGCCCGAGGTCCCGACGTCGAGGCGCTGCACGATGCCCTCCCGTTCCTTGGCACCGGAGGTGGAGATCCGGAACCCGGCGCCCGCGAGGTGGCCGACCACGGTCGGGCCACGCCATCCCGGCGAGGGGTGCACGGCGACACCGACGGGTTTGTCGATCACCACGATCGAGTCGTCGTCGTGGATGATCTTGATGCCCTCGACGATCTCGGGCACGACCTCGAGCGGGTTCGCCTGCTGCGGGATCTCGACCTCGAGCACGGCGCCCGGCAGCACCCGCTCGCTCTTCGCGACCGGCGTGCCGTCGAGCAGCACGCGCCCGTCGGCGATCAGCTCGGCCGCCCGGGTGCGGGAGACGCCGAACAGCTGCGCCATGGCGACGTCGATGCGCTCGCCGTCGAGCCCGTCGGGCACCCGCAGGCTGCGGTGGTCGACGCTCATGAGTCGTCCTCGTCGGAGGACGGGGACGACACCGCCCGCGAGCCGTCGAGGCGGATGCCGCGGAAGATCTGCACCAGGACGAGAAGGGCGCCCACGTTGATGCACATGTCGGCGACGTTGAAGATCGGCCAGTGCGGCAGCATCAGGAAGTCGACCACCTCGCCCCGGAACGGCCCCGGGTCCCGGATCATCCGGTCGGTCAGGTTGCCGTCGATGCCGGCGAGGATCAGGCCGAGACCGACCGCCCAGACGCGGTCGCGCAGCCCGCGGCTGAACCACAGCAGCACCAGGGACGCCACCATCGCCAGGAACGCGAGAGCGACCGTGAAGTCGGTGCCGAGGCTGAACGCCGCGCCCGGGTTGTGCGTCAGCCGCAGCTGGAGCAGGTCGCCGACGACCTGCACGTCGTCGCGGGCGTGCAGGTGCGTGACCGCCAGCCGCTTCGCCACCTGATCGGCGGCGTAGGCCACGACGGCCACGGCCGCGAAGAGCAGCCAGGTGCCACGCCGGGCGAGAAACGGACGGGACTCGCCGCTGTCGGGGGTCTCTACCGACGTTCCTCGCGCTGCTTGCATGTCATGCACAGTGTGGCACGCGGAAACGCCATCAACCGCATCTTGCCGATGGGGTTGCCGCACGACTCGCAGACGCCGTAGGTGCCGTCGTCGATCCGCGCCAGCGCGCGGTCGATCTGGGCCAGCTTCTCGCGCTCGTGGTTGAGCACGGTGAGCTCGTGGTCACGCTCGAACGAGGTGGCACCGATGTCCGCCTGGTCCTGTCCGGCCCCGTCCCCGGCGTCGCGCAGCAGGCCGGAGAGGTCCTCCTCCTGCTCGGCGACGATCGCCGCGCTGTGGTCGCGCTGCTCGTGCAGCTCGGCGAGCACCTCGGCGAGCTCGGCCTTGGACCACTTCTCCTCGCCCTCGCGTACGACGAGCTGGCCGGGCGCGGCCTTCTTCGGCGCTGCCTTCTTGGCCGGTGCCTTGGTCGCGGGCGCCTTCGTGGCGGGCGCGGCCTTCTTGGCCGGAGCCTTCGCGACCGGCGCCGTCTTCGCGGGCGCCTTCTTCGCCGGCGTGGCCGCCTTCTTGGCGGGCGGTGTCGCCTTCTTCGCCGGCGAGGCCTTCTTCGCCGGGGAGACCTTCTTCGCGGGAGCGGCCTTCGGCGCGGCCGGCGCCGCCTTCTTCGCCGAAGCCTTCTTGGCGGCTGCCTTCTTCGCCGGCGCGGTCTTCACCGGCGCCTTCTTGGCGGCGGGAGCGGTCTTCTTGGCAGGCGCCTTCTTGGCAGGCGCCTTCTTGGCAGGCGCCTTCTTGGCAGGCGCCTTCTTGGCGGGCGCCTTCTTGGCGGCGGCCTTCACGGCCGGCGCTGCCTTCTTCGCGACGGCCTTCTTCGCCGCAGGAGCGGCCTTCTTGGCGGTCGTCGCCGCCTTCTCAGCGGTCTTCTTCGCGGGCTTGCCGTTGTCCGACGCGGTCGCCTTGCCCTTGGGGCGGATGATCCGCTTGGCAGCCGCCGTCAGCGACTTCTTCGTACTCGTGCGCGCCACGGTCGGAGCCTCCTCCAGGAGCCGGCGTCTGTCGCGGGGTCGCAACAGGCTGCACGGACCATAGCCGGTGAGGCCGAGGTCACCAAGTGCGGCACGCTGCAGGAGCACGACGACGGCCGGGCGGCTTGCGCGGACCGGCCGTCGAAGTGTTCAAGCAGTGCGGCTCAGTGCTCTTCCTCGCCGAGGATGGAGCGCAGCCGCTTCGGGGCCGGCGCCTCCTCGGAGGGAGCGATGGTGTCGCCCGGCGTCTGCAGCGCCTCGAGCTGCTGGGTGAAGTAGCTCTTGAGGCGCGACCGGTACTCGCGCTCGAACGAGCGCAGGTTCTCGACCTCGATGTTGAGCTTGTCGCGCTCCTTCTCCAGGTCGCCGAACAGCTGGGTGCGACGCTCGGCCGTCTCGGAGTCGAGCATCTCGGCGCGGGTGCGGGCATCGGACTCGAGCCGGTCGGCCTTGCCCTTGGCCTCGTTCTCCAGGCGCTCGGCCTTGGTGCGGGCCTCGCCGACGATCTTGTCGGCCTCGTTCTTGGCGTCCTCGACCAGCTCGTCCGCGTTGCGGGTCGCGATCTCGAGGAGGCGGGCCGCGGCGTTGGAGGCCTCGGGGACCGTCTCGACCCGGATCGTCTCTACACCGCCGGAGGGGCTGCCGCCCACCGGGGCGGCGGCGGGCTCCGGAGTCGGGGCGGGGGTCGGGGTCACCGGCGTGGGGGCCGGCTGGGCGACCGGGGTCGGCTCCGGGATGGGCGTCGCCTGGGTCGGCGGCGCCTCGTAGCTGTCGAAGCCCTTGCCGGACTGCGCCGCGGCCAGCTTGGCGCGCAGCTCGTCGTTCTCCTGGGTCAGCCGGGCAAGCTCGGCCTCGACCTCGTCGAGGAACTGGTCGACCTCGCCCATGTCGTAGCCCTCGCGCAACCGGACGGGGGTAAAGCGCTTGTTGCTCACGTCCTCGGGCGTCAGCGGCATGACCTCACCTATCTTCGATCAAGGAGACACTGTCTCGCGGAACTGTAGCGCCTGCCTGCGCATCAGCGGGATTCACCAGTCACTTCCGAACACACGGCTCCCGTGCGCCGCCAGTGGTCGCCCGGCGGGTCCTCCCGTCGTTCAGAGCAGGAACGAGCGGTTGAGCGCGAGCAACACGTAGGCGAGGATCATCACGATAAGGAAGCTGACGTCCAACGCGAAGTTGCCGAGCCGGATCGGCTTGATCACGCGGCGCAGCGCCTTGATCGGCGGGTCGGTCACCGAGTAGACGATCTCCAGCACGACCAGCAGCACGCCCCGCGGCTCCCAGGACCGGGCGAAGACCTGGATCCAGTCCACGATGAACCGCACCCACAGCAGCACGATGAACGCGTACAGCAGGTACTCGAAGACCGTCCCGACCACATGCACGCGCACAACCTATCCATCGGCACCCAGCGCGTGGCCGTGAGGGCAGTCGCCGACGGACGCCTCAACTCTGGTTGAAGAAACCTGCGTCCGCGATGCGCTGCTTGTCCTCGGCGGCGACGCTGACGTTCGGCGGCGAGAGCAGGAACACCTTGTTGGTGACCCGCTCGATGCTGCCGCGGGTGGCGAAGATCAGCCCGGCGGCGAAGTCGACCAGCCGCTTGGCGTCGGCGTCGTCCATCTCGGAGAGGTTCATGATGACCGGGGTGCCCTCGCGATACTCCTCGCCGATCGCGCGCGCCTCGTTGTAGGTGCGCGGGGTCAGCGTGGTGATCCGGGACAGCTCAGCGACCATCGGCGCGGACTGCACGGGGGCCGGGCGGCGTCGCTCGTTGAGGTCGGCGACCGGGGCGGGGCGTCCGGGCCGGGCCGCGCGCTCCTGACGGACGGGGGCGTGGTCCCGCGTGGGGCGTTCCTCGACCAGCTCGTCGTCGTACTCGTCGTAGCCGGTGTCCTCGAGCAGGCCGAGGTACTCACCGATCCTGCGCATCGCGCCGCTCATGACACTTGCCTCCACTGATCCGTCTGCACCCCTGCGGGGCGACTGGTGGTGATTGGGACATTACTGGACACGGGGCCTCGATCCGAGGACCGCCGTGCCGACGCGCACGTGTGTCGCGCCGACTGCGATCGCCTGCTCGAGATCGCCGCTCATCCCGGCCGACAGCCACGTCGCGTCGGGGTGGTCGGACAGGAAATCGGCACGAAGACCGGCCAGTCGCTCGAAGGCCCCGGCGGGGTCCTCGCCCAGCGGCGCGACGGCCATCAGCCCGCGGAGCCGCAGGTGCTCGGCGGCCGCCACGGTGTCGGCCAGGGCCGCGAGGTCGGCGGGCGCTGCCCCGGCCCGGTGCTCGGTGCCCGGCGGGTCGAGGCTCACCTGCAGGAGCACGTCGACCGCGCGTGCGTCCGGCCGTTCGCCCGCTCCCCGGTCGAGCGGCCGGACCAGCTTGACGCGGTCGACGGAGTGCACGACGCCGGCGTAGCCCGCGACCGCGGCCGCCTTGTTGCTCTGCAGCCCGCCCACGAAGTGCCAGGTCAGCGGCAGGTCGGCGCACTCCTCAGCCTTGGCGGCCGCCTCCTGGTGGCGGTTCTCCCCCACGTCCGTCACGCCGAGGTCGGCGAGGATCCGGACGTCCGAGGCCGGGAAGTACTTCGTGATCACGACGAGGGTGACGTCGTCGGCGCCGCGGCCGGCCTCCGCGCACGCGGACGCGATCCGGTCGCGCACCTCGCCCAGGCCGCGGGCCACGTCGTCGGCGCGGCTCACGACGACCCCCGGTCCGGCGCGAGGCGGACGACGCCCGCCTGCCGGCCCGCGCCGTCGCGGTCGCGACGGAAGGAGTAGAGATCGGCCGACTCGAGCGTGCACCGCGCGAGGTCGACGACGGTGACGCCCTCGCGCTCGAGCTGGGCCCGGACGCCCGCGCCGAGGTCGACGGCGGGCGTGCCCCACGACGTGGTCGAACGCGCCGCCGACTCGACCGCGGCGACCTCGTCCCGCATCTGCGCGGGCACCTCGTAGCAGCGGCCGCAGATGTGCGGCCCGACCCACGCGGTGACGTCCTCGGCGCCGAGCTTCCGCATCCGCGCGACGGTCGCCGGGACCACGCCCCGCACCAGCCCCAACCGCCCCGCGTGGGCCGCGCCGATGATGCCGTGCTCGGCGTCACCCAGCAGGACCGGCACGCAGTCGGCGGCACGGACCATCAGCACCACGCCCGGCCCGGAGGCGACGATGCCGTCGCACTCGGGGCGGGTGCCCGGCTCCGCGTCCGCGACGTCGGCACCGTGCACCTGGTAGAGGTCGGCGAGCCGGTCGCCGGGCGCGAAGTCCGCCAGCAGGATCCGGTGGTTCTCGGCCTTCGCGGCCTCGTCGTCCCCACCGGCGACGCTGAGGTTCAGCTCGTCGTACGGCGCAGCGCTGACCCCGCCGAGCCGGTCGGTGAAGGCCAGCTCGACGGGGCCGAGGGTGGTGCGGAAGGCGTACAGGGCGCCTACTTCAGGAAGTCGGGGACGTCCAGCTCGTCGTCCTCGAACTGCATCGGCTGCTGGGTGTGCGCGCCGACCGGCACGCTGGGGCGCTCGGGCTCCGGGGCCTGCTCGGGCGCCGACTGCTCCGACTGCTCGGCCGGCCGGACCCGCGTGGGCTCCTCGCGGCGGGCCACGACGTCGGCGTTGCGCGTCTGCTCCTGAGACCCACGCTGGTCGCGGCGGAGGCCCATGCCCTGCTCGGCCTTCTTCGGGGCGCCTCCGTCGAAGCCGGCCGCGATCACCGTGACCCGGACCTCGTCGCCGAGCGCGTCGTCGATGATCGTGCCGAAGATGATGTTGGCCTCGGGGTGGACCGCGTCGGCCACCATCGCGGCGGCTTCGTTGATCTCGAAGATGCCGAGGTCGGACCCGCCGGCGATCGAGAGCAGCACACCGTGGGCGCCGTCGATCGACGCCTCCAGCAGCGGGCTGCTCACGGCCATCTCCGCGGCGGACACCGCGCGGTCCTCGCCGCGGGCCGAGCCGATCCCCATCAGCGCCGACCCGGCGTTGCTCATCACGGCCTTGACGTCGGCGAAGTCGACGTTGATCAGGCCAGGGGTGGTGATCAGGTCGGTGATGCCGGAGACGCCCTGGAGCAGGACCTGGTCGGCCTGGCGGAACGCGTCCATCACCGACACGTTGCGGTCGGAGATCTGGAGCAGGCGGTCGTTCGGGATGACGATCAGGGTGTCGACCTCGTCGCGCAGGCGGGCGATGCCCTCCTCCGCGGAGCCGGCCCGGCGGCGCCCCTCGAACTGGAACGGCCGGGTGACGACGCCGATGGTCAGCGCGCCGAGCGAGCGGGCGATCCGCGCCACGACCGGCGCACCACCGGTGCCGGTGCCGCCACCCTCGCCGGCGGTCACGAAGACCATGTCGGCGCCCTTCATGACCTCCTCGATCTCCTCGGCGTGGTCCTCAGCGGCCCTGGCGCCCACGTCGGGGTTCGCGCCGGCCCCGAGGCCCCGGGTCAGCTCCCGCCCGATGTCGAGCTTCACGTCGGCGTCGCTCATCAGCAGCGCCTGCGCGTCGGTGTTGATCGCGATGAACTCGACGCCCTTGAGCCCGACCTCGATCATCCGGTTGACGGCGTTGACCCCACCACCGCCGATGCCGACGACCTTGATGATGGCCAGGTAGTTCTGTGCAGCTGCCACGGCGGCTTCACCTCTCGTTGCGGTCCGGCAAGTGTGGTGGGGAAGAAGTCCCGACTCGGTCTGACTGACCCTGGTCTAAACTCTGACCCTCAGGCTGAGGGTTATAGTTATGTCAACCTCGTCGTGGTGAAGACAGTAGGGAGGCGGCCCGGGCATTTCGTGCCGACACGCCGCGGCGCGGCGTCCCGGGCTGGCCGGGTTGGGCAGCCCGTCCACGTACGACCGCCGCGCGGTCAGTGTGTCGTCGGCATGCCCGGGACGCTGACGTCGTAGACCTGGGCCTTGCGGTCCAGCAGCGCGAGCAGCACCTGGGCCTTCTCGTCGGACTGGTCGGCACTCCCCCACTTGACCTGCCGCCCGTCGTGGAGCACCAGCAGGATCTCGTCGACGGTGTCGACCTGGACGTGGTCGACCAGGCTGGAGATGTCGTCGGGCAGGGCGGCGACCACGTGGGCCGCCTCCTCGAGTGCGGAGGGCTCGGCAGCGGCGCCGGTCTCGACGAGCGGGAGCCCCGCGGGCGGATGGGCCAGCCGGTTGAAGGTGACGCCCTCCTCGTCCAGGTCGACGTACCCGTCGCCGCGAGCGACCACCGCGACCGGCGTCCGCTCCACGACGTCGATCCGCACGTCGTGCGGCCACTTGCGGGAGACGTCGACGGACTTCACCGCGGGCAGGGCCCGGACGCGTACGGCGATCGCGTCCAGGTCGACCTTGGCCAGCGCGCCGCCCTCCGGGACGTCGGCGGTCCGGATGATCTCCGCGTCGGAGACCTGCGAGTTGCCGGTCACGTCGACGCCCTGGACCTGCAGCCACGGCGAGAAGTAGACGGAGTAGACGGCGAAGCCGATCAGCAGGACGACCACCACGACCACGACGATGTAGCGCCAGGTCAGCCAGCGCCGCGCCCACTGGCGGCGGGCGAACCGCTTGCGGGTGCGCGCCTGCGCCGATCGGTCAGCCATCGCCGCGCTCCTCCAGACGAGCGACCAGCTCGGGGGCCAGGGCGGTCACGTCGCCCGCGCCGAGGGTGAGCACCACGTCGCCGGGCCGCACGATGTCGAGCAGCACCCCGAGCGCGTCGGACCGCTGCGGGACGTAGTGGACCCGCTCCTGCGGCAGCGGTACGGCATCCGCGACCAGCGCGCCGCTGACCTCGGGATCCGACTCCTCGCGGGCGACGTACACGTCGAGCACGACGACCTCGTCGGCGGCGCCGAGCGCCTTGCCCATCTCGGGCGCGAAGATCCGGGTACGCGACACCAGGTGCGGCTGGAAGCAGACGACGACCCGCGCGTCGCCGGCCAGCGAGCGAGCGGCCTCGATGTCGCCGCTGATCTCGGTCGGGTGGTGCGCGTAGGAGTCGTAGACCCGGACTCCCCCGGCCCCGCCCTTGGGCTCCATCCGCCGGCCGGTGCCGACGAACTCCGCGAGCCCTGCCGCGAGGCCGGCGAAGGCCTGGCCGAGCTCGAGCCCGGCGGCGAGCGCCGCGAGCGCGTCGATGACGTAGTGGCGCCCGGGGATCCGCAGCGCGACCTCGCCGATCAGGTCGCCGTCGCGCTCGACCGCGAACGTCGTCCCGCCGTCGGCGGCGCGCAGGTCGACGGCGCGCAGGTCGCCGGGCCGGTCGACGCCGACGGTCACCACCCGGTGTCCTCGCGCCCGTTGCCGCTCCGCGAGCGCCGCACCACCGGGGTCGTCCACGCCGCAGACGAGGAAGCCGTCCGGGTCGACGCCGTCGGCGAACTGCTCGAACGCCGCGACATAGGCCTGGGGGGTGCCCCAGATGTCGAGGTGGTCGGCCTCGACGTTGAGCACGATCGCGCCGTGGGTGTCGTAGACCAGGAAGGCGCCGTCGCTCTCGTCCGCCTCGGCGACGAAGACGCCGCCCTCGCCCAGGTCGGCGTTGCGGCCGGTGCCGGTGAGGACCCCGCCGACGGCGTAGGACGGGTCCGCGCCGGCGTGCAGGAGCGCCATCGTGAGCAGCGAGGTCGTGGTGGTCTTGCCGTGGGTGCCGGCGACCGAGAGCACCCGATGGCCCGCCATCGCGGCCTTCAGCCCGGCCGAGCGCGGCAGCAGCGTGAGCCCTCGCCGCCGCGCCTCGAGCACCTCGGGGTTGTCCTCCCGGGCGGCCGTGGTCACGACCACGGTGTCCGCGTCGCCGACGTGGGCGGCGTCGTAGCCGAGGTGGCAGGTCACGCCGAGCTCACGCAGCTGCGCGAGGAACGGGGTGTCGTTGTCGTCGCTGCCGGTGACCGGCACGCCGCGCCGCGCCATGATCCGCGCGATCCCGGAGAGGCCGGCCCCGCCGATGCCGACGAAGTGCACCCGGCCGAGCTCCTCGGCCGGCGGGATCCGCTCCGGGACCGGAAGTCTCATCGGCGACCTGCGTCGAGGATCATCCGGGCCAGCCGCTCGTCGGCGTCGCGCGGGACCAGGTGCGCGGCGGCGGCGCCCATCCGGGCGAGCTTGGCCGCGTCGCGCGCCAGCGGCGGGACGTGGTCGGCGACGTAGGCCTTGTCGAACGCCGCATCCTCGACGAGCAGCGCGCCGCCGGCGTCGACGACCGGCTTGGCGTTCAGCGCCTGCTCACCGTTCCCGATCGGCAGCGGGACGAAGATCGCGGGCACCCCGCTCGCCGCCGCCTCGACGACGCTGGACGCGCCCGCGCGGCAGACCATCAGGTCCGCGGCGGCCAGGGCGTAGTCCATCCGCTCGATGAACGGCACCACGACGTACGGCGCCGACGCGCCCCCGCGGTCCGGCTCGGCCCACTCCGGATCCTCGGTGCCGCGCTTCCCTATGGCGTGCAACACCTGGACGCCGGTGCCCGAGAGGGTGGCGGCGGCGCCGGCGACGGCGCGGTTCAGCCGCCAGGCGCCCTGGGAGCCGCCGGTCACGACGAGGGTGGGCAGGGCGGGGTCGAGCCCGAAGAACTGGCGCGCCTCGGCACCGAGGGCGGCACGGTCCAGGGTGGAGATCATCCGCCGGAGCGGCAGGCCGACGTACTCCGCCTTCTTCAGCGGGGTGTCCGGGAAGCTGACCGCGACCCGGTCGGCGAGCCGGGCGCCGATCTTGTTGGCGATGCCCGGCAGGGCGTTCTGCTCGTGCACGACGAGCGGGATCCTGCGCCGCCGCGCGGCGAAGTAGGCGGGGAGCGACACGTAGCCGCCGTAGCCGACGATCACGTCGGGCCGCACCCGGTCGACGACGGCGAGCGCCGCCTTGACCGCGCCGCGGAGCCGCGCCGGCACGGCCACGAGGTCCTTGGACGGCTTGCGCGGGAGAGGCACCGGCGGGATCAGCTCGAGGGGATAGCCCGCTGCCGGGACGACGGTGTTCTCGAGGCCGCGCGGCGTGCCGAGGCAGGTGATCTCGGAGCCCGGGTCGATGCGCCGGAGGGCGTCCGCGGTCGCGAGCAGGGGCGAGGTGTGACCCGCCGTGCCCCCGCCGGCCAACAAGATCCGCATCCCCCGTGCCCTCCGCCTCTGCTCCGATCCGACCGTCCGTGGCGGGACGTTACCGGCGGGCGGCCAGACCCTTCGTGCGGGCCCGGCGGCGCTGGGCGAGGGCACGCTTGGCGGCGGGCTCGCGGCGCGCGAAGCCGATGACGAGGCCCAGCGCGCTGAGCGTCGGCAGCAGGCTGGACCCGCCGTAGGACACCAGCGGCAGCGGGATCCCGATGACGGGCAGCAGCGCCAGCACCATGCCGACGTTGATGATCATCTGGCCAAGCAGCCACACGGCGATCCCGAAGCTCGTGTAGCGGACGAACGGGTCCTTGGTCTGCCGGGCGACCCGCAGGATCGCGTAGGCGAGCACGAGGAACAGGCCGACGACGAGCAGCGTCCCGGCGAGCCCGAGCTCCTCGCCGAGCACGGCGAAGATGAAGTCGGTGTGCGCCTCGGGCAGCGAGCCCCACTTCTGCTGGCTGGCGCCGATGCCCTCGCCGAAGATCCCGCCGCTCGCCATCGCGTAGAGACCGTGCGCGGGCTGCCACCCGGTGCCGTGGTAGTCCTTGAACGGATCGACGAAGTTGGTGATCCGGGCGAGCCGCTCGGTGTCGATCGCGGCCATGCCGATCGCCAGCACGCTGACCATGCTGAGCGCGAGCACGAAGAGCCGGGTGGGCGCCCCGACCACCCAGAGCATCCCGACCAGGAGCGCGAAGAACACCAGCGCGGTGCCGAGGTCGCGGCCGACGACCACCAGGACGGTCGCGAGCAGCATCCCGGGCACCACCGGCACGAGCATCTCGTGCAGCGACCCGAGCCGCCGCTCCTTGTTGGCGTAGATGTGCGCGGCCCAGAGGATCAGGGAGAGCTTGGCGATCTCCGACGGCTGGATCTGGACGGGTCCGAGGGCGAGCCAGTTCTGGTTGCCGTTGACCGAGACGCCGATGACCGCCGTGAGGGCGAGCAGGAGCAGCGAGACCGAGAACGCCGGATAGGCCAGCCGCCGGACCCAGCGGTCGGCCACCCGGGAGGCGATGAACGCGCAGGGCACGCCGATGAGCACCCAGAGCAGCTGCCGCTTGACGATCGAGTAGGAGTCGCCGGTCTGCTCGAAGGCCTGCACGCTCGAGGCGCTCAGCACCATGATCAGCCCGATCGTCAGCAGCAGCGCGACCGAGCCGAGGAGCAGGTAGTAGGTCGTCAGCGGCCGGTCGAGGGCGTCCTGGAGGGCTTGCACCCATCCGGGCCGCCGAGCCGTCGCCACCTTCGCGACAGGTCGACGGACGGGGAGCCGGAACCGGGTCCGTTCGGGGCTCGCGGTGGTGATGGCGTCCCCCTCGTCCTCGGCCGGTGGTCCGGCGCTGCTATCCGGTCGCCGCCCGCACTGCCGCGGCGAACGCGTCGCCCCGGGCGGCGTAGTCGGTGAACTGGTCCATCGACGCGCAGCCCGGCGCCAGCAGCACCGTGTCCCCCGCCTGGGCGGCGGCCGCTGCCGCGGCGACGACGCGAGCCATCAGGTCAGCCCCGTCTACGGGCCCAGTCTCGCCGGGAGTCACCTCGATCACCGGCACATCCGGGGCGTGTCGTGCCAGGGCGTCGGCGATCAGCTGCCGGTCCTGCCCGATGAGCACAGCGGCGCGGAGCCGGTCGCGCGTGCGCTCGACGAGCTCCTCGAACCTTGCACCCTTGGCGAGTCCGCCGGCGATCCAGACCACCGAGTCGTACGCCGAGAGCGACGAGGCGGCGGCGTGCGGGTTCGTGGCCTTCGAGTCGTCGACCCAGGTGATGCCGTTGCGCTCGGCGACCACGGCGATCCGGTGCCCGCCGAGCCGGAACGCGCGCAGGCCGTCCCGGACCGCGGCCGGCGCCACGCCGTGGGACCGCGCGAGCGCCGCCGCGGCGAGCGCGTTGGCGACCACGTGCGGGGCGGTGGACGGGAGGTCGTCGAGGGTGCCGAGCTCGGCCGCGCTGGTACGCCGCTCCTCCACGAACGCCCGGTCGGCGAGCACGTCCTCGACGACACCGACCATGCCGACCGCCGGGGTGCCGAGCGTGAAGCCGATCGCGCGGGCTCCCTCGACGACGTCGGCGTCGCGCACCAGCTGCTCGGTGACGGGGTCGGCGACGTTGTAGACGCAGGCGCGCTGCACGCCCTGGTAGATCCGGCCCTTGTCGGCGGCGTAGGCGGCCATCGTGCCGTGCCAGTCGACGTGGTCGTCGGCGACGTTGAGCACCGCGGCGGACTCGGCGGCCATCGAGGACGTGTAGTGCAGCTGGAAGCTCGAGAGCTCCACGGCGACCACGTCGTAGGGGTCCGGGTCCATGACGACCTCGGTGAGGGGCAGGCCGACGTTGCCGGCCGCGACGGCCCGCAGCCCGGCGGCCCGCAGGATCGACTCGAGCATCTGCACGGTGGTGGTCTTGCCGTTGGTGCCGGTCACGCACAGCCAGGGAGCCGGCCGCTGCGGGTCCCGGAGCCGCCAGGCGAGCTCCGGCTCCCCCCAGACCGGGATGCCGCGGGCGGTGGCAGCGCGGATGAGCGGGCTGTCCGGCCGGAAGCCCGGGGAGGTCACCACGACGTCGACGTCCTCAGGCAGCGTCTCGGTCGCTCCCGTGTGGATGTCGATCTGCGCGCCGAGCACCTCCAGCAGCTCGGCGCGCTCGAGGATCTCGGGTCGTGCGTTCTCGGCGAGCGCGGTCACCTCGGCGCCGAGGTGCAGCAGGTTGTCGACGGCCGCCGCGCCGCTGGCGCCGAACCCGGCGACGACGGCGCGCACGCCGTCCCAGTCGTCCAGTCGGCCGAGGGTCGATGGGTCGCGGGCCATCAGAGCCGGGAGACCCACTCGGCGTAGAAGACGCCGAGGCCGGTGGCGACGAACAGGCCGGTGATGATCCAGAACCGGATCACGATCGTCACCTGCTCCCAGCCGAGCAGCTCGAAGTGGTGCTGGAGCGGTGCCATGCGGAAGACCCGTTTGCCGGTGCCGGTGAACCTCTTGGTCAGCTTGAAGCAGCTGACCTGGATCATCACCGACATCGTGATGAGGACGAACAGCCCACCGAGCAGCACGAGCAGCAGCTCGGTGCGGGTGAGGATCGCGAACCCGGCCAGGCCGCTGCCGAGGGCGAGCGAGCCCGTGTCGCCCATGAAGATCTTGGCCGGCGACGCGTTCCACCACAGGAAGCCGAAGCAGGCACCCGTGATCGCCGCGGCGATGATCGCCAGGTCGAGCGGGTCGCGCACGTCGTAGCAGGTCGAGCTCGGGTTCTCCTCGCAGAACTGGTTGTTCTGCCAGATGTTGACCAAGGTGTAGGCGCCGAAGACCATCACGCTCGCGCCGGCCGCGAGGCCGTCCAGACCGTCGGTCAGGTTCACCGCGTTGCTGAACCCGGCCACGAACAGCCAGATCAGCAGCAGCGCCAGGACCGTCGGCAGCGCCAGCCAGCTGACGTCGCGCAGGAACGAGATCTTGAGCGAGGCGGGCGTCCGGCCGTAGCTGTCCTCCAGCCAGGGCGAGAGGGCCAGCGCGCCGAACACCAGCGCGATCACCGTCTGGCCGATCATCTTGGCGCGGCTGCGCAGGCCGAGGCTGCGCTGCTTGGAGATCTTGATGAAGTCGTCCAGGAACCCGACCAGTCCCATCCCGACGAACAGGAAGACCAGCAGCAGGGCCGACGCCGACGGCGCGTTGAGGGTCAACAGCTTCGCCGCGAAGTAGCCGACGACGGTCGCCGCGATGATGACGACGCCGCCCATGGTCGGCGTACCGCGCTTGGTGTGGTGGGTGGTCGGACCGTCGTCGCGGATCTCCTGGCCGTAGCCCCACCGGGTGAAGAGGTTGATCGCGACCCGGGTGCCGAGCAGCGAGATCAGCAGGGCGATGCCGCCGCCGAACAGGATCGCCAGCACTAGCGCTCACCTCTCCCGTCCGCATCGTCGAGCAGCTGCCGGGCCACCCACTCCAGGGCGGCGCCGCGGGACGCCTTCACCAGTACGGCGTCCCCGGCCCCGGCATTGTGCCGTACCCAGGCCACTGCCTCCTCACGACCCGGCACCGGCACCACCTGCGGTGCGGCGTCCGCCACGTCCTGCGCTCCGTCGGAGATCCCGGCCGCCGCCTCACCGACGACGACGACCACGTCGACGCCGAGCTCCGCGGCGACCCGGCCCACGGCGCGGTGGCCGTCGAGGTGCTCCGCACCGAGCTCCTTCATCTCGCCGAGGACCGCGATCGTGCGGCGCCCGCCGCTCCGCCCGATCGCGACCAGCGCCTCGAGCGCGGCGCGCATCGACTCGGGGTTGGCGTTGTAGGCGTCGTTGACGACGACCATCCCGTCGTCCCGCCTGCCGACCTCCATCCGCCACGGCGAGGCCGCGGCGACACCGGACAGCGCGGCGGCGACGTCGGCCGCGGCAAGACCGGTCGCGATCGCCATCGCGGCGGCAGCCGCGGCGTTGGCCACCTGGTGCCCGCCGGACTGCTGGAGCGTGACCGGGTGCCACTGCCCGTCGAAGCCGAGCTCGAACGACGGCCGGCCGAGCTCGTCGAGCCGGACCTCGCGCCACGACACGTCCCCGTGGGTACCGAAGGACACGGTGCGCGCCGCGGTCCGCGACGCCATGCCGGTGGTGAGCGGGTCGTCCGCGTTGAGCACGGCGACGCCCGACGGGGCGAGGGACTCGACGATCTCGCCCTTCGCCCGGGCGATGGCCTCGCGGCTGCCGAACTCCCCGACGTGGGCGGACCCGACGTTCAGGACGGCGGCGACGTCCGGCGGCGCGATGCTGCACAGGTAGCCGATGTGGCCGATGCCCCGCGCGCCCATCTCGACGACGAGGTAGGCGGTGTCGCCCGTCGCGCGCAGCACCGTCAGGGGCACGCCGATCTCGTTGTTGTTGTTGGCCGCCGTGGCGACCACCCGGTCGGCGCCCGCCAGCGTGGCGAGGACCCCGGCCAGGTAGTCCTTGGTGCCGGTCTTGCCCTGCGACCCGGTCAGCGCGAGGACGGTCGCGTCGAGCCGGTCGACCACGTGCCGAGCCAGCCGGCCCAGCGCGGGGACCACGTCGTCGACGACGATCGTCGGCGCGCCCGTCGGACGACTGCCGAGGACCGCGTGCGCGTGGTCGGCGTACTGGTGGCCGTCGACGTGCTCGCCGACGACCGCGACGAACAGGCCGCCGTCGACCGGCGTGCGGCTGTCGACGTACGCCGGGCCGGACACCACCAGGTCGGCAGGGCCGTGGATGCTGCCACCGACGGCGTCGGCGATCTCCGCCAGCGTCCGCGGGATCATGCGCCGCCGCCCAGCAGCTCGCGGACCACGTCGCGGTCGTCGAACGGGTGCACGACGGCCCCGATCTCCTGGCCGGTCTCGTGCCCCTTGCCGGCGACCAGGACCACGTCGCCGTCGCCGGCGCGGCCGATCGCCTCGGCGATGGCGGCGTGCCGGTCACCGATCTCGAGCACGTCGGCGGGGCCGTCGGTGCCGGCGAGCACCTCGCGCCGGATCTGGGCGGGGTCCTCGGTGCGGGGGTTGTCGTCGGTGACGACGACGAGGTCGGCGAGCTCGCTGGCGATCCGGCCCATGACCGGGCGCTTGCCGCGGTCGCGATCGCCACCGGCACCGATCACCACGATCAGCCGGCCCTCGGTCACGGGCCGCAGCGTGCGGAGCACCGCCTCGAGGGCGTCCGGCTTGTGCGCGTAGTCGACGACGACGGTGAAGCCCTCGTCGCCGGTGGTCATCCGCTCGAGACGGCCTGGTACGCCGCCCGACGCGGCGATGCCGGCAGCGACCTGCTCGGCGTCGTAGCCGGCCTCGACGGCCGCGGCGATCGCAGCCAGCGCGTTGGAGACGTTGAAGTCGCCGGGCAGCGGCACCGACGCGGGTACGGCCAGTCCGCGCGGGCCACGGACCGTGAACCGGGACCCGTCCGGAGCGGTGCGCACGTCGGTGGCCGTCCAGTCGGCCGCGCGGCCGCGCGCGGACAGCGTGCGCACGGGGATCGGCGCCTCCCCCGCGAGCCGGCGTCCGTGCTCGTCGTCGACGTCGACGAGGCCGAGCCGGGCGCGCTCGGGGGTGAACAGGCCGGCCTTCGCCTGGAAGTAGTCCTCGACGTCCTTGTGGAAGTCGAGGTGGTCGCGGCCCAGGTTCAGGAACACCGCGACGTCGAAGACGACGCCGTCGACGCGGCCGAGGACGAGGGCGTGGCTGGAGACCTCCATCGCGCAGCCGACCACCTCCTGCTCCCGCATCAGCGCGAACAGGCCGTGCAGGTCGGGCGCCTCGGGCGTGGTGAGCGCGGTCCGCACGTCGACGCCGGCGATCCTGGTGCCGACCGTGCCGACGACCGCCGAGCGGATCCCGGCCGCGTCGAGGCCGCCGTCGAGCAGCCGGGTCACGGTCGTCTTGCCCTGGGTGCCGGTCACGCCGACCATCCGGAGCGCGGCGGCGGGGTCGCCGTAGACGCCGGCGGAGACCGCCCCCAGCACCGAGCGTGGCGCCTCGACGACGACGGTGGGCAGGCCCGCCTCCGTCGCAGGCGCGGCGCCCGCGGCGTCGGTCAGCACGGCGACGGCACCGGCCTCGGCAGCCTGGGCCACGAACGCGCTGCCGTGCGCGCGGGCGCCGGGGAGGGCGGCGTACACGTCGCCGGGGAGAACCCGCCGGGAGTCCAGGGTGATCCCCGTGACCGGCCGCGCCGTCCCGGCGAGCTCGAGGCGCGCATCGTCGCCCGCCCACGCCCTGACGTCCTCGACCCGCACCGGAGCCGGGTGCCGGGGGCGGGTGGCGGCGACGGCCGCCCGGTCGAGCCCGGCCGCCGCCATCACCACTCGACGGGAAGGCGGGACGGCTGGGTCCCGGTGGGCGGAACCCCGTAACGGCGCAGTGCGTAGCTCATCAGCTTCGAGAATGCCGGACCGGCGGTCGAGCCGCCACCGCTGCCCGGTCGCGGGTTGTGCACGACGACGTAGATCGTGAACCGCGGGTCGTCGGCGGGCGCGAACCCGGCGAAGGAGACAGTGAGGCCGTTGTAGCAGCCGCAGTCGCTCGAGACCTCCTGCGCCGTGCCGGTCTTGCCGGCCACCCGGTAGCCCGGGACCGCGGCGAGCGGCGCGACACCGGCGTCGGGGTCGAGCACGCGCTCCATCATCAGCATCGTCTGGTGCGCGGCGTCCGCGCTGACCACGCGGTGCTCGGTCGCGTCGTCGGAGCCGATCTCGGTGCCGTCGTCGAGCGTGGCGTGTCCCTCGACCAGGCTGGGATCGATCCGCACTCCTCCGTTGGCGATGGTGTTGACCGCTGCGGCCATCTGGATCGCGTTGACCGAGACCGACTGGCCGAACGCGATGCGGTCGTCGACCTGGTCGGTCCAGGCGGAGCCGGACGGCAGGATGCCCTTGGTCTCGCCGCCGATCCCGATGCCGGTGCGCTTGCCCAGGCCGAACCTGGTGAGGTAGCTGCGGAGCTGGCCGCGCTTGAACTGGTCGGCGGCGATCACGGTGCCGATGTTCGACGACTTGGCGAGGACGCCCGCGAGCGTCAGGTGCAGCGTGCCGTGCTCCCAGTAGTCGTGGATCGGGTGGTCCTGCCGGTCCAGCTCGGGCGGCACGGTGAGCCTGGTGCGGTCGGTCGCGAGGCCGGCGTCGATCAGCGACGACAGGGTGAGCACCTTCTCGACCGAGCCGGGCTCGTAGACGTCGGTCAGCGCGGCCGACTTGAAGAGGTCCTTGTGGTCGGTGAAGTCCTGCGGGCGGCTCGCGTCGTAGGACGGGTAGTCGGCGACCGACAGGAGCTCGCCGGTGCGGCTGTCCATGACGACGGCGACCCCGGAGTCGCCCCCGGCGCCCTCGACGGTCTGCTGCAGGACCCGCTGGGTGTACCACTGCATGTCGCGGTCGATGGTCAGGTGCAGGTCGTGGCCGTTGACCGCCGGCGTGATCGTGTTGTCGCCGAGCGGGATCTCCTGGCCGGCGCCGACCTGGTAGCGCGCCTGGCCGTCCTTGCCGGCGAGGTAGTGGTTGAAGGACGCCTCCAGGCCGGCCAGCGCCCGGGCGGACCCGTCCGCGCCCGGCGTGCCGAGGAAGCCGATCAGGTTCGCGGCGACGTCGCCGCCCGGGTAGACCCGCAGCGGGTCCCGCTCGGTGAACAGGCCGTCGAAGCCCTTGTCCTCGGCGTCGTTGACGACGTCGGAGGCGAGGCTCGCGGGCACCTGGCGGGCGACGTACTGGTAACGGCTGCCCTCGACCCGAAGCCGGTCGAGCGTCTTGATGTAGTCGACGTGCAGCCGCTTGGCCAGGAACCGCGCGATCTGCGGCGCCTTCTCGCTGGTCAGCGCCGGGTCGGCGATGACCATCAGCCCGTCGACGGTCTCGGCGAGCGGCTGGCCGTCACGGTCGAGGATCTCGCCGCGCGCCGACGGCAGGGTGACCGTGACCGACCCCTCGGCGGCAGCCATGGCGGCGTAGGAGCCGGGGTCGACGCCCTGCAGCTGGACCAGCCGGGCGGCGAACACGGACAGCACGATCGCGATCACAAGGAACCCCACCCGCAGCCGGAGCTGCGGGGAGCCGCGCCGGACGGCGCTGCGGACTGTCGGTCGACTCAACGCTTCGGTCCTGGAGGTCGGCGGGACGGGGTGTGGCGGGCGGTGCGCGGTCAGCGACGGGCCGCGCGGTGCTTGTCGCCCAACTTAGGCCCGCTGCCACCCCGATCCTGGTCCGGCACGCCGTGCGACGCCGCGACGTGCACCGCCGGCGGGTCCAGCGCCGCCGGACGGCTCGGGGGCGGCGGGAACAGCGGCAGCGGGGTGCCCTGGGCCGGCACCGGGTTGCCGCTGATCTCCCCGGTCGCGAGGTCGATCACGCCCGCCGTGGTCGTCGGGATGACCAGGCCCATGCTCTGCGCGGCGTGCGCGATCCGCTTCGGGTCGCGCAGGGCCTGCACGTCGGTCTCGAGCGCCTCCTGGCGCGCGGCCAGGTCGCTGGCCTGGTTCTCCAGCGACGTCTCGCGGAACGCGGCCGCCTGCATCGAGGTGTTGAAGAGCAGCAGCCCCACCACGCCGGCGAGGAGCACCGCGCTCACCAGCATCACGAACGGGATCCGGGGCGCGCGGGCCGCTCGGGCCCTCGGTCGCGGGACGACCGTGAGCCGGGCCCGTTGGATCGCCGCGTCGGCGATCCTGGGAAGTCGGGCGCGCAGCTGGGGGGCGGCGTAGCTCATGAGGCGACTCCTGTCCGCGGTCGGACTCGTTCGATGGCCCGGAGCCGCACGGAGGCGGCCCGGGGGTTGGTGGCGATCTCTTCGGGCGGCGCCTGCTCGGCGCCGCGGGTGACCAGGCGGAGGGCGGGCTCGTGCCCCTCCGGTACGAACGGCAGGTCCTCGGGGACGTCGGTGCTCACCGCTGCGGCAAAGGCCCGCTTGACGAGCCGGTCCTCCAGCGAGTGGTAGGCCTCGACGACCACCCGGCCGCCGACGCCGATCGCGTCGATCGCCGCCGGGATCGCCCGGTTGAGGACGCCGAGCTCGTCGTTGACCTCCATCCGGAGCGCCTGGAAGGTGCGCTTGGCGGGGTGCCCGCCCGTACGCCGGGCCGGCGCGGGGATGGCTTCGTAGAGGAGCTCGACCAGGCGACCCGAGGTCGTGAACGGCTCGCGGTCCCGCTCCCGGACGACCGCGGCCACGATCCGGCGCGCGTGCCGCTCCTCGCCGTACTCGCGGAGGATCCGGACCAGGTCCCCGGCCGGGTAGGTGTTGAGCACGTCGGCGGCGGTCGGCCCCGACCCGGCGTCCATCCGCATGTCCAGGGGCGCGTCGACGGCGTAGGCGAAGCCCCGCTCCGGCAGGTCGAGCTGCATCGAGGAGACGCCGAGGTCGAAGAGGACCCCGTCCACCTCGGCGAGACCCAGCTCGTCGAGCACGTCGGGGATCTCGTCGTAGACCGCGTGCACGGCGGTGAACCGGTCGCCGTACGGCGCGAGCCGCTCGCGGCTGAGCTCGAGAGCCTGCGGGTCGCGGTCGATGCCGATCACCCGGGCCAGTCCGCAGCGCGCGAGCACCGCCTCGCTGTGGCCGCCGAGGCCGAGCGTGCAGTCGACGAGCACGGCGTCCTCGTGGTCGAGCGCAGGCGTCAGGAGCGCGACGACCCGGTCCAGGAGGACGGGTGCGTGGCGGGGAGTCGTCACGGTCGCGGCCCCGTCAGCGCCCGAGTCCGGAGACAAGAAGGAGGAGGAGCGCCACGGAGAGCGAGACACCCGCGGAGAACGCCATCAGGACGAGCACGTCGCGTGCCTGCTCGCGGACCCGCGGCGTGGCGCCGGTCCGGTCCGGCGCGTCCAGCACGCTCATCGCTCGACCCTCATCGACTCTGCTCGCCCTCTGCCCTGGTGCTCGGTGGTGCGGTGTGGTGCGCGGTGGTGCTCGGTGGTGACTGCCTGGTGATGCAGAGATCCGCAGGACCAGGTCCCTGCCCGCTCCGGCCGCTGCCGTCCGGGGCCGGGGAAGGTGTCCCGGGTGGCGGCTGCCGTGGGGTGCTGTCCGGGGCCGGGGAAGGTGCTCCGGAAAGCGGAGGAGCGGGCGGAGGCCTCGTCCTGCGGATCTCTCTTCGGTTGTGCTAGTCGTCGTCCTCGTCGAGCTCGGCGAAGTCCTCCAGGGCCGCGGCCTGGAACTCCCGCCACTTGTCGGGGTTCCAGATCTCGAGCCGGTCCCGCACCCCGATGACGACGACGTCGCGCTCGAGCGCCGCGTAGTCCCTCAGGTGCGCCGGGATGCCGATCCGGCCCTGCTTGTCGGGCGTGCCCTCGTCACCGCCCGCGAACAGCACGCGGGCATAGCTACGGGCGGCGCGGTTGGTCATCGGCCGCGCGGCGGCGCGCTCGGCCTCCTCGGCGAACACGTCGGACGGCCAGACGACGAGGCAGTTCTCCTGTCCCTGCGTCACCACGAGGCCCTCCGCCAGTCGGTCCCTGAACTTCGCCGGGAGGAAGAGGCGCCCCTTCTCGTCGAGCTTCGGGGTGTAGGTGCCCATGAAGAACATCGGGCACCCCCTTGCGCCTCAGCTTTCCTCCACTTTCCACCACAATACTCCACTTTCCCCCACCGTCAACCACATTCCCCCCGAGTCGGCGCATCTCTGCACCGCCGGGTCGGCTCGTCTCTGCGCGCCCGGGTCACGGCCGCGGGCGCGGGCGAAGGCCTGCGTGCGCCGAGACGAGCCGACGTGGCGTAGAGACCAGATCGAGACCGGATCGAGACCGGATGTGAACCCAGCGCGGCCACCGTTCGTCACATAACCTGAGCACGTGGGCCACCCCGTGCCCACCGCACCGAGGGAGACCATGCACGTGGAGTCGTCGACCCACCCCCAGCTCGAGCAGGCCGACGTGGCCACGGTGGCGCGCGTCGCGGGCCGGATCCGGGCCAACGTCGAGAAGGTGATCGAGGGCAAACCGGACGTGGTGTCAGCCTCGCTCGTCGTGCTGCTGGCCGAGGGGCACCTGCTGCTCGAGGACGTGCCGGGCGTCGGGAAGACGATGCTCAGCAAGGCGCTCGCGCGCAGCATCGACTCCACCGTCCGCCGCATCCAGTTCACGCCGGACCTGCTGCCGTCCGACGTCACCGGCGTCTCGGTCTACAACCAGAACACCCGCGAGTTCGAGTTCCGCCCCGGCGGCGTCTTCGCGAACATCGTGATCGGCGACGAGATCAACCGGGCCTCGCCGAAGACCCAGTCGGCGCTGCTGGAGTGCATGGAGGAGCGACAGGTCACCGTCGACAACGTCACCTACCACCTCGAGCCGCCGTTCATGGTCATCGCGACCCAGAACCCGGTCGAGATGGAGGGCACCTACGCGCTTCCGGAGGCGCAGCGCGACCGGTTCATGGCGCGGGTCTCGGTCGGCTACCCGACGACCGCGGCCGAGATCGCGATGCTCGACTCGCACACGGCGCTCAACCCGCTCGACGACCTGGAGCCGGTCACCGACGGCGCGGAGATCCGCAAGCTGTCCGCGATCGTCGGCCAGGTGCACGTCAGCCAGGCGGTCCAGCGCTACGCCGTGGCCATCACCTCCGCGACCCGCGAGGCCCCGGAGCTCCTCCTCGGTGCGTCGCCGCGAGCCACCCTGCACCTGGTCCGGGCGGCCAAGGCCTACGCCGCGATGCAGCAGCGCGACTACGTCCTGCCCGACGACGTCCGCGCCCTCGTCCCGTCGGTCCTCGCCCACCGCCTCCTGCCGAGCGCGGAGGCCGCGGTGTCCGGCCGCCAGGTCGCGTCGGTCCTCGAGGCCGTGACCGCCCGGGTCCCGGTCCCCGACCCGGACGCCTGAGCGAGCGCCTCCCGTGCCCGAGCCCGTCACCACCACCAGCCAGCTGCACTCGGTGGGCGGTGTGCGCGACGCCCTGCGCGGGCTGACCCTGCGCGGTCGCGCGTTCGTCGCCGCCGGGGTCACGGCGATCCTGTGCGCGATCCTGCTCGGGCAGTCCGCGCTGACCCGGGTCGGCGTGCTCGTGCTGGTCCTGCCGCTCGTGGCCGCGCTCGTGATCGGTCGGGGCCGCACCCAGATCACGGTGTCGCGATCGGTCGCGCCCCGGCTGGTGACCGCCGGCCAGCCGGCACGGGTCGACCTCACCATCGTCAACGACGGGCGCCGTCCGACCGGCGCCCTGCTGGCCGAGGACCTGGTCCCCTACGCCCTCGGCACCCGGTCGCGGTTCGTGCTCCGCGGCCTGAGCCGCCACTGGGAGCGCAAGGTCAGCTACCAGGTGCGCTCCGACGTCCGTGGCGCCTTCGAGATCGGCCCGCTGGCGCTGCGGGTCGCCGACCCGTTCGGGCTCGTCGAGCTGCGCCGTACCTTCCCCGGCACGTCCAACCTCGTCGTCACCCCGCGCACCGTCGCGTTGCCGCGGATCCCGCTGGGCGGCGGCTGGAGCGGCACCGGCGAGCACCGGCCCCAGGCGTTCGCAGCGGGGTCGGCCGAGGACGTCAGCGTGCGGGAGTACCGTCGCGGCGACGAGCTGCGCCGCGTGCACTGGCGCAGCTCGGCCAGGGTCGGCGAGCTGATGGTGCGCCGCGAGGAGCAGCCGTGGGAGGCGCGGGCGACCGTGCTGCTCGACGACCGGCTCCGGGTCCACCGCGGCCAGGGGCTCGCTTCCAGCTTCGAGGCGGCCGTCAGTGTCGCGGCGTCGATCCTGACCCACCTCGAGCTCGCCGGCTACTCGGTGCGGCTGGTGACCTCCGCGGGCTCCCCTCCCGACGACACCGACAACGCGGTGGCCGAGCTGGAACGGCTCGCACTGATCACTCCCACCCAGCGGCCGCTGCTCGACGTGGGCTGGTGCGGTGAGCAGGCCCGCGGCGGTCTCGTCGTCGCCGTGCTCGGGAGCACCGAGCCGACCGACGTCCCGGCGCTGCGACGGATCCGCCACGACGCGAGCTCGGCGCTGGCGATCGTCATCGACGTCGAGCAGTGGACCACCCGTACGCCGGCCGCCGACCTGCCGGCCGCTGCGGCCGCGGTCAGCCTGCTCGGCTGGCGGGCCGTCCCCGTCGGGCCGCGAGACCGGCTCGACCGGGCGTGGCAGGACCTGGGCCGCGCCGCCGAGCGGGCCGCGGCAGGGAAGGCCGCGATCCGATGAGGACCGGACGCCCCGCACTCCCCCACGCCCTCTTCCTCGCCCTGGTGGCGGCGGCCACCACGCTGGCCGCGCTGCTGTCGTGGCGGGTCTTCATCGTCGGCAAGGGCCAGTACCTCATCCCCCTCGTCATCTGCGGCGTGCTGATCGCGGTGACCGGGGCGCTGCTCCGCCACGCGGGGCTGCCCCGCCTCGTCGTGCTCCCGGTGCAGGCCCTCGTGGCGGCGGCGTACGTCTGCGGCCACATCGCCGGCTCGGCGCTGCCGACCCACGACAACCTCGTCGCGATCGGGCACGCCCTGTCGGGGGCGATGAACTCGGCGCAGACCTACCAGGCGCCGATCGGACCGAGCGCGCCCTCGGTCGCTCCCCTGCTCATCGTCTGCGGAGCAGGGTTCCTGCTGCTCGTCGACCTGCTCGCCTGCACGCTGCGCAGGGTGCCGATCGCCGGCCTACCCCTCCTCGCCATCTACTCCGTGCCGGCCGGGCTCACGGAGAGCGGCCCGGGAGCGCTCGCGTTCCTCGGCGCCGCGATCGGCTTCCTCGTGCTGCTGCACGTCGACGCCCGCGACGACCTGCTGCGCTGGGGCCGGCCCCTCGGACCCACGGAGAGCTCACCGTGGACCGACGCCAACCCCGTCGCCGACGCCGTCCGGGCCGGGGCGGGCCGGATCGGCGTTGCTGCGACGGCGCTCGCGCTGGTGGTCCCCGTGTTCGTGCCCGTCCTGCACCTCGACGTGTTCGGGCTCGGACCCGGGTCCGGGTCCGGCGACATCACCATCCACCATCCCCAGACCGACATGCGCAGGGACCTCGAGCAGGGCGAGGACCAGCAGCTGCTGCGGATCACCACCGACGACCCCAATCCCGACTACCTGCGGATCGCGGTGCTCAACTGGTTCACCGGCGACGAGTGGACCAGCGGCGACCGCGACGTCTCCAGCAACCAGCGCGCCGACGGCGCGCCGCTGCCGCCCCCCCAGGGGCTCGCCGCGGACGTCCCCCGCGAGACCTACGACTACCGGGTCTCGGTGAGCGACAGCTTCAACAGCTACTGGCTGCCCACGATCTACCCCGCCACCAAGGTGCTCTCGTCCGACGACTGGCGCTACGACCCCGACTCGATGGACTTCATCTCCGCCGACGACGACCTCACCACCGCCGGCGAGAACTACTCGTTCACGGCGATCAGGCCCGACTACGGCACGACCGGGGCCTTCTTCCGCGACTCGGTCAGCGGTGACGTCCCGAGCACGCTGACCGACCTGCCCGACGGGCTGCCGTCGTCGGTCGCCCAGTACGCGCTGGAGGCCACCAACGGTGCGTCCTCGGACTACGAGAAGGCGGTGCTGCTGCAGCGGTGGTTCCGCGACAACTTCACCTACAGCGTCGAGGATGCCCCGCAGGGCACCGGCGGTGGCACGTTCGCGACGTTCCTGAACAAGGGTCCCGACGGTCGGATCGGCTACTGCGAGCAGTTCGCCTCGGCGATGGCCGTGATGGCCCGGACGCTCGGGATCCCGGCTCGGGTCGCGGTCGGCTTCTACGAGCCCGACCGGGTGGGCCCCGGCGTGTTCGCCTACAGCACGCACGACCTGCACGCCTGGCCCGAGCTCTACTTCGAGGGCGCCGGCTGGGTCCGCTTCGAGCCCACGCCGGCGGACCGCGCGAAGACCGTCCCGTCCTACACCCGGGCCCGGATCGACCGCTCCGACCCGGCCACGGACCCGAACGCCCCCAAGCACGTGAACGAGCTGCTCGGGGACACCCCCCACGGCGCGGACACCCCGACCACGGCGGCGGACCCGGAGACCACGACCGCACGCGAGCGGGCCGGCTCCGGGCAGAGCACGTCGACCACGGTGATGCTCGTCGTCTTCGGGTTGGTCCTCCTGCTCCTCGTGGCCGCCGGACTGCCGCGCGTGGTCCGCGGCCGGCTCCGGGCCCGGCGCCTCGCCGGGGCTCCCGAGGACGTGTGGGCCGAGCTCGCCGCCACTGCCGTCGACCTCCAGGTGCCGTGGCCCACGGGCCGGTCACCCCGTGAGATCGCGGCCGTCCTGGTCGAGCACATGGCCGGGCACGGCGAAGCCCTCAACCGGCTGGTCGCCCGGATCGAGCTGACCCGCTACGCCCGCCCCGGCAGCGCGGTCTCCGAACCGTCGGAGGAGCTGCGCGCCGACGGCGAGGCCTGCGTCACCGCCCTCACGACCGCTGCCCTCCCGAAGGTACGGCGCCGCGGCGCCTGGCTGCCCCGCTCGCTCTGGCGCTCCGCCGACCGCGTCGACGACCGGCTGCCGCTGCCCGTCCGGAGCTGACGCCCGGCGACACGCTCGGCCCGACTAGAACCCGCCCTGGTCCTTGCGGCGGCGCCAGCGGTCCTCGATGCGGCCCATGAACGTGCCGGAGGAGCGCGATGCGCGGGAGCGGCGCGCGGAACGGCCGCCGTCGATGACGCCGAAGCCGGAGGGGTGGGCCGAGACCGCGGCGGACGACGCGCCGGCGCGCTGGCCGCGGAGCGAGCTCAGCGCCACGGTGGCCGAGCCCAGCATGATCACGAAGCCGAGGATGCCGATCTGCCAGAACCGGGTGATGGCGCCGGTCATCAGCACGCCGATTCCGATCGCGAAGACCAGGCCGGCGACGATCGCGCGGCGGCGGGCGGCCTGACGAAGAGTGGTGCCACGCAGCGTGGAGGCGAGCTTGGGATCCTCCGCCACGAGGGCGCGCTCCATCTGCTCGAGCAGACGCAGCTCCTCTTCAGAGAGTGGCACCGGCTTCCTCCACGACTCACGACTGGTGTGGGGACCAGTGTAGGCAGCGTCTCACCGCATCGGTAGGCCGATCCCGGAGATTGTCTCGGGCGGGGAGGCGCCCGCGGACACGTCGGGCCCGATGAGCGACGCGCGGCGGACCGCGCCCTTGCCGAAACGGCCGGTCGCGACGTCGACCGCGCGGTCCGCGTCGGGCCAGCCGGGGTCGCGGTCACCGAGCGCCAGCTGGCGACCACGCTCGGGCAGCAGGGGCACGAGGCCCTCGACGCGGACCCCCACCAGCCGCACACCGGGCGGGCCCGGCGCGCCGTCCCGCCAGTGGCCCAGGGAGTCGAGCAGGCGCACCGCCGCGGCGTAGACGTCCTGGGTCACGTCGGTCGGCTCGGGCAGCGTGTGCGACCGGGTGATCGTCCGGAAGTCCGAGAACCGGATGGTGATCGACACCGTCCGCCCGCACTTCCCGGCCGCCCTGACCCGGGCGGCGACGCGGCTGGAGATCTGCAGCAGCTCGCGCAGCAGCTCCTCACGGTCGCGGGTGTCGGCCGCGAGGGTGTGCTGCGACCCCATGCTGCCCTCGGGCTCGCCCTCGCCGAACCCGAACGTGCCGGCCCCGCCCGGTCGCAGCCAGGTGCGGTCGCGGCCCCAGGCCAGCGCGTGCAGGTGCCCGCCGAGGTGCCTGCCCACCATCCGGCGCAGCTGGTCGACCGGGATCGCCGCGACGTCACCGACGCGCTCGAGACCGATCCGGTGCAGCCGCGCGCGCGTGGCGTCGCCGACGCCGTACAGCTCGCCCACGTCGAGCGGGTGCACCATCTCGACGAACCGGTCCGGCGGGATGGTGAGCACGCCGTCGGGCTTCGCGCGCCGGCTGGCGAGCTTGGCGACCGAGATCGCGGCGGCGATGCCGACCGAGCAGGTGATGCCGTGCTCGGAGCGGACCCGGGACCGGATCCGCTCGGCGATCGCCTCCGGCGGTCCGAACAGGCGCACGGCGCCGCGCACGTCGAGGAACGCCTCGTCGAGCGACATCACCTCGACCGTCGGGGTGACCGACCTGAAGGTCTCCATGATCGCGCGCGAGACCGGCACCAGCAGGTCGAAGTCCGGCGCCATCACGACGGCGTCGGGGCACAGCCGGGAGGCCTCCCAGCCGGACATTCCGGAGCGGACGCCGTACGCGCGCGCGGGGTAGTTGGCCGAGAGCACGACGCCGCGGTGGCCGCCGCCGACGACGACGGGCACGTCGTGCAGCTCGGGGCGGTCGCGGATCATCACGGACGCATAGAACGCGTCCATGTCGACGTGCAGGAGCGGCGTCGTGGTCACGGCCGCCCCGCGGCCGGTGGGCTAGTCGGCGAGGAAGTGCAGCTGGGCTGCGAGCGGGAGGTACTCCGGACGTTCGGCGACGGCACGCTCCAGCTCGGTGAGCGCGGCAGACGAGCCCGGCTCGAGGTCGAGCAGCGAGCCGGGGACGAGGTCGGTGAAGACCCGGACCGCGTGCGTCGCTCGGGTCGTGAAGCCGGCGCCCTCGAGCAGGCCGCGGACCTCGTCGGCGGTGAACCGGCGCCCGGTGCGGCCGCCCGTGCGCGCCCCGTCGTCGCCGTCGAGCAGCGCCAGTGCCTGCTGGAAGTGGCCCGCCATCGCCCGGGTGACCACGGCGGAGTGGCGGCCGGCGACCAGGAGGCTGAGCTGCCCGCCGGGGCGCAGCACCTCCCGGATCCGGGCGAGCGCCTCTCCCGGGTCGACGACCTCGAGCACGCCGTGGCAGAGCACGAGATCGGCGGACTTGGGCTCGGCGGCGAGGTCGGCGAGGTCGCCCTGCCGGCCGGTGACCTCCACGCCCGCCTCACGCGCCCGGCGGCCGAGCGACGCCAGCGCGTCCGGACTGGGGTCGACGACGGTGACCCGATGGCCGAGCTCGGCGACCCGGACCGCGAACCCCCCGGTGCCGCCGCCGACGTCGAGCACGTCGCGGGGCTCTCCTGCCAGGACGCGATCCAGGGCGTCCCACACGACCGCCGTCCTCGCGGAGCCGCGGCGCTCTCCGGTTGCCATGACCGCAACACTAGGGCCCCCGTCGCGGCTGCCGCGCTCAGCCCGCGGCGCGCCCGGCGAGCCGGTTGCCGAACGGGACGTGCGGCACCAGGCCGAGCGCCTGCTCGACGACGGCGAGGAACCGATCGGCCTCACGCACCAGGTCGTCGGCCTCGCGGTCGGTCACGGCGCGCGTCGAGCCCGCCTCGGCCGCAGCGCGCTTCGCCGCGCCCGCGGCGAAGTAGACCGCCCACTCCGTCAGCTCCGGCGCGACCTCGGTGAGCAGCACCCAGGCGTTGCGCTGCGGCCGGCGCCGCCGGCCCGGATGGGCGGCCTCGGGGCGGGCGCGGGCCGAGAGCAGGGCCGCCGCGGCCCGGAGCGCGGCGACGTGCGCGCAGGCGTAGCGGGTCGGCACGTCGCGGGCGCCGACCGCCTCGCTCAGGGATTCCGCCGCACGGATGAGATAGGAGTGGGTCGTCGCGGGCATCGTGTGCGGCGACGACGGGCTGGGCTGGTGCTGGTCGACCATGGCCGGCTCCCCTGAGATGAAGGTGGCTGTTCGAACACCTGTTCGAACGAGTGCCAATGTACACCTCTCCCCCGACGGAGCGTCAAGGCTCCGGTCGGCCGGGTCGGCCGGGTCGGCCGCGGCTCACTCCTGCTCGGGGCCGGACTCCCGGATGAAGCGGTGGCTGTCGGGGTGCCAGAGCAGCACCACGGTGACGGCCGCCATCACCGCCGCCACGATCGCGCAGGTCTGCACCATGGCCGGCGGGGAGGTCCGCATGGTCGCGGCGGTCGCCACGACGATGCCGATCGCGAGGGCCGCGAGGACGTGGCGCGCCCAGTTGTGCCCCAGCCGCAGCAGCGGCACGAGGGTCAGCGTGGTACCCGCGACGACGATGTAGAGCACGAGGATGACGGGCACGAAGTCCACCGGCTGCACGGTGCTGTCCCCCGTCGGCTGGGGTGCCCAGGTCTCGGCGAGCCGGGACCGGAACACCACGACGAGCACCGACACGACGAGGCCCGCCGCGACGAGGGCCCACAGCAGGTAGCACGCCAGCTCGACGCTCGCCGGTCGCTCCGGTCCCTCAGCCATCGGTTCCTCTCTCGTCGCGCCGCCCTCGATAGGGTCGGGCCCATGCCGGACGACCACCCCTCGATCACCCTGTTCCGGGAGGCGCACGAGCGTCTCGGTGGGACCGGCGAGATCGTCATTCTGCCCGATTCGGTCCACACGGCCGCACTGGCCGCCGAGGCACTGGGCTGCGAGGTCGGCGCGATCGCGAACAGCCTGCTCTTCGACGCCGACGGCAAGCCGGTGCTCATCCTGACCTCGGGCGCGCACCGCGTCGACGTGGCGGCGACGGCCGAACGAGTCGGCGTGCCGTCGCTGCGGCGGGCCAAGCCGGAGTTCGTCCGGGAGCACACCGGGCAGGTCATCGGCGGGGTCTCGCCCATCGCGCACCCGGCGCCGGTGCCGACGTACCTCGACACCTGGCTGCAGCAGTACGACGTCGTGTGGGCGGCGGCGGGGCACCCGGCGGCGGTGTTCTCGACCACCTACGACGAGCTGCTGCGGATCACCGGCGCGACGCCCATCGACGTGGAGGCCTAGCGGATGGCGAAGGTCGTCGTCGTCGGCGGCGGGCTCGGCGGCCTCGCGTCCGCGGCACGGCTGGCGAAGCTCGGCCACGACGTGACCCTGCTCGAGGCGTCGGGCTCGCTGGGCGGCGCCCTCGGCACGGTCCGCGAGGAGGGCTTCACCTGGGACGCCGGGGCGACGTACACCCTGCTGCCCGCCGCCCTGCGCGACCTGTTCCGCAAGACCGGCCGCCCGCTGGAGACCGAGCTCGGCGGCGAGCTCGAGCCGCTCGAGGTCATCCGCGAGCACCGGTTCGTCGACCGCAGCGCGGTACGGGTGCCGGGCGGCTCCCGCGGCGCCCAGGTCGCGGCCTTCGACGAGCTCGGCAAGGGCCTGGGCGAGGCGTGGGCGCGCCACGTGGACACCTATGCGCCGGTGTGGGACGTGCTGCGCCGCAGCTACGTCGAGGCACCGTGGGACCCGGCCGACCCGGGGCCGGAGCTCACCGCGCTGATCCGCACCCGCGAGACGCTGCACAAGCGGCTGCGCCGCGACCTGCGCGACGACCGGCTGGCGCTCGTCGCCGCCTACCCGCTGGTGGCGGAGGGCCACGATCCGCGCAACGTGCCGGCATGGGCGGGCGTCCCGAACTACCTCGAGCAGAGCTTCGGCGCATGGCGGGTGCCGGGGGGCACGGGGCGGGTCGCCGACCTCCTGACCGCGCGGCTCGCGACCCGGGGGGTCACCGTCGTCACCGGGGCCGAGGCCGGCGACGTCGTGGTGCGCGACGGCCGGGCCGTCGGGGTCGCGACGGGCGAGGGCACCCACGACGCCGACGTCGTCGTGGTCGCGATCGACCCGCGGCGGCTCCCGGCACTCGCGCGGCACGTCGAGCGGACCATGCCCGCGATCCCTCCCGTCGTCGCGCACCTCGGACTGGAGGGCGAGGCGCCGGACCTCCCTCCGGAGCTGGTGATCCACGACGAGCCGCTGCTCGTCGTCCGTACCGGCGGCACCGCGCCCGAGGGCCACAGCACGTTGACCGTCCAGGGCCGCGGCAAGATCGCCGAGGACCTCGTGGACGCGCTCGCCCGGCACAAGATCGACGTGCGGGAGCAGGTCGTCGTACGCGTGGACCGCAGTCCGCTCGACCAGGTCGAGCTGTGGCGCGGCTCCCCCGTCGGTGTGCTCTGGCAGGGCCGCGGCACCCTCACCCAGCGGATCGGCCCCCGCACCCCCGTCCCCGGCGTGTACGTCGCCGGCGCCCACGGCGCCCCCGGCTCCGGCATCCCCTACGTCGCCCAGTCCGCCGCCCTCGTCGCCCAGCTCGTCGGCCCCGCTGGTTGAACCCTCAGTTCGAGCACGTCGAACCGTCACTTCGAGCACGTCGAGCCGTCACTTCGAGCACGTCGAGCCGTCACTTCGAGCACGTCGAGCCGTCAGTTCGCGCGGGTTCCGAGCCCGACCCCAACTGACGGTTCGAGGTGATCGAACCCGGGGTTCGGCGTGCTCGAACCCGAGGTTCGACGTGCTCGAACCCGAGGTTCGACGTCAGACCGTGATCTGCAGCTGCTCGAAGATCTCGAGCGTGGCCTTGGAGCGGTTCAGGGTGTAGAAGTGCAGGCCGGGGGCGCCGCCGTCGAGGAGCTCCTCGCAGAGCTCGGCGGCGATCTTGATGCCCTCGGCGCGGACGGCGGCGGGGTCGCCGTCGAAGGCGCTGATCCGGGCGACGACGTCGTCGGGGACGCTGGTGCCGATCAGCTCGCCCTGGCGACGGATGGCGCTCAGGTTCAGGATCGGCATGATGCCGGGCAGGATCGGGATGTCCACGCCGCGGTCGCGGACCCGCTCGACCAGGCCGAAGTAGTCCGAGGCGCGGAAGAACATCTGGGTGACCGCGAACTCCGCGCCGGCCGCGGCCTTGGCGCAGAGCACGTCGGCGTCGTCGTCCAGCGACGCCGCGCTCGGGTGACCCTCGGGGAACGCGGCGACACCGACGCGGAAGTCGCCGCGCGCCCGGGCCAGCTCGACGAGCTCCACCGCGTAGTTGAGACCGCCGACCGTGGGGGTCCAGTCGGCGCGCGGGCCCTCCTTGGGGTCCCCGCGCAGCGCCATCACGTGCGAGACGCCGGCCTCGACGTAGGAGTCGAGGATCTCGCCGAGCTCCTCGCGGGTGTGGCCCACGCAGGTGAGGTGCGCCATCGGGATCAACGAGGTCTCGCGCGCGATCCGGCCGGTGATGGCGACCGTCTTGTCGCGGTTGGTGCCACCGGCGCCGTAGGTCACCGACACGAACGTCGGACGGTAGGGCTCGAGCGCCCGGATGGCGTTCCAGAGCTGCTCCTCCCCCGCCTCGTCCTTGGGCGGGAAGAACTCGAACGAGAAGGAGCGGTTGCCGGAGCGGATGAGCTCCCCCAGCGAACGTCCTCGACCGGTAGCCATGGCCGGGAGTTTAGGTGGCGGGGCACCGGTCCCGCCGGGCGGTCCGCACCGCGGCGTCACTAGGGTTCGGGGCATGAGCGACGCGGCGTGGGACCAGACTGCGTTCCGCGCCGAGGTCCAGTCGGAGCTCGACGCGTTCCTCGACCGGCAGGCCGCCGTCCTCGCGCCGCTGGGCGACGACGCCGCCCGGCTGGTCGACGAGGCGAGCGCCGTGGTCTCCGGCGGCAAGCGGTTCCGTGCCGCCTTCTGCCAGTGGGGGTACGCCGCCGTGGCGGGCACACCGGACGGCGGGTCGGCCGGGGCGATCGGCCGGGCCGGCGCCGCGCTCGAGCTGCTGCACGCGAGCGCGCTCGTGCACGACGACCTGATGGACGCCTCCGACACCCGTCGCGGCCGCGCCGCCACCCACCGCGGCTTCGCGGCCGAGCACGCGGCTGCCGGCTGGCGCGGCGACCAGGAGCAGTACGGCGCTGCCGCCGCGATCCTGCTCGGCGACCTGCTGCTCACCTGGGCCGACGAGCTGCTGCGCCGCTCCGGCTTCCCGTGGGAGCGGACCGCAGCCGCGCTCGAGGTGTTCGACCTGTGCCGCACCGAGGTGATCGCCGGCCAGTTCCTCGACGTGTCCGTGCAGGCGCGCGGCAGCGCGGACCTGGCGACGGCGATGACGGTGCTGCGCTACAAGTCCGCCAAGTACTCCATCGAGCGGCCGCTGCACGTCGGCGCCGCGCTCGCCGGTGCTGACGACGCGACGATGGCGGCGCTCACCGGGTTCGGCCTGCCGCTCGGGGAGGCCTTCCAGCTGCGCGACGACCTGCTCGGCGTGTTCGGCGACCCGGACACGACCGGGAAGCCCGCCGGCGACGACCTCGTCGAGGGCAAGCGCACGGTGCTCGTCGCCCTGGCTCTCGACGGCGCTCCCCCGGCCCAGGCCGAGCGGCTCGACGCAGCGCTCGGCACGGCGCTCGACGCCGACGAGGTGGCGGAGCTGCGCACGATCATCGAGGGCTCCGGCGCGCTCGACCAGGTCGAGGCGATGATCGGCCGGCTCGCGGACCGGGCGGTCCGCGCGCTGCACGACGCGGGCGGGCTCTTCGACGAGCGCGCGATCGGCGTACTCACCGAGCTCGCGGGCGCCGCGACCCAGCGGACCCTCTGACCTCAGTCGAGGGAGGCGAGGCCGTCCTCGGGACCGGGGCCGCGCAGCAGCACCTCGAGGGCGAGGTCGCTCTCGTCGCGCCTGCCGAGGACTCCGCAGATACGGCCGAACGCGTCCTCGTGCTCGCGCGCGAACGGGCCCCAGGCGTCCCACAGCAGCACGGTCGGCTTGTCCAGGTCGCGCAGGCAGTCGTTGAGGGCGTCCAGGTTGCCGCCGTAGTGCTCGGGAAACCCGAGCGCGTCGCCGATCGCGACGAGGACGTCGCGCCGCTCGTCCAGTGGTACGCCGTCGACGTAGCCGAACACCCAGCCCGCGTGCTCGACCGCGTGCTGCACGTCCGGGACGTGGAGCGCGGAGTGCCACCGGTGCACCCCCGGCTCGTGCCGCCCCGCCAGGACTGCCGCCAGTCCGCTCATGGAGTGGCCCTCCTGATCACCTCGAAGGATGCGTAGTGATCGGCGGTCCAGTACAGCTGGCCGTCGCCACCACTGATGATCCGTCGCGCGCCCCGGTCCGAGGAGCCGGGCGTCTCGACCGTGTACTCCCTGTAGTACCCCGACGGCTCGGCCGGGAGCAACCCCTCGTAGTTGCCGAACGTGGTCCCGTCCTCGTCATAGGGGAACGGGCCGCCGCTGTCGATCAGGTGGATGGTCTCCGCGGCCTCGGGCGGCAGCGCGGCCAGGTCGACGTAGGGCAGCCCGCTGCGCGGCTCGACCGTCGGCGTCGGGCTCGGCGGCAGGGCCGTGGACCGTGGCGCGATCGTGCTGGAGACGTACGCCGTCGGCGCCGGCGTCGGCGCGGGCTGGTCCGCGGTCGTCGTGCCGCCCTGGCTGCCCAGCCACCACGCGAGCAGCGTGACCGCGGCGACGAGCGTGGAGCCGCCGCCGGCGACCCGAGCAGTCAGCCAGCGCGGCCGTCCGGTCACCTAGAAGCCCATCGCCTGGGCGCGGCGCTTGACCTCCGTGCCCCTGTTCTCGCGCAGCGCGTCGATCGGCCGGCCCGGCAGGTCCGCGTCCAGGAAGATCCAGGCGATGCACTCCCGGTCGTCGAAGCCGTTGTCGTGCAGCGTCGTCAGCAGGCCCGGCAGGCCCTTGACCGGCAGCCCCTCGTCGTCGAGGAACAGTGCCGGGACCGCGGGCGCGCCCTTCTCCCCCGGTACGGCGGCGGCGAGCTCGTGGTCGCGGACCATGGTGCGCACCTTGGCGGGCGTGACGCCGATCCGAGCGGCCGCGGCGTCCCAGTCCAGCCACTCGTCGACGAGCGCTCCGAGGTCGTGGTCGGCAAGGCGGGGTTCGTTCATGGGGCCATCTTGACGCACGGCGCCACGACACCGCGGGGCGGCGTGGTGCGGGGTCAGGCCGCGTCTCCCCCGTACGATGGGGCCCTCCGGACACTTCCCCGACCGGAGACCGACGAGATGCGCAGGAGGGTGGCTGTGCACGACGACACGCGCGCCCCCGGCCGCGTCCCGCAGCCAGCGGCGGAGCAGGACCCGCACATCGGGCGGGTGCTGGACCGCCGCTACCGCATCGACTCCCGCATCGCCCGCGGCGGCATGGCCTCGGTCTACGAGGCCCACGACCTGCGCCTCGACCGGACGGTCGCCGTGAAGATCATGCACGCGGGGCTCGGCGACGCCACCTCGGGCGACGAGGCCTTCGCGGCCCGGTTCGTGCGCGAGGCGCGCGCCGCGGCGCGGCTCTCGCACCCCAACGTGGTCTCGGTCTACGACCAGGGCACCGATGACACAGCCCACGGGGCTGTCGTCTTTCTCGCCATGGAGCTCGTGCCCGGCCACACGCTGCGCGACACGATCGCCAAGGAAGCCCCGATGTCCCCCGAGCGCGCGCTCGCGCTGCTCGAGCCGGTGCTGTCCGCGCTGGCCTCGGCCCACCGCGCCGGTCTCGTGCACCGCGACGTGAAGCCCGAGAACGTGCTCATCGCCGACGACGGCCGGATCAAGGTCGCCGACTTCGGTCTCGCGAAGGCGGTCAGCGCCGACACCCAGCACACCGCGACGCAGGGCGTGCTCATCGGCACGGTCTCCTACCTCGCGCCCGAGCTGGTCACCGACGGCATCGCGGACGCGCGCGCCGACGTCTACGCGGCGGGCGTGATCCTCTACGAGCTGCTGACCGGGCGGAAGCCGCACACTGGTGAGACACCGATCCAGGTCGCCTACCGCCACGTCCACAACGACGTGCCCGCGCCCTCGGTGAGCCATCCCGGCATCCCGGCGTACGTCGACGCGCTGGTCGCGCGGGCGACGGCCCGCGACCGCACCCTCCGGCCGGCCGACGCCGGCGTGCTGCTGCACCACGTCCGGCGGGTGGCGCAGGCCCTGCACTCCGGTGTCCAGGACGACCCCGAGCTGGTCGAGGACCTGATGCCGGTCGGCGCGCGGTTCGCCGAGACGTCGAGCGACACGACACCCGAGCCGATCGAGCAGCTTCGGCGCCCCGCGGTCCCGCCGGTGCCGGTGCGCGACCACACGACCGCGATCGACCGCGCGGACCCGGTCGCCGGGCCGCCCGCCCCGCCGTACCCCGGCCCGTCGGGCACCCCGCCGCGCCGCAGCCGGCGGCCGCTGCTGCTGGTGGTCGTCGCCGTCCTGGTGGCCGCCCTCGTCGGCGGCGGTGCCTACTGGTTCGGCTGGGCCCGCTACACGACCACCCCGAGCGTCGTCGGCCTGACCAAGGCCGCGGCCGAGAAGAAGCTCGACGACGCGGGTCTCGAGGTGGACTACGGCGACGCGGCCTACTCCGAGAGCGTCAAGAAGGGCGACGTCATCAGCAGCGACCCGGGCGCGGGTGCGCGGATCCTGCCGGACGACACCGTGACGCTGACCCTGTCGCTCGGACCCGAGCGCTACAACGTCCCGAAGCTCGCGGGCCTGACCGTCGACGAGGCCGAGGCGAAGCTCGACGACGTGAAGATGGTGATCGGCCGCACCACCGAGGCGTGGTCGGAGTCGATGCCCGAGGGCCGGATCATCAGCACCGACCCCGCCTTCGGCTCCAAGGAGGCCAGGCGGCTCCCGCCCGGCACCGGCGTCGACGTGGTCGTGAGCAGGGGCCGCAAGCCGATCAAGGTCACCGACTTCACGGGCAAGAGCGCCGACCACGCGACCAGCGTGCTGGAGGGTCGCGGCCTCGACGTCACGGTCACCGACCGGCGGTACAGCGACACCGTCGACGAGGGCGACGTGATCAGCCAGGACCCGGCCGACGGCACCCTGTTCAAGGGTGACGAGGTGCACCTCGTCGTCTCCCAGGGCCCGGAGCTGGTCAAGGTCCCGTCGGTGTTCTACGAGTCCACCGACGACGCGGTCGCCGAGCTCGAGGGCCTCGGGTTCGACGTGAACGTCGAGCACGCGCAGATCTACTTCACCGGCGACCGGGCCTACAGCACCAACCCGCCCGCCGGCGAGATGGTGCCCAAGGGGACGACCATCACCCTCTATGTCGTCTGACCGGCCCGGTCGGCGTACGTCGCTGCTCGCGGCGGTCGCCCTGCTCACCATGACGGCGAGCTGGGGCAGCACGTTCTTCCTCATCAAGGACCTGCTCGACCGGGTGCCGACCGTCGACTTCCTGGCCGTCCGGTTCGCGATCGCCGGCCTCGCGATGCTCGCCGTCGCGCCGCGCGCGATTCCGCGGCTGGCGCCGGAGACGCGGCGGCGGGCGCTGCTCCTCGGCGGGGTGTACGGCGTCGCGCAGATCCTGCAGACCGCGGGACTCGCCCACACGCCGGCCAGCGTCTCCGGATTCATCACCGGCCTGTACGTCGTCGCCACCCCGGTCATCGCAGCCGTCGTGCTGAAGACCAGGATCACCGCGCTCACCTGGGCTGCCGTCGCGCTGGCGACCGGAGGGCTGGGGGTGCTGACCCTCGAGGGCTTCTCGGTCGGCTACGGCCAGGCCATCACGTTCGTCGCCGCGATCCTGTACGCCGTGCACATCGTCGGCCTCGGTGCCTGGTCGCGGCCCGCCGACGCGCTCGGGATGTCGGTGCTCCAGGTGCTCGTCATCGCCGGCATCTGCCTCGTCGCCGCTCTGGTGACCGGGTCGCCGGGCGTGGTGCTGCCCGACCGCGGGACGGACTGGCTGTCGCTGGTCTACATGGCCCTGGTCGCGGGCGCGGCCGCGATGCTCGCGCAGACCTGGGCGCAGGCGCACCTGCCGGCGACGCGGAGCGCGATCATCATGAGCATGGAGCCGGTCTTCGCCGCGTTCTTCGCGGTCCTCCTCGGCGGCGAGGGCCTCAGCGCGCGGATGCTGGTCGGCGGGCTGCTGGTGCTCACCGCGATGCTCGTCGTCGAGCTGGTGCCGCGGCGGCGGGTGGAGGCCGAGGTGCCGCACATCGCCGTCTGAGCGCCGAGAGAGCGCCGTCCGGATCGCGAATCTCGAAGGCCCCGGGAGACCCGCTCCCCTAGGCTCCGGACATGGTGGTGGTGATGCTGCCGGGCGCCACGCCTGAGGACGTGTCCCACGTCGTCGAGCGCGTCGAGGCCGTCGGCGGCGAGGCGTTCGTGTCGGTCGGCGTGGACCGCACGATCATCGGTCTGGTCGGCGACATCGACAGCTTCCACCACCTCAACCTGCGCGCGATGCGCGGCGTCGCCGCGGTGTACCGGATCTCGGTGCCCTACAAGCTGGTCAGCCGCCAGCACCACCCCGACCGGTCGACGGTCTGGGTGGGCCGCCCCGGGCGCCAGGTCCCGATCGGCCCCGCCACGTTCACCTTCATCGCCGGCCCGTGCGCCGTCGAGAGCCCCGACCAGACGCTCGAGGCCGCGACCATGGCGCGAGCAGCCGGCGCCACCGTGCTGCGTGGCGGCGCGTTCAAGCCGCGCACCTCGCCGTACGCCTTCCAGGGGCTGGGCGTCCGCGGCCTCGAGATCCTCGCCGCGGTCGGCCAGAGCCTCGGCCTGCCCGTCGTCACCGAGGTGGTCGACCCGCGTGACGTCGAGGTCGTGTGCGAGCACGCCGACATGCTCCAGGTCGGGTCGGCGAGCATGGGGAACTCCGGGCTGCTCGAGGCGGTCGGCGAGGCCGGGAAGCCGGTGCTGCTCAAGCGCGGAATGACCGCGACCATCGAGGAGTGGCTGATGGCGGCGGAGTACGTCGCCCAGCGCGGCAACCTCGAGATCGTGCTCTGCGAGCGCGGCATCCGTACCTTCGAGCCGACCACGCGCAACACCCTCGACGTCTCGGCAGTGCCGATCGCGCAGATCGAGAGCCACCTGCCGGTCGTGGTCGACCCCTCGCACGCCTCGGGCCGGCGGGACCTGGTCGTGCCGCTGTCGCGGGCCGCGATCGCCGCGGGCGCGGACGGCCTCATGGTCGACGTGCATCCCGACCCCGAGGTCGCGCTCTGCGACGGACCGCAGTCGCTGCACGGCCCCGAGCTGCGAGCGCTCGCCCAGGCCGTGCGGCAGCTGCCGCCGATGATGGGTCGCAAGCCCGCGGAACCGACTACCGTGACCCCCTGACCGACTCTCGCCTGTTCCCCGGGGGCCCCATGCACTGCCTGCACTGCGGCGCTGCGCTCGGCGTCGGGCGGTTCTGCACCAACTGCGGGCAGCCGATCCCCGGGCGCCACGAGGGCGTGCCCGCGGCGCCTCCCCCGCCGCCCGCTCCGCCAGCACCGGCCGGTCCTCCGGTGACGCCGCCGCCCACCCGCTACCCGTTGTACGTCGACAGCCCGCCCGGGCCGCGGCCGACCGCGCCCCCGACGGCCGTCGTACCGGTCGGCCCGCCGGTGCCGCCGCCGGCGCCGCCGCAGCGACCGTCCGGCCGCGGGGCTGCGCCGTGGCTCCTGTGGGCGGTGCTCGGCCTCGCCGCGGTGCTGGTCGTCGGCATCGCCCTCGTGGTGGTGCTCGGTGGTGGCGACGACGACAGCACCGCCAAGGACCCCGGCCACCGGTCCCAGCCGCAGCGGGTGCCGAGCAACAGTGGCCCGACCACGTCGTCGCCGGCGCCCACCAGCAGCGCTCCGGCGAGCACCGCGACGGTGGCGGCCGGCCCGGCCCGCGACCTCGCGTCGGTGGTCCGGCGGGTCCAGGTCCCGGGCACCGCAGCCGCCAGCACCGACGCCCGCACCGGCGCCCCCGTGACGTTCGAGGCCGCGCACCTCACCGACGGCGACCCGACGACCTGCTGGCGCGTCGACGGCGACGCATCGGGCACCGCGATCACGATCACGTTCGCGCAGCCGGTCACGCTGACCGAGGTCGGGCTCGTCAACGGCTACGCGAAGAGCTATCCCGGCTACGACGGCTACCGGCTCAACCGCCGGGTCACCTCGGTCCGGTGGGTCCTCGACGACGGCACGACGGTCGAGCAGCAGCTCGCGAGCGACCGCCGGATGCAGACCGTCCCCGTGCAGGCCGGCGAGACCTCGCACCTGCAGCTCGAGATCGTTTCGGTCTCCCCGCCCGGCGCCGGGCCGCTCGGCAAGGACTTCACCCCCATCAGCGAGCTCGACCTCACCGGCTCGACCAGCTGAGACTGGCTGATCAGCGCTTGCGGCGGATGACGAGGTCTCCGTCGCCGAGGAGCTCGTACTCGTAGCGGGAATCGTGCACGCGGTGGTGGTGCCAGGGGCAGAGGAGGACGCCGTCGTCGATGTTGGTGTTGCCACCGTCGACCCAGCGGGTGAGGTGGTGGGCTTCGCACCAGATGGCGGGGTGGTTGCAGCCCTTGGCACGGCATCGCCTGTCCCGTAGTCGCAGCGCTCTTCGCTGAGGTGGTCGGAACAGCCGGTCGGCCCGCCCGAGGTCCAGGATCTCGCCTTGGTTGCCCAGGACCGCTGGGATGACCTGGGCCGTGCAGGCCAGCCGGCGGGCCTCGGTTGCCGAGAGGTTGGGTCCCAGGGCGGGGTCGGTGCCGTCGAGGATCGATGCGGTGGCGAGACCGCCGCGCAGCTGGTCCAGCGTCATGGTGACGATCAAGGTGGTGGCGTCCCCGCCGTGCTCGGGCAGCTTCCTCGGATCCAGGTGCTCCAACAACGAGCAGAGCGCCTGCGCGAGCTTCCGGGGGTAAGGGATCCGGTCGGCGTCCCCCGCTCCAGCCGGGGTGTTCGCCGGGTTGCGCGGTGAGGTGTAGGCCTCGAGATAGGTCCTGAGCCTGGTGGCGGATGCGTCGGGGAGCAGGCCGGTGATCCGGGTGGTGCCGTCGCCTTGGGGCTTGAAGGTGAGCCGCATCTTGTCCCGCGCGGTCTGCTCCTCCTGCTCGAGTCGCTTGGCGTCGGTCTCAGCTCCGGCCTCAGGATCGAGGTAGGCCAGGATCCGCCTGCCCAGCATGCGCAGCTCGTGGGGCTTGAACTGTGCGCATCAGCCGATCAGCATCTCCTCGGCCCGACCGACCATCCCCGACGACAGGTCGGCCGGCAGCGCATCGAGGGCGTCCACGATCACCTTTGCCTGTGCCGGTGAGACGGTGCCGTCGGCCATACCGGCCGCGAGCCGCGACCACTTGCGGTCCAGCGCCGTGGCCAGGTCCACGTCGGCGCGTCCGGTGCGCAGGTCGCACCGGGTGTGCTGGGAGACCCACGCGCCGACGTCCCGGGCTCCGTCGTCCTCGGCCACGTCGCCGGCCGAGGCGAGCAGTCGACTCCGCAGCTCTGCGACCTGCGCTTGCAGCGCGGTCACCTCCAGCAGCGCCTGCCGCTTCGCGGTCGTGGTCATGAACGTCGGCTGCACGTCCCGGACGTCCTTCAATGCAGCCCGCGCCGAGCCCAGTGCCGCCAGCACCGGATGCCCGGCTGGCCCATGGTGGTCGTCCATAGCGGGCCTCCTCCCGGCGCGCGCTGTCGAATGACGTCGCGCCGCCGAGAGCGGGAAGCTGTCACACGCCTCGCGGGAAACCCGAATGCAGCACTAGGTCCGATCGTCCAGCCTTTACGGGGCATCGTGTCCGGCACCTACGCCAATAGTACATGTGTTCGAATGTCGGCGCAACACATCGGGCCCACTCCGCGCGAGTTCGCGGCGCGACGATCGCTGCGCTCGCTCATGCCGAAGACCGCGCGGTTCATTAAGGAGGGATTGGTCGAACCGGTGAACCCGTCACGCGGGACCGCGATACCCCGATCTGAGTCCGGGGTCGGCTCTCGGAGGCGACCGGCGATGTCCGTCGTTCCGCCCTCTCCGACCTTCTGGTCGTGTCAGGATTCGCTGGGAGGTCTCGGGTGAAATTGAAAGCAAGTCTGTGGTTGGTGCGCGCCAGTCAGCTCGAGGCCGTCTCCGCGCTGGAAGGGCACGTCGCTACTGGGCGAGTCAGTCCGACAGATCCCTCCGGATGGGTTGCTGCGGCGCTCGACGCCGGAGACGTGTCCCGGCTCCTCCCAGATCGACCGCAGATCCAGTTCCTGACCACATCGGAGACATTTGCGGTCGTCGCTCGGTCCGAGGACGGTGAGCGCCTGGCGTGGCGCAGGAACGACGGCGAAGGTCCAGCGCTTGATTCCGTCGCCGGAATGATCGCGTCCACGTTCGGAGGAGCTCCGGAACTGGTGGCCGCCGCTCTGCTGGGAACCGACCCGAACATCAACGGCATCGATTTCGCACTGAGAACGATCGTCGACCTCCCAGGGCGCACAATCCGACCGGCGCGGCTAGGAAGAGCCCCCGTGATCGGGTACGACGGCACGCAGTTGGCATTCGACAACACCGCGCGGTTGGCCGGGCCGTGCTTGTGCGTAGCTGGTCGTGACGGCTGGAACTTCATGGTCCCTGCGGCCGATGCCTCGTGGTCCGTCCCTAAGATCTTGGCCGCTCTACGCTCTCTCTCGAGTCATGAGGGTCAGCCCGTCCATCCGTTCGCCATGTGGAAACTCGGCGACACCGCACTATTGCGAGTCGACTGGGCTGAGGGAGCGGCAGCGCTCGCTGTGCTTGGCCCCGTCTGGCAGACCCTCGGAGAGGTGGGTCGCTTGGATCGCGAACGCGAGAACCGTCTAATCGACGCACTCTCGAGCTATGCGGATCCATCCACCGTGCGAAGCGCGCTCGCGATTGTGCAGGAAACGCCCGGTCGCAGCGGGATTGCAGAATTCCTACAAGCCGTTGGTCTGCCGTCACAAGCCGCGGAGATCCTCGACATGCGTCGAGGCGATCACGTCGGAGCGAAGCGGCTAGAGCACGTGCCAATGAAAGCTGCAAAGCGTGTGCTGGCGGCTCCGCGCAAGCAGCAGATCTCCGCGGTGGCGTACTTGAGTCTGGGCGCGGTCTTCATGGTGCTCGGATTCCTCGACCGAGACTCGCTTCCCGGCGTCCTGATCCTGGTCTTGGCAGGGACGTTCCTGATGGGCGGTGCCGTGCTGTGGCAGGTGGCTCGCGCGGCACGCCGCAGAGCCAGCGCCTCGACGAGCGCCGCAAATTGCACCTCCCAATGACCCGGGACACAGCCGAGCGAGCGTCCTTCCGAGAGTGGGCGGCCTGCTGAACGCTTCGCTCTTTACTGGCAAAACGCCGCTGTCGGGGCGAAGCGCCCGACCATGCCGCTCGGCGTGCGCGGTTCCGCACGCTACTTCCGCAGAGCGATGACTACTCGATCGTCTCCACCAGGAGGACCACCCCTGCGCGATCGAGATAGCTCATGGTGAGCGCCGTTGTGTCCGCGACCCACTTCTCGACACCGCTGTCCGCCAAGCTCTTGGACATCTCGAGGTACGAGGTCTCGCCGGCACTGTGACGGCGGAGGTGCTCCAGGAAGGTGGTTCTGTCGCTCACCTCGGCCACCTGGAGCACCTCGTGGTGCGCCGGCGAGACGACCCGCAGACCGTCGGCACTGAAGAACTCCGAGCGGCCATCGCTCACGAGCGACTCAAACCGGACGACGCCGGCGGCCGCCAGGCCCCGCAGGTAGTCACCCAACGAGTCGGCGCGACCGAGTCGAGCATGCAAGTCATCGATCTGCGCCATCGTGAACATGGAAGGACGCTAGAGGGAGGCGAGCACCTTCGCAGCCGTCTCGGCGTCGTCACGACTCACTCCGAGGTGGGTGACCAGCCGGACGGTCTTGGAGCCGACGGCGCCGATCAGGACGCCGTGCTCCTTCGCCCGGGCGACCATGCCGAGGGCGTCGTCGGAGTCGACCGCGACGATGTTGGTGTCGACCGTCGCGGGGTCGACGCCGACCGCCTCGGCGAGGAGCCGGGCGTGCGCATGGTCGTCGGCGAGCCGCTCGAGGTGGTGGTCGAGCGCGTGCAGCCCCGCCGCAGCGAGGACGCCGACCTGACGCATCCCACCCCCGAGCCGCTTGCGGCGCACCCGCGCCTCGGCGATCGCGTCCGCCGGGCCCGCGAGGAGCGAGCCGACCGGCGCGCCCAGCCCCTTGGACAGGCAGACCGAGACGACGTCGGCCACCGCGCCGTACTCCTCCAGCGGCGTGCCGGTCGCGACGTGCGCGTTCCAGACCCGCGCCCCGTCCATGTGCACGGCGACCGCGTGCTCGTCGGCGTAAGACCGCAACGCGCGCAGGTCTTCGAGCGGGAGCACGGCGCCGCCGGCGAAGTTGTGGGTGTTCTCGACCGAGAGCGCCGCGGTGCGCACGAAGAACGGCCCCAGGTCCGGCGAGAGCATCTCGTCGATCGCGGCCAGGTCGATCTGCCCCCGGCGGTCGCGCCAGGTGCGCATGGTGAGTCCGGTGATCGCGCCGTGGGCGCCGAGCTCGGCCCGAGCGATGTGCGCCCGCGCCTCGCAGAGGACCTCCTGGCCCGGCGCGACCAGCAGCCCGACGGCGAGGACGTTCGCCATCGACCCGGTCGGCGTGAACAGCGCCGCCTCCTTGCCGAGCAGCGCGGCGACACGCTCCTCGAGCGCGGTCACCGTCGGGTCCTCGCCGTAGACGTCGTCGCCGACCTCGGCCGCGGCCATCGCCGCCCGCATCTCCTGGGTCGGCTTGGTGACGGTGTCGGAGCGGAGATCGATCACCCCAGCATCCTCGCCCACCCGGCAAGCCGCCCGCGCGCGGGCCTCAGCTGATCGTCAGCGGAACCTTCGGCGACCATCCCGACTCCTCGCCGAGCGCCGTGTTCGACGTACGAGCGCGGACGACGTAGTCGCCAGGCGCCGAGGGGTTCAGCTTGCCGCCCGCGTGCGTCGTGTCCTGCCGCAGGTTGCGCCACGTCTTGGCGTCCGCCTTCCTGAACTGCACGTCGTAGGCGACGCCGTCCGGAGCGGCCCCGGTGGCCCAGCGGAGCTTCCAACCGTCCGCAGCAGAACCCCCGTCGACGACGAGCGGTACGACGACGCTCGCCCTCATGAAGGAGTGATGCATGCAGTGGTAGCGGAACCGGCCCGCGGAGTCGAAGGTCAGCGAGGCGGTGCCGCCGCCGGCCGCGATGTCCCCGGTGTCGAACAGGCCGACGTCGGAGGTGACGGTGTGGAGCGTCGGGTCCAGGTTGGTCCAGGTCACCGTCGCGCCCTGGGCGACCCGGAGCGCCTCCGGGGCGAAGGAGAAGCTGGAGATCGACACGGTGTCGGTGCTGACGCCCGCGGTGGCGGGCGCCGAGAGGGACAGGCTCCCAACGGTGGCGGCCGCTGCCAGCGCGACCAGCGTCCGGTACATGGCCCGGACGCTACTCCTCCTCGTCGTCCTCGACGTCGAGGTAGTCCTCCTCGTCCTCCTCGGCCAGGTGCGGGTAGTCCTCGTCGTCCCCGACCGGGTCGGCGTCCTGCGCCTGCTCGGCGACGTCCGCCTCGTTCGCTTCCGGGATGGGCTCGTCAGTGGGGCTCGTCATGCCTGCCCGGTGCCCGGTAGGAGCAGCGGCAAACTAGTCGGCGACGATGTGGCCGGCCGACCTGATCCCGGCGGGGTGCGGCCGTGCGGCCCGCACCACCACCTTGCCGGTCATCTCCGGGTGGATGCTGCAGTGGTAGCGGAACGTGCCCGCCGACCGGAACACGTGCCGGAAGGTCTGGCCCGCCGTCTTGACCCCGCTGCCCCAGGAGCCGTGGTTGGGGGTCACGGTGTGCGCCACCGAGTCGTTGAAGGTCCACTTGACCGCCTGGCCGACCGTGATCCGGACGGTCTGTGGCGTGAAGGACATGTGATCGACGTCGACGACCTTGGCAGCACTGGCCGGGCCGGCGACGAGCAGGGGGAGGGTGAGGCCGAGCACCAGGACCGCAAGGGCGCGTAGGAGTCGCATGTCCCGGAGCGTAGGCCCGCGGGACGTGGCTGGGAAGGCTCAGGAGCGCTGGAGCATCTCCGCGACGAGGAACGCCATCTCGAGCGACTGCACGCGGTTGAGCCGAGGGTCGACCACCGACTCGTAGCGGTGCGCGAGGCCGTGCTCGTCGAGCTCCTCACCACCGCCGATCACCTCGGTGACGTCGTCGCCGGTGTTCTCGACGAGGATGCCGCCGGGCACGGTGCCGAGGGCGCGGTGCACGTCGAAGAAGCCCTGCACCTCACCGAGCACGTCCTCGAACCGGCGGGTCTTGTAGCCGTTGGACGTCGGGAAGGTGTTGCCGTGCATCGGGTCGCAGATCCACGCGACGTCGACACCCTCGGCGGTGACCTTCTCGACCAGGGACGGCAGGCCGTCACGGATCTTCTCGGCGCCGAACCGGGTGATGAAGGTCAGCCGGCCGGGCTCGTTCTCCGGGTTCAGCGCCCGCGCCAGCCCGAGGGCGTCGTCGGCCGTCGCGGTCGGGCCGAGCTTCACGCCGATGGGATTGCGGATGTGGCGGAAGTACTCCACGTGCGCACCGTCGAGCTGCCGGGTGCGCTCGCCGATCCACACGAAGTGGCCCGAGACGTTGTAGGGCTGCTCGGTGCGGGAGTCGATCCGCGTCATCGCGTGCTCGTACTCCAGCAGCAGCGCCTCGTGGCTGGAGTAGAAGTCGACCCGGTGGAACTCGTCGGGGTTGGCGCCGATCGCCTTCATGAAGGTCAGGGCTCGGTCGATCTCGGCGGCCATCGCCTCGTACTTCGTGCCCGCCGGGCTGTTGCGCACGAACTCCGAGTTCCACGCGTGCACCTGGCGCAGGTCGGCGTACCCGCCGGTGGTGAAGGCACGCACGAGGTTCAGCGTCGAGGCCGAGGAGTGGTAGACCTCGAGCAGCCGCTGCGGGTCCGGGATCCGCGACTCGGGCGTGAAGTCGTAGCCGTTGACGGCGTCGCCGCGGTAGGCCGGGAGGGTGACCTCCTGGCCGTCGACGATCCGGGTCTCGTCGTTGCTGGAGCGCGGCTTGGCGTACTGCCCGGCCAGCCGGCCGACCTTCACGACCGGCACCGAGGCGGCGTAGGTCAGCACGACCGCCATCTGCAGCAGCACCCGCAGCTTGTTGCGGGTGTTGTCGGCCGTCGCGCCGGCGAACGTCTCGGCGCAGTCGCCGCCCTGGAGTAGGAACGCCTCGCCACGGCTGACCGCCGCGATCTTGCCCTTGAGCTCGTCGCACTCGCCCGCGAAGACCAGCGGCGGCAGGGTACGCAGCCGCTCGACGGCCGCGGCGAGTGCCGCGGGGTCGTCGTAGGTCGGCTGCTGACGGGCGCCGATGGCGTGCAGCTGCTCGAGGGACGGGATGCTCACCTCCCTAGGGTACGGCGACCGCCGCTCCCGCACCGAGCCAGCGCCGTCCCGTGGACCCGTCGCGGGCGTAGAGTTCACGAAACACGAGCACCCGGAGGACGCCGATGACCTCGACGGACGAGACGGAGTTCCGCGCCTGGGTCGAGGGACCGCTCTGCGAGGCCGAGCGTGCCATGCACAACGGTGACCTCGCACCGCGGCGCGCGCTCTGGTCTAGCAACGAGCCGGTCAGCGTGCTGGGCGCGTGGCGCAGTGCCATCGGTCAGCAGGAGCTCGACGCGCTCTTCGACGGCCTCGGCGAGACCTTCTCCGACTGCACGTCCTTCGCCCTGGAGCTCCAGTCCTGCTGCGTCGTGGGCGACATGGCCTACACGGCGGGTCTGGAGCACACCTCGGCCTCCGTCGACGGCGAGCCCCGCACCTACACGCTGCGCGCGACGCAGGTCTACCGCCGCGAAGGCGGCGAGTGGCGCGTCGTCCACCGCCACGCCGACACGGTCAGCGAGTGATCGTCCGGCGCGCGCTGGCGCGAGGGATCGTTCGGGCCGCGCGCTGGCGACTGGTCGGCACGGTGCCGGACGCCGGCATCATGGTCGGCGCACCGCACACGTCCGCCTGGGACTTCGTCGCGATGCTCCTCATCGCCTGGGGCAACGGCAAGAGCCCCCAGGTGCTGGTCAAGCACACGTGGTTCAAGGGTCCGACCGGCTGGGCGCTACGGAAGACGGGCGGCATCCCGCTCGACCGCGAGAACCCCGGCGCGACGATCCGGGCCCTGCTCGCCGAGGCCAAGGGTCACGAGTCGTTCATGCTCGTCATCGCTCCCGAGGGCACCCGCGGCAGCGGCGAGTTCTGGAAGCCCGGCTTCTACCGGATCGCCCAGCAGACCGGGCTTCCCATCTCGCTGGGCTTCGTCGACGGCCCGACCCGAACCCTCGGGATGGGCCCCATGTTCCACCCGACCGGCGACGTCGTCGCCGACATGGACCTCGTCCGCGCGTTCTACGCCGACAAGCAGGGCATCCGTCCCGCCAACCGCACCGAGCCGAGGCTCCGCGAGGAGCGCGCGGCCGCGGACTGACACCTGCCTGTCTCGGAACCGGTCAGTGCGCGGAGGGGTCCGGGCTCGCCTGCTCGCCGAGCCATCGGCACAGATGGGCCGCGAGTGCTGCCGGCTGGTCGAGCTGGATCAGGTGCCCGGCGCCCTCCACCACCGTGGTCCGTGCCCCCGGGATGAGCTCGCCCAGCCGAGAAGCTCGGTCGACCGGGATCCAGGTGTCCTCCCGTCCCCACACCACCAGCACCGGAAGGTCGATCTCGGGGTATCGGGGCTCGACCTCGTCGGTGTAGCGCTGGTCCGCCTGAGCGATCTGGCGATAGAAGGCGTCCTGCCCTTCAGCGCCACGCCACGGCGACACCAGCATCTCCATGGCCTCCTCGGTCAGGCCGACATGACTGGCGCCGGCGATGTAGGAACGCAGGATGCCCTCGTGGATCGGCGGTGGGACTGCGCCGAACACGTCGGCGTGCTCCCGGACCAATCGGAAGAAGTCCGAACCCCAGGGCGCCAGCGCCACCACGTCGACCAGTGCGAGCGAGGCGAACCGAGCCCGTTGGAGCAGGTGAGCCCGTAGGGCGACTGCCCCGCCGTAGTCGTGCGCGACGACGTGCGGCGAGCGGAGGCCCCAGTGGGCGAGAAGATCAGCGAAGAGCTCGCCCTGCACGTCGAGGGAGACGGGGTGCTCCGAGTGCTTCGACGACTCCCCGTAACCCGGCATGTCCCACAGGTAGACGGTGTGGGAACCGACCAGGGCCTCCGCGTACGGTCGCCAGAGCTCGGACGACCACGGCGTGCCATGGCAGAACACGACAGCGGGACCGGAGCCCATCCGCTCCCATCGCACCGTGCGGCCACGCCAGGGGAACGCCTCGCTCAGCACGGACGCCATGCTGGCACACGTCGCAGGTCAGGGAGCCGCGACGACGCCCAGCTGCCGCAGCAGGAAGAGGAAGGCGGTGGCGAACGGGTTCTCCTTGCTCTCCTCCGCCACGAGCGCCCAGTCCACCTGCTCCCGGACCGCACGCGCGACGGGCAGCACGCGGCCGAAGTCGCAGGCGTGCTCCTCCATCGCGTTCAGCCGGTCGGCCATCAGCTCGGTGGCGGAGAGCACGGGCATCAGCACGGACTCGACCTCGATCTGGTCGACGTCGTCGAACCGGCTGCGGTCGATCGGCCTGCTGCGGGCGCGGTAGATCACGTCGACCATCGCGTCGTCGACGTACACCTTGAACAGCCAGTCCTCGGGCGGTTGCACGACGTGCAGCCCGGCGTCGGCGAGCAGGCCCTGGGCGCGCGACGCGTCCTCCTCGGCGACCATGAAGTCGACGTCGTGCTCGGGCTCGGGTCCGCCGCGCGCCCACAGGCCGTAGCTGCCCGCGAGCGCGAACGGCGCCTCTCCGGACTTGAGGGCGACGGCGACCACCTTGAGCGCCTCGCGGAGTCCCTGCTGGGTGTCTGTCATGGCGAAGCGTCCGGTACCCGCGGCACGTGGGCGCATGCCGTCGGCGGACGGTGGGTACCGCCCAGCCGATGCGGCTGGTGACGTTCAACATCCTCAACGGGCGCTCGCAGCACGACCAGCAGGTCGACGTGGAGGTGCTGCGCGCCGCGGTCCGCGACCTCGACCCCGACGTGCTCGCGCTGCAGGAGGTCGACCGCAACCAGCCCCGTTCCCAGATGGCGGACCTCACCGCCGTCGCGGCCGAGGCGATGGGGGCGGTCGACCACCGCTTCGTCGCGGCCCTCGCCGGCAGCCCCGGCGCGACCTGGACCGCGGCCACCGGCGACGAGCAGCCGGACGACGCGGCGTACGGCATCGCGCTGCTCAGCCGCTGCCCGGTGACGGCCTGGCAGGTGGTCCGGCTGCCGGCGCTCCGGACCCGGGTGCCGATGTGGTTCGACGGCCGGCTGCGGCCGACGCTGGTGCGGGACGAGCCCCGGGTCGCGGTCGCTGCGTCGCTGGACTCACCCCTCGGACCGCTGGTCGTCGCCACGACCCACCTGTCGTTCCTCCGCTGGTGGAACACCGGCCAGCTCCGCCACCTGCGTCACGCGCTGGGCGGCGTACGGCGACCCCTGCTCCTGACCGGCGACCTGAACATGTCGGCCGAGCGGGCCGAGCGCGCGACCGGCATGACGTCGCTCGCCCGCCACCCCACCTTTCCCGCCGACGAGCCCGTCGAGCAGCTCGACCACGTGCTGCTGGACGCCGGCGAGGGTGCGGTACGCGTCGGTGGGACCGAGGCCTGCCGGATGCCGCTCTCGGACCACCGGGCGCTGGTCGTGGACCTCAGGCCGGGATGACCGACTCGCCCCGCACCCAGACGGCTGTGCGCCGCCCCAGCGCGTCCGGCTCGGCCCGGAGGTCGCCGTCGACGACGAGCACGTCGGCGGCGAGGCCGGGACGGATCGACCCGGTCACGTCACCGACCCCGAGAGCGTCGGCGGTGCCGGCGGTCGCCGTCATGAGCGCTTCCGCAACCGGGTAGCCCCCCTTGACCAGGTCCGTGACGGCGAGCCACTGGTTGCCGTGGCCCTTCAGCGGCATCGCGCCGGAGTCGACGCCGGGCACGACCGTCAGCCCGTGGTCCCTCATCCGTCCGAGGTGGCCGTAGCGCTGCTCGAAGAACGCCTGCATGTCCAGGCCGAGCCGCTGTTGCACCTCCAGGACCTGCGGCGGGGGCGGCGGCAGGGTGTGGATGAGCGAGAAGTCGTTGCCCATCGTCGGGTCGACCTGGACACCTGCAGCAGCGACGCGGCCGAGCAGGTCGTCGGACAGCACCGCGCCGTCCTCGCAGATGCCGGTGAAGTGCTCGATCGCGTCCACGCCGCCGGCGAGCGCCTCCTCGATGCCACGGACCGAGTGCGCGTGCGCCCGTACGCCGAGCCCGTGCCGGTGCGCCTCGTCGACGAGCACGCGGAGGTCCTCGGCGCCGTACTGCGCACCCATCATGTCCGTGCCCGGCGTCAGGAAGCCGCCGCTGGCCATCACCTTGATCACGTCGACGCCGCGCTCGTGGTGCTCGCGGACGGCGGCCCGGATCTCGTCGGGACCGTCGGCGACCGCGCCGAGGAAGTGGCAGTGGCCGCCGGTGATCGTGATCGGCGGCCCGGACGCGACGACCCTCGGTCGTCCGGGTGCCGGCGTCCGGAACGGGAGGGTCCGGTAGCCGACGTCGCCGAGATCCAGGACGGTCGTCACGCCGTACGCCGCCTGCTGCACGAGCGACCGCTCGATCTGCGCGTCGACCTCCTCGACGCTCGCCACACCAGCGCGCTCGAGCGCACCGAGGCTGCCGTCCGAGACGAGGTGGCTGTGCGCGTCGATCAGACCCGGAAGCAGGGTGCCGGTGTAGGTGATGACGGAGCAGTCGGCGGGGACGTCGTACGCCGCCGGCTCGACGCCGGCGATCGTGTCCCCCTCGACGAGGACGGTGGCTCCTCCAGGGAGGAAGCGGGTGCCGTCGAATGCCACAGGGGCCCGGAGCGCGTGCATGGCGACAGTCGACACCCGGTCGCCGTGTCGACGACACCGTGCTGACCGCACTCGTCGTCGGGGATTTCCTCAGCCGAAGAAGACCTGCGCCTCGGCGTACTCCGACGGCCCGACCAGCTTGAGCTCGCCGGTCCCCTCGCTGAGCGGCACCCGGACGATGTCGGTGCCGCGGAGGGCGACCATGACGCCGTACTCCACGTCGGCGACGGCGCCGATCGCCTGCAGCCCGAACCGGGTCGCGAGCCACCGGTCGAACGCGGTCGGCGTACCGCCGCGCTGCACGTGGCCGAGGACGACCGCGCGCGCCTCCTTGCCGGTCCGGTCCTCGATCTCCTTCGCGAGCCGGTCGCCGATGCCGCCGAGGCGGACGTGGCCGAACGCGTCCTTCTCCCCGCTCTGCATGGTCATCCCGGTGCCGTCGGCGGGGACGGCGCCCTCGGAGACGACGATGATCGGGGCGTACTGCGTCTGGAACCGCGTCTCCACGCGCGCGCAGACGGCGTCGATGTCGAACGGCTGCTCCGGGATCAGCACCTCGCTCGCGCCGCCGGCCATCCCGGCGTGCAGCGCGATCCAGCCCGCGTGCCGGCCCATCACCTCGACCACGAGCACCCGGTGGTGGGACTCGGCGGTCGTGTGCAGCCGGTCGATCGCCTCGGTCGCGATGTTGACCGCGGTGTCGAAGCCGAAGGTGAAGTCGGTGCCGGACAGGTCGTTGTCGATCGTCTTGGGTACGCCGACCACGGGCACGCCCTGCTCGGACAGCTTCGTGGCGACGCCCAGCGTGTCCTCGCCCCCGATGGCGACCAGCGCGTCCACGCCCGCGGCTGCCAGGTTCGCGGTGATCCGCTCCACGCCGCCCTCGACGGCGAACGGGTTGGTCCGGGAGGAGCCGAGGATCGTGCCGCCTCGAGGCAGGATGCCGCGGCACTGCTCGATGCCGAGCGGCATCGTCACGCCCTCGAGCGGACCCCGCCAGCCGTCCCGGAACCCGACGAACTCGAACCCGAACTCCTTGACCCCGCGACGGACCACCGCCCGGATCACCGCGTTCAGCCCCGGGCAGTCGCCGCCCCCGGTGAGCACTCCGACCCGCATCCGGCCTCCTCCAGCAGTTGGATCGTTCAACACCGCGAGCCTAGCGATGCCGGGCGCCCCGGGTCACCCGTACCGCCCCACTAGCCTGGAGCCATGACGTTCTCGATCGTGGCCCGCTCCGCCGACGGGGAGTCCTGGGGAGTCGCCGTCGCCTCCAAGTTCCTCGGCGTGGGATCCGCCGTCCCCGCTGCCGTCGCCGGCGTCGGCGCGATCGCGACCCAGGCCCTCGCCAACGTCGCCTACAAGGGCCTCGCGCTGTCCCACCTCGACGAGGGCGCCACGGCGTCGGTCGCGCTGCAGCGGCTGCTCGAGGAGGACGAGGGCCGCGACCACCGCCAGGTCGGCATCGTCGACGTCGACGGCGGTTCTGCGAGCCACACCGGAACCGCGTGCCTGGACTGGGCGGGCGGGCTGACCGGCGAGGGCTACGCCATCCAGGGCAACATCCTCACCGGCTCCGACGTCGTCGAGGCGATGGAGGCGGCCTGGCTCGCCAGCGACGCCGACGAGCCGCTCGAGCGGCGGCTGCTCGCCGCGCTGCGGGCCGGCGATGCGGCCGGCGGTGACAGCCGAGGCCGCCAGTCCGCGGCGGTGCTCGTCGTCCGCGAGGGCGCCGGCTACGGCGGCTTCGACGACGTCGCCGTCGACCTGCGCGTCGACGACCACGCCGAGCCGATCCCCGAGCTCGAGCGGCTGCTCGACCTGCACGAGCTCTACCTGACCGCCACCGACGAGGACGCCCGCGTCCCGGTCGACGACGCGCTGCGCGCCGAGCTCGACGCCTACGCCGTCTCCCAGGGCCGCGCCGACTTCCCGGCGTGGGTGGGCGCCGAGAACTACGAGATGCGCGTCGGCGACGACTTCACCTGGATCGACCAGCGGATCCTCGACATCGTCCGCGCCGGCTGACGGGCTGCTGGTTTCCCAAGGGATGTAGGGAACGCGGCGCCTCCCACGGCGTACAACCATCGGGGAGCGCAGGTTTCCCGACATCCCTTGGGAAACCTGCAGGCTCAGGTCAGGCGGTCGCGGGCGGCGCGGGCGGCGTCGCGGTCGGCGGTGGCGGTGCGGAGCACGGCGGCGGCCTCGTCGCGGGCCTCCTCGGCCTCGGCCTGCTCCTCGTCGACCTCGTCGAGCCGCTCCTCGAGGTCGGAGAGCCGGCGGCGCAGCTCGTCGAGCTCGGCCTGCAGCTGCAGCGAGCGGGCGGACAGCCGGTCCACGTCGGCGGCCACCTCGGCGTGGGCGGCGTGCGCGGCCTCGTACTCCTCCTCCGCCGCTGCCAGCCGCTCCTCGGCGGCCTGGACCGCCTTGGCCGAGGCGTCGGGATCGGGTACGACGTGCAGCTCCGCCGGTTCGGGCACGGGTGCCTCGCGTGACGTCGCCGCGAAGCCGAGGGCGTCGGGCACCGCGAGCGCGGCGGCGAGCACGCCCGGATCGACCGGCTCCACCCCGGTCGTCGACAGGGGGGCGACGAGCAGCCCGCTGCGCACGGCCCGCCCGCACTCGGCGTCGACCATCGCCGCGGTGAGCGTCGCCTCGACCTGCTCGGCGACGGCCTCGGTCACCCGGAATCCCTCGTCGGAGGCCAGCCGGCGCGCCTGCTGGGTCACCGCGGCGGTGACCTGGCGACGCTGCTTGGTCAGCGCGCGGAGCTCGCCCGCCGACATCGCCGCCTGCGCGTCGCGCAGGGCCGCGCCGACGCTCAGCACCTGCTCCACCTGGGCCGTCTCCCGCCGTACGAGCAGGTCGACGATCCAGGCCGCGGTGCTCGGCTTCTTCAGCGCCTTCACCCGTTGCGACAGGGCAGCCTGTCCGTCCGCCTTGAGCTCCTTGGCCCGGGCGTCCCTCGCGCGCGTGAAGTCCGGGAGCGGCAGGCCGTAGAGCTCGTCGGCGACCTCGAGCAGCGCCGTCGCGTCCTCAGTCATCGAGGCCCTGCTCGATGGCGTACCTCGTCAGCTCCACCCGGTTGTGCATCTGCAGCTTGCGCAGGGTGTTCTGCACGTGGTTCTGCACGGTCCGGTGCGACAGCACCAGCCGCTCGGCGATCTGCTTGTAGGACAGCCCCTTCGCGACCAGCTTGAGGATCTCGGTCTCCCGCGTCGTCAGCTGCTCCCCCGGCGGCGTCTCCGGCGTCTGCATCCGCCGGAACTCCCCGAGCACCAGCCCCGCCAGCCCCGGCGTGAAGACGCTGTCTCCCTCGGCCACGCGGCGCACGGCGTCGACCAGCTCCTCGCGCGACGCGGACTTCACGAGGTAACCGGTCGCGCCCGCCTTCACCGCCTCGAGCACGTCGTCCTGCTCTCCCGACGCCGACAGGATCAGCACCCGCGCCGACGGGTCCGCGCCGAGCACCGCCGCGGTCACCTCGACGCCGTTGGGCTCCGGGATCTGCAGGTCGAGTACGACGACCTGCGGGCGCGCGGCCGCCGCGCGGTTCACCGCCTCGGTCCCCGTCGCCGCCGTCGCGACGACGGTGAACCCGGCCGCCTCCAGGTCGCGCTCGACGGCGTCGCGCCACATCGGGTGGTCGTCGACGACCATCACCCGCACCCGAGGCTCGTCCATGGCTGAGGACCCTATGCGACGGCTATCCGCGGTGGAACCGGCCGCGACGGTGCAGCAACGGCTCGTCCTCGCCGCCGATCGCGACCGAGTCGATGGAGCACGCCACCTCGACCGACCAGCCGACCTCCCGCTCCCCGGTCAGCGACACCTCGGCCCACGTCGAGGCGTCCGCGAGCCGGGGCCCGTAGGCCGACGCCACGAACGCGCGCTGCCGGAACGGACCGCCCGGCGCGGGCGCCGTGCCGGCGAACTCCTCGGCGAGCTGCCGGTCGGGCCAGGTCAGCAGCTGGACGACGGCGCGGCCGGTCTCCCGCAGCACCGCGGTGAGGTCGGCATCCGGGTCGAGCAGCGCGAGCACCGACGGGACCGGCCCGAGCGCGACCATCAGCGACGTCACCGTGAGCCCGGCGCGTTCGGTGTCGTCGCCGGCCGTCCAGAGCGTGACCGCGCCACCGATCCGGCCGCGGAACCGCCGCGCGGGGTCCGGTTCGGGATCGGCGAAGGGATGGGAGGTGTGGATCGTCATCTCGGGACCACGATCTCCCACTCGGTCCCCGACGGTCCGGTGACCAGCGTCGCCGTACCGCCCAGGTCGCGGACCCGGCCGCGGATCGACTCGCGGACGCCCAGCCGCCCGTCGGCCTCGGCCTCGGCCAGCCGCCGGTCCGGGATGCCCGGGCCCTCGTCGCGCACCGACAGCTCGACCCGGTCGCCCAGGTCGTCGAGGAGCACCCACGCCGCCGCGCCCTCGCCGACGTGGCGGGTGACGTTGTCGAGGCAGGCGCCGACGACGGCGACCAGCTCGCTGACGGCAGCGGCCGGCAGCTCGACCTCGACGCCCGGCAGCGCCACGTGGACCCCTGGCCGCGCGTCGAACGCGGCGAGCGCTGCCGCCAGGTCGGCGGTGCCTGTCGCGGACGCGGCCCGGGCCGAGACGGAGTCCTGCGTCCGGATCAGGCTCCGCAGCGCGTGCTCCTGCTCGCCGGCGAGCCGGCCGAGCTCCGCCGCGTCGCCACCGAGCTCGCCGCCGCGCCGCTGGACCAGCGCCAGCACCTGCAGCACTCCGTCGTGCACCACCCGTGCGAGTCGGGCGCGCTCAGCCGCGGCGGCCGCCTCGCGCTGTGCCTGGTCGCGCTCGGCCGCCATCTCCTGCAACGACTGGCAGAGGAACCCGACCATCGTCCCGGCCAGCAGGATCAGGAACAGGTGGCTCCAGTCGTTGGAGCCGGGGTGGGCGCGCAGCAGGATGTCGGTCACACCGAGCATCCCGCCGGCAACCCCGCCACCGATCCAGCCGAACCTGATCGCGCAGGCCAGCACGGCACCGTTGATCCAGAATCCCGGCACGGTCGCGGAGAAGTCGGCGCCCTTGACGATCGGCGTCGCCAGCAGCACCGCCATCGCGATCCCGAGGTCGAGCGCGACCACGGCAGGAGTACGTCGCACCGGCGCGGCGTAGACCCAGGTCGAGACGAACGTCCACGCGACCATGACGCCGATGCAGGCCCAGCCGAGGGCGGGCCGCTCGAAGCTGTGGCGGTAGATCGTCCATCCCACCGCGTTCGCGAGCACGATGACCCGCAGCACCGCCAGCGCGCGGAACATCCTGCTCTCGACGGCGACCGCCGCCTGGCCGGAGCCCATCGCGATGCGCACGCCGTGGGTCAGGAGGCCAGCTTCCGCTGCTCGTCGCCCTTGTCCGTGGCGACGGCCTTCTTGGACTCCTCCTTGGCGCGGGAGGCGTACATGTCGACGTACTCCTGACCGGAGAGCCGCATGATCTCGTACATGATCTCGTCGGTGATCGACCGCAGGATGAAGCGGTCGTTCTCCATGCCGGCGTAGCGGCTGAAGTCGAGCGGCTGCCCGAACCGGACGTGCGGGCGGACCAGGCGGCCGAACTTCTTGCCCGGAGGCGCGATCGTGTCGGTGCCCACGACGGCGACCGGGATCACCGGTACGCCCGACTCGAGGGTCAGGCGGGCGACGCCGGTCTTGCCGCGGTAGAGGCGGCCGTCGTGCGACCGGGTGCCCTCGGGGAAGATCCCGCACACCTCGCCGTCGGAGAGCAGCCCGAGCTGGGTCTTGAGCGCTCCCGCCGCCGCGCTGCCGGACGCGCGGTCGATCGGCACCTGGCCGGTGCCGGAGAAGAACGTCTTCTTGAGCCAGCCGCCCACGCCCTTGCCGGTGAAGTACTCCGACTTCGCGACGTAGGTGACCCGCCGCGGGATGACCAGCGGCATGAACAGCCAGTCGGCGTAGGAGAGGTGGTTGGACGCCAGGATGACCGGGCCCTCGGCGGGCACGTTCTCGGCGCCCTCGACGTGCGGGCGGAACACGACCTTCAGGAACGGACCGAGCGCGATGAACTTCAAGAAGTAGTAGAACAACGCTCGCACCTCTCGGTTGGGCCCGGACCTGAGGTGCAGCCTAGTGCCCGTCGACGCGCCGTTGCACCGCCGGTTCGCCCGCCGGTCCCACCACGGTCTGCGGCACAATCGCGCCATGACCGACGTCAACACGGCCTTCAGCGCCGAGGCCCGACCCGAGCTCACCGGCGGCAAGCGGATCGGCGTGCTGCTGAGCCACGGCTTCACCGGGTCACCCGCGTCGATGCGGCCGTGGGGCGAGCACCTCGCGGCGCAGGGGTACGGCGTCGCCGTACCCCTGCTGCCCGGGCACGGCACGACCTGGCAGGACCTCAACCGGCACGTCTGGCAGCAGTGGGTCGACCACCTCGACCCGGTCCTCGAGGAGATGCACGCGACGCACGACGCCGTCGTGCTGGGCGGGCTCTCCATGGGCGGCGCGCTGGTGCTCCGGCTGGCCGCCGATCACGCCGACTACGTGGCCGGCGTGATGCTGGTGAACCCGGCGGTCGCGACCAAGCGGCTCGACGTGCGGCTGCTGCCCGTGCTCAAGCACCTGGTGCCGTCGTTCCCGGCGATCGCCAACGACATCAAGAAGGAGGGCGTCGACGAGCACGGCTACACCCGCACGCCGCTCAAGGCGATCCACTCCCTGATCCAGGCGTGGCGGCCGTTGCTCGCCGACCTGCCGTCGGTGACCGCGCCGATCATCTACTTCCGCTCCGCCGACGACCACGTCGTCGACGAGGCGTCCCAGCCGCTGATCGAGGCGGGCGTCTCGTCCACCGATGTCACCGTCGTCCCGCTGCCGGACTCCTACCACGTGGCCACCCTGGACAACGACGCCCAGACGATCTTCGACCGCTCGGCCGAGTTCGTCGCACGGGTCACCGCCGGCTGACCCACATCCGCTGCCACCGCGACCGCTGGGACGTAGTCTGGGCGCCGTGCAGCGAGACGACGACGACGTCTGGAAGGCGATCGTCGACAACTACGGCGATCGCGCTCGGCTGGAGCCCGAGGACGAGGCGACCGTGCGCGCGCCGGAGCCGGAGCGGCCGCCCTACGACGACGCCGACGACGAGGAGGAGCTCTCCGACCTGTGGCGCGACCCCGACGAGGCGTACGTCCCGCCGACCGCCCCGCCGATCCCCCGCCCGCCGGCCGACCGACTCCTCGCCTGGTGCGGCGTGCTCGGCGCACCCGTCGTCATGCTGCTGGTGGTGGCCCTCCAGCTCAGCCTTCCCGAGTGGGGCGGCCTGCTGCTCGCCGGGGCGTTCGTCGGAGGCTTCCTCTACCTGGTGTTCCGGACGCCGCGGTCGCCCAGGGACCCCTGGGACGACGGCGCCCGCGTGTGACCGCACGGACCAGCAGCGCGGCGCCGACCGCGCCGGCCTCCGGCCCGAACGCCGCGGGCACGATCTCCGGGACCTCCCGGTAGGCGGTCGCCTGCAGGTTCGCCGCGAGCGCCTCGCGTGCGGGTCCGAGCAGCAGGTCGCCGTCGCGTGAGACCCCGCCGCCGACGATCACCAGCTCGGGGTCGAAGGCGGACACCAGCGCGGCGACGCCGACCCCCAGCCAGGTGCCGATGCTCGCGATCGCGTCGCGTGCGGTCTCGTCACCGGCGCGGGCCATCGCGCCGACGTCCTTGCCGGCGACGTCGGGCCCCAGGCTGAGCCGTACGGCGCGCTCGAGCGCGCGGCCGGAGCAGTACTGCTCCCAGCACCCGTGCAGCCCGCACTCGCACGGCCGCCCGTCCGGCACCAGCCGCATGTGGCCGAACTCGCCGGCGAAGCCCTGGTGGCCGTGCACGACCTGCCCGTCGAGCACCAGCGCGCCGCCGATGCCGGTGCCGACGGTGATCAGCAGCGCCGAGTCGACGTCCCTGGCCGCGCCCGCCTCCAGCTCGGCGTACGCCGCGCAGTTGGCGTCGTTGTCGACCACGACCGCCGGACCGGGCCGCAGGATCCGCGGCAGCGGAGTCCGGCCCGCCCGGTGCGTCGGGGTGCCCGGCCGGCGGAGGTGCTGCGACAGCCGGTCCTCGAGCCGGTCGCGGAGCGGGGCGTCGCGCCACGGCACGTGCGCGCCGAACTTCATCCGGCCGTCCCTGCTGTCGACCAGGCCTGCCGCCGAGACGCCGACCATCTCGATCGGCCGCCCGGCGGCCAGCTCGAGCACGGCGCCGACGACGGCGTCCTCGACGACCGAGTCGGGCGCGTCGCGACCCGGCATCGGTCGCTCGGCCGTCCGCACCGGCATCACGTCCGGGCCCGCGAAGGGGAGCTCGACGGCGAGGACCTTGGTGCCGCCGACGTCGACCCCGACCAGCATCAGCGCCGCCCCGGCCTCGTCAGACCCGGGCCAGGTCGGCCGCGCCGATCACCCCGGCCCGGTTACCGAGCTGGGCCCTCCTGATCTCGGCCTGCGGGCGGTAGCCGCGCCCGGTGAGCTCGTGCTCGAAGGTCTCCCGGATCGGGTCGAGGAGCAGGTCGCCCGCCTCGCTCACGCCCCCGCCGATCACGATCACCGCGGGGTCGAGGACCGCGACGAGGGACGCGATGCCGTGCCCCAGCCAGTGGCCGATCCGCTCGAGCTGCTCGACCGCGAACCGGTCGCCCTCCTGCGCCGCCTGGGTGATCAGCGGCCCGGTGATCGCCGCAGGGTCGCCGCCCGCGCGGTCGACGAGCTCGCGGGCGAGCAGCGAGCTGCCGGCCGCCGCCTCGCGCGCCTCACGGACCAGTGCGCTGCCGCTGCCGTACTGCTCGAGGCAGCCGCGGTTGCCGCAGCCGCAGAGCCGGCCCTCGGGGACGATGCAGAGGTGGCCGATCTCGGCCGCGACGCCGAACGCTCCGCGCAGCAGCCGGCCGTCGATGATCACCCCGCCGCCGACGCCGGTGCCGACGGTCACCATCAGCTGGTCGTCGACGTCGCCGCCGGCGCCGTACCGGAACTCGCCCCACGCGGCGGCGTTCGCGTCGTTCTCGATGACCACGGGCAGGCCGGTACGCCGAGCGAGGTCGGCGCCGAGCGGCTCGTCGCGCCACGCGATGTTGGGAGCGAAGAGGACCGTCGAGCGGTCGGCGTCGATGTAGCCGGCGGCGCCCACGCCGACCGCGCTCACCGGGTGGCCCTGGGGCATGGCCGTCGACAGCTCGGTGACGAGGCCCGCGACCGCCGCGCCGATCGCGTCCGGGTCGGTCGCCGGCGAGGTCACCCGTGACTCGGCCACGACGATGCCGCCGGCGTCGACCACGGCGCCGGCGATCTTGGTCCCGCCGATGTCGATGCCGCAGGTCACGGTGCTGGTCGGCGCGCTCACGTCAGGTCCTCCGGGCCGTCGGTCTCGTCGAGGTCGATCCGCTCGACCTCCGGTCCGCGGGCGGTGCCGCCCGCGTCCCCCTCCTTGGGGGGAAGGGTCTCCATCAGGCCCGTCGCGGCCTGGAGCAGCGACGAGGCGGCCGTGAGCAGGTGCTCGCGGACCTCCGGGGAGGTCTCGCGCACGACGTGCACGACCCGGCAGATCGGGCAGTAGCGGCACTCCGCGCTGCCGGTCGCGATGTGGTCGTTGACCTCGTGGGCCATCGCTGCGGCCTGGCCGGCGAGCCCCCCGAGCCCTCCGCCGAGGTCGCCGCCGCGGTCGCGGGCCAGGTCCGCGAGGGCGCCGAACAGCTTCGCGGCCTCCTCGGCCACGCTGCCCACCTCGGGCTCCTCCCCGGGCCGGGACCCCTCGTTCTCGTGGTCGTCGCTCATCGCCGGCCTCCCGCCCGGGCGGGCTCGAGGTCGGGTTCGGGCTCGCGGAACCGGACGCGCAGCTCCCCGTCGACCACCCCTGCGCCCGCGACGCGCAGCCGCGCGAGGCCCGCGGGCAGGGTCAGCAGCCGGCGGTGCGAGCCGACGGTGAGCACGAGCTCGTCGCCGTTGCGGGCGAGGTCGACCTCGGCCCGGGTGACGAACGGCAGGGCGAGGCGGAGCACGGCTCCCCCGTCGCTCGAGGTGGACACCCGGAACGGGCCGGCACCGACCGGTGCGGCGAGCGCGTCGTCGTCGCCGTACAGGCGTGCGGCGAGGTCGGCGAGCGCCTGCTCCCCGACCGGCTCGGCAGGCAGGTACTCCGAGCGCCAGACCGGGAGGCCGTCGAAGGACTCACCGACCTCCGTCAGCACCTCGCGCTGGGCCGCGACCCAGCCGTCGCGCCAGCCGTCGCCGGGCTGGTCGGGGAAGATCCGGTTGGCCACGACGCCGTCGACCCGGTAGCCGAAGAGCGACAGGCTCGTGTAGGCCCGCCGGGCCTCGGCGAGCACGACCGTCTCGGGGGTGAGCACCAGGCGGACGCTCGCCTCCGGGCCGGACAGCAGCTCGCGGACCTCGTCGAGCTCGCTGTGCAGCCGGGTGATCGCCTCGAAGACGGAGTCGCCGGGCATCGGCACGCCGGCGGCTCGGTTGAGGACGGGCCGCAGCGCCTTCACCAGGCGCCGCTGGATCGGGAGGAGCCGCTCGATGTACCAGCCGAGCGCCTCGGGCAGTGCGAGCAGCCGCAGCGTCTCGCCTGTCGGGGCGCAGTCGACCACGATCACGTCCCACCGGCCGGAGCGCGCCTGGAGCCGCAGCTCGAGCAGCGCCAGCACCTCCTCGGCACCGGGGATGACGGTCATCTCCTCCGCTGCGACCGGGTCCATGCCCGCGGCGTCGAGGACGGACAGCAGGTAGCGCTGGATGTCGGCCCAGGACCGCTCGAAGCGCTGCTGCGCGTCGACCTGCTGGACGTAGAGGTTCTCCGCGATGCGCGTGGGCTCGGCGCCCGGCACGGGGGCGCCGTAGGCGTCGGCGAGGGAGTGGGCGGCGTCCGTCGAGAGGATCAGCGTGCGGTGACCACGGGCTGCCGCGAGCGCAGCAGTGCCCGCGGCGACGGTCGACTTGCCGACCCCGCCCTTGCCGGTGAACAGCACGACGCGCAAGCCCGGCACACCCCTCTCCACCTCGCGCCTAGGCGCCGGAAGACGTGCGCCCGGACTCGACGCGCTTCTTCAGGCCCTTCAGAGCCGTGTCGATGAGGATCTTCTCGCCCTTGCGCTTGAGCATGCCGATCAGGGGGATCGAGACGTCCAGCGCGAGCCGGTAGGTCACCTCCGTCGACACGGTGGAGCCCGGCGATCGTTCACGCAGGATGTAGGCGCCGTCGAGCGAGCGCAGCATCTTGCCCTGCACCAGGGTCCAGGTGACCTGCCGGTCGCCCTCCCACACGTAGGACAGCGTGTACTCGTCCTTGATCGGCGAGACGTCCAGCGCGAAGAACACCTCACGGGCGCGTCCTGCGGCGGCCGGGTCGGCGTCGTCGAAGGAAGCCTTGACCTCCGCCGTCGTGACGCCCTTCGCCCATTCCGGGTAGGCCGCGAAGTCGGCGATGACGGCCATCACATCCACTGCGGGAGCGTCGATCACGATCGACGAGGACGTCTGCTCGGCCATGGGCGGCAGGCTACCGGAACGCCCCCGGACACCGGGGCGACGCCTCTGCCGCAAGGGATAGCCTGCCGGGGTGCGCGAGTACTCCACACCGCAGACCGTCGACGTCCCGACGACGGGGAACCTGACCGACGACGTGGTCCGCAACGCGGAGGAGGCGCCGACCGCGGTCCAGTTCAGCCGGCCGGTCGAGGGGTCCACGGACTGGGAGGACGTCACCTGCGCTGACTTCCTCGCCGACGTGTCCGCGGTCGCCAAGGGGCTGATCGCGGCGGGCATCGGCGCCGGCGACCGGGTCGCCCTGATCTCGCGGACCCGCTACGAGTGGACGCTGCTGGACTACGCGATCTGGTTCGCCGGAGCCGTGACGGTCCCGATCTACGAGAGCTCCTCGGAGGAGCAGATCGCGTGGATCCTCTCCGACTCCGGGGCGAAGGCCGTGGTCGCGGAGGACGCCGGCCACCAGGCCAAGATCGCGACCGCCCGCGCCGACATCGAGTCCCTGCACAACGTCTGGTCGTTCTCCGACAACGGGGTGGACGTGCTCGAACGCCTCGGCGCCGACATCACCGACGAGGAGCTGGAGAAGCGCCGACAGACTGCCGGGCCGGACGACCTCGCGACGCTGATCTACACCTCCGGCACGACGGGGCGGCCGAAGGGCTGCATGGTGACCCACGGGAACTTCCAGACCGAGCTCTGCGTCGCGGTCCACGAGCTGGACCGGCTGTTCCGGACCGAAGGTGCCTCGACCCTGCTGTTCCTCCCGCTCGCGCACGTGTTCGCGCGGATCATCCAGGTCGGCGCGGTGAAGTCGCGCACGCGGATGGGCCACAGCGCCGACATCAAGACGCTCCTGCCGCAGCTGCAGTCCTTCAAGCCGACCTTCATCCTGGCCGTCCCGCGGGTGTTCGAGAAGGTGTTCAACACCGCCTCGCAGAACGCCACCGCCGACGGCAAGGGCAAGATCTTCGACCGCGCGGCCGAGGTCGCGATCGCCTACTCGCAAGGCCTCGACGCGGGACGACCGTCGCTGGCGGTCCGGGCGCAGCACGCGGTGTTCTCCCGGCTGGTCTACGGCCGGCTGCGCGACGCTCTCGGTGGCGAGTGCCAGTTCGCCGTGTCGGGCGGCGCGCCGCTGGGCGAGCGCCTGGGCCACTTCTACCGCGGCATCGGCCTGACCGTCCTGGAGGGCTACGGCCTGACCGAGACCACGGCCGCGCTGACGGCGAACCTTCCCAACGCGCAGAAGGTGGGCAGTGTCGGACGCCCCCTGCCCGGCACGACGGTGCGGGTGACCGACGACGGCGAGCTGGCGTTCCGCGGTGGCCAGGTCTTCAAGGGCTACTGGCAGAACCCCGAGGCGACGGCCGAGGCGATCGATGCCGACGGCTGGTTCCACACCGGCGACGTCGGCGAGGTCGACGACGAGGGGTTCGTGCGGATCACGGGTCGCAAGAAGGAGATCCTGGTGACGGCGGGCGGCAAGAACGTGGCGCCGGCTGTCCTCGAGGATCGGGTTCGCGCCCACGCGCTGGTCAGCCAGTGCCTGGTGGTCGGCGACGGTCAGCCGTTCATCGCCGCGCTCGTCACGATCGACGAGGAGGCCCTGCCCGCCTGGGCGGAGCAGCACGGCAAGAAGGCGGACCTCCCCGAGCTCGTCGACGACCCCGATCTCCGTTCGGCGGTCCAGGACGCGATCGACGACGCCAACCAGGCGGTCTCCAAGGCGGAGTCGATCCGGAAGTTCGAGATCCTCCCCCACGACTGGACCGAGGAGGGCGGCCAGCTCACCCCCAGCCTGAAGCTCAAGCGGAACGTCGTGATGCGCGAGTGCCGCGACGAGATCTCGGCGCTTTACCAGCACTGATGCGGGTTCCCGCGATCCGGAGCGGGAGCCCCAGGACCGCGGTCTAGTCCTTTCGGGCCATGGTGAGAAAGCGGTCGGCCATCTTTGGCGACAAACCCTCCGCAGCGCCGATTTGCTCCGCTAGCGTCGCCGATGCGTCGCTGGGGAGCGTCGCCCGCTCCGGACACGGAGCGCGTCCACGAGCCGACCGGTGGGAGCGCCGGAGAGCTCGGCATGGGGAGCGGGAGGGCTCTGATGAACCGTCGAAGGTTGCTGCTGGTCGTGGCTGCGGTGATCGCCGCGCTCGGCGTCGCACTGGTCTTCGTCTACGCCAAGGGCGCGGACGACCGGGCCGCGAAGAAGTACGACTCGGTCGAGGTGCTGACGGTCGCGCCGGGCAAGACGATCCAGCCCGGCGAGAGCATCGACGACGCCCTGGCGGCCGGGAAGGTCGTCAAGAGCGCCGTCGCCAAGACGCAGGTCCTCGACGGTGCGAGCCAGGACTCGGACCCGTTCCAGGGCGAGGTCGCCCTCACCACGCTGTACTCCGGTGAGCAGCTGATCCCCGCCAAGTTCGGCGCGGTCCAGGACGTCGAGGCCGCCGCGACGCTGCCCATCCCCAACGGCAAGATCGCCATCTCGATCCTCGTCAACGACGACGGGCGGGTGGGCAAGTTCCTCAGCCCCGGCGCCCAGGTCGCCCTGATCTTCACCGACCTCGACGAGGGCAACCAGCCGCTCTCGACCCACACGCTCCTCGACCGGGTGACGGTCCTCGCAGCGGGCACGGCCACGACCCTCGCGAGCGACGGGACGTCCGAGAGCAGCAGTGGGAGCGACGGCGAGATCCAGCAGCTGCTGACCATCGCGGTCACCCAGCGCGAGGCGGAGCAGGTCCGCTACGCGGAAAAGGACGGCGAGCTGACCGCCGCCCTCCTCAACGACGCCAGCAAGGTCAAGAAGGACAGCGGCGTCACCAAGGACAACCTGCTCGAGTGAGGCGAACCTGACATGCCCGTACTGATCGAAGCCGACACGCAGGTCATCGAGAACCTGCAGCAGGCGATGCCTGCCGGCTCACACGCGGTGGCGTCCCTCGACCGCATGCACGCCTGGCTGGACCAGCACCCCGGCGAGTACGTCGCCGCGCTCGGCCCGTCGGTGGCCCTCGACGTGGCGCTGTCCACGGCCGAGGACCTGCGGGTCACCCGGCCGACGATCAGCGTCGTGCTCGTCCGCGAGCGCTTCGACGCCGAGCTGCTGAGCCGGGCCATGCACGCCGGCGTCCGGGACGTGGTCGCCGGCGACGACGAGAAGGGCCTGACCAAGGCCATCGAGCGCGCCCAGCAGCTGCACCAGGCGCTGCGCGGTCCGGGCGGCGCGCGCACGCAGGGCCGGATCGTCACCGTCTTCTCCCCCAAGGGCGGCGTCGGCAAGACGACCTCCTCGGTCAACCTCGCGCTGGCTCTGGCCGAGCACGGCGCCCGCAAGGTCTGCCTGGTCGACCTGGACCTCGCCTTCGGTGACGTCGCCATCACGATGCAGCTGTTCCCGACGCACTCGATCGAGCAGGCGGTCGGCTCCGAGGACTCCGTGGACCTCGCGATGATCGAGGCGCTGCTCACCCGGCACGAGGACTCGCTGACGGTCCTCGCCGCGCCGGCCCACCCGGACGTGCGCGAGCGGGTCACCCCGCTGCTGATCTCCCGGATCCTGCGCGCGCTCCGCGACGGCTTCGACTACGTCGTCGTCGACACCTCGCCGTCCTTCGACGACGCGACCCTGACCGCCCTCGACGAGACCGACGAGTGCGTGATCGTCGCGACGCTCGACGTACCGACCCTCAAGAACGTCAAGGTCGCCCTCGAGACGATGGACATGCTGGACATCGCCCGCGGCCACCGGCACCTGCTGCTCAACCGCGCCGACGACGCGGTCGGGATCAGCATCGAGAAGGTCGAGACGATCCTCGGGATGCCGGTCGCCTCCCAGGTCTCGTCGGCAACCGACGTCGCGGCCTCCACCAACACCGGTACGCCGATCCTCGTGGCCAAGCCCGACCACCCCGCCAGCACCGCCTTCCTCCAGCTCGCGAGCACCCTGACCGGCGATCCTGTCGCGCTCCCCACCACCAAGTCCGACACGACCGAGGCCTCCCGCTCCCGCGGTCTCTTCCGACGCGGGAGGAAATGATGGCAAGCCTGTCCGAGCGGCTGGACGCCGCGCGGCGCGAGGCGGCGGCCGAGGGTCGGCACACCGCGGACACCGCCGACACAGCCGACGGCACTCCTGAGGTCCTCACCGAGCCGACCGCGGACGAGGCGCCCGAGCCGGCCAAGGAGAAGGCCCCCGGCCCGCTCTCGGTCCGTGCAGCGGCGACGACGAACGGCGACACGCGCTCTCCGCAGCGGCGGGTCCTCGCGGCGCAGGAGGACCGGATCGAGGACCTGAAGTCGAGCGTGCACGACGAGCTGCTCAAGCAGCTCGGACCACACCTCTACGACGCCGAGATGGACCAGGACGACCTGGAGCAGCGGGTCCGGACGGTCCTGTCGGACGTGATGGCCTCCCAGGACCGCCCGATCAGCACCGCCGACCGGGTGCGGGTCACCACCGAGATCAGCGACGACATCCTCGGCTACGGCCCGATCGACCCCTACCTCCGCGACCCCGAGGTCTCCGAGGTCATGGTCAACGGCTACGCCGACGTCTGGCTGGAGAAGTCGGGCCGCCTGCAGAAGGCGGAGGCACACTTCGCGGACGAGGCGCACCTGCGCCGGACCATCGACAAGATCGTGTCGCGCATCGGCCGGCGCGTCGACGAGTCCAGCCCGATGGTGGACGCCCGGCTTCCCGACGGCAGCCGTGTGAACGCAGTCGTTCCGCCGCTGGCGATCGACGGTTCCGCGCTGACCATCCGGAAGTTCGCCACCGACCCGCTGACGGTGAACGACCTGATCACGTTCGGCTCGCTCACGCCCTCGACCGCCGACTTCCTGGAAGCCTGCGTGCGCGGCCGCCTCAACGTGATCGTCTCCGGCGGCACCGGCGCGGGAAAGACGACCACGCTGAACGTGCTGTCCTCGTTCATCCCCTCCGACGAGCGCATCGTCACCATCGAGGACGCCGCGGAGCTCCAGCTCAAGCAGGACCACGTGGTGCGGCTCGAGTCCCGCCCGGCCAACATCGAGGGCAAGGGCTCGGTGACGATCCGCGACCTGGTCCGCAACAGCCTCCGGATGCGGCCGGACCGCATCGTCGTCGGCGAGGTGCGGGACGCGTCCGCGCTCGACATGCTGCAGGCGATGAACACCGGCCACGACGGCTCGATCACCACCGTGCACTCCAACGGCCCCCGCGACACGCTGTCCCGGATCGAGACGATGGTGATGATGGCCGGGATGGAGCTGCCGATGAAGGCCATCCGGGAGCAGGTGGCCTCGGCGATCGACCTGATCGTGCACCAGATGCGCTTCAAGGACGGGTCCCGCCGGATCACCCACGTGACCGAGGTCGAGCGGATGGAGGGCGAGGTGGTGACCCTCCAGGACATCTTCATCTTCGACAACTCCGCAGGCTTCGACGAGAGCGGCCGGGTGCTCGGCCGGCTTCGGTCGACCGGGCTGCGGCCCAAGTTCCTCGAGAAGCTCGCCGGACAGAACGTCGCGATCGACCCGTCGCTGTTCCGGGCGGAGCACCGATGAGGCGCGCCGCCCGCGCTCTGGCCGCCGCCGTCGCGCTCCTCGCCCCGCTCGCCCTCGGCGCCGCACCGAGCGCCGCCGCGCCAGACGGAGGCGCGTCGGTGGCCCACGTGGAGAGCTCGGGCGGCAAGATCCGGGTTCTCGTCAGCGTGCCGCCGGGCACCGAGGTGGACCTGGGCGGCGTTTCCGCCTCGCTCGAGGGCGATCACCTGGACTCGACCGCGACGCCGGCCGGCACGGGTGGGGTCGTGGACCGGACCGCGGTGCTCGCGATCGACACCAGCTCGTCGATGGCGCGCGGTGGCCGGTTCGACGCCGCCAAGGCCGCGGCCCTCGCGTACCTGTCGGCGGTGCCGTCCGACGTCGAGGTCGGCATCGTGACCTTCGACAGCGAGGTGACCACCGCGCTCGCGCCCACGACCGACCGCGGTGCCGCCGAGGACGTCGTCAAGGGCCTCGACCTGAGCAAGGGCACGCTTCTCTACGATGGCGTCGACGCCGCCGTCACCGCCGCGGGCGACTCCGGTCAGCGGTCGATCCTGGTGCTCTCCGACGGCGCGGACACGGGCAGCTCCGCGAGCATCGACGACGTCGCCTCGACGATCGACGACGCCGACGCCCTCGTCGACGTCGTCTCTCTCGGTCAGACGGGCAGCGCCCTGGACGCGCTCCGTTCGATGACCGACGCCGGGCACGGGAGCGTCATCGACTCCAGCGGCGACGCCCTGACCCAGGCCTTCGCCCACGAGGCGGACATCCTGGCCAGCCAGATCCTCGTGACCGCGCCGCTGCCCGACGGCTTCGACGCGTCGGAGGCGACGATCTCGATCCGGCTGCCCGCCGGTGACCGGACCCTCGTCGCGACGGCGCTCGCCCAGATCAACCGTTCCTCGGCGCCCGACGCGTCCTCGACGCAGGTCGCCGTGCCCGACTCCGGTTCGGGCGGCTGGGACGTGCCCTCCTGGGTGCTGTACGCCGCGACGGCCGCGCTCGCCGTCGGGTTGATCGGCGTCGCCGTGCTGCTGGTGCCCGGCCCGCCGGCCCCGATGAGCATCGCGGACCGGGTGGCGGCGTACAGCCGGGTGACGCGCCCGGACGCCGCGCAGACCGAACCGAGCTCCGAGCCGGTGCTCGACCAGGCCAAGGCGGCGGCCGCCGACATCCTCGAGCGGCACAGCGGCCTCAACGAGCGCCTGACCAGGCGGCTCGGTGCCGCGGGCAGCGAGTTCAAGCCCTCGGAGTGGCTGCTCGTCCACATCGGCGTCATGGCCGGGTTCGCGCTGCTCGGTCTCCTGTTCGGAGGCGGCAGCGTCATCATGGGGCTGATCTTCCTCGTGCTCGGCGCGTTCGCCCCGCCCCTCTACCTGACCTTCCGCGCCGCCCGCCGGCGCAAGCAGTTCCAGGACAGCCTGCCGGAGGTCCTGCAGCTGATCTCGGGTGCGCTGAGCGCGGGCCTCTCCCTCGCCCAGGCCGTCGACACCGTCACGCGGGAGGGCCCGGAGCCGATCGCGTCGGAGTTCAAGCGGGTCCTGGTCGAGGCGCGGATCGGTGTCGACCTCGAGGACTCCTTCGAGGGCGTGGCCGAGCGGTTCGACAGCCGCGACTTCGCCTGGGCCGTGATGGCCATCAGGATCCAGCGCCAGGTCGGCGGCAACCTGGCCGAGCTGCTCACCACCGTCGCAGCCACGATGCGCGAGCGCCAGTCGCTGCGCCGCCACGTGCGCGGGCTCTCGGCCGAGGGCCGGCTCTCCGCCTACCTCCTGTGCAGCCTGCCGCCGCTGTTCGCGATCTACCTGTTCATGACCAACCGGAAGTTCCTCGACCCGTTGATGCACGACCCGCGCGGCTGGGCGCTCGACGGATTCGGGATCCTCTGGATGGGTATCGGCACGTTCCTGATGTTCCGCATCGTGAAGGTGGATCTGTGATGGTGCTGTTCCTCGCGTTCCTCCTGCTGATCGGCGCGATCGCTGCGGTCAGCGCGGCCCTGGCGAAGAACGAGGCGTCGACGGGTGTGGCCCGCGCGCTCGAGGCGCTCGAGCGCCACGGTGCCGCCGACCCGAACATGGTCGCCGAGGCCGACCCGCCGTTCGCCGACCGGATCCTCGAGCCGATGCAGGAGCGTGCGCTCGCCCTCGGCCGTCGGATCACCGGCGCCGACAAGGCCGAGCGGATCCGGCGACGCCTCGACCTGGCCGGCAACCCGCACGGGTGGACCGTCGACCGGGTGGTCTCGCTCAAGGTCGCCGCGGCCGTGGTCCTGCCCCTGGTCGGCGTCGCGTACGCGTCCCTGATCGGCGCGTCGTTCCGCACGATCCTGCTGATCGGTGCCGCGGGGCTGGTCATCGGGTTCTTCGCGCCGGACATCTACCTCTACAACACGGCGTCCAAGCGTGCCGAGGAGATCAAGAAGACCCTGGCCGACGCCGTCGACCTGCTGACGATCAGCGTGGAGGCCGGCCTCGGCTTCGACGCCGCGGTCCAGCAGGTCGCCCGCAACACCACGGGCCCGCTCGCCGAGGAGTTCACCCGCGTCCTCAAGGAGATGCAGCTCGGCAAGGGCCGGTCGGAGGCTCTCCGGTCGATGGCCGAGCGGACCACGGTCGAGGAGCTGCACGCCTTCACGAGCGCGATGGTGCAAGCAGACGCCTTCGGGATCGCGATCGGACAGGTGCTCCGGGTGCAGTCCGCGGAGATGCGGCTCAAGCGCCGCCAGTACGCCGAGGAGAAGGCTCAGCAGGTCCCGGTGAAGATCATGATCCCGGTCGTGCTGTTCATCCTTCCGTGCCTGTTCATCGTCGTCATGGGACCCGCGGCGCTGAACGCCATCGACGCCTTCAACGGCCGCTAGGGTTGTTGCGGAGAGGGGACCATGCCCAGCAGCCAGATCTTCGCCGTCGTCGCAGCCGCGCGACTCTTCGCGCTGGTGGCCATCGGCGCGCCGATGCTCTGGCTGCACTCCGACGGGCTGGCCGGGGTCGCCACCATCGCGCTGCTCTGGATCTACCAGGGTGTGACCGCCACCAGGCGGGACCTCGAGCTCACGCTCAGCCCGATGGTCGAGGCCGCCGCCGTCGGAGTGATCTGCGGCGTGACGATCGGCTACGCGCCCGCGATCCTCGCGGCCGTCGTCGTCCCGCCCCTGTATGCGACGGCGATGTCCGGCTACCGGCTGATGGTGCGAGCGGTGGCGATCGAGCTGGTGGCCGTGCTCGCGATCGGCCTGATGTGGTGGCGGCACCTCGACGGCGACGAGGGCGTCGCGGTCTTCACGTGGACCATGGCGGCCGTGGGCCTGAGCCTGATCGCCGGTGTGACGTTCTCCGGTGACCGCATCCCGGACCCGCTGGCGCCCTACCGCGACGCCCAGCACCTGCTCAAGCAGCTGCTCGACCTGTCCGGCAGCCTCAGCTCCGGCCTCGACGTGACGGCACTCGGCGGGGCGATGCTCAGCGAGATCAGCGACCGGGTACCGAACCGCGGACTGGTGCTCTACGTCCCGCGCGGCAGCGAGCTCACGCCGGTCGCGTCGACGCTGGAGCTCGACCCCTCCGATGCCACCGCGTGCGAGACGCTCGCCGGCGACGTCCGGCTCCGCCGCGCGCCGGTGAGCGTCGGCCAGGGCTTCGGGTTCCGGGTGAGCGACCAGGCGATCGTCGCCGGGCTGCTTCCCCCGGACTCCGCAGGAGCGTCGACGACGGCAGACCTGCGTGCGCTCGCCTCCCACGTGACCGCGGACGCCGTCAAGCTCGACGCCGCCCTGCTGTTCGCGCAGTTCCGCGACGCGGCCACCGCAGACGAGCGGCAGCGGCTGGCCCGCGAGATCCACGACGGCGTCGCGCAGGACATCGCGTCGCTCGGCTACCTCGTCGACGCCATCGCCGCCCGGCCCGCCGACGAGAAGCAGGCGAAGCAGCTGACGATGCTCCGCGACCGGGTCAGCAAGGTGGTCGCAGAGGTCCGCCAGTCCGTCATGAACCTGCGCACCAGCATCGGGGAGAGCGAGAGCCTCGGTGGTGCGATCTCGGCCATCGCGCGGCACCTCTCGGAGTCGTCGGGCATCGCGATCCGCGTCCGACTCGACGAGCAGCCCACCCGGCTGCGGCCCGATGTCGAGGCCGAGTTGTTCCGGATCGCCCAGGAGGCGATCAACAACGCCGTCAAGCACTCGCGCGCCACGTCGATCGACGTCCGCTGCCAGGTCTACGCCCCCGAGGCGCGGATCACGGTGAGCGACGACGGAGTCGGCCTGCAGCAGGCGCGCACCGACTCCCACGGCCTGAAGATCATGAACGAGCGGGCCAAGCTGATCGGCGCCGAGCTCGTCGTCCGGGACAACGCGAGCCGCGGGCTCACCGTCTCGGTCGCGCTGCGTTCCCCTCGTACCGCCGGCACCAACCACGAGCGGCGTGCCACGACCACCCAGGAGGTCCGATGACCGACAACGCACCCATCTCGATCCTGCTGATCGACGACCATCAGCTGATCCGGGACGGGCTGGGCGCGGTGATCGACATGGAGGAGGACCTCGATGTCGTGGGCACGGCTGCCAGCGTCACCGAGGGCCTGAACCGCTACCTCGAGCTGCGCCCCGACGTGGTGATCACCGACCTGCAGATGCAGGACGGCACCGGCCTGGACGTCGTGCGGACGATCCGCAAGCAGAGCGACACGGTGGGCCTCGTGGTCCTCACCATGCACGCCGGCGACGAGCAGATCTTCGCGGCGATGCAGGCGGGGGCGTCGGGCTTCGTCGGCAAGGACGCGCCGTCGACCGAGGTCATCAAGACCGCCCGGCACGCTGCGGTCTCGCCCAAGGCCTTCGTCTGCGCCGGCCTGGTCGGCGCGATGATGCGCCGCCAGAATGCCGAGTCCACCGCGCTCACCGAGCGTGAGCACGACGTGCTGCTGCTGCTCGCAGAGGGCCTCAACGCTGCCGCGATCGGCGGCAAGCTCTATCTCTCCGAGTCGACGACGAAGTCGCACATCGCGCGGATCTACCAGAAGCTCGGCGCGGCCAACCGCGCCCAGGCCCTGGTCACCGCGATGCGCATCGGTCTGCTGTCGACGGTCCAACCCTCAGCCCGCTGAACCGCGCGCGGATGCTCGTTAGTCACAACTGACTAGCCCGCTCGACACGAACTCCCGATCCGTGCGAGTGCCTCCCTCAGGCAGGATTTCTCCATCGGGGCATCACCCCGGGGACGAAGATTTCACAACAACCAAGAGGGAGAAACCCCGATGATCCAGTACCTCCAGATCCTGATGGGTGCCCGCCTCGAGAAGGCGCAGAGCGCCGAGTCTCGCGGCGCCACGGCCGTCGAGTACGGCCTTCTCGTTGCGCTCATCGCTGCCGTCATCGTGACGATCGTCGCCACCCTCGGCGGCAAGATCAACACCGCGTTCACCACGGTCAGCAACGCAGTCTGAGCTGTCGCGCGAATCCACGGCTGGCCGCACCCCGTGAGCTGCGGGTGCGGCCATTCCGCCTTTTCCGCGGGTCGTCCGCAGTCGGGCGACCCGACCGATCCGCGGCGGCCGGACGGCGTCCGCCCGCCGAGGTCCAGGGGACGCACCACGTCCCGTTCGTAGGAGGAATTCGCATGATCCAGTACCTGCAGATCCTGATGGGCGCCCGCCTCGAGAAGGCGCAGGACGCCGAGTCCCGCGGCGCCACGGCCGTCGAGTACGGCCTCCTGGTCGCACTCATCGCGGCGGTCATCGTCACGATCGTCGCCACCCTCGGCGGCAAGATCAACGACGCGTTCACGACCGTCTCGAACGCGGTCTGACCGATCAACCGGGCGAGCCGCGCCGGCCGCGTACCCCTGGGTGACGCGGCCGGCGCGCTGCCGCCGACGCAACGTGCTCAGGGGCGTGGACATGGATCTCGACGACAGTGACGGCTCGTACGCGGTCGGGTCCAGCGCGGAGCGTGGCGCGACCGCTGTGGAGTACGCCCTGCTGATCGCACTCATCGCAGGCGTCATCGTCGCCACCGTGGCGGTGCTCGGTCCGCAGGTCGTGAGCTTCTACCAGTCCGCCACCCAGGGCTGGTGACCACCAGGGTCAGAAGCCGCGCGCGAGCGCGATCCGCTGGAGCACCGTGGGGTGCGACCCGAACCACCACTGCGACCACGCCGGAGGCGTGGGGTCCGCCAGCGAGCGGATGGCCAGGTTGCGTTGCAGCGCGATGAACGGCTGGGGGGCGTTCGTCGCCTGCAGCGCGACCAGGTCGGCCCGGGTCTCGAGCTGACGGCTGATGCCGTTCTGGACGGGCGTCGACAGGACGGCCGCCAGGGCCGCCAGCGCGAGCACCATCGGCACGGCCGCGACCTGCGCGGCTCCGGGTCTCCCCCGCCGCTCGCACACCACCATCGCGATGCCCAGCAGCCCGCCGCCCAGCAGCGCGCCGGCGGCACCGAGAGCCGTTCCGATGAGCACGTCGTCGTGCCCGGCATGTCCCAGCTCGTGGGCGACGACCGAGATCGCCTGCTTGCGCGGCACGTCGTCGACGAGGTTGTCGTAGAGGACGACGCGCCTGCTGCTGCCGAAACCCGAAACGTAGGCGTTGAGGGTCGTCGTGCGCCGTGACGCGTCCGCGACGAGGACGTCGTCGACGTGCACGTGCTCCTCCGCGGCCACGCGCAGCACCGCTGTGCGCAGCGGGCCGTCCGGCAGCGGCTCGAAGTGGTTGAACAGGGGCTCGACGACGAGTGGGTAGACGAACGACCCGAGCACCACCAGCGCGGCCAGGACCGAGCCGACGACGGCCGGCCAGGCCCGCGTCCAGCGCCGGGCGCAGGCCACCACCACGAGCACCGGCACGGCGATCGCGACGATGGCGACCAGCTCGCCCTTGAGGAGGTCCACGATCCAGGACGACCACGCCTCCGTGCTCAGCCCGGCCTCGAGCGAGCGTCTCTGGTAGCCGATCGCGAACGGCAGCGTGGCCACCCGTCCGATCACCTCGAGCGCGGCGACGACGACCAGCACGCGCAGCCACCACGGCCCCCGGAGCCGGTCCGCCAGGGCCCGGCCGCGGCGACCGAGCCCGAGCCACAGGGCGACGGCGAGCGAGACCGCGAGCGAGCTCCGGCTCCAGAACCGCGCGGCGTGGGCATAGTCCTCGGCCCGGTCGATCTGCGCCTGCGTGAACACCGACGACGGGTCGACCGGGGCGGGCATGCCGCCCGCGACCGGGTGCCACGGCACGTACGACGTCGCGATCAGCAGGAAGGCAGCCGCCCCGAGGAGTGCGGTTCCGACCGCGACCACCATCGTCTGGCGGCTGAGCTCCTCGGCGCCCGAGGCCGGCCCCACGTCCTCAGCCACGCGGCGATTCTGGCACGCCGGCGAGATTCGCGAGGCGCTGTTGCCACGCTCGGGTGAGCTCGCCGACCGTCCAGCCGAAGTCGGTGCGCAGCGCGGCGTCCAGCGAGCGTCCCGAGAGCGCGGCGCGGTAGAGGTCCACGAGCGCCTGCTGGCCGCTGTGGTCGGCGAGGGTCACGCACACGAGCCAGGCCTCCTCGTAGACGGTGCCGAGCTGCGAGGAATGCGTGCCGAACTCGGTGTCGGCCGGCAGCGATGCCGGCACGCCGTGCTTGCGGGCGAGCGCGATCGCCTGCGCGGCCGTCCGGGAGAACGGCAGCGTCGTGTCGTGCAGCGCGACGTAGTCCGCGAACCCCTCCAGCAGCCAGAGCGCGACGCCCTGCACCAGCGGGGCGTACGTCGCAGCGTGCGTGGCCTCGTGGGTCATCACCACCTGGGCGGCGACGGCGCCCAACGCACCGTAGACGGCCGGGTTGAGGAAGACGTGGACCGCGCTGCCGGGCGCCTGGCTGCCGTCCGACCCGGCCGTGACCGCGGCGATCCCGTTGTAGGTCCCGGGCGCGGCCCCGACGGCCTGGTTGAGCGCATCGACCGAGCCCGGCACCTCGACGACCAGCCGGGGGCCCGGCCCGAGGACGTCGGCGACGGACGCGACGGCGGTCTGCGCCTGCCGGGCGTAGCGGTCGGGGTCCTTGACGCTCGTCGCGGCGACCACGAGGGTCCGGTCGGTACGGCGCACGGCGACCCGGCCGGACAGCCAGAGCGGGAACGCGCCCTCACCGGGGCCGATCCCCACGACGGTCGTGCCTTCGGGGCCGAAGGAGACGTCCACCTTGCTGCGGCCCGCGCTGCGGTCGAACCCGCCGTACTGCCAGGTCACCTCGACCGAGGCCGTCCAGCCGCCGTCGCGGGCGACCTCGCCGGTCTCCGCCAGGTAGTGGAACCCGGTCGCCCGCAGGTGCAGGTCGCTCGCGTTGTGCACGAGAGCGGCGAGCAGCGCGCCGGCTCGGTCGTCGGCGCCGAGGCTCGAGGCACGACCGGCGTCCTGCGTGCGGATCGCCCGGTCCAGCGAGCGCAGCGTGTCCGCGGCCGCCGAGGGGCTGGGCTCGTCGCTGTGCGGCGCCGCGGTTGGGGCGACGTACTGGTCGTCGCCGGAGCATCCCGACAGGAGCGGGACGAGCAGCCCCGTCAGAGCGAGGAACCCGGCGGCGAGACGCCACCGGGCTCCGCGTGCGTCGTGGCGATCAGCCAGGGCGGACCGCGCCGACGTACGGCATCGCGTGGAGGCTGGTCACCTTCACACCGACGCTGGGGTTCTCCGCGTTGACGATCAGGCCGTTGCCGATGTACATGCCGACGTGGCTGATCGGGCTGTAGTAGAAGACCAGGTCGCCAGGCTGCAGGTCACTCTCGGCGATGTGGGTGCCCATGCCGTACTGGGCGCTGGAGGAGTGGGGCAGCGAGACGCCCGCCTGGGCCCAGGCCATCATCGTCAGGCCGGAGCAGTCGAACGCGTCCGGACCCGCGGCGCCCCAGACGTAGGCGTCGCCGACCTGCGCCATCGCGTAGCGCACCGCAGCGGCCGCGCGGCCCGACGCGGGGACCTCGGACGGCAGCCGGTCGCCGCCGCGCGAGAGGATCTCCTGGCGCTCCTGCTCCTCCAGGTGGCTCAGCAGCGACTTCGCCTGGCCCAGCTTGGAGTTGATCTGGTCCTTGTCGTCGGAGAGCTGCTGCTCGAGGTCGGCGATCTTGTCGCGCCGCGCCTCGGTCTCCTCGTGCCGGATCGAGTAGGCCTTCAGCTGGTCGTTGTAGTCCGACAGCAGCGAGTCCTGGATGTCGTTGACCGTGGACATGGTCGACACCTGGCTCAGGAACGAGTTGGGGTCGGAGTCGAGAAGGCCACCGGCCGCTCCGAGGTCATCGCCCTGGTAGCTCTGCAGGATCGAGGCCCGCACGTCGCTGCGGACCTGCTGGAGCCGGTCGTCCTGCCGGTCCTCGTCGGACTGGAGCGAGCCGAGCTCGGTGTTGAGCTGCTGGAGCTCGAGCTTGGCGTCGTTGTAGCGCTCGGTGGCCACCTCCGCCTGGTGGTAGAGGCGGTCGACGCGAGCCTTGACGTCGTCGATGTCGGGGTCAGCGGACGCGGGGGCCGACGGGATGCTCAGCGTCAGTCCGGCGATGCTCGCCACAGCGAGTCCAGCGAGCCCTGCGGTCGTGCGTTTGCGGCCGTTCAGCACGTGCTGGCGGTCCCCTCTTGTGTCGTACGCCTACCGGGTGAGCTGACGGGTTCGGGCACGACATGCCCTACCCGCACTCCTCGCGTCCCGGCCGACGGGTGGTCGGACGGCACGCGCCTCGTGCGGGATACACCCCAGAGGTTGGTTGGGTCCCCGGCTCCGGGCCCGCGGACGGGTCCGGACTCAGCGCGGTGTCCGCGCGAGCCGGTCGGCCCACTTCCACGGACACCTAGCGAAGCACCTTAGCGGGGTCCTTCCCGGCTGCCAAACCCCGCCCCGGCGGTGTCAGGGAGGCCCTCGTCACACCCTTCTCGCTCGAGCCACGACGGCGGCAGCTGACCGGCCATCCCCCGCACGCAGTAGGCAAGACCGACCCCGCACACCACGGCCCCCGCCACGGCGACGGGGGCGATCTTCAGGGCGCTCAGGACGACGTTCGTGTGCCACGCGTCCTCGTCGTAGATCGCCAGGTCGGCCACCACGCCGAGCGCGATGATCCCGGCCTGGGCGCCGACGAGCCCGGGCAGGACCGCGCGCGCCCCGGCGCCGATCCTGCCGCTGCTCAGCGCGACGACGGGGAACGCCGCCACCACGAGCTCGATCGAGATCCGGTAGCCCCAGAAGCCGGCGCCCCCACCGAACGGGTTCAGCCACAGCTGCACCGCGAGATAGGCGGCTGCGCCCGCGAGGAGCGCGGTGCTCCACGCCGGGAGGGACCGCCAGGACCGCACGACAGCGGGGACCACCAGCAGCAGGGCAGGTGTCCACACGAGGATCCCGACGCCCGGCGACACGAACACTCCTAGGACCGAGAGCAGCCGGTCCACGGCGCTCTGCGCGCCGGCCCACCCCGAGAGGTCCCCCATGCGGTAGCCGCCGTTGGGGTTCCACGTCCCGTAGAAGAGCCGGCTGAGCACGGCGGAGATCGCGACGGACGGCAGGCTCCCGGCGGCCACGCGGAGGGCGAGCCGTGGGTCACGCTGCCGCCAGGCGAGGACGAGCCCGAAGACCGCGACCAGGAACGCGAAGTGAAGTCGTCCGAGGACGCCGATCCCTCCGAAGACGCCGCACAGGAACCACCGCTGGTTCCTGCTCGACCAGGCCATGCCGGCGATGCCGAGCACGGTGAGGGCGTGCGGCCAGAGGTCGTGCCCCACGATCGACCAGAAAGGTGTCGCGAAGGCGAGTGCGAGCGCCGCGCAGGCGAGCGTACGGCCGGCCACGAGCCCGCTGAGGCTCCGGACGAGGAGCGCCAGCGAGACCGCTGCGAGCAGCGCGGCCGTCACGCCGCCGGGACGCACCGGCAGCCGGTCGTCCGGGTTCGGGACCACCCGGTCGGCGATCGCGTAGGCCGGCACGCCGACGAGCACCGCACCGAGGCTCCGGGCCATCACCTCGTGGCCGTTCCGGGGGTTGGTCGTCGTCCAGAGCGCGCTCGGCGCGGGCTTGGGCGGCAGCTGCTCGTCGCGGAGGTCGTCGATCCAGGGATGTCCCGTCGTCGCGAGGGTCCACGCCCCGATGTCGACCGACTCGACGTCGATGGTGTTGATCGTCGGCGCGGCGGTGAGCGCGAAGATCGCGAAGACGAGCGAGGCGAGGACGATCGTCATCCGGCGTCCGCCGCCCGCCTGGTCAGGTGGGAGGTCGCTCATGTCAGCGCGTTGCGAAGGAGGCGACGCGCCGCGGTGCCGTCGTTCCGCACGACCGCCGCGGCAGTGAGCCCGGCGTGCAGCCGGGAGGTCAGACGTGCGCGGGCCGCCAGGGCTGCGAGGCGCCAACCACGGGCGTCCAGCTCGACCGCGATCTCCCGCAGGTAGGCCTGCTCCTCGTCGAAGCGCTCGCCCGTCGTTGCCTTGACGGAGGAGTCGGACGCCCGGTGCCGGCGGTACTCGAAGGCGACCGTCGGGTCGATGGCCATCGTGCCGCCCTCCATCAGGACGTCGATGATGAGCGCAAGGTCCTGGACGACGTGGAAAGGCCGGAAGCCGAGTCGTTGCACGGTCTCGCGACGCCAGCACAGGCTGGGGAAGTAGGCCCAGTTCCCCGTCAGCAGGGACGTCGCGATGAGCTGGCCCCGGTAGGCCCTTGGCTCGGGCGGACGCGGCGTCAGCCAACCCTTCACACGATCGCCCAGCGGCAGGTGCGGGTGTCCGGAGTCGTCGATCACCGAGGCACCGGGTTGCGCGATGTCCGGCTCGTGAGCCGCGACGACGGACCGGATCCGGGTCAGGTAGTTCGGCAGGACGCGGTCGTCGGCGCCGAGAATGACGACGTAGTCGGCGGTGGCGACCTCCAAGGCGGTCCGGTAGTTGCCGTTCGCGCCCAGGTTGCGGTCGTTCCGAGCGACCCGCACGCGCGCGTCGCCCAGCTGCGCCAGCATCGAGTCCACGTCCGCGTGCGGGTAGCAGTCGTCGAGCACGGTCACGCGCCAGTCCGGGTCGTGCATCGCGCGCAGGCTCTCGACCGCCTCGAGCAGGTAGCGCGGATCGCCGTAGAAGGGGATGAAGAACTCGATCGTCTGGTCAGCCATCGACGGACGACTCCGCCTTCGCGCCCATCTCCACCTCGAGAAGCGCCTGCGCCCGGGTCAGCCGGGCGATGCGACTGTCCAGGTCGCGGAGCCGCGCCGCCTGGACGATCGAGGTGAAGGCGAACACCACGATGAGGACGTAGAGGAGCAGGTTCGGGCCCTCCCGCACCCCGACCAGGTTGGCCACGTCGGTCACCAGGCTGGGCACGAGCACGGCGACGACGGCAGCCGCGGCGACGAGGAGCGCGCCGACGCGGGTGACGGCGAGCCGATGCCCGGTCGCGCGCCCCTGCAGCAGCCACCAGCTCGCCGCACCGATGCTGGCGATCAGGAAGACCCGGATGATCACAGCGTGGCTCCGATCCGCTCCGCCGCGAGGTCGAACACCACGTTGAGCGCGTTGATGTTCGACTGACCCTTGCGCCGCGTGTAGTCGGTGTAGGTCATGGTGATCGGGTGCTCCCGCCAGGACAGGTCCGCGGACCTGATCCGCGACTCGATCTCCGACGCGTGGGCCATCCCCCGCTGGCGGAGGCACATCGCGGCCAGCGCCCTCCGGTTCAGCACCCGGAGGCCGTTGTGGGTGTCGGTGAGCTCGAGGCCGGTGGAGCGGCGGCTGAAGGCGAGCGCCGACCGCATGAGGATCCGACGAGCGACGGGCTGGCCCTCCGTGCGACCCAGGTTGCGGGAGCCGAGCACGATGTCGACGCCCGTTGCGGCGGCGACCTCGACCATCGCCACGGCGTCGTCGACGCGGTACTGGCCGTCGGCGTCGAAGGTGACGGCGTGCGTCGCGTCGGTGTGGCGGAGCACGTAGTCGAAACCGGTCTGGAGCGCGGCGCCCTGCCCCAGGTTCACGGAGTGACGGAGCACGAGAACGCCGGCGGACCGGGCGACGGCGGCAGAGTCGTCGGCCGAACCGTCGTCGACGCACACGATGCGGGTGAACGAGGCACGCAGGGCGGCAAGGACCTCAGCGACGACCGGGCCCTCGTTGTACATCGGCACGACCACGACGGTCTTGTCCACGGATCCACCCTCCACTCCTCACCGAGGCTAGGGCGGTGCGTTCTGCTGCGACATGGCCTCGCGGACAATCGAGCCGTTCGACGGCCCGCGGCTAGTCCATCGGGACTAGGGCCGGGCGCGGGACAGTCGACGACGCTCAGGCGGACTCCACCTCGGGTCCGCTCATCGGCCGGACGAGCCGCAGCGGCGGCACGAGCCCCGAGTCGGCCAGGACGTCCAGGGCGCGCAGCTCCTCGTCGTCGATCGTCAGCTCAGGTGGGGGTCCCAGCAGGACGGTCACCACGCAGTCGTGGCACGCCAGGCCACGCACCACGCAGGTATCGCAGTCGATCCTCGTCGTCATGTGAAGGACCGTCGCAGGGGGTGCCGACACAACCCGCAACCCGGCCACGGGCGCCTATGCTCCCTGCACGTGGGCGCTCAGGGGGACGACGACGAGGCAGGACGGACGCAGCCTGCTCAGGGCTACCGCTGGTGCCTCGCCTCCGTGGTCCTGATCGTCGTCACCCTCGCCTGCTTCGCCAGGGTCGGTGCCGACTGCCTCTGGCTGGTCGCGCTGGGCGATCGCATCCGGGAGCACGGCGCCGTGCCGGACGGCATACCGTTCGCCGCCGCCGACACCCGCGGATGGCCGAACGCCGTCGTCGCCGCCGAGGTCGCGCTGTCCCTCACCCACTCCGCCGGCCTCCCTGTCCTGGTGCTCGCGCAGCTGGTGGCGGCCGGCGGCGCGCTCGTCCTGCTGGCCCTCGGAGCCCGCGCAGACGGCGCGACCGACGTCGCCACGGCACGCGTCCTGCCGCTCTTCGCCCTGGGCTCGGTCGCCGGTCTTGCCATCGTTCGGCTCCAGCTCTTCTCGCTCGTCCCCTTCGCCGGACTGTTCTGGCTGCTGCGCTCCCAGCACCGAAGGCCGACCCGGGGCGTGTTGCTGCTCCCGCTGGTGGTCGCGGTCTGGACGAACCTGCACGGCGCCGTCCTGCTGGGGGTCGCGGTGTCGGGCGCCTACCTGCTCTTCTCCCGCCTGCGGACGCGACCGGTCGAGACCCTCGCGGTGGGCTGCGCGACCGCCGTCGCGGTGCTCGCGACACCGGAAGGACTGGGCACCGTCAGCTACTACGTCGGCGTCGCCACCAACGAGGCCGCGCGCCAGCACACCGGCCTGTGGGCGCGGCTGAGCCCGACGGCGCCGTTCGACGTGGCCCTGGTCCTCGCCGGGGTCGTGCTCCTCTGGCTCGCCGTACGGCGCGGCCTGCCGCTCTGGGAGTGGGTGGTGCTCGCCGGCCTGACGGTCGCGACGATCGGAGCGGCCCGGAACGGCATCTGGCTGTTGATGTGGACGGTCGCTCCGGCGGCGCTCGGCGCCTCGCGGGGACCCGCGGCCCGGGCCGGGCAGCAGGGCCGGCTCGCGGCGGTCGCTCTGGCCTGCGCCGCGGCGGGCGCGACGGCGGTCGTGCTCCCCCGCAGCGGTGCGCTGCTCGGCGTGGACGCCGACGTTGTCGGGTCCCTCGCGAACGCGGCCGGCGACAAGGTCGTCCTGGCGCCGGAGCCCTTGGCCGAGGCCCTGGCCGCGGACGGCGCCACGCTGTGGGTCCTGGACCCCATCGACGCGTTCGACCGGTCCGACCAGCGCGCCTACCTCGAGTTCATCGACCACGACGACCCGTCCGGCGCCCTTTCCCACGTCGACGTCGTCATCGTCGACGCCGACGGCGAGGCTGCCGAGCGCATGGCGGACGCCCCGGGTTTCACGATCACCGATCGCCAGGGCGACTGGCTGCTCTTCGAGAGGGGCTGATCTCCTCGGACGGCCGCTGCCTAGACGTCCTGTCGCCTGATCAGCTCGATCGCGTCGTCGCGGCCGCACCACCGGCACCGGACGGTGTCCACGGTCTCGGCCAGCAGCTCGGTGTCCTCGACCCGGCGCTCGCCCGCGAGGTCGAAGTGCCAGTACTCCGTCGTCCGGCGGTTCCGCGTCACGTCGAACCGCGTGAGGTTGCCACAGCCGCCGCAGCGCCACCGGTGGCTGTCGTCAGGAAGAGCGGGCACGGTCGGCGAGTGTAGGGGGCCCACCCGCTCCTCGGGCGCGCCGCCGCCGATGTGTCGGGCCGGGTGCCTACCGTCAGCGACATGGCCGGCACGACGACCACGCAGTGGGAGCAGCAGCGCAGCTTCGACGAGCTCGGCCGTCCGCTGCGCGACGTCACGTTCTGCGTGGTCGACCTGGAGACCACCGGGGGCACCCCGCTCGACGGCTCGATGATCACCGAGATCGGCGCGGTGAAGGTGCGCGGCGGCGAGGTGCTCGGCGAGTTCCAGACCCTGGTCAACCCGCACACGGCGATCCCGCCGTTCATCGCCGTGCTGACCGGCATCACCAACGGCATGGTCGCCGACGCACCGCCGATCACGGCCGCGCTGCCGGCGTTCCTCGAGTTCGCCGCAGGTTCGGTCCTGGTCGCGCACAACGCGAAGTTCGACGTCGGCTTCCTGCGCCACTTCGCCCAGCAGCAGGACATCCCGTGGCCCGGCTTCGAGGTGCTCGACACGGTCAAGGTCGCCCGGCGGGTGGTCACCCGCGACGAGGCGCCCAACCACAAGCTCTCCTCGCTGGCGCGGGTGTTCCGCTCGGGCACCACGCCCAACCACCGCGCGCTCGCCGACGCGCGCGCCACCGTCGACGTGCTGCACGGGATGATGGAGCGGCTCGGCGGCCTCGGCGTGCACACCCTCGAGGAGCTGCAGACCTACTCCTCCAAGGTCGCCGCCGCACAGCGCCGCAAGCGGCACCTCGCCGACCGGCTCCCCCATGCGCCCGGTGTCTACATGTTCTGCGACGAGCGCTCCCGCGTGCTCTACGTCGGCACGTCCAAGGACCTGCGACGTCGGGTCCGGTCCTACTTCACCGCGTCGGAGACCCGTTCCCGGATCGGCGAGATGGTGCAGATCGCCGCGTCGGTCACCGGGATCACCTGTGCGACCGCGCTCGAGGCGGAGGTGCGCGAGCTGCGGCTGATCGCGGAGCACAAGCCGAGCTACAACCGCCGGTCCCGCCACCCGGAGAAGATGACGTTCCTCAAGCTCACCCGCGAGCCCTGGCCCCGACTGTCCCTGGTCAACCGGGTCCTCGACGACGACGCCGACTACGTGGGTCCGTTCTCGTCGCGCGGTGCGGCCGAGAGCTGCCTGGCGGCGCTGCACGAGGTGTTCCCCATCCGCCAGTGCTCCGGACGCCTCGGCAAGCGGCCTTCCCGGTCCGCGTGCGTGCTCGCGGAGATGGGCCGGTGCCTGTCGCCCTGCGACGGCAGCGCCGACTCCGACACCTACGCCGCGGTGGTCCGCCAGCTGCGCGACGCGCTGCTCCGCGATCCCGACGACGTGGTCGAGATCGTCAACGAGAAGATGACCACGCTGGCCGAGCAGGAGCGGTTCGAGGAGGCCGGTGTCCAGCGCGACCGGCTCGCGTCGTTCGTGCGGGCCGCCGCCCGCTCGCAGCGGCTGACGTCGCTCACCCGGTGCCCCGAGGTCGTCGCGGCCCGGCGCGAGGACGACGGACGGTGGACCGTCCACGTCGTCCGCTACGGCCGGCTCGCGGCGGCCGGGGTCATCCCGCCCGGCGCGCTCGCGACGGCGTACGTCGACCAGCTCCGCGCGAGCGCCGAGACCGTGCTGCCCGCCGTGGGACCGGTGCCGGCGGCGACCGCCGAGGAGTCCGAGCGGATCCTGCGGTGGCTGGAGCAGCCCGGCGTCCGGCTGGTCGAGGTCGACGGCGAGTGGACCTGCCCCGTGGCCGGAGCCGGCCGCGAGGCGCGCCGGTTCGCCTGAGGCGGCGCGGGAGCCGGCCGCGTAGCGGCGAGCAGCCCACTAGATTGGTCCGCATGATCACGGCCATCGTCTTCATCGAGGCAGAGACCGCGCGCATCCCCGAGGTCGCGGAGGCGATCGCCGCGCTCGACGGCGTCAGCGAGGTCTACTCGGTGACCGGCCAGATCGACCTGGTCGCCCTGGTCCGCGTCAAGCGGCACGAGGACATCGCTTCGGTGGTCTCCGACCAGCTCAACAAGGTTCCGGGCGTGGTCGACACCGAGACCCACATCGCCTACCGCGCCTACTCCCGCCACGACCTCGAGGCGGCGTTCTCGATCGGCCTCGACTGACCCCCCATCACCTTCTAGCTCGCTCGGACCAGCCTCCGACATCTTTCGGTCGGTCCTTCTCCGACGGCCCGCGGCGGCCACCACCTGGGACTAGCGTCCGTGCGGTGATCACGAGAGCCGTCGGCCAGGACAGCGTGCCGCGTGCCGACGACGCACGCTCGAGACGTGGTTCGACGCGCCTGGGAGCGGCCAAGTCCGCCGTACCGGCGCCCCCTCACTACCGTCTCTACCGCAGGCTGTTCGGCGCCGAGGACATGCACTCGCACTACCGGTGGAACGCACTGTTGCCTCTCGTCGACCTCGACGCACGGCACACGCTCGAGGTCGGTGCAGGCGACGGAAGAATGACCTTCGCCCTGGTCGACGCCGGCCTCACCGGTGAGGTCACGGCAGCCGAGCCGGACCCCGTCACCTCTCACCAGGCTCGCGAGACCAAGGCGCTCTGGGGCTACGAGAACGTGGAGATCATGCAGGAGCGGGTGGGAGACCTCCGAGCCCTGCAGGGTGCTGCCCTCTACGACCAGGTGCTGGCGATCGACGTGCTCGAGCACATCGAGGACGACGTCGAGGCGATGAGACAGATCGCCTCGGTCATTCGTCCCGGTGGCCGGCTGGTCGTATCGGTGCCGACGCCCCGGTATCCCGAGGTGTTCGGGCGCAAGTTCCACGAGCAGATCGGACACGTCCGGGACGGCTACACCCTGGAGACGCTCACGGCACTGCTGACCGGTGCCGGCTTCTCCGTCGACCACGTCCGTTACTACTCCGGTCGCCGGGTCGCCGCCGCAGCCAAGGCGTTCTACGGCTCCCATGTCCCGTTCGTGCTCGGAGTCCTGTGGGCACCCCTCCTGAGGCCGTGGCTGATGAGGTCGGAGACGACCGTGGATCCCGAGTGGGCCGTCAGCCTCGCGGTGACGGCGCGACCGAGCAACCGCGCCTGACTCGTCAGCGGGTGACCTTGCTCGTCGGCGCGGTCGACCTGGTCACGGTCGTGTAGCCCGCGAGCTTCCCGGTCACGACGAACGTGATGCGCTTGCCGCGCGCGGAGCGCGGGATCGTGAACGACTCCCGGTGCCCGGCGCGTCCGGTCACGGGCGTGCCGCCGACCTTCCACTGGGTGCTCAGCCGGACGCCGCTCGGTCCCCAGGCGCCGGTGATGGCCTGCAGGGTCTGCCCGACGACGGCAGCTCCGTAGACCTGGGGCGTCCCGACGGTCAGCTTGCCCTTCGCAACCGCCGGCGTCGGATCGCTCGCGACCGTCAGCGGCTGGTAGCCGGTGCGGCTGCCGGTCACCCGCACCACAATCGGCAGTCCCGCCGCCTTGGCCGGCACGACCAGGTAGCGGCTGGAGTCCTCCTGGAGCTTCAGGTCGCCGGCGTACCAGGCGTACGTCAACGTCGCGTCGCCCGGGTTCCACCCGGTGGAGACGGCGGTCAGGGTCTGGTCGACCGTCGGCGTGCCGGTGATCGTCGGGGTCCCGGCGATCATCGTCGCACCGAGCACGCTGACGGGCTCGCTGGTCCGCGGCTGGGCGGCGTACCCGGTCTTCACGCCCGAGACGGTGACCGTGAGGCTGCCGCCGACGTCGTCGGACTTGATCGAGTAGCTCGCGTTCGTCGCGCCGCTGATGACGATCCCGTCCCGCTTCCACTGGTAGCTGTAGGAGTCGGGGGTGGGGGCCCAGCCGGACCCGGGATCGGCCGTGAGCGTCTCGCCGTAGGTCGGCGTCCCGTCGTCGAGGATCGTCGGGCTCCCCGTCGAGCTCCAGGTCTGGAGGGTGATCGGGCCGTAGCCGGCGCTCGTCCACGACTTCGGGTCGAAGTTGAGCCTCTTGGCGGTCGCCGTGACCGTGATCGTCCTGCCCGCCTGCGCGGCTCCGAGGGTCAGGGACTGCCCGGTGGCACCGGAGATGGACACGCCGTTCTCGAACCACTGCCAGCTGTAGGTGTCCTCGCGAGGGACGGTGTGCCCGATCTGGGCCGTGAGGGTGTCCCCCACCGAGGCGTGGCCACCCGACGGCCCGACGATGGTCGGCGCCTCCCCGTCGACGAAGGTGCCGTTCCCGATCGGCAGCGTGACGTACCAGGTGCTCTGCGTCCCGGTCGACGGGAAGGTCTCGGGCCGACGGCCGTCGACGAAGCCGGTGACCATCACGATCAGGACGGAGCCGGCGTCGACCGAGGTGGGCACGTAGGACTGCCGGTCGGCGTCCGGGATGGCCGACCAGTGGGACATGTCGCCGTCGTGGGCGTAGCCCGCCATCGTGCGGTACCAGCGGAACCGCAGCTCGACGGGGACGTTCGACGGCGAGCGCCACCCGTTGCCCTGGACGGCAGGGTCGTCGTACCGCTCGATGTCCGAGGTGCTGGGGATCGGGTCGTACCAGAGCTCGTCCCCGACGCCCCGGATGCCGCCGATCACGCCGCCGCCGTACGCCGGGTTCGGCTCGACGCCGGTGCCCGACGAGCACGAGGCGCCCAGGCGGAGGTGGTCGAGGAACGCGACGCTGTCGAGGTCGCCGTTGCTCACGTCCGAGACCGAGACGGTGACCGTCTCCGCTCCCCCGGCGAACGTCAGCGGGATGCGCGCGGTGTCGCGGGTCGTGACGTGGTTGAGGCCCGTCAGCCGGGGCAGCCGCGGCTCCTCGGTCGAGCCGGTGACCGGGTCGGTGGGGTCGCCGGGCGCGTGCCAGTAGTCGAGGGCGTTGACCGAGTAGGGGACCGGCTTCGCGGGCCAGCTCGCCTGCGAGAAGTACCCGCGGCCGGCGTTCATCGCGTACTCCGTGGCATCGCCGCTGCGCTTGATCGACAGCGTGTCGCTCGCCGAGTCCGTGGTGTAGGTGTGCACCGGCTCCTCGGTGCCGAGCGCGAAGTCGACGAACAGGCAGCCGATGCCCGCTGCGGGCTGGATGGTCAGCGTGAGCGACGACGAGTCCGGCGCGCCGTCGTTGCCGCGGTCCGTGCTCAGCTGCGCCTGCGGGTCCGGCAGCGCGGGGAGCACCTGGTCGGCGTCGCCGGTCGACAGCACCAGGTAGCTGCTTCCCTGCGAGGGGAAGTCGTTGAACGCCGTCGAGGTGACCGCGGCGCTCCCGGACAGAGCCGCCGACACACCGGCCGGAGCGTCGATGGCCGCGGTCGCCGCGAGCGGGGCCACGTCGGCGAGGGCCGGCGCGGCCGAGACGACACCCAGCGCCGAGCCGATCAGTCCGGTGGCAGCCGTCAGCGCAATTCCCTTGATCCCCATGAAGCCCTCCCGAGCGCAGCATCAGCCGGCGCGGTCCCTGCCGACGCCCGACGACACGCGAGGCTATGCGGGCCGACGGGCATCCGGAGGCCGTCGACGGGATCGTGGTCGATCGACCGTCGGCCTGGCCCGAATTGACTACGCCTCAGGCGGACGCGGCGCCCACCCACCGCTCCAGCGTCGCCGCGGCGGCGCCGGAGTCGACGGCCTCGGCCGCGCGGGCCAGGCCCGCGGCGAGCGCGGTCGTCACGTCGCCGGCGTCGGGAGCGTCGTACACCGCGAGCGCGGCACCGGCGTTGAGGAGCACGGCGTCCCGGACCGGGCCCCGCTCGCCGGCCAGCAGCCGGCGTACGACGTCCGCGTTGTGCGCCGCGTCGCCGCCACGGAGGTCCTCGGCCGTCGCCGGAGCGAGGCCGAGGCCGCCGGGGTCGACCGTCGCCCGGGTGATCTGGCCGTCGTGCGCGACCCAGACCTGGGAGGTGGTGGTCGTCGTCAGCTCGTCCAGCCCGTCGTCGCCGCGGAAGACCCAGGCGTCGACGCCACGTCGCGCGTAGACGCCGGCCATGACCGGCGCGAGCCGCGGGTCGGCGCAGCCGATCGCCTGCGCGGCGGGCCGCGCTGGGTTCGACAGCGGGCCGAGGATGTTGAAGGTCGTGCCGATCCCGAGCTCGCGGCGCGGCACCGCGGCGAACCGCATCGCGGGATGGAACGCCGCGGCGAAGCAGAACGTGATCCCCGCGTCGACCGCGACCCTCGCGACCTCCTCCGGTGGCAGGTCGAGCCGGATCCCGAGCGCCTCGAGCACGTCGGCGGAGCCCGACTTCGACGAGGCCGAGCGGTTGCCGTGCTTGACCACGCGGGCGCCGGCGCCGGCCGCGACGATCGCGGCCATCGTCGAGATGTTCACCGAGTTGGAGCGGTCGCCGCCGGTGCCGACCACGTCGAGCAGCCGGCCGGGGACGTCGATCGGGTTCGCGACGGCGTACATCGCGTCCACGAGGCCGGTGACCTCGTCGATCGTCTCGCCCTTGGCGCGCAGGGCGACCGCGAATCCTGCGATCTGCGACTCCGTCGCCTCGCCGCGCAGCACCTCCCCCATCGCCCAGGTCGCCTGGGCGGGCGTGAGGTCGGTGCCGCCGACCAGCGCCCCGAGGACGTCCGGCCAGCTCAGCCCGGTGGTCACGTCGCGGGGACGCGTGGGCGCAGCAGGCCGACCACCGTCTCCGCCAGCCGGATCGGGTCCAGCGGGTGGGGCACGGCGGCGTCGGCGCGCGACCAGGTGGCCAGCCACGCGTCCTGCGGGCGGCCGGTCAGCACGACGATCGGCGGGCAGTCGGCGATCTCGTCCTTGAGCTGCTTGGCGATGCCCATGCCGCCCGCGGGCACGGCCTCGCCGTCGAGGATCGCCAGCGCGATGGTGCCGGCGTCCATGTTCTGGATCACGACGGGCTCGGTCGCGATCTCGACGTACTGCAGCTCCGGCAGGTCGGGGTGCGGCCGACGGCCCAGCGCCAGGATGACCTGCTCGCGGGTGTGCACGTCGTCGCTGTAGACGAGGACCTTGAGGGGCTTCACGGTCGTGGCGTCGCTCACGCGCGGCAGACTACTCGGTCGCCTCGGCCTGCGCCTCGGCCCGGGCCGCCTCCTGGGCCGCCGCCCGGGCCTCGAGCCGGTCCAGCCGGCGGTCCTCCCGCTCGGCCTCCTTCATCGAGGACCGCACCCACTGCGCGAACAGGATCACGAAGAAGACCAGGCCGACCAGGTCGCCCGCGCCCCAGAGGATGCCGCCGGCGAGCTGCTGGTCCGCGCGCATGTCGGGCAGCCAGGAGGCCATCGGCCCGTCCCGCAGCGCCCGGTAGTGCTCGCCGCCGAGCAGCGTGGTCTGCCCCATGATCGTGACCCCGAGGAAGGCGTGGAACGGCAGCGTCAGCACGGTCAGCAGCACCCGGAACGGGTGGCTCACCCGCCCGGGCAGGGGGTCGACGCCGACGATCGGCCAGAAGAAGAGCGAGCCGACGAGCACCAGGTGGAGGTGCATCATCTCGTGGATGTAGTCCGAGCGGAGGGAGGCGTCGTACCAGCCGGTGAAGTAGAGCGCCCACGGCGAGAGCACGTAGAGGGCGAAGGTCAGCGGCGGGAAGGACAGCACCTTCGCCACCCGCGAGTGGAGTACGGCGAGCAGCCACCTGCGCGGCGCGCGCGGCAGGGTGCGGAGAGCCAGCGTGACCGGCGCACCCAGCGCGAGGGACAGCGGCACGAGCATCGACAGCACCATGTGCTGGACCATGTGCGCGCTGAGCAGGGTGTCGTCGTACGCGGCGAAGCCGGAGGACGTCGCCCAGTAGAAGGCCGCCATCCCGGCACCCCACGCGATCGACCGGCCGACCGGCCAGCGGTCGCCACGGCGGTGCAGCGTCCGGACCCCGACGACGTACAGCCCGGCGCCCCAGACGGTGGCGATCAGCGGGATGGGAGCGAGCGTCCACTCGGTCCACGAGGTCGCCCACGACAGGGGTGGCACAAGGCTTCACGGTACGTCCCGGCGGGCGGGTGCTCATTCCCAGGGGGTCGGCGTGCCACCCGGCGGCACTATCGACATAATGAGGCCCGTGGCGACCACAGCAATGGCATCCCTCCCGGCCTCGCGCCTGCACGGCCAGCACGACCGACCGAGCATGGTGGCCGTCGGAACCATCATCTGGCTGTCCAGCGAGCTGATGTTCTTCGCGGCCCTGTTCGCGTGCTACTTCACCATCCGGTCGGTGAGTCCGGACATGTGGGCGGCGAACACCGACCGCCTGAACGTCCCCTTCGCCTCGGTGAACACCACGATCCTGGTGCTCTCCTCGGTGACCTGCCAGCTGGGCGTCTTCGCGGCCGAGCGCGGCCAGGTCGGGCGCTCCGGCTCGGTCCTCAACGTGGCCGGCTGGGGGCTGCGCGAGTGGTTCATCCTGACCTACGTCATGGGTGCCGTGTTCATCGGCGGCCAGGCCACCGAGTACGCCTCGCTGATCCACGAGGGTGTCACGATCCCGCACGACGGCTACGGCACCATGTTCTACCTGACCACCGGCTTCCACGGCCTGCACGTGACCGGCGGGCTGATCGCCTTCCTGTTCGTCCTCGGACGGACCTACCTCGCCAAGCGCTTCACCCACGAGCAGGCGGTGAGCGCGATCGTCGTGTCCTACTACTGGCACTTCGTGGACGTGGTCTGGATCGGCCTGTTCGCGACGATCTACCTGGTGCAGTGAGCGGCGTGACAGCGAGCCCGGCACCCACGAAGAACAGTTGTTCCCTGCGGACCCGTAAGGACTGAATGTGCGACTCCTGAACCGCTCCGTCGGTCGACTCTCGCGGCACCGCCGCGGGCCGCTCGCCGGATTGATGGTGCTGCTCCTCGGACTGCTCCTCACCGGTGGCCTGTACGCCGCGTTCGCGCCGGCGCAGGCGCACGACGAGTCCGACAACTCGGCTCAGATCGAGCAGGGCCGCCAGCTCTTCCTCGTCAGCTGCGCCTTCTGCCACGGCCAGAACGGCGAGGGCGTGCTGACCCAGGACGGCACCCAGTACGGTCCCGCGCTGACCGACGTCGGCGCCGCCGCCGTCGACTTCCAGGTCGGCACCGGCCGGATGCCGATGGCGCAGCCCGGCGCGCAGGTCCCCGAGAAGGAGAACGTCTTCAGCGACGACGAGGTCGCCGCGCTGGCGGCGTACGTCGGCTCGCTGGGCACCGGCCCCGCGATCCCCGACGCGGACATGTACGACCCCAAGACGCTCAGCGGCGACGAGTACCAGGACTACGTCACCCGCGGCGGCCAGATCTTCCTCGCCAACTGCACCGCGTGCCACAACTTCGAGGGCTCCGGCGGCGCCATGCCGCGCGGCGGCTACGCGCCGAAGATCCGCGGCGTCGACCCGAAGTACATCTACGAGGCCATGCTCACCGGGCCCCAGTCGATGGACACCTTCTCCGACGGCAACATCCCGCCGGACGACAAGAAGGCCGTGATCGCCTACCTCGACTCGCTCAACAACTCCCCGAGCTACGGCGGCCTGACCCTGGGCAGCCTCGGCCCCGTGAGTGAGGGCATCGTGGCCTGGGTCGTCGGCATCGGCCTGTGCGTCGGGTTCGCGGTCTGGATCGCGGCGCACACCACTCGCTCGAGCAAGAAGAAGGACGAGGTCCAGGCGTGAGCGACGCACACGAGAGCCACAGCACCGAGCTCGTCGCGGCCGACGAGCCGATCGCGAACCCCGGACTGCCGGAGCACACCTGGCGTCCGACCGACGTCGACCCGGCAAAGGAGCGGCGCGCCGAGATCCAGGTCTCGGTGCTGTTCATGCTGTCCGCGGTCTGCACCGTCCTGTTCTGCGTGTCCTACTTCGTCTTCGACATCAAGGACAACTGGAGCACCGTCGGCGGCCTCGGTGCCTCCACAGTCGCCCTCGGCCTGAGCCTCGCCGGCGCGCTCCTCTTCGTCGGCATCGGCATCATCCAGTGGGCCCGCAAGCTGATGGGCGACCACGAGATCGTCGAGATGCGGCACTCCGCCGGCTCCAACGAGAGCGAGCGGGCCTCGGCGCTCGCCGACCTCGCCACCGGCATCGAGGAGACGGGCATCGCCCGCCGGCCCCTGGTCCGCAACACCCTGCTCGGCTCGCTCGCCCTGCTCGGGGTGCCCATGATCCTCGGGCTCCGCGACCTCGGTCCGCTGCCGGGCGACAAGCTCTACCACACGATCTGGGGCGAGGGGACCGACGAGCACCCGATGCGGATCGTCCGCGACGGCATCTGGACCCCGATCCTCGCCTCCGACCTCGAGGTCGGCGACCTGGTCAACTGCCAGCCCGACGCGCTGATGAACCCCGAGCGCTACGGCATCGACCCGTCGGAGGTCGAGGGCACCAATGCCCAGATCGTGAAGAGCAAGGCATCCCTGATCCTGCACCGGATGAACCCGGCCGACATCAAGCCCGGCGTCGACGCCGAGGGCAACAGCCGGGCCAACTGGGACGTCAACGGGATCGTCGCCTACTCCAAGATCTGCACCCACGTCGGCTGCCCGATCTCGCTGAACGAGCGGACGACGCACCACCTGCTGTGCCCCTGCCACCAGTCGACGTTCGACCTCTCCGACTCCGGTAAGGTCGTTTTCGGCCCCGCCGGCCGGCCGCTGCCCCAGCTGCCGATCACGGTCGACGACGAGGGCTACCTGGTTGCGCAGCGTGACTTCGATGAACCGGTCGGACCGAGCTTCTGGGAGCGGGACTACTATGAGCGTTGATACCAGCAAGGTCGCCACGACCAACGCCGACGAGCCCGCCACGGTGAAGAAGGGCCAGAAGGCCGCCGGCGCCGTCGCCAACTGGGCCGACGAGCGGCTCGGCCTCGCGAAGGCGACGAAGACGATGTCGCTGCGCAAGGTCTTCCCGGACCACTGGTCCTTCATGCTCGGGGAGATCGCGCTCTGGAGTTTCGTCGTCCTCCTGCTCACCGGTGTGTTCCTCACCCTGTGGTTCGACCCGAGCATGACCGAGGTCCGCTACAACGGCTCCTACGACGCCCTGCGCGGCGTGCAGATGTCGTCGGCGTACGCCTCGACCCTGCACATCTCCTTCGACGTGCGCGGTGGTCTGCTGCTCCGGCAGATGCACCACTGGGCGGCGATGATCTTCATCGGCGCGATGATGATCCACCTGCTGCGCGTCTACTTCACGGGTGCGTTCCGCAAGCCGCGCGAGCTCAACTGGGTGATCGGCTGCCTGCTGCTGCTGCTCGGCACCCTCGAGGGCTTCACCGGCTACTCCCTTCCCGACGACCTGCTCTCCGGTACCGGCGTGCGGGCGGCGGACGGCTTCATGAAGGCCTCCCCCGTCGTCGGCACCTACATGTCGTTCTTCCTGTTCGGCGGCGAGTTCCCGGGTGACTCGATCATCCCGCGGCTCTACGTCATCCACATCCTGCTGGTGCCGGGCCTCCTGCTCGCGCTGATCACGGCCCACATGGTGCTGCTCGTCTACCACAAGCACACCCAGTGGCCTGGTCCCGGCCGGACCGAGGAGAACGTGGTCGGCTACCCGCTGCTCCCGGTCTACATGGCCAAGGCCGGCGGCTTCTTCATGATCGTGTTCGGCACCATCGCCCTGCTGGGCGGGCTGTTCACCCTGAACCCCGTGTGGAAGTTCGGCCCCTACGACCCGTCCAAGGTGACCGCGGGCTCCCAGCCCGACTGGTACATGGGCTGGCCCGACGGCCTGCTGCGGATCATCCCGGCGCTGGAGACCCACCTGTGGGGTCACACGATCAGCTGGAACATCATGATCCCGATCCTGATCATGCCGCCGCTGATGCTGACGATCCTGATCGCGCTGCCGTTCGTGGAGGCCTGGATCACCGGCGACAAGCGCGAGCACCACCTGCTGCAGCGCCCGCGCAACGCGCCGACCCGGACCGCGTTCATGGTCTCGCTGATGACGTTCTACGGGCTCGCCTGGGCGGCCGGCGGAAACGACATCATCGCGATCAAGATGCACCTGTCGATCAACGAGATCACCTACTTCATGCGCGGTGCGGTGTTCATCGGGCCGCTCATCGCGTTCGTGATCACCCGTCGCTGGTGCATCTCGCTGCAGCGGGCCGACAACGACCGCCTGCTGCACGGCTACGAGACCGGTGTCCTCGTCCGCTCCCCCGACGGCGGGTACGCCGAGAAGCACCTGCCGATCTCGCCGACCGAGGCGTTCACGCTCACCGCGCGGGACCGCGACGAGGTCTACACCCCGGACCCCGACGCCGACGCCAACGGCGTGTCGAAGCGGGGTGCCCGCCTCGCCAAGGTGCGGAGCCGGCTCTCCCAGCTGATGTACGCCGACAACGTGCAGAAGCCCACCCAGGAGGAGCTGCACGAGGGCGAGCACCACTCCGAGCACGAGCTCCACGAGCTGGAGTCGCAGATCGCCGCCGGCCCGAACCGGCACGGTCCCTCGGAGCACTGACCCGATCGCCGAACCGGCAGGAGCCCGACCTCGGGCTCCTGCCGGTTCGGCGTTTTTGCCGCTCGTCCGGGTCCGCCGACTAGGGGCCGACGCCCGGTCGAGTGGGGGCCGACGCCCGGTCCGTCCTTGGAGGACGGTGCGGCCGGACCCACTCGACCGTGCGACGGGGCCCACTCGACCGTGCGACGGGGCCCACTCGACGATCAGAAAGGCCCACCGGCGACCTCCGTGAGGAGGTCGCCGGGGGCCCGCTGTCGCAGGTGCCCGCCGACCGGGTCAGCTCAGAGCCGACGCCGAGCGGTAGTCCTTGTAGGCGATGTTCCAGTCGCCGTAGCCGTTGTCGGGCTCCATCGGGCGGTCGGTCCCGGTGTACTCCACCACGTCGCCGACGTTGGACAGGTCGAACAGCCACTTGGCGTTCTCCGTGCTCATGCCGGTGCAGCCGTGGGAGACGTTCTCCGAGCCCTGGGCGTAGACCGACCACGGGGCGGCGTGGATGAACTCACCGGAGTAGGTGACCCGCATCGCGTACTGCACGCCCTTGATGTTGTAGGCGTCCGCGCCGGTGATGCCGACCGTCTCGGAGTTCATGTCCTTGGACACGAACTTCTCGATGATGACCTTCGTGCCGGAGCGGGTCGTGTACGCCGGCTGCTGGCCGGTCGTGATGGGGATCGTCCGCAGCAGCTTGCCGTTGGAGAAGACCTGCATCTCGTCGGTCGCCATGTTCACCTTGTAGACGTGGGCGTCGCCGATGTTGAAGTCGACGTCGCGGTTCTCCTGGCCGTAGATGCCGTTGCCGGCGCTGACGCCGTTGACGTCGACGGCGACGTGCACCTTGGTGCCGGCCTTCCAGTAGCTCTTCGGGCGCCAGTGCGCCTCGGTGTCGCTGACCCAGTGCCAGGTGCCCGGCTGCGCCGGCGTCGCGTCCACGTGCATGTTCCGCTCGAAGGACTTCTTGTCGGTCACCGGGACGTCGAAGTGGACGATCACCGGCATGCCGACGCCGACCGTCTGGCCCTGGAGCGGCGCGACGGACGGATAGGTCTGCTGGTCGAGGGTCAGCGCCTGGGTGGTGAAGGTCGACGTCCACCGGGAGGTGGTGCCGTCCTCGCCGCGCCCCAGCGCGCGCACGGTGTACGTCGTGCCGGGCTCGAGGCGGTCGGTCGCCTTCCAGTCGGCGCCGCTCTTGGCGAGCGCGCCGGCGACCTTGCCGGCCGAGGAGCTCACGGCGACGTTCTTGAGGGAGCCGCCGGTGGCGGAGACCTCGACGAGCGTGTCGACGCTGACGTTCTTCGCGCCGCGCTTCACGTTGACGTGCAGCTTCGCGGGGCTCGCCTGGGCGACGGGGCTGGTGGAGGCGTCGGTGGGGCTGTTGTCGTCGCCCACGACCGGCAGGTCCTTCGTCGCGTTGCAGCCCGTGAGCGCCAGACCGGTGCACACGAGCAGGGCGACGCCGGCAGCGAACGGCGCCCGGCGCTTCGGGTTCGGGACAGGCAGCATGGTGTGGAGCGTCTCTCTCGATGGTGACGGCGCGACACCCCAGCGGTACTTGTCCGCGGGGTTGGGGAAACCGGCTCCCCTCCGGAGTCGCTCTAAGAGGATAACCGGCGGAGGCACGCAACTCGGGATCCTGGGCACGTCAGAAACCTCACGTGCCCGGACGGCAACCAACCAGGGACCCGTTGCGTCTAACGCAGCAGGCGCCGCTGCGGACCCCGACGGTCTAGTGGGCGTGCTCCCCGCGGTAGTACTCGAAGATCCAGCCGCAGAGGGCCAGTGCGCCCAGGACGACACCGATGACCAGCAGCCACCAGGCCTTCATCGCGAGCGCGAGCACGATCGTCGACAGGCACAGCGCGCACCACATCGGCCACCAGGAGAACGGCGGGAAGAAGCCGAGCTCACCGGCTCCCTCGGCGATCTCGCCCTCCTTGCGGTCCTCCGGACGGGGGTCCATCCGGTTGGCGTGGAAGCCGAGGTAGAGCGTCACCATCGAGGCGAGCAGCGTGGTCATGACCAGCGCCGAGGTTCCGGTCCAGTCCGCGCCGCTCGCACCCGCGTCGGTGATGAACCAGTAGGCGGGCGTCACCAGCACCAGGAAGACGGTGGTGATGCCGAAGAGCCAGGCCTCGATCTTCATCAGGCGTCGCCCTTCTTCTTCTCGTTCTGCTCAGCGATGTGCTCTGCGCGGCCCTGCGTGTCCGGGACGTCGGCGAACGCGCCGTCCTTCTCGACCGGGTTGTGGTCGAGCTCGATCGCGGCGACCTCGGGGTGGTGCAGATCGAAGGCCGGGGACTCCGAGCGGATCCTGGGCAGCCGCTCGAAGTTGTGCCGTGGCGGCGGGCAGCTGGTGGCCCACTCGAGCGAGCGACCCCAGCCCCACGGGTCGTCGACGCCCACGAGCGGCGCGTTCCGCGAGATGTAGATGTTGTAGAAGAACGGCAGCATCGACGAGGCCAGGATGAACGCACCGATGGTCGACACCTGGTTGAGCGTGGTGAAGCCGTCGCTCGGCAGGTAGTCGGCGTACCGCCGCGCCATGCCCTCGATGCCCAGCCAGTGCTGGACGAGGAACGTCGTGTGGAAGCCGATGAACAGCAGCCAGAAGTGGATCTTGCCGAGCCGCTCGTCGAGCATCCGGCCGGTCAGCTTCGGCCACCAGAAGTAGAACCCGGCGAACGTCGCGAACACGACCGTGCCGAACACGGTGTAGTGGAAGTGCGCGACCACGAAGTAGGAGTCGGAAACGTGGAAGTCCAGCGGCGGGCTCGCCAGGATGATGCCGGTCAGGCCGCCGAAGAGGAAGGTCGTCAGGAAGCCGACCGACCACAGCATGGGTGTGTCCATCCGCACGGACCCGCCCCACATGGTGCCGATCCAGTTGAAGAACTTCACGCCTGTCGGGACCGCGATCAGGAACGTCATGCCGGAGAAGAACGGCAGGTTCACCGCCCCGGTCACGAACATGTGGTGCGCCCACACCGCGACCGAGAGGATCGCGATGCCCATGGTCGCGGCGACCAGGCCGACGTAGCCGAACACCGGCTTGCGGCTGAAGACCGGGAGGATCTCGGTCACGATGCCGAAGAACGGCAGCGCGATGATGTAGACCTCCGGGTGCCCGAAGAACCAGAACAGGTGCTGCCACAGGATCGCGCCGCCGTGCGAGGGGTCGAAGACGTGGGCGCCGATCTGGCGGTCCGCCTCGAGCGAGAGCAGGGCGCCGGCGAAGATCGGGAACGCGATGAGCACCAGCAGGCTGGTCACCAGGATGTTCCAGGTGAAGATCGGCATCCGGAACATCGTCATGCCGGGCGCGCGCATGCAGATGATGGTCGTGATGAAGTTGACGGCACCGAGGATGGTTCCGAGACCGGCCATCCACAGACCCATGATCCACAGGTCGCCGCCCACGCCGGGGCTGTTGATCGCATCCGAGAGGGGCGTGTAGGCGAACCAGCCGAAGGACGCCGCGCCCTGGGGGGTGATGAAGCCGGACGCGGCGATGAGGCCGCCGATGAGGTAGAGCCAGTAGCTGAACATGTTCAGCCGCGGGAACGCGACGTCGGGTGCGCCGATCTGCAGCGGCATGATCGCGTTGCCGAAGGCGAAGAACAGCGGTGTCGCGAACAGCAGCAGCATGATCGTGCCGTGCATCGTGAAGAGCTGGTTGTACAGCTCCTCGTTCACGATCTGCTGGCCCGGGTAGGCGAGCTCGGCGCGCATGATCAGGGCCATGATGCCGCCGACGACGAACCACGCCATCGCGGTCACGAAGTAGAGGTTGCCGATGATCTTGTGGTCGGTGGTGGTGAGCACCCTGACCACGAGCTTCCCCAGGGGCTTGCGCGTGGTGAGCTCCGCTGAGCGGGCTGCAGTCGCGGTCACTTCTGCTCTCCCTCGGTCTCGTCTTCGGGGTTCAGGTAAGGCACCCGGGTGTAGGACCCGCCGATCACCGGGTGGTCCGCGGAGTGCTCGGGGTCGGACTCGAGACCCTGGATGTAGCTCTCGTAGTCGTCCTGGCTGACGACCTTGACCTGGAAGAGCATCCGCGAGTGGTAGGTGCCGCAGAGCTCGTAGCACTTGCCTGCGTAGGGGCCGCCGATCTCGGTCGGCGTGACCTGGAACTTGTTGTCCCGGCCCGGCACGACGTCCATCCGCATCGCGAAGGCCGGGATCCCGAAGTCGTGGATCACGTCGGCGCTCTCGAGGTCGAACTCGATGGTCTCGTCGACCGGGAGGACCAACGTCGGGATCGAGTCGTTGTTGAGGTCACCGGCGACGTAGACGACCTTGCCGTCGGTCTGCGACGGGTCGAGGTGGTGGTTGAAGGTCCACTGCCACTTCTGGCCCACGACGGTGATCCGCACGTCCGGCGACGGGTCGAGGTGCATGACCTCGTTCTGGACACGCACGGTGTGCGAGAAGAAGACGATCACCATCACGATCGGGAAGATCGTGTAGAAGATCTCGACGGGCAGGTTGTAGCGCGTCTGGATCGGGACCTCGTCGTCGCTGCGGCGGCGGTAGTAGATCACCGCGAACAGGATCAGCCCCCAGACGACGACGCCGGTCGCCAGCGCGGCGATCCAGGCGCCCTGCCACAGGTCGAGGATGCCCTGGCCCTGCTCGGTCACGATCTTCGGCATGCCGGCACGCTCGAGCTGCGTGTCGTCCGAGCAGCCGCTCAGCGCGAGAGCGAGTACGACGAAGCCGGCGAGCGGGAGCGTCCGAACCAGGTTCCGACGCGAACCACGCGTGCGCTCGGGGTGCCTCAAGCCCACGAACGAGCCTTCCTCTCGAGGGTCAGATCCAAACGAACATTAGCGGAGACCGGCCGCGTCACCGCGCCGGGGTCCGCATTCGAGTCCTCGCTAGATTTTGCACCGTGACCACGCCCTCCGGCACCCCCGGCGAGGCGATCCCCCGCCCGCTGGACCACTACCTGGACACCGCGTCCGCGGAGCCGCTCCACCCCGCCGCGCGCGAGGTGCTGCTCGCCGCGCTCGAGCGGGGGTACGCCGACCCGCGGCGGCTGCACCGGCAGGCGCGGGACGCGCGGCTGCTCCTGGACAACGCCCGCGCCGTGGTCGCGGAGTGCCTCGGCGCCCGCCCCGACGAGGTCGGCTTCGCCGCCTCCGGCACCGACGCGGTCCACCGCGGCCTGCTCGGGCTGGTCCGGGCGCAGCGGGGCACCGCCCGGACCGGGGTCGTGCACTCCGCGGTCGAGCACTCCTCGGTGCTCCATGCCGTGGGCTGGCTGGACTCCCCCCTGCACGCCTCGGTCCCCGTCGACGCCAGCGCGCGGGTGGATCCGGCCGCGGTCGACGCCGCCGCCCGGTCCGACGGGGTGGCCGTGGTGGCCCTCCAGGCGGCCAACCAGGAGGTCGGGACGGTCCAGCCCGTCGACGCCCTCGACCTGCCGGAGCGCATCCCGCTCTTCGTGGACGCCGCCGCGGCGGCCGGCCGGATCGAGCTCCCGTCCCGTTGGGACGCGCTGGCGGCCTCGGCGCGGAAGTTCGGCGGGCCGGCCGGCGTCGGCGTGCTCGTCGTACGCCGGGAGGTGCGCTGGAGCACCCCGTTCCCCGGCGACGACGGGCTGGACCAGCTCGGCGGCGACGCCAACGTCCCCGGGGCGCTCGCGACCGCCGCGGCGCTGCAGGCAGTGCTGTCGGAGCGGGAGGAGACCGCGGCGAGGCAGCACGAGCTCACCGACCGGATCCGGCGAGCGGTCGGCTCGCTCCCCGACACCGAGGTCGTCGGCGATCCGGTGGACCGGCTGCCCCACCTGGTGACGTTCTCGTGCCTCTACGTCGCCGGCGACGAGCTCGTCACGGCCCTGGACCGGCGCGGCTACGGCGTGGCCAGCGGGTCGGCGTGCACGGCGTCGACGCTCGAGCCGAGCCACGTGCTCGCCGCGATGGGCGCGCTCACGCACGGCAACGTGCGCGTCTCGCTGCGTCGGGACTCGACGGTCGCCGAGGTGGACGGGTTCTGCGCGGCCGTGGCCGACGCCGTCGCCGAGTTCCGGTCCGGAGCGGGACTGTGACCACCCCGGCGGCCGAGCTCGACTGCCGCGGCCTGCCCTGTCCGCGCCCGATCATCGAGCTGGCCAAGGCACTGCCGGCGGTCGCCCTCGGCGAGCTCCTGTCGGTGGTCTCCGACGACCCTGCCGCGCGGCACGACGTACCGGCGTGGTGCCGGATGCGCGGGCAGGAGTACGTCGGCGAGGAGGCCGCGGACGACGGCGTGCCCCGCTACGTGGTGCGCCGCGTCAGCTGACCGGCTCAGCCGATGTGGGCGGCGATGTCGTCGGCCGCGGCGTCGCCGTAGGACTCCCGGACCCGGGCGACGAACTCGGCGGGGGTGAAGGAGTACTCCTGCGGCCCCACGGTCTCGACGACGTAGGCCGCCAGCACGCAGCCGACCTGGGCCGCGCGCTCGAGCGACAGCTCCCAGCCGAGCGCCGCCAGGAAGCCGGCTCGGAACGCGTCGCCGACGCCGGTCGGCTCGACCGCGGTCACGTTCTTGGCGGCCGGCACCTCGAGCAGCTCCTGCTCGCGGCCGCGGATGCGTACGCCGTGCGCGCCCAGGGTGGTGACCTGCAGACCGACCCGCTCGTAGACGTCGTCCGCGGTCCAGCCGGTCTTCTTCTCGATGACGTGGGTCTCGTACTCGTTGGTGACCAGGATGTCGGCGCCGTCGATGAGCTGGCGGATCAGGTCGCCGTCGCCGAACGCGAGCTGCTGGGAGGGGTCGGCCACGAACCGGTAGCCGCGCTGCAGGCACTCCTGGGTGTGGCGCAGCATGCCCTCCGGGTCGTCGGGCCCGATCAGGACGTACGCCGGCTCGCCGACCCGCGCGACGATCGGCTCGAGCTCGATCTCGCGGGACTCGCTCATCGCGCCGGGGTAGAAGGAGGCGATCTGGGCGTGCGTGGAGTCGGTGGTGCACACGAACCGTGCCGTGTGGCGCGTCGGCGACACGTGGATGTGGCTGCAGTCGACGCCGTGCCGCTCCAGCCAGGACCGGTAGTCCGCGAAGTCCTCCCCCACGGCGCCGACCAGCACCGGGCGGATGCCCAGCGTGCCGAGCCCGAAGGAGATGTTCCCCGCGCACCCGCCGCGGCGCACCTCGAGGTCGTGCACGAGGAAGCTGACCGAGAGCTTGTCGAGCTGGTCGACGACGAGGGAGTCCGAGAACTTCCCGTCGAACGTCATCAGGTGGTCGGTGGCGATGGAGCCTGCGATCAGCAGGGCCGCGGGAGCGTCAGACACGACACGGAACACTACCGGTCGGTACGGCTGGGTCTACCTGCCGGTAATCCCTACCGTGGACGACATGACGCCCTATGAGGAGATCGACAGCCCGACGGACTCCCGCGCCGACTGCGAGGCCGTCAACCACCGCCTCGCGCAGGCCGCCCGCCGCGCGGTCGAGCCCGCACCCAGCATCCACTTCGAGGACTACCCGCGCGAGGTCGCCAAGCGCGGAGAGATCCGGATCGGCGATGCCGCCCAGCGGCTCGCCAACGCCCTCCACCTCCACCTGGACTGACGCGGAAAACGAGAGCGCCGCCGGCCTCGGCCGGCGGCGCTCTCGTGTGTCAGCGGTCGCTCAGTGGAACGAGTCCCCGCACGCGCACGAGCCCGTGGCGTTCGGGTTGTCGATGGTGAAGCCCTGCTTCTCGATGGTGTCGACGAAGTCGATCATCGCGCCGTTGAGGTAGGGGACGCTCATCCGGTCGACGACGACGGACACGCCGTCGAAGTCGGTCACGACGTCGCCGTCGAGGGTGCGCTCGTCGAAGAAGAGCTGGTAGCGCAGGCCGCTGCAGCCACCGGGCTGCACCGAGATCCGCAGCGCCAGGTCGTCACGACCCTCCTGCTCGAGGAGGCTCTTCACCTTCCCGGCGGCGACCGGGCTCAGGTTGATCTGGTCCACACGGCGCTCGACCTCCACGGCGGTCGCGACGCCCGCGGGGGCGCTGCTGGTCGTGGTGGCAGCGGGGGCCTCGTGGCTGTGGCCGTGGCCGCCGCATCCGCACTGGTCGCTCATGCTCACTCCAGATGGGTCTCGAAGTCGTTGTCCGACAGCATCAATCGTCGCACACCGACGGTTATTCCATGGCTTCACCAGACCAGAACGGGCTTGACCACCTTCCCGGCCGTGACGTCGGCCACGGCGTCGGCGAGCCGGTCGAAGGAGTACGTCGTCACGAGCCGGTCCACGTCGAAGGATCCGGCGGCGCGCATCTCGATCAGCCTCGGGATCATCGTGAGCGGGTCGGAGTCGCCCTCGATCGAGGAGCGGATCACCTTGCCGGTCTGCAGCAGGTCGATCGCGTCGATCGTGTACTCCGGCGCGCCCAGCCCCAGCGGCACCAGCAGCCCCTTCGGCCGCAGCGCGCGCTGTGCCTGGAGCACCACGGCGGGGATCGCCGTCGTGTCGACGGCGTACGCCGCCCCGCCGCCGGCCAGGTCCCTGATCCGCTGCTCGACGGGGGCCTCCCCGTCGGTGGGGTCGAGCGTGACCGCGCCGTACCCCCGTGCGACCGCGCGGCGCTCCTCGGTCGGGTCGACGGCGATCACCGTCTCGACGCCCAGGCCGCGGGCGGCGGCGATCGCGGCCAGGCCGACCGCCCCGACCCCGAACACGACCAGCGGCTCGTCGAGCTCCGGCCGCAGGACGTTGAGCACCGTGCCGGCACCGGTCTGGAACCCGCAGCCGAACGGCGCCAGCAGGCTCAGGTCCAGGCCGGGGTCGACCACCACGCAGTTGTCGGCGTACGCCAGCGAGTGGCGGGCCAGGCTGGACTGGCCGAAGAAGCTGCCGAACACCGTCTGGTCGCCTCGGCGCATGGTCGTCGAACCGTCGGCGCGCATGCCCATGTAGTTGAGCAGCAGGCTCTGCTCGCAGTAGCCGACGTCGCCGGCCCGGCACGGCCCGCACTCGCGGCAGGAGCGGAAGCTCATCACGACGTGATCGCCGACCGAGATGCCGTCGACGTCCGGCCCCACGGCCTCGACCACGCCGGCACCCTCATGACCCATGACCGTCGGCATCATCTCCGCCGGCAGCATGGTCGGGACGTGGAGGTCGGTGTGGCACAGGCCGGCGGCCACGATGCGCACCAGGACCTCGTCGGCGCGCGGCTCGTCGAGCTCGACGTCGGTGAGCTCGAAGTCCGCTCCGGGCTTCTCGACCAGGGCGACGGTCGTCCTCATGCCTCACGCTCCAGCCAGAAGTAGTAGAGGTCGTCCACGCCGAAGGCCAGCCCGAGCTTCCCGTTCATGATCCCCATCACGGTGTCCTCGTCGACCTTCTTGAAGTGGTCGAAGACCGGCATCCGGTCATAGACCATGGTCGCGGTCACCTCGCCACGGAAACCGACCGGCCACAGCGACGCCTCGCCCCCGCCGCCCGCCTCCTTGTTGGAGTAGAGCCCGCCCTCCCCGTCGCGGCAGACCAGCGGCACGGCCTCGAGCGGGCTGTCGAAGCGCTTGCCGTGCCAGCGGACCTTCTCCAGCACCGTGCTGGCCAGGTGGCCGGTGGCGAAGTCGCCGCCCCTCCAGGCGCCGAGCATCTCGTCCACCTCCACCGTCGCGAGGTCGGTCCAGAGGGCGTCGAGGTCGACGGGGTCGGCGTGCTCCGCGCCGCGCAGCGCGTCGAAGCGGGATCGGATGTCGTCGGTCACGCCTGGAATCTAGAACGCGTTCCACTCCGTGAGCCAGTGCGGGTCTCATCCGGACCAGGTCCGGGCGACCCGCTGCGCCAGGTCCGCCAGGGCGCCGGCCGGGTCCGCGAACGCCCGTTCCTCCCCCACCGCGTCGACCAGCGAGTACGCCGAGTCCATCCCCAGCGCCCGCATCTCCCGCGAGCCGACCAGCACCTGCCCTGCGAGCGCCACGCACGGTCGCAGCGCCTCCGCCGCGACGGCGGCGACGCCGGCCGGCACCTTGCCCGCTCTGCTGCTGAAGTCGAACGCCCCCTCGCCGGTGACCACGACGTCCGCCCTTCGCGCCCGCGCCGCCAGGTCGGTCACCCGCGCGACGAGCTCGATCCCCGGCACCCGCGCCGCTCCGAGCAGCATCAGGGCGAAGCCCAGGCCTCCCGCCGCACCGGCGCCGGGCTCGAGGGACATCCGGCGATCGGTGGCGGCGGCGAGCCGCTCGAGCGCCGCGTCCCACCGCGGCAGCTCCGCCTCAGGAATGCCCTTCTGCGGGCCGAACGTCTTGGTCGCGCCGAACAGCCCCGTCAGCGGGCTGTCGACGTCGGAGGCGGCGACCAGCTCGACGCCCGCGAGCCGCTCGCGCGCTGCCGCGACGTCGACGGAGCGCAGGTCCTCCAGTCCTGCGACGCCCCGGTCGAGGGGCACGTCGGCCGTCGCACCGAGCGCCGCCAGCAGGCCCGCTCCCCCGTCGTTGGTGCCCGATCCGCCCAGCCCCACGACGATTCGCCGGGCACCGGCGACGAGGGCCTGCGCGAGGAGCTCGCCGACGCCGTACGACGACGCGTGCTCGGCGTCGCGCCCGCCCGTGAGGTGCACCCCGCACGCCTGCGCGCTCTCGACGTACGCCGTCCCGTCGCTCACCAGCAGCGTCGACGGCACCTCGGGCGCCGCCGCGACCGGTCCGGTGACGGTGCCGGCGAGCAGCTCCCCGCCCAGCGTCGCGTTCAGCACGCCGACGAAGCCGGGCCCGCCGTCCGACATCGGCGCCAGGTCCAGGGCGTCGCCCGGCGCCTGGCGCGCCCACCCCTCCGCGATCGCCTCGGCCGCCTGGACCGCGGTCAAGGTGCCCGCGAACTTGTCCGGCGCAATGAGCAGTCGCATGGACCAATAGAATCAGTCCATGACCACCGTCGACCTCCCGCTGCTGCCGCTCGGCCGCGGCACGGACCGGCTGTCCGAGCGGGGCGTCGAGTGCCCCGGCGACCTGCCGCCCGCCTCCGACCCCGACCTGGTCGCCCGGGCGCGGGCCGCCAAGGAAGCGCTGGGCGAGCGGGTGTTCGTGCTCGGCCACCACTACCAGCGCGACGAGGTCATCGAGTTCGCCGACGTCACCGGCGACTCCTTCAAGCTCGCCCGCGACGCCGCCGCGCGGCCGGACGCGGAGTACATCGTCTTCTGCGGCGTGCACTTCATGGCCGAGTCGGCCGACATCCTGACCGGACCCGGCCAGCAGGTCATCCTGCCCGACCTGGCCGCCGGGTGCTCGATGGCCGACATGGCCCGGATCGCGCAGGTCGAGGCGGCCTGGGCCGCCCTCGCCGCCGCGGGCGTGCAGAACCAGGTCGTTCCGGTCACCTACATGAACTCCAGCGCCGACATCAAGGCGTTCTGCGGCCGCAACGGCGGCGTGGTCTGCACCTCGTCCAACGCCGAGGTCGCTCTGGACTGGGCGTTCCAGCAGAAGGGCGTGGACACGAAGGTCCTCTTCCTCCCCGACCAGCACCTGGGCCGCAACACCGCCGTGCTCAAGCTCGGCTACTCCCTCGACGACTGCGTCGTGTGGAACCCGCACAAGCCGAACGGCGGCCTGACCGCGGAGGAGCTGCGCGCGGCGCGGGTGATCCTGTGGAAGGGGCACTGCTCGGTCCACGGCCGCTTCTCCCCCACCGTCATCGACGAGCTGCGCGCCAAGGTGCCGGACATCAAGGTCCTCGTCCACCCCGAGTGCCAGCACGAGGTCGTGCTCAAGGCCGACCTGGTCGGGTCGACCGAGTTCATCATCAAGACGATCGAGGCGGCGCCGGCCGGCTCCAGCTGGGCGATCGGCACCGAGCTCAACCTGGTGCAGCGGCTGGCCCGCACCCATCCCGACAAGAACATCGTCTTCCTCGACCGCAACGTCTGCTACTGCTCGACGATGAACCGGATCGACCTCCCCCACTTCGTGTGGGCGATGGAGAACCTCGTCGCCGGCAACGTGGTCAACCGGATCGAGGTCGACGCCCAGACCGAGCAGGAGGCGCTCGTCGCCTTGCAGCGGATGCTCGACCTGCCCGGCAAGTCGCACCGCGACTGACCAACCACCTCCAGGGGAGACCGTGTTCCGCCGTACGAAGTCAGAGCCAGAGGACCAGACCACCACCACGGTCAAGGAGGGCGGCAAGGGCCGCCCGACGCCGACGCGCAAGGAGGCGGAGGCGCTCGCCCGCGCCAAGGCCCGCGCGCCGCGGTCGAAGAAGGAGCTCGCCGCCCGCCAGCGGCAGCTGCGCACCGAGGACAGCCGCAAGGTCCGCGAGGCGATGAAGACCGGCGACGAGCGCTACCTCACGGCCCGGGACCGTGGTCCGGTGCGCCGGTTCATCCGCGACTACGTCGACGTCCGGTTCAGCCTGGTCGAGATGCTGATCCCGCTGCTGATCGTCACGATGGTGCTCGGCTACAGCGGGAACCCTGCGCTGATGGGCGCCTCGACGTACGTCATGCTCGCGACCTTCCTCTTCGTGGTCATCGACATGATCCTGCTGCGGTTCCGGCTGCGGCGCGAGCTGGTCCGGAGGTTCCCCGAGGAGAGCTACTCCGGGACCACCTTCTACGCGATCACCCGCTCGCTGCAGATGAAGTTCATGCGGATGCCGAAGGCCCAGGTCAAGATCGGCCAGGACCTCCCCGACACCTACCGCTGATCCGCTCGACCGACTAGGTCCGCCGCGGCGACTGGGTCAGCGCCGGGTCGGAGGTGACCACCGGGCCGACGACCTCGTCGATCGCCGCGAGCGTCTCCTTCTCCAGCACGACGCCGGCCGCCTTGACGTTCTCGGTGACCTGCTCGGGCCGGCTCGCGCCGATGATCGCCGCGGAGACGTTGTCGTTCTGCAGCACCCACGCGACCGCCAGCTGGGCGAGGCTCAGGCCCGCTTCGTCGGCGATCGGCTTCAGCCGCTGCACCCGCTCGAGCACGTCGTCCTGCAGCCACCGGCTGATCATGTCGGCGCCGCCCTTGTCGTCGGTGGCGCGCGAGCCGGCGGGCGGCGGCTGACCGGGCTGGTACTTGCCGGTGAGCACGCCCTGCGCGATCGGCGACCAGACGATCTGCCCGAGCCCGAGCTCCTGGCAGGTCGGGACGACCTCGGCCTCGATCACCCGGTAGAGCATCGAGTACTGTGGCTGGTTGGAGATCAGCGGGACCCGGAGCTCCTTCGCGAGCTCGTGGGCGGCGCGGATCTCCTCCGCACGCCACTCGGACACACCGATGTAGAGGGCCTTTCCGGCGCGCACGACGTCGGCGAACGCCAGCATCGTCTCCTCCAGCGGCGTCTCGTGGTCGAACCGGTGCGCCTGGTAGAGGTCGACGTACTCGGTGCCGAGGCGGCGCAGCGACCCGTCGATCGACTCCAGGATGTGCTTGCGCGAGAGCCCCTGGTCGTTGTGCTTGCCGGGACCGGTCGGCCAGAAGACCTTGGTGAAGATCTCGAGCCCCTCCCGACGCTCGCCGGCGAGCGCCTTGCCGAGGACGGTCTCGGCGGCGGTGTTCGCGTAGACGTCGGCGGTGTCGAAGGTCGTGATGCCCTCCTCCAGGGCCTGCCGGACGCACGCGAGCGCGGCATCCTCCTCGACCTGGGAGCCGTGGGTGAGCCAGTTGCCGTAGGCGATGGCCGAGATCTTCAGCCCGCTCGCCCCGAGGTTGCGGATTTCCATGTCCTCGACCCTAGCGAGCCGACCATGGGCTCGGTCCGATCCGCTCACCCTGAGAGGATGTCCCGGTGACACAGACCCCAGGCCCCGACGTCTCCGTCCGGGTCGCGTGGCCTGCCGACGGCGCCGCCATCGCGGCCATCCAGCTGCGCGGCTGGCAGCAGCGGTACGGCGAGCCGCTCGCCGACCTGCTCGAGGAGCGCGGCCTGGACCCCGCGCTGCTCGAGACCGCCTGGCGCGAGTCCCTCGCGCACCCGCCGGAGGCGCGCCGCCGGGCGCTGGTCGCGCTCGTGCACGACCGGGTCGTCGGGTTCGCGCTCACCGGCCCGGCGGCCGACCCCGACGCGGACCCGAAGGTCGACGGCGAGCTCGCCGAGCTGACCGTCGACCCCGAGCAGACCCGGCAGGGGCACGGCTCGCGGTTGGTGCAGGCCGGCGTGGACACCCTCCGCGCGGACGGCTTCACCCGGGCCGTGACCTGGGTCGACGCGACCGACGACGTCCTCCGCGCCTTCCTCGCCGGCTCCGGCTGGGCTCCGGACTCCGCGTCGCGTGAGCTGGCGGACGAGGCCGGCGTCGGCTCCGTCAAGCAGGTCCGCCTGCACTGCGCCCTCTAGCTGCCCTCCGGCTCCTGGCATCGCCGGAGACAAGCGTCGGAGCACACGCGGCCCCGTCCCGCGTGTGCCCCGACCGTCGTGGGCGGTCCGCCGTCAGTTGACGTTGACCGCGCTCCAGGCGGCGGCCACGGCGTTGTACTCCGCCCCGCCCTGGCCGTAGAGGTCGGCGGCGGCCTTGAGCGACGCGGTCCGCGCACCGGCGTAATTGGTGTTGGAGGTCATGTAGACGGTGAGCGCGCGGTACCAGATCTGCTCGGCCTTCTCCCGCCCGATGCCGGTGACCGTGCTGCCGTTGCAGGTGGGCGAGTTGTAGGAGACCCCGTTGAGGCTCTTCGCGCCCGAGCCCTCGGCGAGCAGGTAGAAGAAGTGGTTGCCCACGCCCGAGGAGTAGTGGACGTCCAGGTTGCCGACCGTGGAGCTCCAGCAGTTGGCGGAGGAGCCGTCCGAGGCCGGGTTGTCCATCCGGCGCAGCGGCGGGGCGCCGTTGAGGTCGAACTGCTCGCCGATCAGGTAGTCGCCGGGATCACTGGCGTTGGCGGCGTAGAACTCCACCATCGTCCCGAAGATGTCCGAGGTCGCCTCGTTCAGGCCGCCGGACTCCCCGGAGTAGGTCAGCCCGGCGGTGTTCTCGGTGACGCCGTGGGACATCTCGTGGCCGGCTACGTCGAGCGAGACCAGCGGGCCGTAGCTCTTGCCGTCGCCGTCGCCGTACGTCATCTTCGTGCCGTCCCAGAAGGCGTTCACGTAGTTCTTGCCGTAGTGGACGCGGTTCCAGGAACCGGTGCCGTTGCCGAAGATGCCGTTCCGGCCGAAGACGTTGTTGTAGTAGTCCCACGTCATGTTCGTGCCGTACTGCGCGTCGACCGCCGCGGACTCCCGGCTCGAGGTCGAGCCGTTGCCGAACGAGGTGTCGGTGCTGGAGAACTGGGTGCCCTTCTGGCAACCGACGTTGATGAGGGTGCACAGCGCCGAGTCGGTCTTGTTGTTCACGTCCACGGTGTAGGTGCCGCCGCGGGTCGGGTCCTTGAGGAGGTACGACGACCCGGACTGCGTGAGCTGCAGGGGGACCGTGCCGGAGTAGAGCGAGCTGCCCGACCCGTCGACGGTCTCGATCGTCTCCTCCTGGCGCAGCAGCGCACCGGTGCGGGCGTCGACGTAGTTGAGCATCCGGCTCGGCGTGCCGTCGGTGCGGCGGCCCGTCGTCGTGACCTCCCAGGCGAGCCGGGGCTTGCCGTCGAGCGCGTCGACCACGAGGCGGGCCGAGCCCTTCGCGCGGCGGTCTCGGATGTCGCGCGTCTCCCGGGTCGGGGCCAGGGCCCGCGCCTTGGCCCGGTCGGTGGAGAGCTTCGGTGTCACCGAGAGCCGGAGGGTGCCGCGCAGCGTCTGGCTGGTGCCCTGCCAGGTCGCCCCCGGGCCCTGATGGACGACGACGTCGCCGCCCAGCACAGGAAGCCCGCGGAAGTCGCGCGCCAGCCGCACGTGCGTGGAGCCGTCGCGGTCGACCACGGCGTCGATGGTGTGGAAGGCCAGCCCGCGGGCCGCCCGGACCGCGCTCGGGTGGCTCTGGAGCGCCGCGATCGCCTTCTGGACCACGCTCTTGTCGTGGTGCGGGTGGGTAGGGGCGGCGTTGGTGCTGCTGGGCGTGAGGCCGACGGCGAGGGCGCTGACGGCTGCCGTTGCGGCGATCAGCGAGGTACGGCGGGCGCGACGGGATACCGAGACCGAGACGGGGAGCATGTGCGGGGCTTCTTTCTGCAGTTCCGAGCGACCCGGGACGAACCGGGCCGGTCCGACTCTGGCGCGTTCGCCGGGGCGCCGCCAGAGCACACGGACTGCAGGTTCGTGCACTGCACAAAGTCGTGACGCGCGACGCGACGTCGAGGAGGCTCAGTCCAGGTCGAGGAAGTGCTCGAGGCCGACCGTGAGGCCCGGGTGGTCGGCGATCCCGCGGACGCCGGTCAGCACGCCCGGCGTGAACGAGGCCCGGTCCATCGAGTCGTGCCGGATGGTGAGGGTCTCCCCCACCCCGCCGAGGATCACCTCCTGGTGCGCGACCATCCCGCGGATCCGCAGGCCGTGCACCCGGATGCCCTCCACGTCCGCGCCGCGGGCGCCGTCGAGGCCGGTGGAGGTGGCGTCGGGGATCGGCGCGGAGCCCGCTTCCCGCCGAGCGGCGGCGATCAGCTCGGCCGTACGCCGCGCGGTCCCGCTGGGCGCGTCGGCCTTCGTGGGGTGGTGCAGCTCGACGACCTCGACCGACTCGTAGAACGGCGCGGCGACGGCGGCGAACCGCATCATCAGGATCGCGCCGATCGAGAAGTTCGGGGCGATGAGCACGCCCGTGCCCGGGCTGCAGCCCAGCCAGCCGCGCAACGTCTCCAGCCGGCCCTCGTCGAACCCGGTGGTGCCCACCACCGCGTGGATCCCGTGGTCGATGCAGAACTCCAGGTTGTCCATGACCACGTCGGGATGGGTGAAGTCGACGACCACCCGCGCACCGGAGGTCACCAGCGCGTCGATCTCGTCGTCCTGGTCGACCTGGGCGACGAGCTCGAGGTCATCGGCTGCCTCGACCGCCTTGCAGACCTCCGTGCCGACCTTGCCGCGCGCGCCGAGCACGCCCACGGGAACCTTGCCGCCGGGGCCATCGTTCGCGACACTCGCACCCATGGGGGCCAACGTAGTGCCTGAGCCGGACGCCCGGTCTGGCAGGCTGGCCCTCATGGCGGTGCAGACGATCCCGGCCCGGATCCGCTGGGCGGTGGACTTCATGGACGTGCAGCCCCACGACCACGTGCTGGAGATCGGGTGCGGCACCGGCGCCGCGGCGGACCTCATCTGCCGTCGCCTCGAGGGCAAGGGCAAGATGTTCGCGATCGACCGCTCCGAGGCGGGCGTGGACCGCACGAAGCAACGCTGCGCCGAGCACATCGAGGCCGGAAAGCTGACCGTCCGCCAGATCGACCTCGCGACGCTCCGGGTCCCGGTCAAGCGGCTCACCAAGGTCTTCGCCTTCGACGTGCACCTGTTCTGGGTGCGCGACTGCCGCGAGGAGGTGGCGCTCCTGCACGAGCGGGTGCTGCCCGGCGGCTCGGTGAACCTGTTCTTCGACACCCGCAAGCCCGAGCAGGTCCCGGAGATCCTCTCAAGGACCTCCGCCGCCCTGACCCAGGCCGGCTTCCGCGTCTACATCGTCGACAGCAAGCAGCCCCCCGTCATCGGGATCATCGGGCGGAGGTGAGCGTCCGGTGACGGTCCGAGGCACGAGGACGGTCACCGAAGGACGCCAGATCGAGTAGCGCCGCGGGTGAGCCTGCGAACCCGCGAGGCGCGTATCGAGATCCGCGACCTGTGGAACGCCACCCAAGCCGTAGGCCCGCACCCGGGTCTCGACACGCCCTGGCCGCCCGTCGCTCCCTCGCACGCTCGGGAGCGTGCGGCTCAGCTAGGGCCCGACGACGGCCAGCATCTGCGGCCGCCCGAAGACCTCCTGCGCGACCGAGCGCACGTCGTCGAGGGTGACGGCCTGGATGCGGGCGGTGACCTCGTCGATGCCGAGCACCTCGGAGTGCACCAGGTCGGCCTTGCCGAGCCGCATCATCCGCGCACCGGAGTCCTCCAGGCCGAGCACCAGCCCACCGACCAGCTGCCCCTTGCCACGGACGAGCTCCTCGGGGGTGATGCCGTCGGTCGCGATCGACGCCAGCTCGGAGCGAACGGTGGCGAGCACCTCGTCGAGCCGGTCGGGCAGGCAGCCGACGGCGACGCCGACCAGCCCGGAGTCGGCGTAGTGGCTCGCGAAGGAGTAGACCGAGTAGGCCAGCCCACGGTGCTCCCGGACCTCCTGGAAGAGCCGGCTCGACGTACCGCCGCCCAGCGCCGTGTTCAGCACGCCGAGGGCGAACCTGCGGTCGTCGTCGCGGGTGAAGCCCTCGAGACCGACGACGAGGTTGACCTGCTCGAAGGGCCGGGTCACGTGCGCCTCGCCACCGGCCATCCGGTGCCGGCGACCGCTGCCGCGCGGGGAGCGCGGCTCCGCGGTGCCGTCGAGGAACGCCCGCCGCCCGAACGACTTCTTGATCTCTCGGACGACCTCGTTGTGGTCGAGCGCGCCGGCGACCGAGACGACGATGTTGTCCGGGGCGTAGTGCCGCTTGTAGAACCGCCTGACCTGGTCGCGCGTCATCGCCTCGATCGAGGCGGTGGTCCCGGCGATCGGGCGGCCGAGCGGGGACTCCTCGCCCCAGGCGAGGGCGGCCACGAGGTTCTGGACGACGTCGTCGGGGTCGTCCTCGTGCATCGCGATCTCGTCGAGGATCACGTCACGCTCGGCGTCGATGTCGTGGGCGTCCAGCACCGAGTCGGTGATCATGTCGCCGAGCACGTCGACCGCGAGCGGCAGGTCCTCGCCGAGCACCCGCGCGTGGAAGCAGGTGTACTCCTTGGCGGTGAACGCGTTGAACTCGCCGCCGACCGCGTCCAGCTCGATCGAGATGTCGAGTGCGGACCGCTCGCGGGTGCCCTTGAACAGCAGGTGCTCGAGGAAGTGCGAGGCGCCGTGCGTCCGGGCGGTCTCGTCGCGGGAGCCCACGCCCACCCAGACGCCGATCGACGCGGACCGCGCACCGGCCATCTGCTCGGTGATGATCCGCAGGCCCGACGGGAGAACCGTGCGGCGGACCCGGGAGGTCACCTGACCTCCCGGGTCCCGCACGGTCTCGAGCGTGCGGGTCGAACCCCTCAGCTCACGCCTCCGGCTCGGTCTCCGGCGCGTCCTCGGCGGCCTCGGCGGCCTCCTCGACGACCGGGACCAGCGACAGCTTGCCGCGGTCGTCGATCTCGGCGATCTGGACCTGGAGCTTCTGGCCGACCGAGACGACGTCCTCGACGTTCTCGACCCGCTTGCCGCCGGCGAGGCCGCGCAGCTTGCTGATGTGCAGCAGCCCGTCCTTGCCCGGCATCAGCGCGACGAAGGCACCGAAGTTGGTCGTCTTCACGACCGTGCCGAGGTAGCGCTCGCCGACCTCCGGCATCGTCGGGTTGGCGATCGCGTTGACGGCCTGCTTGGCGGCCTCGGCCGCCTCGCCGTTGGTGGCACCGATGTAGACGGTGCCGTCGTCCTCGATCGACAGCGTCGCGCCGGTGTCCTCCTGGATCTGGTTGATCACCTTGCCCTTGGGCCCGATGACCTCGCCGATCTTGTCGACCGGCACCCGGACGGTGATGATCCGCGGGGCGTTGACCGACATCTCCTCGGGAGCGTCGATGGCCTCGGCCATCACGTCCAGGATCGCCAGCCGCGCCTCCTTGGCCTGGGTCAGCGCCCGGGCGAGCACCTCGGCGGGGATGCCGTCGAGCTTGGTGTCGAGCTGCAGCGCGGTGACGAACTCCCGCGTGCCGGCGACCTTGAAGTCCATGTCGCCGAACGCGTCCTCGGCGCCGAGGATGTCGGTCAGTGCGACGTACTGCGTCTCACCGTCGATCTCGCCGGAGACGAGGCCCATCGCGATGCCCGCGACGGCCGCACGGAGCGGGACACCCGCCTGCAGCAGCGACATGGTCGAGGCGCAGACCGAGCCCATCGAGGTCGAGCCGTTGGAGCCCATGGCCTCCGACAGCTGCCGGATGGCGTAGGGGAACTCCTCGCGCGTCGGCAGCACCGGCAGCAGCGCCCGGCGCGCGAGCGCACCGTGGCCGACCTCGCGGCGCTTCGGCGAGCCGACCCGGCCGGTCTCGCCGGTCGAGAACGGCGGGAAGACGTACTTGTGCATGTAGCGGCGGTGCTTCTCCGGCGACAGCGTGTCGAGCTGCTGCTCCATCTTGAGCATGTCGAGGGTGGTGACACCCAGGATCTGGGTCTCGCCACGCTCGAACAGCGCGGAGCCGTGGACGCGAGGGAGTACGCCGACCTCGGCGTGCAGCGGCCGGATGTCGGCCAGGCCGCGACCGTCGATGCGGATCTTGTCGCGCAGGATGCTCTCGCGGACGAGCTGCTTGTTGACCGAGCGGAACGCCGCGCCGATCTCCTTCTCGCGACCCTCGAACTGCTCGCCGAGGCTGCTGAGCAGCTGCTCCTTGAGCTCGTCGGTGCGGTCGTTGCGCTCCTGCTTGTCGGCGATCTTCATCGCGGCGGCCAGGTCGTCCTTCACGGCCGCCTCGACGGCGGCGTAGACGTCGTCCTCGTAGTCGAGGAAGATCGGGAACTCCTGGACCGGCTTCGCGGCGGCGTTGGCCAGCTCCTGCTGCGCCTCGACCAGCTGCTTGATGAACGGCTTCGCGGCATCGAGGCCGCCGGCGACGACGTCCTCGGTGGGCGCCTGGACGCCGTCCTGGACCAGGGTCCAGGTCTGCTCGGTGGCCTCGGCCTCGACCATCATGATCGCGACGTCACCGGTCTCGGTCACCCGGCCCGCGACGACCATGTCGAAGACGGCGTTCTCGAGCTGGCTGTGCGACGGGAAGGCGACCCACTGGCCCTCGATGAGCGCGACGCGGACGCCGCCGACCGGGCCGGAGAACGGCAGGCCGGACAGCTGCGTGGACATCGACGCCGCGTTGATCGCGAGCACGTCGTAGGGGGCGTCGGGGTTGAGCGCCAGGACGGTGATGACGACCTGGACCTCGTTGCGCAGGCCCTTCTTGAAGGTCGGCCGCAGCGGGCGGTCGATGAGGCGGCAGGTGAGGATCGCGTCCTCGCCCGGCCGGCCCTCGGACCGGAAGAACGAGCCGGGGATCTGGCCCGCGGCGTACATCCGCTCCTCGACGTCGATCGTGAGCGGGAAGAAGTCGAAGTGGTCCTTCGGCTGCTTGCCGGCCGTGGTGGCCGAGAGCAGCATCGTGTCGTCGTCGAGGTAGGCGGTCACCGAGCCGGCGGCCTGCCGGGCCAGGAGGCCCGTCTCGAACTTGACGGTGCGGGTGCCGAACTTGCCGTTGTCCAGAACGGTCTCGACGGCAGAGATGACGGGTTCAGTCACAGATGTTCTCTTTTTCGTACGACGCGGGGCGCGCTGCCCCGCAGCTATCGGATTTGTTGTCGCAGGTCAGCCTACGACCTCGGGTGTGAAAAGCAGAACGGGCGGCTCCCGGAAGGGGAACCGCCCGTCAGGCACTCAGCGACGCAGGCCGAGGCGCTCGACGATCGAGCGGTAGCGCTCGATCTCGGTCTTCTTGAGGTAGTTGAGCAGCCGGCGGCGCTGGCCCACGAGGAGCAGCAGGCCACGACGGCTGTGGTGGTCGTGCTTGTGCTGCTTGAGGTGCTCGGTCAGGTGGGTGATCCGGTGGCTGAGCAGCGCGATCTGCACCTCGGGCGAACCGGTGTCGCCCTCGGTCGTGGCGTACTCGGCGATGATCTTCTTCTTGGTCTCCGCGTCGGTACCAATAGCCATGCTTGTCGGGGTCCTTCCGGTTCGTTGCGCGGTGCCCCAGCCATGATTCCTGGAGCGCTCTCTGGTCCGCGGCCGTTCTGACGGCGACCGCCAACGCTACCGTGAGCCGGCCGGGTCCGCCGAATCCGCAGCCAGCATCCGGTAGACCACCCGCATGCTGACCGCGCGGGCGAGCTCGTCCATGATCGAGGTGAAGAACTCGCGGCGGTAGAGGTCGTCGGTGATCGCGACGACGGTGAAGTAGAGCCCGGAGAAGCCGGCCAGGAACAGCGAGACGTGCAGCAGCTCGCTGCTCACCCAGTGCGGTCCCGGTGGGTAGGTCGGGTGGCCGGAGCCGACCCAGGTCGTGATCACCGACGGGTCGATCACCAGCAGCCCGAACCCCACGAAGAACACGAAGACCGCGACCGACAGCAGGAACACCTGCACGGCCTGCGCGATCACCAGGACCAGGACCAGGTTGACCATCTGCAGCCCGGTCACCTGCGCCTGGTCCGGCAGGTCGACGCCCTCCCGGACGACGCGGCGGGCCGCCTCGTCCAGCGGCGTGCCCGCGGTGCCCTCGAGGACCTCGTCGGCCTTGACCTGGTCGTCGAAGCGGTCGAGCTCCTCGGCCAGCCTCGGCACCATGAACAGGCACGCGACGACCGCGAAGAAGACGACGGCGCCCCACACCGTGCCCGCGGAGAGCGCCGAGGCGACCTGCCACACCTCGGTGTTGATGAACAGGAAGGTGATGAACAGCATCAGGATCGGCAGTGCGCGCGTCGCCAGCGGGAAGAGCAGGCCGACGCTGCGCAGGGCCCGCCGGAACGCCCATCGCGCGATCACGGTCGCGTGCAGCGCCAGGAGCGCGTAGCCGCCGAGCACGAGCAGGAAGCCGCCGAGCGCGGCGACGGCCGCGAACGAGGGGTGCGGTGTCGCCAGCACGGCCGCGGCCGCCGCTCCTCCGACGACCGCAGCGAGCAGGAGGACCGGCAGCGACCGGATCGGCGTCAGCCGGCGGGCGACCTCGGCGCGGGTGCCGTCGACGAAGTAGGGCAAGCCGTGCAGGGCGAACCACGTCTCGGCGGCAGCACGCTCGTCGGACCGCATCGCCACGCGGTCAGCGTAGCCAGTGATCAGCCCACCGTGACGGGATGCCGCACGACGGCGTCGAAGAAGTAGCCGTTGGGGTTCCAGGCGGCGACGTCGGGCTGGGTGCGGCCGAGGGCGTCGGTGGCGCGGGCGAGCAGCTCGTGCGAACCGGGCCGGGGTGCGGTCCAGCGGTACGCCCAACGGGTCCAGCCGTGGCCGGTGCCGGCACTGTCGGACCGGGGGCGGTCCAGCTCGGCACGCGACCAGGTCGCCCCGCCGTCGGTGCTGATCTCGACCTTCGCGATGGGCCCCGCGCCCGACCACGAGCGCCCCGTCAGCACGACCGTGCGTCGCGGCAGCTGCGCACCCCAGGGCAGCTCGAAGGCCGACCGGACCGGGTTGGCGGCGAGCGGCCGGCCGTCGAGGTTGTACCAGGTCGTGCTCCAGGGCGAGGTCTGCTCGCTGGTGGACACCTCCAGGGATCCGAGCCACTTGATCGAGCCGATGCCGACCCAGCCCGGGAGCACCAGCCGCAGGGGGAAGCCATGGTCGGGGAGCAGGTCCCCGCCGTTCATGCTCCACGCGAGCAGCGCGTCGTCGTACGCCTTCGAGATCGGGAACGGGCGGCGGACCGGCCCGTAGTCCACCCCGCCGGAGACGTAGCTCGGGTCGAGGCCGGTGGCCATGACCGAGACGGCGTCCCTGCGGACGCCGACCGCATCCAGCACGTCGCGGAGGCGCACGCCGTGCCAGACGACGGTGCCCACCGCGCCGAGCTTCCACTGCGTGCCGCTGGCGGCCTTGCCCTGCTGGGTGGCGAAGAAGCTACGACCGTTGCCGGTGCACTCGTGCACGCTGGTGAGCGTGACCTGCGGCAGCGCCCGCAGCTGGCCGAGGGTCAGCTCCACGCCTTCGGAGCGCACCAGCCCGTCGCCGAGGATCCGCAGCCGGTAGGTCGACGGGTCGATCGTGGGAGTCGACGTGTGGTCACGGACGAACAGCCGTGCCTGGGGCGTGGCGTACACGCGCGGATCCACCGAGTCCCATCGCATCTCAGCGTTGGACCCGTAGTCGATGAACCACTCGGGCGGCAGCGGCTTGAGGATCGCCGGCGCACCCGCGACGGCGCGCTCGGCGAGCGTGGGAAGGAGATCGGCGACGGCGAGGCCGGCGATCGCAGCGGCGGTGCCGCCCAGCAGTCGACGGCGTGAGATCCCGGGAGTCATGCCGGGATGCTAACAGCACTAACTTGCTGTATTAAGTCAACCTAGAGGTCATCTGCGAGGACGGAGCGTGCCCGGTCGACGTCGCCGGCCATGGCGACGAGCAGGTCGTCGACCGAGGCGAACCGGACCATGCCCCGGAGCCGGGCCACGAACTCGACCTCGATCTCGACGCCGTAGAGCTGCAGGTCGTCGCGGTCCAGGACGTAGGACTCCACCCGCCGCTCGCGCTGGCCGTCGAAGGTGGGGTTGGTGCCGACACTGATCGCGGCCGGGTAGACGCTGCCGGCGTCGGGGCCGGACCGCACGTGCACACGTCCGGCGTACACCCCGTCGGCGGGAGCCGCCGCGCCCGGGACGACGGGCACGTTCGCCGTCGGGAAGCCGAGCTCGCGGCCGCGCTTGTCGCCCTCGACGACGATCCCTCGGCTCGTGAACGGGCGGCCCAGGGCCTCGGCCGCGCCCTCGACGTCGCCGGCGGCCAGGCAGGTGCGGACGTACGTCGACGACCAGACCTGCGGGCCGCCGTCCAGGGTGACCGCCTCGAGCACGAAGTCGCGCTCCGCGCCGGCCTCCCGGAGCAGCTGGCAGTCGCCCGCCGCACGGTTGCCGAAGCGGAAGTTCGCGCCGACCACGACCGCCCTGGCGTGCAGCGCGTGGACCAGGATCCGGTCGATGAACTCCTGCGGCGTCCACGCCGCGATGTCGCGCGAGAACGGGATCACCAGCACGTCGTCGACGCCGGCCTCGCCGAGGAGCTCCAGCCGCGCGTCGATCGTCGTGAGCGTCGGCGGGGCGTGCTCGGGCCGCAGCACCGCGATCGGGTGCGGGTCGAAGGTGACGGCGACGACGTGGTCGACCCCGAGCTCGGCGGCGACCTCCCTGGCCCGGCGCACGACGTGCTGGTGCCCGAGGTGCATCCCGTCGAAGTTGCCGATCGTCACCACGGTCCGGGTCCCCGCGAGCTCGTCGCTCGGGACCTCGTCCAGCTCGCGCCACACCCGCACGGGCGCAACGTTACTGAGGTCGGCGGCCCGCGACGCGGTCAGCCCACGAAGACCGCGACCGGGCGGGCCCGGCCGTCGCGCGGCTCGTAGAGGGCCAGGAACTCCCCGTCGGGCGCGAAGACGGCGGTGAGCGAGGAGATCTCCAGCTCGAGCGGCCGCCCGTGGCGCACGTCCCGCGCCCGGTCCTCGTCCAGGTCGACCGAGCGGAACGCCGCCCGCGCCGCGTCCGCGATCGGCAGGATCGTGGTCTCCGCCGCGAGCTCGTCGAGCGTGCGCGCCGCGTCGAGACCGTAGGGGCCGACCGCCGTACGGCGCAGCGCCGTGAGGTGGCCGCCCACACCGAGCGCGGCGCCGACGTCCCGCGCGATCGCGCGGATGTAGGTGCCCGAGGAGCACCGGACCGAGATGTCGACGTCGAGCCAGTCCCCGACCACCCGCTGGTCGTGGACCTCCAGCGCGTGCACGGTCACCGGGCGGGCCGCCAGCTCGACCTCCTCGCCGGCGCGCGCGCGCTGGTAGGCACGCCTGCCGTCGACCTTGATCGCGCTGACCGCGGTCGGCACCTGCAGGATCTCCCCCACCTGCCTGCCGAGCTCCGCCTCGACCTGCTCGGGCCGGAGGTGCGCCGCCGGTGCCTCGGCCACGACGTCACCCTCGGCGTCGTCGGTCACCGTGGCGACCCCGAGCCGCACCGTCGCGTCGTAGGCCTTGTCGGTCAGCATCAGGTGGCCGAGCAGCCGGGTCGCGCGCTCGACACCGACGACCAGCACGCCGGTCGCCATCGGGTCGAGCGTGCCGGCGTGGCCCACCTTGCGGGTGCCGGCGAGTCGCCGTACCCGCGCCACCACGTCGTGGCTCGTGATCCCCGCGGGCTTGTCGACCACGACCAGCCCGGACGTCGCCACTACTCGGCTGCCTCGTCCTCGTCGAGCTCGGAGGCCTCGCGCGGCTTCTTGTAGGGGTCGGCCTCCCCCGCCGGCAGCGCGCCCTCACGGGCGGCTGCGACGGCGGCGTCGGCCTCGCGGGCCTTCGCGAGCACCTCGTCGAGGTGCCGGGCGCTCTCCGGGATCGCGTCGAGCTCGAAGGCCAGCGCCGGGACGTGCCGGGTGCCGAGCTGCTTGCCGACCTCGGACCGGATCACGCCCTTGGCGGACTCCAGCGCGGCCGCCGTGGACACCAGCGACTCCTCGCCCTCACCGAGCACGGTGTAGAAGATCGTCGCGTTCTGGGTGTCGCCCGTGAGCCGGACGTCGGTGATCGTGACGAAGCCGAGCCGCGGATCCTTGATCCGCCGCTCGAGCATCTCCGCCACGATCACCTGGATCCGGTCCGCGATCCTGCGAACTCGAGGACTGGTCATCAGGACCTCGGGATCTCCTTCATCTCGAAGGCCTCCACGATGTCGCCTTCCTTGATGTCCTGGAAGTTCCGGAGCACCAGACCGCACTCGAAGCCCTCGCGGACCTCGGCCGCGTCGTCCTTCTCGCGCCGCAGCGACGCGAGATCGAGGTTGTCGGCGACCACGGCGCCGTCGCGGATCAGGCGCACCTTCGCGTTGCGCCGGATGACGCCGCTGGTGACCATGCAGCCCGCGATGTTGCCGAGCTTGGACGAGCGGAAGATCGCGCGGATCTCCGCCTGGCCCAGGGTCTGCTCCTCGAACTCGGGCTTGAGCATGCCCTTGAGCGCGGCCTCGATCTCGTCGATGGCCTGGTAGATCACCGAGTAGTACTTGATCTCCACGCCCTCGCGGTCGGCGAGCTCGGAGGCCTTGCCCTGAGCCCGGACGTTGAAGCCGATGATGATCGCGTCCGACGCGGCGGCCAGGTTGACGTTGGCCTCGGTGATCGCACCGACACCGCGGTCGATGACCCGCAGCGAGACCTCGTCGCCGACCTCGAGCGCGGCCAGCGCGTCCTCGAGCGCCTCGACCGAGCCGGAGACGTCGCCCTTGAGGATCAGGTTGAGCTCCTGGCTCTCGCCGCTCTCCATGGACGCCATGAAGTCCTCGAGCGTACGGCGGACCCGGCGCTTGGCCTGGAGGGCGGCACGCTCGCGCGCCTCCCGCTTCTCCGCGATCTGGCGGGCCATCCGGTCGTCCTCGACCACGATGAAGTTCTGGCCCGCACCCGGGACTGCCGACAGACCGAGCACCATCGCAGGACGACCGGGGTCGGCCTCCTTGAGCTCCTCGCCGTGCTCGTCGAGCATCGCGCGGACCCGGCCGTAGGCCGGACCGGCGACGATCGAGTCACCGACCCGCAGCGTGCCGCGCTGGACCAGGATCGTCGCAACCGGACCACGGCCGCGGTCCAGGTGCGCCTCGACGACGAGGCCCTGCGCGTCCTGGGTGGGGTTGGCACGCAGGTCCAGGGACGCGTCGGCGGTCAGCACGACCGCCTCGAGCAGCTTGTCGAGGTTGAGCCCCGCCTTCGCGGAGACGTCGACGAACATCGCGTCGCCGCCGTACTCCTCGGGCACCAGGCCGTACTCGGTCAGCTGGCCGCGGACCTTGGTCGGGTCTGCCTCGGGCTTGTCGATCTTGTTGACCGCGACCACGATCGGCACACCGGCCGCCTTGGCGTGGTTGAGCGCCTCGACCGTCTGCGGCATCACGCCGTCGTCGGCAGCCACCACCAGGATCGCGATGTCCGAGGACTGCGATCCACGAGCACGCATGGCGGTGAACGCCTCGTGACCGGGGGTGTCGATGAAGCTGATCCGGCGATCCACGCCGTCGACCTCGGTGTGCACCTGGTAGGCGCCGATGTGCTGGGTGATGCCACCCGCCTCACCGGCGACGACGTTGGCGCCACGGAGGGCGTCGAGGAGCTTGGTCTTGCCGTGGTCGACGTGACCCATCACGGTCACGACCGGCGGCCGGATGACCAGGTCGCTCTCGTCACCCTCGTCCGCGCCGAACTCGAGGTCGAACGACTCGAGCAGCTCGCGGTCCTCGTCCTCCGGGGACACGATCTCGACGGTGTAGTTGAGCTCCTCGCCGAGCAGCTCCAGCGTCGCGTCGTTGACCGACTCGGTCGCCGTCACCATCTCGCCGAGGTGGAAGAGCATCTGCACCAGCGAGGCAGCGTCGACGCCGATCTTCTCGGCGAAGTCGGTCAGCGAGGCGCCGCGCGAGAGACGCACGGTCTCGCCGTTGCCCTTGCGGACGCGCATGCCGCCGATCGTCGGGGCCTCCATGGCCTCGAACTCCTGGCGACGCGCCCGCTTGGACTTGCGACCACGACGCGCGGGACCACCCGGGCGACCGAACGCGCCCTGGGTCTGGCCGCGCTGGCCCGGACGGCCACCGCCCGGTCGGCCACCGCCGGCCGGACCGAAGCCACCGCCACCGGGGCGGCCCGGAGCACCGGCGCCGCCGCGACCCGGGGCACCGCCACGGGAAGGAGCGCCGGGACGACCGGGAGCGCCACCGCGACCGCCGGGGCCACCGGGGCCACGGCCGCCGGGGCCGCTGCCGAACGCGGCAGGCGACTTGGGCATCATCGCCGGGTTGGGACGCGGCATGCCCGGACGGCCACCGGGGGCGGCCGGACGCGGCGGGCGGGTGTCGTCCTCGCCGCCGCTGCGCGGCGGCGGGGCGGGCCGGCGGCCCATGCCCTGGCTGGACGCGAACGGGTTGTTGCCCGGGCGCGGGGTGCCGCTCGGCTTCCCGACGGGGCGCGGTGCCGGCGCCTTCGGCGTCGGCGGCTTCGGCGCGCCGCCCGCGGGGCCGGGCCTGGGCCCGGTCGCCTTGGCGGGTGCCTCGGCCGCGGCAGCCGGCTCGGCGGG
>NZ_BAABAH010000004.1:0-307677 GCF_039537325.1 Nocardioides panacisoli
GATCCTGCCGCAGTTCGACCGCCATCCGGGTGGCCCGCTCACGCAGCTCGTCGGGGTACTTCCTGGGTGCTGCCATGACTCTCATCCTCCATGGATTGAGAGCCTCCATCAGACCCGGGGCGATTCAACCGTGACTGTTCGTAAGTAGCATCGCAACCGCCCCGACGGCTGCCACGAACGGCAACATTTGGGCAGCAGGCTGAGGCTCACTGCGGCATAGCCAGCTCAAGTTCACCGTCACCCGGATGGCTGCCGGAGCTACCGGGAGCGCCGGACTGAGTGACATCTCGGTCCTAGGCCCCCCGCCGGCGCCGTAAACGAGTGCGGGTAGTCGACACCTAGGGGGGAGTGACCCTCATTGAGCGCTTAGGCCGGCCTCTTAGCCAAATCGTGCTTACGTTGACTGCAATTGTCGGAGTTTGGTTGGCAGTCCGCGCTTGGAAGCTGGAGACGGCGAAGTCCAAACAAAGACGCCAGGCTCTTGCCAGGCGTCTTTGGGTTCAAACTTCGAACCTTAGTTCTTCGGAGCGACCGGACTAGCGACCGGTACATCCTGACCTCGAGACTAACTATTCGACCGTATGTTCTATTGGTGGAGCTGAGGGGATTCGAACCCCTGACCTTCTCATTGCGAACGAGACGCGCTACCAACTGCGCCACAGCCCCGGGTGTTGAGTTGTGACCGCTCCTGGGGAGCGATGCGAGGGATGACGTTAGCACCCGGCGCGGTGCCGTTCCGAATCGGGATCCCGCTGGGAAGGGTCAGGCGCCGGACGCGCGCCGAGCGGCCGCGGAGCCGTCCGCGGGGCGCTCGGCGACCGCCTCCGCCTCGCGCGCGAGCTGGGAGTCGGCGGCGTTGCGGCCCGAGCTCCACACGCCGGTGGAGTCGAGGTCGATGGTGCGGACGGTGCGGCCCGCGGGCGCCTTGGCGACGTACGTCGGCAGCGTCATCGGCACCGGGTCCCAGCCGCCGGGCGTCGGCTCCTCGGGCACCTCCGCGACCGCGGCGACCTCCGAGGTCTCGTCCGACAGCTCCTCGGCGGCGGAGTCCTCCTCGGCGATGGCCTCGTCGGCGAGAGTGCGGCGACGCTTGCGCACGACGGCCGCAGGCGCCTCGGCACGCTCCTTCTTGACCATCAGCCGGCAGGCGACCAGCCAGCCGACGAGCAGCGCCGCCGGCAGGACCGCCCAGGCCCACGCGAGAACGGACGCACTGGCGAGGGCCACGACGACCAGGTTGAGCACGAGGATCGAGCCGAGCACCCGGCGTCGGCGCGCTGCCGCGCGCGCAGCCTTCGCGCGGCGGAGACGGGCCTGGAGCGGGGTCGGCGGCGCGGGCGCAGCGGCCGGCGTGGGCTCGGCCGTCGCCACCGCCGGCTCGTCGGCGGGCTCTGCCACGGGCGCGGGCTCCGGCTCCTCGGTGGCCTTCGGCTTCCGGCTCGGTACGACGAGCTCCGCCTTCGCCGCGGACACGGCCTCCCGCCGCGCGAGCACCCGCATCCGGTCGGAGAAGCTGTCGACGGAGCGGCTGAGTGCGTCCTCCTCGTGGTGGCGCAGCGCCTTGGGGATCAGGTAGACGGCCCAGGCCACCGCCAGGGCGACGAAGATCAGTGCGCTCAGGTCCACAGACGAGAGGCTAGGTGCGTTAGCGCAGGACCCCTTGCATGTCCAGCCGTGTGTCGCAGATTGAGTTGTGTGACTGGTGTGGTTTGGGCTCGGGGCCGGGACGAATCACCACGGTATGTGGGCGAGTGGTCGCTCCCCCATGCGAGCTCCGCACGGGAAGTGGCGACTCACCTGCATACCGTGATGATTCGGCCGCACCTCACTCCGCCGCCGACACGTCCCCGCCCGACTCGATCAGCCGGGCGAGCACGCCGCGGGGTGCCTCCTCCTTGGTGATGGCGAAGATCCGGTGGTCGCGCCACTCGCCGTCGATGTGCAGGAACCGCGGCGCGTAGCCGACCTCGCGCACCCCGAGCTTCTCCACGACCCGCAACGAGTTGGTGTTCTCGGGCCGGATGCAGATCTCGACCCGGTGCAGCCCGGCGGTGAGGAAGCAGTGGTCGATGACCATCGCGACCGCGCGCGGCACGACGCCGCGGCCGGCGTACGCCTGGTCGATCCAGTAGCCGATCGACGCGAACTGCGCGGACCCGCGCACGATGTTGTTGACGCTGACCTGGCCGGCGAACCGGCCGTCGACCTCGATGACGAAGGGGTACGTCGTCCCCTGCCGGGCCGCCCGGCTCAGCCGCTTGACCAGGGCCCGGAACGTCGTCGGGCGTCCTTCACCGCCGGGCGGGACGGTGGCGTCCCACGGCGAGAGCCAGTGCAGGTTCTTCTGACGGGCCGAACGCCAGGCGCCCGCGTCGCTGCGGCGGATCGGCCGCAGCGTCACCACCGGGTCGTCGCCGGACATCAGCACGTTCGGCCAGGCGCGCCCGGGGATCGAGGTGAACATCCGGTTCGCCGGCGCGCGGTGCGTGTCGCCGCTCAATGGTCACTCCCGCGGATCTGCTCGACCGCGTGCACGAGCACCGGGCGCAGCACCTCGAGGGCGTCCTTCACTCCCCCGCGCGAGCCGGGAAGGTTGACGACGAGGCAGTCACCGGCGACGCCGGCCAGGCCGCGGGACAGCGCCGCCGTCGGCACGCCCTTCGCGACGCCGGCCGCACGGATCGCCTCGGCCAGCCCGGGCACCTCGCGGTCCAGCAGCGGGCGGGTCACCTCGGGTGTTCGGTCGGTCGGGGTCAGCCCCGTGCCGCCGGTCGTGAGCACCACGACCGCACCCTCCTCCACCGCCGCGGCGATCGCCTCGGCGACCGGCTCGCCGTCCGGGCGGACCACCGGCTCGCCCACCTCGAAGCCGAGCTCCCGCAGCGCGTCGACGATGAGCGGCCCGGTCGTGTCCTCGTAGACGCCCGCCGCCGCCCGGTTGCTCGCCACGACCACCGCGCCGACCCGGGTCATCGGGCCCAGTCCCCGGACCTACCGCCGGTCTTGGTCTCGACCCGGACGTCACTGATGACGGCGGCCTTGTCGACCGCCTTGATCATGTCGACGACGGTCAGGGCGGCGACCGAGACAGCGGTCAGCGCCTCCATCTCGACCCCGGTGCGGTCGGTGGTCCTGACGGTGGCGGTGATCTCGACGGCGTCGTCGGCGACGGTCAGGTCGACCTGCACGCCGGAGATCGCGAGCGGGTGGCACAGCGGGACCAGGTCGGGGGTGCGCTTGGCGCCCATGATCCCGGCGACCCGGGCGACGGCGAGCGCGTCGCCCTTCGGCACGCCCTCGCCGCGGAGCAGCTCCACCACGCGGGACGACACGAGGACCCGGCCGCTCGCGGTCGCCGTACGCGCCGTCACGTCCTTGCCCGACACGTCCACCATCCGCGCCGCGCCGGACTCGTCGACGTGGGTCAGCCGGTCCTCGCTCATCGTCCCTCCGGGTCCAGGGGGATCACCTCGACCGACGTCCCCACGGGCAACAGCCTGTCGCCCGGAGGCACGATGAGCAACGCATCGGCGTGCACGAGGGCGGTCTGCCGGTGCCCGCCGGCCTCCGGGTCGGGCGCCGCGGCGCCGGTCGAGGCGTCGTACCTCCCCGGCAGCAGCACCGTCCGCGCGTGCGCCCGCACCTCGCTCGTCAGCCGGCCGTGCAGCGCGGGCAGCCGGCGCCGGCCGGCGAGCTCGCGGATCGCGGGGCGGACGAAGACGACGAAGGTGAGGTACGCCGCCACGGGCGTGCCCGGCAGTGCGAAGACCGGGACCCGCCGGCCGTCCGGCGAGGTGAGCACGCCGAAACCCTGCGGGCGCCCGGGACGTACGGCGACCTTGCCGAACCACATCCCGTCCTCGCCGGCGAGCGTCTCCTTGACCACGTCGTGGTCGCCGGCGGAGATGCCGCCGGTCGTGACGACGGCGTCGGCCGAGACGAGGGCCTGGTCGAGCAGCTCGCGGAACGCGGCGGGGTCGTCGCCGACCGGCCCGAGCGTCGTCACGTCGGCGCCGGCGATCCGCGCGGCGGCTCCGATGACGACGGCGTTGCTGTCCAGGACCGAGTCCGGACGCAGCGAGCCGGGGTCGGAACCCGACGCGACCAGCTCCGTCCCGGTCGAGATCAGCGCGACCCGGGGCCGCGGGTGACACGCCACGTGCGGTCGCCCGACCGCGGCCAGCAGGCCGAGGTGCCGCGCTCCGAGGAAGGTCCGCTCGCGCAGCACCAGCGTCCCGGCCGCGGCGTCGCCGCCACGTCGGCGGACGTGCCGGCCCGCGGCCACCGGCGCCCCGAACCCGACGGTCGCCGGTCCCGCGCCGAGCACCTCCTCGAACGGCACCACCGCGTCGGCACCCGGAGGCACCGCCGCGCCGGTCATGATCCGCACGGCCGTCCCCGGCGCGACCTCCGCGCCCGGGCCGCCACCGGCGGCGACGACACCCGTGACCGGCAGGCGCACCGGCTGCTCCGCACTCGCCGAGACCAGGTCGGCGGCGCGGACGGCGTACCCGTCCATCGCCGAGTGGTCGAACCGCGGCAGGTCGAGCGCGGCGGTCACGTCCTCGCCGAGGACCAGCCCGGCCGCGTCGTCGATCCGCGTCGGCACGGGCGCCAGGCGGTCGATGGCGCCCAGGATCCGAGCGACGTGCTCCTCGAGCGCCGCCGGAGCGTCAGGCACCCGACCCGGATGCGGCCTCGGAGCCCGAGATGACCTCGTCGGCCGGGATCCGCTCGGCGCCCTTGCTCTGCAGGTGCACCTCGCCGACCAGCTGCACGTTGTGGCCGAAGGTCCAGTCGCCGTCGATCGTCACGGACGTAGCCTTCGCCAGCGACGGCGCGCCCTCCGGGAACCGCTTGTCGAACTCGCCGACCAGCTTGTAGTAGTCGCCGTCGAGGTCGATGTAGGGCACGTCCGCGGCAACCTGGTCGAGGACGAAGTCCTTGCGGATCTCGTAGACGTCCGAGCGCAGCACCAGCAGGTCGTTCGTGGTCTTCACCGGCACGAACCGGTCACGGCCGACCTCGATCAACTGGGAGTCGTCGAAGACCTCGATCGCCGCGCCCATCGCGCACTCGATCTGCACGACCTCGGGCGTGGACGCGTCGCTCGGGTCGAGGTGCTTGACGTTGCGGATCAGCGGCAACCCGAGGATGCCGTCGCGCTGGTCGAGGGTGTCGCGCATCGCGACCAGGTCGAACCAGAGGTTGTTGGTGGAGGTGTACTTGTGCCGCTCCAGGTCGGCCAGCGCCTCCCTGTCGGCGTCCGGCGTCTGCGCGGTCTCGCGCAGCACCAGCCGGCCGTCGGCCTTGCGGCGGGCGAAGTGGCCGCCCTTGCGGTCGGAGGGAGTACGGCGAACCGCCTCGATCGCGAACGGTGCGCCGCTCTGCGCGAACCAGCCCGCCACCCGGGCCTCGGGCACCGCGCCGAGGTTGTCGGAGTTGGACACGAAGGCGTAGCGGAAGCCCTTCTCGATCAGCAGGTCGAGCGTGCCGGACCCGCGCAGCGCCGGGTAGAGGTCGCCGTGGCCGGGCGGGCACCACTCGAGCTCGGGGTCCTTCGGGTAGCTCGCCGGCGTGAGCCCGTCCTTGAGGAGCTTGGGCTCCTTGTTCTGGAGGAACTCCAGCGGGAGCCCGTCGACCGCGAGGTCCTCGTAGCGCGCCAGCGCCTCCCGGGTGTCCTCGGACGTGCGGAAGCTGTTCATGAACAGCAGCGGCAGCGTGGCGTCGTACTCGCGGCGGAGGTGCAGCACCTGCCGGGCGATGATGTCGAGGAACGAGAGCCCGCGGCGCACGCACAGCAGCGACTTCGCGCGGTCCATGCCCATCGACGTCCCGAGGCCGCCGTTGAGCTTGATCACGACGGTCTTCCGGATGGCGTCCGTGGCGGTTGCCTCGTCCACCTCGGCGTCCGCCAGCCGGCCGATCTCGACGGGGTCGATCGACGACTCCGGGATCAGTCCCGTCTCGCCGTGCTCGAGCAGCCGGTAGTAGTGCGCGAAGTTGTCGATCGCGACCGGATCGACGCCCGCCGCCTGCATCTTGGCGCGCGCCAGCTCCATGCCATTGCCTCGCGGGGACCCACCCATACCTCGATCGTAGGCTGGTCCGGTGGCGACCTCGCAATTTCCCGGCGATCGGTCCACAGGGACGGCCAAGCTCGCCCTCCGCGACCAGCTCCTCACCGCCCGTCGCCGGCGCCCCCTCACCGAGGTCGGCGAGGCCGCCCGCGCGATCGCCGGCCACCTCCTGGCCACCCCGGAGGTACGCCGAGCCGCCACCGTCGCGGCGTACGTCTCCGTCGGCACCGAGCCCGGCACCTCCGAGCTTCTCGACCTCCTCGTCGACGCCGGCAAGCGCGTCGTGCTCCCCCAGCTGCTCCCGGACAACGACCTGGACTGGGCGGTCTACCACGGCCCCACCTCCCTGGCCCCGGCCCGCCGCGGCCTCCTCGAGCCCGTCGGCCCCAGCCTCGGCGTCGACTCGATCGCCCTGCCCGACGTCGTCCTGGTCCCCGGCCTCGCCGTGTCCCCCACCGGCATGCGCCTCGGCCGCGGCGGCGGCTCCTACGACCGCGCCCTGGCGAGGGTCCCCGTCGGCACCTTCACCTGCGTCCTGTTGTATGACGACGAGGTCGGCGTCGACCTGCCGTTCGAGGCCCACGACCGACCCGTGCTTGCAGCGTGCAGCCCGGCAGGCATCAGGCTCTTCCCCCACCCCGGCTGACGCGTCCGGGGTCGCCGGTCCCGGGCCCCGCCCGGCGATTCCTCGAAGACGCGCCGGCCGGAGCCCCAGCGGCGGCCGGCCACAGAGCCGAGCGCGGCGAGAGGCTAAGCCGGGTGGGGTTCGGGACCGGCGACGCCGGACCCGCCGGCCACCAGAAAGTCCCTAGTCGGACGGCTTGAGCGTCAGCGTGTCGTCGGCGGCATCGTCGACCGCGTCCTTGGAGAACGCCCACGGAAGGGTCTCGTTCCTCGCCCACAGGTCGGTCTGGTCCGTGTAGTGCGGGTTGAACGCGTGCCCGGAGACACCGGTCAGCGAGATCCACCGGGCAGCGTCGAGGTCGTCCATCGGCACGATCATCCGCATCGACGGCGCGCTGGTGACGCCGTAGCCGTCCCGCGCGTCCCAGCTGGTCGCGTCGACCAGGGAGCCGCCGGAACCCACGTCCCACGGTCCGCGGTTGAAGAGCCACTCGATCGGCCGGATGCCCGACTCCCCCAGCGTCGAGCTCCTCAGGTCGAGCCGGTGCAGCTGTCCCCACGACCACTCCTCCGGGTCCGGCGACTGCTTGGCGGTCAGGTCGTCCCGGGCGGCGCGCAGCGCGGCGGTGAGGATGTCGTCGCGGTGCTCGACCTCGTCGGTCTCGACGTCGTCCCACCACGGGTCGTCGGGCCGCTTCAGCAGGTCGGTGACCACGGCGAACCACCGGTCCCCGCCGTCCGGCTCGACCGACTTCGGCAGCTCGTCGGCGAAGGTGCGGTGCAGCAGCTCGCTCCACACGACGTTGTAGTAGGCCGCCGCAGGGCTGTCGGCCGGCTCGTGGAAGTCCCAGTGCTCCAGCAGCCGCTGCCCGGCGCCGTAGTAGCCGGAGCCGGGGTGCACGTCGAGGAGGTACGGCGTCAGCACCGCCGCCATCGCGTTGTCGTCGTCGCCCTGGATCCGGCTCATGTCGCCCACGGTCAGGCTGTCGTCGTCGGCCAGCAGCTGGGCGATCCGGGCCGACCGGTAGCCGTAGTCGTTGTCGTCGGACAGGAAGTACGGGTAGCCGCCGGCCGGGTCGACGACCGGCTGGTTCGCGGTGACGATCATCCCGTCGTCGGGGTTGCGGACGCTCGGGAGCGCGTCGAACGGCACGTAGCTGCCGGTCCAGTCGTCCTCCGGCTTCCAGCCCGCCGTCGGCACGAGCCCGTCGTTGCCCGACCGCCGGATCGGCACGCGGCCGGTCGCCTGGTAGCCGATGTTGCCGTCGCGGTCGGCGTACACGACGTTCTGGCCGGGTACGTCGAACTTCGACAGCGCGGCCCGGAAGGACGTCCAGTCCGTCGCCGCGTCGAGGGCGAAGAGCGCGTCCGCGGTGGGCCGCGGCGTCAGCGCCGTCCACTCCAGCGCCACCTCGTGGTCCCACTTCCCGTCGTCCCCGACCGAGCTGCCCGCGTCGGCGACCTGGTCCCCGAGATCGACCTCGGCGCCGCCGGCCTGGTCGGCGATGTCGGACAGGAGCGGCCCGTGCGCGGTCGACCGGACGGTCAGGTGCACGTCGTCGCCGTCGCGGACCTCGATCGTCTCCGTCCGTTCGCGGAGCTTCCGCATCCTGCCGTCGTACTGCCACTTGTCGCCGCGGACCCGCTCCACGTAGAGGTCGGTGACGTCCGGCGCCTCGTTGGTGAAGCCCCACGCGATGTCCTGGTTGTGGCCGATCACCACGCCGGGCACGCCGGAGAAGCTGAAGCCCGCCACGTCGAACGGGCAGTCCGCAGTGACCTCCTTGCAGTGCAGCCCGACCTGCATCCACACGCCGGGCAGGGACACCCCGAGGTGCGGGTCGTTGGCGAGGATCGGTGCACCGCTCTCGGTGCGGTCCCCGGACACCACCCAGCTGTTGCTGCCGATGCCGTCGCCCTGGCCGAGCAGCGGAGGTACGGCGTCGATCGCGCCGCCGGCCGAGCGCAGCGCGGCGGTGATCTCCGGCGCGGGCCGCTCCGGCAGCCGGGACTTGCCCGGCGTCGCGTCCTGGTCGAAGACATCGTCCACGACGGCGCCCTGCTTCACGATCGGCGGGTGCGCGGCGAAGTCGTGGGCCGGGTAGAGCTGGCCGGCGCGCTCCTTGCCGACGGCGGCCGCCGACAGCGCCCGGCCGATCTCCTCGTCCAGGTTCCCGCGCAGGTCCCACGCCATCGCCTTGAGCCAGGCCAGCGAGTCGACGGCGGTCCACTTCTCGGGGTGGTAGTCGAGCCCGGAGAGGTCGAGGATCGAGTACTCCAGGGAGATCTGGGAGAGCGACCGGCCGTCCAGGTAGGCGTTCACGCCGTCGGCGTAGGCGTCGAGCAGCGCACGGGTGCTGGGCTGGAGCATGGTCAGCTCGCGCTCGGCGACCCGGCGCCAGCCGAGGGTGCGGGTGACCAGGTCGGTCGGCAGCGCGTCCTCGCCGAACAGCTCCGCGAGCCGGCCGGCGGTGGCGTGGCGGCGTACGTCCATCTCGAAGAAGCGCTCCTGGGCGTGGACGTAGCCCTCGGCGAGCATCAGGTCGTGCGTCGTGCTCGCGTAGATCTGCGGGATCCCGTGGTCGTCGCGGACCACCTCGACGTCGCTGTCCAGACCGGGCACGTCGAGCGCGCCGGAGGTCTGCGGCCACGAGCGGCGGACGACGACGGCCCCGGCGATCAGCACCACGACGAGGACGAGGGCGAGCGCCGCGGCGGCGTACACGGAGAATCGGAGGAGGGCCGGCGATCGTCGGAAGGCACGCCACCAGCGCACCGGCGCGACGATCCGCCGGGGCTGCGGCGGACCCTCGCCTGCATCGACCATGGTGGGCGCCATTGTCATCCATCGCGTATCATTGGCAGTCGAAAGCCGAGAGTGCTAACCACCGGAGACGGAAAGCCATGCCCACTTATCAGTACGCCTGCACCGAGTGCGGCCACGCCTTCGAGCAGTTCCAGAGCTTCTCCGACGACGCCCTGACCGTCTGCCCCGAGTGCGACGGCCGGCTCCGCAAGGTCTTCAACGCGGTGGGTGTCGTGTTCAAGGGGTCGGGGTTCTACCGCACCGACAGCCGAGGCAAGGAGTCGGCGAGTACGTCGCCCGCCGCCTCGTCGTCGACGTCGTCCGACAGCGGTTCGTCGTCCAGCTCGACCGGCTCGTCGTCGAGCTCGTCCGGGTCGTCGTCCAGCTCGTCCAGCTCGACCGGCTCGGCCGCGGCTGCGCCGGCCGCCGGCTGACACACCCGCTTCCTGGAGCGGCCTGTGGATGAGGGCCTCGGAGCCGCCACGCGCTGACTAGCGTCTCGCGGCATGAGTTCTCGGGACCCCGACAGTCCTCGACGGCGCGTCCGCGACCTGCTCGGCTCGGCGCGGCGAGCCGTGCTGCGGCGCCGGCGCCTGCTGGCTGCCCTCTGTGCCGCCGGAGCCGTCCTCGCCGCGGTGCGCGTCGCGGCACCACCGGCGCCTGCCACCGTGGACTTGGTCGTCGCCGCACGCGACCTGCCTGCGGGGACCGTGCTCAGCGCCGAGGACCTGCGGACGACGCGGGTGGCGGCGGGCGCGGTGCCGGCCGACGTCGTGGCTGCGCCGGCAGGAGCGACGCTGGCGGCTCCGTTGCGCGAGGGCGAGGCCGTGACCGACGTGCGGCTGGTCGGGCCCGGGTTGGCGGCGCCGGACCCGGGACGGGTGGCGGTCCCGGTGCGGTTCTCGGACGCGGGCCAGGCCGCGCTCCTCGGACCCGGCGACCGGGTCGACGTGCTGGCGACCGATCCCGAGCAGCGGACGACCAGCACGGTCGCCTCCGACGCGGTCGTGCTGGCGACACCGGGGACCCAGGACGACACCGGCGCGCTGACCGGGCGAGTCGTGGTCCTCGGGGTGACACCGGCGGAAGTGGAGCAGGTCACCTCGTCGGCGGTGACGGCGTTCGTGACTTATGCGTGGCGCAACCAGTAGGTTCGTCGGCCGTAAGGACCCCCTGACCCACCCCCATCTCGGCACTGAGGAGCACGCATGTCCGGGTTCAAGAACTTCGTCCTGAAGGGCAACCTGGTCGAGCTGGCCGTGGCCTTCATCATGGGCGGCGCCTTCGCGTCGGTCGTGACGGCCACGGTCACGCTGATCATGGAGATCATCGGCAAGATCGGCGGTCAGCCCGACTTCACCAAATGGCGTCCGGGCGACCTCGGCGTCGGCGCCTGGCTCACCGCGCTCGTGGCCTTCCTCATCCTGGCCGCGGTCGTCTACTTCGTGATCGTGATGCCCTACACCAGGGCCCGCGACCGGTTCTTCCCGCGCGAGCCCGAGGAAGGCGGTCCCTCCGAGCTCGACATCCTCGTCCAGATCCGCGACGCGCTCACGGCTCAGCAGCGCTGAGCTCGACACCCGCACAACGGTGTCGCCTCACCCGTGGTGGGGCGGCACCTGTGCCTTCAGCCAGCGGTCGCCCGCGGTCTCCCGCTCGGCGGACGGCTCGTCCTGCTCGTCACGGGTGACCTCCGGGAGCACGTCGCCGAACACCTCGGCGAGGCGGCGCTTGCGCTGCCACTCGGTCTCCCGCTTCTCCTCGGCCATCGGGTGCCTCAGGTGCAGAGGCCCGCGGCCTCGCGGGCGTCGGTGGACAGGCCACCGTCAGAGCCGCCCTTCTTGCCGCCGTCGGTGGTCCCGGCCGAGGGCGAGGTCGAGCCGCTGGACGGAGCCGTCGAGCCGTCGGGGTTGTCGGCCGCGCTGATCGACTGGTCGGAGAACTCCGGGGTCAGGGGCTCGTCGTTGATGACCAGGTTCCAGAGCTTCTTGACCTCCGGCGTCCACTCGACGCGGCCGGGCTGGCTCTGCGAGTAGACCCAGGGCGTGGTGACGAACTTGATCTGGCCGAGCCCGATGCCGCGGAAGTTCTTGGCGACGTCGGCGATCTGGGCGATGTTCTTGAAGTCGGTCTGCAGCGAGCCGGTGAGCGCGTTCATGAAGCCCACGATCCGGTCCGGGCGCGCGAGCATGCCCGCGGAGATCGCCTTGTTGATCATCGAGGCCATGAAGGCCTGCTGGCGCCGGATCCGGTTGGGGTCGGTGCCGTCGCCCACGGTGTAGCGCACCCGGACATAGCTGAGCGCCTCGTCGCCCTTGATCTCGCGGGTGCCGGGCTGCAGCGTGATCTGGTGCTCGGGGTCGTAGATCTCCTGCGGGATGCAGACCTCGACACCGTCGAGCGCGTCGACCATGTCCTTGAAGCCGGCGAAGTCGATGACGACGTAGTTGTCCACCCGGATCCCGGTGTTCTGCTCGAATTGCTCGAGCGTGCAGGCGGGACCGCCGACCGAGTAGGCGTCGTTCCAGATGATGTCCTTGGCGGGCGGGATCTTGGTCCCGTCTTCCTTGTAGCAGGCCGGCCGGTCGACCAGGGTGTCGCGCGGGATCGAGATGCCGTAGGCGAACTTCCGGTCCGCGGACAGGTGGATCAGGATCGTGGTGTCCGACCGCGCCCCGATGTGGGTCATGCCGTCGATGTTGCAACCGTCGCACTGCCGGGTGTCGGAGCCCATCACCAGGATGTTGATGGGGCCGGACTCCTTCTTCTCCGGCCGGTCGTGCAGCTGCTTCTCGAGGCCGACGACGTTGAGGTTGCCGTTCCAGTGGTTGTAGACCATCACCACGGAGACGCCCGTCGCGAGGGCGAGCGCGAGCAGCGTGGCGCCGATCGTGCGGGCCACGGTGCGGCCCGGCGTCGGGGCGCGGCGCTTCCCCGCGGCCTCGGCCTCCGCCTCCGAGCGGGAGCGCCCTGCCTTACGCGCGCTGCGCCGACGCCCGGGGTCGCTCGAGGGGTCACCCGTGACGGCGTCGTCCTGCTCGTCCTCGGTCATCGATCCCCCGGTGCGCTTTCGCCGTACGGCGTCGCATCCACGGTACCGAGCAGGCGCAAGAAGTGCCCATTCACGGTGGAAGGCAAACGGGTGCTCTCAGCCCGCCAGGAACGGCGGCCGGACGATCCGGTTGTTCTCGTCGAGCGCCGTCAGCGGGTGCGGCGCTCCGCCCGGGAGGCGCCCCGAGACCGGGGTGAGGACCGCCCGGTCGCCGTCGATGTCGACCGCCAGCAGGTGCGCGTGCGCCGCCCACAGGTCGACGCCGCGCTCGCCGAGGCGCGCCGGAGGCTCCTCGCGGACCTTCCCGCCGGATCCGGAGACCACGTAGGTGCGGCCTTCGACCCGACCGAGCTGGAAGTTGTGCTCGTGGCCGGCGAGCACCAGCCGGACCTCGGCCCGGTCGAAGAGCGGGACCAGGGTCTGGATCATCCCGGGATCGTCCTCGTGGGAGGGGCCGGCGCAGTAGGTCGGGTGGTGGGACACGGGGATCCGCCACCTGACGTCCGGCCGCTCGAACGCCTGCCGCAACCACCCGAGCTGCCGCTCGGCCTGGAAGTGGCGGTGCACGTCCTCCTCGGGGTCCGTGGAGGTGTCGATCGCGACGAGCTCGAGGTCGCGACCGAAGCGGACCCGGTAGAAGAGGCCGGGGTCCACCCGATCCCGGCCCGGCCCTTCGAACCGCTCTGCCAGGTGGAAGTTGTCCTCCATCTGGGCGCGGTCGTCGCTGCCCTCGGTGTCGCTGGTGTCGTGGTTGCCGATCACCGGGAAGACCGGCACCTGGGCAAGGACGTAGCGGTAGGGCTGGAAGAAGCTGGAGTACCAGTCGTCGTCCTCGCCTCCGCTCTCGTCGTCCACCGCGCCCGCCTCGCCCTGGTAGATGTTGTCTCCGAGCGAGACGACGAACCGGACGTCGCCCTCGGCGACCAGGGTGTCGAGCAGGTCCGCGATCCGGCGCTGCCGGCGGCTGGCCTCTGAGTCCGAGCGGATGCCCACCCCGTAGTCGCCGAGCGCGACGAACCGGACGGGCGGCGTGGGCGCCGCCGGATCCGGGAAGGTGCGCAGTCGCAGGTCGTAGGACCGTCCGCCCGGCGCGAGGTCCCAACCGCCCCGAGGATCCTCGACGCAGTCGTGGCGCTCACCCGCCGCCCACTCCCGTCCGTCGACGAGCACGCGGTAGCGGTAGTCGGCGTCCGGGGCCAGGCCTCGGACCCAGACCCAGGTCCGGTCCGTGGTGCTCGCGCTCGCGACGACCTCGCCGTCCCGATCGAGGACCTCGACGGTCGCGTCGCCGTAGGGCTCGGCGTCGTGGCCGATGCAGGTACGGCGCCCGCACACCTCCGGCAGCTCGGAGTCGTCGAGGATCTCCCAGCGCGCCTCGTCGTGGTCGCGGCGGAAGTGGAACGCCCCCCACGCGACGAGCGCAGCGTCGTGGGTCACGTCGACCAGGTGGATGAACGGCTCGACGAGCAGCTCGGGCTTCGACATAGGACCTCCCCGTGCGGGGGTACCCACCGTCAGCCGCCCGGAGACCGGTGCCCCCGGTAGGAGTCGAACCTACGACCTTTCGCTTAGGAGGCGGCTGCTCTATCCACTGAGCTACGGGGGCGCGACGCGCGGACGAACCGCGCGGCGGTGCAGAAGTCTAGTGAGGTGGTCGCCGGAGGACCCAGCCGCACGGGTGGACGCGCTCGACGCGGGTACGGGACAAGCGTGAGCACCGAGGCGAGCGACCACTTCGTGCGCGTCCGCGGCGCGAGCGAGAACAACCTCCGGGACGTCGACGTGGACATCCCACGGGATGCCATGGTCGCGTTCACCGGCGTGTCCGGCTCGGGGAAGTCGTCACTGGCCTTCGGGACGCTCTACGCCGAGGCGCAGCGCCGCTACTTCGAGTCGGTGGCGCCGTACGCGCGCCGCCTGCTGCAGCAGGTCGGCGCACCTCACGTCCAGGAGGTCACCGGGCTGCCGCCGGCGGTGGCCCTGCAGCAGCGTCGCGGAGCAGCCACCTCCCGGTCGTCGGTCGGCACCATCACCACGCTGTCCAACCTGCTGCGGATGCTCTACTCCCGAGCGGGTGACTACCCCGAGGGAGTCGACGCCCTCCCGGCCGAGGCCTTCTCCCCCAACACGGCGGCGGGTGCGTGTCCGCGCTGCCACGGTCTCGGCGTCGTCCACGACGTCACCGAGGAGCTGCTCGTCCCGGACCCCTCACTGAGCATCCGCGAGGGGGCGATCGCCGCCTGGCCCGGGGCCTGGCAGGGCGCCAACCTGCGCAGCATCGTGTCCGGGCTCGGCATCGACATCGACAGGCCGTGGAGGCGGCTGCGGAAGAGGGACCGCGACTGGCTCCTCTTCACCGACGAGCAGCCGTCGGTCCTGGTCGAGCCCGAGCGCGACCGCGTCGACTACGGCTACTACGGGAAGTTCTGGAGCGCGCGCAAGCACGTGATGCACGTGCTGGCCGACTCCAAGAGCGAGCGGATGCGCGAGCGGGCCCTCCGCTTCGTCGAGGACGCTCCCTGCCCGGAATGCGGGGGCAGCGGACTGCGGCCCGAGGCGCTGGCGGTGACGTTCGCCGGCCGCTCGATCGCCGAGATCAACGCGCTGCCGCTCGTCGAGGTCGTCACGGTCCTTCGTCCCGTCGCCGAGCTGCCCGAGGAGGCCAACGAGGTGGCGGTGCGGATCTGCGCGGACCTGACCGCCCGGCTGGAGGTGCTCCTCGACCTGGGCCTGGGCTACCTCAGCCTCGGGCGGAGCTCGACGACCCTGTCGCCGGGTGAGGCGCAGCGCCTCCGGATCGCCACCCAGCTGCGCTCCGGGCTGTTCGGGGTCGTCTACGTGCTGGACGAGCCCTCCGCCGGCCTGCACCCGGCCGACGCGGAGCCGCTGCTCGACGTGCTGGACCGTCTCAAGGCCTCGGGCAACTCGCTGTTCGTCGTCGAGCACGACCTCGACGTCGTCCGGCGCGCCGACTGGGTGGTCGACATCGGGCCGGGGGCGGGCGAGGCCGGCGGAGAGGTGCTCTACAGCGGCCCGGTCGCCGGGCTGGAGGACGTCGTCGAGTCGGCCACGAGCGCCTACATGTTCGGCCGCGCCGAGCGGCTGGAGCACGACGTGCGCGAGCCGGAGGGCTGGGTCAAGCTGACAGGGGTGACCCGCAACAACCTGCGGGACGTGTCCGTCGCCATCCCGCTCGGCGTGCTCACCGCCGTCACCGGGGTCTCGGGGTCCGGCAAGTCGACGCTGGTCAGCCAGGTGCTCGCGGAGGAGACGACCGCCGTCGAGGCGTTCGACCGGCTGGTGCTCGTGGACCAGCGTCCGATCGGCCGGACGCCGCGGTCGAACCTCGCGACCTACACCGGGATGTTCGACGCGGTGCGCAAGCTCTACGCCGCCACGGAAGAGGCGCAGGAACGCGGCTACGGCGTCGGGCGGTTCTCCTTCAACGTCCCCGAGGGCCGCTGCGAGACCTGCCAGGGCGAGGGCTTCGTCGCGGTCGAGCTGCTCTTCCTGCCCGGTACCTATGCGCCGTGCCCGACCTGCCACGGCGCGCGGTACAACGCCGAGACGCTCGGGGTCACCTACCGCGACAAGAACATCGCGGAGGTGCTCGGCCTGTCCGTCGACGAGGCCGCGACCTTCCTCGCCGACGTGCCGGCCGCCGCGCGGAGCCTGGGGACACTACGGGAGGTCGGTCTCGGCTACCTGCGCCTCGGCCAGCCGGCGACCGAGCTCAGCGGCGGGGAGGCGCAACGGATCAAGCTCGCCACCGAGCTCCAGCGAGCGCACCGCGGGCACGCGCTCTACCTCCTCGACGAGCCGACGTCCGGGCTGCACCCCGCCGACACCGCGCTGCTGCTGCGCCAGCTGCACCGCCTCGTCGACGCCGGGAACACGGTGGTGCTGGTCGAGCACGACCTCGACGCGATCGCCACGGCCGACTGGGTCATCGATCTCGGCCCGGGCGGCGGGGACGCGGGCGGCCGGGTCGTCGCGACCGGCACACCGGCCGAGGTCGCGACGGCACCCGGCAGCGCGACCGCGCCCTACCTCGCGCGTCGGCTCAGCGGGTCTCGAACGTGATGCCCACAGCCTGGAGGCGGGCGAGGAGGGCGTCGCCCATCGCCTGCGCCGTGGTCACCTGGCCGGCGGTCTTCGGGTTGTCGTCGACCGCGAGGCAGATCGCGCTCTCGGCGAGCATCTTCGCGGTCTCGGTGTAGCCGGGGTCGCCGCCGGAGACGCGGGTCCGCACCGTCGTGCCGCCGCTCTCGGCGACGAAGTCGACGGTGAACCACGACTTCTCGCGCCGGCCGACGCTCGGGCCGCTCCCCTGGGGCACCCGCTTCTTGAGCTGCTCGCGGATCGGGGGGACCTGCGCCGCCAGGGCGAGCGCGCCGGCGCCGACGCTGCCGCCGACGGCGTACCGCAGGGTCTTGACGCCGGCGTAGTGGGTGTAGGCGAACTCCGGGCCGTACTCCGGGAGGGCGGCGCCGCTGCGGGCGACGACGAACGGGTCGATCGTGGGCAGCGGGAGCAGCCAGTAGCCGAGGTCGCCGTCACGGGACGGCTTCCCGGCGACCGCGCGCGACGTGCGGCCCTCCGGGCGCGGCTCCATCCGGCGTCGCGCCACCATCGCCTCGCGCATCTGCTTCGCGCGGGAGAACGCGCCGAGCGCGGAGTGGAAGGTGCCGCCGGAGAACGTCGCGTTGCTGCGGACGATGCCGCGCATCTTGACCGGCGCGGTGATCTCGCCGCCGAGCTTCTTCGCCAGCTGCTGGATCGTGTAGTAGGCGCCGAGGTCGTGCGGGATCGAGTCGAAGCCGCAGGCGTGCACGATCCGGGCGCCGCTGCGCTCGGCGACGGCGTTCTGCTCGAGGTAGGTGCGGTCGACGAACTCCGGCTCACCGGTCAGGTCGCAGTAGTCGGTGCCGGCCTCCGCGCACGCCGCGACCAGCGGGGCGCCGTACTGCAGGTAGGGGCCGACGGTCGTCGCCACGACCTTGGTCCGGCCGACCACGTCCGCGAGCGCCGCGGCGTCGGAGACGTCCGCGACGAGCGTGGGTACGTCGACGCCCAGCCTGTCCCGCACAGCGGCCAGCTTCGTCTCGCTCCGCCCCGCGATCGCCCACCTCAGGTCCGCGGGCGCGTGCTCGGCGAGGTACTCGGCGGTCAGCCCGCCGGTGAACCCGGTCGCGCCGAAGAGGACAACGTCGTACGTGCGATCGCCTGCGGCCATGCCCGAATCGTCCCATCCTCCTCGGAGGAGATGGAACCTCCCCGGGTCGTAGTCCCGTCGTAGGGGAAACAGGGCGGCAAGAAACGGCAGGACTGGTGGACGAAGAGAGCGAGTCGGCGTACGCCGCGTACGTCGAGCAGGCGTGGGCGCCGCTGGTGCGCGCCGCCGTGTTCCTCGGCGCCATGCCGCACGAGGCGGAGGACCTGGCGCAGACCACGCTGGTGCGCTGCTACACCGGCTGGGAGAGGGTCCGCACCGCCGCGAACCGGGACGCCTACGTCTACCGGATGCTGCTCAACTGCCTGCGCGACTCCCGCCGCACCCGGTGGTGGAAGAGCCGCGCCGACGCCGATCCCGAGGAGGCGGCCGCGGCGGGGAAGGACGTCGTCGACGCCGCCGAGGCGGTGGCGATGGCCGATGCCGTGCACCGCGCCCTCGAGTGCCTGTCCAAGCCCAACCGCGACGTGGTGGTGCTGCGCTACTTCGTCCAGCTCAGCGAGCAGCAGACCGCGGAGGCGCTCGGGGTGCCGGCCGGCACGGTGAAGAGCCGGCTGTCCCGGTCGCTGGCCCAGCTCGCCGCCAACGACCACCTCCTCAGCATCTCCGGAGAGCTCTCATGACCGACCTCGAAGACCTCTGGAACGACCTGCCCGTGGGCAAGGTCCCCACCGACAAGATCCTGCGGGACGCCCACCGTGCCGCGATGGCTGCCGAGGCCGTGGCGTCCGAGGCCGAGCGCAAGGAGCGCAGCGAGCAGCGCCGCCGGCTGCTGTTCAAGCCGCTGCTCACCGCCGGCGTCGCGACCGCGGTGGTCGGCGCGTTCGTCGCCGGCGCCCTGGTGCGCGGCGGCGACGACGGGACCGGCGGTGGGGGCACCGGCGGCAGCGACCTCCCGTCGCCCGCCGCGTTCCAGGCCGACCTGAAGCCGGCGAAGAGCTGCGACGACCTGCTGCAGCAGTACGTCGACCGCGCGCTCACGCGGGTCGGTGCGCACGGGTGGAAGCACCGGCGGCACTATCCGATCCCCTACCCGGCCGCCCCCTACGTGGACCGGCGCGACCTCGCCGTCCCGGAGAACCTGCGTGGCCCCCAGGAGCTGACCAAGGGCCTCTCCGGGACCTACAACGCGCGGCTGGGCGGGCTCGACGACGCGCCCCAGGACACCGGCGCCCTGCCCCGAACGACCCGCTCGACCGACAGCGCGACCGGGACCAACGTCCAGGAGGAGGGCGTCGACGAGCCGGACAACGTCAAGACCGACGGCACGACGCTGGTCCGGATCAGGGACGACGAGCTCGTCGTCTACGACGTCTCCGGCAAGCAGACCGAGCGGCTCGGCTCGCTCACCCTCGACGGGATCGACGACGCCGAGCTGCTGCTGTCCGGTGACACCGTGGTCGCGATCGGCACCGATGCGGGCGCCGCGCGACGCGACCCGTCCCCGGACAGCCGGCTGATGACGGTGTCGATCGCCGACCCGCAGCGGCCGAAGGTCACCCACGACGTCGTCTACCACGGCGACGTCGAGTCGGCCCGTCAGCACGGCGACGCGATCCGGCTGGTGATCAGCTCCGGGCTGCCGGAGCTCGACTTCGTCGAGCCGGGCACCGACTACTCCACCGCGGAGGCGCGGGAGAAGAACCGGCAGGTCGTCGAGGACTCGACGATCGACGACTGGATCCCGACGATGAAGCCCGCCGACGGCGACACCGAGCAGCTGGTCGACTGCACCGACGTCGCGATGCCGTCCGACGACCTCGCGCTCGACCGGGTCAGCATCGTCGGCTTCGATGCGGCCGACCCGACGACGATCGACGGCATCGGCCTCGGCGGGGCGACCAATCTCGCCTACGAGTCGGCCGACCACCTCTACCTCGCGGCCTCGCCGTCGCTCTACACGCCTTGCTACTACTGCTACCGCGACTGCCTCGGCTGCCTGTCGGCCGTCCCGTACCCGCCGACCCCGGACGCGGACGGGACGACGTACCTCTTCCAGTTCGACCTGGACGGCACCTCCGCGACCCATGTCGCGTCCGGCGAGGTGGACGGCCGGATCCCGGACCGCTGGGCGATGGACGAGTCCGGCGGCGTGCTGCGGGTCGCCGTCGCGCCCACCAGCGAGACCGGCGACTTCACCTCGATCGTGACGATGCGCGCCGACGGCCAGGACCTGGTCGAGATCGGCCGGGTGGACGGCCTCGGGCAGGGCGACGAGATGAAGTCCGTGCGCTGGTTCGACGGGCTCGCGATCATGAGCACCTACCGGCAGGTGGACCCGCTCTACGCGGTCGACCTGACGAACGTCCGGCACCCGAAGGTGCTGGGCCGGCTGCGGGTCGCCGGGTTCTCCGACTACCTGCACCCCCTCGGCGCCGACCGGCTGGTCGGCATCGGCCAGGGCCGCGGCCCGGAGGGCAACTGGGGAGCGCAGGCCGGTCTGTTCGACGTGAGCGACCTGGCCCACGTCCGGCGGCTCGACGTCCAGGTCTTCGGCGCGGGGAGCACCGCCCTCGCCGGCACCGATCCGCGCTCGTTCACCTGGCTGCCGTCCGACCGCACGGTGCTGACGGTCGTGTCCAAGTGGCACGGCGCCCGCGAGGGCTGGCTGTCGATCATGCGGCTGCACGGCGGCACGTTCCACAACAGCTGGATGCGGGTGGAGTACGGCGACGACGTCGACCAGGTGCGGACCGTCCCGCTGCCCGACGGCCGGGTGCTGCTGGTGACCGGCGACGACGTGCGGTTCCTGCACCTGCCGGAGGCGTGAGCCCCGCCCCGGACGGCCTCGACGCGGCTGTGGTCGGGGTTCACGCGGCGCACAGGCCGGGTGCGAATCATCACGGTATGCAGGCGACTGGGCGCTTCCCGTGTGGGATCTCGCGCGGGAAGCGGCGATTCGCCTGCATACCGTGATGATTCGGCGGCGACGGGACCCCACCGGCGAGCCGCAACCTACCCCGGCACTCCCTCCGTCGCCGCTACGTGAACCGCGACAAGCGACGCGCAGCCGCCGACCGCTCGACGTACGCTCGGAGCATGTGCCGCAACATCCGCACGCTCCACAACTTCGAGCCGCCCGCCACCCACGACGAGGTGCACGCCGCCGCGCTGCAGTACGTCCGCAAGGTCAGCGGCACCACGAAGCCGTCGCAGGCCAACCAGGCGGCGTTCGACCGGGCGGTCGCCGAGGTCGCGCACGCCACCCGGCACCTGCTCGAGGACCTGGTCACCGCCGCGCCACCGAAGGACCGCGAGGTCGAGGCGGCGAAGGCGCGGGAGCGGGCGCGGCTGCGCTACGGATGATCCGCGGATGACCTGATGTCGCGGGTGGCGGAGGCCTTCGCGGCGGTGCCGCGGGACGGCTTCCTGCCGCCGGAGCAGCGCCGCTTCGTGCGGCGCGACGGTGCGCTGCCGATCGGGTACGGCGCCACCAACAGCCAGCCCTCGACGGTGCGCGCCATGCTCGAGCTGCTCGACGCCCGCCCGGGCGACCGGGTGCTCGACGTCGGCGCCGGCTCCGGGTGGACGACGGCCCTGCTCGCCTGGCTGGTCGGCCCCGAGGGCCGGGTCGTGGGCGTCGAGCGGATCCCGCAGGTCCTCGACTTCGGCCGGGCCAACCTCACGGCCGCGGGCCCGGCCGGTCCGGTCGAGCTGCACCTCGCGCGGCCCGGTGCGCTCGGGTGGCCGGAGGCGGCGCCGTACGACCGGGTCCTGGTCTCGGCGGACGCGTCAGCCGTCCCGGCGCCCCTCGTCGACCAGCTCGCCCCGGACGGGGTGATGGTCATCCCGGTCCGGGGCGAGATGCTGCGGATCGTCCGTCGGGCGGACGACCCGCAGCCGGAGGTCGAGCGGCACGGGCGCTACTCGTTCGTGCCCCTCGTCGAGGAGTGATCAGCCGACGGGGGCCTGGACCACGTCGCTGTTGACGGTGACGCCCTCGGCGAGCTCGACCAGCTGCTCGTCGGTCAGCCCCACGTTCCGCCACACCTCGATCTCGACGGTGAACTTGCCGTCGTCGTAGTACAGAGAGCGGGACAGGGAGTCCGGGGCGGACTCGATCACGCCGGCCTTGCCGCCGACGTCGACCGCTGTGCCCTTGGGCTCACCGGTGGCGTCCGCGGACTGCAGGGAGATGACGACCTTGTGGGCGAAGGACAGGTAGCTGCTCGTGTCGTCTGGCTTCGCGAGGGTCAGCACGAACTGGTCCGAGCCTTGCACCACGTAGCCCTCGGGGACCTTCGCGAGGTTGAAGCCCTCGGGCTGCGCACCGGTGTAGTCGACCAGCGCGATCCGCTGGCCCTTCGACGGCGCGCCGTCCGGCGTCACGGCCACCGAGCCGTCGCCGCCGTGCTGGACGGCGACAACCCCTCCGAGCCCGGCGCCGAGCGCCAGCGTGAGGCCGACGCCCGCGAGCGCTCCGGTCGTACGGCGTCGCCGGGCGAGCGCCGCGTGGCCGCGGGCGAGGTCGGCGGTGACGGTCGCGTCGCCCGGCGAGCCTGAGTCGTGGGCGAGGCGGGCGAGGCGGTCGAGGACGTCGGTCATGACGGGTCTCCTGGGGTCGGGACGGGGTGGGCGTGCTGCGGTTCGAGGTGCGCGCGGAGCTTGTCGAGCCCGCGCGCGGTCTGGCTCTTCACGGTTCCGGTGCTGCAGCCGAGCAGGCCGGCGGTCTCCTCCACGGACAGGTCGTGCACGTGCCGAAGCACCACCGCCGCGCGCATCCGCGGCGGGAGCTCGGCGAGCGCCGCGACCAGGGTCGGGTCGAGCGCTGCGGGACCGGCCGGTGCGACGGTGTCCGGTACGTCGTCGGTGGCCTGCTCCCGGCGTACGGCCGGCTTGCGCCGGTGGTCGACGAAGCAGTTGACGAGCACCCTGCGGGCGTACGCCGCCGGCTCCCCCGAGACCCGGTGCCAGCTGACGTAGACCTTCACCAGTGCCGTCTGGACGAGATCCTCGGCGAGGTCGGCGTCGCCCGCGGTCAGCAGCCGGGCCGTCGTCACCATCCTTCCCCTGTTGGCGTGCACGAAGTCGGCGAAGGCGGGATCGGTGTCCCGGCGCTTGCGGAGGCTCACACCCCGTTGACGCTCCGGGTGCCGCTGGGGGTTGCACGTACCCTCGACGCGTGACCACCGCACCGGCGCGCGCGGCCCTCGACGAGGCCCTGGCGCTGCTCGCGTGCCGGCCGCTGGTGGTGCTGACCGGCGCCGGGCTCTCGACCGACTCGGGGATCCCGGACTACCGCGGGCCGCTGGCGCCGGCGCGCCGCCCGATGACCTACCAGGAGTTCGTGTCCGGGCCGGGTGCCCAGCAGCGGTACTGGGCGCGCAGCCACCTCGGCTGGAGCCGGATGAAGAAGGCCGAGCCGAACGCCGGGCACAGCGCCGTCGCCGAGCTCGGCGCCGAGCTGGTGATCACCCAGAACGTGGACGGCCTGCACGAGGCCGCCGGCACGAAGCCGCTGGTCGCGCTGCACGGCCGGATCTCCGACGTCGTCTGCCTGTCCTGCCGACGTACGTCGCCGCGCACCGTGCTGCAGGCGGAGCTCGAGGCGCTCAACCCCGGCTGGGCCACCCGGCACGCGGACGTCGAGGTGCGGCCCGACGGCGACGTCGACCTCGACGACACCGGCGACTTCGTCGTGCCGGTCTGCGGCTGCGGCGGGGTTCTCAAGCCGGACGTCGTGTTCTTCGGCGAGAACGTCCCGAAGGAGCGGGTCGCCCGCTGCTACGACGCCGTCGACGCCCTCGCCGAGGTCGACGGGGCGCTGCTCGTCGCGGGCTCGAGCCTGACCGTGATGAGCGGCCTGCGGTTCGTCCGCCGCGCCGCCTCCCTCGGCGTACCGGTCGTCATCGCCAACCGCGGCGAGACCCGCGGCGACCCCCTGGCGACGTACAAGATCGACGTCGGCGTCAGCGACTGGCTCCCCCTCCTCGCGTCGAATCGGCGCCCGCTCCGGGTTGAATCGAGGATTCCTCGCGTTGATTCGAGGGTCTCTGGAGGTTGATTCGAGGATTGCTGCGGGAGCCGCGGACACCAATCCTCGAATGAACGCCTACAGACCTTCGAATCAACCCCTACAGCTTCTTGACGAAGATGTGGTCGGCGGCCTCGGGGAAGATCTCGGCGGACTCGCCGCCGGAGCCGACGAGCACGCCGTCGGCGGTGGCCTGGATGGTGATCGTCTTGTCGGGGAGGGCGCCGACCCGGCGCATCGCGCTCATCAGCGACTCGTCCTTCTGCATCTCCTCGGAGATCCGGCGCACGAGCGCGCGGCTGGTCTCCGGGCCCGCGGCCTTGGAGAGCGGCTCGACGTCGGACATGAACGCCTCGCCGAGCGACTCCTGGCCGAGCTCGGAGAGCCCGGGGATCGGGTTGCCGTAGGGCGACTCGGTCGGGTGGTCGAGCAGGTCGATCAGCCGACGCTCGACGGTCTCGGAGATCACGTGCTCCCACCGGCACGCCTCCTCGTGGACGAGCTCCCAGTCGAGGCCGATGACGTCGGTGAGCAGCCGCTCGGCGAGCCGGTGCTTGCGCATCACCCGGGTCGCCAGCCGGTTGCCCTCGTCGGTGAGCTCGAGATGACGGTCCCCCTCGACCGTGAGCAGTCCGTCGCGCTCCATCCGGGCCACGGTCTGGGAGACGGTGGGGCCGCTCTGGTGCAGCCGCTCGGCGATCCGCGCACGCAGCGGGACGATGCCCTCCTCGACCAGCTCGTAGATGGTCCGGAGGTACATCTCGGTGGTGTCGATCAGATCGCTCACCGGCCCATTCTTGCTCATCCCCCCGCGTGCAAGAGTTGGCGCTATGCCCACCCTGCGCATCCCCCGACGCTTCAACGGACCGCGGGGCTCGGGCAACGGCGGCTGGAGCGCCGGCGCACTCGCCGCGACCCTGCCCGACGCCGGGATGGGCAGGCCGGTCACCGTCGCCCTGCGGATGCCGCCGCCGCTCGACATACCGCTGCCGCTGACGACCCGCCCCGACGGCGCCGTCGTCAGCTACCAGGGGCGCACCGTCGCCCAGGCGGCGTACGCCGACCACGCGCCCGAGCCGGTGCCCGGCGTGCCGGCCCGCGAGGCGGCGCAGGCGGAGGCCCGCTACAAGGGCCACGAGCACCACCCGTTCCCGACCTGCTTCACCTGCGGCACCCACCGGCGCCCGGGCGACGGGCTGCGGATCTTCGCCGGGCCCGTCGGGTCTCGTGACGGTCGCTTCGCGACCTCCTCGACCACCGCGGAGACCGGCCGGGTCGCCTCGACGTGGACACCGTTCGAGACGTCGGTGCCGATCACCTGGGCGGCCCTCGACTGCCCCGGCGGCTGGGCCTCGGACCTCGAGGAGCGGCCGGTGGTGCTCGGCACGATCACCGTGCTCGTCGAACGGCTGCCGACGACGGCCGAGCGCTACGTCGTCGTCGGCGAGCAGCGCGGCGTCGAGGGCCGCAAGACCTACACCGCCGCCACGCTCTACGACCCGGTCGGCGACATCGTCGCCACTGCCGAGCACATCTGGATCGCCATCGACCCCAAGGAGTTCGCTTGACCGCCCCCCACGCGCCGTGGTGGCGCGAGGCCGTCGTCTACCAGGTCTACATCCGCAGCTTCGCCGACGACTTCCCGCAGGGCGGCGGTGACGGCGTCGGAGACCTCCGCGGCATCACCTCGCGCCTCCCCTACCTGCGCGACCTCGGCGTCGACGCCCTGTGGGTCACGCCGTTCTACACCTCGCCGCAGCACGACCACGGCTACGACGTCGCCGACTACAAGGACGTCGACCGGCTGTTCGGGACCCTCGCGGACGCCGACGCGCTCGTCGCGCGTGCCCACGAGCTCGGCCTGCGACTGATCGTCGACCTGGTTCCCAACCACACCTCCTCGGAGCACCCGTGGTTCCAGGCGGCGCTGGCGGCCGGCCCGGGCTCGGCCGAGCGCGCACGCTACCTGTTCCGCGACGGCAAGGGCCCGGACGGGAGCGAGCCACCCAACAACTGGCTCTCGGTGTTCGGTGGCCCGGCCTGGACCCGCGTCGAGGACGCGGACGGGAGGCCCGGCCAGTGGTACCTCCACCTCTTCGACCCCTCCCAGCCGGACCTCGACTGGCGCAACCCCGAGGTGCCGGCGATGTTCGAGGACGTGCTGCGGTTCTGGCTGGACCGCGGCGTCGACGGGTTCCGGATCGACGTCGCCCACGGCCTGTTCAAGGAGGCGAGCCTCCGGGACCAGGTGCGGCCGGAGGGCGACGACGAGCCCGAGCTGCACGTGCCGGCCCTGCTGCGCAGGAAGGACGCGCCGGCCGGCGACCCCGGCGAGCGAGAGCACTCGATGGTCGAGCGCCTGCTCGACGACGAGCCGATGTGGGACCAGCCGGAGGTGCACGAGGTCTACCGCAGCTGGCGGCGGATCCTCGACGAGTACGACGGCGACCGGATGATGGTCGCCGAGGCCTGGACCCAGACGCCGGAGTCGATGGCGCGCTTCGTGCGACCCGACGAGCTGCACCAGACCTTCAACTTCGCCTGGCTCGGCGCTCCGTGGGACGCGGCGGCGTTCGGCGAGGTGATCACCGACTCCCTGGCCGCGCTCGCCTCGACCAGCTCCACACCCACGTGGGTCCTGTCCAACCACGACGTCGTCCGGCACGCCACCCGGTACGGCGGCGGCCCGGCCGGCGTCGCGCGAGGCCGTGCGGCGACGCTCGCCATGCTCGCGCTGCCGGGATCGGCGTACGTCTACCAGGGCGAGGAGCTCGGCCTCGAGCAGGTCGAGGTACCTCCGGAGGCCAGGCAGGACCCGTCCTGGTTCCGCACCGGCAAGCCGGGCCGCGACGGCTGCCGGGTGCCGCTGCCGTGGTCGGGCGCCGCGCCGCCGTACGGCTTCGGACCCGGCGCGGGGCAGCCCTGGATCCCGCAGCCGACCGACTGGGCCGACCTCACCGTCGAGCACGAGCTCGCCGACGAGGACTCGACGCTGGCCTTCTACCGCCGCGCGCTCGCCGCCCGGCGCGCCCATGTCCTCGGCACGGACGAGGCCACCACGGCCGAGGTCGAGGGCGACACCCTCGTCGTACGGCGGGGCGCGCTCACCGCCGTCCTCAACACCGGCACGGCTCCCGTCGACCTGCCGGCCGGCGAGGTGCTCATCGCGAGCGGGCCGCTGCCCGCGGGGGGCGCGTCGTTGCCGCCCGACACCGCGGTCTGGCTGCGTTGACCAGGGTTGACCAGGGTTGATCAGGTGCTGGAGTCGAGCGTCTGGTTGTAGCGCGCGAGCGAGCCGACCAGGTCCATGATGTCGGCGGCGCTCCACTCCCCGAGCTTCTCCGAGAGCCCCTCGCGACGCTCGACCTCGACGGCGCCCATCCGCCGGACCGCCTCGTCCGTCACGCTGATCAACGTGGCGCGGCCGTCGGTCGGGTCCGGGGCGCGGGTGACCAGGCCCAGGTCCAGCAGGTGCTGGACCTGCCGGCTGACGGCGCCCTTGTCGAGGTCGAACACCGAGCACATGACCGACGCCCGGAGCGGGCCGTGCTCGCGGACGTAGCCCAGCATCAGGTACGCCGACGCCTGCAGCTCGGGGTGGACCGCACGGCCGCGTTCGCCGATCGCCCGGCGGATCCGGCGCAGCAGCACGCCGAACTCCTGCTCCAGCTGACGCATCGCCTGCTCCCGGGTCGGTTCGCTCACCGAAGCACTTCCTCCCGCGGTCCGTCACCGGACGCCGCGACGACGTGCTCGTCCGGGGCCTCGAACGCCGGCCAGTCCACTGGCTCGCCGCTCGCGACCACGCCGGCCTCGGTGGCCGACTCGGAGACGTCGATCGTGGTGCGCAGCGGGACCTCCTTGATGAACAGCACGCAGACCAGTGCGAGCACCGCGAACGGTACCGCGATGAGGAACAGGTGCCCCGTGGCCGCGCCGAACGCCGATTCGTACAGGGCGGCGAGCGGTGCCGGCAGGGAGGAGATGTCCGGGATGTCGCCGGTGCTGTGCTGCAGGGAGGCGAGCTGGTCGGGCGTGACCTGACCCTTCGCCACGAGGGCGCCGAGACCGTCCTTGAAGCTGGCGGTCACCTGGTGGGCAAGGACCGCGCCGAGCGCCGAGACGCCCACCGAGCCGCCGATCGAGCGGAACATCGCGACCACCGAGCTGGCCGCGCCGAGGTCCGCCTGCTTGACGTTGTTCTGGACCGACAGCACCAGGTTCTGCATGGTGGCGCCGAGGCCGAGGCCGGTGATCGCCATGAAGACGCCGACCACGGCGAGCGGGGTGTCCGCGTCGATCGTCCCGAGCAGGCCGACGCCGGCGATCACGAGCACCATGCCGCCGACCAGCCACTTCTTCCAGCGGCCCGTCTGGGTGATGATCCGGCCCGTCACGATGCTGGAGAGCAGCAGCCCGCCGACCATGCAGATCGACATCAGGCCGGCCCGGGTCGGGGACATGCCGCGGGCGAGCTGGAAGTACTGGCTCAGGTAGACCGTGGCGCCGAACATCGCGACGCCGATCATCACCGACGCGGCCGTGGCCAGCGCCGTCGTACGGTCGCGGAACAGGCGGAGCGGGATGACGGGCTCGGCGGCGACGCGGGCCTCGACCCAGATCGCACCGGCGATCAGCCCGACGCCGAGGGCGACGATCGCGCCCGAGGTGCCGGAGACCCAGGCGAAGTCGGTGCCAGCCAGCGACACCCAGACCAGCAGCAGGCTGATGCCGGCCATGATCAGCGTGGCGCCGAGGTAGTCGATCTTGACGGCGCGCTTCACGGTGGGCAGGTGCAAGGTCTTCTGCAGCACCACGAACGCGAGGGCCGCGATCGGGAGGCCGACGAAGAAGCAGCCCCGCCAGCCGAGCGGGCTGTCGACGATGAGGCCGCCGAGCAGCGGACCGCTGACCGTCGCGGTCGCGAAGACGGCCCCGATGTAGCCGCTGTAGCGGCCGCGCTCGCGCGGGGTCACCATCGAGGCGATGACGACCTGGACCAGCGCGGTGAGGCCGCCGACGCCGAGTCCCTGGACGACGCGGGCGCCGATCAGGACGCCCATGCTGGGAGCAAACGCCGCGATCAGCGAGCCGACGGAGTAGATGACCAGAGCGCTCTGGACGAGCAGCTTCTTGCTGAACAGGTCCGACAGCTTGCCCCAGATCGGGGTGGTCGCCGTCATGGCGAGGAGAGTGGCGACGACGACCCACGTGTAGCCGGTCTGGTCGCCGTGCAGGTCGGCCACGATCCGCGGGAGCGCGTTGCTCACGACGGTGCTGGACAGCATCGCCACGAACATGGCGAGCAGCAGCCCGGTCAGGGCCTCCAGGATCTCCTTGTGGGTCATCGGCCGGGTCTCGGCCTGCGCACCCGTGCTTCGGTCGGTCACGTCGCTCCTTCGGGAACACCCGTCATTGGTTGATGGGAGCAACTTTATCCCTGTTGGTTGTCGCAGTCAACTTCTCGTTCCCGCGTAACCCCTGCCGAGTCGGCACAAGCTTGAGCCGACTCGCGGAAAAATGAGGCGACCCGCAGGCGTGGTCGGTGACCAGGCCGGGGGACGATCCCGGTTTCGCCTGCGGGTCGGGTGGACTGCTGGGTATTCGCCAGCAGCGTCAGGGGCATCTCAACCCCTCCTCAGCGCTGCCGGGGCTGCTAGCGGGCAGCCACCTCACGCGTCCTAGAAGAATTCATTCCTCGGACCACCTCCTTTCCCGTGTGCCACGAATTTAGGTCGTGGACGGCCGCCGCACAACGGCTTTACACAGCGGCCGCTTCGAACTGCGCGGCGTGGAGGCGGGCGAAGGGGCCGCCGGCCGCCAGCAGCTCCTCGTGCGAGCCCTGCTCGACGATCCGGCCGTGCTCCATCACCAGGATCAGGTCGGCGTCGCGGATGGTGGAGAGCCGGTGCGCGATGACGAACGACGTGCGGTCCGAGCGCAGGGCGGCCATCGCGTGCTGGACGAGCAGCTCGGTGCGGGTGTCGACCGAGGAGGTCGCCTCGTCCAGGATCAGCAGCGCCGGCTGCGCGAGGAAGGCCCGGGCGATGGTGATCAGCTGGCGCTCGCCCGCCGAGAGGTTCGAGCCCTCATCGTCGACCATCGTGTCGTAGCCCTCGGGCAGCGAGTGGACGAACCGGTCGACGTACGTCGCCCGCGCGGCCTCGCGGATGTCCTCCTCGGTCGCGTCGGGCCGGCCGTAGGCGATGTTGTCGCGGATCGTCCCCTCGAACAGCCAGGTGTCCTGGAGGACCATCCCGATCCGGCCGCGCAGCTCGGCGCGGGGCATCGCGGTGATGTCGACGCCGTCGAGCGTGATCCGGCCACCGTCGAGCTCGTAGAACCGCATGATCAGGTTGACCAACGTGGTCTTGCCCGCCCCCGTCGGTCCCACGATCGCCACCGTCTGCCCCGGGCGCGCGACCAGCGACAGGTCCTCGATCAACGGCTCCTCGGGGTCGTAGGAGAACGACACGTTCTCGAACGCGACCATTCCATTGGCCGAGCGTGTCGCAGATCGACCACTCGGCATGCTGCCGGCCGTGCCCGGTCCGCCTACGTCGGGGACCTCCTCCTCGGCGTCGAGCAGCTCGAAGACCCGCTCGGCGGAGGCGACGCCGGACTGCAGCAGGTTGGCCATCGAGGCGACCTGGGTGAGCGGCTGGTTGAACTGGCGGGTGTACTGGATGAAGGCCTGCACCTCGCCGAGGCTCAGCGTGCCGTGGGCGACCCGCAGGCCGCCGAGGACGGCGATCGCGACGTAGTTGAGGTTCCCGATCAGCATCATCACCGGCATGATCAGGCCGCTCACGAACTGGGCGCGCCAGGAGGAGGTGTAGAGCTCCTCGTTCTGCCGGTCGAACTCCGCCTCGACGGCCTGGCGGCGGCCGAAGACCGACACCAGCGCGTGCCCGGAGATGGCCTCCTCGATGTGCGCGTTGAGGGTGCCGGTCTGCCGCCACTGGCTGATGAACTGCTTCTGGGAGCGCTTCATGATCCGGCCGGTGACGACCATCGAGATCGGCACCGAGACCAGCGCCACGAGCGCGAGCAGCGGCGAGATCCAGATCATCATCGAGAGCACCGCGACCACGGTCAGGATCGAGGTGAGCAGCTGGCTCATCGTCTGCTGCAGGCTCTGGCTGACGTTGTCGATGTCGTTGGTGACCCGCGACAGCAGCTCGCCGCGCGGCTGCCGGTCGAAGAAGGCCAGCGGCAGCCGGTTGACCTTGTCCTCCACGTCGGAGCGCATCCGGCGCACCGTCGCCTGCACGAGGTCGTTGACCAGGATGCCCTGGAGCCACGACAGGACCGCGGACGCGACGTACACCGCCAGCACGATCAGCAGCACGTGGCCGACGGCGGTGAAGTCGACGCCCACGCCGGGCACGACGTCCATGCCGCGCAGCAGGTCCGCGAACCGGCCCTGCCCGTCGGCCTCGGCGGCCTGGATCGCCTGCGCCTTGGTGATGCCCGCCGGCAGCTGCTTGCCGATGAAGCCGTTGAACACCAGGTCGGTGGCGTGCCCGAGGATCCGCGGGCCGAGCGCCATCAGGGTGACGCTCCCCACCGCAAGCAGGAGTACGCCGATCGCGCGCCCCCGCTCGGGGGCCAGGCTCCGCAGCAGCCGGCGGGAGGAGGCGCGGAAGTCGTTCGCCTTCTGGCCCACCATGCCGCCGCCCATCGGGCCGCGGCCGGGGCCGGGACCGGCGACGATCCGCTCGGTGGTCTTCAGGGTGCCCGGCTTGCCCGCCGGCTTCGCGTCGGGACTCTGGGTCGTCGTCATGCCGCCGCCCCTTCCGTGATGCCCTGGCTGGCCGCGATCTCCCGGTAGGTCGGGTTCGTGGCGAGCAGCTCGTCGTGGGTGCCGCGGCCGACGACCTCGCCGTCCTCGAGCACCACGATCAGGTCGGCGTCGCGGATCGTCGCGAGGCGCTGCGCCACGATGACCACGGTCGCGTCGCGGGTCACCGGCTTGAGCGCCGCCCGCAGCCGCGCGTCCGTGGCGAGGTCGAGCGCCGAGAAGGCGTCGTCGAACAGGTAGATCTCCGGCTGCCGCACGAGCGCCCGCGCGATGGCGAGCCGCTGCCGCTGACCGCCCGAGACGTTCGTGCCGCCCTGGGCGATCGGCGCGTCGAGCCCCTCGGGCATCTCGCGGACGAAGTCGCTCGCCTGGGCGATCTCCAGCGCCCGCCAGAGATCGTCGTCGGTGGCGTCCGGGTTGCCGTAGCGCAGGTTGGAGGCGACCGTCCCGGAGAACAGGAACGCCCGCTGCGGCACCAGCCCGATCCGCTTCCAGAGCACCTCGGGCTCGAGCTGGCGCACGTCGACCCCGTCGACGAGCACCCGGCCCTCGGTCGCGTCGAGCAGCCGCGGCACCAGGTTGACCAGCGTGGTCTTGCCGGCGCCGGTCGAGCCGATCACCGCGACCGTCTGGCCGGGCCGGGCGGACAACGAGACGCCGTGCAGCACCGGCGCCTCCGCGCCGGGGTAGGTCACGCCGACGCCCTCGACGTCGAGGTGCCCGGCGACGCCCGCCAGATCGGTCCCGGTCACCGCAACCGCCGGCGGCACGACGCTGGACCGCGTGTCGAGGACCTCCCCGATCCGGTCGGCGCACACCGACGCCCGGGGGATCATCATCAGCATGAACGTCCCCATCATCACGCTCATCACGATCTGCATGAGGTAGGACAGGAACGCCGTCAGCGATCCGACCTCCATCGACCCGTCGTCGACGCGGTGCCCGCCGAACCAGATCACGGCCACACTGGCGACGTTCGCGATCAGCATCACCAGCGGGAACATCGTCGCCATCCAGCGGCCGGCCCGCACGGAGACCTCGGTCAGGTCGTCGTTGGCCCGGGCGAACCGCTGGGTCTCGAGCGGCTCGCGCACGAACGCGCGCACCACCCGGATGCCGGTGATCTGCTCGCGCAGGATCTTGTTGACACCGTCGAGCCGCTCCTGGACCAGCCGGAACGCCGGCACCATGTTGGCCACGACGACGCCGATGCACACGCCCAGGACGGGCGCGACGACCGCGACCAGCCAGGACAGGCCGAGGTCCTGGCGCATCGACATCACGATCCCGCCGATCATCATCACCGGGATCATCACGGCCATCGTGCACGTCATCATCGCCAGCATCTGCACCTGCTGGACGTCGTTGGTGGCGCGGGTGATCAGCGACGGGGTGCCGAAGTGCATGACCTCGCGGCTGGAGAACGTGCCCACGCGGCCGAACACCGCGGCCCGCAGGTCGCGGCCGAACGCCATCGACGCGTGCGAGGCGAACCACGCCGCGACCACCGAGCAGGCCGCCTGGAGCAGCGAGACGACCAGCATGACGCCGCCGAGCCGGACGACGTAGCCGGTGTCGCCGGTGGCCACGCCCTTGTCGATGATGTCGGCGTTGAGGCTGGGCAGGTAGAGCATCGCCACGGTCGCGGCGAACTGGAGCACCACGATCACCGACAGCCAGGGCTTGTACGGCGACAGGTGGGTCCTGAGCAGGCGGAGCAGCATCAGGCGGTCACCTCAGCAGGTCGGCGGACGACGCCGTAGAGCACGGTGTCGACGATCTCGGCGGGTGTGAGCACCTCGCCGTTCGAGAACTTGGGGTGGCTGCCCGAGAACGTGAGGAGCCGGAGCAGCTGCACGAGCTGGCCGGCCGGGACCATCAGCTCGGGCTGGTCGGGCTCGAAGACCGCGGTCATCGCGGCGAACGACTCCCGGATCCGGTCCATGTGCTCGGCCCGGTGGCGATCGGGCGGCCCCACCATCCCGACCGCGTGCATCAGCGCGAACATCTCGCGGAACCGGTCCTGCAGCAGCGTCACCAGGACGATCGCGCGGTCGCGGAGGGGCAGGTCGGGGTCGATCGCGAGGACGTCCTCGATCATCCGGCCGGGCTCGAAGGCTTTCGCGAGGGCGGCCTCGACGAGCTCCTCCTTGCTGTCGAAGACCCGGAAGATGGTGCCCTCGGCGACGCCGGCGGCCTCGGCGATCAGTCGGGTGGGCACGGCACGGCCGTGCTCGGTGAGCAGCGGGAGCGTGGCGTCGATGAGGGCCGCCCGGCGCTCGTCGGGCGCCATCGGGGCTGCACGGGGTGGCATGCCCGCCAGCGTAAATGAGTGAGCACTCACTCACAAACCGGTTATCGCGTGCCCTATCCTGCCGTGCGTGACCGCAGCCCGCGCGCTCCGCATCCTCGGGACCGGGGCGGTCGTCCCCGACAACGAGCTCCTCAGCACCGCGATCGACGAGCGCCTCGGCCTGGCCGCCGGGACGGTCGAGGCGAGAACCGGCGTCCGGGTGCGGTACGTCGAGCACGGCACCGCCGCCCAGCTCGGTGCCCGGGCGGCCCGGAAGGCGCTCGCCGCGGCCGGCCTCGACCTCGCCGACGTCGACGTGATCATCGGCGCCAGCGCCACCCCCGACCAGCCGCTCCCCTGCAACGCCGCCCTGCTCCACGAGGAGCTGGCCCCACCGCACCCGGTGCCGGCGTGGGACGTCAACGCCAGCTGCCTGAGCTTCCTGGTCGCCCTCGACCTCGCCGCCACCCTGATCGACGCGGGCCGGCACCGCCACGTCCTGGTGGTCTCCTCCGACATCGCCTCGGTCGGGCTCGACTGGTCCGAGCTCGGCGCGTCGGGGATCTTCGGCGACGGCGCCGCGGCGGCCGTGCTCGGCCCCGCCGACGGCACCGACTCCGCGGTCCTCGCCGCCGGCTTCTCCACCCACAGCGAGGGCGCGCACACCTGCGAGATCCCAGGCGGCGGCTCCCGGCACGCACCCGACCGCGTCGAGGGGCCCTACGGCGACATCGCCCGCTTCCGGATGGACGGCGGAGCGGTCTTCCGGCTCGCGATCCAGCACCTGCCGCCGTTCGTGGACGGGCTCCTGGCCGAGGCCGGCGACATCGAGCTCCCGGACCTTCCTCTCGTGATACCTCACCAGGCGAGCCACCACGGCCTCTCCTGGCTGCGCCAGCGGCTCGGGCTGCGGGACGACCAGATGGTCGACATCTACGCCGACCGCGGCAACCAGGTCGCGGCGTCGCTGCCGTCCGCCCTCCATGCCGCGATCGAGTCCGGCCGGCTGCGCCGTGGCGACCTCGCGCTGCTGCTCGGCACCGGAGCCGGGCTGTCCATCGGAGGGATCGTCCTGTGCTACTAGAACAGCCCGAGGTGGACCTGCACTGGCTGCGGGTCGGTCACTGCAAGGGGCCGGAGGCGATGGCCCGCAGCGGCGGGAAGCTGCGGATGATCGAGTTCCCGTCCTACGTCGGCGCGATCCGGCATCCCGAGCACGGCTGGACGCTGTTCGACACCGGCTACTCCGACCACTTCTTCGACGCGACCCGGTCCGGGACGGGCCGGATCTACCGCGGCATCCTGCCGGTGACGCTGCCCGAGCAGGAGCACCTCCCGCGGCAGCTGGCGGCGCTCGGCGTGGAGCCGGGCGACGTACGACGGATCGTGCTCTCGCACTTCCACGGCGACCACGTCGGCGGCCTCGTCGACTACCCGCACGCCCGGATCGTCGCCGGCGCGTCCGGAGCCGAGCAGGCGCTGTCGGTCCGGGGCGTCGCGGCGCTCCGGCACGCGATCGTCCCGGCGCTGCTGCCCGGCGACCTCCAGGACCGGCTGGACCCGGTGGCCGGCTACCCGCGGGTGGAGCTCGACGGCGGTCTGCAGGGCTGGGACCTGCTCGGCGACCGCAGCCTGGTCGCCGTCGACCTGCCCGGGCACATGCCCGGCCACCTCGGGCTGCTGGTCAGGGTGGACGGCCGGCAGGCGCTGCTCGCCGGCGACGCGGCGTGGACGACGGCGTCCTACCGCGACCTCGACCCGCCGGCGCGGCTGGCCCGGTCGATCTTCGACGACTGGCCGGCGTACGACCGCACGCTGCACGCGCTCCACCGGGCCGCCGCCGACCACCCGGACCTGGTCGTGCTGCCGGCCCACTGCCCGGAGGGCGCCCGGACCTGGTCGGGGGCGCAGGCCTGATGGCAGTCGGGCAGCTGGACGTCGCACGGGTCTTCGCGCGCGACCGCTGGCTGCCCCACGACCCGCGGCGCGCGGGCCGGGCGTTGCGCCGGTTCCTCGCGGAGGACCTGGTCCTCTCCGACTTCTACCGGCCGTACGCCGGCCTCCCGCTCGCCGAGATCCCGGTGGTCGACAAACGCACGGTGCTCGCGGAGTTCGCCGCCTTCAACCGGCACCGGATCACCCTCGACCAGGCGCTCGCCGTGGCCGAGGGCGCCGAGCGCAGCCGCGACTTCGGTGCGCGGGTCGGCGGGGTGACGGTCGGGCTGTCGACGGGCACCTCGGGCACCCGCGGCGTCTTCCTCGTCTCCGACGCCGAGCGCCGGCTCTGGGCGGGCACCCTGATGGCGCAGCTGCTCGCCCCGGAGGCGCTGCGGCTGATGGCGCGGCGGCCGCTCCGGGTCGCGCTGTTCCTCCGTGCCAACAGCAACCTCTACGAGACCCTCGACAGCCGGCGGGTCGCGTTCGCGTGGCACGACCTGACCGTGCCGCTCGAGCAGCAGCTGCCCGCGCTGCGCGGCACCGACGTCGTGGTCGCCCCGGCCAGCGTGCTGCGGGCGATCGCGGAGGCCGCGGTCCCCGGGCTCGAGCCGACCCAGGTCGTCTCCGTCGCGGAGACGCTCGAGCCGGACGACGAGGCGGTGATCGCCGCCGCGTTCGGCCGCCGGGTCGACCAGATCTACCAGGCGACCGAGGGCCTGCTCGCCGTCAGCTGCCCGGCGGGACGGCTGCACCTCAACGAGCGCTACGTGCACGTCGAACCCGAGTGGCTCGACCACCGCCGCTTCCACCCGGTGGTCACCGACTTCGCGCGCACCACGCAGTTCGTCGTCCGGCACCGGCTCGACGACGTGCTGCTCGCCGCCCCCGGGCCGTGCCCGTGCGGCCGTCCCGGCCGGACGGTGGCCGCGGTGCTCGGCCGGGCCGACGACGTGCTCGAGCTGGCCGGCGAGGCCGGTCCGGTGCGGGTCTACCCCGACGCGCTGCGGCACGCGGTGGCGCTCGCGGGACAGGTCGAGGACCACCGGATCCGGCAGACGGGCCGCGAGTGGCAGGTCGCCGTACGAGCGAGGGAGCCGGAGGCCGCCCTCGACCGGATCGCCGACGAGGTGGCGCGGCTGGCGCGCCGGCTGGGCGCCGAGCCGCCGCGGGTGGTGGCCGCGCCGTGGCCCGACGAGGCGCCGGACCAGAAGCGGCGGCGGATCAGGAGGACATCGTGAGGATCTTGGTGACGGGGGCGTCCGGGTTCGTCGGCGGCCGGCTGGTCGAGCTGGCCCGCGACCGGCACGAGGTCTTCGGCATCGGCCGGCGCAAGCTGGACCGCGCCGACTACGCCAGCGTCGACCTCGGCCGTACGCCCGTCGACGAGCTGCCCGAGCTGCCCTGGCACCCGGACGCCGTCGTCCACTGCGCGGCCCGCGCGACGCCGTACGCCTCCCGCCGCGACTACGAGCGCGACAACATCACCGGCACCCGCACCGTCGTCGAGTGGGCCCGGATGCTCGGTCGAGTGGGGGCATCCCCCCGGTTGGTGCACGTGTCGTCGAGCTCGGTGCTCTACCACGACGGCGACCAGCTCGACCTGACCGAGGAGTCGCCGGTCGGGCCGACCTTCGCCAACGACTACGCGCGCACCAAGGCGGCCTCCGAGCAGGTCGCACAGGAGTACGACGGCTCGGTCGTCGTGGCCCGCCCGCGCGCGGTGTTCGGGCCCGGGGACACCGTGCTCTTCCCGCGGATCATCGCCGCCGCCAAGGCCGACCGGCTGCCGCTGCTCACCGGCCGGGACACACCGGCGGTCGGCGACCTGATCTATGTCGACAACCTCGCGGAGTACCTGCTCGAGCTCGCCGTCCGGCCGGAGCTCACCGGCGTCTACCACCTGACCAACGCCGAGCCCGTCGACATGCAGGCGCTGCTCGTCGACGTGCTCGACCGCCTCGGCTTCCCTCCTCCGCGCCGCGAGGTGCGCATCGGTACGGCGCTGCGTGCTGCCACCGCGCTCGAGCGGACCTGGCGGCTGCTGCACCTGCCCGGCGAGCCGCCGATCACCCGCTACGGCGTGGGCGTGCTCAGCTGGTCGAAGACGTTCGACCCCGACAAGATGCTCCGCGACCTGGGCGCTCCGGGGATCTCGATCGAGAAGGGCATCGCCGAGTTCGTCGACTGGCAGAAGGAGCGGCTCTAGGAGCCGGGCTCAGGGCACGCCGAGCGCGCCGCGCTTGGCGTCGTACATCGCCACGTCGGCCATCGCGACGAGCGAAGCTGTGTCGTAGTCGGCCGAGCAGGCGGTGCCGACCGACGCGCGCACGTCGACCGAGCTGCCCTGCCAGTCCATCGAGAACGTCAGCGCGTCGCGCACCCGGTGGCCCAGGTCCTCGGTGGCGCTGCGCGGGAGGCGGGCAGCGACCAAGAACTCGTCGCCGCCCATCCGCGCGACGAGGTCGTGCTGCCGCGCGGTCGCGCGCAGCCGCCGGCCGACCTCCGCGAGCACCGCGTCCCCGGCGGCGTGGCCGAGGCCGTCGTTGATCGGCTTGAAGGAGTCCAGGTCGGCGTACGCCACAACGACCGCCTCGGTCGAGGACAGCGCCGCAACCTCTCGGGAGAGCCACGGATCGACGACCCTGCGGGACGCGCACCCGGTGAGTGCGTCGGTGTCGGCCTCGTCGCGCGCGCGGCGGAGGGCCTCCTCCCGCACGGCCTGCGCGCCGATCAGGCGTGCGAAGAGCCGCATGGTGGGCAGGTGCGCCTCGGCGTCCCCGGCGACGACGGAGTCGGCCGCGCAGAGCGTGCCCCAGAGCCTGCCGTCCGGCATCTCCACCGGCACGGAGACATAGACCTGGATGCCGAGCGTCCGCGCGGCGTCGCTGTCGCCCCACATCGACGGCACGTCGGTCGTGCAGGGCCGGTCCTCCTCGAGCGCGCGCTTGCAGAGGGTGTCGGCCCACGGGACGAACAGCCCCTCCGGCATCTCGAAGCCAGAGCGGGAGTTGCGCGCGTAGCGGATCTCCTGCACCCCGGACGCCTCGTGCACGACGGTCAGGTACGTCGATGCGAGGCCGGTCAGGTCAGCCAGCGCCTCCAGCAGCGGACGCGTGAGGTGCTCGACGTCCTCGGCCCCCTCGACGGCGGTGGCCAGCGACTCCAGCCCGGTCGGGGCGGCCGGCGGCTGCTCGACCGAGGACCCGAGCGCGAGCACGAGCGGTGCCATCACCTCCGCGAGCCCGGTCAGGACGTCGCCGTCGCGAGAGTTGAGCGAGGTGTGCACGGTGCTGCCGTGAGCAGCAAGGACCCCGAACACAGCGCCGTCCTCGTCGCGCAGCGGCACGCCGGCGTAGGAGCCGATCACCCCTCGCTCGTGCAGCCGCTCGTCGGTGCGGGCGTCGGCCACCAGGAGCGAGCCCTCGGCGAGCACGCGGTCGGAGCCGAGCCGGTCCACCGGTAGGAGCGCCTCCGCGGTTCCGTCGGCCTCGGCAGCGGCATGCACCGAAGCGACCACCCTGCTGGGCCCGACGTCATCGGCGACGACCACGCACGCCGTCTCCATGGCCAGCTGCTCGCACACCAGTGTGAGGAGGCGGGTGAGCGCCGCTCGAGGCTCGCCTCCCGCCACCTGGCGTGCGAGGTCCTGCAGGACGGGCACCGCGGTCACGAGGGCCATCCTGCGGAGCAAGATGCGCCGGGCGGCAGGCTTCTCCGGCATTTCGACCGGTCGGGCCGCGCTGCCTGGTCCTTCCGGGCCATGCCCGCATGGCTCGGTCGGCCTTGTTGTCGTCCGCGGGCCACGAGGGAGGGAAGGTCGATGTCGGACGAGCCGGATGCGACGCAGCGGGCGGCAACCTACGGACGGTCCGCGCTGGCGGAGCCGACGGCCGCCTGACCCCCTCGCGACACCGTCCCCGCGCGAGCCGCGAGCGCGCGCTTTCCCGGAAACAGCAACAGGGGCTGGCGTCCGGCGCCGGGAGCGAGGACGTTGGGGGTCTGAGCGATCGCACGGTCTGGACCATCGCTCCTCGGGAAGTCCTCGCTTGATCGGGGCGGCGCCTCCGGCGCCGAACTGCTCGACTCGGCGCGAGCGTGCCGTCACCTCGCGCGTCCCGATCCTCTGGAGCTCATCATGCTGATCCGCCTCGCCAACCTCTGCTATCGACGGCGCCGGGTCGTGGTGGTCGTCTGGCTCGCCGCCCTGCTCGGTGCGTTCGCCCTCGCCAGCGCCTTCGGCGGCGAGCTCAAGCAGGACTATCTCCAGCCGGGATCGGAGTCCAAGGCCGCCGCCGACACTCTCGACCGGAACTTCCCCCAGCGGTCGGGCGACACGATCCAGGTCGTGGTCCACTCCGACGCCGGCCTCTCCTCGCCGGCCGTGGTGGCCCGGGCCGAGGCGATCTTCGCGGAGGTCGCCACCGAGGATCACGTGGTCGGCGTCGCCAGTCCGTTCGCAGCCGGCGGTGCCCGTCAGATCTCCGCGGACGGTAGGACGGCGTACGCCGAGGTCGCCCTCGACATGACGCACTCGGACTTCACGGTCCAGGAGGCCAAGGACCTGGTCGAACCGATCCTTGCCAATGGCGACGGCTCCCTCCAGGTCGAGGTGGGCGGCGAGGTCGCCCTGCTCTCCCAGACCGTCTCGGTCGGGACCGAAGGCATCGGTCTGGCCGCCGCGGCGGTCATCCTGCTCCTGGTCTTCGGGTCCGCCGTGGCCATGGGCCTGCCTTTGATCACCGCCTTGTTCGGCCTCGGCACGTCGCTGATGCTGGGCGAGGTCCTGCGTCGCGTGGTGGACGTCCCGGACTGGGCTCCCCCCACCGCCGCGATGGTCGCCCTCGGCGTCGGCATCGACTACGCGCTCCTCATCGTCACCCGGTTCCGGTCCGGCCTCGCCGACGGACAGGAGCCGCGACGGGCGACCCTGAACGCCATCGCGACAGCGGGACGGTCGGTCTGCTTCGCGGGACTCGTCGTGATCGTCTCGATGCTCGGCATCCTGCTCGTGGGTCAGGCGGCCCTGAACGGGTTCGCCTTCACGGTGTCTCTCGCCGTGCTGATCACCATGGCCGCCTCGCTCACACTGCTGCCGGCCATGCTCGGCTTCGCCGGCCGCAACATCGAACGCCTCCACGTCCCCTTCATCGGCAAGGCCACCCAGGCTCCTGGTGCGTCGCGGTGGTTCCGGTGGAGCCGTCTCGTCCAGCGCCGTCCGTGGGCAGCCGCCATCGGTGGGCTCGTGGTTCTCCTGGCCCTGGCCGCGCCGTTCCTCGGCATCCGGTTCGGCTTCCCCGACGCTCAGAACGACCCACCCACGTTCACCACGCACAAGGCCTACGAACTGCTCGCAGAAGGCTTCGGCCCAGGATTCTCGGCACCTCTTCTCCTCACCGTTCAGGGCGCATCCGGCGAGGAGCTGCTGAGCGAGGTGGACGCCCTGAGCACCGAGCTGTCCGACGTGGCCGGCGTAGCAGACGTCTCCCCCGCGTCGATCAACGACGCAAAGGACACCGCGCTGCTCGCCCTGATCCCCACGACCTCGCCCCAGGACCAGGCGACCGAGAACCTGGTGGACCGCCTCCGCGGCACGGTTCTTCCCGAAGCGACCGCGGGCACGGACCTCACCGTCGACGTCGGGGGGTCGACCGCGGTCAACCTCGACATCACCCATGGTGTCGCCGACCGTCTTCCCCTGTTCTTCGGCGGCGTCCTGCTCGTGTCGTTCCTCCTCCTGATGATGGTCTTCCGTTCCATCGTGGTGCCGCTCAAGGCAGTGGTCATGAACCTGCTCGCCAGCGCCGCCGCCTTCGGGGTCCTGACCCTCGCTGTCAGCGGCGGTCGGCTGGGGGACCTGGTCGGCATCCCGGAGCGAACGCCGGTGCCGATCCTGCTGCCGCTGGGGATCTTCGCGATTCTCTTCGGCCTCTCCATGGACTACGAGGTCTTCCTGATCTCACGGATCAAGGAGGAGTACGACAAGACCGGCGACAACGCGCTCGCGGTCGCCGACGGACTCGCCAAGTCCGCTCGAGTCATCACCGCCGGCGCGGCCGTGATGGTCGCGGTGTTCCTGTCGTTCGTACTGGGCCAGGACGTCTTCGGAAAGATGTTCGGGATCGGCCTGGCTTCGGCCGTGCTCATCGACGCGACCATCGTCCGAATGGTGCTCGTCCCGGCCACCATGGAGCTGCTCGGCGACCGCAACTGGTGGCTCCCGGGCTGGCTCGATCGGCTGCTCCCCCATGTCCGGGCCGAGGGTCATGACCTCTCCGACGACGATGTCGAGGTGTCCGGCGTCATCGACGAGGAGCCACCAGTTGCGGCCGGAGCCGGCGCGTGAGCGCCGTCCTGCCGCGCCGGATCGTCCACTCCGCGATGGCGGCGTTGATGGCCCAGGCGGCCGTCATCGACATCGCCTTGCTGAGGTCGTTCACGCCGAGGGTGGCCTCGCCGATGCCCTCGGTGAATGCCTGGGTGCCGGCGCCGACGGCCAACGCATAGGCACGGATCATCCACGCGCGGTGCGCATCCACCTGACCGCGCCGGATCGCGGTGACCCCCAGGACGATGAACGCCGCGGTGAGGGTGCCGACGAGGAGCCGGACCGCCCAGAGCAGGGCCCCACCCGGGGCGTCGGGGTAGAAGAGCGTCATCCAGACACCGGAGCCTGCGACGACCAGTCCAGCGCCGGCGGCGACGCGCCCTGACCGCCGGTGCCATCCGGGTCGGCGGCGGCGCAAGCCGCCCGAGAACTGGAGCACGCCCAGCACGACGTACAGGACCGCTCCGATGACGTGGAGCACCAGGGGAGCGGGAGACGCCGCGATGCGCGGGTTGACCGGCAGCAGTGGGGGACCGCCGGCGATCTCGACCAGTCGAAGGGCTCCCGAGACCAGCGGGATCAGGCTCAGGACCAGCAGCGCGACGAGCACCCGCCAGCCCGCCCCACCACGGGCCGCCCGATCGGCCGTGGTGGGGCGAGCTTGGGAAGCGTGCTGCGTCACCGGACGAGGGCCTCAGCCGTCCGGGCCTCCGGCTCGGTGGCGGCCGCGTCGCTGCTCTCGACCGTCACCTGGGGCAGGACGCGGTCCAGCCAGGCCGGCAGCCACCAGTTCGCCTTGCCGAGCAGAGCCATCGCGGCGGGGACCAGCACCATCCGCACGATGGTGGCGTCGATGGCGATGGCGACGGCGAGACCGAGGCCGAGCATCTTCAGCGACGGCACCGGGCTGGCGACGAAGCTGAGGAAGACCACGATCATGATGAGTGCGGCGGAGGTGACCACCCTCCCGGTCCCGGCCAGGCCTCGGGCGACCGCCTCGGCGTTGTCGCCGATCCGGTTGTACTCCTCCCGGATCCGCGAGATGAGGAACACCTCGTAGTCCATCGAGAGCCCGAACAGGATCGGGAACATGATCACGACGATGATCGAGGTGATCGGAGTCGGGCCCTCGAGGCCGAGCAGCTCTGCTCCCCAGCCCCACTGGAAGACCGCGACCAGGACGCCGTACGCGCCACCGATGGAGAGCAGGTTCATCACCGCGGCCTTGAGCGGCACGGCGATCGAGCGGAACACCAGCATGAGCAGCAGGAACGAAACGGCGATGACGGTGCCGATGAAGAAGGGCAGGGTGTCGCTGAGCTGAGCGTTGAGGTCGTCGGTCGTGGCCGTGACGCCGGTGACGTAGACGTTTCCGGGGATGATGTCTCGCACTCGCTCGATGGTCGCGGAGGTGTCCGCGGCGGCGGGTCCGGTCGTCGGCACAGCCGTGAAGACCTGGATGTCGCCGTCCTTCGAGGAGAGGGGTTGGTTGACGGCTGCGATCCCGGGAACGTCCGCGATCTGCTGGGAGAGGGCATCGACGCCGGCGGCGTCGACACCATGCTCGTCGAGGTCCACGACCACCGAGAGTGGCGCGTTGATGCCGACACCGAAGCCCTCGGTGAGCAGGTCGTACGCCTGTCGGTGAGTTGTGTGGGCCGGAGCGTCTCCCGCGGCGGGGAAGGCGGTCTGCATCGCCAGCGCCGGCAAGGCGACGACGAGCAGGGCCGCGACGGAGGCAAGCAGGTAAGGAAGGGGACGTGCCGAGACCCGGTGGGCGAAGCGCCACCAGGCGGTCTCCTCGGCAGGCTTGTGCGCACGGTGGCGGCGGGTCAGGCGACCCTTGTCGATGCGGTTGCCCAGGAGGCTGAGCAGTGCCGGCAGCAGGGTGATGGCGGAGGCGACCGCGGCAGCCACCATGAGAGCCGTGGCGAGGCCGATCGAGGTGAGCACCCCGAGGCCGGTGATGGCGAGGGCGGCGGTGGCGACGACGACGGTCCCGCCGGCGAAGACGACCGCGGCTCCGGAGGTGCCCATCGCGTTTGCCAGCGCGGTGCCGTTGTCCTGGCCTCCGGCCCGGTTCTCGCGGTACCGGGACACGACGAACAACGCGTAGTCGACGCCGACGCCCAGGCCGACCAGACCTGCGACAGGGATGGCCGACGGTGAGACGTCCATGACCGCTGTCATCAGCATGATGCCGCCGACACTGGTCCCGACGGCGATCAACGAGATCCCGATCGGCAGGACCGCGGCCACCATCGTCCCGAAGACGACGAGAAGAACGAGGAGCGCCACGAGGAGCCCGATGGCGATGTGAGGAGAGGGCTCATCCTCGGCCTTGAGGAACACGGCGTCACCACCGAGCTCCACCTGGAGTCCGTCGACCTCCACTGTGGAGACGGCCTTCGAGATCACCGTGAACTCCGGCTTGTCGAGGTCTCGCACCGGTGCGTCCAGCGTGAGCTGTGCGTACCCGATCCGGCCGTCCTCGGAGATCGTGCCGTCCGCGAAGGGGTCGCCGACGGACTCGACGTGAGCGACCTCGGACACGTCGGCGAGAACGTCGGCAATCTCTGCGCGACGCGCCTCGAGCGGCTGGCCGTCCTCGGATGCGAAGACGACAAGGGCCGTCGCCTTGGCGGCATCGGGGAAGGTGTCGGTGATCAGCTCCGTCGCGTGCGCGCTCTGGCTGCCCTTGGCCGAGTAGTCATCGACGAAGGTGCCTCCCAGAGCGCCGGCGACGGCAAAGACCGCAGCCATCAGGAGGCCCCACGCCGCGATCGTGCGCCAGGGGTGCCGCGCGGTGGCCATGGCGATGCCACGGGTGAATCTGTTCATGGTCGTGCCTTTCGAGGAGGGGTGGTGTGCGAGGTCGGATCGACCGGTGCAACCGGCGACTCGTCCGCTGGAACGCGGACGACCGAGACGAGGGGCAGCCCGGTGTCGCGGACCTTGTGCAACAGGCCGTGCAGGGCCGACTGGTCGACGACGACCCCGCGGAGGACGGTGGTGCCGTCGTCCTCGTTGGTCACGGTCAGGTCGTCGAACCAGGTGGTCCAGCGCGGGTGGAGGTGCCCCTTGAGTCGGATCTCGTAGCGCCCGGGACCGTGGGTGTCACCGCTCGACATCGCGCTCATGTCGGCGAAGCTAGGGAGCGATGTGGTGAGCGCGGATCACCACATGTGGTGAACGGCAGGGTGATCCGGCTCGGATCAGAGACCGAGGTCCTCGGCGCGCCGCACAGCGGCTCGACGGCTGCTGACGCCGAGCTTGGCGTAGACGCTCTTGGTGTGCGTCCGCACCGTGTTGAGCGAGAGGACCAGTCGCCGGGCGATCTCGGGTCCGCTCAGGTCGGTCGCGAGCAGCCGGAGCACCTCGCGCTCGCGGTCGCTGAGCGGCTCGACCAGTCCATCCGGGGCGCGGCGGTCGAGGGATGTCTGACCGAGCGCTTCGAGCAACGTCCGAACGTAGCCGCTCGTCGTCCGACCCGCAGCGGCGACCGCCGTCAGCAGCTCGGCCATCGGGCTTCCCTCGTCGACGAAGACGCCGACGTGACCTTCCTGCTCCGCGAGCGCGAGAGCGCGCTCCAGGGCAGCCAGGGCCCCGGCACGGTCGCCGCGCAGCTGTCGAACGCGCGCTCGCAGCACCAGGATCTCGACGATCGCGCTCTGACGACCGCCAGCCTCGGCAGCGTCGAGAAGGCGGGCGAGCAGGCCGTCCGCGTCGTCGAGCACGGTCTGGGCGCGGTCGGCCTCGAACTCCGCGATCAGGGCACGTGCAAGCGTGACGTGCTCGTACTCGCGCACGTAGGTGAGCGTGTCGCTCGGCGACAGCTCCTGGCGGCCGGCCCAGGACCGGACCTCGCTCAGCCGGCCCTGCTTGATCCAGACCCGGGCCTTCACGGCCGGAACCGGCCGAACCCGGGGAGAGAAGTCACCGACATAGACCCGATCCGCCTCGTCGAGCAGGTCGAGCGCTGCATCGAGATCGCCCTCGGCCTCACGCACCTGTGCCATGGCCACCCGCCAGCGGTACCGGTTCTGTGGCAGGCCCTTGTGCTCGCCGAGAGCCTGACTGCGGGCGAGATCCTCCCGCGCGGCCGCGAGGTCGCCGCGTGCGTAGTGGATCGCGCTCATCGCGACGTACATGTCGGCTGCTCCACGCGGCAGGGCGTCCAAGATCCCCGCGAGACGGAGGGCGTCCCGGTAGGTGCGCATCGCGTCGTCCAGCCGGCCCCAGATGACGAGGACGTCGCCGACCGTGATCGCGATGCCCATGACGTCCGCCACGTGGCCGGCCCGCTCGAAGGTGTCCAGACAGGCGACGTACGACGCATGCGTGGTCTCGAGGTCGCCGTTCGCCCAGGACGCCAACCCGATGAGCGCAGTCGCGGCGCCGAGGGCGAGCAGGTCGTCCTCGTCGCGCAGCTCGAGCGCGCGCCGAGCGTGGACCACGGTCGTCTCGCTGTCGCCCTGCGCCAAGGCGAGCCCGGCGCGGTAGACCGCGGTCCAGGTCGGGAGCCGGCCGAGCTCCAGCTCGTTGACCGCGACCATCCCGTCTGGCCGGCCGTCATCCGCGCGAGCGATCGCCTCCTGCCAGTACTCGGCATCGTGGAGTCGAGCCTCCACCCCGTCCGTCTCGGCAGTGCCCAGCCGGGACCCGGCGTAGGCGACGCAGAGGACCGGGCGCATCCGGACCACGTCGTCGGGTAGCGCCTCCAGCCACCGACGGAGAAGCGGCTCCTGGCGATCCCGGCGAACCGCGGCGAGATTCAGCTCCACGAGATCGGCCGCTCGCTGGACGTCGCCCCCAGCCATCGCATGGCGGATGGCCTCCGCGGGCTCGCCGTTGTCGGCGTACCAGCCGCTCGCCCGCTGGTGCAGGTCGGGCACCAGCTCAGGACGCTCGTCGAGCAGTCGCGCCTGCAGCACGTCGGCGAAGAGGTGGTGGTAGCGGTACCACCGGCGCTGGTCGTCGAGAGGCACCAGGAACAGGTTGCCGCGCTCCAGCTGCAGCAGCATCGACCTCCCGTCAGAACCAACGGCCACGGCGTCGCACAGTGATGCGGACATCCGACTCAGGACCGAGGTCTGGAGGAGGAACTCCTGCACCTCGCTCGGTTGTCGCTGGACCACCTCCTCGACGAGGTAGTCGACGACATAGCGGTCGTCTCCGGCGAAGCCCGCGATGAAGGCGGCGGCGTCGTCGCGACCCTGCATGGACAGTGCGGCGAGCTGCAGCGCCGCGATCCACCCTTCGGTCCGGCCCTCCAGCGCCGCGACGTCGGCGGCGGTCAGCTGGAGGCCCATCGCGTCGTTGAGGTACGACGACGCCTCGTCGGCCGTGAACCGCAGATCCGCGGCCCGCACCTCCACCAGCTCTCCGCGGGCGCGCAGCCGCGAGAGCGGAAGCGGCGGATCGGCGCGGCTGGCGATCACCAGGTGGAGCTGAGGCGGCAGGTGGTCGAGGAGGAACGCCATCCCATCGTGCACCTCACGCGACTCGATGACGTGGTAGTCGTCGAGCACCAGCACGACGTCGTCGTCCACGGCAGCCAGGTCGTTGAGGAGCGTGGTGAGCACCGCCTGCACGGGCAGGGCCTGCGGGTCCTGGAGGAGGTCGAGCGCAGACGCCCCCATCGATGGGACGAGGCTCCGGAGGCCTGCGATGACGTACGTCCAGAAGTGGGCAGGATCGTTGTCGCCGGCGTCCAAGGAGAGCCAGGTCGCCGAGCCGCGTTCTCCGCCGACCGAGCGGCCGGCCAACCACTCGGTGAGAAGCGTTGTCTTGCCGAAGCCGGCCGGCGCGGAGACCAGCACCAGCTTCGACTGGATCCCGCGGTCCAGCCGCTCGCTCAGACGCACCCGCGGCACCCGTCCCTTCCGGGGGCGGGGAACGTAGAGCTTGGTCTCGAGCACGGTCACGGGGATGACGGGCTGCGGCTGCGCGCGCATGATGGACCGACTCTAGGTTTGCTTCTCGGGCCAGGTGACCGCTTCGGCGACGGGAGGCGCAAGTGACTGCGACCCCACCGAGCGAGCGGCGCGTCGGGTGGGGCTTCGTCACGTTCTACGCCTTGGCATTCCTGGGCACCTGCCTGGTCCTGATCGCTCCTCTCCTGGTCACGCTGGCCCTGAAGGTCAACTCTCTGGTCGGCATCGAGGCCGCACCGCGGAACCTCTCACTCGTGACCGGGGTCGGCGCCCTGGTCGCCATGGTCGGCAACCCGTTCCTCGGGAAGATGAGCGATCGCACCACGTCACGCCTCGGAATGCGGCGCCCCTGGATGGCGATCGGACTGCTCGGTGGTTCTCTCGGCGTCCTGGTCGTCGCGCTGGCAGCTGACGTCTGGGTCGTGCTGATCGGCTGGTGTGCCGCCCAGCTCTTCTTCAACGGGCTGCTCGCCGCCCTCGTCGCGGTGCTGCCGGACCAGGTCCCCGGGTCGCAGCGCGGCCTCGTCTCCGGTGTGCTCGGCGTCTGCCTGCCCATCGCCTCGGTGAGCGGCACCTATGTGGTGCAGCTGTTCAGCGCCAGCGAGCTGGCGATGTTTCTCGCGCCCTGCGCCATCGCCGGGGTGCTGATCGCTCCGTTCGCCGTCCGGTTGGACGACCGGAGGCTCGCGCCGTCTGACCGCCCTAGGTGGTCGCTGCGCGAGTTCCTCGGCACGTTCTACGTCGACCCTCGACGGAACTCGGACTTCACGTGGGCCTTCGTGAGCCGGTTCCTCTTCGTCACTGCTTACGCCTTCCTGGTCACCTACCAGGCGTACTTCCTGATCAATCGGCTCGGGAGCGACGAGGCGGAGATCCCGGGCTTGATCTTCCACAGCACGCTCGTCCAGTCGGCAGGGGTGGTTGGCGCCTCGTTGATCGGGGGCAGGCTCTCCGATCGGACCGGCCGGCGCAAAGCGTTCGTCCTGACCGCTTCGGCGACCTATGGAATGGCGCTCCTCGCCATCGCGAGCTCAACCGATCTCGACAGGTTTCTCGTCGGCATGGCCCTCGCGGGTCTCGGGTTCGGTGTCTACGTGGCGGTAGACCTCGCCCTCGTTGCCGACGTACTGCCCGACGACTCCAGCACTGCCAAGGACCTCGGCGTGTTCAACATGGCCGGCGCTCTGCCGTTCTCCGTGGCGCCGGCGGTCGCACCGACCGTCTTGGCGCTGGGCGGCGGCAGCTACGGCGTGTTGTACGCGGTTGCCGGTCTCTGCGCCTTGCTCGGAGCGCTGGCGATCCTTCCCGTCAGGCGCGTGCGATGAGCCGGGCGCGCAGGCGGTGCAGCCGCGGCATCAGGCCATAGATGACGATCGGGACGGCGATCGTCGCCAGGACGAACGTCCTCGGGACCGTGGAAAGATCGGCCAGCGCGTCGTTCAGCAGCAGGTTGAGGCCGATGAGGGTGGGCACCACGGCGAGCCAGATCATCAGGGCGAGTTGGTGCTTGGTCGGCGGCGGGACCGATGTTGCGCGTGCGTTGTCGTCCATGGTCGTGCTCCTTCGTCGATGGTTCAGCGGTCGGTGGTACGGGAATTCCGCACCGCCTGGCGGACGTCTTCGTCCACGAGGTCGTTGTTGATGGCGATGGCGGCGGCAGATCCTTCGCCCGCGGCGGTGATCACTTGTGCCCGGGGGTTGGCGGCGTTGCCCGCCACCCAGGCGCCGCGGACGGACGTTCCACCGGTGTTGTCGATGACGGGCCAACCGCCATCGTCTGTCTCACAGCCGAGCGCGGTCAGCAGGTCGTTGTTCGGGATGAACCGAGGCCGGACGAACACCGCGGACCTGGCAATCGTGCGGCCATCCTGCAGCTCGACGCCTCTCAGCGTGTCGTCCTCGACGACCAGACGCGCCACGGGCGTGTCGACGACGTCGATCCCGCGGGCTTCGAGCTGCTCGCGCTCCGGGGCGGTCAGGTCGCCGCCATGGGTGAAGAGCACGACGTCCGGTGACCACTGGCGGATGATCAGCGCGTGCTGGACGGTCTCGGGGCCCGGGCCCAGTACGCCGAGTGGCAGATCGTGGACCTCGTAGCCGTGGCAGTAGGGGCAGTGCAGGAGGTCGCGTCCCCAACGGTCCCGAACCCCTGGGACGTCGGGTAGCTCGTCCCGCAGCCCGGTGGCGAACAGCACCCGGCGGGCGCTCAAGGTCTCGCCGCTTGCGAGCTGGACCGCGAATCGGGACGCGTCGAGCCGCCGCACCTCGGACACCAGGCCCCCGACCAGGTGACCGCCGTACTGCTCGACCTCGCCGCGCCCGGCGGCGACGAGGTCGCGCGGTGGCATGCCGTCGCGGGACAGGAAACCCTGCATGTGCGCAGCGGGGGCGTTGCGCGGTTCGCCGCTGTCCACGACCGCGACTCGGCGCCGGGCCCGGCTCAGCACCAGGGCCGCCGACAGTCCGGCCGCACTTCCGCCGATCACGATGACGTCGTACTCGTTGGGGTCGTTCACCCCTCCAGGTTCCGTCGAGCGCCGCATGAACGGCAACTACTGTTGCCAAACCCGGGACGACGGAGTGAACTGGGCCGATGAACGCCACTCCGATCGCCGAGGCCCTCGACCTGGTCGGGCCACGGCTCAAGCGGATTCGAACTCAACGAGGGGTGACCCTGACGGCGCTGTCCGAGGCGACGGGGATCTCCAAGAGCACGCTGTCCAGGCTCGAGAACGGCCAGCGCCGCCCGAGCCTCGAGCTGTTGTTGCCGCTCGCTCACGCGCACCGACTGCCGCTGGACGACCTGGTCGGCGCACCCGAGGAAGGCGATCCGCGGATCCGGCTCAAGCCGAGGCGCGTGAACGGTCGCACTGTCATCCCGCTGACCAAACAGCCCGGAGCCGTCCAGGCGTGGAAGATCGTCATTCCCGCGACCCAGTCGAACCCGCAGCCACGGACCCACGATGGCTACGAGTGGTTGTACGTCCTGACCGGGCAGATGCGCCTCGTGCTCGGCGACCAGGAGCTCGTGCTGGGACCGGGTGAGGCCGCCGAGTTCGACACGACGCTCCCGCACTGGTTCGGCAGCACGGGCGACGGCCCGGCCGAGGTCCTGAGCATCTTCGGCCGCCCGGGTGAGCGGATGCACGTCCGAGCGGAGGCGGAGGATCGCGCGTGACGAGTCGCCCGCGCGGCTAGGGTCGGCCCGTGACCCGGCGGCGACCCTCTCCTCTGGCACTCGCGGCCGCCGGCTACGTCGCGCTCCAGGCCGGGAAGACGGCGGCGGCGCTGCGGGCTGCGGGACGGGCGCCGGCGGCCGTGGAGCCGAGTCCCGGGAGGCTCGCGCGGGTGGTCGTGGCCCAGCCGATCCTCAGCGGTGACCCGGGCCTCGAGGACGCGCTGCGCGACAACCTGCTCGCCCTCGAGGGCGCGCGGTTCTGCTGGCTGGTGGACACCGACGACCCGGAGGCACAGCGGGTGGCCCGGAGGCTCGCGGCCGACCTCGGCCGGGCCGACGACGCCACGACGGTCGTCGAGGTGGTCCTGTGCGAGCCGGCTCCCGACGGGACCAACCCGAAGCTCTGGAAGCTCCAGGCCGCGCTGGACGGCTGCCGCCCCGACGACGTGCTGGTCGTGCTGGACGACGACACCCGGCTCCCGCTGGCCAGCCTCGGCGCCCTGCTCGGCGGGCTCGACCGGGCCACGCTCGCGACCGGGCTGCCGGCGTACCTCCCCGGCAGCACGCTCTGGGCCCGGCTCGTCGAGCAGTTCGTCGACAACAACGCCGCGGTGACCTACCTGCCGATGGAGCCGGTGACCATCAACGGCATGACCTGGGCGATGCGGGTCGCCGACCTCCGGGCGATGGGCGGGTTCGGCCCGATGCTGCGCAGCCTGACCGACGACCTCGCCGTCGCCGGGCGGGTGCTGGACGACGGCGGCACGATCTGCCAGACCGCGTCGCCGCAGTGGCTGACGACGACGGTGCCGACGGGCGGCCACTACGTGCGGCTGATGCACCGGTGGATGCTCTTCGCGACCGTGCTGCTCCGTCGCCAGCCGCTGTCGAAGGTCGCCGCCATCAGCACCCTGCACGGGACCCATCCGCTGCTGCTCTGGACCCTCCTCCTCGGCACGGCACGGACCCGCCGCCCGGGCCCACTGCTCGCGGTGCTGACGGTGCGGTCGCTGCTGCTCGAGGTCGTGCAACGACGGATCCACGGACGCTCGCTCCAGCGGCCGGTGCTGTCGGTGGTCTCCGAGCTCGCCCAGCCGGTCCACCTCGGCCACGGCGCGCTGCGGCGCACGATCACCTGGCGCACCCATGTCTACCGGGTGCACGCCGACGACCGGTTCACGCCCGTGCCCGAGCCGGCCCGATGACGCTCCCGCTCCAGGTGCTGGTGCTGACCGGCCAGAGCGACCCGCGCAGCTGCGCGCTGTCGCCGGCCCAGCACGCGTTCCTCGACGCGCTGCCGCTGACCGAGGAGGCGAAGGTCCGGCTGAACTTCCCGTACGACGACGCGACGCCGCTCTACGCCCCGGTCCCGCTCTGGCTCGGCAGCCTGCGCCACGCCGCGCTCGCCGTACGCATCCGGCGGGCGGGCTGGGCCGCACGCCACCGCGCCGCGGTCGCCGGCCGCCTCGAGCGGGCCGACCGCAGCCTCGTCCTGGCCGGCAGCATCGGCCTGGACCTGCTCGGGCGGCTGGACCTGCCGGCCACGCTGCTCGACAGGCTCGTCGTGGTGGCGTACGGCGCCGTCGCGACCCGCCCGCCGGCCTGCCGCACGATCCGGGTCGGCAGCCGTCACGACCCGATGGCGCGCTGGTGGCCGAGCGACGTGTACGTCGACGGCGGCCACCTGGACTACCTGGCGCAGCCGGAGCTGGCCGCGGTCTGCCGCGACCTGATCGCGGAGCTGACCGGTCCCGGGGTCCCGACGTGAGGGTGGACCTGGTCGCGCCGCCGATGGCCGGCCACCTGCATCCCGCCCTCGGCGTCGCCGCCCGCCTTGCGCGGGAGCCCGGCGTCGACGTACGCGTGATCAGCACGCCGGGCGCCCGGGCGGCCGTCGCCGCCGCCGGCGTGCCGGGGCTCGCCGTCCTCGACGGCGCGGACGCCGAGGTCGAGGCGATCGTGAACCCGCCGTACCCGATCGGCAGCAACCCGGTCCGGCTGTCCCGCCAGTTCAGCGCCGCGCTCCGGCTGCAGGCGCGGTTCCAGCGCGAGCTCGCCGGGATCTGGGCCGAGCAGCGCCCGGACCTGGCGATCGTCGACTTCACCCTGCCGGCCGCGGGCTACGCGGCGGAGGCGGCCGGTGCCGGGTGGTGGACGCTGCACGCCTCGCCCTGCGCGATCGAGGCGACCAGCGGCCCGCCCGCCTACCTCGGTGGGCTCCGCCCCGGCACCGGACCGCTCGGCCGGGGCCGGGACGCCGCCGGCCGGCTGCTGACCCGCGGCTTCAAGCGCTCGGTTCACCTCGCGACCCGGCGCCGGCTCGCCGCGCTGGGCGTCACGGGCGCCTACCGCGCCGACGGCAGCGAGGCCGCCTACTCCCCCGACCGGATCCTCGCGCTGACCCCCGAGGCGATCGAGTTCCCGCGGCGGCTGCCGCCGTCGGTGCGCTACGTCGGCCCGGTGCTGCACACGCCGCCGACCACCCACCCCGTCCCGGAGCTGACGTCCGGGCGCCGGCACGTCCTCGTCACCGCCGGCACCCACCTGCCCTGGCACAAGCAGACGCTCCTCGACCTCACCGCCACCGCCGCCGCGGCCCTCCCGCACGTCGACCTGCACCTGAGCCTGGGCACCGTCGAACCCTCACTTCGAGCACCTCGAACCCTCACTTCGAGCCCCTCGAACCTGCACATCCACCCGTACGTCGACTACGCCCGCGACCTGCCCCGCTTCGACGCGGTCGTCCACCACGGCGGGTCGGGGGTGCTCGGTCACACCCTCGCGGCCGGGCTGCCCGCGGTGGTGCTCCCGGTCGACTACGACCAGTTCGACCACGCCGCCCGGCTGGTCGCCGCCGGCGTCGCCGTCCGCCCACGGAGGCAGGGCGACCTCGCAGCCGCCCTCCGCACGGTGCTCGACGACCCCGCCTACGCCCGGGCAGCCGCCCGGATCGCCGCCGGCATCGCCGCTGCGCCCGCCGTGGACCTGATCGCCGCCGAGGTCCTTCAGTTCGAGAGCGCGGCGCCGAGGTCGCTGCCCGGCAGCACCGGCACGTAGAGCCGCGCGCCGTCCGACCCGCCGAGCCGCACCGTGTGCAGCGCGGGGAGGGAGGGCATGGATGCCGCCGAGGTGCCGACGATCTGCACGCCGATCCGGTGCCCCGCCTCGAACTTGTTGCCGACCGGCCACAGCTCGACGTGGTAGCGCCGCGCCACGAGCGGCTTCGCCGGGTCCTTGTGGCTGTAGTCGCCGTACGGCTCCACGATGTCGCCGTCGGCGTCGATGCGGGACTTCCCGGCGACCACGCCGGGATAGGACGTCGAGAGGCGTCCGACGGTGAGCGGGTGGTTCGTGCCGTCCGGCGCCACGTCGGTCAGCACCACCCAGATGCCGCTGTCCGGCGTCGTCGTGGACAGGGTCAGGTCGAGCGAGAGCGGGCCGGCGAGGGTGACGTCCTGCCGCAGCGGCGCCGTCCGGAAGCTCAGCCCGGTCAGCCCGGCGAGGTCGGACTGGGTGAGCAGCGGCAGCGCTCCGGTGAGCGCGTCGAGACCGGCGGCACCGACCAGCGCCATGTTGGGCACGTCGGTCATCGTCGGGAGCGTCGGCACGGTGGCGTACGACGCCGTCGAGGCGCGCGCCGCCGGGGTCTCGCTCAGGGCGTGGCCCGCGCCGAGGTAGAGCGTGTCCCAGTCGGTGCCGGGCACCGGCCAGTCGGTGGCGTCGTAGGTCGTGTAGTCGCCGTGCAGGTAGTCCTCCCGGTCGCCGACCGGCATCAGCAGCTGCACCCGCGGGTGCTGCTCCACGCCGTTGTCGACGCCGCGGACGTAGTGGTCGAGCCAGGCGGCCTCCTCGGCCGCACCGCCGTCGGTGCCGGCCGGCGAGCCGTCATGGCCGCCGGCGAGCAGCAGGTGCGCGCCGTCGTCCTTCAGCGCCTGGTAGCCCTCGAACGCGCCGCGCGACTCGACGTCGAAGAACCCGTCGACCATCAGGACGGGAATGTCGTTGGCGTCGCCCCGCCACCCGCGCTGCTGCCACCAGCTGTCCAGGGTGGGGTGCGCCAGCACGCTGGTGCCGGTGGTGAACATCCCGCCGATGACGTCGAGGGAGCTCGAGGGGTCGCGCTGGAGCCGGTCGATGCCCTGCATCAGCGCCGGCGCGCCGATCAGCGCGAGCACGCCGGCGCCGGGCAGCAGGTTGAGGATCCCGCCCGGGACGAGCAGGTCGCGGTAGAGCTCGTGGGTGCCCGACTTCAGGATCGCCGCGCGGACGCACGGCAGGTGCTCGTGCCAGCTGTTGTAGAGCACGATCGCGCTCGCGGAGAACCCGTTGAGCGCCAGGTCCCCGTCGCTGAACGGCTGGTGGCACGCCCAGTCGAGCACCTCGGCGACATCCTGCTGGCTGCGCGGGCCGAGGGCGTCGAAGGAACCGTCGCTGTCGCCGGTACCGCGGATCTGGACGAGCAGGTAGTTGTAGTCCGGCCCGACCGTGAGCGTCTGGCTGTTGTCGCCGTACGGCGAGAACTCGACCACCGTGGGCCGCGGCTGCACCGGCCCGGTGCTCGTCAGCGTCGTCTGCAGCTCGACGCCGTCGGAGGCCGTGAACCGCTGGTCCACGACGACCGGCGCGGGCGCGTCGGCGGGCACGGCCGCGGACGCGCGCGGCACTGCCGCGAGCGGAGCCAGGAGCACGGCGAGGGCAATTGCCAGGACTCGCACGGGCTGAGCATTGCATGATGAGCCATGACCGTCACCGGGATTCCGCACGAGGTGCGGGTCGGCGACCCCGATGATCACGCCCCGCTGGTCGACCTGTGGCTGGCCCGCATCCCGTCACTGCGCCGCTCCGAGGCGGAGTTCGGCTTCGTCAACCGGGACAAGGCCAGGTACTTCCACCTGCGGACGGCGTACGTCGGCGAGGACCTCGCCGGCTGGGGGATCTCCGCCCACCCCTCGATGTTCCCGCCGGACTTCGCCCTCGTGAACGTGGTGGTGGCGCGCGAGCATGCCGGGCGCGGCATCGGCCGGGCGCTGTACGACGAGCTGCTCACCACCGTGCCTGCAGCGATCACGCTGCTCGGCACGGCCGTCGCCGACGACGATCCCGAGTCGCGCGCGATCGCGGAGGCCCACGGGTTCGCCGTCACCCAGCACGGGATCAACTCCGAGCTCCGGCTCGTCGACCTCCCGGAGCCGGTCCCGGTCCCGGGCCTGACCTACGAGGACGTCAGCGACCTGGTCTTCCCGGACGAGGACGCCGTCGAGGCGATGCTCCAGGACAGCCAGACCAATCCCGAGGCTGCCGCCGGGATCCGCCAGTCGCTGCCGATGTTCCGGCGGTTCCAGGAGACGCAGGACTTCCTCGCGGTCCTCGCCCGTCTCGACGGCGCACCGGCCGCGATCATCACCGGTGACATCGACGACGGCGTGCTGTCCATCCACTACACCGGCGTCGGCCAGTCGTTCCGCGGGCGCAACATCGGGCTCGCGCTGAAGCAGTACGCGCACCGGCTGGCGGCCGAGCGCGGCGCGACGGCGAGCTACACCACCAACGAGGAGGGCAACGCCGGCATCCGCCGGGTCAACGCGAAGCTGGGTTACGAGATCGTGGGCGGCGCCTACCGGATGCGGCGGGCCTTCCCATGACCCCGGGTTTCGCTCGGGACCGTCGACCCGGCAGTCTTTTCCCATGACGTGGGGCAAGGTGGCGCCGCCGGACGCACTGGTCGAGCTGAGCGAGATCGTGTCCGAGGCCGACGGACCGCTGCCGCCGGCGCGCGTGCTGCCGCTGCTGCGCCAGCTCGCCGACCAGATCGGCGAGGGTCCCGCCGACGCCTTCGGCTTCGCGACCGTCGCCTACCACGCGCTGACGGGGATCGACCCGTTCGCGGAGGGCCCCGACCGGGCGCGTCCGGTGACCGACGCGCTGCCGGGCTTCCCGGACGCCGCGGGGGACGCCCTCATGCTGGCGCTCTCGCCCGACCGGTCGGCGCGGCCGGCCCCGGGCGCGATGGTCGCGGCGCTCGACGCAGCCTGGCCGGCGTACGACGAGCCCGCGACCGAGGAGCCCGACCGAGCAGCCGACGACGCCGATGACGAGGAGCCCCACGTGGCCGAAGCGCCCCGCCCGCAGAGCCCGCAGGGTCCGCAGACCAAGGCCGAGTTCCAGCAGGCGATGCGCGACCTCGTCTCTCCCCCGCGCGCCGTCCCCGAGCTGGGCACCGTCGGCGAGGGCGAGGCCCTGCCGGAGGCGATCTTCGACCCCGAACGCCCCAACCGGGACCGGCGGCGCCGCCGGTCGGGCCGCCGGCGCCGCCGCCCGTCGTCCGGACGGTAAAGAACCCGGCGTTCCGCCGCGGACGACCGTGCGGCGGTCCTAGATTCCTCGCCAGGGAGGGAGCCCCGACGAGGTGCACCCATGGCGGACGACGACCACGAGCAGGCGGAGGACGCAGCAGCGGAACCGCCGAACGAGGAGGGAGCGGCTCCGGCGGCATCAGGGGAGCCGTTGGAGCCGAGCCTCCTCCTCGAGGATCCGCCGCCCGTCCCGGTCCGGCGGCCGCTCGCGCGCAGGCTCGGCCGGTACGTCGCCGCGGTCGGGCTGCTGCTCGTCCTGACCGGCGTGGTGGCCGGGGTGCAGATGCTCGGGCTGCTCTGACCCGTGTGTCAGGGCGCGAGCCGCTCGCGGACCCACTCCCCGCCCTCCCGGCGGTAGCGCAGCCGGTCGTGCAGCCGGCCCGGCCGGCCCTGCCAGAACTCGATCGCCGCCGGGCGCACGCGGTAGCCGCCCCACTCCGCGGGCACCGGCACGTCCTGCCCGTCGAAGGCCCGCTCGGCGTCGGCGTACGCCGCCTGGAGCTCCTCGCGGCCCGCGACCACCCGCGACTGGTGGGAGGCGTGCGCACCCAGCTGGCTCCCGCGCGGCCGGGAGGCGAAGTACGCCGCCACCTCGGCCTCGGGCAGCGGCACCGCGACGCCCTCGACGCGCACCTGCCGCTCCAGCGGGTGCCAGGGGAACAGCAGCGCGCACCTCGGCTCCGCGGCCAGGTCGTCACCCTTCCGCGACGCCGTGTTGGTGAAGAACGCGAAGCCGTCGTCGGTGACGCCCTTGAGCAGCACCATCCGCGCCGACGGCTGCCCGTCGGGTGAGACGGTCGCGACCACCATCGCGTTGGGCTCGTGCAGGGCCGCCGCGCCCGCGTCGGCGTACCACCGGCGCCAGAGCGCCATCGGGTCGGCCTCGGCGTCGGTCTCCGCCAATCCCGCGACGCCGTACTCCACCCGCAGCGCGGCCAGGTCCGAGGGGTCACCAGGCATGGGCGCAACGTACCTCGTGCGGCAGAATGCCCGGGGGCCCAAGAGAAGCCGGCGCCCACGAGACATGAAGGAGTCGCGGATGCCCGAGGTACACGAGGGACTGGAGGGCGTCATCGCCTTCGAGACGCAGATCGCCGAGCCCGACAAGGAGGGTTCAGCGCTGCGCTACCGCGGCGTCGACATCGAGGACCTGGTCGGCCGCGTCCCGTTCGAGAACGTGTGGGGCCTGCTCATCGACGGGTCCTACACGCCGGGGCTGCCGCCGGCCGAGGCGTTCAACCTCCCGTTCCACACCGGCGACGTCCGGGTGGACCTCCAGTCCGCGATCGCCGCGCTCGCGCCGGCGTTCGGCTTCAAGCAGACCTACGACAGCACGCCCGAGGAGGTGCGCGAGGACCTCGCCCGGGCCGCGGTGATGGTGCTCTCGTACGCCGGCCAGTCGGCCCGCGACATCCACCAGCCGATCGTCCCCCAGCGCGAGGTCGACAAGGGCGAGACCCTCGCCGAGAAGTTCCTGATCCGGTGGCGCGGCGAGGCCGACCCGGACCACGCGACCGCGATCGACGCCTACTGGTCCTCCGCCGCCGAGCACGGCATGAACGCCTCCACGTTCACGGCTCGGGTGATCACGTCCACCGGTGCCGACGTCGCGGCCGCGCTGTCCGGCGCGATCGGCGCGATGAGCGGCCCGCTGCACGGGGGCGCACCGTCCCGGGTGCTCGGCATGATCGAGGACGTCGAGAAGTCGGGCGACGCCCGCGCCTACGTCAAGAAGCTGCTCGACTCCGGCGAGCGGCTGATGGGCTTCGGCCACCGGGTCTACCGCGCCCAGGACCCGCGGGCCCGGGTCCTGCGGCGCACCGCCCGCGAGCTCGGCGCGGTGCGCTACGAGGTCGCCGAGGCGCTCGAGGAGGCCGCGCTCGCCGAGCTCCGCGAGCGCCGGCCGGACCGGGTGCTCGAGACCAACGTGGAGTTCTGGGCCGCGATCGTGCTCGACTTCGCCGAGATCCCGCCGCACATGTTCACCTCGATGTTCACGTGCGCCCGGACCGGCGGGTGGTCCGCGCACATCCTCGAGCAGGTGAAGACCGGCCGGCTGATCCGGCCGTCGGCGATCTACACCGGCCCCGCCAGCCGCCCGGCCGACTCGGTCGACGGCTGGAACCCGCGCTGGGCCGACTGAGCCCTGCCGGCCGCCGTGGCCGGCGCGGTCAGCCCTCGGTGGCGCTGTGCCTGCCCGGCGGCGCGGTGGCCTCCGGGTCCAGGCGGTCGGCTTCCCGGAGCTGGGCGTCGAGGGCGGTGCGGTCCTCCTGGACCTCCGCCCGGCGCTCCCCGGCGACCTGCTCGAGCCGGTCGGCCTCCGCGCGCATCCGCTCGGCCTCGGCCTCGGCACCCTTCGCCTCGGCCTCGCGCCGCCGCAGCTCCGGCGAGACCTGGGCAGCCTCGGCGCGGATCTCCGCCGCCCTCGCGCGGCCGACCTCGCGCTTGCGCTTCATTGCCAGCGCCACGAGCGCGACGAGCACCACCAGCACGACGACGGCGATGACGATCCAGATCCAGGTGTCCATGAGCCCTCCCTTGTCCTGGGAGCGCGGTAACCGTTCCGCGGGCCGGCAAACCTGCAGCGGCCGAAGCCGGCTGCAGCCCGGGCTCAGACCCGCTTGCCGAAGCTGCGGGACAGCTCGTTGCCGCAGTAGTGCCCGAAGCCCTCGATCGGGACGTAGCCGTGCCCGGTGTAGAGCCCGATCGCCTCAGGCTGCTTGAGCCCGGTCTCGAGGACGAGCACGTCGTGGCCGGCCGCGATCGCCGTACGCTCCAGCTCGGCGAGCACGACCTTGGAGAGGCCGCGGCCGCGGAGCTCGGGCACGACGTACATCCGTTTGATCTCGGCCGGCGAGGAGCCGCCGAGCGCCCGCACCGGAGAGCGGCGCCAGGCGCCGGTGGCGACGGGCACGCCGTCGAGGTAGCCGACCAGGAACAGGCCGGCAGGCGGGTCGAACGCCTCGGCCTCGACCGGTCCCTCGTCGGGCCCGCCGTAGCGGTCGACGTACTCCTGCTGGACGCGCGCGACCAGCGCCGTCGCGTCGGGGTGGGCGTACGCGACGGGGCGCAGGGTGAGCTCGGCGAGCGGGGTCGTGTCCATGGGTCCTGTCTCGGGGCGCAAGCCGATTGAACAGCGTCCGGAGCGGGCTGTCACACTGGTTTCCTGACAGCGCCGTCAGCTCCCTGAAGACTCGTGATGAGAAGGTTGCAGCATGACCGACGCGCTCCGGATCCCCGACGACCTCAAGCCTCTCGACGGCCGCTTCGGTGCCGGCCCGTCCAAGATCCAGACCGGCCACCTGGACGCGCTCGCGGCGACGGGCTCGGAGCTGATGGGCACCTCCCACCGGCAGGCGCCGGTCAAGAACACGGTCGGCCGGGTCCGCGAAGGCCTGGCGGCGCTGTTCGACCTGCCGGACGGCTACGAGGTCGTGCTCGGCAACGGCGGCGCCACCGCGTTCTGGGACATCGCGACCTTCGGCCTGATCGAGCAGAAGTCGCAGCACCTGTCCTTCGGTGAGTTCTCCTCGAAGTTCGCCAAGGCCGCCGAGCAGGCTCCGTGGCTGGACGCGCCCTCGGTGATCAAGAGCGAGCCGGGCTCGCGACCCGACCCGGTCGCCGAGGCCGGCGTCGACGTCTACGCCTGGGCGCACAACGAGACGTCGACCGCGGTGATGGCGCCGGTCGTGCGGCCCGAGGGCACCGACGCCGGGTCCCTGGTGCTCGTCGACGCGACGTCGGGCGCCGGCGGCCTGCCGGTCGACCTGACCCAGGTCGACACCTACTACTTCGCGCCCCAGAAGTGCTTCGCCTCCGACGGGGGCCTCTGGATCGCGCTGATGTCGCCGGCCGCGCTCGAGCGCGCCGCACGCATCGCCGCGTCGGACCGGCACATCCCGGCGTTCTTCGACCTGCCGACGGCGATCGACAACTCCGCGAAGAACCAGACCTACAACACCCCCTCGGTCGCGACGTTGTTCCTGATGGCCGAGCAGCTGGACTGGATGAACAGCGAGGGCGGCCTCAAGGGCATGGTCGAGCGCACCACCGAGTCCTCGGACGCGCTCTACGGCTGGGCCGAGCGGACGGCGTACACCACGCCGTACGTCGCCGATCCCGCTCACCGTTCGCTGGTGATCGGCACCATCGACTTCGACGAGGCGATCGACGCCGCCGCCATCGCCGCCACCCTGCGCGCCAACGGCATCGTCGACACCGAGCCCTACCGCAAGCTCGGCCGCAACCAGCTCCGGATCGCGATGTACCCCGCGATCGACCCCGCCGACGTCGAGGCGCTCACCCGCTGCATCGACTTCGTGGTCGAGAACAGCTGACGCCGCGCAGGTTTCCCAAGGGATGCAGGAAAGCCTGCGCTCCCCACGCCGTACAACCCGTGGGAACCGCGGGTTTCGGTACATCCCTTGGGGAACCTGCAGCGCTCACAGCCTCGAGCGGACCAGCTCGTACGCCGGCCGGCCGAACGCGACGATCCTGGCCAGCTCGACGTCGGTGGTCGAGGTTCGGAGCGTCTCGAGAGCCGCGTCGACGGCGTCCTCCTTGGGCCAGCCGTAGATGCCGGCGCTGATCAGCGGGAAGGCGACCGTGCGCGCGCCGAGCTGGTCGGCGACCTCGAGGGCGCGGCGGTAGCAGGAGGTCAGCAGCGACCGGTCGCGCTCGCCGGCGTTGTAGTTGGGGCCGACGACGTGGATCACCCACCGCGCGGGCAGGTCCCCGGCGGTCGTCCAGCCGGCATCCCCGGTCGCCAGCCCGTCGGGGAAGCGGCGGACGCAGTCCTCCAGGACGGCCGGCCCACCGGCGGCGTGGATCGCGCCGTCCACCCCGCCGCCGCCACGCATGCCGCGGTTGGCGGCGTTGACGACCGCGTCGACCTGCTGCCGGGTGATGTCACCCTCGACGACCTCGATCTCCATGGCCCGAGCCTGCCACGCAGGCGGGTCAGGCCCGGCCGGCTCCCCGGCTGCCGCCGTCGACCACGATCGTGGCGCCGGTGGTGAACCCGCCGGCACGGGACGCGAGCCAGACGGCCGTGCCGCCGATCTCCTCCGGCCGCCCGATCCGCCCGACCGGGATGGTGCTCATCGCCAGGTCGCTGAGCTCGGACGAGCCGGTGATGAACGCGGTCATCTTGCTGGGGAACAGGCCCGGCGCGATGGCGTTGACCAGGATGCCCTCCGGCGCGAGGCGCCTGGCGTGGTGCCGGGTGAGCTGGTCGACCGCCGCCTTGCTCGCGGAGTAGGCGTAGTTGTCCATCATCGGGGCCATCAGCCCGTCGATCGACGCGATGTTGATGACCCGCGCGGTGTCGTCCCCGGTGGCGGCGCTGCGCAGGAGCGGCAGCAGACCCGCGGTGAGGTAGTGCAGCGACTTCACGTTGAGCGTCATCACCTTGTCCCACCCGTCCTCGGGGAAGTCCTCGATCGGCGCGCCCCAGGTGGTCCCGGCGTTGTTGACGAGCACGTGCAGGGCGTCGGTGCGCTCGGACACCGCGGCGACGAGAGCCTCGACGCCGGCGAGGGAGGAGAGGTCGGCGACGATCGTCTCCACGTCACCGAGCCCCGCGAGCTCCTCCGCCGCCGCGGTGAGCTCGTCCTCGCGCCGCGCGCAGATGATGACGCGTGCGCCGGCCCGCAGGAATTCGGTCGCGATCGCGAGGCCGATCCCCCGCGAGCCACCGGTCACGAGCGCGGTCCTCCCCGTCAGCGAGAACAGGTCGCTCATCGGTCTCCTCCTCGCGGCCACGGCCGCATCCAGTCCTCCACGGGCAGCGCCAGCCCGTTGCAGAGCGTGCAGATCATCCGGTACCACCCGCAGACCACGATCATCTCCATCCGCTGCTCGTCGTCGAGGAAGCCCACCCCGGCCCACGCGTCCTCGGACAGCGAGCCCGTCGCCTCGAGCTCGTCGACGGCGGCGATCAGCGCCTGCTCGTCGGGGGACCACCGCTCGTCGTCGGCGCCGCCGATCACGAGCGCGTCGCAGTCGGCCTCGCGTACGCCGGTCAGCGGCCCCCAGAACGCCGCCTGGCCGCCCCACTCGTAGGCGCACCCGACGCGGGCACAGGTGCGCAGGATGGCGATCGTGCGCTGCCGCGCCGGCAACCGGCCGTGGACGTAGAGGCTCTCCCCCAGCGCCCGGGTCCGGTCGGCGAGCCGCGGGACCCGCTGCAGGCACCGGGTCAGCAGCAGCGCGTCGTACGTCGCCTCGGGGTGGCCCCAGCGGCCGATGGCGGCCGCGTCCTCGTCGCTCCACGGCTCGGGGAGCGGCGCGACCCGGCCGATGGCTGGTGCGGTCATGCGGCGACGCTAGTTATCGGCACTAGTGCACGCAAGTGTCGGTCCGTCAGGCGGCGCGGATCAGCCGCAGGGTCGCCCGCTCGAGCACCAGCTGCTTCTCCTCCGGGGCGCCCGTGGCGCGGCGCAGCGCCGGTGCGATCGTCTTCCCCTCCTCGAATGCGTCGATCACGCGCGGGTCGACGTACGCCGACCGCGCGAGCGCGGGCGTGTTGCCGAGGAAGTCGGAGACCTCGCGCATCGCCGCCGCGACCGCACGCTTGCGCGCGGTCTTGGTGGTGGCCTTGTCGACCGCGGCACCGAGCGCGGCGGCGGCGAGCACGGTGCCGTGCCAGGTGCGGAAGTCCTTGGCCGTGGCGTCCATGCCGCTGACCTCCCGCACGTAGCCGTTGACGTCCTGAGGGGTGAGCGAGCGCCAGCCGCGGCCGTTGCGGAAGACCAGCAGGGCCGGATCCTGGGAGCTCCGGCGGCGGCGCATCCGCTCGAGCGCCTCGACGACCGTCGGGTCCGCGATCTCGACATGGTGCTCGATCCCGGACTTCCCGGTGAACTCGAAGACCATCACGTCGCCCTCGCGCCGCACGTGGCGGCGCTCCAGGGTGGTCAGCCCGAACGAGCCGTACTCCTCGGCGTACACGTCGTTCCCGATCCGGAAGCAGCCCAGGTCGAGCATCTTCACCGCGACCGCGCACGCCTGGGCCTGCGAGAGCTCGTCGGTGCCGAGGTCCTCGCGCAGCCGCTCGCGCACCTTGGGCAGCCGCTGGCCGAACTTCAGCACGCGGTCGTGCTTCAGTGCGTTGCGCTGCTCGACCCAGAACGGGTGGTAGAGGTACTGCCGCCTGCCGGCGTCGTCGGTGCCGACCGCCTGCAGGTGCCCGTTGGGGTACGGCGAGACCCACACGTCGCGCCAGGCCGGCGGGATCACCAGGTCCTTCACGCGCTGCGCGTCCTCGGGCGACAGCCGGTCGCCGTGCTCGTCGAGGTAGACGAATCCGCGTCCGGCGGCCCGGCGGGTCCAGCCCGGCTGGTCGGGTGAGGTACGGCGCAACCGGGGCACGCCACCCCGGTACCCACGACGAACCGGACCAAGCGGGAACCGGACGCGTGTGCCGGCCGTCCCAAGCGCATGACCTCCCGCGTCCGCGTCACCGTCGCCGCCACCGCCCTCCTCGGCATCGCCGGCCTCACCGGCCTCACCGGCCTCACCGGCTGCTCGTCAGGCAGCGGCGGGAACGACTCGGGCGGCTCCTCAGGCGGCTCCGTGGCCGACGAGGGGTCCGCCGCGGACAGCAACGCCGTGCGCGCCGACGCGCCCGCCGACAGCGTCAAGGCGGCGTACCACGCCGAGGACACCGCCGCCGAGCCCGCGCTCATCAAGCGCGGCACCATCGGCCTGAGGTCCGACGACGTCGCGAAGGCGCGCCTCGACGCGCGGCACCTGGTCGACATCGTGGGCGGGACGGTCGACGACGAGGAGACCACCGCCGACGACGCCGGGGAGGTGAGCTCGGTGCGGATGGTGCTGCGGGTCCCGGCCGCGAAGTACGACGAGGTGACCGAGCAGCTCAAGGGGATCGCGACGCTGACCGACGCCACGAGCAGCTCCACCGACGTCCGCGACCGGATCATCCGCACCCACGTGCAGATCGGCGTCCAGCACGACGCCATCGCCCGGATCAGGCAGCTGCTGGCCCGCGCCACGAACATCGGTGACATCATCCGGATCGAGAGCGAGCTCACCGACCGGATCGCCAGCCTCGACACCCTGCGCCGTACCGCCGCCTACCTCGCCGACCAGACGTCGATGTCGACGATCAACCTCTACATCGAGAAGTCCCCGGACCACGCCGCCCCCGCGCCCGAGAAGCGGCGCACCGGCTTCATCGGCGGCCTCGACCGAGGCTGGGACGCCTTCACCGCCACCGTGGGCTGGCTCGCCGGCGCCGTCGGCACCGTCCTGCCCTTCGCCGTCGCGCTCACCGTCGTCGGCATCCCGCTCGGCTGGCTGCTGCGCCGCCGGTTCCGCTCCGGACGGACGGCCAAGCCGGTCGCGGGCTGACCGCGCCCCGCTCGGGGGCGCGCCGGCGACGAATCATCACGGTATGCAGGCGAATCGACGCATCCCGGGTGGGATTCCGCACGGGATGCGACCACTCGGCTGCATACCGTGATGATTCGTCCGCCGCCGACCTCAGCGCGGTCGCAGCGCCCGCAGCAGCACCAGGACGATGGCGACCAGGGCGCCGCCGCCGATCGCCCACGGCCACGGCGACCGGTCGTCGTCGTGCGACGTGGTGGCCGGTACGTCGTCGGCGGGCCGCGGCCCGGCCGAGGGGTGGTGCGGGTCGCCGTCGAGCACCGAGCGGATCCGATCCGGGATGGCGACCTCCAGCACCGGGCTCTCGACGCCCTCGGAGCAGACGTAGACCTTGCCGTCGGGGGCGACCGCGATGCCCTCACCCTGCTGCTGGGCGGGGAGCGTCATCTCGCCGACCTCCTCCAGGCCGGGATAGGTGTAGAAGGTCGCCGAGTCGTAGTCGCGGATCACCAGGTGCTTGCCGTCCGGGAAGAACGCCCCGTCCGTGGCGATCCCGGGCGCCTCGCCGACCTTCTTCAGCTCGTTGGTGCCGGAGGTCAGCTGCTCGGGAGCGGCGTAGATGCTGCCCATGAAGCCCTTGCTCGCGATCAGCACCTGCCCGCTCACCGGGTCGACCATCAGCGTCTCCGCGTCGTGGGCGCCGTCGGGGTACTCCAGCCGGTACGACGCCACGGCGCCGCTCAGCTCACCGCGCCCGGTCGGGACCCGGGTGATCGTGATCGAGTCGCGGTCGGCCAGGTTGTCGCCGATGTCGCCGACCCACACGTCGGTGGAGTGGGCGGCCGGCGCCAGCGCCTCGTCGTCGATCGGGTCGGCGTCCCAGCTGGTGCGGCCGACCGTCTCCCCCGTCGCCGGGTCGACCACGAACACCCGGGCGGTGTCGCCGGAGTCGTTGACGGTCACGAACAGCCCGTCCCGGACGACCAGGCCGCTGGACTCGTCGATCTCGGGATCCTGGAACGCGAAGACCGGGTGCGCCGGCCGGTCCGCGGGCGCGGCGAGCACCCCGGCCACGAACGGAGTCGCGACGAGCGCCGCCAGCAGTCCGTGCACCGGCCTCACGCCTCGGTCTTCTGGTCGCGGGGCGGGGCGGGGACCTGGTCCATGAGCTCGCCGAGCCGCGGGCTGACGTGCCACGCCGCTACCAGCTCGTCGTACTCCCGCGCCGCGTCGGCGCCCGTCCGGCCGGTCCGCACCGCGCGCAGCAGCGTGTTGCGCGGCGTGTGCTGGGAGGCGACGAACTCGACGACCTCGACCCGGTAGCCGCGCTGCCGCAGCAGCAGCGCGCGCAGCGCGTCGGTGAGGGTGTCGGCGAACCGCTCGCGCAGGATGCCGTCCCGGACGAGCGAGGAGTACGGCGCCGGCGCCTCCGTCCTCCGCAGCTGGGCGGCGACGTCGTGGTGGCAGCAGGGCGCCGCGAGCACCAGCGGTGCGTCCCAGCCGACCGCGCGGGCCAGCGCCTCGTCGGTCGCGGTGTCGCAGGCGTGCAGCGCGAGGACGACGTCCGGACGCTGAGCCAGCTCGGCGCCCTCGATGGTCCCCACGACGAACTCCGCGTCCAGCCCGAGCTCCTCGGCGACCCGGCTGTTGTGCTCGCGCGACTGCTCCTTGACGTCGACGCCGGTGACCCGGACCGGCAGCCCGCGCCGGGTGAGGTAGCGCGCCGCCGAGAACGTCAGGTAGCCGTTGCCGCAGCCCAGGTCGACCACCCGCAGCGGGTCCTCGGCCGTCGGCCGGCGGAGCCGCCCGGACTCGAGCGCGTCGGTGATGGCAGCGTCGAGGATCCGGAGGAACTCCTCGACCTGGCGGTACTTCGCCTGCCGGCTCGGCTTGACGCGCCCCTCGGCGTCCGCGAGCCCCAGCACCCGCAGCACGGGGTCGTCGCCGGGCAGCAGCCGGTCCTTCTCGCGGTCGTGGGACCGCTCGGGCGCGATCTCCGCGGCGCGGCGCTTGGTGTTGGTCACCGCGTCCAGCTTCTTCGTCACCCGCAGCTGCACGACGTCGGTGGTCGTCTCGACGTGCCAGTTGCCGTAGGGCTCGGCGAGCAGCCCGTCGACCGCCGCGGCCGCGGCGTCCCCGGCCGCGTGGTTGGACGTGTGCGCCTGAGTGGCGTCGTAGCAGGTGGCCTGCAGGTGCGGCCCCGCCTTCAGGTCGACCCAGCGCAGCTCGACCCGTCGCCACCGTGGCTGCTGCCCCTTCTGCCGCCCGCCGGCCACGGCGCGCACCAGGCTCGCGGGGTCGAGCAGCAGGCCGCGCACGCGCGCCAGCCCGTCCGCCAGCGGTTCGGTGACGCTGGCCATCAGTTGAGCAGGGCCGCGACGACCACGATCACGAGGAGTGCCACCAGCGCAGCCGGGATGATCAGACGGCGGTGGCGCGGATTCACCCCGACAATCTACCGGCGAGCAGTTCAGCCAGGTGGAGGGACCGTACGCCGGCCAGGTCGTCGAGCTGCAGCGCGCACGACATCCCGTCCGCGAGCACCACCGTGTCGGGGTCCGCAGCCAGCGCCGTGCGGACGGCGGGGAGCAGGTGCGTCTCGGCCACCGCGACCGACGTCTCGTAGTGACCCTTCTCGACACCCCAGTTGCCCGCGAGCCCGCAGCAGCCGTTCACCACGCTCACGGTGGCCCCGGCCCGCTCGAGCAGGCGCCGGTCGGCGGCCCAGCCGAGCACCGCGTGGTGGTGGCAGTGCGGCTGCGCGACGACGGAGACGCCGGCGAGGTCCGGGAGCGGGAGGTCGAGCCGCTCGACCAGCTCTGCGAGCGTGACCGTCCCCGCTGCCACCCGCGCCGCGCGCGGGTCGTCGACCAGCTCGGTCGCGTCGGAGCGGAGCGACGCCAGGCAGGACGGCTCCAGCCCGAGGACCGGCACGCCGCTGTCGACGTACGGTGCGAGGGTGGCGACCGTCTGCGCGACGATCCTGCGGGCCGCGCCCAGCTGCCCGGTGGTGATCCAGGTCAGCGCGCAGCAGGCGTCCTCCTCGATCACCCGGACCCGCAGCCCGGCGTTCTCCAGGTACTCGATCGCCGCCTGTCCCTGGCCCGCCCGGAAGTGGTCGGTGAACGTGTCCGCCCAGACCCACACGTCGGCGACGCCGGCGCCGAGCCTCGATACCTCCGACGACTTCCGCAGGGTGGGGCTGGACAGCTGCGGCAGCGACCGCCGCGGGTCGACGCCGGCGGCGGCCTTGGCGGCCGCGGCGACCGGGCCGCGCTTCATCAGCTGGTTGCCGACCTTGGCGAACGGGCCGCCGTAGCGCACCCAGCGCGGCAGCTGCCCGAGCGCGTAGTGCGAGCGCGGCCGCTTCTTGCCGGCGTAGGCCTGGTGCAGCGCCTCGGACTTGTACGACGCCATGTCGACGCCGGTCGGGCAGTCCGACGCGCAGCCCTTGCAGGACAGGCACAGGTCGAGCGCCTCGTGCACCGCCGGGTCGTCGAGCCCGCCCTCGAGGCCGCCGGTGAGCGCCTCCTGCAGCACCCGCGAGCGACCGCGGGTCGAGTCCTTCTCCTCCCGGGTCGCCAGGTAGGACGGGCACATCACGCCCGCCGTGGCCGGGGCGACGCACTTCCCCACCCCGGTGCACCGGTGCACCGCCGCGCCGAGCGAGCCGTCGTCGTGGGCGAGCCGCAGGCCGGCGCGCACCGACGTCACCGGGCGCTCTGGTCGCAGGTCCGCGTCGAGCGGCGCGGGGTCGACCAGGACACCCGGGTTGAGCAGGCCGTCAGGGTCGCAGGCGTGCTTGACCGCACGGAACAGCGCGAGCGAGCGCTCGTCGTACATCGTCGGGAGCAGCTCGGACCGCGCGCGGCCGTCGCCGTGCTCGCCGGAGAGCGAGCCGCCGTGCTCGCGCAGCGTGGCCGCGCAGGCCTCGAGGAACCCCCGGAACTGTCCCCGCTTGCCGAAGTCGAAGTCGATCCGCACGTGCACGCAGCCGTCCCCGAAGTGCCCGTAGGGCACCCCGTCCAACCCGTGCTCACGCAGCAGCGCGTCGAAGTCCCGCAGCCAGGCGCCGAGCCGCTCGGGCGGGACGGCGGCGTCCTCCCAGCCGGAGTACGCCGGGCTCGCCAGGCTGCGCGCCGCGAGGCCGGCGCCGTCCTCCCGGATCCGCCAGATCGCGGCGGCCTCCGCGGCGGTCGGGACGACCCGCGACTCGAGCGCACCCGAGGCCTCGACCAGGCCGGGCAGCAGCGCCTCCCGGCCGGGGCCGGCGACCTCGACGAACAGCCAGCCCTCCCCGCGGGGCAGGTCGGGCACGGCTCCGCCGCGCGCCCTCACCAGGTCGACGATCCGCCGGCCGAGCCCCTCGCAGGCGACGAGCCGACCGACGGCCAGCAGCGCCGGTACGGCGTCCGCGGCCTCGGCCATCGACGGGTAGCCGAGCACGAGCAGGGTCCGCTCCTCCTCGGCCACCAGCTGCACGGTGACCTCGCGGAGCAGCCCGAGGGTTCCCTCGGAGCCCGCGAAGAACTGCGGCACCGACAGCCGCTCGGGCAGCAGGTGCTCCAGCGAGTAGCCGCTGACCTGGCGCGAGAACCGCCCGAACGAGGTGCGCACGTGGCCGAGGTCGGCGGCGACGACGTCGGCGAGCCGCTGCTCGACCTCGGCGGTGGTGGCGCTCCGGTCCCCCCACAGCACGTCCGCGGCCACCACCGTGTCGGCGGTTCGGCCGTAGCCGAGCGCCCGCGACCCGCAGGCGTTGTTGCCGACCATGCCGCCGATCGTGCAGCGCGTGTGGGTCGACGGGTCCGGCCCGTAGCGGAGGCCGTGCGGCGCCGCCGCGCGCTGCAGCGAGGCGTGCACGATCCCCGGCTCGACGCGCGCCGTCCGGGCGTCGGCGTCGATCTCCAGCACCCGGTCCAGCGCCCGGAGGTCCACGACGATGCCCGGTCCGACGGCGTTGCCGGCGATCGACGTACCGGCCCCGCGCGCGGTGACGGTCGTGCCCGCCTCCGCCGCCACGGCGAGCACCGCCTCGAGGTCGTCGCGGTGCCGCGGCCGGGCGACCACGTCCGGCCGGACGCGGTAGAGCGAGGCGTCGGAGGAGTAGAGCGCCCGATCGAGGTCCGAGGCCGACGCCGCGATGCCGTGCCGCTCGAGGGCGGCGACGAGGTCCTGGGCGCTCACGGCCACAACCTAGCGGCGGTCCCGGAGCCGGGCTGGGGTGCCCTGTCAGCATGTGGGCATGGCGAGCGACAACACCAAGGACGAGGAGCACACCCGGCCCGACGGCGTCGACGACCTCACCGTCGAGGCCCTCGGCAACATCTCCGAGGCGCTCGAGGCGATCGAGATCGCCCGCGGCCACCTCTACACGTTCCACCGGCTGAGCGGGACGGCCGACTTCACCCTCGGCAAGGGGGTCGAGCAGCTGCGCGAGGCGGGCCACACCGAGCTCGCCGAGCGGTTCGAGAAGGAGCTGGTCGGGCGCAACGTCCTCTACGGCCGGTGGACCTTCCAGATCGTCGAGGAGTACGACGACGGCTACTACGGCACGTTCAAGGAGCTCGAGCGGCAGGCCCGCGACGAGCTGGTCGCGGGCCGCCGCCACCTCCACGAGTCCGAGCTCAAGGAGGACCGCCGCACCCACGGACGCAGCGGCCACGAGCACCGACCCGAGGACTGAGCCGTCAGGGGCAGTCGAAGACCGCCCGCGACGGCGGGACGACGCACGCGACGCCGAGCGGCTCGGCCCGGACCGACGCGCCGTGGAGCACCCAGTGGTAGAAGCGCGCGTGGAAGAGGCGGGTCCCGTCCCCCGGGTAGGTCCCACGCTCGACCCGGCTGCCCGCGTCGACGTACTCCAGCGTGTAGATCTCGTCGCCGGCGCCGCTGCCCGTGGTCGTCCAGGTCTGCAGGGGGTTCGTTCCTCCCGGGACGTCGCTCTCGCGGTTGCCGAGGTGCGGAGGGCCCGGGGCCTGCAGCTCGACCAGCTTGCCGTCGCGCACCCCGTAGAGGTGCCAATCGGTGTAGACGGTGCCCGCCGCTCCCTGCGACGCCTGGACGGCGATCACGGCCCTGGCCGCGCCGACGAGCCTGAGGAGACCTCCGACGGTCACCTCCCCGCCGTCGACCGGCTCGGTGAGCGTGCCGTTCGCCGTCGTCACCTCGAGCGTCGTGCCGTCGGTCAACGAGACCCGGTCGGGCCGGCCGTCCCCGTCCACGTCGCCCGTCCACTGCTTGTCCGGCTGCGGGTCGGGAGCGGTTCCCCACGTGTCGGGGATCGTCACGGGGGCGGTCGCCGTCGGGGAGGGACTGTCGGAGTCGGTGAAGCCCGGCTTTCGGTCGGCCTGGTCGGACGACCCCACGACCAGGGCGACGGCGGACACCGTCGCGACGGCGACGCAGGCGGCGGCGACCAGGTAGGTGCCGGGGTGCCGCCACCACGGCAGCCGGGGCTCGGGCTCGGGGACGCCGCGGGTCAGGTCCTCGGGCCGCACGAGCTCCGCCCGCGCCGTCAGCGCCTCCCGCAGCCGGGTCTCGATGTCGCTCATCGTCCCTCCTCCCTCGTCCGGTCGGCGTCCAACGTCTTCTCCAGCGCGGCGAGCGCGCGGCTCGCCGTCGACTTGACCGTGCCCCGCGAGATGCCGAGCGCGGTGGCGATCTCGGCCTCGGACAGGTCGCTCCAGTAGCGCAGCACGAGCACCTCCCGCTGCCGGGCCGGCAGCCCGTCCAGCGCGGCGAGCACCTGCCGGTGCTCCTCGCCGAGCACGACCCGCTCGTCCGGGCCGTCCGGCGACACCTCCTCGGGCGGGGTGTAGGCGCGGGCCGTCCGGCGGCGGCGCAGCGCCGACCGCGCCCGGTTGACCACGCCCACCCGCAGGTAGCCGAGCGCGGCCTCCGGGTCGCGCAGCCGCTTGCCGTTGAGCAGACCGGCGAACACGTCCTGCACGACGTCCTCGGCCGCCCCGAGGTCGTCGACGAGCAGCACCGCGAGCCGCACCAGGCTCAGCCGGTGGGCGGCGTACAGCTCCGCCACCAGCTGCTCGTGGTCGGTCCCCGGCTCGGGGACCAGCGCCAGTCTCGGCATGCGCCACCTCGGTTGCTCTCCCGGACCAGTGTCCGCTCTCAACCGTTCAGACGCGGGAGACGCGGCCAGGTTGCCTCGGGGACGCAGAATGTGGGGGTGACGGTGTTGTCGGCGAATCCGATCCGCGAGCGGCTGGGCGAGGCGTTGTTCCTCCGCGTCGCCGGCCCGGACGGGGCGCGCCACCGGGACCGCATCCACGGCCGTCCCGGACCGCGCTGGTTCGAGCCGGACAGTCCGATCGCGCGGGTGCACGCGGACTCGTCGATGTTCGTCGGTGGGATGCGGGCCCTGCTGCTGCAGACCCTGCACCCGGCCGCCATGCGCGCGGTGTCGGAGCACTCGGGCTTCCGGGGCGACATGTGGGGACGTCTCGCACGGACCAGCCGGTTCCTCGCCGTGACGACGTTCGGCACCGCCGAGGACGCACAGCAGGCCGTGGACGTCGTGCGCCGGATCCACGACGGGGTCACCGGCACCATGCCGGACGGGACGCCGTACGCCGCGAGCGACCCGCACCTGCTGCTGTGGGTCCACGTCGCGGAGGTGGACAGCTTCCTGCTGGCGCACCGGACCTACGGCCGGGAGCAGCTGGACGAGGCGGAGCGCGACACCTACGTCGCGCAGGCCGCCGAGGTCGCCGTGCGGCTCGGTGTGGTCGACCCGCCGACGACGTACGCCGAGCTGCGCGAGGTCCTCGCGGGTTTCCGGCCCGAGCTCCGCGGCACTCCGGAGGCCAGGGAGGCCGTGCGCTACGTGCTGCTCAAGCCGCCGCTGCCGATCGCCGCGCGGCCGCCGTACGCCGTCCTGAGCGCCGCGGCGGTCGGCCTGCTCCCGTGGTGGAGCCGTCGGCACCTGCGGCTGCCGTTGCTGCCGATCACCGAGCGCACCGTGGTGCGGGCGATGGGCTCCGCTGCGGTCGGCACGATCCGGTGGGCGATGACCCCGCCCGCGGCCTGACCCGGCCTAGAGCCCGAGGACCTCGCGGGCCCCGTCGACGGTGAAGCGGTTCCAGGCGCGGACGCTCTTCATCAGGTAGTGGCCGACCGGTCCCATGTCGGTGAAGGAGGCGTCGGCCCTCCTCGAGGCGCGCTCGACGAAGCGCCGGGTCGCCCGCGCGGAGGTGATCGGGTCGAGGGTGCCGTGCGCCGCGCGCAGCACCTTGCCGCGCAGCGGGTCCACGCTGTCGTCGTCGGACAGCCACGGGGCGAGCGCGACCACGCCGCGGACCGAGTCGTGGTCGGCGACGGCGACCCCGGTCCGGCCGCCCATCGAGTGCCCGACGACGGCGACGGGCAGGGCGTGCTTCCGGGCCAGCTCGTCGAGCGCCCAGCGGGCGTCGGCGACAGGCGCCGGCGTCGAGCCGGCGCGCGCGTTCCAGCCGCGCACGCGATAGCGCAGCAGCACCACGCCGATGCCGTCGCGGCCCAGCCGGGGAGCGATGTCCCGCAGCAGCTTGCGGCCGCGCCACCAGGAGAGGCTGCTGCGGTCCACGGGCTGCGAGCTGCGGTCGGTCCCGCCGTGCAGGACCAGCACCAGCCCGCGCGGGGTGCGCGGCACCCGCACGTCGGTGAAGGCGGGTGTCGGATCCGCCTGTCGCTCGTCAGTCATCGTCCTCGGTTCGGAGCCAGGACACCTTCCGGATGGGACCGGACCGTCACCAGTGCTCCATCGACCCGCGGACCACGCGGGCGAGGTCGTCGGCGGTCACGTCCTTGGGGGCCGTCGCGAGCAGCCGCTGCTGCTTGAGGGAGCCCTCGACGAGCGCGTCGACGTCGGCCTCGCCGTACCCGACCTCGGCGAGGCCGTTGGGCAGCCCGAGGTCCTGCATCAGCGTGGCCAGCACGCCCGGCAGCAGGTCCGGCCCGCCGCCCTCCGCCGCGGGGTCGAGCAGCCGGGCGGCGCGCAGGTGGCGGTCCGGTGCCGCGTCGAAGGTGAACCGGAACGCCTCGGGCGCCGTGAGCGAGACCGCCATCCCGTGCGGGACCATCGGCTCGTCCTCCGGGTAGTCGGCGGGCCGGAAGTCACGGACCTGCCCCGCGATCGGATAGGCGTTCGCGTGCGGGATGTGGACGCCGGCGTTGCCGAAGCCGAGCCCGGCGAAGGTCGCGGCCATCGCCATCTCCTCGCGCGCGAGCGCGACGTCCGCCTCGTCCGGGCCGCCGTGCACCGCGCGCCGGAACGCGCCGGCGAGCAGCCCCATCGCCCGCTCGGACCACATGTCGGCGATCGGGTTCGACCCGCAGTAGGGCACCCGCTGCTCGGGTCGCTTGGCGTCGAAGTCGGCGTACCAGCGGGCGGTGTAGCTCTCCAGCGCGTGGCACAGGATGTCCATCCCGGCCGCGGCGGTCACCCCGGCGGGCTGGGAGGCCGAGAGCTCGGGGTCGACGACCGCGAGCCGCGGCCGCAGGGCCGGGTGGCTGATGCCGGTCTTCACCTTCAGCGACAGGACGTCGAGCACGCAGATCGTGGTGCTCTCGCTGCCGGTGCCGGTGGTGGTCGGTACGGCGACCAGCGGCAGCACGTCGTTGGTGGGTGCCAGGGCCTTGCCGACCGGCGCGTTGACGTAGTCCATCAGGTCGCCGGGGTTGGTCACCAGCAGCGCGACCGCCTTCGCGGTGTCGATGGAGGAGCCGCCGCCCACGGCGACGACGGCGTCGAAGGGGCCCTCGTCCCGCGCGAACTCGACGGCGTGGCCCAGCGACTCGTCCGTGGGCTCGACGTGGGTCTCGGCGTAGGTCGTGACGGTGATGCCCTCGTCCGCCAGCGCGTCGGCGACGGCGGCCGGGTGACCGGTGGCGGCGACGCCGGGGTCGGTCACCAGCAGCACCCGCCGCGCGCCCCAGGACCGCACGTCGTAGCCGATCTCCCGCGCGGCACCGCGCCCGAACTTGAGCGCGGGCGCGGCGTAGGTGAAGACGGTCTCGCTCATCAGTGCCTTTCCGCCCTGGCGGCGTCGATCGCCGCGCGGACCACGTCGAAGACGGGCACCTTGCCGTCCAGGATCTCGGTGAGCGGCACCCACGCGACCGCGTCGGTGGTGCCGCCCTCCTCCACGACCCGCGGCTCGATGCCGTCGGGCACCGTCGCACGGTGCACCAGATGGATGCCGTGGAAGTCCTCGTGCCGTCCGGACGGTGCCGTGCCGGTGAAGTGCACGTCGTGCACGGCGAGCAGCTCGCCGATCTCGCCCTCGAGTCCGCACTCCTCCTTGAGCTCGCGGCGCACGGTGTCGACCGGGTTCTCGCCGTGCTCCACGCCGCCGCCGGGCAGCGCCCAGGTGCCGGGGCTGACGCCGAGCGGCGAGATCCGGGTGAGCAGCAGCGCGTCGCCGCGCTCGACGTAGGCGTAGCAGGCGACCCGCTGGTGCCGCTGGGGGTGGTACGCCGCGAGCGCCTGGGCGACCAGGCTGACCGTGGGCAGCGTCCCGTCGAGCACCGCGGAGAGCGGCTGCCAGGCCGCCTCGGCGGTGGATCCGTCGACCTCGACGACCCGCGGCTCCGCGGCGTCGGGTGGGACCCAGCCCTGGTAGACGATCCGCACCGAGTGCGCGTCCACCCGGCGGCCGCGCCGCCACGTGTCGGGCAGGTGCAGCGAGAACACGTGGGCGGTGTCGCCGACCTCGGCCGTCAGCCCGGTCTCCTCGTGCACCTCGCGCACGACCGCGTCGCGCGGGTCCTCGCCATGATCCACGCCGCCACCCGGCAGCGACCACAGCTCCTGCTGGGTCACCCGCTCGGAGAGCCGGCTCAGGAGGATCTGGTCACCGCGGACGATCACGGCGTACGCCGCCAGGCGCTGCACCCGCTGCGTCATCGTCCACCTCCTCGACCACCCTACGGTCACCCGAAGAGGGGCCGGGCCTCCCGGGCCAGCGAGCGCCGGCCGGCCCAGCGCCAGACCCGGGCTGCTCGGTCGCGGTCCTCGTCGGTGACCAGGTTGCCCATCCACCGCAGCGCCAGGGTCATCAGCAGGTCCGACCGCATGCCGATCGGGCCGAGCGCCGGCAGCAGCCGCGGCACGGTCACCAGGCCCGCGAGCCGGCGCGCGATCGAGAACGACTCGCCGTAGTGGTCGCGCAGCAGGGCCGGCCACACGGTGGCCAGGTCGGCGTCCGGGTCCTCGGCGAGCAGCTCGGCGAGCAGCCGCCCGGTCTCGAGGCCGTAGTCGATGCCCTCGCCGTTGAGCGGGTTCACGCAGGCGGCGGCGTCGCCGATCAGGGCCCAGTTGCGCCCCGCGACGTTGGACACGGCGCCGCCCATCGGCAGCAGCGCCGAGGTCGGCATCCGGAGCTCCTCGCCGAGCCCGAACTCCGCACGCCGCTGGTCGGCGTACAGGCTCATCAGCGGCTTGATCGCCACGTCCGCCGGCCGCTTGGCCGTCGCGAGGGTGCCGACGCCCAGGTTCACGCCGCCTGCGTCCCGGCCGAGCGGGAAGATCCAGCCGTAGCCGGAGAGCACCTCGCGCCGCTCGTTGCGCAGCTCGAGGTGCGAGCTGATCCACGGGTCGTCCGCGTGCGTCGAGGACGCGACGTAGCAGCGGCCGGCGACGCCGTACACGGTCTCGCGGTGCCACTCCCGCCCGAGCACCTTCCCGAGCGGCGACCGGACGCCGTCGGCGACCACGAGCCGCTCGCACTCGATCTCGAACGACCTGGAAGCCGAGCGCCCACCCTGGGTGAAGGTGACGGCGCGGACCCGTCCCGACTCCCTACGTACGTCGACCGCCCGGACGCCGTCGATGCCGGTCGCGCCGGCCTTGATCGCGGTGGTCCGGAGGTGGTCGTCGAGCTCGGTGCGGGCCACCGCGCTGCCCCAGTCCGGCAGCGAGCCGCCCGGCCACGGCAGGTGCAGCGTCTGGCCGAAGCCGTGCGCGCGGAGACCCTGGTTGACGGTGTGCGCCCGGACCCAGTCGCGCAGCCCGAGCCGCTCCAGCTCGCCGATCGCGCGGGGCGTGAGCCCGTCGCCGCAGGTCTTGTCCCGCGGGAACACGGCCGCGTCGGCGAGCACCACGTCGGAGCCCAGGCGCGCGGCCCACGCGGCCGCTCCGGACCCCGCCGGGCCCGCGCCGACGACCAGCACCTCGGTGCGGGTCGGCGTCACGGAGCTCATGGCCCCATCCTCTCAGGCCCGCCTGGGCACGGTTCCGGGTGCCCGGCGGTCGAGGACTCCGATCCCGTCACCTCGGGCCGTCGGAGCGGAGAGAATGTGCCGGTGTCCCTCGCCGCCCCGCTGCCGCTGCCCGCGCGCGGGCTGCCGGAGCGGCTCGGCGCCGGCTTCGGCGTGGCCCTGGTGGCGCTCGCGATCGCGACCGGCGCGACTCTCCTGCTGACGGCGGAGGTGGACGGGCCGTCGTTCGAGATCCGGCGGGGGCTCGCGCCGTTCGACCTGCTGATGAGCCTCTGGTACGGGCTGGTCGGGGCGCTGATGCTGTCCCGGCGGCGGCACCTCGCCGGCTGGGTGTTCCTCGCCGTGGGCTGGGGGTACGGCGTCACGGCCGCGGGCATCGCGTGGACCGTCCTCGGCGTCGCGCACCCCGGCCTGCCCGGGCTGGCGTGGTCACCGTCGTTCCTCCTCACCGGCTGGACCACCGCGACGCTGCTGACGATCCTCGTGCTGCCCTGGCTGCTGAGCAGGCGGGCGCCGACGGGCTGGCTGAGGGCGGGCGCGATCGCCGGGGCCGTCGTGGTCGCCGGCGCGACCGTGATCCGGCTGCTGATCCAGGTGCCCGGCGCGCCGCCGCACCCGATCACGGGCGGCGGTACGCCGTCGCGCGTCGCTGCGATGGCCGACGACGCGCTGGTGCCGTGCTACGCCCTGCTCGCGCTCGTCGGTCTCGGCTACCTGGGATGGCGGCTGCGCCGCGCCCAGCTGCACGAGCGCCGGCAGCTCACCTGGTTCCTGGGGTCGCTGGTCGCGGTCGCCGTCGGCTACCTCGCCTTCGAGGTGGGCCTCAGCCTGGACGGCCACTGGTTCCTCGCCGGGACCGCACTGATCTTCGTCGCCGAGCTGACCCTGCCGGTGGTGGTCTTCGTCCTGCTCCGCCGCCAGCCCTCCTGGCGGCTCGACCTGGCCATCTCCCGCACGCTGGTGGGCACCCTGCTGACCGCGATCCTGGTCGCCAGCTACGTCCTCGCGGTCTGGGCGCTCAGCATGGTCACGCCGTGGCAGCAGCAGTCCAGCGGCGTGGTCGTGGTCGCCGCGCTCGCGCTGGCGGTGCTCCCGCTGCGCGACTGGCTCCAGCGCCAGGTCGAGCGGATGGTCTTCGGGTCCGGCGCCGACCCCTCCGTCCTGCTCCAGCGGGTCGCGCAGGCCCTCGACTCGGCGGACGACGACAGCCCCCAGCTCGCGGGCCTGGTCGCCGCGCTCCAGCGCGCCCTCCGGCTCAGCCGGGTCGAGGTCAGCCTCAACGACCGGACCGTCGCGGCGTCCGGGCGCGAGGAGGCCGACGCCGACGAGCGCGCGCTCCGCCTCGGGCTGAGCAGCCACGGCCGGCAGATCGGGACCCTCACCGCCGTCGCGCCGCGCGGCGAGCGGCTGGACCCCCGCAGCATGCGGTTGCTCCAGCAGATCTCGGGCCTGGTCGCCGTCGCCGCCCAGCTGGACGAGACGAACCGTGCTCTGGAGCTCGCGCGGGCCCGAGTGGTGGAGGTCCGCCACGAGGAGCGCCGGCTGCTGCGTCGCGAGCTCCACGACGGGCTCGGGCCGGCCCTCTCCGGAACCGCGCTCGCGCTCGCCGCCGTGCCGTCGACCTCGGCGCTCAGCCCGGACGACGCCGTGCTGCTGGAGCGGCTCGTCGCCGAGCTCTCCCGGCGCGCGGACGACGTCCGCCAGATGGCGCGGGTGCTGCTGCCGCCGGTCCTCGACGAGGGCCGGCTGGGCGAGGCGCTCCGCCTGCTCGCCGAGCGCTACTCCATGCCGCGGTTCTCCGTGACCGTCGACGCGCCGCACGCCGACCGGTTGGACGGCCTGCACCAGGTCGTCGTCTACCAGGTGGCCGGCGAGGCGGTCCGCAACGCCGCCCGGCACGCCCAGGCCCGGCACTGCGCGGTGTGCCTCGAGATGCCCGAGACGGGTGGGGTCCGGCTCAGCGTGTGCGACGACGGGCGGGGCATCGACCCGCAGGCCGCGCCGGGGGTGGGCATCGCCGCGATGCGCGAGCGGGCGGCCGAGCTGGGCGGCAGCGTCGAGGTCGACGGCAGCCCGGGCGGGACCCGCGTGGTCATGGTGCTGCCGTGACCGGCGCGATCCGGGTCCTCGTCGTCGACGACCACCCGGTGTTCCGGATCGGGATGAGCGCGCTGCTGCGGACCCTCCCCGACGTGGAGGTCGTGGGCGAGGCCGCCGACGGCGCCGAGGCGATCGCCGCCGCCGCCGAGCTGGCGCCGCACGTGGTGCTGATGGACCTCGACCTGGGTCGGGACTCCGGCATCGAGACCACCCGGGAGATCCTGCGGCGCGACCCGACGGTCGGCGTACTGGTGGTGACGATGCTGGGCGACGACGACTCGCTCTTCGCCTCGATCCGCGCCGGCGCCCGCGGGTTCCTGCTCAAGGGCGCCTCGCCCACCGAGGTCGAGCGCGCGGTGCGCGCGGTCGCGAACGGCGACTTCCTGCTAGGCCCACAGCTCGCCCAGCGCGCGGCGGTCTACCTCTCCGGCGCGCGGACCCGAGGCGTGGTGCCGCTGCCCGAGCTGACCGACCGCGAGCGCGAGGTGGTCGACCTCGTCGCCCGCGGCTACGACAACCCCACCATCGCGCGACGTCTGGTGCTGAGCACCAAGACCGTCCGCAACTACGTGTACGGCGTGCTGACCAAGCTCGACCTGCCCGACCGGGCGCAGCTCATCGTGCGTGCCCGGGAGGCCGGCCTGGGAACCGAGGACACCCGGACCTGACCTCCGGGTCGCCGGGCCGCCGAGCGTGGTCGCATGACCACCACCACTCCCCGGCGATTCACCGCCTGGCCCCTCCTGATCAGCGCGTGCGGCCTCCTCGGGCTGGTCGCGATCCTCCTCGAGAGCAGGCCGGACAACAGCTCGGACTTCGAGCACCCCTTCACGGCCGCCGCCCTGGCCGACGTCGACCCGGTCCCCTACCGGGTGTCCTGCGTGCTGGGCTACCTGCTCGTCCTGCTCCTGCTCGTCACGGCCGCGGTGTGGCGGCAGCGGGTCGAGCGCCGGTTCACCGGCTCCGTCGGTGCCTCCGTGGTCACCCTCGGCGTGGTCGCGACCGCGGCACTCGTCGCGCTGTCGTTCGGCTGGCGCGGCGCCGTGGGCGACTACTTCCCCGGCGGTCCAGAGGACACCTACTTCGACCCCGAGGGCCTCTACAACTACTTCATCCTGACCGACTTCAGCCCCTACATCGCCTTCGTGCCGCTGCTCGGCTCTGCCTACGGGCTCACCTGGATGGCGTTCGCCGAGCGGCTGGTCTCGCGCGGGCTCGGGACGGCGGCCGGCCTCGTGGCCACCGGGCTGCTGCTCGCGGTCGCGGTGACCGGAGTGCCCGGACTGCCGTTCGCGATCGTGCTCGGCCTGGTCGTGGCCGGTATCTGGCTCGCGGTCGGGCGCAGCGCGATCACGCAGTCCGAGCGCTGAGCCTCTCGACGAAGCAACCAAAGCGGCGCCCGGACGTCCAACGAGCATGAAGACCATCCTGTGCACGATCGCGGCGGCCGCCTGCGCCGTCGTACTCGCCGGCTGCGGGTCCGACGACACCGCCACCGACGCCGGCAGCACGCCGACGACGGCGCACTCCCCGCGGTCGGGCCACGCCCCGTCCGGCACCACGACGACCTCGGCAGCGGTCCAGCCGACCTCCAGCACGAGCACGGCCGGCACGACCGCGGCAGGCACGACCGCGGCAGGCACCCCGGAGTGCACCAACGAGGACGTGAAGGTCAGCTACCGGCACGAGGACGACGCCACCAGCCACCGCTACGGCTTCGTCGTGCTGACCAACACCTCCGGCGCGCCGTGCTGGGTCCGTGGCTACGGCGGCATCTCCTACGCCGGCGACGACGGCGAGCAGGTCGGTGCGGCGGCGGACCGCACCGCCGGCGACACCCCGACGGTCACGATCGCACCGGGCGGGACCGCCCGGTCCGAGCTGGCCGAGACGTCGTCCGGTCCCTACTCGGCGCACACGTGCCGGCCGGCGAAGGCCGTCGCCCTGCGGGTGTACATCCCGGACGAGACCGACTCCCAGCTCGTCCGGCACCAGGTCACGGCCTGCGCCAACCCCAAGGTCCACCTGCTCGAGCACAAGCCCTACGTGGCGGGCTGAGCGGCGGAGGTACGCCGGCTACGCGCCACCCTCTCCGAGCGGCGGGTACAGCTTCGGCGCGTCCTCGTAGCCGTCCTCGTCGGTGAACATGCCCTTCTCGACGTCGAACTCGCGATCGGTGTTGTCCACCTCGGCGTTCTCGGGCCGGTTCTCGGGGGCGAGGCGCCGGCGGCGCTCCTCCTCGATCTCCTCGACGGGAGTCCCGTCCAGGCCGGTGTCCCCGTCCCGCTTCCGGGCGTCGTCGGCCTCCCAGAGCTCAGCGGTGTCGGGGTTCTCCTCGTCCTGCTGCTGTTCGGTCATGTCCGTCCCTTCCTGGCGAGTGGCGTTCCAAAGAGGAGGCGGTACCCCGTTCGCCCAGGCTCAGAAGCCTGGTGGAGGTAAAGGGCTGGTCCCTAGAGCAGCTCGAGAGTGGCGCGGCGCCTGCTGGACTCCTCCATCAGCCGCAGTGCCAGCAGGCCCACGAGCACGCAGACCAGTCCGATGCCGAGCTCCTTGCCGACCAGACCACCGACCGAGCCGAGGGACCGGCCGGCTGCCAGCTGCCGGCTGGCCTCGATCGCGTGCGTCAGCGGGAGCACCCCTCCGACGTGGGCCATCCACCCCGGCAGCGTCGACAGCGCGATGTTGGCGCCCGTGAACAGCAGCAGGAAGCCGAACACGATGTTGTTGATCACCGCGCCCTCCCGCACCCGCAGGTCGATGGCCGCCAGCACCAGGCCGAGACCCGTGCACGACGCGGACGCGACCAGGAGCACCAGCGCGATGCCGGCGAGCTCACTCGGCGCGAAGGTCACTCCCAGCAGCAGCCCTCCGACCAGCAGCGAGACCAGGGTCGTGATCCAGCCGTTGACGATGACGGGGATCGACCGGCCCACGAACAGCGGGATCCGCGCCGCGGGCGACGTGAGCACCAGGCCGAGGGTCTGGTTCTGGCGCTCGCCCGCCACGGTCTGGCCCATCGCGAACAGGCACGGGATCGCGGAGTACTGGACGGCGTTGCCCACGACGTAGAACTGGTCGTCGCCGACGCCGGCCCCGCGGCCGAGGTAGGCGAAGAGCAGGATCTGGAAGATCGGGGCGAGCAACAGGCTGGGCACGTAGATCCAGGGGCTCATCCAGTTGAACAGGGCGCGGAAGCTGATCGCGCCGCCCACGGAGAGGAGCCGCGCGTCGTTCCGGAGCCGGTCGATCACGATCCGCACCTCACGTGAGCGAGAGGGTCGCGTGGCGGCGGGCGGAGCGGAGCACGGACCCGGCCACGACCGAGGCGATCACGGCGTACACCGCCCCGAGACCGAGGCACAGCAGCACGTCCCGCCACGGCGAGCCGCCGTCGGCCGCCGCGCGGATCGCGGCCATCCCCCAGGTCGGCGGCAGTGCGCGGCCGATCCAGCCGACCCAGGCGGGAAGGATCGAGAGCGGGACGAGGAACCCGCAGACCAGCCACCCGGGGTACTCGAGAAGGTTCCCCAGCGCCCAGGCACTGCGGTAGCGCACCACGGTGACCGCCAGGAGGAAGCCGAACATCGAGACTGCCAGGATCGTCGCGACCACGCCGACCACGAACACGACCGGATCGGCGATCTCGAGCCGGACACCGAACGCCAGGCGTCCCCAGAGCAGGGTCGCGACCAGGCTGTAGGTGCCGAGGCTGGCCATCGCGGTCGTGATCGGCAGCAGCACGTAGGCGAACGGCGTCGGCGTGCTGACCACCAGCTCGAGCGTGCCGAGCCAGCGCTCCCGCTGGAGCGCGCTGCTGGCCGTGGTGGCGACGGCCGACCAGGTGCCCATCACCCCGGCGCCCAGGGCGGCGTACACCAGCGACGCGGGGTCGCCGGTCTGCCGGTAGACGAGGAACGCCGCGGTGGCGAAGAACAGCGGCCACACCACCTGCAGCAGGCCGGTGAACGGGTCGACGGCGAGCATCTTGAGCTGGATCCACCAGGCGACGAGGAGCTGCCGGCAGCGGGCGAGCGGTCCGAGCCGGCGGGGCGCGCGGGTGCCGCCGCCGAACAGCTCGGCCGCCCTGGCGTCGTCGATGCGTCCCACCGGGACGTCGCTGCTCACCGGGACCTCACTCCTCGCTCACCAGCTCGACGTAGGCGTCCTCGAGCGTCGGTGCCCGGGACGCCACCTTGCCGTAACGGACGCCGTCGAGGAGCTGGAGGACGTCGTGGGTGACCTCGGCGCCGGGCTCGGCCTGCACGACGAGCTGCTGGACCTGGCCGGACTCGTCGAGCGTCGCGGACCGCACCCCGGGCACCGCGGTCGCCCGGCGGGCCAGGTCGTCGCCGGCGCCGAAGACCTCGACCTCGAGGACGTGACCCGTGCGCACCCGCTTTTTGAGCTGGTCGGGCGTGCCCTCGGCGACGAGCCGCCCGGACGCGATCACGGCGATCCGGTCGCACAGCTCGTCGGCCTCGAACATGTAGTGGGTCGTGAGGAGCACGGTCTTGCCCTGGTCGCGCAGCAGCGAGATCGTCGCCCGCAGCTCGCGGGCGCCGACGGGGTCGATGCCGATGCTCGGCTCGTCGAGGAACAGCATGTCGGGGTTGTGGATCAGTCCGCGCGCGATGTGCAACCGCTGCCGCATGCCGCGGGAGTAGCCCTCGACCTTCTCCTTCTCGCGCCCGTCGAGCCCGACCATCTCCAGGAGGGCCGGGATCCGGGTGCGCTGCTCACGGGGGTCGACCCCGAACAGCTCGGCGAAGTAGCGCAGGTTGTCCCGCGCGTTGAGCCGCTCGTAGAGCCCACGGTCACCGCCGAAGACATAGCCGATGCGCCGCCGCACCTCCCGCGGCTCCTCGACCACGTCGTGGCCGAACACCCGCGCGGACCCGCCGGTCGGGAGCAGCAGCGTGATCAGCATCTTGATGGTGGTGGTCTTGCCGGCGCCGTTCGGGCCGAGCAGTCCGAAGAGCTCTCCCGCCCCGACCGACAGGTCGATTCCCGCGACCGCTTCGACCTCCTTGCGCTTGCGGCGCAGCAGGCCCGAGCTGGTCGTGTAGGTACGCCGCAGGTCGTGCGCCTCGAGAACGCTCACCCGAGGAACCTAGCCGCAGACTCTCGCCGAGTCGGCAGAAACTTGGCCCGAAAAATGGACCGAGCCGGCAGAAGCTCGACCGCAAGGGCCAAGTTTCTGCCGACTCGGCGACGACTCAGTTCTGGTAGGAACCGAAGTCGAAGTCGTCCAGGGCGACCGCCTGGCCGGTGCCGTTGCCGAACTCGTAGTCGTAGGACTCGTAGCCGGTCACGGCGTAGGCCGCCTGGCGCGCCTCCTCGGTGGGCTCGACCCGGATGTTCCGGTAGCGCTCGAGGCCGGTGCCCGCCGGGATCAGCTTGCCGATGATCACGTTCTCCTTCAGGCCACGGAGGCTGTCGGAGCGGCCGTTGATCGCGGCGTCGGTGAGCACCCGGGTGGTCTCCTGGAAGGAGGCCGCCGAGAGCCACGACTCGGTCGCGAGCGAAGCCTTGGTGATGCCCATCAGCTCCGGACGGCCGGAGGCCGGCTTGCCGCCCTCGGAGACCACGCGCCGGTTCTCCTCCTCGAACTTCACCCGGTCGACCAGGTCGGACGGCAGCAGGTTCGTGTCGCCCGACTCGAGCACCGTGATCCGGCGCAGCATCTGCCGCACGATGATCTCGATGTGCTTGTCGTGGATCGACACACCCTGCGACCGGTAGACCTCCTGGACCTCGTCGACGAGGTGCTGCTGGGTCCGCCGGACACCGAGGATCCGCAGCACCTCCTTCGGGTCCGGGGTGCCCTGCGTGAGCATCTGGCCGACCTCGATGTGGTCGCCGTCGCCCACCAGCAGCCGCGAGCGGCGGCTGACGACGTACTCCTTGACCTCCGAGCCGTCGTCGGGCGTGACCAGGACCTTGCGAGCCTTGTCGGTCTCCTCGATCTCCACACGGCCGGCGGCCTCGGAGATCGGCGAGACGCCCTTGGGCGTGCGGGCCTCGAAGAGCTCGACCACACGCGGGAGACCCTGCGTGATGTCGTCGGCCGACGCCACACCACCGGTGTGGAAGGTCCGCATCGTCAGCTGCGTGCCGGGCTCACCGATCGACTGGGCGGCGATGATGCCGACGGCCTCGCCGATGTCGACCAGCTTGCCGGTCGCCAGCGACCGGCCGTAGCACTTGGCGCAGGTGCCGGTGCGGGCCTCGCAGGTCAGCACGGACCGCACGGACACGGACTCGATGCCGGCCTCGATCAGCTCCGCGATCTTGACGTCGCCGAGGTCGTCGCCGGCGCCGGCCAGCACCTCGCCCGTCTCCGGGTGGGTGATCTCGACCGCAGCGGTCCGGGCGTAGGCAGCGGTCTCGGCGTTCTCGTGCTTGACCACCTTCCCGTCCGCGTCCCGCTCGCCGATGACCTTCGGCAGGCCCCGCTCGGTGCCGCAGTCGTCCTCACGGATGATGACGTCCTGCGACACGTCGACCAGACGGCGGGTCAGGTAGCCCGAGTCCGCCGTACGGAGCGCAGTGTCGGCCAGACCCTTGCGGGCACCGTGCGTGGAGATGAAGTACTCCAGCACGGAGAGACCCTCGCGGAAGTTCGCCTTGATCGGCCGCGGGATGATCTCGCCCTTCGGGTTCGCCACCAGGCCGCGCATCGCGCCGACCTGACCGATCTGGTTGAAGTTGCCGGAGGCGCCCGAGTAGACCTGCATGTAGATCGGGTTGGACGGCTGGGCCTCGAACGCGGCCCGCATCGCCTTGCCGACCTCGGCACCGGCCTCGGTCCAGATCTCGATGAGCTCCTGACGGCGCTCCTCGTCGGTGACCAGACCCCGCTCGAACTGCTTCTGGATCTTCGCGGCCTTGTCCTCGAAGCCGGCCAGGATCTCCGGCTTGTTGTCGGGCGTGATCACGTCGTCGATCGACACGGTGACACCCGAGCGGGTCGCCCAGTAGAAGCCGTTGTCCTTGAGGGCGTCCAGCGACGCGGCCACCTCGACCTTGCCGTAGCGCTCCGCGAGGTCGTTGACGATCCCGCCGAGCTGCTTCTTCCCGACCTCGTAGTTCACGAACGGGTAGTCGGCCGGCAGGGCGTCGTTGAACAGCACCCGGCCGAGCGTGGTCTCGAGGATCACCGGCTCGCCGGGCTCGACGTCCTCGACGACGGCGTCGGTCAGCCGGATCCGCACCTTGCTCTGCAGGGTGATCTCGCGGTGGTCGAACGCCATGATCGCCTCGGCGGGAGAGGAGAACACGCGGCCCTCGCCCGGCTGGTCGGCGCGCTCGGTCGTCAGGAAGAACAGGCCGATGATCATGTCCTGGGTCGGCATGGTCACCGGTCGGCCGTCCGACGGCTTGAGGATGTTGTTCGTCGAGAGCATCAGGATCCGGGCCTCGGCCTGCGCCTCCGCCGACAGCGGCAGGTGCACCGCCATCTGGTCACCGTCGAAGTCCGCGTTGAACGCGGTGCAGACGAGCGGGTGCAGCTGGATGGCCTTGCCCTCGATCAGCTGGGGCTCGAACGCCTGGATGCCGAGCCGGTGCAGCGTGGGCGCACGGTTCAGCAGCACCGGGTGCTCGGTGATGACCTCCTCGAGGACGTCCCACACGACCGGGCGCGACCGCTCCACCATCCGCTTGGCGGACTTGATGTTCTGCGCGTGCGACAGGTCGACCAGGCGCTTCATCACGAACGGCTTGAACAGCTCCAGCGCCATCTGCTTGGGCAGACCGCACTGGTGCAGCTTCAGCTGGGGACCGGACACGATGACCGAGCGGCCCGAGTAGTCCACGCGCTTGCCGAGCAGGTTCTGGCGGAACCGACCCTGCTTGCCCTTGAGCATGTCGGACAGCGACTTCAGCGGCCGGTTGCCCGGACCGGTGACCGGACGACCGCGACGGCCGTTGTCGAACAGCGAGTCCACGGCCTCCTGGAGCATCCGCTTCTCGTTGTTGACGATGATCTCGGGCGCGCCGAGGTCGAGCAGCCGCTTGAGGCGGTTGTTCCGGTTGATCACCCGGCGGTAGAGGTCGTTGAGGTCCGACGTCGCGAACCGACCACCGTCGAGCTGCACCATCGGGCGCAGGTCCGGCGGGATGACCGGCACCGCGTCGAGCACCATGCCCTGCGGCTTGTTGCCCGTCTTGCGGAACGCGTCGACGACCTTGAGCCGCTTGAGGGCGCGGACCTTGCGCTGGCCCTTGCCCGTCGCGATGGTCTCGCGGAGCGACTCGACCTCGGCCTCGATGTCGAAGCTCTCGAGGCGCTTCTGGATCGCCGTGGCGCCCATGTGGCCCTCGAAGTACTTGCCGAACCAGTTCTTCATCTCGCGGTAGAGGACCTCGTCACCCATGAGGTCCTGCACCTTGAGGCTCTTGAACGTGTCCCAGACCTCGTCGAGCCGGTCCAGCTCGCGCTGCGACCGGTCGCGCAGCTGCTTGAGCTCGCGCTCGGCGCCGTCGCGCACCTTGCGGCGCTGGTCGGCCTTGGCACCCTCGGCCTCGAGGGCGGCGATGTCCTCCTCCAGCTTCTTGGTGCGGTCCTCGAGAGCACCGTCGCGGCGCTTCTCGATGGACTCGCGCTGGAGCTGGATCTTCCCCTCGAGCGAGGACAGGTCGCGGTGGCGCGCGTCCTCGTCGACCGAGGTGATCATGTAGGCGGCGAAGTAGATGACCTTCTCGAGGTCCTTCGGCGCCAGGTCCAGCAGGTAGCCGAGCCGGCTCGGGACACCCTTGAAGTACCAGATGTGGGTCACCGGGGCGGCGAGCTCGATGTGGCCCATCCGCTCGCGGCGGACCTTCGAGCGGGTCACCTCGACGCCGCAGCGCTCGCAGATGATGCCCTTGAAGCGGACCCGCTTGTACTTCCCGCAGTAGCACTCCCAGTCCCGGGTGGGACCGAAGATCTTCTCGCAGAAGAGGCCGTCACGCTCGGGCTTGAGCGTGCGGTAGTTGATGGTCTCCGGCTTCTTGACCTCGCCGTGGCTCCACGTGCGGATGTCGTCCGCGGTAGCCAGGCCGATCTGAAGCTGGTCGAAGAAGTTGACGTCCAGCACTGTTATCTAATTCCCTCTCGTCTTTCAGACTTCTTCGACGGACGACGGCTCGCGACGCGACAGGTCGATGCCGAGCTCCTCGGCGGCGCGGAACACGTCTTCCTCGGCGTCGCGCATCTCGATCGCGGTGCCGTCCTGGGACAGCACCTCGACGTTGAGGCAGAGCGACTGCATCTCCTTGACGAGGACCTTGAACGACTCGGGGATGCCCGAGTCGGGGATGTTCTCGCCCTTGACGATCGCCTCGTAGACCTTGACCCGGCCGGGGACGTCGTCGGACTTGATCGTGAGCAGCTCCTGCAGGGCGTAGGCGGCGCCGTACGCCTCCATCGCCCAGACCTCCATCTCGCCGAACCGCTGGCCACCGAACTGGGCCTTACCGCCCAGGGGCTGCTGCGTGATCATCGAGTAGGGGCCGGTCGAGCGAGCGTGGATCTTGTCGTCGACCAGGTGGTGGAGCTTGAGGATGTACATGTAGCCGACCGAGACGGGCTCGTTGAACGGCTCGCCGGAGCGGCCGTCGAAGAGCCGCGCCTTGCCGTCCTCGCCGATCAGCCGGTCGCCGTCCCGGTTGGGGAGCGTCGACGCGAGCAGGCCGGTGATCTCGTCCTCACGGGCACCGTCGAAGACCGGCGTCGCCAGCTTGCTGTTCGGCTCGGCCTTGTCGGCCCCGATCGAGGTGAGCCGCTTGGCCCACTCAGCGTCGGCGACGTCCGCCCCCAGGTGCCAGCCCTGCTTGCCGAGCCAGCCGAGGTGCAGCTCGAGGATCTGGCCGATGTTCATCCGTCGCGGCACACCCAGCGGGTTGAGCACGACGTCGACGGGCGTGCCGTCCTCCATGAACGGCATGTCCTCGATCGGCAGGATCTTGGCGATGACGCCCTTGTTGCCGTGCCGGCCGGCGAGCTTGTCGCCCACCGAGATCTTCCGCTTCTGGGCGACGTAGACCCGCACCAGCTGGTTGACGCCCGGCGGCAGCTCGTCGCCCTCCTCGCGGTCGAAGACCCGGACGCCGATGACGGTGCCGGACTCGCCGTGCGGCACCTTCATCGAGGTGTCGCGGACCTCGCGCGCCTTCTCACCGAAGATCGCGCGGAGCAGCCGCTCCTCCGGGGTCAGCTCGGTCTCGCCCTTGGGCGTGACCTTCCCGACCAGGATGTCGCCGTTGTTGACCTCGGCGCCGATCCGGATGATGCCGCGCTCGTCGAGGTCGGCGAGCATCTCCTCGGAGACGTTCGGGATGTCCCGGGTGATCTCCTCGGGGCCGAGCTTGGTGTCGCGGGCGTCGACCTCGTGCTCCTCGATGTGGATCGAGGTGAGGACGTCCTCCTGGACCAGCCGCTGGCTGAGGATGATCGCGTCCTCGTAGTTGTGGCCCTCCCACGGCATGAACGACACGAGCAGGTTGGTGCCGAGCGCCATCTCTGCCATGTCGGTGCAGGGACCGTCAGCGATCGGCGAACCGACCTCCACCCGGTCACCGGTGGCGACCAGCGGGCGCTGGTTGATGCAGGTGCCCTGGTTGGAGCGGCGGAACTTCGCCAGCCGGTAGGTGGAGTAGGTGCCGTCGTCGTTCATCGTCTCGATGACGTCGGCGGTCACGTCCTTGACCACGCCCGCGGTGTCGGCCACGACCACGTCACCGGCGTCGACCGCGGCGCGGTACTCGATGCCGGTGCCGACGATCGGGCTGTCGCTCCTGATGAGCGGCACGGCCTGGCGCTGCATGTTCGCGCCCATCAGGGCGCGGTTGGCGTCGTCGTGCTCGAGGAACGGGATCAGGGCCGTCGCGACCGACACCATCTGGCGCGGCGAGACGTCCATGTAGTCGACCTCGTCGCGGGAGATCTCCGCGACCTCGCCGTGGCGCTGGCGGACCAGCACACGCTCCTCGGCGAAGGTGCCGTCGGCGTCGAGCCGGGCGTTCGCCTGCGCGATGACGTAGCGGTCCTCGTCGTCGGCGGTCAGGTAGTCGACCTTGTCGCTCACCCGGCCGTTCTCGACCTTCCGGTAGGGGGTCTCGACGAAGCCGAACGGGTTGATCCGCCCGTAGGACGCGAGCGAGCCGATCAGACCGATGTTCGGGCCCTCAGGGGTCTCGATCGGGCACATCCGGCCGTAGTGCGACGGGTGGACGTCACGGACCTCCATGCCCGCGCGGTCACGGGACAGACCACCGGGGCCCAACGCGGACAGCCGGCGCTTGTGCGTCAGCCCCGCGATCGGGTTGGTCTGGTCCATGAACTGCGAGAGCTGCGAGGTGCCGAAGAACTCCTTCAGCGCCGCGACGACGGGGCGGATGTTGATCAGCGACTGCGGCGTGATCGCCTCGACGTCCTGGGTCGTCATCCGCTCGCGGACCACGCGCTCCATCCGGGCCAGGCCGGTGCGGAGCTGGTTCTGGATCAGCTCACCGACCGTGCGCATCCGGCGGTTGCCGAAGTGGTCGATGTCGTCGTTGTCGACCGGCACCGGCTTGCCGTCGGCGTCGTTCACGACCTGCCCGGCGTCGTCGACCATCTCGGTGTCGCCGTTGTGCAGGCGGACGATGTAGCGGATGGTCGCGACCATGTCGGCGATCGTCAGCGTCTGCTGGTCGAACGCCTGGTGCTGGCCGAGCTTCTTGTTGATCTTGTAGCGACCGACCTTGGCCAGGTCGTAGCGCTTGGGGTTGAAGTAGTAGTTCCGCAGCAGCGTGAGCGCAGCTTCCCGCGTCGGCGGCTCGCCCGGACGCAGCTTGCGGTAGATGTCGAGCAGCGCGTCGTCCGGACCCTGGGTGTTGTCCTTCTCCTCCGTCAGCTGGATCGACTCGTACTGGCGCAGCTCGGCCATGACGGCCTCGTAGTCGTAGGCCTCGCCGGTGTCCTCGGCGATCGCCTGGAGCGCCTTGAGCAGGACCGTGACGTTCTGCTTGCGCTTGCGGTCGAGCCGGACGCCGACCATGTCGCGCTTGTCGATCTCGAACTCCAGCCACGCGCCGCGGCTCGGGATCAGCTTGGCGGTGTAGATGTCCTTGTCGGACGTCTTGTCGGCGGAGCGCTCGAAGTAGACGCCCGGGGAGCGCACCAGCTGCGAGACGACGACACGCTCGGTGCCGTTGATGACGAAGGTGCCCTTGGGCGTCATGAGCGGGAAGTCGCCCATGAAGACCGTCTGGCCCTTGATCTCACCGGTCTCGTTGTTGGTGAACTCGGCGGAGACGTAGAGCGGGGCGGAGTAGGTGAGGTCCTTCTCCTTGCACTCGTCGACGGTGTACTTCGGGTCGTAGAAGACCGGGTTCTCGAACGACAGCGACATCGTCTCGGAGAAGTCCTCGATCGGCGAGATCTCCTCGAAGATCTCGGTCAGGCCGGACTTGTCGGAGACGTCCTCGCCGGCCGCCCGGCGCGCCTGGACGCGCGTCTGGTGGGCCTCGTTGCCGATCAGCCAGTCGAAGCTGTCGGTCTGGAGCGAGAGGAGCTGCGGGAGCTCGAGCGGTTCGGTGATCTTTGCGAAAGAGATGCGGGGCTTACCGGGGGTGGTGCGCGCGGCCAAGAGTTGTCCTTCGACGAATTCGCTCTGCGAGAGCGCCGGCCGACCACATCACCCGACTACCGGACAAGCGGGTGTGCATCTGAGGGCAGGCGCAAAGCGCCACGATACACCAATCCCGGGCGCCACTCAACGGCGGCGTCATCCTTCTCGATGTTCCTCGGCCGATCATGCTCGGCGGACCGGCTCAGGTCAAGCACCCACGCCCGCGAGCAGGCTCACGTGCACTCCTGGTCGGTGCAGATCCCGTCCAGGAGCCAGTCCCCGTCGTCGCCCTTCACCAGCGTGAACGTCGCCCACATGTGCAGCGGCTGAGGGGCGCTGTCGCCGTGCCGGCTCTCCTGGTCGACGTAGACCACGACCTGGGCCTTGGACCCGTCGTCGGAGATCCGGGTCAGCCCGGTCTCCGACGCCGTCGCGCTCACCGTGACCTTGCCCTTGACGACGTCCTTCTTCAGCCCGTCCAGCAGCTTGGTGCGCTGGGCGGCGAAGTCGTCGGTGAGGTAGGCGCGCGCCTTGGCCTCGTCGTCGTCGAAGGTCCGGTAGTCGTAGGCGAGCACGACGGGCACCATCTCGCTCGCCGCCTGCTGGGCCGACCTCCCGGCCTCCTCCGCCGTGTCGGCCTGCTGCTGCAGGTCGTGCGGCGACTCGTCGGAGTGGCCGCCCGGGAGCAGCCAGATCCAGAGCAGCAGCGCGACCGAGAGCACCGCCAGCGCGACCACGGGTGCCACGACGGCCCAGGAGGGCCCGCCCGCCGGCGCGGCCGGCCCGCTGCTGTCGCTGCCCGTGTCGTCCTGGTCGGCGTCCTCGTCCGGAGCTGCCGCCGGCACGGTCGGGGCCGCGGCCGGCACGGTCGGGGCCGCGGCCGGCACGGGTTCCGCGACGGCCTCCGGCCCGTCCTCGGCTCGGGCCGCGGACAGCTCGGCGTCGTAGGCCGCCCGCTTCTCGTCGTCGAGCAGCACGGCGGCGGCATCGTTGTAGGCACGGAACCGGCGGTCGGTCGGGTCCAGGTCGCGGGTCGCGGCCTGCCAGGCGGCACGGACCTCGTCACGCGAGGCCGACTCGTCGACGTCGAGCAGGTCGTAGAGGTTCGGGCTCACCGCTGCCCACCTCCGCCGTCGGACTTCTTGCCCTTCTTGGATCCGCCGGACGGCGTCGGCGCCCCGCTCGGCGTCGCGCCGGGCGTCTGGCCGTTCACCGGCTGGGAGAACGGCGGCTTGCCGTCGTCGACGTCGTCGAGGTCGTCGACCAGCCACCTGCCGCCGACCTTGACCAGCGAGACCTGGTAGCGGAACCGCTGCGGGCCGGAGCTCACCTGCGGCGCGCCCTTGGAGTCGCCGGAGCCCTTGTCGTCGGAGGTCTGCTGGCCCAGCTGGTCGGGGTAGGGGTAGGAGAGCTCGGCGGTGCCCGCGACGAGCACCTCGGCGGAGTCGGAGTCCTCGGACGCCACCCCGACCGCGAAGACCTTCGCCGACCGGGTGACGCCGAGCTTCTGCACGGTCAGCTCGGCGTACCTGACGTTCTTGTCGAAGACGGTCGCGAACTTGGAGGTCATCAGGTCGCTGACGGCCTCGTACTCCGGCAGGTGGTTCTGGGCGTCGAGCATGTCGGGGCTGTAGGTGTTGAACCGGGTGACGAACGTCCGTGCGGCCGACATCGCCGCCTCGCGGTCGGTCTCGGTGCCCGAGGCCGGGACCTCGTCGTCACGCAGCGAGCTGTACCGGTCGCCGAGGTCCAGCCCGTCGCCGGCGCTCCTCCCGAAGAACACCAGTCCGGCGGCCACCAGGCAGATCACAGCGACCACGGCCGCCGCGCACAGCAGGATCAGCCGGACCCGGGAACCCCTCACTGACCCGCGAGCAGCGGATTGAGGTAGAGCCACTTCCACGAGTCCCTTCCGAGCGATGCCGGCGCAACGCTACCGGCACCTCCAAGGTGGGACGAGCGCGGCTCCCAGGCGATCTTCCCGGTGCGCGGGTCGAAGGAGACGTAGACCGGGGCGCTGGACACTGCCGCGCCCGGGGCGGGCCGCTGCTGGGGCGCGTTCTGGGCACCGCGGGGGTTGCCCTTGGTCGGCGGCTCCGTGCAGTGGTCGTCGGTCGGGAGGGGCAGGTCGTCGCGCTGCTCGGCACCGCGGTGGGCGCTGACGTAACCGGCGTAGCAGGGCGGCGTCGTGGTGAGGATCAGGCCGATGTGGGCGTCGTAGAGGCCGTCGCTCGCCGCGGTGTTGTCGATGACGCCGTAGGAGCCCTCGAGCAGCAGCGGGTAGGCGACGAGCACCAGCTCCAGGCCGGGCAGGTGGTCGACCACGACCTGGCCGGTCGAGGTGACGTCGGCGAGCAGGTTGCCGAGCGGCTCCTGGTTCTGCTCCAGGAACGTGCGCAGCTGGTTGGCCGTGAACGAGCCGCTGTCGATGACCCGGCGCAGGTCGCTGTCCGCTCCGGCCAGCGCGCTGCTGAAGGAGGAGAGGTGCAGGGCGAACGCGCGGAGCGCGCTCTCGCTGCCGACCTGGCCGCGGAGCACGACGTTGCTGTCCCGGATCAGCGCCGTGGTGACGTCGAAGTTGTCGTTGGCGGTCCGGATGAACGAGTCGCCGGTGTCGATGATCCGCTGCAGGTCCTCGCCGGTGCCGGCGAAGGCCTTGCCGAGCTCTTTGACCGTGGTGCGCAGCGCGTTGCGGTTGACGCTCGAGACGGTGTCGGCGATGTCGCCGAGCAGCTTCTGGGTCGAGATCGGCGTCGCGGTGTCGGCCATCGCGATCTGCGAGCCGTTCTCGAGGTACGGGCCGTCGTCGGCCTGGGGCTGCAGCTCGACGTACTGCTCACCGACCGCGGAGCGGTTGCCGACGACGGCGAGCGTGTCGGCCGGGATCTCGTCCCACTTGTTGTCGATGTCGAGCACGACGTCGACGCCGGACTTGTCCTTGGTCAGGTCGAGCTCCTTGACCGTGCCGATGCGCACGCCGCGGTAGGTGACCTCGCCGCCGGCGAAGATGCCGCCGGAGTCGGCGAAGTGCGCGGTCACGGTGTAGCTGCGGTCCATGATCAGCCGGTCGAGCCGCGCATAGCGGGCCCCGACGTAGGTGACGCCGACGACCGTGATGATCGCGAAGACGATCAGCTGGATCCGAGTGCGACGGGTGATCATCGGCCTCTCCCCTCACCGGACAGCGGTTGCGACAGGAAGAGTCCCACCCCGCTGCTGTAGTCGGCCGGGCGCGGCTGGTCGTCCCCGGGTGCGGGCCTGGGCAGGCCGAGCCCGCCGAGCCCGAGGCCGAGCTGGTCGAGCAGGTCGGTGATCGGGTTGCTGCTGGTGTTGCCGCCGCCACCGCCGCCACCGAGGAGCCCGCCGTTGCCGCAGAGCAGCGGCAGGTGCACGGCGTCGCAGATCTCGTTGAGGAGGTACTGCGGGAGCTTCGCGCATGCCGCGGGGTCGGGCGGGGTCTTCAAGCAGCTCTGCAGGACCTTCGTGACCCCGGCGCACAGGCCCTTGATGTCGAGCAGGTGCTCGAGCGAGGTGTTGTCCGGGAGCATGTTGATCGGGATGCAGGCGAGGTCCGGCAGGCCGAGGTTGTTGATGTCGAGGTCGAGGTTGATCGACAGGTTGACGTAGTCGCCCATGTGCAGGTTGCGCGCGACCTGGGGGTCGCGGCCGACGACGTCGTCGACGAAGGGGAAGGCGTAGAAGACGTTGAACGCCTTCACGAACGACTGCCCGGCGGCGCTGAGGTTCGTGAGGACCGGCTGCAGCTGCTGCAGCGAGGTCACCGTGGAGTCGTGGGTCGCCTGGATGACCCGGACGCCGACGCCGCTGAGCCGGTTGAGCCCGTCGAGCATCCGCACCAGGTCGTGCCGCTGCCGGTCGATCGAGTCGAGCGCGCTCGGCAGCTCCTCGAGCGCCTGGTCGATGCTGCCCTGCTGCTGGCGGACCTCGATGGAGAGCCGGTTGAGCGAGTCGATGGCGTCGACGATGTCCTGCTTGTGGCTGTCCAGCTGCGACATCAGGGACTTGATCTGGGTCAGGACCGAGCGGGCCGCGTCCTCCCGCCCTCCGAGCGCGTTGTTGAGCTCGGTGGTGATCGTCTTCAGCTGGGCGACGCCGCCACCGTTCAGGACGAGGCTCAGCGCACCCAGGACCTCCTCGACCTCCGGGTTGCGGCCGGTGTGGTCGAGCGGGATCGTGTCGCCGTCACCCAGCTCGCCCGTGGCTCCGGTCAGCGGCGGCGCCAGCGAGACGAACTTCTCGCCGAGCAGGCTGGTCTGGCGGATGGTCGCGATCGCGTTGTCGGGCAGGTCGGTGTCGTTGCGCAGCTCGATGTCGACGGTCGCCGTGTAGTCCTTGGGGTTCAGCTCGACCGAGCTCACCCGGCCGACGCTGATGTCGTTGACCTTGACCGCCGACTGCGGCACCAGGTCGAGGACGTCCTGGAACTCGACGGTCACGTGGATCGGGTTGTCCCCGACGTCGGCACCACCCGGCAGCGGCATGTCGTAGACGCTGAAGTCGCAACCGGTCAGCACGATCGAGCCCGCCAGCAGGGCGAGGAGAAGCCGGAGACGGCGCAGGGGGCGGGTCATCGCTTCACCTCCACCAGGCCGTTGAGACTGGGGTCGTAGGCGGCGTCGCTCCACGAGCCGGAGCCGGCGGCGAACGGGCCGGTGCGGGGCAGGATGTGGTCGAAGAGGCCGCACAGCTTGCCGCCGGGGTCGTTCGCCGAGACCAGGGCGCACAGCAGCTCCGACGGGCTCTGCTTGAGCAGGTTCCCGATGTTGGCGTTGCTGTTCAGCGTGCCGGCCTGCGGGTCGTAGGCCAGCGCGAGGTTGTTCAGCGCGAGCGGACCGGCGCTCAGCACCTCCGAGAGCTCGCTGCGCCGCTGGGCGATGATGTGCGCCACCCGGCCGAGCCCGGAGATGTCCGCAGTGAGCGCGTCCCGGTTCTCCTTGACGAAGCCACCGACCTCGTCGAGCGCGACACCGAGGTTGCCCAGGGCGGCGGTCAGGTTCTGCCGCTCGCTGTCGAGGAGGCGCGACACGTTGCCCAGCGACGTGTTGAAGTCGCGCACCGTGGTGTCGTTCACCGCCAGGGTGTGGATGAACTCCTGCAGCTTGCGCGCCGAGGAGAACAGCGCCGTCTTGTTGTCGTCGAGCGTCTGGCTCAGGTCGCCGAAGTTCTGGATGGTCTGCTTGAACTTCGCTCCCTGGCCGCCGAAGTTGCGGGCGGTCTGCTCGAGGAGGTCGGTCAGCGCGCCCTTGCTGTTGGCGCCGTTGGGCCCCAGCGCCGTCGCCAGGTTGTCGATGCTGCCGTAGATCTGGTCCAGCTCGAGCGGGACCGCCGTCCGGTCGGTCGAGAGGACGGAGTTGTCGGGCAGCGCCTTGTCGCCGTCCTTGAAGGCCGGTGCGACCTGGATGTAGCGGTCGCCCACCACCGAGGGCGAGATGATCACGGCCTTGGCGCCCTCGGGCAGGTCGACGTCGCTGTCGTAGTGCATGGTGACCTTCACCCTGGTGCCCTCGGGCTCCACGGTGTCGACCTGTCCGACGGGCACGCCGAGGACGCGCACGTCGCTGCCCTCGTAGACCGACACGGTCCTCGGGAAGTAGGCGGTCAGCGTCTTGGAGCCGCTACCGCTGTTGAGCACCCAGACGACCCCGCCGGCCAGCAGGATGAGGATCACGGCGATCGGGGCGAACTTGCGGATCGTGTCGCTCACGGCGTCACCCCTCCCCCAGGTCCGGCAATCGGCGGCAGGTTGGAGACGTAGGTGTCCCACCACGGGCCGTTGCCGAAGACGTTCGCGAAGTAGCGGTAGAACGGCGCCAGCACCCGGAGCGACTCGTCGATGTTGTCGTCGTTCTTGTTGAGCACGTCGAGCACGCTGTGGAGGTGGTCCAGGGCCGGCTTGAGGTCGGCGCGCGAGTCGCGGACGAGTCCGGTGAGCTGGGTGCTGAGGTCGGAGGTCGCGACGAGGATGTTGTGGATCGCGACCTTGCGCTGGATCAGCGCCTTGAACAGGACGTCCGAGTCGCGCATCAGCTGGACGATGTCCTGGTCGCGGCTGTCGAGGACGTCGGAGACCCGGGACAGGTCCTTGAGCAGCGACCCGATCTGCTCGTTCTTGTCCGCGATCGTCGTGGACAGTGCCGAGACTCCCTGCAGCGCCTTGCGGAACTGGGTCGGCGTGCTGCGGGTCAGGTCGGCGAGCGTGGTCAACGCGTTCGCCAGCTGGTCGGTGTCGATGTTGTCGGAGGTCTTCGCGAGGTCGCTGAACGCGCTCACCACGTCGTAGGGCGACTGGGTCCGGTCGACGGGGATCGTGGATCCCTCTGCGAGCTGCCCGTCACCCTTCGGCACCAGGGCGAGGTACTCGTCGCCGAGGATCGTCTTGACCTTGATCTGCGCCTCGCTCTGGTCGCCGAACGAAGCGTCCGACTTGATCTTGAAGCCGACCTTGACATAGCCGTTGTCGAGCTCGATCGAGTCGACCTCGCCGACCCGGACGCCGGCGATCCGCACCTCGTCGCCGGACTTCAGCCCGCCGGCCTCGGCGAAGGTGGCGTAGTAGGTGTCACCGCCTCCGATGAGCGGCAGGTCGTTGGCGCGCAGGGCGGCGACGACCAGCAGCACCAGGACGGCGATGCTGATCGCCCCGACCATCACGGGGTTGCGTTCGCGGAAGGGCTTCATGGCAGCGAGCACCTGTCCGCGCCGACGCTGTAGTTCGGGCTGAGGAGCACGTTGTCGCCGTACCGCACCGTTGCCTTGAAGTCGCAGAGGTAGAAGTTGAACCAGGAGCCGTAGGTCGCCGTGCGGCCCATCTTGTTGAGCTTGATCGGCATCACCTGGAGCGCGCGGTCGATCTCGGCCTTGCCGCGGTCGAGGTTCTCGCTGAACGTGCGCAGCTGGTGGATGTCGGAGACGAACGGGTCGCGGATGTCGTCGACCAGACCGGCCGTCTGCACGGCCAGGTGGGAGATCCCGTTCAGCGAGTCGAGGATCGCCTGGCGGTCCTGCTTCAGGCCGCCCACCAGGTTGCGGAAGCTGTCGATCAGCGAGGTGAGCTGCTTGTCGCGGTCGGCGACGTGGTCCAGGACGTAGTCGAGGTTGTCGAGCAGGCTCCCGATCACCTGGTTGCGGTCCGCGAGGGTCTGGGTGACCGATGCGGTGCTGCGCAGCAGGTCCTCGAGCGTGCCGCCCTCGCCCTGGAACACCTGGACGATCTCGTAGGAGAGCTTGTTGACGTCGTCAGGCGAGAGCGCCTGGAAGAGCGGCTTGAACCCGTTGAACAGGACGGAGAGGTCCAGCGCGGGCTTGGTCTGGCTCACCGGGATCGTGTCGTCCTTCAGGTCGCCGTCGGCACCCTCGTGGGTGAGCGAGACGTAGCGCTGGCCCAGGAGGTTGCGGTAGCGGATCGTCGCGTGCGTGCCGGCGTCCACGACGGTGTCGCTCTTGACGGTGAAGGTCACCATGGCGTTGGTGTCGTCGCTGGAGTCTCCCTGCACGACCTCGACGTCCTTCACGGTGCCGACCTTGACGCCGGCGATGCGGACGTCGTCGCCCTTCAGCACCCCGGTCGCGTCGGTGAAGACGGCCTTGTAGGTCTCCGAGCCTCCGAAGGAGATGTTGCCGATGGTGACCACTAGCAGGCTGGTGGCGACGGCGGTGACGACCATGAACGCGAGCAACCGGAGCAGGTCGCCGCTGGTCTTGGAGTCGAGCAGGCGCGCCATCAGCGGTCACCCCCGTCGGCGACGGTGGGACCCGCGAGGAGCACCCCGAGCCCGGAGTCGGTGCCGGCGCCGTAGCGGCCCACCATCATCTTGCGCAGCACCTTCACGTCCTCGGGCGAGCCGTCGTAGCCGAGCCCGGGCGCGGGACGCTCGATGCCGGTGCCGAGCGGCTCGTCGACACCGTCGTTGTAGTTGGGCACGTTCTGCAGCGGGTGTGCCTGGTTCCACGGCGGGTTGGGCAGGTTCCAGCAGGACGGGCCGCGGTCCTCGGCGAAGCGGGGCAGGTCGTTGATGTTGTAGGGACGCGGCTGGGTCGGCAGGGTCTCGAGGATGATGTGCAGCTCGTAACCGCGGAACGCCTGGGCCGCACGCGGCTCGAAGTTGACCAGGCCCTTGGCGAGGCAGGGGATCTCCGGGGAGTACCGGGAGAGGACGGCGAGCACCTGGGTGCTGATCTGGCCGAACCGCACGAGCCGGTCGCCGTTGACCTCGAGGAACTGGCGGGCGGTGTCGGAGAACGCGCGGATGTCCTTGAGCTCGGCGTTGAGCACGCTCTCCTTGTCCTCGAGGGTGCCGGTGGTCTTCACCGTGTTGTCGAGGATGTCGGCGACCTGCGGAAGGATGTCGGCATAGATGTCCGACGTCTTCGCGGTCAGCCGCAGGTCGCTCACCAGCTCCGGGATCTCGGGGTTGATCCGCTTGAGGTAGGAGTCGACCGTCTCGAGGTTCTGGCCGAGCTGGTCGCCACGACCCTCGAGCGCCGTGGCCAGCGCGTTCAGGGTCGAGTTGAGGTCGGCGGGCCGCACGGTGCGCAGCAGCGGGTAGAGGTCGTTGAGCACCTGCTCGACCTCCGTGCTCACCTCGGTGTGGGTGATCGTGGCGCCCGCCTCGATCGTGCCCTGCGCCCCGGAGTCGGGGATGTCGAGGGAGACGTACTTCTCGCCGAAGAGCGTCTTGGGGACGATCGAGCCCGTCACGTTCGCGGGCACGTCGTCGATCATGTTCGGGTAGAGCCCCAGCGTGAGCTTGGCGCCGTTCCCCCCGTCCGCCTGGGCCTTGAGCACCTCTCCCACGATCACGCCGCGCACCTTGACGTCGGCGCGCTCGGGGAGCTGCAGCCCGATCGTCGAGGTGTCGAGGGTGACCTCGTCGTACTTGGAGAACTTGTGCGAGAACACCGCGTAGGTCAGCCAGACGGAGAGCACGACGAGCGCGACGAACGCCGCGCCGAGCACCCGATGGTGGTTCCCGAGCCTCATCGTCCCATCACCCGGCCAACCTCACCGTCGTGGTGGTGCCCCAGATGGCCATGGACAGCAGCAGGTCGATCACGTTGACCACGACGATGCTGGTCCGGACCGCCCGGCCCACAGCCACGCCCACACCCGCCGGACCGCCGGAGGCGGTGTAGCCGTGGTAGCAGTGGATCAGGATCACCGCCACCGCGAAGACGAGCACCTTCCCGAACGACCAGAGCACGTCGCCGGGTGGGAGGAACGTCCAGAAGTAGTGGTCGTAGGTGCCGGCCGACTGCCCGAAGAAGGTCAGCACCACCAGCCGGCTGGCGAGGTAGGACGACAGCAGCGCGACGACGTAGAGCGGGATGATCGCGATCAGCCCGCCGACGACGCGGGTCGCGACGAGGAACGGCATCGAGGGGATCGCCATCACCTCGAGGGCGTCGACCTCCTCGGAGATCCGCATCGCACCGAGCTGGGCGGTGAAGCCGCAGCCGACGGTCGCCGCGAGCGCGATGCCCGAGACGATCGGAGCGATCTCGCGCGTGTTGAAGTACGCCGACACGAAGCCCGCGAAGGACGCAGTCCCGAGCTGGTCGAGGGCGGCGTACCCGGAGAGGCCGACCTGGGCGCCGGTGAAGAACGTCATGCCCAGGATGACCCCGACGGTGCCGCCGATGACGGCGAGCGCGCCCGTGCCGAGGGTGATCTCGGCGAGCAGCCGCAGGATCTCCCGGGGGTAGTGGCGGACCGAGCGGGGGGTCGCCCGGAGCACGCCGAGGTAGAACGAGAGCTCCTCGCCGAGGGTGTCGAGACCCTTCAGCGGCTTCTCGTAGATCGCCTTCACGCTTGCCATCGCCGTCAGCCCGTCTTCGGTGGGATGAGCTGGACGTAGATCGTGCTGAGGACGAAGTTCACGACGAACAGCAGCAGGAAGGTGATGACGACGGACTCGTTGACCGCGTCGCCGACGCCCTTCGGGCCGCCCTTGGCGTTCATGCCCTTGTAGGACGCGACGATGGCGGCGATGAGGCCGAACGTGAGGGCCTTGATCATGCCGACCCAGACGTCGGGCAGCTGTGCGAGGGCGGTGAAGCTCGCGAGGTAGGCACCGGGCGTGCCGTCCTGGAGGATCACGTTGAACACGTAGCCGCCGGCGACGCCGACGACGCTCACCATGCCGTTGAGGAAGACCGCGACGAGCATGCAGGCGAGCACGCGGGGCACGACCAGGCGCTGGATCGGGTCGATGCCCAGCACCATCATCGCGTCCAGCTCCTCGCGGATCTTCCGGGCGCCCAGGTCCGCGGCGATCGCGGACCCGCCCGCTCCGGCGATCAGCAGCGCGGTGCCGATCGGCGCGGCCTGCTGGATGACGGCGAGGACCGACGCCGAGCCCGTGAACGACTGCGCGCCGAACTGCTTGATCAGGCCGCCGACCTGCAGCGCGATGACCGCGCCGAAGGGGATCGCGACGAGTGCCGTCGGGATGATCGTGACCGACGCCACGAACCAGGCCTGCTGGATGAACTCACGCAGCTGGAACGGACGTCTGAAGAGACCGCGCCCTACATCGAGACCGAATGCGAACAGATTGCCTGCGGTCCCGATGGGAGAAAGGACGCGGGCCGCCGTGGAGGATGACACCGCAGTCCTTTCGATCAGCCGTGCGCAGCCTCGGGAGTGAACGAACCGGGTGGCGGCGTGATGCCGTGCAGCCGGCAGTACTCACCCGGGGGGCGCTGGCTCTTGCGCGGGATGCCGTTGGACGGCTCGAGCTGCAGCATGACAGGCGGCAGCGGCGGCAGGTCCATGTCCTTCTCGGCCTCGAGCTCGGTGGCGTCCTTCTCCTCGGACATGCCGATCGGCCCGACGCGCTGGGCGTTCAGGAACTGCCGGACGACCGGCTCCTCCGAGGTCAGCAGCATCTCGCGGTGGCCGAACATCGCGAGGTGCTTGTGGTAGAGCAGCCCGATGTTGTCCGGGACCGTGCGCGCGGTGTTGATGTCGTGGGTCACGATCAGGAACGTCGCGTCGATCTGGGCGTTGAGGTCGACGATCAGCTGGTTGAGGAACGACGTACGGACCGGGTCGAGGCCCGAGTCCGGCTCGTCGAAGAGGACGATCTCGGGGTCGAGCACGAGGGCGCGGGCCAGGCCGGCGCGCTTGCGCATACCGCCGGAGATCTCGCCGGGCAGCTTGTCCTCGGCGCCGAGCAGACCGACGAGGTCCATCTTCTCCATGACGATGTCACGGATCTCGGACTCGCTCTTCTTGGTGTGCTCGCGCAGCGGGAAGGCGACGTTGTCGTAGAGGTTCATCGAGCCGAACATCGCGCCGTCCTGGAACAGCACGCCGAACAGCTTGCGGATCTCGTAGAGGTCCTTCTCCGAGCAGGTGGCGATGTCGGTGCCCTCGATCACGATCGAGCCGTAGTCGGGCTTGAGCAGGCCGATGAGGGCCTTGAGGAAGACCGACTTGCCGGTGCCGGACGGGCCGAGCATCACGCAGATCTCGCCGGCAGGGACCGTCAGGGTGACGTCCTTCCAGATCAGCTGCTTGCCGAACGACTTCGTGAGGTTTTCGACCGCGATCTCAACACCCATGTGAACTCCCTCGTTGCCGAACGGACCACTACTGACCCTCGTGGTCGGACTCGTGGACTACGCGTGACGGCGCTCACGTGTCTCGTGAGTAACAACGGGGGCGCCGGGGGCAGGTTACGCGCTAACGGTGTCACACGTCACCTCGCCCCGAAACCCGAGACGGCGCCCCCGGCTCGGCGGGGAAAAACAGACCGAGGGCGGGTCCCCCGTCGGGGAACCCGCCCTCGGGCGGAGCGTGCTGAGGTGTCAGCAGGTCACTTGAGGGTGACGGTGGCGCCGGCGGCCTCGAGGGCCTCCTTGGCCTTGTCCGCGGCCTCCTTGTTGACCTTCTCGAGGACGGGCTTCGGGGCGCCCTCGACGAGGTCCTTGGCCTCCTTGAGACCGAGGGAGGTCAGCGCACGGACCTCCTTGATGACGTTGATCTTCTTGTCACCAGCGGCCTCGAGGACCACGTCGAACTCGTCCTGGGCACCGGCGTCGCCGGCGGCCTCGCCGCCAGCGGCACCACCGGCGGCCGGCGCGGCGGCAACCGCGACCGGAGCCGCGGCGGTCACGCCGAAGGTCTCCTCGAACTGCTTCACGAACTCCGACAGCTCGATCAGCGTCATCTCCTTGAACGCGTCGAGCAGCTCGTCGGTGCTGAGCTTCGCCATGATGGCTTCCTTTCTGGTTGGCCCGCCGGGAAGGCCGGGCCGGGTTTCAGGTGGTGTACGTCGGCCTAGTGCCTAGGCCTCGGTGGTGTCGGCCTCGACGGTGTCGGAGGTCTCGGTGGACTCCGCCTCGACGGCGGGCTCCTCCGCGACCTCGGCGGCCGGCTCCTCGGCGGCGGCCGGCGTACCAGCACCACCTGCGAGGATCGAGGGGTCCTCCTGCGCCTTGGCCTCCAGGGCGCCGGCGAGCCGGGCAGCCTGGGCGAGCGGGGCGTTGAGGAGGTAGACGGCCTGGCTCAGCGAGGCGAGCATCGCGCCCGCCAGCTTGCCCAGGAGCACCTCGCGCGACTCGAGATCGGCCAGCTTGGCGATCTCGGCCGGCTCGAGGGCCTTGCCGTCCAGAACTCCACCCTTGATGACCAGGGTGGGGTTGGCCTTGGCAAAGTCACGCAGACCCTTCGCCGCCTCGACGACGTCGCCCTTGATGAAGGCGATCGCGGTCGGACCGGTGAGCAGGTCCTCGAAGCCTTCGATCCCCGCCTCCTTGGCGGCGATCTTGGCCAGCGTGTTCTTGACCACGGCGTAGTTGGCGTTCGCACCGAGGGAGCGGCGGAGGTCCTGCAGCTCCTTCACGGTGAGACCGCGGTACTCGGTCAGCACAGCACCTGCGGACTCGCTGAAGGACTCAGCGATCTCCGCGACGGCGGCCTGCTTGTCTGCCCGCGCCATGGGTCTCCTTCCGGAATGTCGAGACCTCCGGCGGACCGGCCCCGGAGAAAGACGAACGCCCCGAGCGCAGGCGCTCAGGGCGTGGACATCCGGGCGGACCGGGCTGTTCTGCTCTGCTCACCTGCGCGGGCCGCCCACCTTCGGTGGGACCTTCGGAACGGACTGGATAGTCCGCACGACCGGCGGTCTCTGGTTACGAGCAGGAACTGTACGCGCGGCCGGTACGGGCTCACAAATCGCGGGCGAGCACGAAGAGATAGGGCTGCGGGTAGGCCCGTAGGTCCATGAGGCCGAGCAGGGTGTCCTCGTCGACGCGACGGAACACGTCGATGATCGGCAGGTGGTCATAGACCATCGCCGCCGTCACGACGCCGCGGTGGCGGACCTCCCGCAGCCGCGCGCGGGGCTTCTTGGTGCGCAGCGCGGGCCGGAGCAGGTCGACGGCGAACCGGCTCCGGGCGACCAGCGTCGGCGGCACCCTGCCCGCGATACCCATCGGCACCTTCCGCGGGTCCACGGACACCACGTCGCCGGACGAGGTCGAGAAGAGCAGCGGGTGCACCGCGTCGTCGTCGTCGAACCGCTTGCCGTACCACCCGGTCGCCTCGAGCAGCCCGTCCATGGGGTGGCCGGTGCGCAGCTCCCGGCCGCGCCAGGTCCCCCGGATCTCGGCGGGGGCGAGGCCGGGCAGCTCGTCGTACAGCGCCAGCGCCTCGTCGAGCGAGCAGGCCGGCTCGAGAGCGGCCAGCCGGTCGCCCACCGCGGTGGTCACGAGGCCTCCCCTGCCGTCGCGGGGACGGGCGGGGGCGGCAGCCGCAGGGCGCCCGGCGCCGTCGCGGGCACGACCGGTCGGTGCGGGGCGACCGGGGCGATCCGGCGGTACGCCGACCCGGGCTCGGGGCGCGGGTCGGGCTCCCCCTTGTTCGGCCAGAAGGCCATCGCCCGCTCGGCCTGGGCGGTGATCGTCAACGAGGGGTTCACCCCGAGGTTCGCGGTGATCGCGCTCCCGTCGGCGACGTGCAGCCCGGGATGACCGTGCACCCGCTGGTAGGGGTCGACGACGCCCGTCTCCGGCGTCTCGCCGATCGTGCAGCCGCCGATGTAGTGGGCGGTGGCCGGGATGTTGAGCGCGTCGGTGAACACGCCACCGGCAACCCCGTCCACCTTCTTCTCCCACCGCCGGGCGATGTCGTGGGCCAGGGGGATCCAGGAGGGGTTGGGCTCCCCCGAGCCCTGCCTGGTCACCAGCCGCCCGCGCCTGAGGTAGGAGGTGAGCGAGTTGTCGAGCGACTGCATCACCAGCAGGATCACCGACTTCTCCGAGGCACGGTGCGGGTTCTGGGACCGGAGGAACCGCACCGGGTGGAGCAGGCAGGTGAGCAGCAGCCGGAGGGCACGGAACGCGCCGCCGTCGACCATCGGCGTCGTCTGCAGGAACATCGCGTTGTGGCCCTTGCCGTAGCCGACCACCTCCACGTGGGTCTCCGGCTCGGGGTGGATCGACGAGCTGATCGCCACCCCCTGCGAGAGGTCGTAGCGGTCCTTGGCGGTGACGCCGATGATCGCCTCGGAGTTGCTGCGGGTGAGCTCGCCGAGCCGCGGCGAGAGCGCAGGGAGAGTCCCCTCCTCGCGCATCTTGTGCAGCAGCTTCTGGGTGCCGAGCGCGGCGGCCGCGAAGACGACCTGCTGCGCCCGGAACGTACGCCGTCCCCTGCGCAGCCGGCCGTTGGACCGCTCCGTCTCCACGACGTAGCCGCCCCGGCCGTCCGGCGCCACGGACGTCACCGTCGTGAGCGGGTACACGTCCGCGCCGTTGCGCTCGGCGAGGTAGAGGTAGTTGGTGGTCGTCGTGTTCTTGGCGTTGTGCTTGCACCCGGTCATGCACTCCGAGCAGTGGATGCAGCCGCGTCGCCGCGGGCCCTGGCCGCCGAAGTAGGGGTCCTCGACCTCGACGCCCTCCTGACCCTCGTTGAAGAAGACGCCGACGTCGGTGCGGTGGAAGGTGTCGGCGACGCCGAGGTCGGTCGCGATCTCGAGCAGCACCTCGTCCTTGGGGCCGACCCGCGGGTTGGTCTCGACCCCGAGCATCCGCTTGGCCTGGTCGTAGTAGGGCGCCAGCTCGCTGCGCCAGTCGGTGATGTGCGCCCAGGCGCGGTCGGTGTAGAACGCCGGCAGCGGCTCGTAGAGCGTGTTGCCGTAGATCAGCGACCCGCCGCCCACGCCGGACCCGCTGAAGACCAGGCACTTGCCGAGCACGCTGATCCGCTGCGGACCGGTCATGCCGAGCCGCGGCGCCCAGATCGATTTCCGCAGGTTCCAGTTGGTCCTCGGCAGGTCACCGGCGTCCCAGCGCCGGCCGGACTCCAGGACGCCGACCCGGTAGCCCTTCTCGGTGAGCCGCAGCGCCGAGACGCTGCCGCCGAAGCCCGAGCCGATCACCAGCACGTCGTAGTCGTAGCCGCTCTCGCGCGCCATGGGACACCACCTCATCGTCGGGCACCGGACCAGATACCGTCAGAGTGTACGGTATTTGCATGCCCGTGCCGAGATCCCGCCGCACCCAGGCCGAGCGGCGCGCGACGACCCGCGCCCGGATCCTCGGCTCGACGGCGGAGTGCCTGCTGGAGCGGGGCTACGCCGCGACGACGATCTCGGAGGTGCAGGAGCGGGCCGGCCTGGCCCGCGGGACCATCCAGCACCACTTCCCCACCCGGGCGGCGCTCCTCGTCGGCGCGATCTCGCACCTGGTCGACTCCCGCATCGAGCGGTTCCGCGCAGAGGCGGCCCTCGTCGAGGACGGTCCCGGGAAGATGCAGGCCGTCGTCGACCTGGTGTGGCGCGACCTGACCAGCCCGGTGTTCTTCGCCGCCCTCGAGCTCTGGGTCGCCGCGCGCACGGACGCCGACCTTCGGGCCGCGCTGGTCCCGGAGGAGAAGCGGCTCTTCGCCTCGATGCGCGAGCTGTACGCCGGGACGCTCGGCGAGCCCTACACCTCCGACCCGCGGGTCGACACGCTCGTGGAGTTCACCGTCGACCTCCTCACGGGGCTCTCCCTCGCGACGATGCTGGCGCCGGACGGCGGCGCGCGGGACGCGGTGCTGGCGCGCTGGAAGCGCGCGCTCGCCGTACTCGCCGGGCTGCTGCCAGCTGTCGAGCTGCTCGACGGTCCTGGCACGATTGGCCCGTGACCACGCCCCTGACCGACCTGTCCCCCGACCAGCTCGCCGAGCGCCTCACCGCACTGCGGGCGGAGTACGAAGAGCTGCAGGCGAAGGGGCTCAAGCTCGATCTCACCCGGGGCAAGCCGGGGGCCGACCAGCTCGACCTGTCCGAGGGCCTGCTCCGGCTGCCGACCGGGCACCAGGACGCGGCCGGCACGGACGTGCGCAACTACGGCGGCCTCGACGGGCTCCCCGAGCTCCGCGAGATCTTCGCCGACCTGCTCGGCCTGGACGCCTCCGCGATCGTCGTCGGCGGCAACTCCAGCCTCACGATGATGTACCAGGTCGTCACCTGGATGCTGCTCAAGGGCGGCCCGGACTCGCCGCGCCCGTGGAGCCAGGAGCCGGTCGTGAAGTTCGTCTGCCCGGTGCCGGGCTACGACCGCCACTTCACGATGCTCGCCGAGCTCGGCATCGAGATGGTGACCGTCCCGATGAACGACGACGGCCCGGACGTGCAGGCGGTCCGCGCGCTGGTCGCCGACGACCCGGCCGTCAAGGGCCTCTGGCTGGTGCCGACCTACGCCAACCCGACCGGCGCGGTGTGCTCGGCCGAGGTCGCCGCCGAGCTGATCGCGATGCCGACGGCGGCGCCGGACTTCCGGATCCTCTGGGACAACGCGTACGCCGTGCACCACCTCACCGACACGGAGACGAAGAGCGCGGACGCCCTCGGCCTCGCCGCCGCGTCCGGCCACCCGAACCGGCCGATCGTGTTCGCCTCGACCTCGAAGATCACGTTCGCCGGCGCGGGCGTCGCGGCGCTCGCCGCCTCGGCCGAGAACCGGGCCTGGTACCTCCAGCGGCTCGGCTACGCCTCGATCGGGCCGGACAAGATCAACCAGCTCCGCCACGTCGAGTTCTTCGGCGACGCGGACGGCGTACGGGCCCACATGCGCAAGCACCGCGACCTGATCGCCCCGAAGTTCGAGGCCGTCGACGACGCGCTCGAGTCCCGGCTCGGCGGTCTCGGCATCGCGACGTGGAGCAAGCCGACCGGTGGCTACTTCGTGAACCTCGACGTCCTCGACGGCACTGCCTCGCGGGTGATCCAGCTCGCCAAGGAGGCAGGCATCGCCCTGACCCCCGCCGGCTCGGCCTTCCCGCACGGCAACGACCCCCACGACCGCAACATCCGCCTCGCCCCTACCTTCCCCGCCCTCGCCGACGTCGAGGCCGCCATGGCCGGCGTCGCCCTCTGCGCCGAGCTCGCCGCCGCCGAGAAGCTGGCCGAGTAGGGGTCTCCGACCGGTTCAAATGTGACAAGCGCCCACCGGTCGGTGGGCGCTTGTCACATTTCGAGCGGTCGGTTGCCCCTACTCGGCGGAGTCGTCGGCCGCGACGTTCTTGGTGCGGTTGGGGTCGACCTGGACGCCGGGGCCCATGGTCGTGGAGACGGTGACCTTCTTGACGTAGCGGCCCTTGGAGCTGGCCGGCTTGAGCCGCAGCACCTCCTCGAGGGCAGCGGCGTAGTTCTCGGCGAGCTGGAGCTCGGAGAAGGACGCCTTGCCGATGATGAAGTGCAGGTTGGCGTGGCGGTCGACGCGGAACTCGATCTTGCCGCCCTTGATGTCGGTCACGGCCTTGGCCGGGTCCGGGGTGACGGTGCCGGTCTTGGGGTTCGGCATCAGACCACGCGGGCCGAGGACGCGGCCCAGGCGGCCGACCTTGCCCATCATGTCCGGGGTCGCGACGACGGCGTCGAAGTCGAGGTAGCCACCGGCCACCTTCTCGATCAGCTCGTCGCCACCGACCTCGTCGGCACCCGCGGCGCGGGCAGCCTCGGCCTTGTCGGCGTTCGCGAACACGAGGACGCGAGCGGTCTTGCCGGTGCCGTGCGGCAGGTTGACGGTGCCGCGGACCATCTGGTCGGCCTTGCGCGGGTCGACGCCCAGGCGCATGACGACGTCGACGGTCTCGTCGAACTTCTTCTTGCTGGTGGACTTGGCGATCTTGATCGCGGCCAGCGGGGCGTACAGCTCGTCCTTGTCGAAGGTCGCTGCCGCCGCGCGGTAGGTCTTGCTGCGCTGCATGTCAGTTCCCCTCCGTGGTGACGCCCATGGAGCGGGCGGTGCCCTCCACGATCTTCATCGCGGCGTCGAGGTCGTTGGCGTTGAGGTCGGGCAGCTTCGTCTGGGCGATCTCGCGCACCTGGTCCTTGGTCAGCTTGCCGACCTTCTCCTTGTGCGGGACGCCCGAGCCCTTCTGCAGGCCGGCGGCCTTCTTGATCAGCTCGGCGGCCGGCGGGGTCTTCGTGATGAAGTCGAAGGACCGGTCCTCGTAGATCGTGATCTCGACCGGGATGACGTTGCCGCGCATGGACTCGGTCTGGGCGTTGTAGGCCTTGCAGAAGTCCATGATGTTGACGCCGTGCGGGCCGAGAGCGGTACCGACCGGCGGGGCCGGTGTCGCCGCACCCGCCTGGAGCTGCACCTTGACCAGGGCAGCGATCTTCTTCTTGGGAGGCATTCCTCTATCTCTTTCCTGTCGTGGTCATGACGAGGACCGCTGTCCTCTGCCACCGTCGCCCGGCGCACCGGGCAACCTGCCTATTGTGCGGCGAACTCGTGCTGTACGGCGAATTCGCGCGGACTTCCCCGACCCGGCTCCCACACGGGTCTCGATACGACCGGCTCCGGCTTCGCGAGCTCAGCCGGACGGTCTACTCGACCTTCGCGCGTGAACCAGAAAGTGCCGAGTCACGCCGCGCAAGCGCGGCTCGACTCACACTTTCTGGACTTGCGAAAAGCTCAGCTCGACCGGGGTCTCCCGGCCGAAGATCTCCACGAGGGCCTTGAGCCGCTGGGACTCGGCGTTGATCTCGGTGATCGTCGCGTGCAGCGTGGCGAACGGGCCATCGACCACCATCACCGAGTCGCCCTCACCGAAGTCGGCGACCTCGATCGGCTTCTTGGCGGCGGGCGTGCCGCCGGCGGCGGCACCGGAGCCGCCAGCCTCGGCAGCCGCGGCGGCGGACGCGACGACGGCCGGGGCGAGCATGTCCTCGACCTCGCCCATGCTCAGCGGCACCGGCTGGTGGCTCGGGCCGACGAACCCGGTCACCGACGGGGTGTGGCGGACGGCGGCCCACGACTCGTCGGTGAGGTCCATCCGGACCAGCACGTAGCCGGCGTACTTCGTCTGGTTGACCAGCTTGCGCTGGCCGTTCTTGATCACCGCGACGTCCTCGGTGGGGACCACGATCTCGTGGATGTAGTCCTCCATGTTCAGCGAGTGGACGCGGTTCTCGAGGTTCTGCTTGACCTTCTTCTCCATGCCGGAGTAGGTGTGCACGACGAACCAGTCGCCCGGCTTCGCCCACAGCTCGCGGCGGAACTCCTCGAGCGGGTCGAGCTCCTCGGCCGGCGCCTCCTCGGCCGGTGCCTCGTCCGTGGCCTCCGCGGCAGGTTCCTCGTCGGCGACGAGCTCCTCGTCGACGGCGGACGCCTCGGACTGCTCCTCGTCGACGGCGGGCTCGTCGGTGACCTGGGTCACCTCCGCGTCGGATGCGGCCACGTCGGCGTCGTCGAGGACCGCCTCGGTCTCGAGGCCCTGCTCAACGTGCTCCGAGGCGGCCTCGGCCGCGTCGTACTGCTCCGACACTGGTGCTACTCCATCGCTGTCTTGGGAAGGGACGGTCCGGGACGGACCGCCGTCAGACGTTGTCGCCGCCGGTGAAGATCTGGAAGGCGAGCTTGCCGAGGGCCAGGTCCAGGACGGACACCAGCGTGATCATCACCAGCACGAAGACCATCACCACGATGAAGTACGTCGACAGCTGCTCGCGGGTCGGCCAGACGACCTTCCGGAGCTCCGCGACGACCTGGCGGTAGAAGGTCACCGGTCCGGTGCGCTTCTCGGCAGGCTTGCGGTCACCCTTGACCGCGGGTGCCTCAGCCACGTCCTTCTCCTCTACCAGTTCGTAGGTTCGGTTCTTCTGCAGGGCACGAGGGACTTGAACCCCCAACCTTCGGTTTTGGAGACCGATGCTCTGCCAGTTGAGCTAGTGCCCTCCGACAGCCTTCCCGGTCTCCGGCCCGGCGCCGGCTGACCGGCACGAGGGCGCGACTCACCATGGGGGAAAGCCACCAAGGTGGGAGTCTACGCACGCCACGCCAGGCGGGCCAAAAGCACCTCGGATCCCGCCCGAGGGAGGACCAATGGCTCTCCCGCGGAAGCTCCGGCGGCGGAACCGTGGTGACCGTCCCGAGCACGAGGAGTGAACGATGATGGTCACCAAGCGCATCCTGGTGGGGTACGACGCGTCGGCGCCTGCCGACGACGCGCTCCGCTGGGCCCTGGAGACGGGGCGCACGCAGCACGTACCGGTCGTCGCGGTCGTCGTCGGCGGCACCCTCGACATGATGGCGACCAACCCGCACGGGGATGCGCTGATGGAGGCCGAGGACCGCCAGCTGTCGGCGCGACGGCTCATGGAGGAAGTGCCGGACGTCGACGGCGAGGTGGACCTGCGCCTGGGCCACCCGGCGGCCGAGCTCGCGCACGCCGCCGGCCCGGGCGACCTGATCGTCGTCGGAGCCGTCGGGCACTCCCGCGGCGCCGGCCTGCTGATGGGCTCGGTGTCGCAGGAGCTGGTGCGGATCGCTGCCGGCACCGTGGTCGTCGTACGGCCGGCCGCGGCACCCGAGGAGCACCGGATCGGCGTCGGCGTCGACGGCTCCTCGGACAGCCTCACCGCCCTGGAGTGGGCGTGCGCACGAGCGGCCGCGACCGGCGAGCACGTGGTGGCCCTGCACGGGTTCCAACCCTCGCTGCACGCCGACCACCCCGGGGCGAGCGTCCGCGACCTGCTGGTCCACGACCTGCACCTGCACGAGCAGCGGCTCGCCGGCTGGACCGCGGACGTCCGGGCGGCGTATCCCGGCGTCGAGGTGACGCTGGAGGCCGCGGCCGTCCCGGCGAGAGGCCTGCTCACCGGCTTCAGCGAGCACGCGTCCCTGGTGGTGGTCGGAGCCCACGGGCACGGCGTTCTTGGCGGCCTGCTGGTCGGATCCATCAGCCAGCACGTCCTCAACCACGCACGCTGCCCGGTCGTCGCCGTCCGCTGAGCAGGGGTCGGGTCCTACGATGACCCGACCATGGCTGAGGTCGGCGAGCGCGGGACGCTGGAGTCCCTTCCGAAGGCACACCTGCACCTGCACTTCACCGGGTCGATGCGGCACCGCACCCTGCTGGAGCTGGCCGCGCGCGACGGCATCGCGCTGCCCGACCAGCTGGTGACCGAGTGGCCGCCCCAGCTCTCGGCCGCCGACGAGAAGGGCTGGTTCCGCTTCCAGCGGCTCTACGACGTCGCGAGGTCGGTGCTGCGCACCGAGGCCGACGTACGCCGGCTCGTGCTCGAGGCGGCCGAGGACGACGTCGCCGACGGCGGCCGGTGGCTGGAGATCCAGGTCGACCCGAGCGGGTACGCCGCGCGGTTCGGTGGCATCACCGCGTTCACCGACCTGGTGCTCGACGCCGTCGCGGACGCCTCGGCACGGACCGGCCTCGGCATCGCGGTCGTCGTCGCGGCCAACCGCACCCGGCACCCGCTCGACGCGCGCACGCTCGCCCGCCTGGCGGCGCAGTACGCCGGCCGCGGCGTCGTCGGGTTCGGGCTGTCCAACGACGAGCGGCGCGGCTCGACCGCCGACTTCGCCAAGGCCTTCGAGATCGCCGAGCGGGCGGGGCTGCTGCTGGCACCGCACGGCGGCGAGCTGCGCGGCCCGGACCACGTCCGCACCTGCCTCGACGCGCTGCACGCCGACCGCCTCGGCCACGGCGTGCGCTCGGCCGAGGACCCCGCGCTGCTGGACCGGATCGTCGAGGCCGGCGTCGCGCTCGAGGTCTGCCCGGTGTCCAACGTCGCGCTGGGCGTCTACTCCGACCTCACCTCGGTGCCGCTGCCCGTGCTCCTCGACGCCGGCGCGACCGTCGCCCTCGGCGCCGACGACCCGCTGCTGTTCGGCTCCCGGCTGAACGCGCAGTACGCCTGCATGCGCGCCGCGCACGACCTGCCCGACGAGCGGCTCGCCGACCTCGCCCGGATGTCCTTCCGTGCCAGCCGCGCGCCCTCCGACGTCGTCGCCGAGGCGGAGGCCGACATCAGCGCATGGCTGGGACGCTGACCTCCACCGGCTCGAGCGGATAGGGCGGCGCGCCCACGCCCGTGACCAGGACGTGGCCCCAGGCGTCGTACTCCGCGAGCCGCACGGCCGCGGGACCGCGGTCGCCGATCGCCAGCTCGCCGGTGACGGCACCGCCGTCCTTGAGCGCGACGACGTCGGCTGTGCGCTCGATCCGGCCGTACCAGTGGAACCGGCCGTCCAGGGGCTCGAGGTGCCCGGCCAGCCGGACCGTCACGTCCAGCTGGTCGCCGCCGAGGACCAGCCGCGCCGGGCCGGCGTACCCGCTCTCCTCCTCCGGCGGCAGCCACGCCATGCTGCGCGGGTGACGGCGCGGACGGCGGCGCGAGCGACTCACGCCAGGAACCCCGCCCTCTTCCAGAGCAGCCGGCTGAGCCGGCTCATCAGGCCGTTCTCCTCGAGGAACGCCGCCAGCGGCGCGAAGCCGATCACCGCCATCTCCCGGTGGTGCTCGTTGGCCCGGGCCTCGCGGAGCGCTCGGTCCACGTCGAGCCCCGCGCGGTGGTAGATGCCCTTGTGCACCAGGGCGCGCGCCATCACCGGGCCGCCGAGGCCGTTGAGGTTCGCGACCAGGAACCGCTCCAGGCGGGAGACGCTCTGCATCCGGTGCACGACGCCCTCGCGGGCGAAGCGGATGTGCCGCGCCTCCTCGGTGACGTGGATCTTCATCAGCTGGGCGACGACGGGCTGCAGGTCGGGGTCGCCCATGATCCGGCGCTGCTGGGCGTCGAAGATCTCCTCGCCGATCAGCGCGCCGACCCAGAGCAACGAGCCGTGCAGGAAGTGCGGAAGCACGGCCGCGAGGGCGCGGTCGACCCGCCCCATCCGGTAGGGACGGGCGCCGGCGTGGGCGATGACCTTGCCGAACATCGTCATGTGGCGGCACTCGTCGCCCATCTCGGTCAGCACGTAGTGGGCGTAGGGCGACGCGGGGTCTTCGCGCATCAGCTGCAGGAGCAGCCCGCGGTTGAGGATGTTCTCGAACCAGATGCCGACGGAGAGGACGTTGGCCATCTCCTCCCGGGACAGCGCGACCCGCTGCTCCTCGGTCAGCTCGTCCCAGTACGGCGTCCCGTAGAGCGAGAGCACCTCCTTGGGCAGGAAGTACTTGCCCTCCACCAGCGGCGCCTCCCAGGCGATCGCGACCTCGGGCTCGTAGGAGCGCCGGACGGATCCTCGGTTCAGGCGGGTGGCCACCACGTCCATAGTCATTTACACATCGTGACAGTTCGTCAACAACCGGTCAAGGGGTCGTAGCATTCCTCCATGACCGCCGCTCCGCTCCGCCCCGGCCCCGCGGCGCCCGACGCCGCCGCGCGGATCAGGGACCGGATCCTCGACGCGGCGACGGCCTGCATGCTCGAGGAGGGGCTGACCGGCCGGGTGCACGCGCAGATCGCCGAGCGCGCGGGAGTCTCGCGGCCGACCGTCTACAAGTACGTCGGCGACCAGGACGCGATCGTGGCGGCGATCTTCGACCGGGAGTTCGACAAGTTCGTCGACGCGGTGCTGCCCGTCCTCCGCACCAGCGACGACCTCCGGGCGCACCTCGTGGACGGCGTCGTGTTCATCGTCGACTACGCCCGCGGTCACGAGCTGCTCCAGAAGGCGCTCGCCGACCACCCCGAGCTCGTGCTGCCCGCGCTGACGACCGGGGCGGGTCCGTTGATCGAGCGGGCAACCGGCATCTTCGAGGCGCAGCTGGCCCGGGCCCTGGACCTCGCGGGCGCGACCGGGATCAGCGCCCGGGAAGCCGTCGAGTGGCTGTTCCGGATCATCGTCGCCCTGATCATCGCGCCCGGGACCGCCGGCGGGAGCTCGGAGGACACCCGGCGCTCGGTCCGCGCGCTGGCGCAGCTCGTCGCACTCAGCGGGGAGCGCGTTTGAGCCGAGCGGCGGACGGCAGACTGACGCCATGAGCGACCAGCAGCCGCCGTACGGCGACCAGACGCCGCCCTACCCGCCCTACAGCCAGCCGTGGGGCCGGCCCGCCGGCGAGGGCCAGCCCTACGGGACACCGCCGAACCCGGCGTACGGCTACGGCTACGGCTACGGCACCGCCCACGGCGGCGCCACGACGTCGCTCGTCGTCGGCATCATCAGCATCGCCGCCTCGGTCCTCGGCGCCTGCCTGTGCCTGTTCGTCGGCGCGCTGGGCGTGGTGATCGGCCCGGTGGGGATCGCTCTCGCCGTCAAGGCGCGCAAGGAGATCGACGCGGCGCCGCAGCTCTACACCAACCGCGCGAACGCGGTCGGCGGCCTGGTCTGCAGCATCATCGGCACCGTCCTCGGCGCGCTGGTGCTGGTCGGGTCGATCCTCGTGCTGGTGTTCTACGGGTTCGTGTTCAGCACCGTCGGCGGCTACTGATTCAGAGGGAGCAGCCGACGAGCACCGGCTCGTTCACCAGCTCGATCCCGTACGCCGACCGCACGCCCGCGCGGATCTCGCGGGCCAGCGCGAGCAGCTCCTCGGTGGTCGCGCCGCCGCGGTTGGTCAGCGCCAGGGTGTGCTTGGTCGAGAGCGTGACCCGGCCCGCGCCGTAGCCCTTCGCGAAGCCGGCGTGGTCGATCAGCCAGGCCGCGCTGGTCTTCACGCGGCCGTCCGCCTGGGGATAGGCGGGCGCCCCGTCGGGGACGGCGCCGGGCTCGACGAACGGGTTGGTGAAGAAGGACCCGGCGCTCCACGTGTCGTGGTCGTCGGCGTCGAGGACCATGCCCTTGCCCCGGCGGAGCCCGAGGACCGCCTCACGCACGTCGCGGAGCGGGGCGCGCTCGCCCTCGGCCACGCCGAGCGCGCGGGCCAGCTCGGCGTACGCCACCGGCGCGGCGAGCGTCGCCTGGCGGAGGAGGTAGGTCACCTCGAGCACGACGTAGCGGCCGGGCTCCTCCTTGAACCGGCTGGTGCGGTAGCCGAAGCCGCAGTCGGCCGCCGCGAAGGTGCGCAGCTCGCGGGTCCCGCGGTCCCAGGTGCGGACCCGGGCGACCGTCTGCGCGACCTCCTGGCCGTAGGCGCCGACGTTCTGGATCGGCGTCGCGCCGACCTGACCCGGGATGCCCGAGAGCGCCTCGATGCCGACCCAGCCCTTGTCGACGGCGAGCGCGACCAGGCCGTCCCAGCCCTCGCCGGCGGCGACCGTGACGGTGACGGCGCCCAGGCAGGAGAGGTCATCGGAACCCCCCGCGTGATCCGGGTCGGAGCTCACGCCGGCGGTGGCGACCTCGACCACGGTGCCGTCGAAGCCGGCGTCCGCGACGACCAGGTTGCTGCCGCCGCCGAGCACCAGGACGGGCTCGCCGCGCTGGTCGGCCTCGTCGACCGCCGCGACGAGCTCCCGCTCGGTGGTCGCGCGCACCCAGCGGCGCGCCGGTCCCCCGAGGCGGAGCGTGGTGTGGTCGGCCAGCCGCTCCCGGGCGTCAGGCACGGACCACCGCCGCCGGGCGGCCGAGGACCTTCGCGCCGGCGCAGGTGGCGGTCAGGGCGATGGTCACGGTGTCGTCGGTGGTGGCGGTGACCTCGCCGCCGAACTCGACCCGGGTGCCCTCCTCGGGCACCACGACCATCCCGGTGAACCGGCCGCCGAGCTCGACGACCTCGGCGTCGCCGGTCCAGTCGGAGACCGCCCGGGCGGCCAGCGCCAGGGTGAGCATCCCGTGCGCGATCGTGTCCGGCAGGCCGACCGCTCGCGCCACCTCGGGGTCGAGGTGGATCGGGTTCGGGTCGCCACTCGCCTCGGCGTACTCCCTGAGGTCCGCGCGGGTGACGTCGAAGCCGACCGCGGGGAGGACGGTGCCCACCGTCAGCCGCTCGGCGCCCGTGCGGGGTGTCTTCATGCCGCGGCCCGGTGCACGAGGGTGGCGCGGGCGGTGCAGACCAGGTCGCCTGCCTCGTCGGTGATCCGCGTCGTGGTCGAGTAGAAGCCGTTGCCGCTCACGTCGCGGACGTTGTCGACGGTCAGGGTGGCACTGAGCGTGTCGCCGATCCGGAGCGGCCGCTCGTAGGCGAAGTGCTCGTCGCCGTGCACCACCCGGCTGAGGTCGAGCCCGCCGGCCACGATGAACTCGGCCATCGCGTGGAAGGCCACCACGATGGGGAACGTCGCCGGCACGCGGTCGCCGCTCGCCCGGGTCGCGGCCGCGAAGGCCCGGACGGCCCGCTCGGTCACCTCGTAGGGCCGGGCCGCGGAGAACTCGCGGCCCGCGATGGACTCGTCGATCGGCATGCGCTCACCCTAGAGCTCGGTTGAATCGAGGGTCTTTCGAGGTTGAAATCGGGATCGCCGCCGTGGACCACGGCGGCGATCCCGATTTCAACCTCGAAAGACCCTCGATTCAACCTCAGCGGGTCTCGCGGTGCTCGGTGTGCTTGCGGCAGCGCGGGCAGAACTTCTGCAGCGACAACCGGTCGGGGTCGTTGCGGCGGTTCTTCTTCGTGATGTAGTTGCGCTCCTTGCAATCCACGCACGCGAGCGTGATCTTGGGGCGAACGTCGGAGCTCTTGCTGGCCACGGGAAGGTCCTTCTGCTGACTGTGTGCTGCTGGTCGTCTGGCGTAGCGGGGGCGGGACTTGAACCCGCGACACCACGATTATGAGCCGTGTGCTCTAACCACCTGAGCTACCCCGCCAGGGGGTCGAGGGCTCCAACGTCCGTCAACACGGCCGGCGGCTCCCTTGTTCCCAGAGCCCCTTTACGGAATCGAACCGTAGACCTTCTCCTTACCATGGAGACGCTCTGCCGACTGAGCTAAAGGGGCAACGACGGAGAACAGTACACGCGCGCCCAGCCGGACGAGAAATCGGTGGATCAGTCCTGGATCCGGGCGAAAGGACGGGCCTCCTCGAGCTCGTAGGCGAGCTCGATCAGGACCGACTCGTGGCCCGGAGGGGCGCCGATCATCATGCCCTGCGGGAGCCCGTTCGCGGTGGTCGCGAGGGGCAGCGAGACGGCCGGCGCACCGGTCACGTTCTGCCACGGCGTGAACGCCACCCAGTCCTGGAGGCGGTCGATGATCGTCTCGTAGGGAAGGGTCGGGTCGAGGTGGCCGACCCGCGGCGTCTCCGTCGCCAGGACGGGGGTGAGCGCGACGTCGTAGCGGTCGTAGAGGTGCTCGGCCTGGCCCTCGGCGCGCTTGAGCCGCGCGATCGCAGACGGGATCCGGTGGGCGTTGCGCAGCGCGTGCCGCGCGAGGCCGAGGCTGAGGTTGTCGTGGTGCGCCCGGCGCCAGCTGCGGCCGCGGGTGAGCCGGCCCGGACCGACCATCGCCAGCGCGAGGGTCCCCCAGTAGAGGACGAAGTCGTCGGCGAACGACGCCTTCACCGGCACCTCGGCCTCCACGACCGTGTGGCCGAGGTCCTCCAGCAGCCGCGCGACGTCCTCGGTGAGCGCGGTGACCTCCTTGTCGGCGCCGCGCCCGACGCCGGTGGTGTTGAGCGCCACCCGCAGCCGCTTGCGGCCCGGTCGGGTCAGGTCCCCGATCGGCTTCAGGTGCAGCGGCCGGTAGATCTTCTCGGCCTCGCGGTAGAACGCGGCGGTGTCGCGGACGCTGCGGGTCACCACGCCGTCGGAGACGATCCGGATCGGCATGTCCCGGAAGGTCTTGTCCTGCGCGAGCCGGCCACGGGTGGGCTTGAGGCCGACCAGGCCGTTGACCGAGGCCGGGATGCGGATCGACCCGCCACCGTCGTTCGCGTGGGCGAGCGGTACGGCGCCCGCGGCCACGAGGGCCGCGGAGCCCGAGCTCGAGGCGCCCGCCGTCCGCTCGGGGTCCCACGGACAGCGCACCGCACCGAGCCGCGGGTGCTCGGCGGAGGCGCTGAAGCCGTACTCGGAGAGCTGGGACTTGCCGAGCGGGATGAGGCCGGTGGCGAGGTACATCCGCGCGAAGTCGCCATCGGCCTTCGCCGGCCGCGGGTCCCAGGCGTCGGTGCCGTGCATCGTCGGCATCCCGGCGACGTCGACGTTGTCCTTGATCATCGTGGGCACGCCGGCGAACCATCCGGGGCGGGGGTCCCGCGCCTCGGCGCGGGCCCGCTCGTAGGCCGGGAACGCCACCGGGTTCAGCTCGGCGGCGACCTTCTCGACCCGGGCGATCGCCGCATCGACGACCTCCTCGACGCCGACCTCCCCCGCGTGGAGGCGCTCCACCAGACCGACCGCGTCGTCATCTCCCAGGGCGTCGTCGCCGAACGCGTGCACGTGGACCATGAGAGCGCAGGGTAGCGGTCAGGCGGGGAGCGTCACGAGGAAGCGGCAGCCGTTGCCGCCGTCCCTGTTCTCCACCCAGACCCGGCCGCGGTGCGCCTCCACGATCCCCTTCACGATCGCCAGCCCGAGCCCGGCGCCGCCGCCGAGCCCGGCCTCCCCAGGAGTGCGGGCGGCGCCGCCCTGCCAGGCGACGTCGAAGACCCGCGCCATCTCCTCGGGCCCGAGTCCGCCGCACCCGTCGGTCACGCTCAGCTCGACGCCGTCGTCCACCGTCCGTCCCGCCACCTCGACCACGCCGTCGGCCGGGGTGTGCCGGATCGCGTTGATGAGGAGGTTGGAGACCACCCGGGAGAGGCCGGTCGGGTCGGCCAGCAGCTCGATGCCGTCCTCGACCCGGCCGCCGAGCCGGACGCGGCGGGCCCGGGCGACCGCGTCGGCGCCGGCGACCACGTCGCTGACCAGGTCGCCGAGCAGCACCGGCTCCGGTGCGAGCCGCAGCACGCCCGCGTGGATCCGGGAGAGCTCGAAGAGGTCGTCGACCATCTCGCTCATCCGGTCGACCTCCGCCCGGATCTGGCGGTGGTAGCGCTGCGGGTCGGTGGCCAGGCCGTCCTCGAGCGCCTCCGTCATCGCCCGCAACCCGCTGAGCGGCGTGCGCAGGTCGTGGGAGACCCACGAGACGAGCTCGCGGCGCGACTCCTCCAAGCGCCGCTCGCGGGCTCGCGCCTGCTGCAGGTCGTGCTGGGTGCTCGCCAGCTCGTCGGAGAGATCGCGGATCTCGGAGGGCCCGCGCCCGGCGGCGGGCAGCGGCGCGGGCTCACCGAACCCCCGCACCTGGGCGCGGAGCGCCTCGGACCACCGTGCGGTCGCCATCCCCACGACCAGGGCGACCCCGATCGCGACCACCGCGGACACCGAGGTCACGACCGTCATCACGAGGAGGTCGTGGTGCGAGAGGAACATCATCCGGGCGACGGCGGTGGCGCCGGCGATCGCTCCGGCCAGCGGCACGATCGCGACGACCGCGAGCTGCCAGCGGAACGAGCGCCGTCGGACCAGCCACACGAGCGCGAGGCCGACCGCACCGACGACGAGCGCGGCGAACGCGGCGACGCCGACGATCACGAGCAGGTCGTGCGACTTCATCAGGCACTCTCCCAGCGGTAGCCCACGCCCCAGACGGTCAGCAGCCGCGACGGCTGCCGCGGGTCACGCTCGACCTTCTCGCGGAGCCGTCGCACGTGGACGGTCACCGTCGACTGGTCGCCGATGCTCCAGCCCCACACGTGCTGGAGCAGGTCGTCCCGCGTGAACGCGGTGCCGGGATTGGCGACGAGGAACCTCAGCAGCGCGAACTCCCGGACGGTCAGCGCCAGCGGGGCGCCGCTGCGGGTCGCCACGTGCCGGCGGCCGTCGATGACGAGGTCGCCGTCCTCGATCACGGCCGGCAGGCCGGCGGTGTCGCCGGTGGCCCGGCGCAGCACCGAGTCGACCCGGAGCACGAGCTCCCGGGGGCTGAACGGCTTGCCGACGTAGTCGTCGGCGCCGATCTCCAGCCCGAGCACCCGGTCGGCCTCGCGCCCGAGCGCGGTCAGCATGATCACGGGGACGTCCCCCATCGTGCGCAGCCGACGACAGACCTCGAGGCCGTCGATGCCGGGGAGCATGACGTCGAGGACGACCAGGTCCGCGGCGGCGTCGCGCATCTCGCGCAGCGCCTGCTCGCCGTCGCCCGCCTCGACGACGTCGTGGCCGCGGGCGCGCAGGTAGGACGCGAGCACCTCGCGCACGGTGAGGTCGTCATCGACGACCAGGATCCGCGCCATTCCGCCTCCTTGCCTCGTCCGAGCGTAGGACCGCCGCCGTCACGACCGCGGCGAGCACCAGGGACGCGCCGGCGAGCTCGAGCCAGCCCAGCGGGTAGTCGCGCACCAGGAGGGTCGGGTTGGTCTGCGGCCCGGCACTGTTCACGAGCACGGGCACCGCGACCAGCGACGCCGACCCGAGCACGACCAGGACGACGACGGCGCCGGCCGCGACCGGGTCCGGCAGCCGGCGGGCCACCGCCCAGCCGAGGACGATCGTGAGCGGCGCGAGGACGGCGTCGTGGAGGACGACCCCGGCGCCCAGCCAGACCCCGATCGTGAGCACCTCGCCGGTGTCCTGCGTGCGGAGCAGCAGCCAGCCGCCGTACGCCGCCAGTGCCACACCGAGCACGCCGAGCGCGACCCTCATGACAGCACCTCGATCCTGGCGACCCACTTGACCTGCTCGACCCCCGGCCGGTCGGGCGCGATGAGGCGCGCAGGGAACCCGTGGTCGAGCGACAGCGGGTCGCCGTCGAGCGCCAGGGCGAGCAACGTCTTCGGGTCGTCCGCGAAGCTCGCCGGCAGCACGGTGTCGTGGGGCGACTGCAGCGAGCTGACCCGCACCTCCTTGCCGGCCGGCGCGCCGACGAGGTCCAGCAGGTCGCGCATCCGAACGCCGGTCCACGAGCCCGACGCGCTCCACCCCTCCACGCAGGCGATCGGCAGCGTCGCGGTGCGTTGCGGCAGGGCCAGGAGCTGCTGGCGGGACAGGACCACCTGCCGCGAGCCGGCCGTCACCACGCAGCGGTAGGACTCGGCCGCTGCCGCCCCCACGACGCCCGCCTCCCGGGCGGTCCGGTTGATCGGGATCCCGCCTCCGGCCAGGTCGCGGGGCGCGAGCACGGCCAGCCGCCGGAGCGCCGGGACCGTCCCGGCCGCGGCCGCGACCGTGACGACACCCGCGGCGAGCCAGGTGACGCGGAGCAGGCCGCGACGGGTCAGCGGACCGGGGCGGACCGCCCCCGGGCGGTCGTGGGTCGTGTCGTCGACGTCCGCCGTGAGGACCGCGCGCACCACAGGCAGCTTGACCGCGACGTGCAGGAGGAGCGCGCCCGTCGCCACCCACGCGACGGCGTAGTGGGCGCTGCGGAAGCTGAAGTCCCAGACATACCACTGCGCGACGTTCGCGACGCCGGTCGCCAGCTCGAAGACCGCGGCCGCCACGAGCACGGCGATCGACCCGCGCTCGAGGACCGCCCGGACCAGCTCTCCGGCGCGGCGCGGCACGGCCTGGAACAGCCGCGGGAAGACGGTCCACAGCTTGACCAGCAGCAGCGGCACGGCCGCGGTGCCCGCGACCACGTGCAGACCCTGCGTCACCTGGTAGCCCCAGACCGGGCGGGTCGGCAGCGGGACCGGCTGGTGGTCGAGCTGCGCGTAGTGGCTGAGGACGCCGGTCACGAAGGCGACCGCGAAGCAGACCCCGAGCCACAGGCCCACCCGGGCCGTGACGGCGGCACTGCGCAACCGGGACGTGAAGGAGTCCTCGGTCGGGATCGGGAGACGTCGCAGGACCGGGGGCGTCCTCACCAGGTCTCCCCCAGGACCGCCCACCAGCGCACGCCGTGCTGGTAGCAGCCCAGCAGGGCGAGCCCGGCGCTCGCCGCCAGCGCGGCGACCCCGTCGACCCCCACCACCGACCACCGGAACCACCCGGTCTGCGCGCAGGAGCACTGCAGCCGGACGGGCACGGTGCGGGTCGGTACGCCGGGCCCGGCCACCTCGACCACGACGTGGCCGCGCGGGTCCAGCAGCTGCCGGACCCGCTCGAGCAGGCCGGAGGGATCACCGCCGATCCCGATGTTGCCGTCCGCGAGGAGCACGGTCTGCCACCGCCCCTCTCCCGGCACCCGGTCGAAGACGTCGCGCACCAGCGCCGAACCCCCGCGACTGCGCGCCTGCCCGACCGCCTCGCCGACCACGTCGATCCCGAGCACCACCTGGCCGCGTGCGGCGAGCTCGGCGGTCAGCCGCCCCGGCCCGCAGCCGATGTCGAGGGTGGCGCCGGAGCAGTGCGCGAGCAGCGCGAGGTCGGACCGGTCCGGTGTGGCCGTCCAGTCCTCGACGGGGAGGCGCAGCGGCCGCCCGTCCGGAGGGACGAGGTGGCACTCCTCGCCGCGGAGCGCGTGGCCGAAGACGAGCTCGAACGACGCGATGCTCACGAGCCACCACCGGGGAGGTCGACCAGGCCCGGCGCCGCGAACCGCGCCGCGGGCGCGAGCCGGCGTACGGCGAGCAGGTCGTCGAGGTGGTCGATGTCGCGCAGCCGGGGCGCGGTCGCCACGGTCAGCCCGGCCGCGAGCAGGGCGTCGCGGGTGTCGGTGCCGGTCGTCGGCGTCGACATCGGCACGTCGGCGATCGCGGCGGCGTGGGCCGGCTCGCGCAGGCCGAGCACCCACCACCCGCCGTCGACGGCGGGACCGAGCACGGCGTCCGTCTCGTCGAGCGCTGCCGCGACCTCCGCGAGGAGGCGTACGCCGACCTGGGGCGTGTCCATGCCGACCTGCACGACGGGCCCACCGGCCCCGGCGCACGCGTGCGCGATCCGCGCGCCCAGCGTGTCGCCGTGCTGCGGCACGACGGTCCAGCCCGCCAGCGCCGCGAGCAGGTCCTCGCCACCGACGGCGTCCTCGAGACGGCCGTTCAGGGCGAGCCGGCAACGGGCCGGCCCGAACGCGGCCGCCATCGCGTCGAGCGTGTCGAGGAGCGCGGCAGCGGCCAGCCGAGCCGCCGCGGCCGGTCCCACGGACGCGGCGAGCCGGGTCTTCACCCTCCCGGCGACCGGCGCCTTCGCCAGCACCAGGCCGGTGACACCTGCGCACGGCGGGGTCACCGGGCGAGGACCTTCCAGAAGTCGTGCGCCGCTCGCAGGGTCCCGCGCACCGAGCCCGACACCTTGGAGCGGGTGCCGGCCGCGCGGGGCAGGTAGGCGACGTCCCGCTCGACGATGTGCCAGCCGGCGCGGGTCGCCCGGTCCAGCAGCTCCACCGGGTAGCCCGACCGGCGGTCCTCGACGCTCAGGGCGATCAGGTCGGCGCGCCGCGCCACCCGCAGCGGCGCGATGTCGTGGACGACGACGCCGATCCGGCGCCGGAGCCACGCGAGCACCAGCGCGTTGCCGAGCCGGGCATGCCAGGGCCAGATCCCGCGTCGTACGGCGACCCGGCGGCCCACCGCGAGGTCCGCCTCGCCGGCGCGCACCAGCTCCAGCAGCGGCAGCACGTCGGCCGGGTCGAAGGAGCCGTCGCCGTCCATCACCGCGACGTAGGGGGCGGTGGAGGCGACCAGCCCGGCGTGCACGGCGGCGCCGTAGCCGGGGCGGGCCTCGCTGACCACCGTCGCCCCTGCCGAGCTCGCCACCCGGGCCGTCCCGTCGGTCGACCCGTTGTCGACGACGATCACCCCGAGCGAGGCCGGGACCTTCGGAAGCAGCGCGCGCAGCGCGGCCTCCTCGTCCCGGCAGGGCAGCACCAGCTGGCAGTCGTGCACGTCCTCAACGCTAGGGACGGCGGAGGCCGCACCGGCCTGCGAAATCCTTACGGTCGGGTGACGACGGCGGCACGCCGGCCGACGGCCGAGCGCGTCGCCCCTACGGTCGGGACATGTCCGACGCCCGGCAGGAGCGCGCCGCGGCGTACGGCCTCGCCAGCGCGCTGGTCCTGGTCGCGCTGGCCTGGCTGGTGCCGACCGTCACCGGGTGGCAGGTGCACCCGCGCGCCGACCGCGACGGTGGCGTTCCCCCGCTGCACGGCCTGTGGGACCCGAAGGTCGCTCCGGCCTCCGTCGCCGCGCTCGCGCTGGCCGTCGTGGTCACCTGGCGCGGGGCCGCGTGGGCAGCCGCCCTCCGGTGGCGACCGCTCCTGGCCGGGTCCTTCGCCGTCGGCGCCGCCTGGATGCTCGCGCTCGCCCTCGTGGACGGCACCGCGGGGATCTCGCGGGTGCTCGGCAACCCCGACGAGTACCTCCGCACGGCGCGGAGCGTCACGTCGGTGCACGCCCTCCTGTCCGGGTACGTCGACCGGATCCCGCTCTCCGCCCCGGACAACTGGCCGATCCACGTGGCCGGGCACCCGCCCGGGATGCTCCTCTTCTTCGTCGCCCTCGTGCGGCTCGGCCTCGGCGGCGACCTGGCAGCCGGCGTGGTGGTCACCCTCGTCGCCGCGACCCTCCCGGCCGCGGTGCTCACTACGCTCCGCGCGCTCGACCGCGAGCAGCTGGCGCGCCGCGCGGCGCCGTACCTGGTGCTCACGCCGGCCGCCGTGTTCCTCGCGGTGTCGGCGGACGCCGTGATGGCGGCGACCGCGGCCTGGGGGGTGGCCGCGCTCGCCGTCGCCACCCGCCGCGGGGCGGGCCGCGGCTGGCCGTGGGCGGTGGGGGCCGGGCTGCTGCTCGGCTCCGCGTGCCTGATGTCCTACGGCCTGCCGCTGATGGGCGTCCTGGCGCTGGCCGTCCTGGCGGCCGGACGGTCGTGGTGGCCGCTGCCGGTGGCCGCCCTGGCCGCCATCGCGGTCGTCGCCCTGTTCGCGCTCCTGGGGTTCTCGCTGCTCGAGGCCTACCCGGTGCTGCGCGACCGCTACTGGGCCGGCGTCGCGCGCGAGCGGCCGGCGGCGTACTGGGTGTGGGGAGACCTCGCGGCGCTCGCGCTGAGTGCGGGACCGATGGTCGGCGCCGGGCTGGCCCTGGTCGCGCGGACCGGCCCTCGCGACCGCGTGCTCACGCTGCTCGTGGGGGCGGGTACGGCGATGGTCGTCGCGGCGGATCTCTCGCAGATGAGCAAGGGCGAGGTCGAGCGGATCTGGCTGCCGTTCGTGCCGTGGCTGACGCTCGGCCTGGTGCTGCTGCCCGAGCGCTGGCGGCGGCCGGCGCTCGCTGTCCAGGCGGTGACCGCGCTGCTCCTGCAGCACCTGCTCTACACGAGCTGGTGAGCGCCGCCGTCGCGCAGCGGAGCGGTCGCGAACGCCGGCAGCCCGTCCTCCGGCGGCACCGCCGCGGTGAAGCCCAGCTCCGCGGTGGCGCGGGCCGGTGAGGCGACCACGTGGCGGACGTCGCCGGCCCGGTAGCGGCCCGTCACCGCGGGCGGCACCGGCCGCTCGGCGCCCGAGGACACCAGCTGGGCGACGCGCAGGATCGTCACGGGCCGTCCGGACGCGACGTTGTAGGCGGCGAACGGCGCGGCCGCGGACCCGCTGACGGCGTCCACCGCCAGCACGTTGGCCCGCGCGACGTCGTCGACGTGCACGAAGTCACGCACCTGCGCACCGTCCTCGTAGACCTGCGGCGGCTCGCCGCGCTCGACCGAGGAGCGGAACATCGCCGCCACCCCGGAGTACGGCGTGTCCCGCGGCATGTGCGGGCCGTAGACGTTGTGGTAGCGCAGCGCGACCACCGCCGAGCCGCTCTGCCGCGCCCACGCCGACGCGTAGTGCTCCTGGGCGACCTTGCTCGCGGCGTAGCCGCTGCGCGGGTCCAGGCGGGCGGTCTCGTCGACCGGCGCCCACGCGAGGTCCTGCCCGCAGTCGGGGCAGTGGTTGTCGAACTCGCCCGCCTCGAGGGCCTCGGGCGCGCGCGGAGGTGGCACCCGGTCGCCGTGCACCGGACACGCGTAGCGGCCCTCGCCGTACACGACCATCGACGAGGCAAGCACCAGGCGAGCGACGCCCTCGGCACTCATCGCAGCGAGCAGGGCGGCGGTGCCCACGTCGTTGTGGGACGCGTACGCCGGGAGGTCGGCGACCGTGACCCCGGCCCCCACCACCGCGGCCTGGTGGCACACGACGTCCACGCCGCGGAGCAGCCCGCGCCACCGGTCGGCGTCCCGCACGTCGAGCCGGTGGGTCCCCGGCGGGGCGGCCGCGTCCGGCCCGTGCGCCGCCGGCGTCAGCAGGTCCACCCGCACGACCTCGTGGGCGGCCGCGGCCAGCGCTCGGTCGACGGCACCGCCGATGAAGCCTGCCGACCCGGTGAGCAGGACGCGCATCAGAGCGCCGCGACCCTGGGGCGCGGCACCTGGTAGGTGAGCTCGATCCCGTCGGCCCAGGTGGCGCAGGCGCACCCGCTCGGCTCCCCGGGCAGCCTTGCGATCGTCGCCGCCAGCAGCCCGGTCAGCCGCTCGAGGTTGGCGCGGAAGAGGCGGAACACCTCCTCCTGGCCGACGCCCTCGCCCTCCGAGGCCCCCGCGTCGAGGTCGGTCACGAGCGCGATCGGCGCGTAGCAGAGGAGCAGCTCGCGGGCGAGGACCGCCTCGGGGTGCCCGGTCATGTTGACGAGGGTCCAGCCGGCGGCGGCGTAGGACTGCGACTCGGCGCGGGTCGAGAAGCGCGGTCCCTCGATCACCACCATCGTCCCGCCGCGGCGCACGGAGGGATCCGCCGCGACGACCGACCCGGCGAGCCGGGAGCAGTACGGGTCGGCGAACGGGACGTGGGAGGCCCCGGTCTCGACGTAGGTCTGGACGCGACCCTGCGTGCGGTCGACCAGCTGGTCGGGCACGACCACGTCGCCGGGGCGTACGTCGCGCAGGCCACCGACGGCACACGGCGCGAGGACCTGCCGGACCCCGAGGGATGCGAGAGCCCACAGGTTCGCGCGGTAGGGGATCGCGTGCGGCGGGTGCTCGTGGCGCGGTCCGTGGCGCGGGAGGAAGGCGACCCGGCGCCCGGACACCGTACCCACCGTCACCGGACCGGACGGCGCACCGAAGGGTGTCTCGACCACGGTCGGCTCGCCGTCGTCGAGGAACTCGTAGAAGCCGGTGCCGCCGATGACGCCGATCGTCGGGGTCTGGTCCATCCCGCCACTGTTGCAGCGCGACCGCCGGCATCCGTCCCCCGGCGGCGATCCGTCATCGCTCGGTAAGAACTAGGACAGCGCTCGGTGGCAGCCGGGCACGTGCGGGTCGAAGATCCCCAGCGCCTGCATCAGCGCGAACATCGTGGTCGGCCCGACGAAGGCGAACCCGTGCTTCTTGAGCGCCCTGGAGAGGGCGACGGACTCCGGCGACGTCGTGGCGGCGGGATCCGGCGGCCGGTCGGGCGCGAACCCGAGCACGAGCTGCTCGAGGCCGCCGTCGGCTCGCAGGTCGACCGTGGCCCGGGCGTTCGTGATGGCGGCCTCGACCTTGCGCCGGTTGCGGACGATGCCCGCGTCCGCCATCAGCCGCGCCACGTCGCGGTCGTCGTACTTCGCGACGCGGTCGGCGTCGAAGCCGGCGAAGGCCGCGCGGAAAGCCGACCGCTTGGCGAGGATCGTGCTCCACGAGAGGCCGGACTGGAAGGCCTCGAGGGTGAGCCGCTCGAGGTAGGCGCTCTCGCCGCTGACGCGGACGCCCCACTCCGCGTCGTGGTAGTCGCGCATCGCGCCCGGGCCGCCCGCCCACGGGCAGCGGGCGACGCCGTCCTCTCCGGTCACCGCAAGCATGCGGTCATCCTGCCGGTGGGCGCGGACATCCGGCGGCGCCTCAGCCGCCGTAGGGCACGGTGATGATCTCCAGGACGTGGCCGTCCGGGGCGTCCCAGTAGAGGCCCCGGCCCCCGTCGTTGGTGTTGACCCGCCCCGGCTCGCGATGGAACGGGTCGGCCCAGAAGGGCAGGTCGCGCGCCACGATCCGGGCGTGGATCTCGTCGAACTCGTCCTCGCCGACGAGGAAGGCGTAGTGCTGCGGCGCAATCGTCCCGCTGTCCGCCATGACGTCGAGGCTCACGCCGTTGGCCACCTCCACGACCCGGAAGGGGCCGTAGACCGGCGCCGGCGGAAGACCCAGCACCTCGGTCAGGAACGTGGCCGTCCGATCGCGGTCGGAGGCGTGCACGATCGTGTGGTTGAGCTGGACGCTCATCGGTGGGTCTCCTTCGCGGGCAGCAGCAGGGCGGGTACGACGGCGAGCGCGGCCAGCGCGAGCGGCCACCAGAACGAGCCGCCGAACGCCGATGCCGGATCCGGCGCGGAGGTGAGCCGGTTCTGCAGCACGACGGCGAAGACGGCTGTCGCGACCGCGCCGCCGGTGCGCTGGGCGATGCTCAGGGTGGTGGTGGCGCGCGGGATCGCGCTGCGCTCGAGCGCGGCGTACGCGGCCGCGCTGGTCGGCGCGAAGATGCAGCCGGCACCGACGCCGATCAGGAACAGGGCGGGCACGAGGACCGCCGGCGAGGACACGTCGGCGACCCGCGTGTAGCCCAGGAAGCCGGTCACCATCGCCACGATGCCACCGATCACGACCGCCCGCCCCCGGCCGCGGTCGACGAGCCGCCCGGTCGCCGCCATCGCCGCGGCGGCGCCGACGCCCTGCGGGACGAGCAGCAGGCCGGTGGCCAGCTCCGACTCCCCCCGGGCGAGGAGGTAGAGCGGCAGCAGGAACATCGCACCGGTCAGCACGCCCACGGCGAGGAGCTGGACGCTCGCTGCCGTCGCGAAGCCGCGCTGCTTCAGCAGCCGGAGGTCGACCAGCGGCTCCTGCGCACGCAGGGCATGGGCGACGAACGCGCCGAGCAGGGTCAGGCCGGTGCCGCACCAGAGGAGCACGTCGGTCCCGAGCTCGCCGTCGCCGGCGAGCGACGTGACGCCGTACACGAGGGCGGCCAGACCGGGAGAGAGGAGCGACAGCCCGAGCAGGTCGAGCCGTGCCCGCCCCCGGCCGGGCTCCCGCACGAGGACCCGCCGCGACAGCACCAGGCAGGCGGCGCCGATCGGGAGGTTGAGGAAGAAGATCCAGCGCCAGTCGACGGTGTCGACCAGGACGCCTCCGACGACCGGGCCGAGGATCGGCCCGAGCATCATCGGGATCCCGACGACGGCCATCGCGCGGCCCATCCGGTGCTGGCCGACGGCCTGCGCCACGATCGTGACGCCCACCGGGCTGACCATGCCCGCGCCGATCCCCTGGAGCACGCGGAACGCGATCAGCGACTCCGCCGACCAGGCGAGACCGCACAGCAGCGAACCGGCCGTGAACAGGCCGACCGCGGCCAGCCAGACCGGCCTCGACCCGAACCGGTCGACCGCCCAGCCGGTGACGGGGATCGCCGCTGTGAAGGCGAGCAGGAAGCCGGTCATCACCCACTGGACCGTCGTCAGGCCGACGCCGAACCCGTCGGCGAGGCGGTCCAGGGCGACGCTCACGATCGTGGCGTCGAGGACCGTCGTGATCATCCCGAGCACCACCACGACGATCACGGTGCGGGCGGCGCGGTCGAGCGGCTCTGCGGCTGACCCGGCGGGCCGGGTCGGGGTCTGGGTCATCGGAGTCACCTCGTTGTTGTTGATCCGGTCGAACCTTAGAGTGACACTAAGTTTGTAGTCGCACAAAAGTCAAGGCTATGCTGTCGGCATGACCCAGCCCGGGCTTCGTGAGCGGAAGAAGCAGGCGACCCGCCAGCGCATCACCGACGTGGCGATCGCGCTCTTCGCGGAACGCGGGTTCGAGAGCGTGCCGGTGGCCGACATCGCGGCAGCAGCGGACGTCTCGCCGGCGACGGTCTTCAACTACTTCCCGGCCAAGGAGGACCTGGTCTACGACGGGATGGCGGCGTTCAACGCGAGCGTGATCGACGCGGTGCGCGGCCGGCCGGCCGGTACGTCGGTGGTGGCCGCGTTCCGCGCGCACGTGCTGCAGCCGCGGGGCGTGCTCGCCGATCCGGACTCCCCCGCGCTCGAGACGCTCTCCCGGGTCGCGCCCATCGTCCACGCGAGCCCGAGCCTCCAGGCCCGCGAGCGGCTCGAGGCCGACCGCGCCACCGAGCAGCTTCGCACGCTGCTCGACCGAGAGCTGGGGGTCGGCGACCTACGGGCGTGGGCCGCCGCGGCGGCGCTGGTGGGCGTCACCCGAGGCATGGTGCGCGAGGTGCAGCTCGCGGCGGCCGAGGGCCGGGTCGACGCGGCGTTCGCGGAGCGACTGCTGGCCGCCGGGGAGGCCGCAGTCGACGTCGTCGAGCGGGGCCTGCGCGAGGACTGATCAGCGGCGCTCGCGCAGCCGCGCGTTCGGCAACGGCGGCGCCGGGATCCAGGGCAGCTCGCCGGGCACGACACCGAACCGGCCGTCCCGGCGCTCACCGACCTGGTCCTGCCAGGCCTTGCGGTAGACCTCGATCTCCTCGTGGCTGCGGCCGACGAAGTTCCACCACATCACGATCGCCTCGCCGAAGGGCGGCCCGCCGAGAACGAGGACCCGCGCGCCGTCGTCGCCGGCGACCAGCTGCAGGGTGCCGGTGCCGGGCGGCACGTAGGCGAGCTCGCTGGTGGCGACGTCGGTGCCGCAGACGGTGAGGGACCCGAGGTCCACCAGCACCCCGTGCTCGTAGGACGGGTCCACGGCCACGGGCAGGCTCGCGCCGGGGTCGAGCACGACCTCCGCGCCGAGCAACGGGGTGAACGTGGTGACCGGCGACGTGCTCCCCAGCAGCGACCCGAGGAACACCAGCGCCCGCCAGCCGTCGCCGGAGACCGGGTCCGGCGCATGGTGCTCGAACCCCGGAGCGGTCTCGCGGTCGGCGTCCGGCAGGGCGACCCAGAGCTGGGCGCCGTGCAGCGTGCTCGTGCCGGGCGTCGAGATCTCGGAGTGGCTGATCCCGTGCCCTGCGGTCATCAGGTTCACCTCGCCGGGCACGACCAGCGCCTGGTTGCCCGCGCTGTCGCGGTGCTCGATCTCGCCGGTGAACAGCCAGCTGACGGTCTGCAGCCCGGTGTGCGGGTGCGGCGCGACGGACATGCCGCCGCTGTCGACCACCGGGTCCGGGCCGTAGTGGTCCAGGAAGCACCACGCCCCGATCAGCGACCGGTGCCGCTGGGGCAGCGTCCGGCGTACGGTCATCGCCCGCGGGCCGCCGAGCGGCACCTCGCGCGGCGTCATGATCTCGACCTCGTCAGCGGGTGCGGCGGAGCAGACGACCTCGTCCGGGCGCGCCTCCGGGTTGCTCATGGCTCCATCTTCCCTCCGCCCGCGGGCCGGTGTCCGCTTCCCCGTCGGCCGCTCCGCCCGGCGGTCGGGCCGTGGGCGCCGCGCCGAGTTACCCCACCACCCGCCGGCCCGCCTCTGCGCCACCGCGGGCGTACGTCGCGACCTGGGGCAGAAACACAGCCTCGACCACGAGCGAATCCGGGACCGAACCCCGTCTGACCTGCGGTCATCCAAACGGAGGAGAAACGGAGATGTGCGGGGTTTCCCCCCTCCCGGCAGGGGCAGGAAGGTCTAGATTGTGGCCACCTGAAGGTGGTGTGCGCCTCGGAGCACCTACACCCCTGCGTCGAGAAAGAGGATCCCATGTCGGGAAACCAGCCGCCTCCCCCGCCGAACTTCGGCAATCAGCCGCCGCCTCCTCCCGGGCAGGTGCCTCCGCCCGCCGGCCAGGTACCCCCGCCGGCCGGTGGCTACCAGACCCCCCCGCCAGGTGGCTACGGCACCCCGCCGACCCCGGGTGACCAGCCCTGGGACATCGGCTCGGCGTTCAGCTACGGCTGGGCGAAGTTCCAGCAGAACGTGGCCCAGCTGATCATCGCGGCGCTCGCGATCTTCGCGGGGGTCGTCGTCTACGTCATCGCCTACATCGTCATCACGGCCGTGTCGTCCAGCGACGTCAGCTGCGGCTACGACAACGACTTCAACTACAGCTGCGACACCTCGGGCGGCCTGCCCTGGATCGTCCAGTTCGGCCTGACCTTCCTCCTCCTGGGCGTCCTGTTCCTCTTCATCACCGTGATCCAGGTCGGCATGACCCGCGGCGCGCTCGGTGTGACCGAGGGCCGTCCGTTCAAGGCGGCGGAGGTCTTCAAGTTCCAGAACCTCGGCCAGGTGATCCTGCTCGGCCTGATCTACGCCGTCGGCTACCTGCTGTGCGTGTTCCCCGGCGTGATCCTGGCCTTCCTGGGCTCCTACGCGCTGTTCTTCATCGTCGACAAGAACATGGGTGCGATCGACGCCCTCAAGGCCAGCGCCAACATGATCACCAAGGACTTCGGCCGTGCCGGCGTCTGGGCCCTGCTCGCCCTGGTCATCACCGCGGTCGGCGAGGCCATCTGCGGCGTCGGCCTCCTGGTCGCCTTCCCGGTGGCCCTGCTCGGCTCGGCCTACACCTACAAGAAGCTGAACGGCCAGCCGGTCGCGGCCTGACCACCTCCTCAGCTCCTCGACGGGGCGCCACCCGCGCGGGTGGCGCCCCGTTCGCTTCTCGGTACGCTCCGCGCCATGGGCCTCCTCACGCCACTCGCCGTACGGATCGGTTCCTTCTCCTGGATGCCGAAGCTGCTGCCGCAGATCACGTGGACCGACACCAAGCTCCAGCAGCTGAGCAGGGGCCGGGTGAGCATCCTCGACGTCGCGGGCCTGCCGAACCTGATGCTCACGGTCCCGGGCCGCAAGTCGGGCATCCCACGCACCACGCCGCTGCTCTGCGTGCCGCACCAGGGCGGGTACCTGATCGCGGGCTCCTACTTCGGCGGACCGAAGCTGCCGGCGTGGGCGACGAACCTGCGCGCGGCCGAGACCGCCAAGGTCCGCTACCGCGGCCGCGAGCAGACCGTCGTGTGGCGCGAGCTCGAGGGCGAGGAGCGGGCCAGGGCGTGGGACGTCATGAACGTGACCTGGCCCAATTACGCGATGTACGCCGAGCGCACCGACCGTCTCATCCCGGTGTTCCTGCTGACCCCGGCGTGAGCCTTTACTAATCTGCCGCCATGGACGACAGCGTGCTGACCTTCGAGTTCGACGACGAGAGCCGGACGCTGTTCGTGACCGGATCGGTCGACGAGCTCTCCGGCGTGCCCCTGCGCGAGGCGATCGGCAAGTACTCCGACGGCCACAAGGAGGACCTCGCCGTCGACCTCGGCGAGGTGGACCTGCTGCCGAGCGCCGGCGTCGGCGTCCTGGCCGTGGCGATGCGTCAGGCCGAGGAGAACGGCGCCACGATCGAGCTGGTCGCCAAGCGCGACACGATCGTGCAGCGGGTGCTCAACATCTGCGGCCTCCCCTTCCGCGAGCGCTGAGACCTCAGGTCGCGACCTCCGCGAGGAGGAGCGCGACGTCGTCCTCGGGACCGTGGGGAAGCATCTCCGCGGTCAGCTGCCCGGGCAGGGTCGTGAGCGGACCGGTCAGCCGGCCGACCGTGTCGCGGAGGGCGGCGATGCCCATCTCGACGTCGCGGTCCCGCCGCTCGACGAGCCCGTCGGTGTAGAGCACGAGCACGTCGCCCGGCCGCAGCGTCGCCTCCGCGGGCTCCGCGAAGGGACGGCCCAGGCCGAACGGCGGGTGCGTGGTGAGCTCCAGGCGCCGGGTGGTGCCGCTGGGCTCGCGGACGATCGGGGGCACGTGGCCCGCCGTCACCATGCGCACGACCAGGGACCTCGGGTCGAACTCGGCGTACAGGCACGTCGCGATCTGGTCCGGGAAGAGGTCGAGCATCAGGCGGTCGACGGACTCCATCACCACGTGGGCCGGCATCCCGATCCGGGCGTAGGCGCGGACCGCCGTCCGCAGCTGTCCCATCACGACGGCGGCGTGGATGCCGTGGCCCATCACGTCGCCGATCACCAGGGCGGTGCGGCCGTCGGCAAGTGAGATCACGTCGTACCAGTCGCCGCCCACCTCGGTTCCGACCTGGCCGGGCCGGTAGAGGGTGGCGATCCGCAGGTGGTCGACCTCGAACGACGACGGCGGCAGCAGGCTGTCCTGGAGCTCGGCCGCGATCTGGTGCTCGCGGGCGGCGACCTCGGCCGTCGCGTGGGCACGTGCGAGCGTCTCGTCGGCGAGGCGACGATCGGTGATGTCCTGCAGCCAGCCGTGCACGACGACCCCACCCGCCGCCCGTGCGGCCGCCTCCCCGCGAACCGCCGCGTGGAACGCGGTTCCGTCGGGCCGGCGCATCCGCACCTCGAGCTCGATCTCGTCCCCGGCGGTCGCCTCGTCGAGCACGGACCGGACGAGCTCGGCCTCCTCCGGGTCCACCAGCCGGGAAAGGAAGGCCGGGTAGCCCAGGCCTGCGAGCTCGGCGAGGTCCCGGCCGACGATCCGCGAGAACTCCGGGGAGACCCGCAGCTCCTCGCCGACGAGGTCGTAGGACCAGCTGCCGATCCGGGCCATCCGTCGCGCGGCGTTCATGAGGTCGGCGCTGAACTCCTGCTCGGGCCGTACCTCGCGCATCGCTCCTCCGGCATCGGTCATCGCCTCGGCCGGCCCCACACCGCCCCCGCGCCGCGATTCTATGACGAGCGACACGCTTCGAATCGCCGCATTCGGTTACCTTCCTGTCTGCGTCGGAGCATTCGGCGCGGAAGGGATGGCGAATGGCGCCCGATGCCCACCACGGGAAGACCGAGCCCACCGATCTGCCGACCGTCGTCATCGTCGACGACGCGGTGGAGGTGCGCACGCTCGTGCGCACCCGGCTCCGGCTGTCCCGCAAGGTGACCGTCGTCGGCGAGGGGTCGACCGGGCGGGACGCGATCGAGCTCGCCGGACGGCTGCGGCCCGACCTGATGCTCCTCGACGTCTCGATGCCCGGCATGGACGGTCTCGAGGCCCTGCCGAAGGTGCGGGCGTCGTCGCCGGACACCCGGGTCGCGATGTACAGCGGGTTCGAGGAGACCGGGCTCGCCGACCAGACCCTCGAGCTCGGCGCTGCGGCCTTCTTCGAGAAGTCCACCCCGCTGGAGACGCTCGCCGACGACCTGCTCTCGCTCCTCCCCGGAGAGGACCGGACGGTCCAGCTGTCCGCACCCGACGACCGGCGCGCGGCGGCGGTCGAGCCCGTGCTCAAGGAGCACCTCGAGCGGTTCCGCGAGGTGTTCGAGGACGCGGCCATCGGCATGGCGACGATGACCCTCTCCGGCCGGATCGTGCGGGCGAACCCCAGCTTCGGCCGACTCGTCGCGCGCGACGCCGACGAGCTGGTCGCGGAGTCGTACGCCGACCTGGCGGGCGAGGACGCCGGGCTCGTGGGCGATGCCCTGGCGAAGGTCGTCAGCGGCGACCGCGACGTGCTGCAGATCGAGCACCGGGTGGTCACCCGCCTGGGCGACCGCCGCCTCCTGTCGACGATCTCCTCCGTGCGGGACGCGGCTCAGCGTCCCGTCTACCTGTTCCTCCAGGTCCAGGACGTCAGCGCCCAGCGGGAGGTGGAGGAGGAGCTGCGCCTCAGCGAGCAACGGTTCCGGTTGCTCGTCGAGACCGTCCAGGACTACGCCATCTTCATGCTCGACCCCGACGGCCACATCGCGAGCTGGAACGCCGGCGCCCAGCGGATCAAGGGCTGGACCGCCGACGAGATCGTCGGCAAGCACTTCCGCAACTTCTACCCCGAGGAGAAGCAGCTCGAGCGGCACCCCGAGCACGAGCTCGAGCTCGCGATCCGCGACGGCCACTACGAGGAGGAGGGCTGGCGGGTCCGCAAGGACGGGTCGACGTTCTGGGCGCAGGTGACGATCACCGCGGTGAGGGACGCGACCGGCGAGCTGATCGGCTTCGCGAAGGTCACCCGCGACATCACCGAGCGACGGCAGTGGCTGCTCGAGCAGGAGCAGGCCGCCCGGGCACTCGCCCAGGCGAACGCCGCGCTCGAGGAGGTCAACCAGCAGCTGTCGCACGCCGCCGAGGACCAGTCGCAGTTCCTCGGCGTGACCGCTCACGAGCTGCGGTCGCCCGTCGGCGTCCTCGGCGGCTCGGCCGAGCTGCTCCGGCGCCACTGGCCGGACCTCCCCGACGAGGAGCGGGTCGAGCTGCTCGACGGGATGACGTCGAGCGCCGCGCGGCTGCAGCGACTTCTCAAGGACCTGTTGACGGCGTCGCGGATCCGCAGCAGCTCGATCGAGCTGAAGCAGTCCGACGTCGACCTCGCGGGGGCCCTCGAGCGGATCGCCCGGTCGATCGGCCGCGCCCGCCCCGGCGAGGACATCGAGCTCCGCGTGCCACCGGACCTGACCGTCGTCGCCGACCCGGACCGGTTCGCCCAGATGGTCGAGAACCTGCTCGACAACGCCCTGCGGCACGGCGCGGCGCCCGTCGTCGTCGAGGCCAGGCCCCACCACGTCACCGTCGACATCCTGGTCACCGACAGCGGCGCCGGCGTGACCGATGCCATGCGCGACCGCCTCTTCGAGCGGTTCGCGACCAGCAGCGAGGGCGGCACCGGCCTCGGCCTCTACATCGTCCGCGCACTCGCACGCGCTCACGGCGGCGACGCGAACTACCTCCCCGACGACGGAGCGTTCGTCATCACCCTGCCGCTGGCGTCCGCCGGCGCCACCGAGAAGAGGACACCATGACCGCAGGCGCCCGCGTGCTGCTCGTCGACGACGTGCCGGAGGTCCGCACGCTCGTACGTCGCGCGCTCGAGCTCCGCGGCGGGTTCGAGGTCGTCGGTGAGGCCAGCCGCGGGGTCGCGGCAGCGACCCTGGTCCAGGAGCTCGCACCCGACATCGTCGTGCTCGACCTCGGTCTCCCGGACATCACCGGCCGCGACGTCCTCACCCACGTCCACGAGGGGCAACCCGACGCGAAGATCGTGATCTTCTCCGGCGTCGACCCCGCCGACCGCACCTGGTACGAAGAACGAGCGGAGGGCTACGTGCTCAAGGACGCCGACATCGACTACCTGGTCGATCTGCTCGAGTCGATCGTCCGCGCCGACGCCGAGACCGAGGCGGTGCTCGCGCTGCCGGAGGACCTCGCCAGCATGCGCGACGCGCGGCACTTCGTCATGCGGACGCTCAGCGACTGGGGCGTGGACAGCGTGGTCGACGAGGCCGCGGTCGTCGTCACCGAGCTTGCGGCCAACGCCGTGCTGCACGCGCGCTCCGACTACCAGGTGCGGCTCTCCCTCACGACCCAGTCCGTGCGGATCGAGGTAGCCGACCGGGGCCCGGGCACACCCGAGCCGCTGCCACCGACCCCCGGCGGCGAGTCCGGACGCGGACTGATGATGGTCGCCGCGCTGTCGGTGTCGTGGGGCGTGGACAGCGACCGCGACGGGCTCAAGGTCGTCTGGTCCGAGCTCTCGCGGACCGGCGCGTAGAAGGACGCCTGCGCGAGCAAGGGCCCCCGCGGTCGGCGGGGGCCCTTGCCTGCTGGTCACCGGGGCAGCGGGATGTCCCGCCGCCGGATCACGGAAGCGCCGACAGCGGGAGCGAGCCCACCACCTGCGACAGGACGTCCGCGACCACCGGGTTGGCGCTCGCGTCGTCGATCGCCGTACCGGCCGCACTGTCCACCGCGGACATCACCGTGCGCACCTGCGCGTTCGGGTGGCTGATCGGGTCCATGAGGTCGTCGAAGCCGACGCCCAGCGGGTTGTCGAAGATCGCCACGCCGGTACCGAGCATGAAGTCGACCGACAGGCAGCCGACCCCGGCGATGACCGGCTTCTCGCTCGCCGACCACGTCGCCGTGCCGAGGTAGTCCATCCGCTTCGGGTTGGCCACGTGCGTCGGGCTGCTGACGAACGGCTCGACCCACACCGGGTAGCCGTTCGGCTCGTCGGCGGCGGTGTCGAGGCCGATCACGGCCGAGGCCGTGTCGATCAGCGGCGAGGTGGCGCCGACGAAGTCGCCGGTGATGTTGAACACCGGACCACCGACGAGCGCGGCCAGCGGCCCCGCTGCGGGCACCGACGGGACGAAGTCCGAGGTCGTCACCGTGTACCCGGCGTCCTCGTTGGGCGTGTACCGCCGGTCCCCGTTCGCCGACGACCCGACGTTGGTGACGCAGGCCGGACCCGACAGCCGCAGGTGGCTGTAGATGTCCAGCAGCACGCCGGCCTGGACGGTGCCCTGGGTGCGGATCTGCACGCCACCGCTGCGACCCGTGGGGTCGACCTGGAGCCCGTTGAGCAGGCTGAGGCTGGTCGTGCTGCCGTTTCCGCTGAGCTCCACCTGGGTCGCGAGGATCGACGGGAGGTCGATGTTCTTCGCTGCGAGGCTGGTGCTCAGCTTGTCGAGGATGGAGTGGTAGTAGGCGTCGTTCGGCCCGAGCGACATCAGGGTCCGCTGGTGGCCGTCGACCGCGGCCAGCGCGATGAACGCGTTGGTGTCGAGGTCGAAGATGCCCTGCAGCCGGTTGACCTTGCCGTCGACCCGGGTGGTGGGCTGGTTGACGACCATCAGTCGCGGCGTGCAGCCGGCGTCGGGGTTGCAGGGCCGAGCAGACGCGGGCACGCAGCTGCTCGGGTCGGTAGCACACGCCTCCGGGTCCGAGGGCAGCGCGAAGTCCGTGGCGTCGAGCGCGTAGAACTTCTGGCGCCCGGTGAGAACGGGCGACGAGCTGCCGTCGACGCGCACCGCGACCTCGGCGGGCGTGATGTTCGCCTGCACCTTGCCGTGGCCGAGCACGTCGGTGAAGGTCTTCTGCCACGGGCGGTACACGAAGGTGTGGGTCTCGACGACGGGGCCGGCGACGACCGTGCCGCTCGGGCCCGGGGAGCCGAACTGGCAGGCGCCGGTCGTTCCCGTCTTGACGGTGTTCTTGTTGGCCGTCGTGACGGTGTAGGTGCCGGCGGGCCGACCCGTCAGGTCCAGCGCGATCGACATGCCGTGGTAGGCGTTGCCGGAGATGTCACCGCGGTAGTTGGTGTTCGACGGCGCGGGCTGCGGGTTCAGCGGCTGGTCCGGGGGGCTCTGGAACGCGCCCGACAGGCTGATGTTGCGCACCGGGCTGGTCTGGTCGACCACGGTGGCGCCGGTCGGGTCGGTGACGGTGACGATCGTGCGCGGCGAGGCGTTCGTGCCGGCCGGGTTGTCGCCCCGGCAGACCGTGCTGGTCACCAGCGCGCTCCCCGCGGTGGTCGCGGAGAACGCGGCCGAGGCGTTCGAGCGGAAGTAGTTCAGGGCGGCGACGTCGACCTTGATGGTCACGCTGCCGTCACGGACGACGGGGGGATTCCCCGCCTCGACGGGCGTCACGGTGGTCACGGACGTCGCAGGGGTCGACGTGGCGACCACCCCGACCATCGAGACGACCACTGCGGACATGGTCAGCAGGGCTACGCGCGCGGGCGTACGGCGCTTCGCGCGCCAGGACGAGAGGTGCAAGGCAGTACTCCTCGGTCGGTCGGCTCGCCGGAGAGCTGGGCGAGGAAACCCCCGAGGGATTCAGCCGTCGAACGATGTCAGAATCGAGCCGTTACGAGGTTCGTTGAAACCTGTTCCACCATCGCCGATCGGTCTAGGCCGGTGCAGCTCGTCCGCGAAGCGGGCGATCCTCGTCATCCCTGCGGATGATTCCGTCCGGAACTGCGCATCACGGGGCCGCCCGACGGGGACAGAATCCGGCATGCCCCCGTCGCTCCGGCTGCTGTCCCTGCCCGCGCTGCTGGTCGCCCTCGCCGCCTGCGGCGACGACTCCGATCCTCGACGTGACACGGGGCCGGCCCCGGTCGCCCCGGTCGCGAGGGACGCGGCGCTGGCGTGGACGGTCCAGCTCGAGTCGGACTGGTCGCCGACCGACGCCGTCGCCGTCGGTGGCGTGACGGTGCTCTCGACCTCCTGGGAGATCGACGAGGGGACCGATGTGGTGGCCTACGACGAGGACGGCGAGGTCGCGTGGGATTACGGCGGGATCTACGGCGCGGCCCTCCTGGCGATGGTCGGGGACGACCAGGTGCTGGTGTGCGGGGACGACGACGCGGTCCTGCTCTCGACGACGGACGGCACGGTCGTCGACGAGGTGGGTCCTGACGACGAGCGCTGCCCCGTCGCCGACGACGACGCCGGCATCCCGGTCGACCACCACGACGAGGCCTACACGGTCTCCGGCACCGAGCTCGCCGTCAGCAGCGCGGGCGAGGAGTACACGGTCGCGCTGGACGTCAGCGACCCGGAGATCTGGGGCGTCGACGCCGGCGTGGTCGCCTTCGACGACGACACCGATCGGGTCCTGGTCTACCGCTGAGCCGTGCCACGCCGTACGCAGAACCGCCCCTGACCTGCGCTGCAGGCCAGAGGCGGTTTCCGTGCCGTGGCAGGTAGTGGATTCGAACCACTGTAGGCAATGCCGGCTGATTTACAGTCAGCTCCCTTTGGCCGCTCGGGCAACCTGCCAGGGGGTCGTCACCCGGCGCCTTACGGCCCCTGAGGACGATCGGAAACGATAGCGCAGGCGACCGGGGCGGCCTAACCGGGAGCGCGTCCTCAGGCCCGGTTGAACGGCAGGTCGTCCGGGACCAGGTGGGGACCGTCGGCGTACGCGCGCTGGGCCTCGGTCGCGCGCCGGAAGTACGACGACAGCCGGCGCCCGGCCTCCGGGTCGATCCCGGACTCCTCGACGGCCCGGTCGAACAGCGTCAGGCAGGCCTCGTCGAGCTCGACGTGCTCGCCGTTGCCGGCGTGCAGCCGCTGGACGTAGGTCTCGTCGCCGTACCCGCCGGTGAACAGGGCCGGACCGCCGAGGGCCTCGGCGAGGTAGGCGGCGAGCCGCTCGTTGTGCTGCGGGTGCCCGGGGTGCTCGAAGGGGTGCGCTGCGACCGGGTCGGCGAGGCAGAGGTCGTGCCAGCGGCAACACAGCGCGAGGAGCACGTCGAAGCCGCCGACGTCGTCGTACAGGCTGGTCACCGCGCCAGCGTCGCACAGGAGGCGGCACAATGGTCGCCATGGCCGACTCCTCCTTCGACATCGTCAGCAAGATCGACCGCCAGGAGGTCGACAACGCACTCGGGCAGGCGGCGCGCGAGGTCGCGACCCGCTTCGACTTCAAGGGCACCGGGGCGAAGATCGAGTGGAAGGGCGAGCACGCGATCGAGATCGAGGCCTCGGCCGACGACCGCGCGAGCGCGGTGCTCAGCGTCTTCCAGGACAAGCTGATCAAGCGCAACCAGTCGCTGAAGATCCTCGACGCCTCCGAACCGCGCCAGTCCGGCCAGGTCTCGAAGATCTCGATCAACCTCAAGGAGGGCATCACCTCCGAGGACGCCAAGAAGATCAGCAAGCTGATCCGCGACGAGGGGCCCAAGGGCGTCAAGGCCCAGGTGCAGGGCGACGAGCTGCGGGTGTCGTCGAAGAAGCGCGACGACCTGCAGACCGTGATCGCGCTGGTGAAGGCGCAGGACTACGACTTCGCGGTGCAGTTCACCAACTACCGCTGAGGTCCTGTCTTTCCGGGACCCTGGTCCCGATCGCCGTGACCAAGAGCGCGCTCGCTCGATGACTGGTCATGGGCGGGAAGCGAACACGGGTGGTGGAGCACGAGGCCTTCGCCGGCGACGGGCCGCGCGCCGAGGCGCTGATGCGGCACCGGGCGCGGGTGATCGATCTGGTGCGGGCGTACGGCGGTCGCGACGTGCACGTGTTCGGCTCGGTCGCGCGCGGCACCGACACCGAGGGCTCCGACATCGACCTCGTCTACCTCGAGGACCGGCCGGTCAGCCTGCTGGCCAGCCTGACCCTGCACCGCACCCTGGGCGAGCTGCTGGAGTGCTCGGTCGACCTGTTCGCCGCGCGCGAGCTGACCCCGCGCACCCTCGACCTGATCGCGGCGGACGCCGTACCGCTGTGATCAGATGACGCCGGCGACGCCGAGCCCGGTGTAGATCGCCAGCCCGAGCATCACCACCGCCGCGACGCGACAGATCCACTGCATCGGCAGCACCCGCAGCAGGGCGTTGCCGCCGAGGATGGCGAGCAGCGCGACGCTCCAGAGGCCGAGCGCCGCGCCGACGGCGACCGAGACCGGATGGTCGTACTTGGCTGCCAGGTTGGCGGTCATGATCTGGGTCAGGTCGCCCCACTCGGCGACGAAGATCGTGGCGAAGCCGAGCGAGGCCACCCGGCCGAAGCCGGCGGTGGTGGGCACCCCGGCGAGCTCGTCCTCGAGCTCGTGCTCCTCCTCGGCCTCCCGCTCCTCCTCGGTCTCCATCCCCTCGCGCCAGATCAGCACGGCGCCGACCAGGAACAGCACCGTGACCACGATCTCGACGACGTCGTGCGGCAGCAGGGTGATGAGCGAGCCCGCTGCGACGGCGATGACGACGTGGACGAGGAACGCCGTCGCGACGCCGACGAACACCCACTTCCACGGGAACCGGGTGCTCAGGACCAGGGTCGCGATCGCGGACTTGTCCGGCAGCTCACCTACGAAGATGAGGCCGAACACGATCGCGGTGACGCCGAGATCCAACATGCGCGAAAGTGTTCCCCATGGACCAGAACCCCTCCGCATCGGTGGTGATCGACGCTCCCATCGAGGTGGTCTGGCAGGTCATGCTCGACACCGCGTCCTACGGCGAGTGGAACCCGTTCGTCGAGCGCGCCGACACCGCGCAGCCGGCCCAGGTCGGCAACCCGATCGTGCTGCACGTGGTGTGGGCGAACGGGAAGCGGACCCGGTCGCCGGAGCGCATCACCGCGATCGAGCCGCCGTCCGCGGGCGGGGACGGTACGGCGACCGCGTGCCTGTCCTACGTCTACGACGGACTGCCGTCCCGGCTCGGCCTGGTCCGCGGCGTGCGGCACCAGCGCCTGACCCGGCCGCCTGACGGGCCGACGACGTACGACACGGTCGAGGAGTTCTCCGGGCCGCTGGTCCGGCTGGCGGGGCCGGCACGGGTGGCCGACGGCTTCCGGCGGCACGCCGAGGGGCTGAAGCGGCGGGCGGAGGAGCTCGCCGGCAGCTGAGGGAGATCTAGTCCCGGACGGCCACCCCCGACCCTCCTCATGGGCCATCCGGCAGCGGCGTCGGCCTGGCTAGGCGCGAGCGGGGCCATGCCGGCGATCGTTCCCGACATCGAGGGCGACGCCCTGCTTCCGTTCGCGGCGGCCGCAGCTGCCGCGATCGAGCGGATCGGGGTCGACGGCGCTCCCTGGGCGCCGAACTTCTCGGGCTGAGCTCAGCGCTCGCCCGGGTCGGCGTACCGCGGCAGTCCCTGCCACAGCAGCCGGAGCACCGACCCGACCACCTCGTCCTGGTCCGCCGCCGGGTGGTCGGCCGACCAGCGAGCGACGCCGTCGACCCCCGCGATGAGGAGCTCGACGACGACGGGGACGGCCGCGCCCGCGATGCCGGCGCGCGCGAGGTCGGGAGCCAGCAGGGTGGTGACGACCTGGGCCCGGGCGTCGCGGTAGCCGCGGATCACCTGGTCGAGCTCGGGATCGCCGGAAGGCACCGGGTCGACCAGCAACCGCCTGCCGGCGGGCCGGTCCCGCGTGTAGGCGAGGTAGGCGGCGATCGTGGCGTGCATCCGGTCGCGGCCGTCGCCTGCGCCGGTGATGCCGTCGGCGACCTGGGCGAGCATCGCGTTGCTCTCGGTGCCGAGCACGTGCAGGTAGAGCCGGCGCTTGTCGGGGAAGTGGTCGTAGAGCACGCTCCGCGCCACACCGGCCGCCGTTGCGATCTCGCCCAGCGTGGTGGCGTCGTAGCCGCGCTCCGCGAAGACCTCGACCGCGGCGGACTCGATCCGCTGCCGCCGCGCGGCGGCCGACAGCCGCCTCCGGGGCGCGGATCCGGTCTCGACCTGGGTCATGCCACCACACAACCGACAGCCACGTCGGTTGTCAATCACGGCCCTTGACCTGCGCGGCGCCTGCCGCAAGACTCCCGATCGAGCGTTAACCGACACGGGTGTCGGTTGAAAGGAGTGCCGCATGGGGGCCTTGATCGATCGCCGGACCTTGCTGACCACCTCGCTGGCGGCCGGGGCCGTCGCCACCGCAGGCTTCGCCGCGCCCGCCTTCGCGGCACGGCCGGGACGCAGCGTCGCCGTCCTCGGCGGCGGCATGGGCGGACTCGCCGCGGCCCACGAGCTGGCGGAGCGCGGCTTCCGAGTCACGGTCTACGAGCCGAGCGCGTGGGGTGGCAAGGCCCGCAGCATCCCGGTCCCCGGCACCGCGACCGGCGGCCGGGACGACCTCCCCGGCGAGCACGGCTTCCGGTTCTTCCCGGGCTTCTACCACCACGTGCCGGACACCATGCGCCGGATCCCGTTCGGCAAGGGCACCGTCGGCGACCACCTGATCGACGTCCAGGCGTCCGGCACGAAGTTCCTGCGGGCCGGCGACCACGCCGATGCCTTCATCTTCGGCATCGGCCCCGACCCGACCCAGCTGCTCAGCGTCGACTACCTGCGCCGCTTCCTCGCCGACAACCTCAGCGGGTCCGGCGTACCGCCCCAGGAGCTCGCCTACTTCGTCGAGCGCCTGCTGGTGTTCCTCACCAGCTGCGACGAGCGCCGCGACGGCGAGTGGGACGACGTCAGCTGGTGGGACTTCATCAAGGCCGGCCAGCACTCCGAGGCCTACCAGCGGGTGCTCGCGGCCGGGCTGACCCGCAGCCTCGTCGCGGCCAAGGAGAAGATCGCCAGCACCCGCACGATCGGCAACATGGGCGAGGCATTCGTCTACACGGCGATGGGCCGGGGCAACGACGGGACCCTCGACCGGGTGCTCGACCTCCCGACCAACGAGGCGTGGATCGACCCGTGGCTGCGCTACCTGCGCGGGCTGGGCGTCCGGTTCGTCAGCGGCCAGCGGCTGGTGCGGTACGACGTCGCGGGAGGCCGCGTCACCGGGGCGTGGCTGCGCGACGCGGCAGGTCGGCGTACGCGCGTGGAGGCGGACTGGTTCGTCAGCGCGATGCCCGCCGAACGCGCGCGGGAGACCCTGACCGACGCCGTGTACCGCCACGACCCGCACCTGCGGAAGATCGACGAGCTGTTCGTCGACTGGATGGTCGGCATCCAGTACTTCCTGCGGGAGTCGCCCGACATCACGCGCGGCCACATCTCGTTCCTGGACTCGCCGTGGGCACTGACCGGTCTGACCCAGGGGCAGTTCTGGTCGGGGCGGGACATCCCGGCGGACTACGGCGACGGCGAGGTGGCCGACATCCTGTCCGTCGACGTCTCCAACTGGGACGCTCCCGGCCTGCTGGTGAAGAAGCCGGCCAAGGAGTGCACCCGGCCCGAGATCGCCCGCGAGGTGCTGCACCAGGTCCGGACCCACCACACGGCCGGCGACCAGCTGCCCGACGGCATCGTGCACTCGTGGTTCCTCGACCCGGGCGTCCAGTGGCACCCGCGCCGTCGGCGCAACTCCAACGCCACCCCGCTGCTGGTCAACACCGTCGGCTCCTGGCGCAACCGACCGACCGCCCGGACCAAGCTGCCCAACCTGGTGCTCAGCGGCGACTACGTGCAGACCGACATCGACCTCGCGACCATGGAGGGCGCGAACGAGTCCGCCCGCGAGGCGGTCAACACGATCCTGGCCGAGTCGGGCTCGAAGGCCACGCCCGCGACGAAGTACAAGCTCTACGACCCGCCCGAGTTCGAGCCGCTCAAGCAGGTCGACCGCCAGCTCTACCGCGCCGGCCTGCGGAACGCCCTCGACCTCGGCTGAGGTCGAATCGAAGGTCTGTCGCCGTTGAATCGAAGGTCTGTCGACGTCGAATCGAAGGGGCGGGCGAGAGCCGGCGAGCGGCCTCACTTCAGGGAGTTTGTTCGCTTTCCCCACGGCTGACGTCGAGACTTCCTACTCTGCAGTGACCTGTGTAGTCCGCCTGACTGCCGCCGCGAGGTGCGTCGTGAATGTTCCGGTCAGCTCCCTCCCGCTGGGCCGCGTCCTGCGACTCCTGGCCGTGCTCGCCGTCGCGGCCACGACGACGCTCACCGCCGTGGGCGCGCAACCAGCGTCCGCGGCCGTCGTTCTCGGCTTCGTCGACCCGGCGACCGACAACTACAAGACGTGGCTGGAGGACCGGCAGGCCAATGCCGCCGTCACCGAGAACGCGACGTCCCTGCTCTTCAGCGGAATCACCGTCGGCGACCAGACCTACGTCGTCCCGCAGAGCGAGCGCACGTCCCACGGCAGCAGCAACGGGGCACCGGTCGAGTACGACGCAGCCGGCGGCATTCCCCTCGCGACCAGCGTCGGTGGCCCGGTGGTGGCGCGCCTGAGGTTCGACCACGACGGGGCCAACGCTTGGAGCTACTTCAGGCTCTGGCCCGATGGCACTTTCGGCCCGTTGATGACCATCGATCGCCCAGCGTTCGTCGCCGCCCCGCACAGCCCGGTGGCCGGCACCTTCACGCTCACCAGCACGGCTCCCGGCGGCGGCGTCCTCGGGACCCGCCAGGTGACCTACCGCTACGACCCTGCTGTGGCCGCCCTGCCCGAGAGCTCCGTGGAGTGGCACGGGCCGCTGGGTCGCTGGCACCTCGCCACGGACTCCGGGGCGCCCACCCCCCTGAACTGGCCGGCCGGGATCGCGGTCTCAGCGACCGCTGGTGGCACCCACCAGACCCAGGTGGCCGTCGTCGCAGACCAGGCCGCCTCGCTGTACGTGGCGGCAACCGACATCGTCGGGCTCCCCGTCCCGCGCGCGACCGAGCCTCTCGACCTCGCCTGGAACCCGCCGGGACCGGGGCGCCCGACGACGACCACCATCGGGCCCACCTGGCGGCCGGTGAGCGTCACCGTGCCGGAGGGGTCCTATGCCCTGCAGGCGAGCGGCAGCTGCGCGTCGGCGTGCCGCTACGACTACCAGCCCCAGGCGCTGACTACCGCGAACACCACCATCACCTCCTCCGACGCCCCCACTACGACCTTCCAGCCGGACGCCGCGATCCGCCCCGTCGGCGGTGAATTCGTCGGGGCTGGCACCTACGGCGCCGGCCAGACCGTGACCGCGACCGTCCCGGCCGGATCGAGCCGCGACTTCGACGTTCGTGTCACCAACGCCGGTGCCGCCACCGACACCTTCGGGCTTGCCGACGCCCGCGCGGGAAGCGACACGGCCTTCGACTACACCTGGCACTACGCGGGTGCCGATGTCACCTCTCAGGTGCACGACGACGGCTGGTTCGTCCTGCCCGACGTACCCGTCGGAGACTCGCGCACCCTTCTACTGACGGTCACGGCCAAGCCGGACACGATCGAGGGGACCACCGCCCAGTACGCCCTGCACGCCTACCACTCGCCCAGCAGCGCCGGGATCAAGGACGTGGTGGGGCTCGCGCTGACCGCAGGTCCGCCGACCACCGACGACTACGTGCGACCGGCGGCCGCTCCCGAGGTGCCCATCCAGCCGTGCAGGCGTTACGCCGCGCCCGGCGGCAGCGACGACAACCCCGGCACGCGAGCGAGACCCGTGCTGAGCCTCCACGCGCTGACGGCCGTGCTCCTGCCGGGAGAGACGGGCTGCCTCGCCGACGAGAAGAAGATCGTCACACCGGAGGGAGGCAGCGGCATCATGAGCGGCGGCTCCGCGGGTGCACCCAAGATCATCCGCCCGGAGACGCTCGGCGCCCGGGCCACGGTGCTGGCGCCCACGAAGTTCCTGGTGGGAGGTGACCAGAGCGACCTGATCCTCAAGGACATCAACCTCCGCGGCTCTCCGGACGCCGGTGGCGGCAACCTGCTTCAAGTCAACGGCGACCGCGTCATGCTCGACGGCGTCGACATCTCGTGGACGCGCAACATCTGTCTCGGCGTCGGTGCGGGCGACGGTCAGGTCGCTCACGACTTCGTGCTCATCGACAGCCGGATCCACGACTGCGGCACCACCCACACCAACGATCCGCAGGATGTCGGCGGTGCCCACGGTGCTTACCTGCAGTACGTCGCCGACGGACCCGACACGGGCACTCCGGACGACCTCTGGGGTGCGGTCGTCTACAACTCGGTCCTCGACCACAACGACGCCCGCGGGCTCCAGCTCTACCCCGACGTCGACGACGCCCTGATCGACCACATCGTGCTCTACGCCAACGGGTCCAACCTCAACGTCGGCTCCAGCTCAGCTGCCGAGCGCTCGGAGGGCAACCAGATCCGGAACAGCCTCATCGCCGACGCGCGCCTCGACTTCGACGACCCGACCGACCCCAACCCGAGCGACAGCAACGATGTCGTGGGCAACTTCCCGGGGGCAGACAACGACGGCGCCGGCAACGAGATCGTGCACTCCTGCCTGTCCAACACCCTGCGCCCCGGGCACCTCTTCGACGCCGGGGGCACCGGCAATCTCGTCCTCGACGACGTGACCGAGAACCAGCCTCCGACCTTCGTCGACGCCGCGGCCCACGACTACCGCCTCACCTCGGAGAGCACCTGCCAGGGCATGGGCCTCACCGACGCTTCCCGCCTGCCCGGTGCGACCGACCTGCCCTTGGAGCAGCAGACCGCCGCCTCGATCGGCGGCAAGCTGCGGGTCGGCCGGACCCTGACCGCGCGGCCCGGCGCTTGGAGCCCGACCCCGGAGCGCTATGGCTACCGATGGTTCCTGGACGGCGAGCGGGTCAAGGGATCCGCCGGCGCCGGCCGGACCCTCAAGCTGGTCGTGGCCTACCGAGGCAAGAAGGCCTCGGTCCGCATCGACGTCGTCGCACCCGAGGGCTATCGGAACGCTCAGGTCACGGCGTCGCGCGCCACGCGGATCCGCTAGTCCGCGCACGCTAGGACGTCGGAGCCTCCTCTACGACCCGCCGGAGGTCGAATCGACAGCCTCTCGAGGTTGGTTCGACAGCCGGCGGGTCGATTCGACGAGTCAGACGGCGGCGGCCACCATCGAGGGGACGGTGGTGGCGCCGGCGGCGGGGGTCAGCCAGACCCGCGAGCCCGTGTCGATGCCGAGCGACCGGGCGTGGGTCCGCGTGAGCACCACCGACACCGGCTCCGGGCCCGTGGTCGCGTGGACCTCGTCGCCCAGCTGGCTCCAGCCCTGGGCGGACCGGTCCGGCTCGACGGTCAGCCGCACCTCGAACCCGACCCGCAGCATCCGGGTGACCACACCGGGCAGCGCGCCGGCGTGGACCGGCGTGACCGCGACCTCGATGTCGTGCGGCCGGAGCTGGATCGGGCCGAGCCGGGTGACGTCGCCGAGGAAGCCCATGACGAAGTCGTTCGCCGGCTCGTCGTAGAGCTGGTCGGGCGTGCCGACCTGCTCGACCCGGCCCTCGTTGATGACGACGATCTCGTCGGAGACCTCCATGGCCTCCTCCTGGTCGTGGGTCACGAAGACGGTGGTCACGTGCACCTCGTCGTGGAGCCGGCGCAGCCAGTCGCGGAGCTCCTTGCGGACCTTGGCGTCGAGCGCGCCGAACGGCTCGTCGAGCAGGAGCACGCTCGGCTCCACCGCCAGCGCCCGGGCGAGCGCCATCCGCTGCCGCTGCCCGCCGGACAGCTGCGACGGAAGCCGGTGGCCGAACTGCGAGAGGTGCACCAGGTCGAGCAGCTCCTCGACCTTGCGCCGGACCTCCGGCTTGGGGGTCCTGCGGATCTCGAGACCGAACGCGACGTTCTTCGCGACCGTCATGTGCTTGAACACGGCGTAGTGCTGGAACACGAATCCGACGTTCCGCTTCTGCGGGGGCAGCTTCGTCGCGTCGGTGCCCTCGATGGCCACCGACCCCGAGTCGGCGGTCTCGAGGCCCGCGATGATCCGCAGCAGGGTGGACTTCCCGCCGCCGGACGGCCCGAGCAGGGCGGTCAGCTGTCCGGTCGGCAGGGAGACGTTGACGTCGTCGAGCGCGACGAAGTCGCCGTACTTCTTGGTGACACCGGTGACTTCGATGCTCATGAGTGACTCGCTTTCGGTCGGAGGAGAGAGACGACGACGATGCAGAGCACGCTGACGAAGGCCAGCACGAACGCGATCGAGTACGCCGCGGGCTGGTCGAAGCTCTCGTAGCGCGACTCGACCAGCAGGGTCGCCGTCTGGGTCTGGTTGATGACGTTGCCGGACACGACCTTCACCGCGCCGAACTCGCCGAGGCTGCGCGCGAGGCTCAGCACGACGCCGTAGACGACCGCCCACTTGATGCTCGGGAGGGTGATCCGCCAGAACGTCTGCCGGAAGTTCGCGCCGAGGCTGCGGGCCGCCTGCTCCTGCTCGTCCCCGACCTCGGCGAGGACCGGCACGACCTCGCGGATGACGAGAGGGAGCGCCACGAAGCAGGTGGCCATGATCATGCCGGTGCCGCTGAAGATGATCTTCAGGCCCCAGCTCTCCAGGGTCGGCCCGAACCAGCCGGTCCGGCCGTTGTAGACGAGCAGCAGGGACAGACCGACGACGACCGGCGAGACCGACATCGGAAGGTCGATCAACGCCGACAGCACCCGCTTGCCGGGGAACTCGTAGCGGACCAGCAGCAGCGAGATCGTCACCCCGAACACCAGGTTGATCAGCACCGCCTGGACCGCGATCTGGCCGGTCAGCACGAGCGCGTGGACGACCTCGGGGTCCGAGAACTGGTCGAGCACGACACCGGGACCGTCCGCGAACGCGGACTTCACGATCGTCTCGACCGGCCAGCCGACCAGGAAGAAGACGTAGCCGACGGCCACCAGTCGCAGCAGCCACTTCAGCCAGGTAGGTGTCTCAAGCACGCGAGCTCACCCGCCTCTGGAGGATGTCGAGCGCCACGATCACGACCAGGGCGACGATCAGCATCAGGCTCGCGACGGCCGCCGCGGACGCGGGGCTGCCGTTCTCGATGTGGGTGAGCACCCGGACCGACACGACCTCGGTGTGGAACGGCTTGTTGCCGCTGAGGAGCACCAGCGAGCCGTACTCCGCGATCGCCCGGGCGAACGACAGCGCCGCACCTGCGGCGATCGCCGGCGTCAGGCTGGGCAGGATCACCCGGCGGAAGACGGTCAGGCGGTTCGCGCCGAGCGACGCGGCGGCCTCCTCGACGTCGTGGTCGAGCTCCTCGAGCACGGGCTGCACCGTCCGGACCACGAACGGGAGCGTCACGAACGCGAGGGCGAGCGTGACCGCGTTGCGGGTGTAGGCCCAGTGCAGGCCGATGGGGCTGTGGTCGCCGTACAGGCCGAGCAGGACCAGGCCGGCGACGATCGTCGGCAGGGCGAACGGGATGTCGATGACGACGTCCAGCACCCGCTTGCCGAAGAACCGGTCGCGGACCAGGACCCAGGCGATGAGCGTGCCCATCACGACGTTCACCAGGGTCACGAGGAGGGACTGGCCGACGGTGAGCCGGACGGCAGCCATGGTCTGCGGGTTCGTGAGCGTGTGCACGTAACCCGACCAACCCCGGTCGCTCGCACTGACGACGACCGCGGACAGCGGGATCAGCACGAGGAGGCTGAACCAGACGATCGCGATGCCGAGCGCCAGCGAGGAGCCGGGGGTCAGGGTCGTGCCGCGGCCCGCCCTGCGCCGAAGCGCAGGACGGGCCGGGGCATCGAGGGCGGATGCCGTCACGCTCAGTCTTCCTGGGCGTCCGAGCCGGACTTGGCGATCAGGTCGGTGATGATGCCGAGCGGCTCGCCGTCCTCGCCGTCGGCGAAGAACTCGTCGGCGGCCTTCGACCAGCCGCCGAAGTCCTTCTCGATGGTGTAGAGCGTCTGCGGCGCCGGGAACGGGTCGCTCGGGTCGTTGGCGCCCTCCACCTCGGGGACGGTCACGCCGTCGATGCCCTCGACCGGACGGAAGCCGTACTTGGCGTAGATCTCCTGGCCCGGCGCGCTCTCCATGAAGTCGAGGAAGTCCGACGCCGCCTGCGGCGCGTCCTTGGTGACCGCCGCCGGGTTCTCGATCAGCAGGTTGTCGTCCGGCAGGACGTAGTCGATGTCCGAGCCGCTCTGCTTGGCGAGGATCGCCTCGTTCTCGTAGGTGATCAGCACGTCCTGGTCACCCTCGAGGAACGCCGACGTCGCGTCGCGGCCGCTGGCCGGGAGCACGGGCGTGTTGGAGAGGAGCTTGGAGACGAAGTGCTTGGCGTCGTCCTCGCTGCCGCCGGCACCGACGACGTGTGCCCACGCGCCGAGCATCGACCAGCGCGCCGCGCCGGAGGAGCCGGGGTTCGCCGCGACGACGGTGACGCCTGGCTTCACCAGGTCGTCCCACGAGGTGATGTTCTTGGGGTTGCCGCTCCGCACCACGAACGCGATCACCGAGGAGGTCGCGATGCCCTTGGTCGGGCCGGAGTTCCAGTCGTCGGCGACGAGGTCGTCGTCGACCAGTCGGGTCATGTCGGTCTCGAGCGAGAAGTGGACGACGTCCGCGTCCGCACCGGCCTCGACGGCGCGGCTCTGGTCGCCCGAGGCGCCGTACGACGGCGCGAACTCGACGTCCTTGCCCGGGTCGGTGTCCTGGAAGGCCGAGAACTCCGCCTTGTTGGCCGTCTCCAGCACCGAGAACCCGACCACGTTGATGGTCGAGGCGCTGTCGCTGCTGGCGCCACCTGCCGATGTGCAGGCGGTCAAGGCCAGCACCCCGGTCAGACCTACGACCGCAGCCTTGATCGTCTTCTTCATCCCTAGCTCCTTGTTCGGGGCAACCTCAAGCGGCACCCACTGACTAATCTCGGGTAGATTACTAGTCTTTACTGGATTGAAGAAGCAAGTTGACGAAGTTCGGCGGGTCGGGTGACCGACATCACCGCGGACGGCATGCTCAGGAGCGGAGACGAGCGTGAGTGCCGCGCGGTCGCGAACTATCGTGGGGGCCCTGCGCCGTGAGGCGGAGAACACGCTCCGTCGAAGTGGAACACGTTCTAGTATTGGGCGGTGGCGGCGCCGGCGACGAAGAGAGTGACGAAGTGAGTCAGACCAAAGAGGTCAAGCAGCTCGACCGTGTGATCATCCGGTTCGCCGGTGACTCCGGTGACGGGATGCAGCTGACCGGCGACCGGTTCACCCAGGAGTCGGCGGTCTTCGGCAACGACCTGGTGACCCTGCCGAACTTCCCCGCCGAGATCCGTGCACCCCAGGGCACCCTCCCCGGGGTGTCGTCCTTCCAGATCCACTTCGCCGACCACGACATCCTGACCGCCGGCGACCGGCCGGACGTGCTCGTCGCGATGAACCCGGCGGCGCTGCGCGCCAACCTGGCCGAGCTGCCCAAGGGCGCGACGATCATCGTCGACACCCACGACTTCACCAAGCGCAACCTCGACAAGGCCGGCTACGACGCCAACCCCCTGGACGCGCTCGGCGAGGCGGGCTCCGCGCTCGCCGAGTTCCAGGTGCACGCGCTCGACCTGACCGGCATGACCGTCGAGGCGGTCAAGGAGTTCGGCCTCAGCCGCAAGGACGCCGGTCGCGCGAAGAACATGTTCGCGCTCGGCCTGCTGTCCTGGATGTACGGCCGTCCGACCGAGCCCACCGTGGCGTTCCTCGAGCGGAAGTTCGCGAAGGCAGCGGCGATCCGCGACGCCAACGTCACGGCGTTCAAGGCGGGCTGGAACTTCGGGGAGACCACCGAGACGTTCGTGGTGCAGTACGAGGTGAAGCCCGCGGTGCTGCCCTCCGGCACCTACCGCAACATCACCGGCAACCTCGCGCTGGCCTACGGGCTGGTCGCGGCCGGCGTACGCTCCGGCCTGCCGATCATGCTGGGCACCTACCCGATCACGCCGGCCTCCGACATCCTCCACGAGCTGAGCAAGCACAAGGCGTTCGGCATCACCACCTTCCAGGCCGAGGACGAGATCGCCGGCATCGGCGCCGCCATCGGCGCCTCGTTCGGCGGGGCGCTGGGCGTCACCAGCACCTCCGGCCCGGGCATCGCGCTGAAGTCCGAGGCGATCGGGCTGGCGGTGATGACCGAGCTCCCGCTCATCGTGATCGACGTCCAGCGCGGCGGCCCGTCGACCGGCCTGCCGACCAAGACCGAGCAGGCCGACCTGCTCCAGGCGATGTACGGCCGCAACGGCGAGGCCCCGGTGCCGATCGTCGCGCCCCAGTCGCCCGGCGACTGCTTCGCCGCCGCGGTCGAGGCCGCGCGGATCGCGGTGACCTACCGCACGCCGGTGATGCTGCTCTCCGACGGCTACCTGGCCAACGGCTCCGAGCCGTGGCAGATCCCCTCGATCGAGGACCTGCCGACGATCGACCCGGCGTTCGCCACCGCCCCCAACCATGTCTCCGCCAAGAGCGCGGCGGAGGGATCGAGCGAGCCGGACGAGTTCTGGCCCTACCTGCGCGACCCCGAGACCCTCGCCCGCCCGTGGGCGGTGCCCGGGACCGCCGGGCTGGAGCACCGCATCGGTGGACTGGAGAAGGCCGACGGACACGGCAACATCTCCTACGACCCGGCCAACCACGACCTGATGGTCCGCACCCGCCAGGCGAAGATCGAGCGGATCGCCGACTCTCTGCCGCCGCTGCAGGTCGAGGACCCCTCCGGCGAGGCGAGGGTGCTGGTCATCGGCTGGGGCTCGACCTACGGTCCGATCGGCGCCGCCGCCCGGCGCGTCCGCCGCGCCGGCTACAAGGTCGCCACCACCCACCTGCGCCACCTCAACCCGCTCCCCAAGGACCTCGGCGACATCCTGCGGTCCTACGACAAGGTCCTCGTGCCCGAGATGAACCTCGGGCAGCTCTCCAAGATGCTGCGTGCGGAGTACCTGGTCGACGCGATCGGCTACAACCACGTCCGTGGACTGCCACTCAAGGCCGCCGAGCTCGCCGAGGCGATCGGCAACCTGGTCGGCGAGGCCGAGGGCATCGACGTCGACCTGGGCGAGCACGGGCTCAACCTTCCCTCCGACCACGAAGAGGCTCCGACCCGATGAGCACCTCGACCAACGCCGACCTCGGCCTCCCGACCCTCCGCTCCGGCACCGAGCTGGTCCCGGCCGTCGAGGAGGGCACGACCCAGACCGCGAAGGAGTTCTCCAGCGACCAGGAGGTCCGCTGGTGCCCCGGCTGTGGCGACTACGCCGTGCTCAAGGCCGTGCAGTCGTTCCTGCCCGACCTCGGCCTGCGCCGGGAGAACATCGTCTTCGTCTCCGGCATCGGCTGCTCCTCCCGGTTCCCCTACTACCTCGACACGTTCGGCATGCACTCGATCCACGGTCGCGCGCCGTCGATCGCGACCGGCCTCGCGACCGCACGCGAGGACCTCTCGGTGTGGGTGGTGACCGGCGACGGCGACGCGCTGTCCATCGGCGGCAACCACCTGATCCACGCGCTGCGCCGTAACGTGAACATGACGATCCTGCTGTTCAACAACCGGATCTACGGCCTGACCAAGGGTCAGTACTCCCCCACGAGCGAGGTCGGCAAGATCACCAAGTCGACGCCGGTCGGCTCGGTCGACCACCCCTTCAACCCGATCTCGCTCGCGCTCGGCGCCGAGGGCACCTTCGTCGCCCGCACCATCGACTCCGACCGCAAGCACCTGACCGCGGTGCTCGCCGCCGCGGCGGCCCACCGCGGCACCTCGCTGGTCGAGATCTACCAGAACTGCCCGATCTTCAACGACGGCGCGTTCGACGCGATCAAGGGACCGGAAGCAGCCGACCACCTGCTGCGCCTGGAGCCCGGCGTCGAGGTCACCGTCAACGGTCGCACGTGGGCCCACGACCCCACCGCCGTCGACCCCGGCGACCAGTTCGCCATCTCGCGGCTGGGCGAGACCGCCGGTCCCCTCGGCCACGGCGGTCCGATCCCGATCGGCATCTTCCGGCAGGTCGAGCGGCCGACGTACGACGACCTGGCGCGCGGCCAGGTCGCGCACGCCCAGGCAGGCGTGTCCGGCTCCCCCGACGACCGGCTCACCGCTCTCCTCCGCGCCGGCGACACCTGGAACGTCGGCTAGCACCCGCGTGCCCCCGACGAAGCGACCCCTCGCGGAGCAGCTGCTCGACGCCCAGGTGGCGTTCCACCTCGAGCGACTACGCGGCGAGGACCTCGACCGGACGGCGTCCGAGGTGGCCGACGAGCTCCTCGACGCGATCGGTCAGCACCAGGTCGCCGACCTGGTCGACGCCGAGGTGGTGAAGGACGTCGTCGCACGAGTCCTCGCCACCACGCCGAGGAGTGCGGCGGTGAGCGGGATCGTCGAGCTCGTGCTCGACGTCGTGCACGAGGGACCCAGGGACCCCTACCCGCTCGGCGACGTGATCGACCGCGACCGGGTCGCCACGCTCGTCGACGCCCTCCTGGAGCTGAGCCCGGCGGTCGAGCGGTCGGTGTCGCGGTTCGCCGACAGCCCGCTGGTCGGCATGGTCGCCACCCGGTTCATGGGCCGGATCGTCGGCGAGGTGCTCCAGGCCAACAAAGCGGTCACCGACCGTGTCCCCGGCCTCGGGACGCTGATGTCGTTCGGGACCAGCACCGCGGCGAAGGTGGTCGGCGCGGCCGACCGGCAGTTCGAGGGGCTGCTCGGCGACACCGTCGGCAAGAGCGGGGCCTACGCCGTCCGGCGGCTCGGCCGGATCATCGTCGAGACGATGCAGGACCCGACCACCCGCGAGGCGCTCCTGCAGGCATGGGACGTCTCCGCCGCGGAGCCGATCACCGGGCTCGGCCGGCACACCAGCCGTGAGGAGCTCGCCGAGGTCGCGGACGCCGTGCACGAGATCGCGGCCGACGCGCTCGCCAGCGACCGTGCCACCGAGCTCGCCGCCGTGCTCGTCGACGCGTTCCTCGACCGGTTCGGCGGCTACACCGCCACCGAGTTGGTCGAGTCGCTCGACCTGCAGCGCGACGACGTCCGCGAGGACGTCTCCCGCGTCGCGCCCCGGATCGTGCGGCTCCTCGATGCGACCGGCGACCTGGAGCGACTGCTGCGGGCGCGGCTCGAGCCGTTCTACTCCTCCCCCGAGGTCGCCGCGCTGCTCTCCTAGAGCTTGCGCAGGGCCGTCTCGGCGGCGTTGAAGCCGCACATGCCGTGCACGCCGCCGCCGGGCGGCGTCGACGACGAGCACAGGTAGACGCCCTCGACGCCGGTGGCGTAGGGGGCGAGGGTCGCGCGCGGCCGGAGCGCGATCTGCCGGGCCGTGTTGGCACCGGCGCTGATGTCCCCGCCCACGTAGTTCGCGTTGTAGGCCTCCAGGTCGGCCGGACCGCGCGTCGCCGTGGCGAGGATCCGGTCCCGGAACCCGGGCGCGAAGCGCTCGATCTGCCGGACGACGTGCTCGGTGGCGTCGCCGCCGTAGCCGTGCGGCACGTGGGCGTAGGCCCAGAGCGGGTTGGCGGCTGCCGAGGACCGGGACGGGTCGGCGAGGTACTGCTGGCCGACGAGCACGAACGGCCGCTCCGGCATCTCACCGCGGACCACGGCGGCCTCCGCAGCCGCGATCTCCGTCGACGTACCGCCGAGGTGCAGGGTGCCGGCCCGGCGCGCGTCGGCGTTGGTCCAGGGCACGTCTCCGTCGATCGCGAGGTCGACCTTGAAGACCGCCGGCCCGTAGCGGAACCGCCGGTAGGCCCGCCGCACGCGGCCCGGCAACCGGTCGCCGAGGATGCGCACCACGGCGTCCGGCGCGGTGTCGAGCAGGACGACGTCGGGCGCGCGGCCGTCCAGGTCGTGGAGCTGGTCCAGGCTGGTGACCGGGACGCCGGTCCGGACCTTCCCGCCGACCTCGGTGAGCAGGCCGATCATCGCGTCCGAGATGGCCTGGGTCCCGCCCTTGGCCACCGGCCAGCCGGCGCGGTGACCGGCCGCGATCAGCATCAGCCCCACCGATGCGCTGAGCGGGGTGTCCAGCCGGCCGAACAGGTGGGAGGCGGCCCCGGTGAAGAGTGCCCTGGCGGGCTCGTCGTCCCAGCGGCGGGCCGTCCAGGTGGCGGGCAGCAGCGCCCGCATCCCGAAGCCGGTCAGGGCGAGCGGGTGCTCCGGCACGTGCACGATGGGCCGGAAGATGTCCTCGATGAGGCCGTCGAACCGGCGCGTCAGCGGCCCGAAGAGCCGCCGCCACGCCTCGCCGTCCGGCCCCAGCGACGCGACCGTGAGCGCCATGTCCCGCGACAGGACGCCGCCCCGGCCGTCGTCGAGGGGGTGGACGAGGTCGAGCTCGGGCCACAGCCACTCGAGCCCGAACCGGTCGAGCCCGAGCGTCGAGAGGTACGGCGACACGACCCCCGTCGGGTGGAACGCCGCGCAGTCGTCGTGCAGGACCCCGGGGAGGGTCCGCTCCGACGTACGGGTCCCGCCGCCGGGGCGCTCGTGCGCCTCCAGCACCGTGACGTCGAGGCCCTCCTGGGCGAGGCGGATCGCGGCGGCCAGTCCGTTCGGTCCGCTGCCGACCACGATCGCCGACGTCATTTCAGCCTGTAGGTGCGCCAGACGTCGGTGTCCGCGCCGGCGACCCGCGCCTGCCAGAACAGCGCGTGCTGGAGACCGGTGGCCTTGGGGACCTGGAGCTCGGCCCGGTAGGTGCCCTTCTCCAGGTCGACGGTCCCGGCGCGCTGGAAGTCGCAGCGGACCTCACCGGACTCGAGCTGGTCGCAGTGCGCGGCGCGGTAGAGCACCACGGGGTCCTTGCTCCCGACGACGGTGCCGGTGAGGAAGAGCCGGTCCCCGGCGGAGACGATCCGGGCGTCGATGGAGACCTGGTGGTCCGCACGCGTCGGCCCGGCCGAGGGGTTCGCGGCCGGGTGCCCGCCGAGCAGCCCGGCGAGCAGGACGAGGCCCGACCCCACCGCGGCGACACGAACGACCGGCATGACTCTCCTCTGCTCAGCTCTGCAACATTCTCACCCGTCGGACCGGGTTCGGAGAAGCCGGGGTCTCGCCGCGGTCGCCCCGGCCGGACCGTAGGCTCTGCTGGTGAGCGCGACGCCGAGCCGGACCGGATTGGGGCTGGGTGTCGCGGCGTACGTCCTGTGGGGCGCGTTCCCGCTCTACTTCCCGCTGCTCGAGCCCAGTGGCGCGGTCGAGATCCTCGGTCACCGGATCGTCTGGTCGGCGGCGACGATGGGCGTGCTCGTCCTCGCCCTTCGCAAGGTCCACGGCGTCCGCGCGATCCTGGCGGACCGGCGCACGACCCTGCTGCTGGTGGTCGCCGCCGTGACGATCACGTCCAACTGGGGCACCTACATCTACGGCGTCACCAGCGAGCACGTCGTGGAGACGTCGCTGGGCTACTTCATCAATCCGCTCGTCACCGTGCTGATGGGTGTGCTGATCCTGGGCGAGCGGCTCCGGCCGCTGCAATGGGCCGCGCTGGGGATCGGCTTCGTCGCCGTGGTCGTGCTGACCTGGAACTACGGACGGCTCCCGTGGATCGCGCTGGTGCTGGCGTTCTCGTTCGGCACCTACGGCCTCGCGAAGAAGTCTGCCGGCGTCGGAGCCATCGAGAGCCTGACCTTCGAGACCGCCGTGCTCGCGCCGTTCGCGCTGGCCTACCTCGTCTGGCTCGGGCCCGAGGGCCACTTCACCGACCAGGGAGCCGGCCACCTGGCCCTGCTCCTGTCGACCGGCATCGTGACCGCCGTCCCGCTGCTCTGCTTCGGCGGCGCCGCCACCCGGATCTCGATGACGTCTCTCGGCCTGCTGCAGTACCTCGCGCCGATCCTCCAGTTCGCCCTCGGCATCACCGTGCTCGGCGAGCACATGCCGGCCACGCGGTGGATCGGCTTCGCCCTGGTGTGGCTGGCGCTGGCGATCTTCACCGCCGAGGCGCTGCACATGCACCGCCGTCAGCTCGCACTGGTCGCGGAGGCCTCCGCCGCCTGACTTTATGTACGTACATCAACCTTGATGTACGTACATCAAGGTTGATGTACGTACATAAAGGTGCTCAGGCGGTGCGGGTGGCGACCACGTCGGCGAACGCCTCGAGCGCGGAGCGGACCGCGCCGGCCGGCAGCACGTCGAGGAGCTTCTTGGCCTCCTGGGCGCGTGCGACGACGTACGTGCGGGCCTCCTCGAGCGCGGGGTGCTTGCGCAGCAGGTCGAGCGCCTCGGCGTGGAGGGCGTCGTCGGTGAGGTCGGAGCGCTCGGGGTCGAGCAGCTCGAGCAGGCGCGCGTCGGCGGGGTCCGTGGAGGAGCGCGCCATCAGCACCGGCAGCGTCGGCACGCCCTCGCGCAGGTCGGTGCCCGGCGTCTTGCCGGACTCCTCGGACTCGGAGGCGATGTCGAGGATGTCGTCGGAGAGCTGGAAGGCGGTGCCGACCAGCTCGCCGTACTCCGTCAGGGCGGTGACGACCTCGGGCGCCGCGCCGCCGAACAGCGCGCCGTAGTGGGCGGAGGTGGCGATCAGCGAGCCGGTCTTGCCCGCGACGACCTCGAGGTAGTGCTGCAGCGGGTCGTCGTCGGGGCCGGGCGTGACGGTCTCGAGGATCTGGCCCTCGACCAGCCGGGTGAACGTCTCCGCCTGGATGCGGACCGCCTCCGGGCCGAGCTGCGCGGTGAGCTCGGAGGACTTCGCGAACAGGAAGTCGCCGGTGAGGATCGCGACCAGGTTGTCCCAGCGGGAGTTGGCCGAGTCGGCCCCGCGGCGCAGCGCAGCCTCGTCCATGACGTCGTCGTGGTAGAGCGATCCGACGTGGGTGATCTCGACGACGCACGCAGCGGTGAGCACCTCGGGGTTGGCCGGGCGGTCTCCCGCCTCCGCGGCGAGCAGCACCAGCAGCGGCCGGAACCGCTTGCCGCCCGCGGCGAGCAGGTGCCGCGCGGCCTCGGTCACGAACGGCGCGCGGCTGGTGGCGTGGCCGAACAGCGCGCTCTCGACGTCGGCGAGGCGGACGCGCAGTCGCTCCGCCAGGGCGGCGTCGACGATCGGCAGCGCCAGGTCGGCAGCGGCGCTCGAGGCCTGCGCGGGGGTGGTCACCTGATGAATTCTCCCGCATGGGTCACGAGGTCGAGAACCGGGCCGGGTACGACGCCCAGCAGGACCGTCACGAGCAGGCAGACGGCGACCGTCGCCGTGGTCATCACCGAGGGCATGGTGACGGTGGCGCCCTCGCCCGCGGCCGGCTCGCTGAAGAACATCAGCCGGATGTAGCGGACGTAGAAGAAGACCGCGACGATGCTCGACCCGATCGCGACCAGGACCACCGGCCACGCACCCGCCGACATGGCCGACGTGAAGACCGCCCACTTGCCGACGAACCCGGCGGTGAGCGGGATACCCGCCATCGAGAGCAGGAAGAAGGCGAACGCGCCCGCCACCCACGGCGCGCGCTTGCCGAGGCCGGCCCAGCGCTCGTAGCCCGTCGCCTCGCCGCCCGCGTCGCGGACGAGCGTCACGAGGGCGAAGGCACCGATCATCGCGAAGCCGTAGGTCGTCAGGTAGAACAGCACGCCCTGCAGCGAGGAGTACTGGCCGTCTGCGAGGTCGCCCGCGCTCTGCACGCCGAGCACGCCGGTCAGCAGGAAGCCGGTGTGGGCCACCGAGGAGTAGGCGAGCATCCGCTTGACGTCGGTCTGCACGACGGCGAGCACCGCGCCCAGCACCATGCTGCCGATGGCGACCACCCAGAGCATCGGCTGCCAGCTCCACCGCTCGGCGCCGAACGCCACGTAGAGCAGTCGGACCAGAGCGCCGAACGCGGCGATCTTGGTGCCGGCGGCCATGAACGCGGTGACCGCGGTGGGGGCGCCCTGGTAGACGTCGGGCGTCCACGCCTGGAACGGCGCGGCACCGACCTTGAAGAGCAGGCCGACGCACAGCAGCGCGATGCCGGCGAGGAGCAGCGTCCGGTCGCCGTTGCCGGCCACGACCGCCGCGTTGATGCCGGCGAACGACATCGATCCCGCATAGCCGTAGGTGAGCGCGGCGCCGTACAGGAAGAAGCCGGAGGCGAACGCCCCGAGCAGGAAGTACTTGAGCGCGGCCTCCTGGCTGAGCAGCCGGCGACGACGGGCGAGCCCGGAGAGCAGGTAGAGCGGCAGCGACAGCACCTCGAGGGCGACGAACAGGGTCAGCAGGTCGCCCGACGCGGGGAACAGCAGCATGCCGCCCACGGCGAACAGCAGCAGCGGGTAGACCTCGGTGTGGTCGAGACCGCGGGTCGACGCCTCGCGCTCGGCCTCGGACCCGGGCAGGGCCGCGGCCTGGCCCGCGAACGCGGAGACGCCGCCCTCGAGCCGCCGCTCCGAGAACAGCGCGGTGCCCGCGAGGGCGAACAGCAGGATCAGGCCCCAGAGATAGATCGTCGGACCGTCCACGATCACGCTGCCCTCGGCGCCGACGAGGCCCCGCGCCGACGCGTCCCCGTAGTCCTTGAGGTTCGTGTCCTGCCAGATCCAGACGGTCGAGCCGAGCGCGGCGAGCACCGTGGCCATGGTGAGGACCACCTGCGGCAGGTGCCGGCGACCACGCGGCAGGAACGCCTCGAGCAGCACGCCGAGGCAGGCCCCGCCGAAGACGATGAGCAGCGGCAGCAGGTGCGCGTACTCGATCGACGGCTTGGAGAAGTCCGGCATCAGTCATCACTCCCGGTCGCGGCAGCGGGCACGGTGGGCCCGTCGTCGGGCGCCCCCACGTGCGAGAGAAGGCCCGTGATCATCGGGTTCGCGGCGTCGAGCAGCGGCTTGGGGTAGAAGCCGAAGAACACCAGGGCGGCCACGATCGGCGCCACCGCGAGGACCTCGCGCAGACCGAGGTCCCGCGTGGTCGTCTGGTGCTCCTGCAGGGCACCCGGCTCCGGGTGCGGGCCGACACCGGTCATCGTGCGCTGGTACATCCACAGCACGTAGACCGCCGCGAGCACGATGGTCGTCACGGCGATCGCTCCGACCCACCACGAGTAGTCGAAGGCCGAGGCGAGGACCAGGAACTCCGACACGAACGTGCTCAGGCCCGGCAGGCCGAGGGTCGCGAGCCCGCCGACGAGGAACAGGCCGGCCAGGACCGGCGTGACCTTCTCCATCCCGCCCATCTCGCTGATCAGCGTCGTGCCGCGCCGCTGGACCAGGTAGCCGGCGACGAGGAACAGGACGGCGGTGCCGAGCCCGTGGTTGACCATGTACAGCACGGCCCCGGAGCCGCCCTGCGGCGTGAGCACGAAGATGCCGAGCGTGATCAGGCCGAAGTGGCTGAGCGAGGTCAGGCCGATCAGCCGCAGGATGTCGTCCTGGCCGATGGCGAGGAAGGCGCCGTAGACGATCGAGATCAGCGCGAGCGTGATCACCAGCGGCGTCGCCCACTGCGAGGCCTCCGGGAAGATGCCCAGGCAGAACCGGAGCATCCCGAAGGTGCCGATCTTGTCAAGCACGCAGACCAGCAGCACGGAGGTGCCGGGCGTCGCCTTCTCGGTCGTGTCGGCGAGCCAGGTGTGCAGCGGGAACAGTGGCGCCTTGACGACGAACGCGAACAGGAAGCCCAGGAACAGCCAGCGACCGGCGTCGGTGCCGATGTCGAGCGAGGTCAGGTCCGAGAGCAGGTACGACGGCGTGCCCTGCGAGGCGGACACGACGTACAGGCCCACGACCGACGCGAGCAGCACCAGGCCGCCGGCGAGCTGGTACATGAGGAACTTGAGCGCGGCCGCACCGCGGCCGTAGCGGCCGAAACCGCCGACCAGGAAGTACGCCGGGATCAGCGTCGCCTCGAAGACCACGTAGAACAGGAAGACGTCGGTCGCGCAGAACACGGCGAGCGAGAGCGCCTCCAGCGCGAGCGCCCAGGCGACGAACGCCCGCGGGGCCGTCTCGGTCTGCGGCGAGGACCACTCGGCGACCAGCACCAGCGGCACCAGCAGCACGGTGAGCAGCACCATCAGGAGCCCGAGGCCGTCGACGCCGAGCGCGAAGTGGACGCCGAACTGCTTGATCCAGGTCCAGTCCTCGTTGAACTGCATGCCGTTGTCGGGATCGAACCGTACGGCGACCACGGCACCGACGACGAGGGTCGCCAGCGCGACCCCGAGCCCGAGCATCCGGCTGAGGTCCTTGGGCAGCGCGGCGACCGCGATCGCCCCGACGAGCGGCAGCAGCAGGAGTGTGAGCAGCATCAGACGTTCACCACGACCAGGGTCAGGACGAGCAGCAGCGCGCCGCCGAGCAGGGACAGGGCGTAGGAACGGACGTACCCGGTCTGCAGCCGGCGCAGGCCCTGCGCGGCTCCGCTCACCACGAGGCCGCCGCCGTTGAACCCGCCGTCGACGACGGTGGAGTCCGCGGCGACCAGCCCCGACGTGAGCCGCAGGCTCGGGTTCACCACCAGGTAGTCGTTGATCTCGTTGCCGTAGAGCTCCGCACGGGCGGCCCGGGTGACGAACGAGACGTCGCGCGGCGCCTCCCGCGGGACCTCCTTGCTGCCGACGAAGACCCAGGCCAGGCCCGCGCCGATCGCCACGACCACCACCGCGATCAACGAGATCACGAACGCGGGCAGCGGCGGGTCCTCCTCCGGCACCTGGCCGATGACCGGGGTGAGCCAGTCGACGATCCAGTCGCCCATCAGCATCACGCCGCCGAGCACCGACAGCGCCGCGAGGACGATCAGCGGGATCGTCATCACCGCGGGCGACTCGTGCGGGTGCACGCCCTCGGACCAGCGCTTGCCGGTGAAGAAGGTCATGAACATCATCCGGGTCATGTAGAAGCCGGTGATGCCGGCGCCGAGCAGCGCGCAGATGCCGATGATCGGCCGCTCGGTCAGGGCGACCTCGATGATCTTGTCCTTGGACCAGAACCCGGAGAACAGCGGGAACCCGATGATCGCGAGGTAGCCCATCGCGAACGTCAGGAAGGTGACGGGCAGCAGCTTCTGCAGCGCGCCGTAGTGCCGCATGTCGACGTCGTCGTCCATCGCGTGCATCACCGAGCCGGCGCCGAGGAACATGTTGGCCTTGAAGAACCCGTGGGTCAGCAGGTGGAAGATCGCAAACGCGTAGCCCGGCAGGCCGAGGCCGGCGCCGAGCATCATGTAGCCGATCTGGCTCATCGTGGAGCCGGCGAGGCCCTTCTTGATGTCGTCCTTGGCGCAACCGATGATCGCGCCCCACAGCAGCGTCACCGTCGCGACGATCACCACCACGGTGCGCGCCGTCGGCGCGAGGTCGAAGATGAAGTTGGACCGGACGACGAGGTAGACGCCCGCGGTGACCATGGTCGCGGCGTGGATCAGCGCCGAGACGGGCGTCGGGCCCTCCATCGCGTCCAGGAGCCACGACTGCAGCGGCACCTGCGCGGACTTGGCGCAGGCGCCGACGAGCAGCAGCACGCCCAACCAGTTGAGGGTCGTCTCCGACGCCTGCGGTGCCGCGGCGCTGATCGCGGTGAAGCTCACCGACCCGAACGTGGTGATGAACAGGAAGATCGCCAGCGACATGCCCACGTCGCCGACCCGGTTGACGACGAACGCCTTCTTCGCGGCCGCTGCCGCGCTCGGCTTGTGCTGCCAGAAGCCGATGAGGAGGTAGGACGCCAGGCCGACACCCTCCCAGCCGAGGAACATCGCAACGTAGTTCTCCGCGAGCACCAGCATCAGCATCGCCGCGACGAACAGGTTGAGGTAGGCGAAGAACCGCGGCCGACGGTCGTCGTGCTCCATGTAGCCCACCGAGTAGAGGTGGATGAGCGCGCCCACGCCGGTGATCAGCAGCAGGAACAGCGCGGACAGCGGGTCGTAGAGCAGGTCCATCCCGATGTGCAGGCTGCCCGCGTCGATCCAGTCCCAGAGGTGCTGGGCGACCTGGCGGTCGGCCTCGTCGCGACCCCAGGCGGTCACGAACATGATCACGCTGAGCACGAAGGACCCGGTGATCGTCGCGACGCCGAGCCAGTGCGCGAACGGCTTGGTCAGCCGGTCGCCGAGCAGCAGGAGCAGCGCGGCACCGGCGGCCGGCAGGGCGATCACCAGCCAGAGCAGGTTGAACACGCCGTCGGCGGCGCCGGGTGCGAGCACCGGAGCAGCGAGGGAGAAGGGTTCGGTCATCAGGAGGCCCTCAGAACTTCAGGAGGCTGGCGTCGTCGACCGAGGCCGAGCGGCGGGTCCGGAAGATGGTCATGATGATGGCGAGCCCGACCACGACCTCGGCGGCGGCGACGACCATCACGAAGAAGGCCGCGACCTGACCGTCGAGGTTGCCGTTCTGCTTGGCGAACGCCACGAACGCGAGGTTGCAGGCGTTGAGCATCAGCTCGACACACATGAACACGACGATCGCGTTGCGGCGCGTGAGTACGCCGACCGAGCCGATCGTGAACAGGATCGAGCTGAGGACGATGTAGGGCTCCATCAGTGCACGTCCTCCTCGCTCGTGGCGGTGGCCGCGTCCTTGCCACCCGTCTCCGGCATCTCGCTCACGCGCTGGCCGGTCAGCTCCTCCACGTCGTCGGCGAGCGCCGCCGAGGACCGGATGTCGCCGCGGGCGGCGAGCACCCGCGAGACCGACGCCGAGGCGGGGCTGCCGTCCGGCAGCAGGGCCGGGGTGTCCACGGCGTTGTGCCGCGCGTAGACGCCGGGTGGCGGGAGGGGGCCGAGGTGGGCGCCCTTCTCCCCGAAGTCGCGGACCCGGCGGGCGGCGATGTCGGCCTGGGTCTCCTTGGGCGTGAGCCGCTCGCGGTGGGCGAGCACCATCGCGCCGACGGCGGCGGTGATCAGCAGGGCGCTCGTGGTCTCGAACGCGAACACGTAGCGCGAGAACAGCAGGTCGGCCAGCGCCTGGACGTTGCCGCCCTCGTTCGCCGCGTCGAGACCGGCGGCGCTGCCGAGGGTGAGCTGGGTCAGCCCGACCAACAGGACGACCGCGAAGACGATGCCGGCGCTCCAGGCGAGCAGCCGCTGGCCGCGGATGGTCTCGACGAGCGAGTCGGAGGCGTCGACGCCGACGAGCATCAGCACGAAGAGGAACAGCATCAGGATCGCGCCGGTGTAGACGATGATCTGCACGGCGAACAGGAACGGTGCGTCCAGCACGGCGTACAGCACAGCGAGGCTGATCATCACGACCGCCAGCAGCAGCGCCGCGTGCACCGCCTTCCGGACGAACAGGATGCCGAGCGCGGCGACGACCATGATCGGCGCCAGGACCCAGAACGCGATCATGCCCGGCCCTCCTCGGAGGGCTCCTGCGCCGCGCGCGACGCCGCGGGCCGGTCGCTCGCGTCGACCGACGAGGTCGCGAGGTCGCCGCGGTAGTAGGCCTGCTCGTCACCGAGCAGCTGCGGGTGCGGCGGCTGCTCCATGCCGGGCAGCAGCGGCGCGATCAGGTCGGACTTCTCGTAGATGAGGTCGCGGCGGTTGTCGTCCGCGAGCTCGTACTCGTTGGTCATCGTCAGCGCCCGGGTCGGGCACGCCTCGATGCAGAGCCCGCAGAGGATGCAGCGCAGGTAGTTGATCTGGTAGACGCGGCCGTACCGCTCCCCCGCGCTGTAGCGCTGGGACTGGCCGTTCTCGTCGAGGTCGTCGATGTTCTCCGCGCCCTCGACATAGATCGCATCGGCCGGACACGCCCAGGCGCACAGCTCGCAGCCGACGCACTTCTCCAGGCCGTCGGGCCACCGGTTGAGCTGGTGGCGGCCGTGGAACCGGGGCGCGGTGGGGAACTTCTCCTTCGGGTACTGCTCGGTCACCACCTTGCGGAACATGGTCCGGAACGTGACGCCGAAGCCGGCGACCGGGTCCCAGAACTGCTCCTTGAGCGAGGGTGTGGACTTCTCAGCCATGCGAACTCTCCTGAGCCCCTTGTGAGGTAGCGGTGGTTGAGGAGGTCGCGCTGGCGACCGTCTCGAAACCTGACTCGAAGACCAGCGGCGCCGCGGCGCCGCGGACCGGCCCGCCCGCCGGCATCGGCGGGACGGGGAAACCGCCCGTGCGCGGCGCGGGCTCGGCGTCCGCGTCGGCTTCCTTGCGCTCGGGGATCAGGAACGTCGCGGCGAGCACCACCACGAAGATCCCGACCAGGATCGCCAGCGTCCGCGGCTGCTGGAGGTGGTCCTGGTCGAGCCAGCCGTCGTTGCGGGCGAGGCGCATGAACGCGACCGCGACCGTCCAGACGAGAGCGAGCGGGATCAGCCGCTTCCAGCCGAACGCCATGAACTGGTCGTAGCGCAGCCGGGGCAGCGTCCCGCGCAGCCAGATGAAGCCGAAGATGAAGAACAGGACCTTGCCGAAGAACCAGAGCACCGGCCAGTAGCCGCTGTTGGCGCCCTCCCAGAACTGGTCGATCCAGAACGGCGCGTGCCAGCCACCCAGGAAGAGCGTGGTGGCGAGGGCGGAGACCGTGGCCATGTTGATGTACTCGGCGAGGAAGAACAGGGCGAACTTCAGCGAGGAGTACTCGGTGTGGAAGCCGCCCACGAGCTCGCCCTCGGCCTCGGGCAGGTCGAACGGCGCGCGGTTGGTCTCACCCACCATCGCGATCGTGTAGATGACGAAGGACGGCAGCAGGATCAGGCCGTACCAGAGCTTGTCCTGGGCCGCGACGATCTCGCTGGTCGACAGCGAGCCCGCGTAGAGGAACACCGAGACCAGCGCGAGGCCCATCGCGACCTCGTAGGAGATCATCTGGGCGCTCGAGCGCAGCCCGCCGAGCAGGGAGTACGTCGACCCGCTCGACCAGCCGGCCAGCACGATGCCGTAGATGCCGATCGAGGCGATCGCCATCACGAACAGCACCGCCACCGGCATGTCGGTCAGCTGCAGCGGCGTCCGGTGCCCGAAGAAGCCGACCTCGGGGCCGAACGGGATCACGCTGAACGTCACGAAGGCCGGCACCGCGGCGATGACCGGCGCGAGGATGAAGACCACCTTGTCGGCTCCGGTCGGGAGCAGGTCCTCCTTGAGGGCCAGCTTCACCCCGTCGGCCAGCGACTGGAGGAGACCGAACGGGCCGTGCACGTTGGGGCCGATCCGGTGCTGCATCCGGGCCACGACCCGGCGCTCCCACCAGATGTTGAACAGCGTCAGCAGCACCAGGACAAGGAAGATCAGCAGCGTCTTGATGCCGACGATCCACCACGGGTCGTGGCCGAACGCACTGAGACCGGTGTTCATGCCTCACCTCCGGTGATCGTCACGGTCGAGCCCGGCGAGGCCAGGTCGACGAGGACGCCGTTGCCGAACGAGTTGCCCGGGACCCACACCACGCCGTCGACCATGTCCTCGACGACGGCTGCCGGCAGGGTCACCGAGCCGCGGTCGCCCGTGAGCGTCACGGTCGGACCGTGCTGGTCGTACGTCGCCCGGCCCACCAGCGCGACCGGCGGCCGCGCCGTGGACCGGAAGTACTTGTCCCCGTCCTGCATCCGGCCGTTGTCGACCGACTGCTTCCAGGTGGAGAGCCGGATCTCGTGACGGTCGCTAGCGCGACCTCCTCGATCACCGGCCTCCGTTGGTCGAGGAGGTTGCGCAGCAACCGTCACGAGACCGGCGCGCTGACCGTCCCAGGGGCCGAGGCTCTCCATCTCCGCGCGGGCCTCGGCGACGGTGCGGAACCCGAGTGGGGTGCCCATCTCCTCGGCGATGCCGGCGAGCGAGCGGAGGTCGGGCAGCGAGGCGGGGTTGGCGAGCGCCTGCGGGAACGGCCGGGGGCGGCCCTCCCAGGTCACGAACATGCCGGCCTTGTCGGTGACGGGGGCGACCGGGAACACGACGTCGGCCGCGCGGGTCACCTCGGTCTCGCGCAGGTCGAGCGCGACCACGAAGCCCGCGGCCGCGATCGCCGCGCGGGTGGCGGCGGGGTCGGCCGTGTCGGCCGGGTCGACGCCCGCGACGAGCAGGCCGCCGAGCTCGCCGGCCGCGAGTGCGGCGACGATCGCGTCGCCGTCGCGGCCCTCGGCCTCGGGCAGGTGGCCGACGCCCCACGCCGTGGCGACGTCGACGCGCGCGCCCGCGTCGGCGACCGGCCGGCCGCCGGGCAGCAGGTTGGGCAGACAGCCGGTCTCGACCGCACCGCGGTCGCCCGCCCGGCGCGGCACCCACGCGAGCCGGGCCCCGGACTTCGCGGCGAGCTCCGCAGCCGCGCTCAGCGCGCCGGGCACGGTCGCCAGCCGCTCGCCGACGAGGACGACGGTGGTGCTGTCGACGCCGTAGTCGGCGTGGCCGAGCAGCGACCGGATCGCGTCCGGCTCGTCGCCGGGAGCGGTCGGGACCAGACGACCGCCGAGCTTGCGCAGCCCTCGGGTCGTGAAGGGTGCGATCGCGACGACCTGGGTCCCGCCGGCCCGGACCGACTTGTGCAGCCGCAGCCACAGGGCACCGGCCTCGTCCTCGGGCTCGAGCCCGACGAGCACGACCTTGGCGGCGGTCTCGAGGTCGGCGTAGGTCACGCCGCCGTTGCCCGGAGCGGTGAGGACGACGGTGCTCGCGAGGAACGCGGCCTCCTCGGCCGAGTGCGGGCGGGCGCGGAAGTCGACGTCGTTGGTACCGAGGGCGACCCGCGCGAACTTCGCGTATGCGTAGGCGTCCTCGGCGATCAGCCGGCCGCCAGCCAGCACGCCGACGCCGCCGGCCTGCTTGGCCGCGGCGAGGCCGCGGGCGGCGACGGCGAACGCCTCCGGCCAGGACGCGGGACGCAGGCTGCCGTCCTCGTCGCGGACGCGGGGGTACTCGAGGCGGTCGTCACCGTGGGCGTAGGCGAAGCCGTAGCGGTCCTTGTCGGTGATCCACTCCTCGTTGACCTCGGGGTCGTTGCCGGCGAGCCGGCGCATGACCTTGCCGCGCCGGTGGTCGACCCGGATCGCCGAGCCGCACGCGTCGTGCTCGGCGACGCCCGGAGCGGAGACGAGATCGAAGGGGCGGGACCGGAAGCGGTACTCCTCCGAGGTCAGCGCGCCGACCGGGCAGATCTGGATGACGTTGCCCGAGAAGTAGGACAGGAACGGAGCGTCCTCGGCGATGCCGATCTGCTGGTCCGCGCCGCGCTCCACGAGCGCGATGAACGGGTCACCGGCGATCTCCTCGGCGAACCGGGTGCAGCGCTGGCAGACGATGCACCGCTCGCGGTCGAGCAGCACGTTGGGCGAGAGGTTGATCGGCTTCGGGAAGGTCCGCTTCACGCCCATCGCACCGGGCGTCGGGTTGTCGTCCCCGGAGAACCGCGACTCGCCGCGACCGTTGGACATCGCCTGGTTCTGCAGCGGGCACTCGCCGCCCTTGTCGCAGATCGGACAGTCCAGGGGGTGGTTGACGAGCAGGAACTCCATGATGCCCTGCTGCGCCTTGTCGGCGACGGGGCTGGTGACCTGGGTGTTGACGACCATGCCCTCGGCGACCGGGAGCGTGCAGGAGGCCTGCGGCTTGGGGAAGCCGCGGCCGTTGCCGGCGTCGGGTACGTCGACCAGGCACTGCCGGCACGCGCCGACCGGCGCGAGCAGCGGGTGGTCGCAGAAGCGCGGGATCTGCACGCCGACCTGCTCGGCCGCGCGGATCACCAGGGTGTCCTTGGGCACCGCGACCTGGATGCCGTCGATGGTGACGTTGACCAGGTCCTCCTGGACGGCGGCCTTCTCCGGGGTGGTGGTCACACCGTCACCTCCGATCCGGCCCAGGCCGTCGACCGCGCGGGATCGAACGGGCACCCGCCCTGGGTCAGGTGCGCGAGGTACTCGTCGCGGAAGTAGTTGATCGAGCTGGAGATCGGGCTCGTCGCACCGTCGCCGAGCGCGCAGAACGAGCGGCCGAGGATGTTGTCGCACTGGTCCAGCAGCAGGTCGAGGTCACCCTCGCTGCCCTGGCCCTGCTCGAGCCGGGTCAGCGTCTGCACCAGCCACCAGGTGCCCTCGCGGCACGGGGTGCACTTGCCGCAGGACTCGTGCTTGTAGAACTCGGTCCACCGCAGCACCGCGCGCACCACGCACACGGTCTCGTCGAAGATCTGCAGGGCCCGGGTGCCCAGCATCGACCCCGCAGCTCCGACCGACTCGAAGTCGAGCGGCACGTCGAGGTGCTCGGCGGTGAGCAGCGGGGTGCTCGAGCCGCCCGGCGTCCAGAACTTGAGGTCGTGGCCCGCGCGGACGCCGCCGGCGAGGTCGAGCAGCTCCCGCAGCGTGATGCCGAGCGGCGCCTCGTACTGGCCCGGCTTCTCCACGTGGCCGGACAGCGAGAAGATCCCGAAGCCCTTGGACTTCTCGGTGCCCATCGACGCGAACCACTCCGCGCCGTTGGCGACGAGGCTCGGGACGCTGGCGATCGACTCGACGTTGTTGATCACGGTCGGGCTGGCGTAGAGGCCCGCGACGGCCGGGAACGGCGGGCGCAGCCGCGGCTGCCCGCGCCGGCCCTCGAGCCCCTCGAGCAGAGCGGTCTCCTCACCGCAGATGTAGGCGCCGGCACCGGCGTGGACGACCACGTCGAGGTCGAAGCCCGAGCCGTGGATGTCCTTGCCGAGGTGGCCGGCCGCGTATGCCTCCTCGACGGCCGCCTGGACCCGGCGGACGACGTGCAGCACCTCGCCGCGGATGTAGATGAACGCCTTGTTGGCGCGGATCGCGTAGGAGCTGATGATCACGCCCTCGACGAGCACGTGCGGGTTGCCCATCATCAGCGGGATGTCCTTGCAGGTCCCGGGCTCGGACTCGTCGGCGTTGACCACGAGGTACTTCGGCTTGGGGTTGTCCTGCGGGATGAAGGACCACTTCATGCCGGTCGGGAAGCCCGCACCGCCGCGACCGCGCAGGCCGGAGTCCTTCACCGCGGCGATCACGTCGTCGGGGCTCATCGAGAAGGCCTTGTCGAGCGCGGCGTACCCGCCCTTGCCCTCGTACGCCGAGCGCGTCCACGACCGGTCCACGTCCCACATGTCGGTGAGGACCGGGGTCAATGTGCCTGTCACTGGGCCTCCTTCTTCTCGGCGCCGGACTCGCCGGACCCGGAGGTCTCCTCGACGGTCTCGGACCCGGCCTGCTGGGTGTCGGCGGTGGCGACCGCCTCCCCCTTGCTGGTGCCGGCGGTGACGGCGGCCGGCGACCCCGCTCCCTCGGGAGCGGTCCAGCCGCGCTCGCGCGCGATCTCCAGGCCGACGAGCGACGCCGAGCCCGCCCCGGGGCCCTCGTCGACGCGGCCGTCGGGGTAGCCGGCGAGCACCCGCTCGGCCTCCCGCCAGGTGCAGAGCCGCGGACCGCGGGTGGAGCTGACCTCCTGGCCGGTGCGGAGCGCCTCGACCATCTGGACCGCACCGTCGGGGGTCTGGTTGTCCATGAACTCCCAGTTGACCATCACGACCGGCGCGTAGTCGCAGGCCGCGTTGCACTCGACGTGCTCGAGGCTGACGGAGTGCTGGTCGCCCTCGCGCTTCTCGGCGACCTCGTCGTTGCCGACGCCGAGGTGGTCCTTGAGCTTCGCGAAGATCGCGTCGCCCCCCATCACCGCGCACAGCGTGTTGGTGCAGACGCCGACGTGGAAGTCGCCGACCGCATGCCGCTTGTACATCGTGTAGAACGTCGCGACGCCGTTCACGTCCGCCGGGCTGAGCTCGAGGATCTCGGCGCAGGCCTCGATGCCCTCCGGTGTCACCCGGCCCTCGACGGACTGCACCAGGTGCAGCATCGGCAGCAGGCCGGAGCGCTTCTCGGGGTAGCGGCCCGCGATGTCGCGGAGCTCGCCGAGGGTCTTGTCGTCGAGAGTCACCTGTCGACGCCTCCCATCACCGGGTCGATGCTGGCGATCGCGACGATCACGTCGGCGATCATGCTGCCCTCGCTCATCACGCCCATGGCCTGCAGGTTGTTGAACGACGGGTCGCGGAAGTGCGCGCGGAACGGACGGGTGCCACCGTCGGAGACGACGTGCGCGCCGAGCTCGCCGCGGGGCGACTCGATGGGCACGTAGGCCTGGCCGGCGGGGACGCGGAAGCCCTCGGTCACCAGCTTGAAGTGGTGGATCAGGGCCTCCATCGACTCGCCCATGATGTGGCGGATGTGGTCGAGGCTGTTGCCCATGCCGTCGCTGCCGATGGAGAGCTGGCTGGGCCACGCGACCTTCTTGTCGGCGACCATCACCGGCTCGCCCTCGAGCCGCGCGAGGCGGTCGGCGGCCTGCTCGACGATCTTGAGCGACTCCCACATCTCGTTGAGGCGGACGCGGAACCGGCCGTAGGAGTCCGCGGTGTCCCAGGTCTGCACGTCGAAGTCGTAGGTCTCGTAGCCGCAGTAGGGCTGGGTCTTGCGCAGGTCCCACGGGTAGCCGGTGCTGCGCAGGACCGGGCCGGTGAGGCCGAGCGCCAGGCAGCCCTCGAGGTCGAGCACGCCGACGTCCTCGAGCCGGGCCTTGAAGATCGGGTTGGCGTTGCACAGGGCGGCGTACTCGGGCAGCCGCTTCTTCATCAGCGCGACGAAGCCGCGGATCTCGTCGAGCGCGCCGGGCGGGAGGTCCTGGGCGACGCCGCCGGGCCGGATGAACGCGTGGTTCATGCGCAGGCCGGTGATCAGCTCGAACAGGTCGAGCACCAGCTCCCGCTCGCGGAAGCCGATCGTCATCACGGTCAGCGCGCCGATCTCCATGCCGCCGGTGGCGATGCAGACCAGGTGGGAGGAGATCCGGTTGAGCTCGGAGAGCAGGACCCGCATCACGCTGGCCTTCTCCGGGATCTGGTCCTCGATGTCGAGCAGCCGCTCGACGCCGAGGCAGTAGGTGAGCTCGTTGTGGAACGGCGAGAGGTAGTCCATGCGGGTGCAGAACGTCACGCCCTGGACCCAGGAGCGGTACTCCATGTTCTTCTCGATGCCGGTGTGCAGGTAGCCGATCCCGCACCGGGCCTCGGTGACCGTCTCGCCCTCGAGCTCGAGGATCAGCCGGAGCACGCCGTGCGTCGATGGGTGCTGCGGGCCCATGTTGACGACGATCCGCTCGTGCGCGTCGGCGCCGCCGAGCCCCTGGGCGACCTCGTCCCAGTCCTGGCCGGTCACGGTGAAGACCCGGCCGTCGCCGGTCTCGGAGGTGCCGGCGAAGACGTCCTCGGTGGTGCTCATGAGTAGCTCCTCCGCTGGTCGGGCGGCGGGATGGTGCCGCCCTTGTACTCGACGGGGATCCCGCCGAGCGGGTAGTCCTTGCGCTGCGGGTGGCCCGGCCAGTCGTCCGGCATCAGGATGCGGGTCAGCGCGGGGTGGCCCTCGAAGACCAGGCCGAACATGTCGAAGGTCTCCCGCTCGTGCCAGTCGTTGGCCGGGTAGACGGGGACGATCGAGGGCAGCCGCGGGTCGGCGTCGGGCACGCTGACCTCGACCCGGATCCGGCGGTTGTAGGTCATCGAGGCGAAGTGGTAGACCGCGTGCAGCTCGCGGCCGCTGTCGTCGGGGTAGTGGACGCCGCTCACGCCGGAGCACAGCTCGAACCGGAGCTTCGGGTCGTCGCGCAGCAGCTTCGCCACCTGGACCAGGTTGTCCCGGCTGACGTGGAAGGTGATCTCCCCGCGGTGGACGACGACCTGCTCGATCAGGGGGTCGAGGCTGTCGGCGACCTCGTCGAACCAGCCGCCGTAGGGCCGCTGGGTGGCCACGGGGAACACGACCGGGGCGACCAGGCCGCCGTACCCGCTGGTGTCGCCGGTGCCCGTGACGCCGAACATGCCGTGGCGCTCCCCGACCTGGCGGACCTCGTGGAGGTCGGCCGGCGGGTGCGAGATGTTCTCGGGCGACTGGTCGACCGCGGGCTGCTGGACGGCGGCGGCCGGGCCCTCGGCCTTCTCGTCGGCCTTCTCGTCGGTCATCGCATGAGACCCTTCGCGTCGCTGGTGGGCAGCGCCACCAGGCCCTCCGCCTCGAGCTCGCGGATCTGCGCCTCCCGGTTGGCGCCGAGCGGGGTGTGCTGGACCTTGTCGTGCAGCTTGAGGATCGCGTCGATGAGCATCTCCGGGCGCGGCGGGCAGCCGGGGAGGTACATGTCGACGGGGACGACGTGGTCGACGCCCTGCACGATCGCGTAGTTGTTGAACATGCCGCCGCTGCTGGCGCACACTCCCATGGCGAGCACCCACTTGGGCTCGGCCATCTGGTCGTAGATCTGGCGCAGCACCGGCGCCATCTTCTGGCTGACCCGGCCGGCGACGATCATCAGGTCGGCCTGCCGCGGGCTGGCGCGGAAGACCTCCATCCCGTAGCGGGCGAGGTCGTACTTCGGTCCGCCGCTGGTCATCATCTCGATGGCGCAGCACGCGAGGCCGAAGGTGGCGGGCCAGAAGCTCGCCTTGCGCATGTAGCCGGCGACCCCCTCGACCGTGGTGAGGAGTACGCCGCTCGGCAGCTTCTCTTCCAGACCCATTCTCGTTGTCCCTCCGGGTCAGTCCCAGTCGAGCCCGCCGCGGCGCCACACGTAGACGTAGGCGACGAACACGGTGGCGATGAAGAGCACCATCTCGACCAGCCCGAAGGCGCCCATGGAGTCGAAGTAGACCGCCCAGGGGTAGAGGAAGATGATCTCGATGTCGAAGACGATGAAGAGCATCGCGGTGATGTAGTACTTCACCGGGAAGCGGCCGCCGATCGCGTGCGGCGTCGGCTCGATGCCGCACTCGTAGGAGTCGAGCTTCGCGCGGTTGTAGCGCTTCGGCCCGACCAGGGAGCTCATCGCGACCGAGCCGACCGCGAACAGCGTGGCCAGCGCGACGAGGACGAGCACCGGCGTGTAGAGCTCCATCGCAGTCCTCCCTGAGGCGTCCCGGGCGCCCCGATCGTGCCTTTGTGAACAGAATCACTAGTGGCGCCGCACACATACTGCCACCGGAGCAGGGACCCCCGGCAAGGGGGTGGGCAACTTCGGCAGCGACGGGAGGGGTGCGGCGGGCTCAGCGGAGCGCGTCGAGCACCGGCACGAACTTCGCCCGCGCCTCGGCGAGCTCGTCGGCCGGGTCCGAGCCGGCGACGATGCCGCACCCGGCGAACAGCCGCACGGTGGCACCGTCGACCTCGGCCGAGCGGAGCGCGATGCCCCACTCGCCGTCGCCGGTCGCGTCCATCCAGCCGACCGGGCCGGCGTAGCGGCCGCGGTCCATGCCCTCGATCTCCGCGATGAGCACCACGGCCTCGGCGGTCGGGGTGCCGCCGACCGCGGCGGAGGGGTGCAGCGCGGCGGCGAGCTCGAGGGAGGAGACGGCCGCGGCGTCGTGCACGACGCCCGCGACGTCGGTCGCCAGGTGCATCACGTTGGGGAGGTGGAGGACGAACGGCGACTCGGGCACGTTCATCGACGAGCAGTGCGGGGCGAGCGCGTCCGCCACCGACCGCACGGCGTACTCGTGCTCCTCGAGGTCCTTCGACGACCGCGCGAGCGTCGCGGCGAGCGCGAGGTCGTGCTGGTCGTCGCCGGTGCGGCGGATGGTTCCGGCGAGCACCCGGGACGTGACCAGGCCGCGCTCGCGGCGTACGAGCATCTCCGGCGTGGCGCCGAACAGGCCGTCCACGTGGAAGGTCCAGCAGGAGGGGTAGGACGACGCGAGCCGGCGCAGCGGCCAGCGCACGTCGAGCGGCTCGCCCGTGGTGGCGACCAGGTCGCGGGCCAGGACGACCTTCTCGAGGTCGCCCGCGGAGATCCGGGCCACCGCGTCGCCGACGACGGCGGCCCACTCGTCGGGGCTCAGCGCGCCCTCGGCGACGACCAGGTCGACGGGCTCGGGCGGCGGGTCGGCCGCGAGCAGGCGGTGCTCGGTGTGGTCGAGCCCGCCGGAGGTGATGGTGGTGACCCAGGCGCGGTCCTCGCGGCGGCCCACGACGACCTCGGGGACGACCAGGACCGAGTCGCCCGGGTCGTCGGCGAACGCGAAGCTGCCGAAGCAGACCAGGCCGGTGCCGGGGAGCCGGACCTTGTCGCGCACGACGGCGTGGCCGACCATCTCGGTCCACCGCGCGTCGGCCTCGGCGAACCGGCCGGCGCCGGCCGTGCGGACCTCGGCGGCGCGGCCCCACCCGACGATGCCGTCGCCGTGCCGGAGCCAGGCGACCGGGTCGGCAGCGGGCAGCAGGTCGACGAGCGCTTCGACGGTGGAGGCGGCGACCTCGGTCGTCCGGGCCACGAGGGGTGCCGCTGCGCCCGCGGGATCGCTGGAGGGCGCACCGGTGGTCACCCGAACGAGCCTACCCACCGCCGTCTGGCACTCGGACCCGGCCTCCGCGCCGCCCGGGACCCCCGGCATCATGGCGCAATGCCCATCAAGCGCTCGTCCGTCGTCGGGACCATCAGCGGCGTCGTCGTCCTCGGCGGCGTCGTCGCGTTCACGGTCGGCCTCCCGCACCTGACCGGCGACGAGGCGGCCGCGACGTCGACCAGCGCGGACCGGCCGGCCGTCGCCGACGTGCTGCCGGAGTCGCTGCTGGGCAACCGGCTGGTGCGCATCGCCAAGGTGAACCAGTCCGTCGGCGACGAGATCGAGAAGTACGGCGCGAGCACGCTCAGCCACGTGTTCGGGGCCGACACGGCCGTCGCGCGGTACGTCAGCCCGGACGGCCAGGTGCAGTTCAGCATCACCGTCTCCGACGCGGGTGGCGGCCTCTTCCTGCAGAACGGCCCGCCGAGCCCCCGGCAGATCACCGAGTCGCAGGGCTTCGTGGTCCGGACCCGGCAGGTGGACGGGGTGCCGTGCTCGGAGCTGTTCGCGGCGCAGCCGGCCGCCGACGGCGGCAAGGCCCCCGACCCGACCAAGGGCGCGCCGGTGCAGGTCCAGTGCCAGACCGAGGTCGACGGCCGGGCGTTCAACGGCTACGGCGTCGGCGGGATCTCCGCCGAGCAGACCGTGCAGGCGCTCGACGAGTCGATCGCGCTCGACAGGTCCTGAGCCCTAGGACCAGTAGACGACGACCGCGTCGCCGACGCGGACCTGCCCGTAGAGCCACCTGACCGCAGCGAGGTCGCGGACGTTCACGCACCCGTGCGACGCGCCGTTGTAGCCGACGGTCGCGAAGTCGGAGGAGTAGTGCACGGCCTGGCCGCCGGAGAAGAACATCGCATAGGGCATCGAGCTGCCGTAGAGGTGCGAGACGTGGTCGGCGTCCTTGAAGTAGACGTGGAACTCGCCCTCGCGGGTCGGGGTGTACGTCGCGCCGAACCGCACGTCGACCGTCTTCAGCACCTTGCCGTCGACGACCCAGCGCAGCGTCCGGCTGGTCTTGTCGACGCAGAGCACCCGGCCGGTCCGGCAGCGCGGGTCGAGCGCGCCGGGCGTGTTGGTCGAGACCGTGCCGGCGAGCTCCTCCGCGGTCGGCTGCGTGGTCATCTGGTGCAGCCGGTCGAGGGTGCGCTGGTCGACCTCGCCGGTGACCGGGAAGCCGCGCTTGCCCTGGAAGCCGCGCACGGCCGCCTCGGTCACGTCGCCGTAGTAGCCGGTCACCCCCGCGTCGAACCAGTCGATCTGCGCGAGCCGGGCCTGCAGGTCGCGCACCTCGTCGCCCTGGTCGCCCGGTGAGAGCAGGGCCGGACCGGGCTCCAGCGCGTGGTCGGCACCGTGGTCGGCCCGGTGGTCGGCACGGTGGTCGGCCCGGTGCTCGGCCGTCGAGCCGGACCGGTCCCCGGCCGACTGGGTCGAGTCGGGCTCGACGGGACGTGCGCCCGCCGGAGCGGGGTGGACGAGGCCGAGGCCGAGCGCCGCGGTGGCGGCGACGACCGCGAGGCGCGACAGCTTCATGGCGGGCTCCCTTCGGTACTCATGGTGACGCTCGCCGCCGCGGTTTGGTTGCAGCCGGGGCCGGTCGGGCGGCGGGTGTCGCGCGGCATAGGGTGCGGGTCGTGGCCCGCGCAGCGCTCGACAAGAAGCCGGCCGACGTACGTCGCATGTTCGACGCCGTCGCCCGGCGCTACGACGTGACCAACGACGTGCTGTCCTTCGGGCAGGACCGGCGCTGGCGCAAGGTCGTGCTCGACGCGGTCGACCCGTCGTACGGCGACACGGTGCTCGACCTCGCCGCCGGCACCGGCACCTCGAGCCAGCCGTTCGCGGACGCGGGCGCGACCGTCGTGCCCTGCGACTTCTCGCTCGGGATGCTCCAGGTCGGGAAGCAGCAGCTGCCGGACCTGCCGTTCACCGCCGGCGACGGCACCCGGCTGCCGTTCCGGGACGGGACGTTCGACGCGGTGACGATCTCCTTCGGCCTGCGCAACATCGTCGACCCGCTGCCCGGTCTCGCGGAGATGCGCCGGGTGACCAAGCCCGGCGGCCGGCTCGTCGTCTGCGAGTTCAGCCATCCCACGTGGTCGCCGTGGCGGACCGTCTACGTCGAGTACCTCATGCGCGCCCTGCCGGCCGTCGCCCGCGCGGTGTCGTCCTCACCGGACGCCTACGTCTACCTCGCCGAGTCGATCCGTGCCTGGCCGGACCAGGCCGGGCTGGCCGCGATGATCGCCGACGCCGGCTGGCGGCAGCCGGAGTGGCTGAACCTGTCCGGCGGCATCGTCGCGCTGCACCGCGCGACCGCCTGACCTCCTGCGCCTGCCGCGCGGGTCAGAGGTCGGCGCCGTCGGGGAGCCGGGTGTAGTCCAGGCCGGCCTCGCCGAGGAAGCGGCCGAAGTGGGCGTCGACGACGCCGAGCCCGGCGTCGCTGTAGATCCGGTCGTGGATCGCGAGGGTGCGCGGCGCACCGACCTCGCGGGCGAAGTCGATGCCCTCGGAGGCCTTCATCCACGGCGCGCACACCGGCGCGAGGAGGATGTCGACGGGCACCTCGGGCCCGGTGAGCGCGTCGCCGGGGTGGAAGACCGCGGTCGCGGCGTCGCCGTCGCGGAACGCCAGCAGGTAGCCGCTGTTGGTGATCCGCGGCAGCTCCGGGTGGATGACCGCGTGCAGCTCGCCGACCGCGCGGACGTCGATCGAGCCGCCGATCGTCCAGGACTCCTCCGGGCTGACCACGGTCACCCGCTCGGCGACGTCGGGGGCCTCCTCGCGGAGCCGGGCCGCGACGCCCTCGATGGTGAAGACCGGTGCGTCCGTACGGCGCAGCCGCTCGGGGTCGACGTGGTCCGGGTGCTCGTGCGTGACGAGGACGGCGTCGGCGCCGTCGGCGGCGTCCTCCTGGGTGAACACGCCGGGATCGAGGACGAGGGTCGTGCCGGCGTGCTCGATGCGAACGCAGGAGTGTCCGAGCTTCGTGAGTCGCATGGTGCCCACGGTAGCCACGAACCACGCGGCGGAATCCCCGCGTCCGCCCCGTCGTTGTGGTCATCGTGCTCGCCATCACCGGAGCGACCGGCGCCATCGGCGGCCGGGTCGCACGCCAGCTCGCCCACCTCGACCCGGTGCTCGTGGTCCGCGACGCGTCCCGCGCCCCGGACCTCGGCTGCGAGGTACGGGCGGCCTCGTACGGCGACCGCGCGGCCGCGGACGCCGCGCTGGCCGGGGCGAAGACCCTGCTGCTGGTCTCGGCGGCCGAGTCGGCCACCCGCCGCGAGGAGCACCGCACGATGATCGAGGCCGCCGCCGACGCGGGCGTGCGGCACCTCGTCTACACCTCGTTCGCAGGCGCGGCCCCGGACGCGACCTTCACCCTCGGCCGCGACCACTGGGACGCCGAGCAGGCGATCCGCGCGGCCGCCGAGCGGACCGGCCTGGGCTACACGCTGCTGCGGGACAGCTTCTACGCCGACGTGCTGCCGGAGTTCGCCGACCCGATGGGCGTGATCCGTGGCCCGGCAGGGACCGGCAGGGTCGCGGCCGTCGCCCGGGCCGACGTCGCCGACGCGGCGGTCGCCGTACTCACTGCGCCGGAGGCGCACGCCGCTGCGACCTACCTGCTCACCGGGCCGGAGGCGCTGACGCTCGAGGAGGCCGCGGCCCGGGCCGGCGCGGTCCTGGGGCGGTCCCTGCGCTACGAGGAGGAGACAGTGGAGGAGGCCTACGCGTCGCGGCGCGCGGCCTACCCGGGCGCCGCCGACTGGCAGCTCGACGCCTGGGTGAGCACCTACACGGCCATCGCCGAGGGCTCGGTCGCCGACGTCACGACCGACGTCGAGCGCCTCACCGGCCACCCCGCCCGCACCCTCGAGCAGGCTCTCGGCGCCCTCAGCCGGTGACGTGGTGCACGAAGCACCAGCGCCAGTCCTCGCCCGGCTCGACCGAGCGCATCACGACGTGACCGCTCTCCCGGAAGTGGGCGGTGGCGTGCCGCAGGGGTGAGGAGTCGCAGCAGCCGACGTGCCCGCAGGACAGGCACATCCGCAGCGCCACCCAGCGGACGTCGGCCTCGACGCAGGCCGGGCAGACGAGCTCCTCGGGCGGGTCGATGAGCGGGGTCGACGCGAGGTGCTCGCAGCCCGCGGCGACCCGTCGCGCGACAGCCGGCCGCAGCTCCGCGACCCGCGACTCGGCGGCCTCGAGCATCGACTCCTCGACGTCCAGCCGGGCGAGCACCTCGCGGACGACCTCCGACGGGACATGCCCTGCCGACCGGATCTCCAGCACCCGCCGGCGCTCGGCGTCGATCATCTCGCCGCGCAGCCGCGAGTAGAGGTCGCTCGGCGCCTCGTCGTCGGAGGTCGTGCCGAGGCGCTCCCACGCGGCGAAGGTCCGCTGCTCGACGCGCTGCATGATCATCGACTTCACGTCGTAGGGATCGTCGTACTCGAGCTGGTCCAGCCGCTTGAAGCCCGCCTTCGCGGCCTGCTGGAGCACGGTCGCGCGGGCGAGGGCGTCGTCGACCGGGTCGGGTGCGGGCACGCCGAGCCGGCGCGCGACCCAGCCCAGCGTGAGGCCCTGGCCGAGCAGCGTGCCGGCGACCACGGTGAACGCGACCATCAGCAGCACCTCGCGGTGCGTGACGCCTTCGGGGATCACGAACGCGGCCGCCAGCGTGACCACGCCGCGCATGCCCGCCCAGGCCAGGAGGAACGAGTAGCGCCAGTCCGGGAGCATGCCGGTGTCGGGGTCGGGCGTGGGGCGGATGAGGAGGTAGCGGGCGAGGAAGACCCACACGATCCGCAGCAGGATCACCGTCACGAGGGTCGCGAGGCAGACCGCGACGATCGTCCCGCCGCCGAGGGTGCTGCCGCGCACGTCGTCGATCAACCACTGCGCCTGCAGGCCGATCAGCAGGAACACGGTGTTCTCGAGGACGAACGCGATCGTCCGCCAGTTCATCTGCTCGGCGATCCGGGCCTGCGCGGTCTGCAGGATCGGCGCCTTGTGGCCGAGCAGGACACCGCAGACGACGACGGCGATCACGCCCGAGGCGTTGATCTCCTCCGCCGCGATGTAGGCCACGAACGGGATCGCCAGGGAGACGCCGGTGTCGAGCAGCGGGTCGGTCAGGTGCCGGCGGATCTTCGCGATCACGAAGAAGACGACGAAGCCGACCGCGACGCCGCCGCCTGCGGCGACGACGAAGTCGCGGCCCACGTCGACGGCCTGGATGCCGACGGCCGCGGCGCCGATCGCCGTACGCAGTGCGACCAGGGCGGTCGCGTCGTTCAGCAGCGACTCGCCCTCGAGGATCGTCACGACACGGCGCGGCATCCCGACCCGGCGGCCGATCGCCGTCGCGGCGATCGCGTCGGGCGGCGCGACCACGGCACCGATCGCGAACGCCGCCGGCCAGCCGACCGACGGGACCAACCAGTGCACGACGACGGCGACGCCGACGGTCGTGACGACGACGAGCCAGACCGAGAGCAGCAGGATCGGGCGCCGGTTGGCGTTGAAGTCGATCAGCGAGGTCTGCAGGGACGCGGCGTAGAGCAGCGGCGGCAGGAAGCCGAGCAGCACGATCTCCGGCTCGAGGTGCACGTCCGGCACCCAGGCGACGTACGACGCGGCCCACCCGACGACGATCAGCAGGATCGGCGCCGGGAACCCGACCCGGCCGGCCAGCGCCGTGACGGTGAGGACCGTGACCGCGATGGCGACGAGCAGCATCGCGATGTCCATGCCGGGATTCTCCCCGAGCGCACCGAATCAGACGAGCGCGCGCATCCGAGCGTCGAGATCGCGGCGGTCCGTGCGGGACACGACCGCCTCCACGACCTCGATGCCCCCGTTCGGGTTGGCGAGCGCCTGCTCGAGCTCCGGCCGGGAGGTGACGCGCAGGTGCGGGGTCCGGGTCGCCGCGCAGAGCGCGGCGAGGTCGACCCCGTGCGGGGTGCCGAAGAGCCGCTCGTAGGACGCGGCGTAGTCCGGTGCGCCCTGCTCGAGCATCGAGAAGATCGCGCCGCCGTCGTCGTTGACGACGACGATCGTCAGGTCGGGACGGGGCTCGTCGGGACCGAGGACCAGCGAGGACTGGTCGTGCAGGAAGGTCACGTCCCCCATCAGCGCCAGCACCCGCGAGGACCGCGGCCGGCCCAGGGCCGTGCCGATCGAGGTGCTGATGGTCCCGTCGATGCCGGCCAGGCCGCGGTTCGCCACGATCTTGCGGCGCTCCCCGACGGTGGTCGGCCGGTGCATGACGTCGAGGTCCCGGACCGGGCTCGACGCCCCCACCACGAGCAGCCCCTCCGGCGGGAGCGCCGCGGCGACCGCACCCGCGACGGCGTACGGCGTCAGCCGCTCCTCCCCCGCCAGCAGCCGGTCGACCGCGCGCCCGAGCTCGCGGTCGGCGTACTTCCAGCGCTCGAGCCAGTCCGTCCCGTCCGGCTGGGGGTCAGGGACGCCGTCGAGCACGGTCGCTCCCGGCGGCCGGACCGGCCATGCGCCGGCGCCGGGCACGACCAGCACCTCCACGTCCGGGTTCTCCAGCAGCCGGGTGACCGGCCGCGACAGGGTCGGGCGGCCGAGGACGACCACGCGCTCGATCTCCGCGCCCAGTGGCCCGTTGAGCAGCAGCCGGTAGGTGCGGATCGCGTTCTCCCCCGTCCGCGCGCCGCTCGACGGCTCGGCGAGCAGCGGCCAGCCGGAGCGCTCCGCGAGCACCCGCGACGGCGGGCCGGCGTCGTCGCCCGCGACGACGACCGTGCGGGGACCTGGGCGAATCATCACGGTATGCGGGCGAGTGGGCGCTTCCCCCGGTGAGCTCCGCACGGGAAGCGGCGACTCACCTGCATACCGTGATGATTCGGCCGCGACCCCCACCAACGGCACGTCCAGCTGGACGTTCACGTGCAGCGGCGCAACGCCGTCCCACGGCAGGGCGTCGAGGTCGCCCGGGGCGGCGACGTCGTACGTCGTGACGAGCCGGCCGAAGATGCCGACCTGGTCGGTCGTCTGGTTGGCACCGGTCTCGCGGAGCCGGGCGGGGCGGTCGGCGGTGACCACGACCACCGGGACGGCGCTGTGGGCGGCCTCCAGGACGGCGGGGTGCAGGTTGGCGACGGCCGTGCCGGACGTGCAGACGACGGCGGCGCGCGCGCCGACCTTCGTCAGGCCGAGGGCGAGGAAGCCCGCCGAGCGCTCGTCGATCCGGGTGTGCAGCCGCACCCGACCGGCGTTGGCGGCGGCCCAGGCGGCCATCGCCAACGGCGCGTTGCGGGAGCCGGGGGCGACGACGATCTCCTCGACGCCCGCCGCGAGCAGCCGTTCGACGACGACGGCTCCGAGCTCGACCCCACTCACGGTCGCAGGCTCTCACGCACGGCGCGTACGGCGTCCAGCCGGTCCTGCCAGTGCGCGACCCGCTCCCGCGGCGCGGCCAGCCGCGCGACCGCCGCGACGTCGACGGTCGGCCGCACGACCGGCAGCGACCCGTCGTCGGGAAGCAACGACCGGCCCACGACGTCGTCGGTCAGCAGCGCGACGGTCGCCAGCCCGCAGGCGTAGGGCAGCTCGGGCAGCGCGGCCGCCAGCGCCACCCCGGCCGCGATGCCGACCGACGTCTCGAGCGCGGACGACACAACGACCGGCAGCCCGATGTCCTCGGCGATCCGCAGGCACGCCCGCACCCCGCCGAGGGGCTGCACCTTCAGCACGGCGATGTCGGCGGCCTCCAGGTCGCGCACCCGGTAGGGGTCCGCGGCGCGGCGGATCGACTCGTCGGCCGCGATCGGGACGCCGACCCGGCGCCGGACCGCCGCGAGGTCCTCGACGGCCGCGCAGGGCTGCTCGACGTACTCCAGCCCGCCGGCGGCGCGGTCCAGCCGCCCGATCGCGGCGACGGCCTCGTCGACCGGCCACGCGCCGTTCGCGTCGACCCGCACCCGGCCATCCGGCCCGAGGGCGTCGCGCACGGCCTCCAGCCGCGCCTCGTCCTCGCCGGCGGCCTGACCGGGCTCGGCGACCTTGACCTTCGCCGTCCGGCAGCCCGAGACCGCGACGATCTCGTGCGCCTGCGCGGGGCCGACCGCCGGGACCGTCACGTTCACCGGCACCCGGTCCCGCAGCGGCTCCGGCCAGCCCCCGGCGGCGGCCTCCTCGGCGCACCGCAGCCACGGCTCGGCGACCTCGGGCTCGTACTCCAGGAACGGGCTCCACTCCCCCCACCCCGCGGCGCCCTCGACCAGCGCCGCCTCGCGGACGGTGATCCCGCGGAAGCGGGTCCGCATCGGGATGGACACGACTGTGATCATGCGAGCCCCCGCAGCGCCTGGCGGTCCGGCTTGCCGTTCGGCAGCAGCGGGATCTCCGCCAGCACGACCAGCTGTCGCGGCGCCCAGGCCCGAGGACGCTCGGCCGCCACCCAGTCGCGCAGCTCGGCGAGCGAAACCGACGGCTCGACGTGCTCGAAGTGAGGGTTCGACGTGCTCGAACCCACGGTTCGACCGGGGACGACGAAGGCGACGACCCGGTGGCCCCACTCCTCGTCGGGTACGCCGAGCACCTCGGCCTCCGCGACGGCGGGGTGCTCGCGCAGCCGGGCGGCGACGGCGGGTGCGGGGACGTTGAGCCCGCCGGTCACGACGACGTCGTCGACCCGCCCGAGGACGACCAGCCGGCCGTCCTCGTCGAGCCGGCCGGCGTCCGAGGTCAGGTACCACCCGTCCACCAGCACCTCCGCGGTCAGCGCGGGGTCGTCGTCGTACCTCTCGAACAGGGTCGGGCCGGCCAGCCTGATCCGGCCCGAGGTCCCCAGCGCGACGGCGACGCCGTCCAGCGGGAGGCCGTCGTAGACGCAGCCGCCCGCGGTCTCCGCGGCGCCGTACGTCGCCACCACCCGGACGCCCGCCGCCTCGGCGCGCTCGCGGACGCGCGGGTCGATCGGACCCCCACCGAGCAGGACGGTCCGCGCGCGCCGCAGGGTCTCCAGCCCGGCGGGGTCGGCGCCCATCCGCGCGAGCTGGGTCGGCACCAGCGACGTGAACCAGCCCTCGCCCGCGGGCCAGCCGTCGGCGTCGACCAGCACCGGCTCGTGACCGGCGACCAGCGAGCGCACGAGCACCTGCACGCCGGCGACGTACGACGCCGGCAGTGCGAGCGCCCAGGGCCCCGTTCCGCCGAGCCGGGCCGCCGACGCGGCGACCGAGGCGAGCACGGCCGCGCGGGTGAGGACGACCCGCTTCGGAGCGCCGGTCGAGCCCGACGTCCGCACGACCAGGCGGACGTCCTCGGGCCCCGCCAGCCACCGCCGGACCTGCTCGACCACCTCGGCCGGGTCCTCCGCCGGGCTCCACGAATCCACCCGTCGACCCTAGTGCTCGGCAGGAGCGGAAAACCCGTCGCCACTGTCGGCGGTCTCGGCCAAGATTGTCCGCGATGAGCACGACCCTCTCGGGAGAGAGTCGCGGCTTCCTGCGCCGCCTGATCCCGCCCACGCCGCTGTCGCGCAGCCTCGCGACGCAGTCGATGCTGTTCTCGACCGGTGAGGGCGCGTTCAACACCGGCAGCGCGGTCTTCCTGACCCAGGTCGTCGGCATGACCGCCGCCCGCGTCGGGCTCGCCCTGACCATCGTCGGCATCGCGGAGTTCCTCTTCGCCTACCCCGCCGGCCGGATCGTGGACCGGCTCGGCCCGAAGCGGATGTGGTCGAGCAGCACGGTGGGCCGGGCGGCGTGCTTCTGCGTCCTGCCGTTCGTCGACGGCTTCGGCCAGTACGTCGCCGTCGGCATCGCGTTCGCCGCGTTCGGCTCGATCGGCGGCGCCAGCCACGGCGCCTACGTCCTCGACGTGCTGCCGGCCGACCAGCGGGTCGAGGTGCGCGCCTACATGTACTCCTGGCTCAACCTCGGCTTCACCGCCGGCGCGGCGATCGGCGGCATCGCGCTGGCCACCGGCAGCCTGACCGTGCTGCGCTGGACGCCGTTCTTCGCCGCCGGGCTGATGCTGGCCAACTCCTTCTGGGTCACCCGGCTGCCCGACGCGCCGCACGACCTCGCGGTCGCCAGCGGCGCGCGGCGGGCGCGGCCGACCGGGCCCGGCCCGGTCGCCAACCGCGGCTGGTTGCTCGTCACCTTCTTCACCGGCGTGATGTGGACCAACCAGGTGCTGCTCAACGTCGTCATCCCGCTCTGGCTGGTCGAGGCGACCGACGCCCCGCACGTGCTGCTGGCGTGGCTGTTCGGCACCAACACCGTGCTCTGCATCTTCCTGCCGGCCTACACCTCCCGCGGCGTGCACGACCTCAAGGACGCGATGCGCTACGTCCGCTACTCGACCGTCTTCTTCGTCGGGTCGTGCCTGATCACGATGGTCACGCACTCGACCGTCGGCCTGATCACGATCCTGCTGGTCTGGCTCGGCCACGTGACGGTCACCGGTGCGGAGCTGGCGATCAGCGGCGCCACCTGGGCCTTCGAGGCCGAGCTGATGGACCCCGACCGCCGCGGCGAGTACCAGGGCGTCGGCGAGGTCAGCCGCGCGCTCGGCTCGCAGTGGGCGCCGTGGCTGTTCACCGCGCTCGCCCTGAACGTCGAGGGCGGGTTGGGGTGGCTCGTGATCGCCGCCATCATCGCGGCCGCGACCCTCGGCATGGGGCCGTCGGTCCGGCTCGCCGAGCGGTTCCGCGACGAGCACTTCCCGCAGCTGCTCGCCGAGCGCGTCACACCCGAGCCGCCCGTCGGGCAGGAGGTGTCCCGCGCGCCGGGCGCACCCGTCTCGCCGGCACCCGTGGTCGAGGCCGCCGACGCGGCCTCCGACGCGTAACCTTGTCTTGATGTCGAGATACCTGCTCCGGCTGCTGGGCCCGACCCCGTTGGTCCGCCGCCTGTCCGAGCAGTCGGTGCTGTCGGCGTTCGGCGACGGGGTCTTCCTCACCGGCAGCGCGGTGTTCTTCACCCAGATCGTCGGGCTGACCGCCGCGCAGGTCGGCCTCGGCCTGACCATCTCCGGCGTGGTGACGTTCCTGGTCGCCGTACCCCTCGGGAAGCTGAGCGACCGCTTCGGCGCCAAGCGGGTCTGGGCGCTCACCTCGCTCCTCGAGGCGCTGACCTACCTGCTCTGGCCGCTGGCCGGCGGGATGGCGGCCTACATCGCCGTCGCCATCGGGCTCGAGGTCGTCTCGACCACCAGCCGTTCGGCCCGCAACGCCTACCGGTTCGACGTCTTCCCCCGCGAGCAGCGGGTCTCGTCCAACGCCTACTTCCGCGCCGCCCGCAACGTCGGCTACACCCTCGGCGCACTGCTCGCCGGCATCGCACTGGCGACCAACAGCAACGCCGTCATCCGTGCGGTCCCGCTGGTGACGGCCGGCCTGCTGCTGCTCAACGCGGCCCTGGTCGCCCGGCTGCCGAGGGCCGCGCACCAGGGGGACACCGAGGCGCCGCTGGAGGCCGCGGTCGAGGCCGCCGGCGACGGCGGCAGCGCCCTGCGCAACCGCGGCTACGTCGCGGCGTCGGTCCTCGGCGGCGTGCTCGCCACCCACCAGGTGCTGCTCAACGTGGTGATCCCGCTCTGGCTGGTCGAGGAGACCGACGCCCCGCGGGTCCTGCTGGCCTGGCTGTTCGGCACCAACACCCTGATGGCGGTCTTCCTCCAGGTCGCCGCGGCCCGCGGCATCACCACCGTCTCCGACTCGCTGCGCGCCCAGCGCCGCGGCGCGTTCTTCTTCGTGCTGTCCTGCGGGATCGTGCTCGTCACGCACGACACCGTCGGGTGGGTCACGATCGCGCTGGTCTGGCTCGGTCACGTCACGGTCACCGGCGCCGAGCTCTACAACTCCGCGGGCGAGTGGGGATTGCAGGCGGAGCTCTCCGACCCGGCCCGCCGCGGCGAGTACCAGGGCGTGTCGCAGCTCGGCTACACCCTGGGCTCGGTGTGGGCGCCGGCGGCGTACACCTTCCTGGCGATGGAGGTCGGCACCCTGGGCTGGGTGACCATCGCCGCGATCGTCGTGGCCGCCGCGGTCGGCCTGCACCCCGCCGCCCGGGCGGCAGAGCGGCACCTGGAGCGAGCCGGCATCCGGCAGCCTGCTTGAATCACCGGTCGTGGCAACTCCGTCCCAGTGGCTCGCCGGCGCACGTCCGCGGACCCTCCCCGCCGCGGTCTCCCCGGTCCTCGCCGGCACCGGCGTCGCGGCCTACGACGACGCCGCCGTCTGGTGGAAGGCGCTGCTGGCGCTCGTCGTGAGCCTGGCGCTGCAGGTCGCGGTCAACTACGCGAACGACTACTCCGACGGCATCCGCGGGACCGACGCCGAGCGGGTCGGGCCGCTGCGGCTGGTCGGCTCCGGCGTCGCGACGCCGGCCGCGGTCAAGCGGGCGGCGTTCCTGGCCTTCGGGGTCGCCGGAATCGCCGGGCTCGTGCTCGCCGCGACGACGGCGTGGTGGCTGGTCGCGGTCGGCCTGGTCAGCGTGCTCGCGGCCTGGTTCTACACGGGCGGGTCCAAGCCGTACGGCTACCTCGGCCTCGGCGAGGTGATGGTCTTCGTCTTCTTCGGCCTGGTCGCCGTGCTGGGCACGACCTACGTGCAGACGGAAGCCTGGTCGGGCGCGGCGCTCGCCGCGGCCGTCGGGATCGGCGCCCTGGCCTGCGCGATCCTCGTGGCGAACAACCTGCGCGACATCCCGACCGACCGGGTCGCCGGGAAGATGACGCTGGCGGTCCGGCTCGGGGACCGCGGCACCCGGACCTGGTACGCCGCCCTGGTGCTCGTCGCCGTGGTCGCCCTCGTCGTTCTGGCCGCCCTGACCACGTGGTGGGCGCTGCTCGGGCTGGTCTTCGCCCTGCCGGCGGTCCCGGCGCTGCGCACCGTGCTCGGCGGCGCGACCGGCCCCGGCCTGATCCCGGTCCTCCAGGGCACCGGGCTCGCCGAGCTGGCCTGGGCGCTCGGCGCCGCGGCGGGACTGCTGATCGCAGCCTGACGACCGGTCCGGAGAGCGGCCGGTCCGCGGCTCACGTCGACCCGCGGCCTGCCGATAGGTGGCGCAACAAGGGGCCGCGCAACACCTGACGCCCGGCCCGGCGGGTACGGGGCACCCGCTGACCACCCACGGGAGCGAGGACCGCATGACCGCCGCCAGCGCCGCCTCACCGGTGGGGGACGCCGACATCCCCCGCCTGCCCCGGCAGACCGGTCAGGTCGTCACCGCGGTGTTCCAGGCCGTCGCGGCCGACCCCGAGGTGGCGGTGCTCGTCGCCGAGGTCGGCGACGCCGACGAGGCCGTGATCCGGTGGAGCAACCCGCGGGCCTCCGAGCTGCTCGGCCGCGCCCGCTCCGACCTCGACGGCGAGCTCCTGGCCGACTTCCTCACCTGGCCGATGGGCGTCTCGGCGGCCGCCGTGTTCCGTCGCGAGCGACTGACGACGACGTCGGTCACCCTGCGCACCGCCGTCGGCGAGACGGTCGCGTGCCGTGCCCACGCGGTCCCGGCGCCGGGCGGGCGGCTGTGGACCCTGCAGGTGCACCCGGCCCACTCCGAGCGCGAGATCGCGCTCCGCGCGTCCGCCGCCGCCCACGAGCACCGGTTCCGGATGCTGGCCGAACGGTCCCCGGTTCCGACCATGATGTCGGAGCAGGGCATGCGGCTCGGGCACGTCAACGACGCCCTGTGCTCGCTCCTCGGCGTCACCGCGGACAAGCTGGTCGGCACCGGCTGGATGTCCTACGCCCACCTCGACGACCTCGAGGCGATCTCCGAGACGGTCGTCGCCGTGCTCGCGGGCCAGGAGCGGGAGATGCAGGCCCGGTTCCTGGACAGCCACCGTCGGGTCCACTACACCGACATGCGCTTCACGCCGCTGCACACGCCCGGCGTCGGCGACGGTTTCGTCGCGACCCTGGAGGACATCACCGAGCGACGGGCGTTCGAGGAGCAGCTCAACTTCCAGGCCACCCACGACGCCCTGACCGGCCTGCCCCGCCGCACGAGGCTGTGGGAGCACATCACCGCGGTGATGGCGGACACCGACGCCGGCCTGGCCTGCATGTTCCTCGACCTCGACAACTTCAAGCTCGTCAACGACAGCCTCGGCCACAAGGCCGGTGACGCGCTCCTGGTCGAGGTCGCCCACCGCCTCACCGGCTCGGTGCGCCCGGGCGACCTGGTCGCCCGCTTCGGAGGGGACGAGTTCGTCGTCGCGTGCGGAACGGGTTCGCTGGACGCGGCGCTCGAGGTGGCCGACCGGATCCTGCGCGTCCTCAACGAGGCCGTCGTGCTGGGCGGGGTGGAGATCCACCCGAGGGCTTCGATCGGCGTGGTGCTCCGGGGTCCGGAGCACCAGTCCGCCGACGACCTGATCCGCGACTGCGACATCGCGATGTACCAGGCGAAGGCCCGCGGCAAGGGCCGGATCATGGTCCTCGACGCCGGGGCGCGCAGCGCCGTCTACGACACCCTCACCCTGGTCGCTGACCTGCGGCAGGCCATCGAGGACGACCACATCACGCTCTGCTACCAGCCGATCGTGGCCTACCGGGGTGCGGACGCGAGCCCGGAGCTGGCGTCGGTCGAGGCCCTGGCGCGCTGGCGGCACCCTGAGCGCGGCACCGTGCCGGCGGACGTCTTCGTCCGGCTGGCCGAGGAGCACGGGCTGGTCCACGACCTCGGCCGGGTGGTGCTGGAGACGGCCTGCGCGGCCCTGGCGGACTGGCAGCGGGAGCTCGGCCCGATCGCCCCGCCGCGCGTGAACGTCAACCTGTCGGTGCTCCAGATGAGCGACCCGCGGCTGGTGCAGACCGTCAAGCGCACGCTGCGCCGGTTCGGGCTCCGGCCGGACCAGCTGTGCCTCGAGATCACCGAGTCCGCCCTGATGAAGGACCCCGACACCGCGGCGATGGTCCTGGGGCAGCTGCGGGACCACGGGGTGCTGGTCGCGATCGACGACTTCGGGACCGGGTACTCCTCCCTCGCCTACCTGCGGCAGCTGCCCGTCAACTACCTCAAGGTCGACCGGTCCTTCGTGGCCGAGCTGCAGGACGGGCACACCGCGGTCGCCAAGGCCGTGATCAGCCTCGCGCACAACCTCGACCTCGGCGTCGTCGCCGAGGGCGTCGAGACCGGGACCCAGCGCCAGATGCTCGAGCGGATGGGCTGCTCGCTGCTGCAGGGCTTCGGAATCAGCCAGCCCCTCGACGAGACCGGCTTCGTCGACTGGTGCCTCTCGGGCTACCCCGCCGCGAACGGAGGCACAGCATGACCGTGATCGAGCTCGACCTGGACGCCGTACTCGACACCCTCGACCAGATGTCGTCACAGCGACCGGTGGCCGCGCAGATCGTCGCGACCAGCAACAACGAGAACTGCGGGGCGAGCCAGCTCGCCGCGATCCTCGGTGCCGACATCACCTTGGCGGCGAAGGTGATGAAGCTGGCCAACTCGGCGTACTTCGGCCTCTCCGGCAGGGTCCGCAGCCTCCAGTTCGCGGTCGCCGTCGTCGGCTTCAACACCGTGCGGTCGGTGGCCACGGTGGCGCTCTCCGGCACCGACGAGGCCCAGACCGTGCCGGACGGCTTCTGGAAGACCTCGGTGCACCTCGCGGCCGCGTGCGGCGCGCTCGGCCCGCAGTTCGACGAGCGGACCGCGGACGCGATGTGCCTCGGCCTGCTCGCCCAGCTCGGCGCCGCCCTGCTCCACCAGGCCGATCCGGAGGGGTACGTCGAGCTGATGTCGCGCACCGACTTCGGGATGAGGCGGTTCGAGGAGGAGGCGCGGCGCTACGGCATCTGCTCGACCCAGCTGACCGCCGAGGCCCTCCACCAGTGGAGCTTCCCCACCGAGATGGTCGACGCCCTGCGCGAGGTCCGGTCGGGCGACCAGGGCGCGCTGCTGCGCACGGCGTACGAGCTCACCGCGCGGTCGCTGTACACGCGGCACCGCCGCACGCCGCTGGAGCGGTTGTCGCAGGGCAAGGTCACCGACGCCCAGGCCTCGGCCAAGCTGGCCGCGATCAAGGACGACGTCGAGACGCTGCGCAGTGCGATGGGCCTCTGAGCAATTCCGCCGCGGTGCGCCTCACGGCTCGGGATCGACCTGGTAGACCGTGGCGTCGTCGTAGGCCGACGTCCACAGGGAGCCGTAGGCGATCAGGGCGCTCCCGCCACTGACCGCCGGGTGCATGGCGTAACGGGCGGTGACGGCACCCGTCGCCGGGTCGATGCGCAGCAGGAAGTCGTCCGGGTTGCGCACCCAGACCGCGGACCCGGTCATCAGCAGGTCTCCCTCCTGTCCGGCCGACGGTCCCTCGAAGAGCGTCGGCGACGCGAGCGTGTCGTCGAACCGGCTCAGTCCTCGGCTGCCGCTGACCCACACCGTCCCGTCGCCGGTCGCCACGTTCGTGGGGCCGTCGACCTGCGCGCTGGCGACGACCTTGCGGGTCCTCGGGTCGACCGCGATCACCTCCTCGTCGACGAGACAGGTGGCGTAGACCGCCTCCTTCGTCGCAGCGAGCTGGAAGCAGCGGTAGGGGAGCCTGGAGGTCCTCGACCGGCCCGTCGCGGTGTCGACGCCCACCAGGCGACTCCCGTCGCCACCCAGCACCCACACCGTTCCACCGACCACGGGAAGCGCGTACTGGTCGAAGAGCTTGTCCACGGGGAGCCTGGCCGTGACGGCCAGCGTCCTGGGGTCGAGCCGTACGACGTCGGTGGTGGAGTCCCCGGCCGAGCACGCCCACAGGGTGTCGCCGTCGCTGCCGATGCCCTGGCAGTAGCTCCCCGGGTCCTTCGCGGTGTCGAGGTCCGCCTCGGCCGTCACCCGACCGGTCGCGGGGTCGATGCGGACCACGCGACCGTCGTCGGTCTTCACGAACACCGCGTGGTCGATGGCCGCGAGGCCGTCGGGGTTCTCGGTCGTGGTCGTGCCGAGCCGCCACGCCGCCGGCTCGATGGTCGCCGGCCGGGACGCGGCGGGGCTGCTGGCCGGTCCGCCGGCGTCGCCGTTGTCCGAACCGGAGCACCCGGCCGCCGCGCTGGCGAGCAGGACCGCGGCGCAACCCGTCCCGACGATCCGTCCGGCACCCATGGGCTCGCTTCCTGCTCAGCCGGCCGCCGCGGGAGCCGCGACGGTCAGTCCTCGTCCTCCTTGGCCTTGGTGGCCTCGAACTTCTCCGAGATGCGCGACGCGCGACCCTCGACCTTGGCCGCGAACGCGTCCCGCGGCTGCTGCAGCAGGACGTAGGAGCCGACGCCGCTGACCAGGAACGCGATCACCACAGCCCACAGCACCGGGACGTCCTGCGTGATGGCGTACCAGACGCCGAACACGATGCAGAACGCGCCGACGAACAGCGCGACCCGCAGCGCGGTGTAGATCCAGAACTCCTTCACGCCTCAAGACTAGGTGTTTCCGATTCTTGACCTGCGGGTGACCGGGAGGGTCCTACTCTGGAGGAGTGCTGAAGTTCCTGCTGGTGGTCGCGATCTTCGCGGCGGTGACCTACTTCGTCACCCGACGGCTGCAGGAACGCGCCGCACCCCCTCCGCCGCGGCGCGCCGCGAGGCCGACGCCGCCGACCCGCCCGGTCGCTCCCGACGACGACGAGGAGTTCCTGCGCGACATCGATCGCAAGCGGCGGCGCAACCCGCCCGACCAGGACGCACCCTGACGACGTAGCGACCCGGTTTGGAACCGGTGCCGGCCGGGGCACGATGCCGCCGACACCATCCAGCTCGGGGAGAGATCCATGCGCCTAGTCCTGGCCGTCGTCCGCGCGGCCCTGCTGCTCCTGCTCGTCGCGACCGCGCTCGAGGCCGCCCCGCCGGCCCAGGCCGCGCCTGCTGCCGACGCCGGCTCACCGGCCGCGCGGCTCGGTTGCCGCATCCCACGCTGCTACGCCGCCATCTCGGTCAACCCGTGGAACGGCAAGTGGGGCGTCAGCTACAACCAGCCCACGCGCCACCGGGCGGTCGCGCGGGCGCAGCAGGCCTGCAGGAACCACTCGCAGCGCTACCGCCCGCACTGCGAGAAGCTGATCTGGACGCGCAACGGGTGCGCCGCGGCGGCGTACCGGGTGCGCAACGGCACGTTGCAGGAGTACGGCGCCGCGTACGCCCGCTACCAGGGCGCCGCCAAGTCCAAGGCCTTGCGCAAGGTCCGTGGGCCGGGACACCGCCACATCTGGACCTGGGTGTGCACCAGCCGTCGCTACGGCCGCGCGGTCGTCGGCACGGCCCCCTGGATCAACCCCTGACGTCGTAGGGGCCGACCACGGCCGGGGGCCGGTCGGCGTAGCTGTGCTGGCTGTTGTTGCCGGCGAAGAAGTTCACGCCGATGAAGTTCCACCACAGCGTCGCGACGCCCAGCAGGGCGAGCAGCGCGGCGTTCCGGCCCTTCCAGCCGGCGGTGGCGCGGGCGTGGAGGTAGCCGGCGTAGACCACCCAGGTGATGAACGCCCACACCTCCTTGGGGTCCCAGTTCCAGTAGCGCGACCAGGCCTGGTGCGCCCAGATCGGGCCGGTGATGAGCACGGCGAAGGTCCACACCGGGAACGCGAAGGCGTGCACGCGGTAGGCGACCCGGTCCAGGCCGTCGAGGGTCGGCACCCGGGCGAGGAAGCCCGTGAGCTCGGCACCCTCGGGCAGTCGCGACTGCGCGCGCATCTTGACCAGGTAGACCGCGGAGGCGATGCCGCCGAGCGTGAACGCGCCGGTCGCGATGATCGCGGCGGTCACGTGGATCATCAGCCAGTAGGAGTTGAGGGCCTCGGTCAGCGGAGCGACCGGCTCGTAGAGCCAGAGCCGCGCGGCCATCAGCACGGTGAGCACGAAGCCGAGCACCAGCGGCGCCATCCAGCTCAGCCGGAGCCGGCGGTAGAGCACCAGGTACATCACGGTCACCAGGCAGCTGCCGGTGAGCGTGAACTCGTACATGTTGCCCCAGGGCACCCGGTTGGGGTCGCCGGCCATGCCCCGGCCGACGAGCGACACTGCGTGCGCCACGGCCGCGATCACGGTCAGCAGGAACCCGAGCCGGCCGAGGAACTCCGCACGCTCGGTCTCCCGGGTCGTCGGTGCCGGCGCGACCTCCGCGAGACCGGCGGAGCCGACGGCGACCCTCTTCTCGGTGCCCTTCGGCTGCCGCAGCGACGCCCACTCCGCCAGGTGCGCCAGCAGTGCCAGGAAGTAGACGATCCCGGCGGCGCCGACGGCCTGGTTGCTCAGCGTCTCCCACGCCGCGTTGCTCATGCGTGCTCCTGACTGTGTTCCGGACTGCTGTCCTGACCTTGCCCCTGCAGCTGCTCCACGATGTCGCGGACGACCTCGTCCACCTCGTGGTTCCCGGACCGGTCGAGGACCGCGACCTCGACCAGCGTCCGGCCCCCAGTGTCCACCCCGTCCTCGTCGTCGACCGGCCGGGCCCTGACCCACACCCGCCTCGGCCGGACGAAGAGCGACCCGCACAGCCCGATCAGCGCCAGGACGACGCCGGCCAGGGCGACGTCCTTGCCGGGGCTCTGGCTGATCTGCACCCGCACCCACGGCTGCACGCCGTCGAAGGTCACGCTGCCCAGCCCGTCGGGGAGCTTGACGGTCTGGCCGGGCTCGATGTCGAGCCGGAACGGCCTGCCGTCGGCCTTCATCACCTGGGTGGCGTTGTCCTTGTCGAGGACGTAGACCGACTGCGCCGAGCCGTCGTCGAGGCCGAGGTCGCCGGTGTAGACGAGCATCGACAGGGCCGGCTTGAGGTCCTCGGGGAAGACCGTGACCGGGTTGCCGTCGATCACCTCGAAGGTCGGGTAGAAGAGGCCTTCCAGCCCGATCTCCCCGGGCTTCGCGGTGCGGGCCTTGATCACCCCGAACGACAGGAAGCTCTGGTCCTGCGGCAGGAACGCCGTGGGCCCGCTCCAGGCGACGTCGCCGTGGCCGTCCCGGATGGTGAGGACGGGTGCGTAGCCGTGGCCGATCAGGAAGACGTCGGTGTCCCCGATCGACAGCGGGTGGTTGACCTTCAGGTCGTAGTGCTGCTCGGCGCCGTCGGTGCCCTGGCGGTAGGCGATCTTCGCGTCGAAGCCGCGCGCCTGTCCGGCCCGGTCGCCGGACTTGAGCCAGTCGACTCCGAAGTCCTGGACCGTGAAGGAGAACGGGTTGAGCTGGTCGGGGGTGAACAGGCCGCCGGGGTCGAAGTCGTCGTACTGCGAGAGCGTGTTGGAGAACGTCCCGCAGTCGGGGCACTGCTTGGACTGCTGGATGATGACGACGCCGCCCTCGAAGCCGTAGAGCGCACCGACGCCGAAGCCCGCGAGCACGATCAGCACCGACAGGTGGAAGAGCAGGTTGCCCGCCTCGCGGAGCCGGCCGCGCTCTCCGGCGACGAACCCGTCGCCCTCGGCGGCGGGACGCAGCCGGTAGCGCTTGGCGAGCACCTCCCGCGCCCGCGCGAGTACGGCGTCCGCGTCCTCGTCGGTCCGGTAGCCGGCACTGTCCGGGAGCCGGGTCAGGTTCCGGGGCGCCGCGGGCGGCAGCGCCCGCATCGCCTTCGCGTAGACGAACAGCCGCGGCACGATGCAGCCGACCAGCGAGAGCACGAGCAGCAGGTAGATCGCGGAGAACCACACCGAGTCGTAGACCGAGAACAGGTCGAGCTTCTCGTAGACGGGCGTCAGGCTCGGGTGGGCGTCCTTCCACCGGCTCACGGCCAGGGAGTCGACGCCGGACTGGGGGATGATCGACCCCGGGACGGCGCCGAGCGCGAGCAGGAGCAGCAGCACCAGCGCGGTGCGCATCGAGGTGAGCTGGCGCCAGGTCCAGCGCAGCATCTCCCGGGCGGTCAGCTCACCGGACCGCCGTTCGGGCGCCTGGGTCATACGGCCACCTGGAAGCCGTTGACGAGGCGCAGCTGGACCCACTGGACCAGGTGCTCCCAGCCGCCGGTCAGCATCAGCACGCCGATGACGACGAGGAGCGCCCCGCCGATGCGCATCACCAGGAGCTGGTGCCGGCGCACCCAGCGCAGCGCGCCGAGGGTGTGCTCGTAGGCGACGGCGGCGACCACGAACGGGATCCCGAGCCCGAGCGCGTAGGCCAGCGCCAGCAGCCCGCCCCGCGCAGCGGTGCCGCCGTCGGCGTAGGTGAGGTTGAGGATCACCCCGAACGTCGGCCCGATGCAGGGCGTCCAGCCGATCGCGAACAGGGCCCCGATCAGCGGCGCCGCGCCGATCCCGACCGCGGGGACCGCGTGGATCCGCCACTCGCGCTGGAACCACGGGACGACGCCCGCGAAGACCAGGCCGAGCACGATCAGCATCGCGCCGAGCACCACCGAGATGGTGTCCTGCCAGCGCTGGAGGGTTCCGGCGAGCCCGCCGAACGCCGTACCGGCGAGCACGAACACCACCGCGAAGCCGGCGACGAACAGCAGCGACCCCGCCATCATCCGGCCGCGCCGGCGGCTCGCCTCGCCCGAGGCGAGGTCGGCGCCGGAGAGCCCGGTCGCGTAGGAGAGGTAGCCGGGCAGCAGCGGGATCACGCACGGGGAGAAGAAGGAGACCAGGCCCGCGACCAGGGCGACCGGTACGGCGAGGAGCAGCGACCCGGCGGCCGCCTGCCCCTGGAACCAGTCGGTCACGCGCCCTCCCCGGCGATGTCGCCGACGAGGTCGGTCAGCGTCGTCTTCGAGGGGACCGGGCCGTTGATGAGGGCCGCGACCCGGCCCTCCCGGTCGAGGACCAGGGTGGCGGGCGTCGAGCGCGGCGCGTAGTGACCGAACCCGAGCAGCGTCTCGCTGCCGGGATCGAAGAGGGACGGGTAGTCGACGCCACGGTCCCGCTCGAACGCCTCCCCGTTGTGGGTCGAGGTCTCGCGGATGTCGATGCCGACGAACGCGACCTGCTCCGGGTCGAGCTCCGACTCCGCGTCCACGAGCATCGGCATCTCCTTGACGCACGGCCCGCAGCCCGACCACCAGACGTTGACCACCACGACCTTGCCCCGCAGGTCGGCCAGGTCGAGCGACGTGCCCTGGATCGTGGTGCCGCTGACGTCCACGGGCGCGCCGCGGTCGCCGGGGTCGACCTGGAGCACCTGGCCGTCGCCGGCGACGTAGGTCAGGTCACCGGTTCCGGAGATGCTCGAGCACGCGGCCAGGAGGAGCCCCGCCGCGGCCAGGAGGAGTGCGCGGATGTTCAGGGCCGCTTCCCCTCGGGCTTGACCTCTTCGGGTGCGTCACCGGCCGAGAACGGTGCGCCGCGGTCCCCGGCGGGGATCAGGTCGATGGCCGGCTCGGCGTAGGACACCTGGGTGATCCGGTCGCCGACGAAGTGGAACGACGTGACCGAGCACAGCGTGCAGTGCCGCTTGCGCGGGTCGTGCAGGAAGGACCGGCCCTCGACGTGCAGCCGGGTGGTCCAGATCGGGAGCTGGTGGGACACGATGACGCCCTCGTGGCCGGCCGCGTCGCGCCGTACGTCGTGCACGGCCGCCATCATCCGCGCCACGATCTGCGCGTAGGGCTCGCCCCACGACGGGCGGAACGGGTTCCAGAGGTGCCGCCACAGCAGCGGGTTGCGCAGCGCGTTGCGGCCCTTGCCGAACTGGTGGCCCTCGAAGACGTTGCTGGACTCGAGCACCCGCTCGTCGATGCCGACCTCGAGGCCGAGCGTCTCGGCGAGCGGGGCTGCGGTCTCGCGCGCGCGCTCGAGCGGCGAGGAGCGGACCACGGTGACGTCGCGCTCGGCGAGGTACTCGCCCACGCGCTGGGCCATCTGCTGGCCGCGGTCGGAGAGGTGGAACCCGTCGCGGCGGCCGTAGAGCACACCCGAGGGGTTGTGCACCTCGCCGTGGCGGACCAGGTGGACGACGGTGTCGGGGGTAGCCATGGATCAGGCCTCCTGGGTGGCGGCTGCGGCACGGGCCGCATCGGGGAGCGCGTCGAGCACGGCCTGGACCGCGCGGTCGTCGTGGGCCGCCGAGACGAACCACGACTCGTAGGCCGACGGCGGCAGGTGCACGCCGCGGTCGAGCATCGCGTGGAAGAACGCGCCGTAGGCGACCGTGTCGGTCGTCGACGCGTCGGCGAAGTCGCGGACCGGGCGATCGGTCAGGAACACCGAGAACATCGACCCGGTGGACTGGATCCGGTGGGCCACGCCGGCCGCGCCGAAGGCGTCGGCGATGCCGGTCCGCAGGGTGTCGGCGACCGAGGCGATGTGTGCGTAGACGCCGTCGTCGGCCAGCCGGAGCGTGGCGAGTCCCGCCGCCGTCGCGAGCGGGTTCCCCGACAGGGTGCCGGCCTGGTAGACCGGCCCCTCCGGCGCCAGGTGGTGCATCACGTCCGCGCGGCCGCCGAACGCCGCGGCGGGCAGCCCGCCGCCCATCACCTTGCCGAAGGTCATGAGGTCCGGCGTCCAGCCCTCGTTCGCACCGTCGGTCCCCCACTGGCCGCTGGCGGACACCCGGAAGCCGGTCATCACCTCGTCGCTGACGAACAGCGCGCCGTGCTCCCGGCAGGTCTCGGACAGGAACTTGTTGAAGCCGGGATCGGGCGGGACGACGCCCATGTTCCCCGGAGCCGCCTCGGTGATCAGGCACGCGATCCGGTCGCCGTGCTCGGCGAACGCGGCCGTGACCGCGTCCCGGTCGTTGTAGGGCAGCACGAGCGTCAGGGCGGTCGAGGACTCCGGCACGCCGGGGGTGCCCGGGATGGAGAAGGTCGTGAGCCCGGAGCCGGCGGAGGCGAGCAGGGCGTCGACGTGTCCGTGGTAGCAGCCGGCGAACTTCACCACGACGTCACGACCGGTGAACCCACGCGCGAGCCGGATGGCGGACATCGTCGCCTCGGTGCCCGACGAGACCAGGCGGAGCCGCTCGACCGGCGTGCGCCGGACGATCTCCTCGACCAGGGCCACCTCGCCCTCGGTCGGGGTGCCGTACGACGTCCCGCGGGCGGCGGCTGCCTGGAGCGCGGCGACGACCTCCGGGTGGGCGTGGCCCAGGAGCATCGGCCCCCAGGAGCAGATCAGGTCGACGTACTCGTTGCCGTCGACGTCGGTCAGCCACGCGCCACGGGCCGAGCCGATGAACCGCGGCGTGCCGCCGACGGCGTTGAACGCCCGCACGGGAGAGTTGACCCCGCCGGGGGTGACGGCCCGGGCCCTCTCGAAGAGGGCCGACGAGAGCTCGCACGACTGCGCGGTCGGGGTGGACGTCACCGCAGCATTGTCGCCGATGGCCTGAAAGACCTCACATCGGCGTACCCCTGCGTGATACGCCTCCGTGGCGGGGATCACCAGCAGGCGCGCCGCTCGCCCGGGTAAACGATCATGTGACACCCGTAACGTCTCTGTGACACCATTCGTTGGGAGCGCGTCAGGCCTTTCCGGGAGATGAGGTCCGACGCACCAGCGGGGCCTGAGGGAGTGTCTCGCGCGAGAATGTTTGGGCCCACCCAGGCCTGGGGAGAGAGAAGAGATGTCAAGGAAGCGACTTGGCCGCCTGCAGCGCGCGGCGACCATCGTTCCGCTTGCCCTGCTGTCGATGGCCTGGACCGCCAGCGTCGCCGGCATCGGCGGGATCGGCTCGCCCATCGCGGCGGCCGACCAGGACACGCCGGCGGTGAACCAGGACATCAGCGTCCCGAAGGACGCGTTCGACGAGCAGGCCAGTGTCTCCGACATCGGCTCGGTCGCCGGTGTCGACGGCAACGGCGCCTCGATCGTCAACGCGGCGTCGACCAACGACATCCCGTCCGCCGCGCTCGCCGCCTACCAGCGCGCCGAGACCGTGATCAACTCCGCCGACAAGTCCTGCCACCTCAGCTGGCAGCTCGTCGCCGCGATCGGCCGGGTCGAGTCCGACCACGGTCGCTCCAACCACAACATCCTCGACGACGACGGCGTCGCTCGCCCGGGCATCTTTGGCAAGCCGCTCGACGGCAAGCAGGGCCGCCCCGAGATCGCCGACACCGACGCCGGGCAGCTCGACCGGAACAAGCAGTGGGACCGCCCGGTCGGCCCGATGGGCTTCATCCCCTCGACCTGGTCGGTCGTGGGCGTGGACGCCGACAACGACTCGCAGCGCAACCCGCAGGACATCGACGACGCGGCCCTCGCGACCGCGGTCTACCTCTGCTCGGGCAACGACGACCTCTCGACGGTGACCGGCCAGCGCGCCGCGGTCTACCGCTACAACCACAGCCAGCGGTACGTCGACCTCGTGCTCGACGTGATGAAGGCCTACGAGAACGGCAACTTCACCGCGATCCCGAACAACACCACCGCGGCCGGTTACCTCGTCCCGAACAACGACGACTACAACTACCCGAACACGCGGATGCCGAGCTCCGACTACAACCAGGGCGGCTCGGGCGACACCACCACCGGCGGCGACGAGACGCCGATCCCCGGTGGCGACGGCACCACCGACCCGGGCACGGGCGGCGGTGACACCGGCGGTGGCGACACCGGCGGCGGCGACACCGGCGGCGGCCCCCTCGGCGGCGGCGACAACCCGCTGGGCAACCTCCCCGACACCGTCGACCACGCCACCCAGCCGGTCACCGACCTGCTCCAGGGCGTGCTCGGCGCGCTGGCCCAGTCCGACGTGAAGGATGCCTGCAAGGCCAAGTACCCGGCCCTCACGCAGATCCTGCAGTACACCAACTGCGTGCTCTCCTACGGCCTCAACCCGTAGGCGGCGAAGAACCTCAGGCAGTCGCCCCGTCCCCTGGGACGGGGCGACTGTCGTTTTCAGGCCTTGAGCAGGCGGGCGGCCTCGACGGCCCAGTAGGTGAGGATCACGTCCGCGCCCGCGCGGCGGATCGAGGTGAGGGTCTCCAGGATCGCGCCCTCGCGGTCGATCCAGCCGTTCGCGGCGGCGGCCTCGACCATGGCGTACTCGCCGGAGATGTTGTAGGCCGCGACGGGGACACCCGTCAGCTCCGGCGCGTCCCGGACCTGCCGGATCACGTCGAGGTAGGCCAGCGCCGGCTTGACCATCACGATGTCGGCGCCCTGCTCGACGTCGAGCACGGCCTCGCGCACGCCCTCGAGCACGTTCGCCGGGTCCTGCTGGTAGGTCCGCCGGTCCCCCTCGAGGCTGGAGTCGACGGCCTCGCGGAACGGGCCGAAGAAGACCGAGGCGTACTTGGCGCCGTACGCCAGGATGCCGGTCTCGGAGTGTCCCGCCGCGTCCAGCGCGGTCCGGACCACGGCCACCTGGCCGTCCATCATCCCGCTGGGGCCGACCAGGTCCACACCGGCCTGTGCCTGCGCGACCGCCATCTCGGCGTACCGCTCGAGGGTCGCGTCGTTGTCGACCGACCCGTCCGCCGCCAGCACGCCGCAGTGCCCGTGGTCGGTGAACTCGTCGAGGCACAGGTCGGCCATCACGACCATCGCGTCGCCGACCTCCGCGACCGCGTCGCCGATCGCCACGTTGAGGATCCCGTCCGGGTCGTTCGCCCCCGATCCCACCGCGTCCTTGGTCTCCGGCACGCCGAACAGCATCACGCCCTTGATCCCCGCGTCCGCGGCCTCCGCGACCGCCTTGCGGAGCGACTCCCGCGTGTGCTGGACGACCCCGGGCATCGAGGAGATCGGCCGCGGCTCCGTCGCGCCCTCCCGCACGAACATCGGCAGCACCAGCTGCTCGGGTCGCAGCCAGGTCTCTCGCACCATCTCCCGCAGCGCAGCCGTACGCCGCAACCGCCGCGGCCGGATCACAGGACGCTCGAGGTGGCTCATGGAGCCATCATCCTCCGGGTTTCGACGCGGCCGTCGCCCGGGCGGGGTCTACTCGGCGCCGACCTTGCGACGACGACCGGAGGGCTTGCGGTCCGACGGCTTGGTGACGGCCTCGCCGGCCTCGACCAGAGCGGCGCGCCGGGCGGCGCCGAAGCTCGCAAGGGCGTCGACGAGCAGCTCGACGTCCGGCTTATCGGCCATCACGTCGACCCGCAGGCCGTGCTCCTCGGCGGTCTTCGCCGTGGCGGGCCCGATGACCGCGATCACCGTCGACGGGTGCGGCTTGCCGGCGATGCCGACCAGGTTCCGCACGGTCGAGGAGGACGTGAACACGACGGCGTCGAACTTGCCGGTCTTGATCGCGTCGCGGGTCGGTGCCGGCGGCGGGGCCGCGCGGACGGTCCGGTAGGCAGTGACGTCGTCGCACTCCCAGCCGAGGTCGATCAGGCCCGCGACGAGGTTCTCGGTGGCGATGTCGGCCCGCGGCAGGAAGACCCGGTTGATCGGGTCGAGCAGCTCGTCGTACTCCGGCCACTCCTCGAGCAGCCCGGCGGCGGACTGCTCGCCCGACGGCACGAGGTCCGCACGCAGGCCCCAGCCGGAGATCGCGGCGGCCGTCTTCTCGCCGACAGCGGCGATCTTGAGGCCGGAGAACGCGCGGGCGTCGAGGCCGTACTCCTCGAACTTCTCCCGGACCGCCTTCACGGCGTTGACCGAGGTGAACGCGATCCACTCGTAGCGGCCCTCGACCAGGCCGCGGACGGCCTTGTCCATCTGCTGCGGGTTGCGGGGCGGCTCGACCGAGATGGTCGGCACCTCCTCCGGCACCGCGCCGTGGTGCCGCAGCCGGGTGGCCAGCGACGCCGACTGCTCCTTCGTGCGCGGCATCAGCACGCGCCAGCCGAACAGCGGCTTGGTCTCGAACCACGACAGCGTCTCGCGGAGGTCGACGACCTTGCCGACGACGGTGACGGCCGGCGGCGCGATCCGCGCGGCGCGGGCGTCGGCGGCGATGCTCTCCAGCGTCGAGGTGACGGTCTGCTGCTCGGTGGTCGTGCCGACCCGGGTCATCGCGACGGGGGTCTGCGGCGAGCGGCCCGCGGCGACCAGCTCCCGTGCGATGTCGCCGATCTGGCCGACGGCGGACAGCAGCACCAGGGTCGGGGTGTCGACGTAGCGGCTCCAGTCGACCTTCTCGCCGCAGGTGACGACGGCGACCTCGCGGTGGTCCTTCGTGGTGAGCGGGATGCCGGCGTAGGCCGGGACGGCGCCGACCGAGGAGACACCGGGGACGACCTCGAAGGGGATGCCGGCCTTGGCGACGGCCTGGGCCTCCTCCGGGCCGGAGGCGTAGATGAAGGGGTCGCCGGCCAGCAACCGGACCACCCTGCCGCCCTTCTTCGCGTGCTTGACGACGACCTTCGCGCGGGCGGCGTGGGTCAGCGGCTGGCCGTCCTCGCCGAAGCCGCCGTCGACGACGAGCAGGTCGCCCTCGGGGTCGACCTCGCCGCGGAGGGCCGTGATCAGGCCGGCGTGCTCGGGCGCCTCGGTGATGAGCACGTCGGCGTCCTCGATCAGGCGGAGCGCCCGGATCGTGAGCAGGTCGGGGTCACCGGGTCCGGTGCCGACGAAGGAGACGCCGCCGATCTTGGTGGTGGGGGCAGCCTGGGCTGTCTTGCGCGTCATGCGTTGTGCACCTCTGCAGATCCTGCGTCGTGAGCGGGCTCTTCGGGGGAATCGTTCGTGGTGGTGTCGAGACTGCCGGCTCCCTCGGCCAGCAGCTCCTCGGCCAGTGCGACACCGAGCGCCGCGGCGGCAGCGGTGTCTCCGAGCGGGGCGGACGCGGAGCGGCGGACCGCCAGGGCGCCGTCGGTCGAGAGGACGACCGCGCGGAGCCAGAGCTCCCAGGGTGCCCTGTCGTCGTCTCCTTCGACAACTTCGGCCAGTGCCCCGATCGGGGCGGTGCAGCCGCCCTCGAGCGTGGCGAGGGCGGCCCGTTCGGCGGAGACGGCCGCATGGGTGCCGGGGTCGTCCAGCTCGGCGAGCAGCTCGGCGAGCGGGTCACCGGTGCGGCACTCGACGCCGAGCGCGCCCTGGCCCGGAGCCGGGAGCATCTGCAGCGGGTCGAGCACCTCGGTGACCTCGTCGAGCCGGCCGAGCCGGGCCAGGCCGGCGCGGGCGAGGACGACGGCGTCGAGCTCCCCGGAGCGGACCTTGCCGACGCGGGTGTCGACGTTGCCGCGGACGGGCACGACCTCCACGCCGAGGCCGAGCGCGAGCAGCTGGGCGGTCCGGCGGGGCGACCCGGTGCCGACGACGCTGCCGACCGGCAGCTCCCCGAGGGTCAGGCCGTCCCGGGCGACGACGACGTCGCGCGGGTCCTCGCGCGGAGGTACGGCGACCAGCGCGATCCCCTCGGCGGGATAGGTCGGGAGGTCCTTGAGCGAGTGGACGGCCACGTCGACGTCGCCCGCGAGCAGCGCGTCGCGCAGCGCGCTGACGAACACGCCCGTGGTGGTCCCGACGAGGGGGGTACCGGCCGCCTGGGTCCGGTCGCCCTCGGTGGTGATCTCGACCAGCTCGGTCGCGACGCCGAGCCGCTCGCGGATCATCGCGGCGACGTGCTCGGACTGGGTGGTGGCCAGGACGCTGCGGCGCGTTCCGATCCGCACCGTGCGGGTGGCTGCGGAGGTGCTCATGGCGTCGCCCCCTCCTCCGGGACGCCCATCGGCCGGGTGACGGCGTCGACGGCCTCCTGGTCGAGGGCGAACAGCTCGCGCAGCGCGGTGGCGTAGGAGACGGCGCCCTCGTTGTTCGCCAGCTCCTTGACCCGGACCGTCGGCTCGTGGAGCAGCTTGTCGGCGACGCGGCGTGCCGTGTGGCGGATCTCGGCGAGCTGGTCGTCGGACAGGTCCGGCCGCCGCGCCTCGAGGCGGGTCATCTCGGCGTCGACGACCTCGGTCGCCATCGTGCGGAGCGCGACGACGGTCGGGGTGACGCTGGACTGGCGGCGGGCGGTCAGGAACGCCGCGACCTCCTCGCCGACGATCCGGCGGACCTCCTGCACCTCGCTGCCGCTGTCGGAGTCGTGCAGGCTACGGGCCAGGTCGGCCAGGCCGACCAGGTTGACGCCGGGCAGGTCGGCGACGGCCGGGTCCACGTCGTGGGGCAGCGCCAGGTCGATCACCGCGAGCGTTCGCTCGGGGGACCGGACGCCGGCGACCAGGTCGCGGCCGATCAGGGTGCCGGCGGAGCCGGTGCAGCTGATCAGGACGTCGGCACGGCCGATCTCGGCAGGCAGCTCGACGAGCGTGGCGGCGCGGGCGTCGTACTGGGCCGCGAGCCGGCGCGCCCGGTCCTCGGAGCGGTTGACGACCACGACCTCGCGGGCACCGAGCCGGCTGACGGTCGCGGTGGCGAGTCCCGCCATCGCACCGGCGCCGACCACGACGACGTACTTCTCCGAGACCGACTCGGCGCGCGCCACCTGGTCGAGGGCGGCGCTGACCAGCGTCGGGGCGACCTGGTCGATGCCGGTCTCGGCCCGTGAGCGCTTGCCGACGCGCAGCGCCTGCTGGAAGAGCACGTTGAGCGCGGACCCGACGGTGCCGAGCTCCTGGCCGCGGCGCAGCGCCTCGCGGGTCTGGCCGAGGATCTGGCCCTCGCCGACCGCCATCGAGTCGAGCCCGGCGGCGACCTGGAAGAGGTGCGCGATCGCGCCGTCGTCGTAGTGGACGTAGAGGTGCGGCAGCATCGTCTCGGCGTCGGACCCCGCCCGCTCGACGAGCAGCCGGGACAGCGCCTCGACGCTGCCGTGGAACCGGTCGACCTCGGTGTAGATCTCGAGCCGGTTGCAGGTCGCGATCACCGTCGCCTCGGTGACGTGCTCGCAGCCCGCCGCCTCGGTGACGAGCTTGTGCACGCCGTCGTCGTCGAGCGCGACCCGCTCGAGCAGGGCGACCGGCGCGGAGTTGTGGGAGATGCCCACCACGAGGACGCTCACAGTGCGGCCTCCTCGACGCCGGGGACGGCTGCCGGGTCGCCGGCGTCGTGCGCCTTGCGCTGCTCGTGGTAGGCGAGGATCTGCAGCTCGATCGACAGGTCGACCTTGCGCACGTCGACGCCGTCCGGCACGGCCAGCACGGCCGGCGCGAAGTTCAAGATGCTGGTGATGCCGGTCGCGACCATCCGGTCGGCGACGTTCTGCGCCGCGACCGCAGGGGTGGCGATCACGCCGATGGCGACGCCGTGCTCGGCGACGATCGCCTCCAGGTCGTCGAACGGGCGTACGGCGACGCCGGCCACCAGCTCGTCGTGCACGTGCGGGTCGGCGTCGAGCAGGGCCACCACGCGGAACCCGCGGCTGCGGAAGCCCGAGTAGTTCGCGAGCGCGTGCCCCAGGTTCCCGATCCCGACGATGACCACGGGCCAGTCCTGGGTCACCCCGATCTCGCGGGCGATCTGGTAGCGCAGGTAGTCGACGTCGTAGCCGACGCCCCGGGTGCCGTAGCTGCCGAGGTAGGAGAGGTCCTTGCGGAGCTTGGCGCTGTTGACGCCCGCTGCGACGGCGAGGTCCTCGCTGGAGCAGGTGCGGATCCCGGACTCGGCGAGGGCGGTCAGAGCACGCAGGTACACGGGTAGGCGGGCGACAGTCGCCTCGGGGATGACCCGGGCCGTCTCGCTCGAACTCCGTGTGGTCACAGCTCCACTTTCCAGCCACACTCACGGCGGGTGCGGCGAGATCAGGGTAGGAGTTTGTGAACGCGAGAACAAAATCCGAGCCCGGGGCTGACCGAGGCACGAGGTCAGTCCCGCGGGGGCGAGGAGGTTGAGGAGGCGGAGGTCACTCCGGAGCGAAGCGACGGAGGGATCGGAGCCGTCTCGAAACCCTCTCAGCCACCGCTGAGAGCAGCCCGGAGACGCTCTGCCGACACCCGCCAGAAGTCGTGCTGCCTGCCGTCGACGAAGGTGACGGGGATCTCGTTGCCGAACCTCTCCTCGAGCCCGGGGTCGCCCGCGATCGACACCTCCTCGTAGGCCTCGCCCGTCTCCGAGCACACCGCCTCGATGACGGCGCGGGCGTCGTCGCAGAGGTGGCAGCCGGGCCGCGAGTAGAGAGTGATGCGGGCGCTCAGAGCAAGTCCCCCCGCTGGCGGCGGCGCTCGGCGCCGCGCAAGCGGCCCTTCTGGACCTTGCCGGTGACCGTGCGCGGGAGCGCGTCGACGACCTCGACCCGGCTCGGGTTCTTGAACCGGGCGAGGTTCAGCTCGCAGGCCGCCTCGACGGCCGTGCGCAGCGCGTCGGCGTCCGCGGCCGGGTCGTCCGCGACGACGTAGGCGACGACGGCCTCGCCCGTCGCGTCGTCCGGTACGCCGATCACGGCCGACTGCCGCACGCCGGGCACCTCGTCGACGACCGCCTCGACCTCGGTCGGGTAGACGTTGAACCCCGAGACGATCACCAGCTCCTTGACCCGGTCGACCAGGTAGAGGTCGCCCGCGTCGTCGAGGAAGCCGACATCGCCGGTCGACCACCAGCCCTCCGCGTCCGGGCCGCCGCTGCCGTCCGGCCAGTAGCCGCTGAACAGGTTGGCGCCGCGGACCTGGATCTCGCCGGGGTCGTCGGCGGTCGCGCCGCCGAGCGGCACGCCGTCGTCGTCGACGAGGCGCAGGTCGATGCCGTCGAGGGCGGCGCCGACCGAGCCGGGCTTCGGGTCGGCCGAGCACAGCGTGCTGGTGACGACCGGCGCGGCCTCGGTCAGCCCGTAGCCCTGGTGCACGGGGATGCCGGTCTGACCGCTGAACGCCTCGATCGTCTCGGCCGACAGCGGCGCGGACCCGGACAGGATCAGCCGGACCGGACCGAGCCGCTCGGTGAGCGCCTCCATGCCCTGCCACTGCGCGAACACCGGCGGCGCGACCGGCACCACGCTGCACGCCTCGTCCTCGATCAGGTCCAGGGTGCCCTCGCGGTCGAACCGCTCCGCGAGCACCAGCTTGGCGCGGTGCCGCAGCACGCCGCCGAGGACCGCGTTGAGACCGTAGACGTGGAACAGCGGCAGCACGCCGAGCACGACGTCGTCGCTGTGCATCATCGGGGGCCGGACGGCGGCGACCTGCTCGATGTTCGCGAGCAGCGCCCGGTGGGACAGCATCGCGGCGCGCGGCCGTGCGGTCGCCCCACCGGTGTAGAGCAGCACGGCGAGCTTCTCCGGGTCGGGCAGCGGCGGGACCGGGCGGACGGCGGCCGACCGCAGGTCGTCGTAGGACTTCTCGCCGGGCGCGGGCTCGACACCGATCACGACCACCCGCGGTGGGGTCAGCGGCGCGCCCTCACCGTCCCAGCCGGCCATCGCGGCGACGGCCTCGCGGACGGAGGCCGCCGTGTCGGCGTCGGCGACCACGAGCCGCGCCCCGGCGTCGACCACCATCCGGGCGAGCTCGGCCGGCGTCGACCCGGGATTGACCGGTACGGCGACCGCCTGCGCGCGGAGCACGCCGAGGTAGGTCGCGACGAACTCGAGCCGGTTGCCGGCCGCGATCATGACCCGGTGCCCGGCGACGATCCCCGAGGCCCCCAGGCCGCTGGCGACCCGGTCGACCTCGACGTCGAGCTCGGCCCACGTCATCCCGCGGCCACCGGCCTCCACGACCGCGAGCCGCTCGGGCTGCTCGGCCGCCGCCGCGGTCACGAGGGCTGCGACGTCGGTCAAGGGCATGGGGGCGATCCTAGGAGACGGACGTCACCGGCACTCCCGTACGGCCGATGCTGCAGGAACGGCCCGGCGCCGGCTGGGCACTACGCTGGCCGCCATGGCCCCGCCCGCGGACCGCAGTCGCCGGATCGACCTCCAGCAGCGCTCGACGCTGGCCGGCGAGGCAGCCGCGGCGGCGACCGAGGTCGAGGCGGCGCTGGCGCAGCCGAGCGACCCGACCGCGGCCGCGTTCTTCGACGTGGACAACACCGTCATGCAGGGCGCGAGCATCTTCCACCTCGCGCGCGGTCTCTACCGGCGCAAGTTCTTCACCACCCGCGACATCGTCGGAGCGGCCTACAAGCAGGCGTACTTCCGGATCGCGGGCGTCGAGGACCCCGCGCACGTCGCCGAGGCCCGGAACTCGGCGCTGGCGTTCATCGCCGGGCACACCGTGACCGAGATCGAGGAGGTGGGCGAGGAGATCTTCGACGAGGCGATGGCGCACCGCATCTGGCCGGGGACGCGCGCCCTCGCCCAGCTGCACCTCGACCAGGGCCAGCGGGTCTGGCTGGTGACCGCAGCGCCCATCGAGATCGCCTCGGTCATCGCGCGCCGCCTCGGGCTCACCGGGGCTCTCGGAACCGTGGCCGAGCACGTCGACGGCGTCTACACCGGGAACCTGGTGGGCGAGATGCTGCACGGACCGGCGAAGGCCGAGGCGGTCAAGGCGCTCGCCCAGCGCGAGGGCCTCGACCTCGCGCGGTGCTCGGCGTACTCCGACTCGGCGAACGACCTGCCCATGCTGAGCCTGGTCGGCGACCCGTGCGCGATCAACCCCGACCCCAAGCTGCGTTCCTACGCCCGCCACCACGGCTGGCGGATCCGGGACTACCGGACCGGCCGCAAGGCCGCGCGGGCCGGCCTGGTGCTCGGCTCGGCCGCCTCCGGCGCGGCCGTCGCCGGGCTCGTCGCCCGCCGCCAGCTGCGGCGCTACCTCCGGGACTGAGGTTCCTTTAATCCCCAATATGTTCCCCTTGCACGCAATCCCCCGTAGGATCGCGGGTCGGGGGAAGGTAAAGGGGGTCATCGGATGGCCGGGGAGAGGGACGACCTCGCGCGCGGGCTCGACGCCCTGCGCGCCCTCGTCGCGTCCCTGCTCCACGACTCGTTCGGCCCCTCGCCGCTGGCGGTCGCGGGGATGCCCGGCGCGGGGATGCCCGGCGCCGCGCGGACCCCGCGCGGATGGCTGCTCAGCGAGGCCGCCGAGGAGAGCTTCGACTCCGGGACCGCCGGGTCGTCCACCGACGCCCGGCTCGCGACCTCCTCGGAGGACTCCCCCGAGGAACGTGAACGCCTCATCGGCCTGGTCGAGCTCGCCCGCAACGGCGACGCCGAGGCGTTCGGGATGCTCTACGACCACTACCAGTCCTCGGTCTACCGGTTCCTCTACTACCGGACCCGCTCGGTCGTCATCGCCGAGGACCTCACCTCCGAGACCTTCTTCCGCGCACTGCGCAACATCGCCTCGTTCCGCTGGCAGGGCAAGGACTTCGGCGCCTGGCTGATGACCATCGCCCGCAACCTCGCCACCGACCACTTCAAGGCCGGGCGCACCCGCCTCGAGATGACCACCGAGGACATGGGCCAGCACGACGACACCACCGAGGGTCCCGAGACCGCGGTCCTGCAGAGCCTCACCAACGAGATCCTGCTCGACGCCCTCACCAAGCTCCCGAACGAGCAGCGCGACTGCCTCGTGATGCGGTTCCTGCAGGGGCTGAGCATCGCCGAGACGGCTGCCGCGCTCGGCCGCAGCGACGGCGCGATCAAGCAGCTCCAGCTGCGCGGCGTGCGCAACCTCGCCAAGCTGATGCCGGAGGGTGTGCGATGACCCACCTCCAGGCCCCGCGCCCCGTAACCTCCCCCGCCCGGACGTCGTTGTCCAGGGCAACAGCGATCTCTCGGGCTGCGCGCCTGCGAGAGCGTGTGCAGAAGCCAGATCTCCCCCTAGAAACGCGAGGGACTACGCCATGACCGGCGGGTTCGCGAGCCGGCGCCGCGCCGACGAGTTCGATGCCCTGCTGTCCGGGTCGGACAGCAGGTCGGTCGAGGACGCCCGCGTGCAGGAGCTGCTCGACCTCGTCGGGGCGATGCGCGCCGTACCGGAGCCGCCTGCGCGGCCCGCGTTCGTCGCCGACCTCCGCTCGCGGCTGGTCGCCGCGGCCGAGGCCCAGCCCGTCCGCAAGGTCGACGAGGCCACCTTCGCGCGGCTCACCCCCACCCAGCGCCGCGGGCGCAGCGAGCGGCGTCTGGCGACCGTCCTCGGCGGGTTCGCCGTGGTCGCAGCCACCGGATCGATGGCGATGGCGTCCCAGTCGGCGCTGCCGGGCGACACGCTCTACCCCGTGAAGCGGGCGATCGAGAACGCGCGCACCAACCTGCAGTCCTCCGACGCCGGCAAGGCGCAGAGCCTGCTCGACAACGCAGCGCGGCGCCTCGACGAGATCAAGGCGCTGAACGAGCGCGGCGACGGCAGCTCCGACGAGATCGCGGCCACGCTGCAGGACTTCACCGACGAGACCAACCAGGCGACGTCGCACGCGCTGGCCGACTACGACCAGTCCGGCGACCAGAACGCCCTGCAGGACGTGCGTAACTTCGCCGACAGCAGCATGGACCAGCTGACGCAGATCGGCGACAGCGTGCCGAAGGACGTCCGGCCGGCCCTGATCACGGCCGCGCAGACCGTGCGCCAGGCCGACGACGCCGCGTCGCAGGCCTGCCCGACCTGCTCCGGCGACCCGATCACCGAGCTGCCCGACTTCGCGACCCGCGCGCTCACCGAGCTGCTGCTCCCGCGTGCGGCCGAGCGGGTCAGCGCCGACACCGACGCCACGGCGCCGGCCGGCGGCGGCAAGGCCCGCCACCACAAGCCGGCCCGTCACCAGACCACGACCGCCGCGGGGACCGACGACCCCACCGCGGAGCCGACGACGCCGACGCTGCCGACGCCGACGGTCCCGCCGGCCGACGACGACCCGATCAAGACCACCCTCGGCGACGTCCTCGGCAGCAACAACAACTCCGGCGGCGGTGACGGCAGCGGCAGCAACGACGGCAACGGCAGCCTCACGGGCAGCCTGGTCGACGGCGTCAACGGCCTGCTCGGCGGCCTGCTGAAGTAGCCGCCGGGCTCTCCCTCGGCGGAACCCCCGGCGGGAGACCCCTCAGCGGAAGACCCCTCAGCGGAAGACGGAGTCCCGTTCGCGGAGCAGGGTGAACAGCGTCTGCTGGATCGTCTCGCGGACCTGGTCGGTGACGTTGAAGACCAGCATCGGGTCGTCGGCGGCGCCCTCGTCGTACTCGTCGGTGCGGATCGGCTCGCCGAACTCGAGGTACCACTTCGACGGGAGCGGCACGAGGCCGAGCGGGCCGAGCCACGGGAACAGCGGCGTGATCGGGATGTACGGCACTCCGAGCAGGCGCGCGAGCGACGGCACGTTGCCGACGAGTGGGTAGATCTCCTCGGCACCGACGACCGACAGCGGGACGATCGGGACACCCGCGCGGATCGCGGCCGACACGAAGCCGCCGCGACCGAAGCGCTGCAGCTTGTAGCGCTCGGAGAAGGGCTTGCCGATGCCCTTGAAGCCCTCCGGCCACACCCCGACCAGCTCGCCGCTGGACATCATCCGCTCGGCGTCCTCGTTGCACGCCAGCGTGGCGCCGCCCTTGCGCGCCACCACACTGACGAACGGGAGCCGGAACACCAGGTCGGCGCCGAGCGGACGGAGGTAGCGCCCGGTGTGGTCGTGGATCGCGACCGTGGACATCACCGTGTCGACAGGGATGGTGCCGGAGTGGTTGGACACGACCAGCGCGCCGCCCTCGGCGGGGATGTTCTCGGCACCGCGGACCTCGATCCGGAACCACTTCTCCGCGAGCGGCCGCAGCGCGGCCAGGAAGAGCCGTTCGGTGATCTCGGGGTCGAAGCCGTACTCGTCGACCTCGTAGTCGCCGGTCAGCCGCCGGCGCAGGAACGCGATGAAGCGGGCGAGCTGCGGCTCCCACTGGTCGCCGAAGACCTCGCGGCTGGCGTGCTGGAGAGCGGCGAGCCAGTCGCCGACCGGGATGCCGCGGGTGGGCTCCCTGTCGCGCACCTCGAGCGCGCCGTCGTGCTCGGTCGCTGCGGGCGTCGGATCCGCGTCGGGCTGCTGCGCCTCGGGCTGCTCCGGAGCCGGCGGCGGTGCGTCCGGCTGCTCCGGCTGCTCGGGCTCAGCGGCGTCGTCGCTGGAATCGGGTCCGGCGTCCGTCGGCTTCGCGGACTTGCCGCGGCCCGGCGCGAGACCGCGGGCGGCGGCCGAGGGCCGCGTTCCGGTGCCGCGGCCGGGGCGGCCCCGGGTGCCGATCGGGATGATCTCGGCGTCACCCATCGGATCCTCCAGCAAGGGTCAGCCGGGGCGCCGACGAGGGCAGCGTCCGGTCGTCGTCCGGTTCGGGAAGGCGCTCGGCGACGGCGGCGAGCACCCGCTCGGCACGCCCGCCGGTGGGGACGAGGGTGCTCGCGAACTCCCCGAACGCCTCGGCGGTCGTGTACTGCGGCTCGAAGCCGAGCTGGCGGCGCATCCGGGTCGTGTCGACCCCGCGACCGAAGGTCAGGAACGCGAGCAGCTCGGGTGACAGGTCGGCGACCCGCGCGGAGCGCAGCGCCGACCCGAGACCGCCGAAGGCGATCCCCGGCAGCGGCACGCCGGGGCGCTGCAGCCGGCGCAGCGCCTGGGAGAGGGCAAGGGTGCCGTCACCCGCGATGTTGAAGGTGCCCTCGACGGGGTGGAGCGCCGCGTGCCGGAGCACCCGGTTGAGATCGGTCTCGTGCAGGAACTGCAGACGCGGGTCGAAGCCGAGGACGGTCGGGATCACCGGGAGCCGGAGGTAGGACGTCAGGGGGCTCACCACGCGCGGCCCGATGACGTTCGCGCAGCGGAGCATGGTCACGGTGACGTCGGGGCGCCGGCGGGCGAACCCACGGACGTAGCCCTCGACCTCGGAGACGTCCTTGGCGTAGCCCGAGCGTGCGGGCCGACGAGGCTCCATGTCCTCGGTGAACATCGCCGGGTCGCGGTTGCTGGCGCCGTAGAGGGTGGTGGTCGACTTCACCACCAGCTGCCGCACGCGCTCGGACTTCTGGCAGGCGGCGAGCAGCTGCATCGTGCCGATCACGTTGAGCTCCTTCATCGTGCCTCGCCCGCCGGCGGTGCCGGGGGTGGCGATGACGCTCATGTGGACGACGGTGTCGATCTCCTCGCGGTCGATGATCTTGGCGATCACCGGGTTGCGGATGTCGGCACGCACGAACGTGACGTCGCCGATGTCACCGCGGGGCGGCACGGCGTCGATGCCCACGACGCGGTCGACATCCGGGTCGGCGGCGAGGGTGCGCGCGAACGTGCGCCCGAGGTCTCGCGAGACCCCGGTGACGAGGATCGTGCGACCGCCTGCCATCCCTGTCTGCGAGCCTTCGATCAGGGGCCGGCGGTTACTTGCCGAGCTTGCGACGCTGGACGCGCGTCTTCTTCAGCAGCTTGCGGTGCTTCTTCTTCGCCATGCGCTTGCGCCGCTTCTTGATGACAGAACCCACGGAAAACCTCTCCACCTCTTCCCCGAACCCTTCGGGGACCGGGCCAGCCTATCCGGGCCGGTGAGGGCGCGGTGAATCAGCGGATGCGGTGGGACGAAGATCGCATCACGGTGCGAGCCGGCGGAGCCTCGGCTAACCGGCGTTGAAGAAGGACTTCCTGAGGTAGTCGTCGACGTCCTGCTCGGTCACCCGGAAGGAGCGGCCGACGCGCACGGCAGGCAGCTCGCCGGAGTGGACCAGCCGGTAGACCGTCATCTTGGAGACGCGCATCATGGTCGCGACTTCGGCGATGGTCAGGAACTTGGGGTCCGGAAGCGACTCGGTGCGCTCGCGGGGCGAGGGAGCCATGGCCAACCACACTTTCCGTGCGCCCGTCATCGCCTTCCCCAGCGATGAATCGCGGACGCTCATGCGTGAGAATAGGGCCAGATGTGATCTGTGGGGAAGGGGTTCACCACTGTAACTTCTGGGATTTCCGGCGTGTCGTCTTGACGAGGACGACATCACCAGACCCGACGGGCGGGGGCCGATTCTTGCAGCGATCCGCTGGTCCCGGAACAACACGCGCGGCGCCGGCGCGCCCGCCACACTATCCACGGCCCGGCCTCGCCCCTCCCCACCGTCCGGCTCCTGCACCGTCGTGCGGGCGAGGGCCGGGCCCTACTCGTCCCGGTGCTTCCGGAGCGCTCAGGGCAGTGGGTCGAGGCCGTGGAGCGGGAAGATCTCGCTGCGGGTGGCGTTGATGGCCCGGTCCAGCCAGTTCGCTGGGTCGTAGCCGTCCTCCCACCGCACGAAGCCGACCGGCCGGTCCTCGCCCATCCGCAGCGGCGCGCGACGGCCGCAGGTCGCGCGGACGTGCTCGCGCCACTCGCCCGGCACCTCGGTTCCCGCGTCGAGCGGACGGCCGCCCACCGCGGCCAGCAGGTGCGTCCAGGCGCGGGGCACCACGCTGCTGACGGCGTACCCGCCGCCGCCCGTCGCGATCCAGCGGCCGTCCGCCACCTCGTGGGCGAGCGCGTGGAGGTCGAGGTAGGTCTCGCGCTGGCCGTCCACGCTGAGCATCAGGTCGGCAAGGGGGTCGTCCGCGTGGGAGTCGCAGCCGTGCTGGGTGACGAGGACGTCGGGCCGAAACTCGCGCAGGAGCGGAGGCACGACCGCGTGGAACGCACGCCGCCAACCCGCGTCGCCGGTCCCCGGTGGCAGTGCGACGTTCACGGCGGACCCCTCGGCGTCCGGACCGCCGTGGTCGGCGGGGAACCCGGTGCCGGGGAAGAGGAACTGACCGGTCTCGTGCAGGGAGATGGTGAGCACCCGCGGGTCGTCGTAGAAGATCCGCTCGACGCCGTCGCCGTGGTGGACGTCCACGTCGACGTACGCGACCCGCTGCGCCCCCTGGTCGAGCAGCCAGCGGATGCCGACGGCGACGTCGTTGTAGATGCAGAACCCGCTGGCGCGGTCCGGCATCGCGTGGTGGAGGCCGCCGGTGATGTTCGCGGCGTGGAGGGCCTCGCCCGTCCAGACCCGGCGGAAGGCCTCGTGGCTGGCACCGACGATGTGGGCGGCGGCGTGGTGCATGCCGCGGAAGACCGGGTTGTCGTCCGTGCCGAGACCGCGGCCCTCCTCCCCGGGGCCGGGCCGTGCGCTCATCCGCCGCACCGCCTCGATGAGGGCGGGCTCGTGCACCGTCGCGAGCAGGTCGTCCGAGGCGACCGGCGCCGGCACGGTGGCCAGGCCACCGGCGCCGACCACGCCGAGCGCGGTGGCCAGGCGCACGGTCAGGTCGACGCGGAGCGGCGCCATCGGGTGCTCGGGGCCGAAGTCGTAGTCGGTGAGGCTCGGGTCGAAGACGAGGGTCGCCGGGCCTGCACAGTCGATCACGGCGCCGACGCTACCGCCGCGTGTGCCACCATGGAGCCGTGCTGCGTACGACGAACCTGTGGTGGCCCGCCTGACCGGCGGCCTCCCGTACCAGCACGTCCCACCACGGCCGCCTGCGGGCGGCCGTCGTCGTACCCGGACCCTGCGTCCGCCCGTGGGCCTCATCCAAGGAGAGCTCCACATGACCACCCTCGCCCCCGCCGCCACCCGGCGGCTGTCGCTGATCACGCCCTCCGGGCGGCTCACCCTCGGCAACCTGCTCGGCGCGCTCGGCCCGATGGCGGCCGGCCAGGACGACGCCGAGTGCTTCTACGGCATCTCCGACCTGCACGCGCTGACGACGCCGCGCTCCCCGGCCGAGCTCCGCGCCGCCGTCACCGAGCAGGCGACGCTGCTCCTCGCCGCCGGCCTCGACCGGAGCACGCTCTTCGTGCAGAGCGACGTGCCGGCGCACGCCGCACTGAGCTACCTCCTCGAGTGCGTCGCCACCACCGGGGAGCTCGGCCGGATGATCCAGTTCAAGGAGAAGTCACGGCGCCAGGGCTCGGTGCGCGCCTCGCTGTTCACCTACCCGGTGCTGATGGCGGCCGACATCCTGCTCTACCGGCCGCAGGAGGTGCCGGTGGGCGACGACCAGCGCCAGCACGTCGAGCTCACCCGCGACCTCGCGCTGCGCTTCAACGCGGCCTACGGAGAGGTGTTCACCGTCCCGGAGATCACGGTGCCGCCGGTCGGCGCGCGGGTGATGGACCTCGCCGACCCGACCCGCAAGATGAGCAAGTCGGGCGCGGACGCGGGCGTGATCGGGCTGCTCGACCCACCGGACGTCGTACGGCGGAAGGTCGCTCGCGCCGTCACCGACGGCGACAGCGGCCCGGACGCCGTCCGCGCTGACCGGGCAGGCAAGCCCGGCGTGACGAACCTGCTCGAGATCCTCGAGGCGTGCGACGGGTCCGCGGACGGTCTGGCGTCCTACGGTGGGCTGAAGGCGGCGGTGACCGACGCCGTGGTCGCGACCCTGGAGCCGTTGCAGCGCAGGTGCGCCGACCTCGCGGCGGACCCCGGGCACGTCGCCGAGGTCTACCGACGGGGCGCCGCCCGCTGCCGTGAGGTCACCGAGCCGGTGCTCGACGCTGCGCGCGCCGCGATCGGGCTGGGCGGTCGCTGAGGACGCCGCCCGGCCTAGGAGGCCTCGGGGCCCCGGCGCCGTACCTCCTCGACGTGCGTGAGCGACTCGCGGAGCTCGGCGAGCCAGTCCTCGGTGTGCTGCTGGACCAGCCGGACGCACCAGCCGAGGGCGTCGCTGCGACTGCGCGCCACGCCGCCGGACACCAGGAGGTCGAGGACCTGACGCTCGGGCTGGCGCAGCCTCGTCATCACCGGCGCCGCGACGTGGGTGAACAGCGCGCGCCTCTCGTCGCACTCGACGCCCCAGGACACCTTGCGGTCGAACCGGTGCTCCGCCTCGCGGGCGACGGCCATCCTCGCCTCCCGGGTGCGCTCGCGGAACTCGGCGATTCGCCCCTCGACCGTCGCGGCTCGCTCCGCGTCGGAGGCGTCGGCCGCGACCTCCGGCTTCGGGATCCGGCCGACCACGGTGATCTCCTCGCGGTCGACGGCGACGTCGACCAGCTCCTCGAACAGCCCTGCGGGCAGGCGGCCGGCGAACCAGCCACGCACTTCGTCTGTCGTCATGTAATCATGATTACTCGCTTGCACCGATTGCGCAAGGGACCTCGGCAAGAGGTGGCCCGCCGGGCGCCGGGCGTGGGACGCTGCCGGGCATGCTGACCGTCGGGCTCGCGCTCGCGGGGCTCGCTGCGGCCCTGCACGTCTACATCTTCTTCATGGAGTCGCTGGCCTGGACCAGGCCGAGCACCCGCGCGGTGTTCGGCACCTCGGCCGAGGAGGCCGAGGCCACCCGGGAGCTCGCGTTCAACCAGGGCTTCTACAACCTCTTCCTCGCGGTCGTGGCCGTCGTCGGGGTCGTCGTGGTCGCGGCGGGCCCCGACGACGTCGGGTCCGCCCTCGTGCTCGCCGGCACCGGGTCGATGGCCGCCGCCGCGACGGTGCTGGTGGCCGGGAACCCGGCGCGTTCCTCGGCCGCCCTGAAGCAGGGGCTGGTCCCGCTGCTCGCCGTGATCGCCGTGGTGATCGGGCTCGCCACCTGAGCGATGTCGGCGGCCGCTGCGAGACTGTGCGCCATGGCGATCCGGGCGGTCCTCTTCGACCTGGACGACACCCTGTTCGACCACCGCGGGGCCGCCGAGCGGGGCCTGCGGACCTGGCTGACCGGCCTCGGCCTGCACGACGCGCTCGAGGACCACGCCGAGCGCTGGTTCGCCCTGGAGGCCCACCACTACGAGCGCTACCAGCGCGGCGAGATCACCCACACCGGGCAGCGCCGGGCCCGGGTGCGGGCGTTCCTGCCGGGCTGGGACCTGGCCGACGACGCGATCGCCGACGACACCTTCGCCGGCTACCTCGCGTGCTACCGCGCGGCCTGGTCGGCGTTCGCCGACGCGGCGGCCGCTCTGGAGGCGGCCCTCGCGGCGGGCCTCCCGGTCGGGATCCTCACCAACGGCGACCAGGCCATCCAGGAGGAGAAGGTGCGCCGCACCGGGCTCGCGCCGTTCGGCGTGCCGGTGTTCGCCTCGTCCTCGCTCCCGGCCGCCAAGCCGGAGCCGGCGGCGTTCGTCGCGGCCTGCGCGCGGCTCGGCGTGGAGCCGGCGTCCTGCGTGATGGTCGGCGACTCGCTCGTGCACGACGTGGCCGGCGCCGCCGGCGCCGGGCTCGGCAGCGTGCTCGTGGACCGCTACGGGCGCTACGACCGGCGCGCGGACGCGGTCGGCGTACGCCGGGTCCGGACGCTCACCGAGCTCGCCTGGTAGTCGACGCTCAGCCGCCCGCGAGCTCGCGCGAGCGGTCGCGGGCGGCCTCGAGGGCCGCGAGGAAGGCGGCACGGACGCGGTGGATCTCGAGCTCGCGCAGCGCCGCCGCCGTCGTGCCGCCGGGCGAGGTGACCTGCTCGCGCAGCACGGTGGGGTGCTCGCCGGTCTCGCGGAGCATCAGCGCCGAGCCGACCAGGGTCTGGATCACCAGCTCGCTGGCCGTCGAGCGGGGCAGGCCGAGGTGCACGCCGGCCTCGATCATCGACTCCACGACGAAGAAGACGTACGCCGGTCCCGACCCGCTGATCGCGGTGACGGCGTCCTGCTGCTTCTCGGGCACCCGCACCACCTTGCCGACCGAGGCCATCAGCGCCTCGGCCTCGACCAGGTGCTCCTCGTCGCAGTGCGAGCCTGCCGAGATGGCGGACATGCCCTGGTCGACCAGCGCGGGGGTGTTCGGCATGACCCGGACGACGGCGACGCCGTGCGGGACGCGGGACTCGATGAAGTCGGTGGTGATGCCGGCGGCCAGCGAGACCAGCAGCTGGCCGGGGCGCAGCACGGAGGAGATCTCGGCGAGCACGTCGGCCATGTCCTGCGGCTTGACGACGAGGGCGACGGTGTCGGCCTTGGTGGCGGCGTCGAGGTTGGAGACGACCGCGACGCCGTACCTCTCCTGCAGCTCCGCGGCGCGCTCCTCACGCTTCTCGCCGACCAGCAGCTGGTCGACGCGGCGGCCGGCCCGGACGAGACCGGAGAGCAGCGTCTCCCCCATCACGCCGGCGCCGATCACAGCAGTCTGCTTCATCGCCACAGGATGACAGGTCGCGGCGGCTCGCGGGCCGGAGAGGTCCTAGTACCACCGGACAATGGCGGGCTGCCCGCGCCCCCGCACACGATGAGTGGACCGTCCCCCGACAAGGAGATCCACCCATGAAGAAGCTCACCTCCCGCCTCGCCGCCTGTGCCCTGCTGGCCGCGGCCGCACCGTTCGCGACCGCCGGCGCGGCCTTCGCCTCGCACGGAGCCGACGACGGCACCGGCGACGACAGCGGCGGCGGACGCGGCGGCGCCGACGTCCGCAACCACGGCAGCTGCAGCGGCACGACGAGCTGGAAGATCAAGGCGAAGCCCGACGACGGCCGGATCGAGGTGGAGGCCGAGATCGACAGCAACGCGTCCGGCCAGCAGTGGGACTGGGTGCTCAAGCACAACGGCAGCACCTCGGCCCACGGCACCGCGACCACCCACGGCGCGAGCGGCTCGTTCAGCGTCGAGCGACGGACGGTGAACGCCGCCGGCGCCGACGCGCTCCGGTTCCGCGCCACCCACGCCGGCGAGACCTGCGTGGCCCGGGTGCGGCTCTGAGCGCCGCAGCCGACCGTCCGGCTGGCGCACGAGCACTACTCCGCTGATACTTGCCCGATCATGGCCGGACCTGGATGGCGCCTCGTGAGGAGCCCGGTGACCCAGTTCCTGGTCGTCGGGCTCCTCGCCTTCGCGGCGATCGTCGTCGGCGCCCGCGTGCTCACCGCTCGCGCGGCGAACGACGAGGCGATCCGCGACGCGCGGCGGTTCACCGAGGTGCTGGCCGGCTCGGTGGCCGAGCCGGTCATCCCGCGGGGCCTGGTCGACGGCGACCCCGGCGCCGTCGACCGGTTCGACCGGGTCGCGACCGACCGCCTGCTCGTGGGCGACGTGCGCCGGATCAAGATCTGGTCCGCCGACGGCACGATCGTCTACTCCGACGAGGTGCGCCTGATCGGCGAGCACTTCAGGTTCGGCAGCGAGGAGCGCGAGATCCTGCGCGACGGCGGCTCGGACGCCGAGGTGACCGACCTCGACAAGCCGGAGAACCGCTACGAGCGCGGCGGCGACGGGCTCGTCGAGGTGTACACGAAGATCTGGTCGCCCGAGGGCGAGCCGCTGCTCTTCGAGGCGTACTTCACCGTCCAGGGCATCGAGGCGCGCCAGGCAGCGGTGATCGGCCCGTTCCAGCGGATCACCCTCGGCGCGCTGGCTGTCCTCGTGTGCGTCGCGACCGTGCTGCTCTGGCTGCTCACGCGGCGGGCCGCGCGTGCCGCCGCCGAGCGCGAGCGACTGCTGCGCAGCGCCGCGACCGCGTCGGAGGCCGAGCGGCGCCGGATCGCCCGCGACCTGCACGACGGCGTGGTCCAGGACCTCGCCGGCACGGCGTTCACGCTGTCCGCACTGGCGCGCGACACCGACGAGCCGACCCACGGAGGTCTGGTCGCGGCCGGGACCGCGCTGCGCGAGAACCTGCGCTCACTGCGCTCCCTGCTCGTCGAGATCCACCCGCCCGACCTCACCGCGGCGACGCTCCCGGCGGCGCTGGAGGACCTCTGTGCGCCGGCGGCGGCCCGCGGCGTCGACGTCACGGTGACCGTCGGGGAGCTCGGCGCCGTCACGCCCGACGACGCCGCGATGGTCTGGCGGGTCGCGCAGGAGACGGTGCGGAACACGCTCCGGCACGCGCAGGCGACGACGATGACCGTGGGCCTGCAGCGGCACGGCGACCGGCTCGTCCTGGCCGTCACCGACGACGGCACCGGCTTCGACCCGGCGGCGGTGAGCGCGACCGCGCACTACGGCCTGCGCGGGCTGGAGAGCCTGGTCCGCGACACGGGCGGGACGCTCGCGATCCGGTCCCGGCCCGGTGAGGGCACGAGCGTGCGGCTGGAGGTGGGCGGGTGAGCACCATCCGGGTGGCCCTGGTCGACGACCACGCCGTCGTCCGCAGCGGCCTCGAGCAGCTGCTCGGCGGTGAGCCCGACCTCGAGGTCGTCGGCACCGCGGCGGACGGCGAGGAGGCCCTGGAGCTGGTACGCCGGACGCGCCCCGACGTCGTGCTCATGGACCTGCAGATGCCCGGCACCGACGGCGTCACCGCCACCCGCCGGATCGTCGAGGAGCTGGGCACCGACGTCCTCGTCCTCACCTCGTTCTCCGACGCGACGCGCATCGTCGCCGCGCTGGACGCGGGAGCCGTGGGCTACCTCCTCAAGGACGCCGAGCCCGAGGACCTGGTCGAGGGGATCCGCGCGGTCAGCCGCGGGGAGTCGCCGCTGCACCCGCGCGCCGCACGGCAGCTCCTGCAGTCCCGCTCCGGGCCCCGCGCGGACCCCGACCTGACGCCGCGCGAGGTCGAGGTGCTCGGCCTGGTGCGCAAGGGGCTCGCCAACAAGCAGATCGCCCGGAGGCTCGGCATCTCCGAGCGCACCGTCAAGGCGCACCTGACCTCCGCGTTCGCGCGGATCGGCGTGCAGGACCGCACCCAGGCGGCCGTCTGGGCCGAGCGGCACGAGATCGGCGGTTGACCGCTACTTCTTGGAGACCAGCGAGGTCAGGAAGAACGAGAGGTTCTGCGGCCGCTCGGCGAGCCGGCGCATCAGGTAGCCGTACCACTGGACGCCGTAGGGGACGTAGACGCGGACCATCTCTCCGGCTTCGGCCAGCCGCTTCTGCTCCAAGGGCCGGATGCCGTAGAGCATCTGGAACTCGTAGGTGCCCTGCGCGCGGCCGAAGCGGCTGGCGAGCGAGGTGGCGATCTCGATCAGCCGGGGGTCGTGGGTCGCGATCATCGGGTAGCCCGCGCCGCTCAGCAGCGCCTTGAGGCAGCGGACGTAAGAGCGGTCGACCTCGGTGGCATCGGTGTAGGCGACCTCGGCGGGCTCGTCGTAGGCCCCCTTGCAGAGGCGGACCCGCGAGCCCTCGTGGGCGAGCGCGCGGCAGTCGGCCTCGGTGCGGTGCAGGTAGGCCTGCACGACCGCGCCGGTCTCGGGGAAGTCCTTGCGCAGCTCGCGCAGCACGGCGAGCGTCGCGTCGGTGGTGGTGTGGTCCTCCATGTCGAGGGTCACGGTGGTGCCTGCGTTGCGGGCCGCGCGACAGATGGCGCGAGCGTTGTCGAGGGCGATCTTGTGACCGCCGCCCGGCGCCCCGTCGAGGGCGAGCCCGATCGCGGTGAGCTTCACGCTGACCTCGGCCTTGCCGGTGAGCCCGGCCGCGGAGAGCCGGGCGAGCAGCTCTCGGTAGGCCTCGACGGTCGCGTCCGCGTCGGCGACGTCGGTCGTGTCCTCGCCGAGGTGGTCGATGGTCGCGGTCAGGCCGTCGGCCGCCAGGGCCTCGACCGCCGCGACGACGTCGTCGACCGACTCCCCGGGAACGTAGCTCCGCACGATCCCGGCCGACACCGGCATCGACGACACCAGACGCTTGATCGTTCCGCTCCGCGCCAGCAGCAGGAGCGTGTCTCGAACGGGCCGCATGCCCCCAACGGTACGGCGGTGACGGTGGCTGTCCTCAATCGCTGCGGCGACGCAGGGTGCCGGCGCCGAGGGCGAGGGCGGCGAGCACGAAGGCGGCGACGATGCCGAGATCTCCCCAGACGTCGCCGGTGGCGGTGTCGTCGCGGACGGCCGTCATCGCGTCGACCGCGTAGGACAGCGGCAGCACGTTGCTGATCGCCTCCAGCACGTCGGGCATCAGCGGGCGACTCATGAACAGCCCGCACAGCAGGATCTGGGGTACGACGACCGCGGGCATGAACTGCACCGCCTGGAACTCGGTGCGTGCGAACGCGCTCACGAACAGGCCGAGAGCCGAACCGAGGACGGCGTCGACGACCGCGACCACGGTGAGCAGCCAGACTCCGCCCTCGATGTCGAGACCGAGGGCGCCGACGCTCAGCAGCACCGCCGCTGCCGACTGCACGGCCGCGACCAGCCCGAACGCGATCGCGTAGCCCAGCAGGAAGTCGAGCTTGCCCATCGGCATCGCGAGCAACCGCTCGAGAGTGCCGCTGGAGCGCTCGCGCAGCGTGGTCACGCTGGTCACGAGGAACATCACGATGAACGGGAAGATCGCCAGCAGTCCCGGCGCGAGCTTCTGGAACTGGTCGACCGGCCCCGGGGCGTCGTCGAACATCCACCAGAGCAGGGTCATCAGCGCGCAGGGCAGGACGAGCATGATCGCGAGGGTGCGGTGGTCGCGCCGGAGCTGCACGAGCACGCGGCCCGCGACGGCGAGGGTGATCCGAGGGCTCACGCCGCCTCACCTCGCACGATCGCCAGGAACGCCTGCTCGATGTCGTCGACCCCGGCCTTCTCCTTGATCGCCGTCGGCGAGCCGTCCGCGATGATCACGCCGTCCCGCATCAGCATCAGCCGGTCGCAGCGCTCCGCCTCGTCCATGACGTGGCTGGAGACGAGCACGGCCGCGCCGGCGTCGGCGAGGCGGTGGAAGGTGCCCCAGAGGACCTCGCGGAGCACCGGGTCGAGCCCGACGGTCGGCTCGTCCAGGACGAGCAGGTCCGGGCTGCCGAGCAGCGCCACGGCCAGGTTGGCCCGCGACCGCTGGCCGCCGCTGAGCCGCGCGACCACCTGGTCGGCGTGGTCGCCGAGGTCGACGGCGGCGATGCAGCGCTCGACCTCCGCCCGGTCCACGCCGAGCACCCGCGCGAAGAAGGCGACGTTCTCGGTGACGCTCAGGTCGTCGTACACGCTCGGCGCCTGGGTCACGTAGCCGATCCGGTCCCGCAGCGACCGCGACCCCGCGGGCTCGCCGAGCACCCGCACCGAGCCGGACACCCGGGCCTGCACGCCCACCACGGCGCGGATCAGGGTGCTCTTGCCGCAGCCCGACGGTCCGAGCAGGCCGGTGACCTCTCCCGCGGGCACGATGAAGTCCAGGCCGTGCAGGACCTCCCGCCTCCCGCGGACCACGACGAGTCCACTCACCTCGACGGCGTTATTCATCATGTGTTGAATAATCCTCCTGCGCCCCGCCGGGCGCAAGAGGCAGCGGTGCCGTGAGGTAGCGCTGGATGGTCGGGCCGTAGATCCCGACCAGGGCGTCGACCGACATCGACGCGATCGGCTCGATCCGGACGACGTAGCGCGCCAGGATCAGCCCGATCACCTGGCTCGCGACGAGCGGCATCCGCAGCTCGGGGTGCTCGATGCCGAGGCTCTCGCCGACCGGCAGCAGCACGACCGGGAGGAAGCCCTCCCTGATCAGCCGGTCCCCGCCGGGCTCGAGGATGCCGCGGGCCGTCGCGATCAGCCCGGGCTGGAGCGCCTCGTCGTCCCAGATCGACAGGAAGGTGCGCAGGAACGGCTCGGCGGCCTCCTCCGGCGGCCCGATGATCGCCGCCGCGAGCAGCGCCCGCGGGTCGACCGGCAGGGCGAGAGCGGCGAGGAACAGGTCGTCCTTGGTGCCGAAGTAGTGGTGCACGAGGGCCGCGTCCACGCCCGCGTCGGCGGCGACGGCGCGGATCGTCGTACCTGCGAAGCCCTCGGCGGCGAAGCGCTCGCGCGCGGCGGCGAGGATGGCGGCCCGGGTGTCGGGGCTGCCGGGGCGACGGCCGCGACGGCCCGCGGGCGCCGCGGTCACTGCTCCGAGGGAGCCGGTACGGCGCTCAGGTGCTCGGCGGCGAACTCGAACGACTCCCGCAGGTCGTCCTCCCGCTCGGCGGTCGACCGGCAGCGGCGGGTGTTGATCTCGAGCACGACCTCGCCCCCGAACCCGGTCGCCGCGAGGTGCCGCAGGAACCGGTCCGCGCCCATCTCGCCGCGGCCCGGCACCAGGTGCTCGTCCTTGGGCGAGCCGGTGCCGTCGGTGAGGTGGATGTGCCGCAGCCGCGGCCCGAGCCGCTCGGCCATCGCGACGACGTCGTCGCCCGCGATCGCCGCATGGGAGAGGTCGATCGTGGTGTTGGCGTAGGGCTCGTCGGAGGGGTCCCAGCCGGGCAGGTACATCTCGAGGCGGCGGCGCTGCGAGGCCCGCCACGGGTACATGTTCTCGACCGCGAACGCGATCCCCGTCGTCTCCTCCAGAGCGGCGATGCCCTCGACGAAGCCGAGCGCGTAGTCCTTCTGCCACCGGAACGGCGGGTGCACGACCACGACCTCGGCGCCGACCTCGTGCGCCATCTCCGCCGAGCGCTCGAGCTTCCCCCACGGCTCGAGGCCCCAGACCCGCTGGGTGAACAGCAGGCAGGGCGCGTGCACGGCCGACACCGGCAGTCCGTGGTGCTCGGAGAGCTGCTTGATCGCGGCGGCCTGCTGGGACAGGGCGTCGATGCCGACCATGATCTCCATCGCCTCGTAGCCGGTGCGGGCGGCGTAGGAGAAGGCGTGCGCGGTCGACTCCGGGTAGACCGACACGGTCGACAGGCCGATGCGGGGGCGCGTCACGCTCACACCTCGTCGGCGACCGAGAGCTTGTCGATCCGCTCGAGGATCACACCCTCGCGCAGCGCCCACGGGCAGATCTCCAGCTCGGGCAGGTCGAAGATGTCCATGCACGCCTCGGCGACCAGGGCGCCCGGGACGATCTGGTGCGTCCGGCTCGGCGAGACCCCCGGCAGCTCGGCGAGCTCGGTCGTCGACATGGCCACCAGCTTGGGGATCCAGTCGCGCAGGTCGGCCAGCGGCAGCGTCCTCGGCACCAGCGGGCCGCGGTCGGACGGAGCGGCCCCGCAGATCCGCGCGAGCGAGCGGAAGGTCTTCGACGTGGCCGCCGCGCGGTGGGTCGCGCCGGCACGCAGGACGTAGCCGGCGTCCCTGGCGATCGCGGCCCGGATCTTCTTGCGGATCGTCCGCAGGTCGTCCTCGCCGATCGCGTCCTCGAAGTGGGAGCGGGCGAGCCGCGCGGCGCCCAGCGGCAGTGACTGCGCCACGTCCGGCCGCTCGTCGGCGCCCGCGGCGATCTCCAGCGAGCCGCCGCCGATGTCGAAGACGGTGAGCCTGCCGGCGGACCAGCCGAACCAACGCCGTACGGCGAGGAAGGTGAGCCGCGCCTCGTCCTCGCCGGACAGCACCTCGATGGCGACGCCGGTGCGCTTCTTGACGTGGGACAGGACCGCGTCGGCGTTGACCGAGTCGCGGACGGCGGACGTCGCGAAGGACAGCATCTCCTCGCAGCCCCGCTCCTCCGCGACGACCAGCGCCTCGGCGGTGAACTCCGTGAGGGCGTCGATCCCGCTCTTCGTGACGGCCCCGGACTCGTCGAGGTGCTCGGCCAGCCGGAGCGGCTGCTTGTGGGAGTAGGCGGGGAGCGGCGCGGCCCCGTCGTGCGCGTCCACCACGAGCAGGTGCCCGGTGTTCGAGCCGATGTCGAGCACGCCCAGCCGCATGCCCCCACGGTACCGCCACGGGCGCTGCACGCACCCGTGGCGGACCGCCCTTCAGGCCCGGCCGAAGAAGACGCGGAGGTCGCCGACGACGTCGCCCGGCACCTCCATCGCGGCGAAGTGGCCTCCCGCAGGGAACTCCGACCAGTGCTCGATCCGGGCGTTGTCGCGCTCGGCCAGCGGGCGGATCGTCCGGAAGTCGTCCTTGAACACCGCGACGCCGATCCGGCCCCGGCTGACCACCGGCTCGCGCTGGGCCCGCTGCTCCTCGAAGTGGTAGCGCGCCGCGGAGCCGTAGGTGTTCGTCAGCCAGTAGAGGGTCGCCTGGGCGAGCACCTGCTCCGGCGTCACGAGGCTGGTGCCGTTGCCGAAGCTCTCGAACAGCTCGCTGTAGGCCAGCACGGCGACCGGCGAGTCGGCGAGGCCGGCGGCCACGGTCTGCGGCCGGGTCCCGTTCATCGCGTTGTAGCCGCCGACCGACTGGAACCACTGCAGGTGCGCGAGGGCGGCGTACTCCTCGGGCCCGAAGTCGGCCATCTCGTCCGGGTCGCCGGAGGGGAAGGAGAACAGCTGGAGCACGTGGGCGCCGAGGAAGCCCTCCGGGTCGAGGACGGCGAGCTCGCGGCCGACCATCGCGCCGCCGTCGCTGCCGTGCACGCCGTAGGAGTCGTAGCCGAGCCTGCGCATGAGGGTGTCGTAGGCCCGGGCGACGCGCTCCATCGTCCAGCCGGTGTCGACCACCGGGGTCGACCAGCCGAAGCCGGGCATCGACGGCACCACGACGTGGAACGCGTCCTCCGGGCGGCCGCCGTGGGCCTCGGGGTCGACGAGCGGGTCGATCATGTCCAGGAAGTCGAGCACCGAGCCGGGGTAGGTGTGGGCGAGGAGCAGCGGCGTCGCGCCCTCGACCGCGGAGCGGACGTGGAGGAAGTGGATCCGCTGACCGTCGACCTCGGTGACGAAGCCGGGGTGGGCGTTCAGCCGCGCCTCGACGGTGCGCCAGTCGAAGTCCTGCCACCGGGCGACCATGTCGCGGAGGTAGGACTCGGGGGTGCCGTAGTCCCAGCTGTCTCCGGGCACGGCCGGCGCGAACCGGGTGCGGGCGAGCCGCTCGCGGAGGTCGTCGATGTCGGCCTGGGGAACCTCGACGCGGAAGGGGGTGACCTGCTCGTCCATGGCTGTTGCCTCTCGGTGGGGCCGGCGGATCCGACCTGGTGAGCACCACGCTAGGAACCATTCAGGAACGTTTCTTTCCGCTAAAATGCGGCGCGTGGCAGGAACTTCCGCGCGGGTGCTGGAGCTGCTCGGGCTGCTGCAGTCGCGGGTCGACTGGACGGGTCCCGAGCTCGCGGCGCGGCTGCGCGTCACCGACCGCACCGTCCGCAACGACGTGGCCCGGCTGCGCGAGCTCGGCTACCCCGTCGACGCGGTGCGCGGCCGCGGCGGTCGCTACCGCCTCGGAGCAGGGGCGAAGCTGCCGCCGTTGCTGCTCGACGACGAGGAGGCGGTCGCCGTCACGGTCGGGCTGCGCACCGTCACCGGCGTCGCGGGCTTCGAGGACAGCGGCGGGCGGGCACTGAGCAAGCTCGAGCACGTGCTGCCGGACCGGCTCCGCCGGCAGGTGGCGGCGGTGCGGGACGCGACCACGTCCGGTCCGGTCAACACCGACTCCAACGTGGCGGACCCGGAGGTCGCGCCGGCGGTGCTCACCGAGATCGCCGCGGCGGTCCGCGACCGGCGCGGCCTGCGCGCGTTCTACCGCGAGGACCAGCGGATCGAGATCGAGCCGTACCTCGTGGTCGGCTGGCAGCGCAGGTGGTACCTCGTCGCCCGCGAGCCGGCGTCGGGCACGTGGTCGCCGTACCGCGTCGACTGGCTGCGGCTCCGTACGCCCGGAGGCCGCCCGTTCCCGCCGCAGGAGCCGCCGTTCGACCTCACCGAGTTCGTCGTCCGCGAGGTCGCCCGCACCGGCTGGGCCGTGCACGCGCGACTGGTGATCGACGCGCCCGCCGAGGAGGTGCTCGCCCGGATCAACCCAGCGGTCGGCACGGTCGAGTCGCTCCCGGACGGGCGCAGCGTGCTGGTGACCGGCGGCGACAGCCTCGAGGTGGTCGCCGTCTGGATCAGCATGCTGGGCCTCGAGTTCGCGGTCGAGCGGCCCGCCGAGCTGGTCGACCACCTCGCTGTCCTGCGCGACCGCTACACCCGCGCCGTGAGCGCGTCCTCGGCGGCACCGGGACGCCCTCAGCCGGAGGGTGGGCGGGCGGCGAATTCGAGAGGGTAGGTTTGCGCGGTGCCCGAGGTGTCCCTGGACTTCCCCCGTGCCTACGTCGAGTTCGTCAACCCCGACGACGACTCCGAGGTGCTGCGCTGCGACCTGACCTGGCTGACGTCGTCCTACCGGTGCATCTTCGGCCAGGGCTGCCAGGGCATCTACGCCGACTCCCCCGACACCGGCTGCTGCACCCTCGGCGCGCACTTCGCGGACAAGGCCGACGAGAAGCGCGTGGAGAAGTACGTCGAGCAGCTCACCCCGGCGCAGTGGCAGTTCCATCCCGGGCGCAAGGTCAAGAAGAAGGACTGGATCGAGCTCGACGAGGACGGGGAGCGGAAGACCCGGGCGCACGAGGTCGGCGGTCAGCGCGGCTGCGTGTTCCACAACCGCAGCGACTTCGCCCCGCCGACGGGTGGCGGCGGCGCCGGCTGCGCCCTGCACCTGCTGGCGCTCGAGCAGGGCCGCAACCCGCTGGAGACCAAGCCGGACGTCTGCTGGCAGCTGCCGATCCGGCGCACCTTCCGGACCGTCGAGCGGCAGGACGGCACGTCCTACACCGAGGTATCGATCGGCGAGTACGACCGCCGCGGCTGGGGTCCCGGCGGCCACGACCTGGACTGGTACTGCTCCGGGAACACCGAGGCGCACGTCGCCGTCGAGCCGGTCTACGTCACCCACGAGCCCGAGCTCGTCGAGCTGATGGGGCGGGCGGCGTACGACGAGCTCGCCCGGCACTGCGAGGCACACCTGCGGTCACGGTCGGCCCTCGCGATCCACCCCGCCGGTTGAACCCTCACTTCGAGCACGTCGAGCCGTCAGTTCGCGCGGCCCGAACCGACGGTTCGAGGTGCTCCACGTGAGGGTTCGATTGCTCGACATCGAGAGAACCCCACCCCGATTACTCGAACGGGCGGACGCATGTCGACAATGTCTGACATGCGCCTCGACCATCTCTCGTACGCCGCCGGACCCGACGGGTTGGCGGCCACCGCGGCTCGTCTCGCCCAGGCGATCGGGCGGGAGTTCACCGACGGCGGGGTGCACCCGCGGTTCGGCACGCGCAACATGATCCTGCCGATGGCGGACCGGACCTACCTCGAGGTCGTCGAGGCGCTGGACCACCCCGCATCGGACAAGGCGCCGTTCGGCCAGGCCGTCAAGGCCCGCTCCGCGTTCGGCGGCGGCTGGCTCGGCTGGGTGGTCGCGGTCGACGACCTGACCCCGGTCGAGGAGCGCCTCGGCCGCCCCGCGGTGGTCGGCAGCCGGCACCGTCCCGACGGGACCGAGCTGCGCTGGAAGCAGATCGGCGTCAACGGCCTGATCGCCGACCCGCAGCTGCCGTTCTTCATCCACTGGGAGAACGACGACGACCTGCACCCGTCGGCCGGTGCGGACGGCAGCATCTCGCTGGCCGGCATCGAGATCGCGGGTGACCCGCAGCGGGTGAGCGAGTGGCTCGGTGAGCCCGTCGAGGCCCCGCTCGAGGACGTCAAGGTCGAGTGGGTCGCCCCGCACGGAACCCCCGGCATCCTCGCCGCCCAGGTGCAGACCCCCGCCGGACTCGTCCGCATCTGACCCACGGGATGAACCCCGTCAAGGGCGCCATCCCGAGCCCCAACATCTGGCGGACGCCGGCGACGTACGAGATCGAGAACCGGGCCGCCGACCCGGACGGCCGGTTGTGGGCGGCGATGGAGGCCCGCGCCGACTGGGCCGGCCGGACCGTGCTCGACCTGGGCTGCGGCACCGGCTTCCACCTTCCGCGGTTCGCGGAGACGGCCGCCCGGGCGATCGGTGTCGAGCCGCACCCCGACCTGCTGCGCCTGGCCGCACGCCGGACCCGGTCCCTCGACAACGTCACCCTGCTCGCCGGCGCGGCGCAGGACCTGCCCCTGCCCGACGCGTCGGTCGACGTCGTGCACGCCCGGTGGGCCTACTTCTTCGGTCCCGGCTGCGAGCCCGGCCTCGCCGAGCTGGACCGGGTCCTGCGTCGCGGCGGGGTCGCGCTGGTCATCGACAACGACGGCTCGCGGTCGACCTTCGGTGCGTGGTTCCGGCGCGGCTACGCGCACCTGCCGGCGCCCGCGGAGATCGAGCGGTTCTGGACCACCCGCGGCTGGACGCTGACCCGGGTCGACATGGGCTGGCGGTTCGGCTCGCGCGCCGACCTCGAGGCCGTCGTGCGGATCGAGCTCCCTGCCGACGTCGCCGAGCAGGTGCTGCGCCACCACGACGGGCTCGAGGTCGACTACGCGGTCGACCTCTGGTCCCGCACGTACTGAAGCGGTCCGGACCCTCCTACTGGAACGCCGCCGCGAAGGGCGCGGCCGCGCCGTACAGCTTGTACAGCGCGAACGGGCCGGCCTGGAAGGTGCTGCACCGGTCGTCGAACAGCCAGGCAGCCTGGTTGTCGGTCAGCGCGGCGCCGTAGCCGAACTGCGCCGACCCGCGGCCGCCGTTGACCGGACCCGACGCGAACTTCCGGATCCGCTGCACCATCCCGTGCTTGGCGGAGTCGTCGGCCGAGCGCCACCAGTCGCACGTGAACGTGCTCAACCGGCCCGGGCTGAAGGACGGCTTCGTCATCAGCACGGCGTTGGTCGGCTCCGCCGCGCGGAACTGCAGCGGCACGTCCGGCAGCTGGTCCTGGTACGCCGAGCACAGCCTGCGCGCCAGCCCCATCGCGCAGAGCGTGGCGAACTGCTGCCGCCGTACCTGGTGGTGCGCATGGGCGGCGACCGGTCGAGCGCGCGCGGCGGTGCCGGGCTGCGGGGGCGTCTTGGTCCAGTTGCAGGCCAGGTCGCTGCCGTCCGGGTAGCCCGCGAGCGTGAAGCCCGCCTCGCAGCCGACCAGCTCGAGCTCGTTGGGCAGGAACGTGGTCCCGACGCTCAGTCGCGGGTTGGTCCCGTTGGCACAGGACGGCAGGTAGCCCGGCGAGGAGGTGACCTTCTTGCCCGGCGCCGCCTTGTTGCCCCACCAGCAGTTCCCGGTGTTGCCGAGGAAGGAGTCCCACCAGAAGTCCACGCCGTTCGGCTTCACGTGCCCCTGCGGGTCGACACCCATCACGTTCCCGTGGACCCGGTTGTTGTAGGACGTCGAGACCTTGAGCGGGTTGCAGCCGGGGACGGGCGTGCTGGAGCCGACCGGGGGCGGCCCGCAGACGGTCGCGTCGGGCACGGCGAAGATCATCAGCCCGCGCCGCCAGTTGTTCCAGAAGTGGTTGCCGACGACCTGGTTCTCGTTGCCGCCGGCGATCCAGCCGCCGGTCCCGACCGGCGCCGGGATGAACGGGGCGACGTCGCTGCCGGCGACGTAGGGGTTGAAGTTGTTGTCGTAGAAGTTGTTGTTGCTGAAGGTGTTGCCGTGCTGCGGGTAGCCCGGGTGCCCGGGCGCGGTGAATACGTCGACGGTGAAGCCGAGCGCGTTGTCGTAGAAGTTGTTGTGGGTGATCAGGGTGCCGTGGCTGTCGGTGCCGGACATGCCGCCGGTGTTGTGGTGCATGTCGCAGTCGCGGATCACCTGGCTGTAGCGCCACTGCGGGTAGAACGGCAGGTACCGGTGGTCGGTGCTGTCCGCCCCGGACCCGGGGTAGATGCCCGAGTCGCCGTTGCCCGCGGCCTCGCAGTGCTCGATCACGCCGTGGTCCTCGACGAAGGTGAGCACGCCGTACCCGCCGGCGTAGAACGTCTTGAACTGGCTGAACCGGTAGCCGTCGGTCTCGAGGATGTAGACGTCGTGCTCGCGGGCGTGCCGCACGACGAGGTTGCGCAGCACGAAGCCGTCGGCCCGGTCCACGAAGATGCCGACGTCCTTCTGGTTGCCGACCGCGGACGGGCCGCCGTCGCCGGCGGAGGCGTCGCCCGCCTCGACGACCACGTCGTCGGGACCGACGCCCGAGCCCTCCAGCTGCAGGTTGCAGCGGATGCAGGGGCCGACGTTCGGGATCCCGTGCCGGTTGGTCAGCGGCGGGCTCGGCGGCGGGGCGGTGTCCGGCCCGCGGCCGATCACGGCGACCAGGTTCGCGTCGTTGGGGCAGTGGATCTGGTAGTCGTGGCTCAGCGCGCCGGGGTCGCCGCTGTCGGACGGGATCGCGTACTGCGCGCAGGCGGGGTCGTGCGTCGGCTGCGACCGCGCGGTCGGCTCGGTGTAGAGGCCCGGCATCACGACGACCCGGTCGTTGTTGCCGGAGTCGTTCACCGCGGGCTGGATCTCGTCGTAGCTGCACATCGCGAACAGCTGCTGGTTGACCGCGAGCAGCTGGTCGGCCTGCGCCTGGCTCAGCGTGTGGTGCTCGGTCGGGCGCACGTAGTAGCCGTGCTGCCGCGCCGCGTCGATCGAGTCCTGCAGCCGTTGCAGCGAGTCGTCCTTGCAGACGACCCGGGTGTCGCCCGGCTGCGAGGTGTCCAGCGCCGACGCGAGCGACCGCACGTCGGGCACCTTGCCACCGGCGCACGGCGAGACCGAGCAGTCGGGCTTGGGGTCGGGCCAGTACGACGGCCGCTCGACGTGCGCGGAGGCCGGCGGCGCGAGGGCTACGGGGGCGACGAGACCGACGAGGGCGCCCGCGAGGAGCGCGAGCAGGGCGACAGGTGAGACCGCCCGGGGAGCACGGGACATTTTCGCACCATAAATGAGAACACGTTCTCGGGGGAATGGTCTTTCAGATCAGGTCGCGACTGGTCTGGACCGTCGCGTCGTCCGGGAAGTCCCGCATCCGCCGGATCGGGCTGAGGAACAGCACGAGCGGCGACAGCACGCTCAGGGCCGCCAGGACGAACAGCGCCGGGCGGGGCCCGAGCCAGCCGCCGAGCGCTCCGGCGGCGACGCCACCCACCGGAATGGCCCCCCAGGAGACGAAGCGGACCGTTGCGAGCACCCTGGACAGCAGCTCCGGCGGGGTCGCGACCTGACGGTAGGTACGGGTCGTCGTGCTCAGCACGACGACCCCGCCGGCGAAGACCACGTTCCCCAGCGCGAACAGCAGCCAGGCCGCGGCGCCGCTCCCGAGCGGGATGAGGAACGCGCCACCGACCGAGACGACGCCGCCGGCGAGGCAGGCGCGCGCCGAGCCGATCCGCCGTACGAGAGCCGGGCAGACGGAGGCGCCGACGAGCGCGCCGACCCCCTCGGCGGCGAGCAGGAAGCCGACCAGCCCGGCCGGGGCATCGACCACGCGGACCAGGTAGATCGCGAACAGCGCCATCTGCCCTCCGCACACGAAGTTGGTCGCGGTGGCGTCCCACAGGCAGGGGTTCATGACCGGGTGCCGGGTCACGAAGTGCCAGCCCTCCCGGATCTGCTCGACGATCGGGGCGCGCGACTCCTCGCGCGGTGACGTGCGGTCGGGCAGCGATCGGAGCAGTGCGGCCGAGACCAGGTAGCTGGCACTGTCGACGAGCAGGGTCGGCACCGCACCGAGCAGCTGCACGAGCACGCCGCCGAGGGAGGGTCCGCCCAGCTGGGAGACCGCGTGGGTGCCGCTCATCAGGCTGTTGCGCGCCTGCAGCTGCTCCTTCGGCACCACGCTGGGAAGGAACGTGGAGTTCGCGACGAAGAAGACGACGTCGGCGAAGGAGATGACCAGGGCGACCCCGATCAAGTGCGCGATCGACAGGCTCCCGAGCCACCAGGCGACCGGGACCGAGCCGATCGCGAGCGCGCGGACGACGTCCATCGCGACCTGGGTGCCCCGCAGCGGCAGGTGCCGGACGAGCGCGCCGGCGGGCAGGCCGATCACCAGCCAGGCGACGTACGCCGCCGCGGCGAGGAGGCCCATCTGCAGGGCGCTCGCACCGAGCACCAGCACGGCGGTCAGCGGCAGGGCCACACCGGTGACCGCCGAGCCGACCGACGATGCGCTCGACGCCGACCAATAGGTCCAGAACTGCCGGGACACGGCCGTGGTGGCGTCGGCGGTCGTCGTCACGAGAGTCCTTCCGATCAGTACATTCCATTTTGGAACCTACTACACTGAGCGCGGTCCAGGGAAGGAGCCGGCCATGAGGTACGACGACCTCGCGGACGCCGACTGCGGCATCGCGCAGACGCTCGGCGTCGTCGGCGACTGGTGGTCGTGGCTGATCGTCCGCGACGTCGCGGGCGGCACCACCCGCTTCGACGGGCTGCAGCGTGCGCTCGGCATCAGCCGCCGGGCGCTGGCCGAGCGGCTGGTCTCGCTGGTCGACCACGGCGTGCTGCGCCGGTCGCCGTACTCCGACCGGCCGGTGCGCTACGACTACCTGCTGACCGACCGGGGCGAGGGCCTGCTGCCGGTGCTCGTCGCCATGCAGGAGTACGGCGACCGCTTCCTCCTCGGCGACGGCTCGGTGACGGCGACGGCCGGCGCGGGATCGCGCGAGGCCGACCGGGTGCGCGCGCTCACCGGGAGCACCGTGCCCCCGCTCACGCTCTCGGCGCACGACGGGTCGTCCGTGCCCGTCGCGGGCGACGGGTGGCGGGTCCTCTACTTCTTTCCCGGCGCCTTCGCCCCGGACGTGCACGGCTACCCCCCGCGGTGGGACGAGATCCCCGGCGCGGCGGGCTGCACGCTCGAGTCGACGACGTACGCCGCGCGGCACGCGGCGTTCGCCGACCTCGGCTGCGGCGTCTACGGCGTGAGCACGCAGCGGCCCGACCAGCAGGCGGCCTTCGCCGACCTCGCGGCGCTGCCCTTCCTGCTGCTCTCCGACGAGGACGCCCGGCTCGGTGCCTCGCTGCGACTGCCGATGTTCCGCGCCGCCGGGGTCGACCGCTTCAAGCGGCAGTCGCTGCTGGTCGACCCCACCGGCACCGTCCGGCACGTGCAGATGCCGATCACCGACCCGGCCGGATCCGTCGACGAGATGCTCGAGGTCCTCGGGTCGCTGGCGCGCTGAGCCCGGCGGCGGCGTTGCAGGTTTCCCAAGGGATGCAGCGACCTCTGCGCTCCCCACGCCGTACAACCATGGGGAAGCGCAGGTCTTCCTGCATCCCTTGGGAAACCTGCAGGCCCTCAGCCCCGCGCCGTCGACCCGCGTACGGCGAGCGTGGGCGTGAGCAGCACGCCCTCCGCCTGGTGCGGCTCGTGGGCGAGGAGGCGGCGCAGGGCGCGGACCAGCTCGACGGCGACCTGCTCGAGCGGGGGGCGCACGGAGGTGAGGCCGGGCGGCACCACCTGCGCGACCTGGGAGTCGTCGAACCCGACCACGCCCACGTCCGGGCCGGCGCGCAGCCCGCGCGCCACGAGGGTGTGCAGCACGCCGATCGCGAGGGTGTCGGACGCGCACACGAAGGCCGTCGGCGCCGCGGTGTCGAGCAGCGCGGCCGAGGCGGTCCAACCCGCGTCGAGGGTGTCCTCCACCCGGACGGCGAGACCGTCGGTCGCCAGGCCGCGGGCCGCCATCGCCTGCTCCCAGCCCGCCCGGCGGTCCTCGCCGAGCCTGGAGTCCTCGCGCCACCCGAGCCAGGCGATCCGCTGGTGGCCGCGCTCGAGGAGGTGCTCGGTGGCGAGCCGGGTGCCCGCGGCGCCGTCGACGTCGACCCAGGGATGCCCGCTCGTCTCGTCGTCCCACGGACGCCCGAACGCCACGAACGGCGCGCGCCGCTCGGCGAGCCAGGAGGCCTGCGGGTTGCCGAGGTAGGTGTCGGTGACGATGAAGGCGTCGACCGCGGTCGAGCGCAGCAGCGCGTCGTAGCCCGCCAGCAGGTCGGGACGCTCCCCCGCCACCACCGGACCCCCGGAGAACAGCAGCACGTGGTAGCCGGCCTCGCGGCTCGCCTCGACGAGCGCATGCACGAAGCGGTCCATCGTGGCGTCGGCGGTGAACTCCTGCGCGGGCGACATCCGCAGCCCGATCAGCCGCGACGACCCGGTCCGCAGGTGCCGGGCCGCGCGGTTGGGGGCGTAGCCCAGCGCCTCGATCGCGTGCTGGACGCGGGCCAGCGTCTCGGGCCGCAGCAGCGCTGGCGAGTTGATCGCGTTGGACACCGTCTGCCGCGAGACGCCGGCGAGCTCGGCGACGTCGGCGAGCGTCGGCGGCAGCGGCGGCTGGTCGTCGACCACGGCCCACCTCCCTCGCGACTTGATCGATCGAATTCGACGCAAGGGTACGGCGCTGCCGTGTCGGGCGCGGCTGTGTCGGACGGATCGCCTAACGTCGGGCCCATGGCCTCTTCGAACACACGCTCGACCCGCGCGGTCTACGTCTGCAGCGAGTGCGGGTGGTCCACCGCCAAGTGGGTCGGCCGCTGCGGCGAGTGCCAGGCGTGGGGCTCGGTGGCCGAGCGGGCCGCTGCCCCGACCGGACGGACGCAGTCCGCGCCGGTGACGTCGCCGGCGGTGCCGATCGGGAAGGTCTCGGCCGAGCAGGCCCTGCACCACCCGTCCGGGGTGCCCGAGCTCGACCGGGTGCTCGGCGGCGGACTGGTCCCCGGTGCTGCCGTGCTGCTCGCCGGCGACCCCGGCGTCGGCAAGTCGACCCTGCTGCTCGAGGTGGCCGCCCGCACGGCGGGCCGTGGCCAGCGCACGCTCTACGTCACCGGCGAGGAGTCGGCGGCCCAGGTCCGGCTGCGCGCCGACCGCACCCAGGCCGTGCGCGACGAGCTCTACCTCGCCGCCGAGACCGACCTCGGCGCCGTGCTCACCCACGTCGAGCAGGTCCGGCCGGCGCTGCTGGTGATCGACTCCGTGCAGACCATCGGTGCCGCCGGCGTCGACGGCGTGCCGGGTGGCGTGACCCAGGTCAAGGAGGTCGCCGCTGCCCTCGTGCGGGTGGCCAAGACGCGCGACATCACCGTGGTCCTCGTCGGCCACGTCACCAAGGACGGCTCGATCGCCGGGCCACGCGTGCTGGAGCACCTGGTCGACGTCGTGCTGCACTTCGAGGGCGACCGGAGCTCGCGGTTCCGGATGGTCCGCGCCGTGAAGAACCGGTTCGGACCGGTCGACGAGGTCGGCTGCTTCGACCTGTCCGCCGACGGCATCACCGCGGTGCAGGACCCGACCGGGCTGTTCGTGGAGCAGCACCACGGCCGGGTCGCCGGCACCTGCGTGGCGGTGTCGATGGAGGGCCGCCGGCCGCTGCTGGCCGAGGTGCAGGCGCTGGTGACCACGACCGCGGCCGACCGGCCCCGCCGTACCACCTCCGGGCTGGACGGCTCCCGGCTCGCCATGGTCCTCGCCGTGCTGCAGCAGCACTGCCGGATCGCGCTCGGGCAGCACGACGTCTTCGCCTCCACGGTCGGCGGTGCGCGGCTCATCGACCCGGCCAGCGACCTCGCGGTCGCGGTAGCCCTGGCCTCCGCGCACTTCGTGATGCCGGTCGAGGCGGGCGTGGTCGCGCTCGGCGAGATCGGTCTCTCCGGTGAGCTGCGCCGGGTCCGCGACCTCCCCCAGCGGCTCGCGGAAGCAGCCCGGCTCGGGTTCCGCACGGCCGTCGTGCCCGCCGAGCCCGACTCCGAGGGCCGGCGCCGGGTGCGCGCCGACCGCGGCCAGGGCGAGCTCAACGTGATCGAGGTGCCGGACGTCGCGACGGCGCTCCGCGTCCTGCAGGTCCACGAGCGCACCAAGGACGCGCTGTCGGCGGTCCCCGACTTCTGACTCCCGCCCCGGCACCGGTGCCTTAAGGTTTGAGGTGGGGCCCGCCACGAGCGCGCCGTACGTCGAGGGGAGTTCCTTGTGGTGACCGAGCGGCCGGGCGATCTCCGGCTCCGGGAGACGCTCGCGTCCATCGCGCCGGGCACCGGCCTGCGGGACGGTCTCGAGCGGATCCTGCGCGGCCGCACCGGTGCGCTCATCGTGCTGGGCCACGACCGGATCGTCGACGGCATCTCGACCGGCGGCTTCGAGCTCGACGTCCCGTTCACCGCCACCGGCCTGCGCGAGCTCGCGAAGATGGACGGGGCGATCATCATCGACCGCGACATCTCCCGGATCATCCGGGCGGCGGTGCACCTGATGCCCGACCACACGATCCCCTCCGAGGAGACCGGCACCCGGCACCGCACGGCCGACCGGGTCGCGCGCCAGACCGGGTTCCCGGTCATCTCGGTCTCGCAGTCCATGCAGATCATCGCGGCGTACGTCGGCGAGACCCGCCACGTGCTGGAGGACTCCGGCCAGATCCTGTCCCGCGCCAACCAGGCGCTCGCGACGCTGGAGCGCTACAAGCTGCGGCTCGACGAGGTGTCCTCGACGCTGTCCGCGCTGGAGATCGAGGACCTGGTGACGGTCCGCGACGTCGCCGTGGTCGCGCAGCGCCTGGAGATGGTGACCCGGATCGCGCGCGAGATCGAGGACTACGTGCTCGAGCTCGGCACCGACGGCCGGCTGCTCTCCCTCCAGCTCGAGGAGCTGGTGACCGGCGTGGACGTCGAGCGCGAGCTGGTGATCCGCGACTACGTGCCGTCCCGTCGCCGCAGCCGCGACCCGCAGGAGCTGCTCGGCAAGCTCGAGAACCTGTCCGCGACCGATCTCGTCGACCCCGCCTCGGTCGCCCGGGTGCTCGGGATCGGCGCCGGCGAGCACCTCGACGGCGCGGTCGCCCCGCGTGGCTACCGGTTGCTCACCAAGGTGCCGCGGCTCCCCACCGCCGTGGTCGAGGGCCTGGTCGACCACTTCGGCACCCTGCAGAAGCTGCTCTCCGCCGGCATCGACGACCTGCAGGCGGTCGAGGGCGTCGGCGAGCTCCGCGCCCGGAGCGTGCGCGAGGGTCTGTCCCGCCTCGCCGAGTCCACCATCCTCGAGAGGTATGTCTGATCGGAGGGCAGCGACTGCCCGAGGAACGAGGGCAGTCGCGTCCGCCCGAAGCGGTTGAGGAGGCGCTGCACCACGGAGCGAAGCGACGAGGTGCAGCAGCCGTCTCGAAACCCAGGTGCCTCCGCAGCTCACAAGTCCCCTCACCCGAGGACCATCGGCACTGCCCCTCCCCCGCGCGCGGGCGCACGCTGGTGACGTACGAGGAGTGAGCCGCGGTCCTCGGACGGAGGGCGAGATGGACGTGGGGTGGCAGCTGCCGGTGGCCTGGTTCGCACTGGGCGCGACCGTGGTGGTGTGCGCGGTCCGAGCGCACCGGAGCCGGCGCGCGTACGTCGCCGGGATCGCGGCCGTGAGCCTGCTGTGGGTCCTGGCGGGCGCGGGGGCGAACGCCTGGTTCCTGCTGCGGGGCGACACCTACTCGGGATTCGCCGACGGCGCGTCCACGAGCTTCGTGCGAACCTCGTGGCAGACGGTCGTCGTACCGCACCACCACCTGTTCATCGGGCTGCTGATCGCCTTCGAGGCGGCGGCCGGCCTGCTCGTCCTCGTCGAGGGCGTGCTGCGGCAGACCGCGCTCGCACTCCTCATCGCCTTCGACGTCGCCCTGCTGTCCTTCGGCTGGGGCTACCTCGTCTGGTCGGTCCCGATGGTCGTCGCGCTCGCGCTGCTGCTGCACGCCGGGCGGGGCCCGCGCCGTCCCGATGCCGGGAGGCGGCCCACGACGTCGGCGGCCGGCGCAGCCCTGTGAGTCTCTGGCGTCGGGAGGGCGTCAGCGGACCGGGACGCCGGCCGTCGACCCACCCAACGGCTGCCCGTCGGGGCCGAGGTCGTCGCGTCCACCCGACGGGCCGGTGCCGCTCGGCTGGCCGGTGCCGCTCGGCCGGCCGGCACCGCTCGGCCGGCCGGTGCCGGTTGACTCCGGGGTCGGCGGGTCCGTGACGGTGGCGGCTGCCGGGTTGGTCAGCGCGAAGCGCTCCTGGGCGGGCTCGCCGCCGAGGGCGGCAGCCGCGACGACGTAGCTGCCGGCACCCGCCCACTCGGTGCCCTCGTGGCAGCGCTCGTCGGACCGCTTCGCGTTCCAGGTCATCGGGACGACCGTCGCGACGACGTCCCGGACGACCACGTCCCGGTCGGGCACCGCAGCCGGGCACTCCTGCGAGGTCCAGATCTGCTCGCCGCCGTGGGTGATCCGCACGAGCACGTGGTCACCGGAGATGTGCCAGCTGCACGCCGCAGGACCGGTCGAGCGCAGGCTCAGGCCGATGGTGACGTCCCGGCCGGCGACCGCTCCGTCCACCCGGGGGGTGATGCTGACGTCGTCGGGCGAGCAGGGACCCGACGGCGGGGCGAGCACGTTCGGGTCGAAGGTGGGGCCGTAGGACACCGGCGCACGGCGGGCGTGCCGCTTGGCCTTGCCGGTCGGCGGCAGGGTCACGCTCGGGATGTCCACGTCCGCCCCCGCCTGCTGCGCGACGGGCGCCTGGTCGTCGGAGCCGTCGCTGCCTCCGCGCAGCACGTTGGCCACGATGAAGACGAGCGAGGCCGCGATCGCAAGGACGAACACACGACGCCGCCAGTAGACGCCCGGCGGCAGCGGGCCACGGGTCATCGACGCCATGCTCGAACGTTAGGTCGCCGTGGCCCCCGATCCGCGTTCCCGCGCCGAGTCGGCAGAATCGGGGCATGGAGGTGGCGGGGAGCGGGCTCGTGGGGCCCGTGCTGGCGTGGTACGACGCCCACGCGCGCGACCTGCCGTGGCGCCGCGCGTCGGCCTCGGCGTGGTCGGTGCTGGTCTCCGAGTTCATGCTCCAGCAGACGCCGGTCTCGCGGGTGCTGCCGGTGCACGAGGCATGGCTGGCGCGCTGGCCGACGCCGGCCGACCTGGCCGCCGAGCCGGCGGGCGAGGCGGTGCGGGCGTGGGGCCGGCTCGGGTACCCGCGGCGCGCACTGCGGCTGCACGGCGCCGCGACCGCGATCCGTGACCGGCACGGCGGGGCGGTGCCGGCAGAGTACGACGACCTGCGCGCGCTGCCCGGCGTCGGCGACTACACCGCCGCCGCGGTGGCCGCGTTCGCGCACGGCCGCCGGCATGCGGTGCTGGACACGAACGTGCGGCGGGTGCTGGCGCGAGCGGTCTCCGGCGTCGAGTTCCCACCGCGCTCGGTGACCCGCGCCGAGCGGGACGTGGCCGAGGCACTGCTGCCGGCCGACCCGCCGACGGCGGCGACCTGGTCGGTCGCGGTGATGGAGCTCGGCGCGCTCGTGTGCACCGCGGACCGGCCGCGCTGCGGCAGCTGCCCGGTCGGTCCGGCCTGCGCCTGGAACACCGCGGGGCGGCCGGCGTACGACGGCCCGCCGCGTCCGGTGCAGACCTACGCCGGCACCGACCGGCAGTGCCGTGGCCGGCTGCTGGCCGTGCTGCGGGACGCCGCGGGCGCCGTACCGGAGTCGCGGCTGGCCACCGCGTGGGACGACGAGGTCCAGCGCCGGCGCTGCCTCGAGTCGCTGCTCGCGGACGGCCTCGCCGTCAGGACCGGCGCAGGAATCGCCCTCCCCTAGCGGGCTGGTCGCTGTCCTCGTCCCGGTCGACCGGGCGCGTGACCGGCGGTCGGTACTTCTCCTTCGACGACGCGGCGGCCCGCTCCAGCGCGGCCCCGAGGTCGGCGCGCTGGGCATCGGTGAGCGTCGCCGGGCGATGCGCCCCCCGGTCGGGGTCGATCTCCTCGACCAGGCCCAGGTCGCGGAGTACCTCGAGGTCATCGGCGATGGTCTGCTCGAAGATCCGGAGCAGGTAGCGCTCGGTCACGTCCGCCGGCAGCTGCCGGTCGACGAGGGCCTGCACGGCCACCAGGATCGGCTGCCGGCCCGGGCGGAACTTCGTGCCGGGACCGGCGCCGAGCAGGGCCAGCCACTTCCGGGCGAACTCCTCGCCGGAGTAGGACTCGTAGTGCAGCACCTGGAGCGCCTCGTCCGCTGCCTCCGGAACCGCGCGACCGGCGTCGTCGACCGGGTCGTGCAGCGTCAGCCACGCGTCGGCGCCGGGCCGGATGCCGGTCTTCCCATCGGCGTGCCCGTGGAGGTAGGCACCGTTGCTGGGCCGGTCGATCACCCCGAGCTGGGTGAGCAGGACGAGATCGGGCTCGGCCAGCGGCCGCTTGAACCACGTGGGGGGTCGCTCCCAGTGGACCTGGCTGACGGCCTCCCGCACGGCGAGCCGCACCGCCCGGGTCTCCGCGGGCACCTGCGCCAGCACGGTCCGGTCCGCCTGCACCACCTCGTCGCCGTCGACGTGGAAGAGCCACGATGCCCAGCCGAGCTCGGCGAGCACGGCGTTGACGGCGTTGGCGTTGAGCCGCTGCCGGTCGTTGAGCTGGTGCGGCCGCTCGCCGCGCCACCACTGCTTGTCGGTGCGCACGCACGTGACGTGCGGGTGCTCGTCGAGCCAGCCGCGGACCTCGCGGTCGCCCGCGTCGAGGAAGACGAACAGGTGGTCCACCCCGCCGGCCAGGTTGCGGGCGACGTACTGCTGCAGCCTCGGCAGGGTGTCCTTGACCGTGCTGACGACGCAGACGAGGCCGTCAGGACTGCTCGTCACGCTCTTGCCCGCGCTCGAGTCGTCGCTGCGCCGCCCGCTCGATCCGGTGCTGGTACAGCTCGGCCACCTGGTTCTCCAGGAGCACGTGCAGCGCCTGGGTGGCGGCCTCGGCCACCATCGCCTCGTCGACGGGCGGCAGGTCCACGGCGAAGGCGGAGTCCGGCGCCTGGAGCTCGCCGAGCTCGCCGACGACGGCGAAGCCGCCCTGCCGGAGGGTGTCGATGGTGCGGGCGGTGTGCTCCTCGACCCACGGGCGGTACTGCGCGGGCAGTCGGATCCGGTCGCCGCCGAGGGGCGAGAGCACGCGGAGACCGAAGCCCCGCTTGATGACGGTGTTGTGCAGGTCGCGCCGGCGGGCGAGGTCCGACCAGCCCTCGTTCAGCCGACGCAGCAGCTCGGCCTGGCCGCGGCCCAGCGCCTCGTTGGCACGGTTCGCGGCCGGCGGCAGGGTGGCCGGGTCGATGCCGAGGACGCTGCAGAACCGCTCGAGCAGCACCGTCGGGGCCGCGCCCGGCTGGGGCAGCACCACCAGGTGCATCCGCTCGGGCGGCACCAGGTGGGCCCAGCGCTGCAGGAGCTCCGGTACGCCGTACGCGCGCCAGAAGCCGTTCGCCGCCTCCCCCTCGCCGCTCACGACCGACGCGACGAAGTCGTCGTAGGGCATCGCCGAGCCGCCCTTGATCGTCTGCTGCCAGGCGGACGGGATGGTGCGGGCCAGGTCGCGGACGGTGAGCACCAGGTGCACCTCACGCGGCCCGAGCTTCTTGCCGAGCGTGGTCACCTGCTCCGGCGTCGAGCCGCCGAACACCTCGTCGGTGATCAGGACCCGGTCGCCGGGCGCCTCGTCGAGCTCCCGGGGCAGGCGGACCAGCGCGCGCCGGGCGCGCGGGCCGTCGATGCCCTCCTGGAGCTGCCCCTTGAGGGCGCGGACCAGCTGGCGGGTCGCGATCTGGCTGCCCGGCACCATCGACAGGCCCTGGGCGGCGAGGGCGTCCTCGTTGGCGCGGAAGATCTCCTGGAGGTACGACGTCCCGGTCTTCTTCAGCCCCACGTGGAGGAAGACCGGCCCGTCCGACATGCCCCGATCTAATCGCATCCGCCGACCCGGCAGGAACTCGCCCGAGAATTGCGCCGACCCGGCTCGAGCTTCGAGCCGGGTCGGCGGTCGTGCAGGGGCTTGCTACTCGGTTCCGGTCGACCGGGGGACGTCGGAGGGGCCGTCCTCGGCGGAGGAGTCCGCCGGGCCGTCGATCGCGGCCTCGGAGACCGTCTCGAGCGGCGGCATGTCCGGCAGCTCGGCCATCTTCTGGCCCTCGAACGTGAACGACGCGGTCGGGCCCTCGCCGTCGACGTCGACCAGGACGATCTGGCCCGGGCCGACCTCGCCGTACAGCATCTTCTCGGCGAGCACGTCCTCGATCTCGCGCTGCACCGTGCGCCGCAGCGGCCGGGCGCCCAGGACCGGGTCGAAGCCCCGCTCGGCGAGCAGGTTCTTCGCGGGCTGGGTGAGCTCGATCCGCATGTCGCGGTCGCGCATCCGCAGCTCGACCGACGCGATCATGTTGTCGACCATCGCGATGATCTGCTCCTGCGTCAGCGGCGGGAACACGATGATCTCGTCCACACGGTTGAGGAACTCCGGCCGGAAGTGCTGCTTGAGCTCGTCGGAGACCTTCGCCTTCATCCGCTCGTAGGAGCCGGCGGCGTCACCGGACTGCTGGAAGCCGAGGTTGATGCCCTTGGCGATGTCCCGGGTGCCGAGGTTGGTCGTCATGATGATGACCGTGTTCTTGAAGTCCACGACCCGGCCCTGGGAGTCGGTCAGGCGACCTTCCTCCAGGATCTGCAGCAGGCTGTTGAAGATGTCGGGGTGGGCCTTCTCGACCTCGTCGAAGAGCACGACCGAGAACGGCTTCCGGCGCACCTTCTCGGTGAGCTGGCCACCCTCCTCGTAGCCGACGTAGCCCGGAGGCGAGCCGAAGAGCCGCGAGACGGTGTGCTTCTCGCCGAACTCCGACATGTCGAGCTGGATGAGCGCGTCCTCGTCGCCGAACAGGAACTCGGCCAGCGTCTTGGACAGCCAGGTCTTCCCGACACCCGAGGGACCGGCGAAGATGAACGAGCCGCCGGGGCGCTTCGGGTCCTTGAGGCCGGCACGGGTACGGCGGATCGCGCGGCTGAGGGCCTTGACGGCCTCCTCCTGCCCGATGACCCGCTTGTGCAGCTCGTCCTCCATCTTGAGCAGCCGGGTCGACTCCTCCTCGGAGAGCTTCACGATCGGGATGCCGGTCGCCACGGCGAGCACCTCGGCGATCAGCTCCTCGTCGACCTCCGCGACCTCGTCCATGTCACCGGCGCGCCACTGCTTCTCGCGCTCGGCCTTCTTCAGGATGAGCTGCTTCTCCTCGTCGCGCAGGCGCGCGGCGGCCTCGAAGTCCTGGCCGTCGATCGCGGCCTCCTTGCGCTGGCGCACCTCGGCGATCTTGTCGTCGTACTCGCGCAGGTCGGCGGGCGCCGTCATCCGGCGGATCCGGAGCCGCGAGCCGGCCTCGTCGATGAGGTCGATCGCCTTGTCCGGGAGGAACCGGTCGGAGATGTAGCGGTCGGCCAGCGTCGCGGCCGAGACCAGCGCCTCGTCGGTGATCGTCACCCGGTGGTGCGCCTCGTAGCGGTCCCGCAGGCCCTTGAGCATCTCGATCGTGTGCGCGATCGACGGCTCGGCGACCTGGATCGGCTGGAAGCGGCGCTCCAGCGCGGCGTCCTTCTCGAGGTACTTGCGGTACTCGTCGAGGGTGGTCGCGCCGATGGTCTGCAGCTCGCCGCGGGCCAACATCGGCTTGAGGATGCTCGCCGCGTCGATCGCGCCCTCGGCGGCGCCGGCGCCGACCAGGGTGTGGATCTCGTCGATGAACAGCACGATGTCGCCGCGGGTGCGGATCTCCTTGAGCACCTTCTTGAGGCGCTCCTCGAAGTCGCCGCGGTAGCGGCTGCCGGCGACCAGGGCACCCAGGTCGAGGGTGTAGATCTGCTTGTCCTTGAGCGTCTCGGGGACGTTGCCCTTGACGATGTCCTGGGCCAGGCCCTCGACGATCGTGGTCTTGCCGACGCCGGGCTCGCCGATGAGGACCGGGTTGTTCTTGGTCCGCCGGCTGAGGATCTGCATGACCCGCTCGATCTCCTGCGCGCGGCCGATGACCGGGTCGAGCTTGCCCTCACGGGCGTCCTGGGTGAGGTTCCGCCCGAACTGGTCGAGCACCAGGCTCGACGACGGGGCGTCCGAGCCGCTGGCGCCGGTGGCGGCGGCCGACTGGCCGGACTCCTTGCCCTGGAAGCCGGAGAGCAGCTGGATGACCTGCTGGCGGACCCGGTTGAGGTCGGCGCCGAGCTTCTGCAGCACCTGGGCGGCGACGCCCTCGCCCTCGCGGATCAGGCCGAGCAGGATGTGCTCGGTGCCGATGTAGGAGTGGCCGAGCTGCAGCGCCTCGCGCAGCGAGAGCTCGAGCACCTTCTTGGCGCGCGGCGTGAACGGGATGTGCCCGCTCGGGGCCTGCTGGCCCTGGCCGATGATCTCCTCGACCTGCGCGCGGACCGCCTCGAGGGAGATGTCGAGGGACTCCAGCGCCTTGGCGGCGACGCCCTCGCCCTCGTGGATGAGGCCGAGCAGGATGTGCTCGGTCCCGATGTAGTTGTGGGAGAGCATGCGGGCCTCTTCCTGGGCCAGCACGACCACCCGGCGGGCTCGGTCCGTGAACCGCTCGAACATTCGCATCTCTCCTCACGCGTCACGGGGTTGACGACAAAGGGTCCAACCCCGCAGACAGCCTACGCGTTCCACTGAAGAAGAAATCCGCGTCCGCTATCAGCGAACATCCGAGCCCGGGACCCCTCCGAGGAACGAGGAGCGGCCCCGAAAGGCGAGGAGGTTGAGGAGACGGGGACGGACCGGCGCTTGCGACGGGCCGTCCCCCGGCGTCTCGAAACCCGTGAGCCTCTGACCTCCGCGTGGATCAGTGCGCGGCGTCGAAGGCCTGGCGTACGTCGGCGGGAATCCGGCCGCGGGCGGGCACGTCGTAGCCGTTGGAGCGGGCCCAGTCGCGGACCTCGGCGGGCGTGTGGGCGGAGCTGGAGGCGGCCGCGCTGCGCGCGCTGCCGTTGCGGCGGCGACCGCCGCTGACCTTGCGCGCGTGGCCGACGTACCCGGCCAGCGCCTCGCGCAGCTCGCTCGCGTGCGCGTCGTTGAGGTCGATCTCGTAGGTCGTGCCGTCGAGGCCGAACGAGACCGTCTGGGTCGCGTCGGATCCGTCGATGTCGTCGACGAGGACGATATTTACCTTCTGAGCCATCACATTGCCTTTCCGCACCGGAATGCGACTTCTGGGAATATCGGGCGACGTCGGCCGAGGACGGCGCAAATGCAGGACCGATAATGTCAGACCGAATCCCGGACGGCCATCCGGGGTGCGGTGAGGGGCCCTACCGCATTTCACTTCTGGTTGCGGAGGAACACCATTTCCAGGCCGCGCAGGGTGAGCCACGGTGAATCGTGGGTGAAGCAGCGGCATTCCCCGACCACGAGCGGAGCGAGATATCCGGTGGAGATCACCTTGACCGCCGCGGGCTCGGCCCCCAGGGCGGCGATGATCCGCTCGACGACCCCCTCCACCTGGCTGGCGACCCCGAAGATCATCCCCGACTGCAGCGCCTCCACGGTGTTCTTGCCGATCACGCCGCGTGGTCGGACCAGCTCCACCATCCGCAGCTGCGCACCGCGCCGGCCGAGCGCCTCGAGCGAGATCTCGATTCCGGGGGTGATCGCCCCACCGATATAGCGGCCCTCGCTATCCACGACGTCGAAGGTCGTCGCGGTACCACCGAAATCGACGACGATCGCCGGGCCGCCGAAATCGTTGGCAGCGGCAAGCGCATTGATGATGCGGTCCGAGCCGACCTCCCGCGGATTGTCGACGAGGATCGGAACTCCGGTGCGGACGCCGGGTTCGACGACGACCCGGGGCAGGTCGCCGAAATGCCGCTCGAGCATCTCCCGCCACGCCTGCAGGACCGCCGGCACGGTCGCGCACACGGCGATGCCGGTGACGTCGGCCGCTCGCTTCCCGAGCAGACCGCGGAGGAGCACCGCCCACTCGTCGGCCGTGCGGTGCTCCTGCGTCGCCACCCGCCAGTCGGCACCGACCTCACCGCCGTCGATCAGACCGAGGACGGTGTGCGCGTTCCCGATGTCGGCCGCGAGCAGGCTCATCGCGGGGGTCGCCGATCGAGGTGGCTCATCGCAGGTCCATGCCGAGGTCGAACACCTTCACCGAGTGGGTGAGGGCGCCGACCGAGATGAAGTCGACGCCGGTCTCGGCGACCTCGCGGGCCCGCTCGATGGTGAGGCCGCCGGACGCCTCGAGCGTGGCCCGGTCGGCCGTGATGCGGACCGCCTCGGCCATGGTGGCGGAGTCCATGTTGTCGAGCAGGATCTCGGTGCAGCCGGCGTCGAGCAGCTCGCGGAGCTGGTCGAGGTCGGTCACCTCGACCTCCACCCGCAGGTCGGGGTACGCCGACCGCACCGCCCGGTAGGCGGGCACCACACCGCCCGCGGCCAGGACGTGGTTGTCCTTCACCATCGCGCGGTCGGAGAGGCTGAACCGGTGGTTCACGCCGCCGCCGCACGCGACGGCGTACTTCTGCAGGGCGCGCAGGCCGGGCAGGGTCTTGCGGGTGTCGAGCACCCGGGCGCGCGTGCCCTCGAGCGCGGTCACCCATGCCGAGGTCGCGGTCGCGACGCCGGAGAGGTGGCAGGCGAGGTTGAGCGCGGTCCGCTCGGCGGTGAGCAGCCCGCGGGTCGGGCCGGCGACGGTCAGCACCGGGTCGCCCGGGGCGACGGCGGTCCCGTCGGGCACGCGGAGAGGCACCTCGACGTCGGGCCCGGCCACCATCCGGAAGACGAGCTCCGCGACGCCGAGCCCGGCCACCACGCCGCGCTCGCGGGCGTTGAAGTCGGCCACGCCGCGCGCGTCCGCGGGGATCGTCGCGACGCTGGTGACGTCCTCGGTCGGCACGTCCTCTGCCAGCGCACGGGCGACCAGGTCGTAGACGGAGCGTGGGTCGAGCCCGACCTTGTCCAGCTCCTCGACGAGCGCGGCCGGCAGGTCGTCGTACGCGGTGACGGGGAGCGTCATCGGCCCTCCTCGGCAGGCTCGGGCAGCTCGGGCAGGTCGAGGTCGGTCGCCGGCGACGGCGTGAACGCGACGGTCGTGACGCCGTCGGACATCCGGACGTCGAAGTGACCCGCCCAGTGCTCGTCGTCACGCTCGGGGAAGTCCTCGCGCCAGTGCGAGCCGCGGGTCTCCTCACGCAGCAGCGCGGCGTCGGCCAGGGCGCTGCTGATCGTGACCAGGTTGGTGGTCTCCCAGGAGTCCTGGTCGATCTGGTCGGCCGCCACGCCGACGAGCTTGTCGAGGATCGCGCCGGCCTCGCTCAGGCCGGGGGCGGAGCGGAGCACGCCGGCCTTGGCGGTCATCGTCTCCTGCAGCTCCCGTCGTACGCCGCCCGCGACCAGTCCGGCCGTCCGGGTGTCGGGAACCGGGTCCAGCCACGGGCGCAGCTCGCCCGGCAGCACCTTCGCGATCCGCCGCGAGAACACCAGGCCCTCGAGCAGCGAGTTGGAGGCCAGCCGGTTGGCGCCGTGCACGCCCGAGCAGGCGACCTCGCCGGTCGCGTAGAGGCCCGGGAGGTCGGTGCGGCCGTCGAGGTCGGTGCGCACCCCACCGGAGGCGTAGTGACAGGCGGGCGCGACCGGGATCAGCTCGGTCACCGGGTCCACCCCGTGGGAGCGGGCGGTGGCCAGGATCGTCGGGAACCGCCTCTCCCAGAACGCGGCGCTGTCGGGACCCAGGTGCCGGGCGTCCAGCCACATGTGCGGCTTCCCGGTCTCGAGCATCCGCTTCATGATCGCCTTCGCGACGACGTCGCGCGGCGCGAGGTCGGCGAGCGGGTGCACGCCCTGCATGAAGCGGTTGCCGTCGTCGTCGACGAGGAAGGCGCCCTCGCCGCGGACCGCCTCGGAGATCAGCGGCTGCTGGCCGCGCGAGTCCGGGCCGAGCCACATGACGGTCGGGTGGAACTGCACGAACTCGAGGTCGCGGAGGGTCGCACCCGCGCGGAGCGCGACGGCCATGCCGTCGCCGGTGGACACGACCGGGTTGGTCGTCTGGGAGAACACCTGGCCGAGCCCGCCGCTGGCCAGCACCACCGCACGGCAGAGCACCGCACCCACGCCGTCGCGCTGACCCTCGCCCATCACGTGCAGGGTCACGCCCACGACCCTGTTGCCGCCGACTGCTTCATCGTGCCCGAGCAGCAGGTCCACGGCGAGGGCGTGCTGGATGACCTCGATGTTGGACCGCGCGGCGACCGCCTCCATCAGCGCGCGCTGGATCTCGGCACCGGTCGCGTCGCCGCCGGCGTGCGCGATCCGGTCGCGGTGGTGCCCGCCCTCCCGGGTCAGCGACAGGTCGCCGCCCTCGTCGAGGTCGAAGACGGCGCCGCGGCGGATCAGCTCACGGACCGCCTCGGGGCCCTCGTTCACCAGCACCCGCACGGCGTCCCGGTCGCAGGCACCCGCACCGGCGACGAGCGTGTCGACCTCGTGCTGCTCCGGGGTGTCCCCCGGACCGAGCGCGGCGGCGATGCCGCCCTGCGCCCACTGGGTCGACCCGGCGCTGAGCACGTCCTTGGTGACGAGCAGGACCTTGTCCACCCGCTTGCGCAGCCGCAGCGCGGCGGTCAGCCCGGCGATGCCCGACCCGATGATCACGACGTCGGCGCGCGTGGTCCAGCCCGGAGGCGGCGCGGTCAACCGGCCCGGCAGCCGCCTCGTGGCTGCCGTGCCGGCGTTCGGTGCGTCGAGCATCCCCGCAGGCTATCGGTGCTCGGTCAGACGCCGGCGGCCGTCAGGTCGCCGCGCCGGAGCGCCGGGTCCCCGAAGGTGTCGGCCGGGTCGGCGCTGGTGCCCATGATCTTGTTGTCGGCGTCGACGAAGACGACGTGCGGCTCGTAGGCCTTCGCCTCCTCGGTGGTCATCTGGCCGTAGCCGATCAGGATGACCAGGTCGCCGGGGTGCACCAGCCGCGCGGCCGCGCCGTTGATCCCGATGACGCCGCTCCCCCGTTCGCCGGCGATCGTGTAGGTCTCCAGCCGGGCGCCGTTGGTGATGTCGACGATGTGCACCAGCTCGCCGGCCAGCAGGTCCGCCGCCTCGAGCAGGTCCTCGTCGACGGTGACCGAGCCGACGTAGTGCAGGTCGGCCTGGGTCACCGTGGCGCGGTGGATCTTCGACTTCATCATGGTGCGCAGCATCAGCTGCTCCCTTCCGGTGCCCGGGTCCCGATGACCAGGGGCAGGTTGTCGATCAGACGGGTGCTGCCGACGCGGGCGGCGATGAGCGCCCGCGCGGGAGTTCCAGGGGGTACGTCGTCCGCGAGCTCGGCGAGGTCGCTCCCGCGGATGACGAAGTAGTCGAGGTCGACGCCGTCGCTCGCGCCCAGCTCCGCGCGCCCCGCGGCGAGCGCGGCGGCGTACCCCTCGTGCGCCGACTCCGCCGCCCGCCGCAGCACCCTGCTGAGGGCGACCGCCTGGACCCGCTGGCGCGGGTCGAGGTAGCGGTTGCGGCTGGACCGCGCGAGGCCGTCGGGCTCGCGGTCGGTGGGTGCGCCCACGATGTCGATCCCCAGGCAGAGGTCGGTGACCATCTGCCGGATCAGCGCGAGCTGCTGGAAGTCCTTCTCCCCGAACACGGCGACGTCGGGCCGCACCAGGCCGAACAGCTTGGCCACCACGGTGAGGACGCCCCGGAAGTGGCCCGGCCGGCTGGCACCCTCGAGGACCGTGGCGAGCGGGCCGGGGTCGACGGTGACCGTGCCGCCCTCCTCGCCGGCCGGGACGAAGCCGTTGGGGTAGACCTCGGCGACCGACGGGGCGAAGACCACGTCCACGCCCTGCTCGCTGCAGAGCTCGAGGTCGGCGTCGAAGGTGCGCGGGTAGCGGTCGAGGTCCTCCCCCGCACCGAACTGGGTCGGGTTCACGAACACCGACACCACCACGGCACCGTCGGGCCCGACCTGCTCCCGGGCCACGCGCATCAGGCTCGCGTGCCCCTCGTGCAGCGCACCCATGGTCGGCACCAGCGCCGTACGGCGCGGCCCGCGGCGCTCGAGGGCCGCGGCCAGCTCGGCCCGCGTCGGTGCGACGGCGGGCGTGGTCGCCAGGGCGGTCCCGGAGGAGGTCGTCCTGCGACCGTCTCGAAGGGTCACTGGTGGTTCACGGGGTTGGTCGTACGGCGCGGCGCGGCCCAGGCGACGTCGTCGAGCAGCCGGGCGATCTTCCGCGCCTGGATGGGCAGCACCCGGCCGTCGGTGACGGCGCGGTCGAGCGTGGCGCGCGCCATCGCGACGTACGTCGGGAGCGTGTCGGGGGCCTTGGCGGCGATGTCGTCGAGGTGCGCGGCGACGGTCCTCACGTCACCGCGGACGATCGGCCCGGTCAGCGCCGCGTCGCCGTTCGCGAGGGCGTTGTCGAGCGCGGCCTGGAGCAGCGGTCGCAGGGTGCCCGCCGGGTCGGCCGCACCGGCCGCGGTCAGCATCTCCATCGCCTCGCTGACCAGGGTGACCAGGTGGTTCGCGCCGTGCGCGAGCCCCGCGTGGTAGAGCGTCCGCATCTCCTCGGGCACCCACATCGGCGTGCCGCCGATCTCGGCGACGAGCTGCTCGGCGAGCTCCCGCTCGCCGGCTCCGGCGGTCAGGCCGAACACGCACCCGGCGAGGCGGCCGAGGTCGACCTCGGTGCCGGTGAAGGTCATCGCCGGGTGCAGCGCGATCGCGCGGGCACCGGCGGCCGTGGCCGGCGCGAGGACGGCGAGCCCGTGCCGGCCGGAGGTGTGCGCGACGACCTGGCCCTCGCGGATCGCGCCGGAGTCGGCCAGCACGCGCACCACGTTGGGGAGCATGTCGTCGGGCACCGTCAGCAGCAGCAGCTCGGAGGCGCGGGCGACCGCGCTCGGCTTGAGCAGCGGGACTCCGGGCAGCAGCGCCGCAGCGCGCTCGCGCGACGCGTCGGACTCACCGGCGGCCGCAACGACCTCGTGGCCGGCTTCGCGGAGACGTGCGGCGAGCACCGCGCCGACACGACCGGCACCGATCACACCGACGGACAGCGGGCGCCCGGACGGGCGCTCCTGGCTGCGCACGGACATCGTGCTCATGGACTTCGAACCTCTCCGTTCCAATCCCGCCGACCACCCGTTCCACTGCGGAAAGGGCCGGTGTGGGTACCGGACGTACCTGCTCGGTTGCTTCAACAACGAGCGTAGGGGGATCGATGGCACGGCGACAGACGCCGAGAAGGTGACCTACGCCACCCGGATGCGCGCGCCGGTCACTCGCCGGGGCGGACGAGAAGGGCGGCGGGGTCGACCGTGGCCGGGTCCAGGCCGGGTACGTCGACGCGCGCCGAGCCGTCCGGGAGGGTGACCCGGGGCAGCGGCCGGCCGGCGAGCGCGGCGACCTGCTCGATCACGGCGACCGCGTCGGAACGGCGGTCCTGCTCGACCAGCCACCCGGTGAGCCGGTGGGCCGGCGGCAGGATGCTGTGGGTCAGCGACCGCTCGCCGCCCCAGAACTCACGCACGCCCGACACCAGGAGCTGCCACCACTCGTCGTCGGCCTGCGGGATCTGCAGGAAGTAGCGCCACAGGTCGCCGGGCAGTACCCGGTCGACGAAGACCCGGGTGACCTTGTCCGAGCCGAAGTCCCGAACCGTGGCGAGGGACGACCGCTTCGTGGTCCAGCGGTCCCGGAGGTCGGCGGTGCTGGCGCGCTGCTGGGTGATCGAGGTGCCGTCGTCGCGGACCCGCCAGTGGTAGACGACCTCGGGCACGACCCCGATCAGCCGGGCGTGCACGTAGGCCCGGGTCAGGGTCGGCTGGTCCTCGTAGCGGACGCCCTCCGGCCAGGACAGCCCGGCCCCGTCCCAGAACTCACGCCGGTAGAGCTTGTTCCACGCGAAGACGTCACCGAGGAGCTCGGGGCGCTGCTCGATGAACACGGACGCCCGATCGGCGTGCAGCCTGCGCATCCAACGGATCCGCTGGACGTCGTCGCCGACCAGCCGCGCGACGTCGCCGGTGACCAGGTCGGCGCCGGTCCGGCGGAGCTGGGTGAGCATCGCCGCGTAGGCGCCGGGGGGCACCACGTCGTCGGAGTCGGCGAACGCCAGCACGTCGCCACGGACGTGCCGCAGGCCCTCGTTGCGCGCCGCGCCGAGGCCGCGGTTCTCGATGTGCACGACGCGGACGCGTGGGTCGCGCGCGGCGTACTCCTCGGCGACGGCGCCGGACTCGTCCGGCGACCCGTCGTCGACGACCACCACGTCGAGCGCACGGTGGCTCTGGCCCAGGATGCTGTCGAGGCAGGCCGGGAGGTACCCCGCCACGTCGTACGCCGGCACCACCACGCCGATGAGTGGTTCGGAGCGGCGCAGCGACAGACGGGGCACCCCCGCAACCTATCGACGCAGCAGCGTCAGTCGATCAGGCCCTTGGACTGCAGGAAGTCCTTCGCGACGTCCTCGGGCTTCGCACGGTCCACGGTCACCTGGGCGATCAGCTCGCCGAGCGTCTGGTTGTCCAGTGCGGCCATCAGCGAGTTCAGCGGGTCGGCGACGTCCGGGTTGTCCTTGAGGAAGTCGCTCGAGACCGCCGGGACCAGGTTCTGCGCCGGCTGGATGCCCTTGTCGTCCTCGAGCAGCACCAGGCCCTGGTCGTCGAGGGTGCCGTCGAGGGTGCCGGTCTCGCCGAGCTGCGACTCGCCGTCGAGCACCGACTTGTAGGTCTCCGGCGTGGCGTAGCCGAGCGGCAGGATCTTCGCGATGTCGATCCCGTAGACGCCGGTCAGGCCGCCCTCGCAGTCCGACCGACCCTTGCAGTCCGGCGGGGCGGCGAGCGTGATCGACTTGCCCTGCAGGTCCGAGAGCTTGGTGACGCCGTTCTGCTCGGAGTAGTCCTTGGTCACGAAGAAGGCGTTCTGGGACGCCGCCGGCGACGGGTCGAGCAGCGTGATTCCGGCCTTGTCGAGCAGCGGCTGCATCGCCTGCAGCGACTCGTCGGTGTCGTTCGTCGTGACCGGCTTGGCGTCCTCGCCGTTCTGGTCGATGTTGAGGTAGTCGCCGATGCCGGCGACGTACTCCGGGACGACGTCGAAGTCACCCGGGAACTTCGCCATGTAGACGTCACGGGTGTCGACGAACGTCGGGTCCGGCACGGTGTAGCCGGCGTTCTCGAGCACCTGCTGGTACATCGTGGTGACGAGCACCGCCTCGTCGAAGTTCTGGCTGGCGAGGCGGACCGTGCCCTTGTCGCCGCTGCCGGAGCTGTCGTCGCTGGAGAGGTCGTCGCTGCCGCAGGCACTCGCGGTCAGCAGGGCGCCGGCCGCGAGCGCGACGGCGAGGGTACGGCGGATGGGGCGGAGCGTTCTCATGTGTCACCTTCTGTGTCCCGCGGCCGGCGGCCACGCGTGTCCGGTTGGATCCGTGCACCCTAAGCGGTGACGCCGACAGCCCGCTCGGTCGTCTCGCCACGGAGGGGGTCGGGAGCCAGCGTGCGCGCCAGGAGCGCGCCGGCGATCTCGAGCGCGAGCGCGACGACGGCGACCACGACCGCACCCGCCACGCCCTCGCTGTAGCGCTGGTTGGAGAAGCCGTCGGTGATGACGTTGCCGAGGCCCGGACCGGCCACCAGGGCGGCGATCGTCGCCGTGGCCCAGACTTGCACGAGGGCCAGCCGCACCCCGCTGAGCACCAGCGGCAGCGCGAGCGGCAGCTCGACGCGCACGAACAGCTGCCAGCCGCTCATCCCCAGGCCGACGGCGGCCTCCTTGGTCTCCGCGGGCACCTCGCGCAGCGCGACGTACGTCTGGGTGATCAGCGGCGGCAGCGCGAACAGGGCGAGGGCCAGGAGGGTCGCCACGCCGGCGCGCCCGTAGGGGCCGAGGTACGCCGTTCCCGGCCACTCGGCCCGGACCAGGATCGCGAGCAGCGCCAGGGTCGGGACGGCCCGGCCGATGTTGGAGACGCTGACCGCGAGGAACCCGCCACGCCCGATGTGCCCGAGCCAGGAGGCGAGGGGCAGCGCGACGAGGAGCGCGATCACCAGGGCGGTGACGCTGAGCAGCAGCTGCTGGCCGAGCAGCGGCAGCAGGCCGAGGTCGCCGTGCCAGTGCGACCCGTCGAGGAGGTAGCGGACGACGTCGCCGAACAGGCTCATCGGACGGCCTCCGAGCCGGCGCCCTGCGCCCGGGACCACGGCGTGAGGACCCGCTGCACCACCAGCAGCAGCGCGTCGAGGAGAAGCGCCATCGCCACGCAGATCACCGCCGCGGTGAGCAGCTCGGCCTTGAAGTCGTAGGCCCTTCCGTGGTTGATCAGGTTGCCGAGGCCGCCGTGGGCCACGATCGTCCCGACCGTCGTGAGGGCCACGGTCGACACGGTCGCGACGCGGATGCCGGCGAGCACCACGGGCAGGGCCAGCGGCAGCTCGACCCGGGTCAGCAGCCGCATCGGCCCGTAGCCGAGGCCGACGGCCGACTCGCGCACCTCGTCCGGCACCGCGCGCAGGCCGTCCAGGAACGCGCGCACCAGGATCGTCAGGCAGTAGAGGGCGAGCCCGATCACCACGGTGGTCGCGGTGAGCCCGGTGAACGGCGCCAGCAGCGGGAACAGCGCCAGGGAGGGGATCGTGTAGATCCCGGTCGCGACGCCGAGCACCCCGGCCTCGAGCCGGGGGGACCGGCGGGCGAGCAGCGCCAGCGGCAGGGCGAGGAGCAGCCCGAGTAGCACCGAGGTGACCGTGAGCCCGAGGTGGGCCAGCGTCGCGCTGACGATCTCGTCCCAGCGGTCGTGGATGTAGTCGCCGCACACCCACTTGTTCGTGAGAAACGTGTAGCACTTCTGGGACTGCGGGCCGTCCGCGGCCAGTGCCACTAATGTCACGGCATGGACCGTAGTCCAATGATCCGCCTCCGTGGCGTCAGCAAGACCTATCCCGATGGCACGACAGCGGTCCGCGAGCTCGACCTCGACGTCGAGCGCGGCGAGCTGGTCTGCCTCGTCGGACCCTCCGGCTGCGGCAAGTCGACGACGCTGAAGATGATCAACCGGCTGGTCGAGCCGACGACCGGGACGATCGAGATCGACGGGCACGACGTCACCGACGGCGACCCGGTCGCACTCCGGCGCGGGATCGGCTACGTGATCCAGCAGGTCGGGCTGTTCCCGCACCAGAAGATCATCACGAACGTGATGACGGTGCCGCTGCTCCTCGGTGAGTCGAAGTCCTTCGCCCGCGAACGCGCGGGCGAGCTGCTCACCCTCGTCGGCCTCGACCCGGCGAGGTACGCCGACCGCTATCCCCACCAGCTCTCCGGCGGTCAGCGCCAGCGCGTCGGTGTCGCCCGGGCGCTGGCGGCGAACCCGCCGGTCCTGCTGATGGACGAGCCGTTCGGGGCCGTCGACCCGATCGTGCGCGGCCGGCTCCAGGACGAGTTCCTCCGGCTCCAGCGCGAGCTCGGCAAGACGGTCGTCCTGGTCACCCACGACATCGACGAGGCGGTCAAGCTCGGCGACCGGGTGGCCGTGTTCGCCGACGGCGGGCGGCTGCTGCAGTCCGACGTGCCCGCGCGGCTGCTGGGCTTCCCGGTCGACGACGAGGTCGCGGCGTTCGTGGGCGCCGAGCGCGGGCTGCGGCGGCTCTCGGTCACCGCGATCGACCCCTCGCTCGTCGAGCCGCTGGACGGCGTACCTGCGTCCTCACTGGGCGCGACCGTCGAGGTCGGCGCGAGCCTCGAGGACGCGCTCGCCCTGATGCTGCGCGACGACCGCGGAATGGTCGGGGTGACCGACGGCGCGAAGTTCGTGGGCGTGCTGACCCCGGCCGGGATCCACCGCGCGCTGCGGGAGTCGCTCCGGGCCTAACCCTGCTGCCGAGGAGTGCCGGTCACCGGCACGTCGCGGTGCCAGGACTCGGTGACGTAGGAGGTCTCCCAGCCCATGCCGACGTAGAGGCCGTCGGCGCCCGTCGGGCTGTCCGCGTCGACCTCGAGGGTGACCCGGTCGCGCCCGCGGCCCGCAGCGTCCGCGATCACCGTCGAGAGCAGGCTCTTGGCGACGCCTCGGCCGCGAGCGTCGCCGAGCACGCCGATGTAGGAGACGTAGGAGCCGTTCGGTCCGGTGGCCGAGGAGACCTCGGTCGCGACCAGGGCGCCGACCGGCTGGGGCGCGTCGGGTACGTCGAGCAGCTCGGCCAGCCACCAGTGGTCCCAGCGGTGACCGGGGTCCTCGCGGAGCCGGTGGACGAACTCGTCGAAGGTCTCCTCCCGCGAGTTGAAGTGGTCGCGGAAGGCCTGCTCCAGCACGTCGTGCACGTCACGCAGGTCGTCGTGGTCGGGCATCCCGTCCGCCCCGCGGCCGACCAGCCGGACGCGGACGCCTTCGGACTCCCACTTGTCGGTGGACGGGACGAGCGTCGCCTCGTCGGGAGTGACCGGGCGCTTCATCTGCCACCAGCTGCGGACCCGGTCGAAGCCCGCCCCCTCGAGCCAGTCGTGCTGGCGGGCATCGTCCTCGAACGCGCCGGTGTCGATCTGCTGCACCTCGAGCCCGCGCGCGGACCCGACCGCCACGGCCTGGCCCTCGGCCCAGTGGAACAGCACGTCGGAGCAGACCTTCGCCACGTCGTCGGGCAGGTCCCGGTCGACGATGTGCACGAACAGCATCCGCCCGCCGGCGCGGTCGTGGACGCTGCCCCAGGCGCGGATCTCCTCGTCGCCGTCGCGGACCACGACGTTGGCGCGCATCCGCTCGCCGGTGTCGGAGACCTCGACGAGCACGTCGTCGACCCCGGAGCCCGGCCAGCCACGGCCGTGCCGCTCGTGGTCGCGGAGCAGCCTGGTCAGGCGGGAGACGTCGAAGCGGTCCCGCGCGTCCGGTGTGTCGACGGTCCAGCCGGACGGGAGCTCGGCGTACCCACCGACGACCTCGACCAGCCCTGTCTCGAAGCGTGATTCCTCAGGGAGCATCGGCTCCATTGTCCCAAAGTCGCAGCCTGCCGGGCGACCGGGTGTGGCGGGTGAGACCGCGCGATCGTGCTTCAGGCGCCCTTGCGGATGCTCAGCTGCTCGGCGAGCGCGGCCTCGGCGGCCTGCCACTGGGTGGTCAGCACGTCGATCTCCTGCTCGAGCTCGGCCACCCGCACGACAGCCGCGGTCGCGCGCTCGTCGGCGTCGGCGAGCCGGCCGCCGAGCCGCTCGGCCTCGCGCTCGGCGAGCACGGTGCGCTCCTCGGACTCGGCGAGGTTGCGCCGGGCCTCGGCCAGCTCGGCCGCCGCGTCGGTGAGCCGGCGCTCGAGCCGGGACACGGTCGCGTCCCGCTTGGCCACCAGGCCCTGCATGTCGGCGGCGAACTCGACGCCCTCGGCGGAGCGACGTACGTCGAGCTCGCGGTAGGCCTGGGCCTGCTCGGCACGGTCGCGCGCGGCCCCGCGGCGCGAGGACATCAGCTCGGAGTGGGTGATCTTGGTGGCGGCGGCGCCGAGGACGACGGCCAGGAAACCGGCCCCGGTCACGAGACCCCAGGAACCGGTGAGTGCGGTGGCGGCGACGGCAGCCGTCGCCAGCATCAGGAGCAGTACGGCGACCAGCACCCGGGTGGAGCGCTGGCGGCGACGAGAGCCGTTCACAGAAGTCACATCCGTCACAGTAGGTGACCCAGCGGCCGGATCCGCGCAGGTGCACGCGCATGTCCGCGATCGGCCGCGAAGGCCCCGGGACCGCTCTCAGGCCTTGGCGTCCGGGTCGGTCCGCACCCGGCAGGCCCGCTCGAGGACGAGCGCTGCGACGGCCGCGACGACGGCCCCGGCCGCGGCGACCAGCGAGCGCACCAGCCGGTCGCCGGCCATCTCCGCGGGGTCGTCGATCCAGCTCAGCGCGTAGCCCAGGTAGCCGCCCGCGACCAGGGCAGCGACCATCGCGCAGGCGCGGGCGAGCACGAACCGGTTGACCGCCTGGTGCGGCAGCAGCCGCTCGCGACGTACCTGCACCGAGCGCCAGGTGGCCCAGGCGGTGTAGGCGAGGATGGCGGCCATCAGCCAGAGCGCGACCGGCTGCGCCCAGGAGACGAGCGGGGGCACGGTGCCCGCCCGCTCGCAGAGCGAGTGCAGCGCCCAGCCTGCGACCAGGCCGGCGACGGCCCAGCCGAGCAGGACCGGGACCGCGGTCGGGCGCAGGTTCCCGGGTGGCTCGCCGGAGTCGTCGGGGCGCCTCGGCTCCTCGACCTCCGGCGGCTCGTCCCTCACCTGGGTGTCGTCCGGGCCAGGGTCACTCGATGGCGAGCGACAGGTCGTCGCGCAGCTTCAGGCCCTCGGCGCCGACTTTCTCCAGCAGCACCGCGACCGGGCCCATTCCCGGGAACTCGGCGTCGGGCTCGAGGTCCAGCCAGGGCTTGAGCACGAAGGCGCGCTCGTGCGCCAGCGGGTGCGGGAGCTTGAGCGTCTCGGTGTCGCTGCGGCGGTCGCCGACGACGATCAGGTCCACGTCGAGGGTCCGCGGGGCGTTGACGCCGTGGGACCGGTCGCGGTCGTAGGCGTCCTCGATCGCCAGCGCCCGGTCGAGCAGCCGGCTCGCCGACAGCGTGGTGTCGGCGAGAACGACGGCGTTGAGGAAGTCGCCGGAGTCGGGCGGGCAGTCCACCGGGGTGCTCTCGTAGACCGGCGACACACCGGTGATCCACACGTCGGGGGTGTCGCCCAGCTGCTCGACGGCGCCCTGCAGGTTGTCGAGCCGATCGCCGAGGTTGGATCCGAGCCCGATCACCACCCGCCGGATCGGACGCATCTCGCCCGTCAGGGTGTCGGCGTCGATGATGTTCGGATTGGGGGTCTCGGTCATCGTGGGCCCTCTCCCGGTCCGGCGGCCGGCGTATCTGTTCGTTGGCGGGTGATCGTCAATGTGACGTCCGAGAACCTTGCGGAGATCGGAGCACTCGGCTTGTGCACGGTCACCCGCGCCCATTCAACACGAGAGTCCAAGAGACAGACACCGGCCACCCGATCCGCGAGAGTCTCGATGAGATCGACCGGTTCGCCCGTCACGACGGCGGTCACCCGGTCCACGAGACTTCCGTAGTCGACGGTGTCGTGCAAGTCGTCCGACCGCGCGGCAGGACGGGTGTCGAGGCCCAGGGAGAGGTCGACGACGAAGGTCTGGCCGTCCCTCCGCTCGTGGTCGAACACCCCGTGGTGCCCGAAGCACTCGATGCCGAGGACCGAGATCTCATCCATGGTCCTCACCCTCCCACTGCCCCACGACGCGCAGCGCGTCGAGGTGCGCCCGTACGTCGTGGACGCGCACTCCCCACACCGGGGCCCCGCCCATCCCGGCCGCCAGCAGGGCGGTGAGGGCGACGCCGGCGGCCTCGCGTCCGTCGACCGGGCGCGGGTCGCCGTGCTCGTCCTCGAGCAGGCGGCCCAGGAAGGTCTTCCGGCTGGCGCCGATCAGCAGCGGCCGGCCCAGCCGGGCCAGCCGGTCGAGGTTCCGCATCAGCTCCCAGTTGTGGTGGGCGAGCTTGGCGAAGCCGAGGCCCGGGTCGAGCACGACCCGGTCCTCGTCCACCCCCGCTGCCCGGATCGCCTCGAGCCGCTCCCCCAGCTCCGCGCACACGGCCGCGACGACGCCACCCGGACCGTCGTAGGACGCCAGCTGCTGCATCCGGTCGCCGTGGGCGCGCCAGTGCATCGCCACGTAGGTGAGGTCGTACGCCGACTGCCGCTCGGCGACGACGTCGAGGATCGCGGGGTCGGCCAGCCCGCCCGACACGTCGTTGACCACCCGCGCACCGGCCTCGACGGCCGCGGCGGCGACCTCCGCCCGCATCGTGTCGACCGAGACGAGCACGCCGTCGGCGGCGAGCGCGCTGATCACCGGGATGACCCGGTCGAGCTCCTCGGTCACGAGCGGCCGGGTCGCACCGGGTCGCGTCGACTCTCCTCCGACGTCGAGGATGTCGGCACCCTCGGCCCGCAGCCCGCGCCCGTGCACCACCGCCCGCTCGGTGTCGAAGTAGCGGCCGCCGTCGGAGAAGGAGTCGGGGGTCACGTTGACGACCCCCATCACCAGCGGCCTCGGCATGGCGCCGACCCTACTGCCGGCGAGAGGCGGGCGAATCATCACGGTATGCAGGCGAATCCGCACTTCCCGGGCGGAGCTCCGCGGGGGAGGAGGCGGCTCGCCCGCTTACCGTGATGATTCGGCGGCCGCTAGCGGCGCGAGTGGATCAGCGCCATCGCCTCGGAGCGGGTGGCAGGGTCGTGCAGCATGCTGCCGCGTACGGCGGAGGTGATCGTCCGGGCGCCGGCCTTGCGCACACCGCGCATCGTCATGCAGAGGTGCTCGGCCTCGATCACCACGATCACCCCGCGGGCGTCGAGGATCCGCATCAGGGCGTCGGCGACCTGGGTGGTCAGCCGCTCCTGCACCTGCGGCCGCTTGGCGTAGAGGTCGACCAGCCGGGCGAGCTTGGAGAGCCCGGTGATCTTCCCGCTCTCCGAGGGGATGTAGCCGATGTGGGCGACGCCCGTGAACGGCACCAGGTGGTGCTCGCACATCGACCACATCTCGATGTCCTTGACCAGGACCATCTCCTCGTGGCCGATGTCGAACGTCGTCGTCAGCACGTCCTCGGGCCGCATCCGCAGCCCCGCGGTGACCTCGGCGTACGCGCGGGCCACCCGGGCCGGCGTGTCCTGCAGGCCCTCGCGGTCGGGGTCCTCACCGATCGCGATCAGCAGCTCGCGGACGGCGGCCTCGGCGCGTGCCTGGTCGAACGGCGGCACGTCCGCCGGGTCGCGCTCCGGCAGCCGGATCGGGTCAGCCATCCGCGGCCTCAGGCACCGGCTGTCGGGGGCGTCGGCGGCGTGGGGCCGGTCGGCGGCGAGACCTGCGGGCCGCCGTACACGTCACCACCCGGACCCGGCGGCGTCAGGATCGCGCCGCCCTCGACCTCGTCGTCGTGCACACCGTTGCCGTTCTGCGCGGCGCGGCGGCGGACCTCCTCCGGGATGTCCACCGGCGGGATCGTCGACGGCACCCGGGTCGGGGAGCCCGTCCAGGCCGGCCGGTCGGGACGCTTGCGGAGCGCCGTGAAGATCTCGGCGACCTCGCCCTTGTCGAGGGTCTCCCGGTCGAGCAGCGCGAGCACCAGCGCGTCGAGGACGTCGCGGTTCTCCTCGAGGATGTCGAACGCCTCCTGGTGGGCGACGGCAAGGAGCTTCTTGGTCTCCTCGTCGACGATCGCGGCGACGTCCTCGGAGTAGTTCCGGGCGTGCCCGATGTCGCGGCCGAGGAACGGCTCGGAGTTGGACTCCCCGAGCTTGATCGCACCGAGCCGCTCGGTCATGCCGTACTGGGTGACCATCGCCCGGGCCAGGTTGGTGGCCTTCTCGATGTCGTTGCCGGCCCCCGTGGTCGGGTCGTGGAAGACCATCTCCTCCGCCGCGCGGCCGCCCATCATGTAGGCCAGCTTGTCCAGCATCTCGCTGCGGGTCTGGGAGTACTTGTCCTCGTCGGGCAGCACCATCGTGTAGCCCAGCGCCCGCCCGCGCGGCAGGATCGTCACCTTGTGCACGGGGTCGGTGCCGGGCAGCGCCGCCGCGACCAGCGCGTGGCCGCCCTCGTGGTAGGCGGTGATGAGCTTCTCCTTCTCGCTCATCAGGCGGGAGTGACGCTGCGGCCCCGCGATCACGCGGTCGATGGCCTCGTCGAGCGCGGCGGACGTGATCATCTTCGCGTTGTTGCGCGCGGTGAGCAGCGCGGCCTCGTTCAGCACGTTCGCGAGGTCGGCGCCGGAGAATCCCGGAGTACGCCGAGCGACGGCCAGCAGGTCGACGTCGCCACCGAGCGGCTTGCCCCGGGCGTGCACCTCGAGGATCCGCTTGCGGCCGTTGAGGTCGGGCGCGTCGACACCGATCTGCCGGTCGAAGCGGCCCGGGCGCAGCAGCGCCGGGTCGAGCACGTCGGGCCGGTTCGTGGCCGCGATCAGGATCACGCCGCCCCGGACGTCGAAGCCGTCCATCTCGACGAGGAGCTGGTTCAGCGTCTGCTCGCGCTCGTCGTGGCCGCCGCCCATGCCGGCGCCGCGGTGGCGGCCGACAGCGTCGATCTCGTCGATGAAGACGATCGCCGGGGCGTTCTCCTTGGCCTGCTCGAACAGGTCGCGCACCCGGCTCGCGCCCACGCCGACGAACATCTCGACGAAGTCGGAACCGGAGATCGAGTAGAAGGGGACGCCCGCCTCACCCGCGACGGCGCGGGCGAGCAGCGTCTTGCCGGTGCCCGGCGGGCCGTAGAGCAGCACGCCCTTAGGGATCTTGGCGCCGACGGCCTGGAACTTGGCGGGCTCCTGGAGGAACTCCTTGATCTCGCCGAGCTCCTCGATCGCCTCGTCGCAGCCCGCGACGTCGGCGAAGGTGGTCTTGGGCATGTCCTTGGAGATCAGCTTCGCCTTGGACTTGCCGAACTGCATGACCCCGCGGCCGCCCCCCTGGACGTTGTTCATCAAGAAGATGAAGAGCAGCACGATCAGCGCGAACGGCAGCAGCGTCGCCAGGATCGAGCCGAGGATGCTCGGCTGCGGGTTGTCGGAGTCGGACTTCTCGATGGTGCCCTTGGCGACCTGCTGGTCGACCTCCTTGATGATGCCCTCCTGCTGCCCGAGGATGTAGTGGCTCATCACCTGGTCGCCCTCGTCGCGGGTACCGCTGTCGAGGGTCGCCTGGATGGTCTGGTCGCCGTCGATGAACTTGATCTCCTTGACGTCGCCCGACTGGATGTACTTCTCCATCTGGGACGTCGGGACCTCGTCGTACCCCCCTCCGGGGGCGAGGAACTCCAGGGCGAGGAGGACGGCGACGACCGCCACCACGATCCAGAGCCAGGGCCCCCTGAACACGCGCTTCACAGACTCATCCGCTCCTTGGACCCGGCTCCCGGCCGGGCATCACCGATCTCACGACGGTACACGGCGCCGTGCGACCCCAGTGTCCCAGGCGACCAAGCGCCACAGAACAGCAACGGCTGAGTACGGCGAACCGTTCCCCTAGGAGTAGACGTGGGGGGCCAGGGTGGCGATGTCGCGCAGGTTGCGGTAGCGCTCGCGGTAGTCCAGGCCGTAGCCGACGACGAACTCGTTGGGGATGTCCCAGCCGACGTACTTCACGTCGACGGGCATCTGCAGCGCCTCCGGCTTGCGCAGCAGGGTGCAGATCTCGACGCTGGCGGGCCCGCGCGAGCCGAGGTTGGACGTCAGCCACGAGAGGGTGAGGCCGGTGTCGATGATCTCGTCGACGATCAGCACGTGCCGGCCGCTGATGTCGGCGTCGAGGTCCTTGAGGATCCGCACGACGCCCGAGGACTTGGTGCCCGAGCCGTAGGACGACACCGCCATCCAGTCCATCTCGACGTGGCTGTCGAGCGCGCGCGACAGGTCGGCCATCACCATGACGGCACCGCGCAGGACGCCGACGATGATCAGGTCCTTGCCGGCGTAGTCGCGATCGATCTCCTTCGCCAGTTCGCCGAGCCGGTCCTGGATCTGCTTCTCCGTGAACAGGACCTCGACGAGGTCGCTCTCGACGCTGGAGGCTTCCATGGCGGTCAGGATGTCACAGCGGTCGGGCGGAACTCGACCGACCGTCCCTCCCGGTAGGCGGTGACCCGGCCGGGCAGCTGGATCTCGCCCTGGATCCGCCCGGTGGCGAGCGCGAACAGCCGCTCCACGTGGACATGGAAGAGCTCGCTGTCGGTCGCCCCGGCCTCGATCGCGGCGATCCGCAGGATCCGGGTCGCGAGCGCCTTCGGGTAGTCCGCCACGTCGAGCTCCTCCAGGGACCAGAACTCCGCCTCGGCCGTCTCGTCGAGGAAGGTGACGTCCTCGCGGAGCTGGTCGGCGGTGCGGGCGAGCGCCTCGGCGACGCCGGGGCCGAGCTCCTCCTCCAGGACCGGCAGGACCGTACGCCGGACGCGCACCCGCGTGTAGCCGGGATCGTCGTTGTGCGGGTCCTCCCAGAAGTCGATCCCCTCGACCTGGCAGGCGGTCACGGTGTCGTCGCGCGAGACGTCGAGCAAGGGCCGGGCGTAGTGGTCGAACGAGCGCCGCATGCCGGCCAGCGACCGGGCACCCGAACCCCGGGTCAGGCCGAGGAGGACGGTCTCCGCCTGGTCGTCGCGGGTGTGGCCGAGGAGCACGAGGGCGGCACCGAAGTGCTGCCGCATCTGCTCGAGGACGTCGTACCTCGCCCGGCGGGCGGCGGCCTCCGGCCCCTCGCCGGCGCCGCTGACCTGCACCCGCGCGGACGCGGTCTCGTCGGCCCCGAGACCGGCCATCTGCTCCACGACCCGACGGGCATGCTCGGCCGAGCCCTCCTGGAGGCCGTGGTCGATCGTCGTGCCGACGACGCGCACGGCGGCCTTGCGGCCCTCGAACACCGCCGCCGAGAGCAGGGCCAGCGAGTCCGCGCCCCCGGAGCAGGCGACGAGCACGGTGTCACCCGGCTCGAGCTCCTCCAGCACCTCGCGGACGCCGCGGCGCACCGCGGCCACGGCGGGGTGGAGCGACATCTCAGCCGAGGACGCGCCGGACCCAGGCGTCGGGGTCGCCGAGCTCGGTCTTGGAGGGCAGGTTCTCCGGCGCCGACCACACGGCGTTGAACTGCTCCATGCCGACCTTGTCGACGACGCCGCGCACGAACTTGGCGCCGTCGCGGTACTGCGCCATCTTCGCCTCCAGGCCGAGCAGTCGGCGCAGCAGCCGGTCCAGGGTGCCGACGCCCTTGCGGCGCTCGGTGAACTTCGCGCGGATCTTCTTGACGGACGGGATGACGGTCGGCCCGACGTCGTCCATGACGACGTCGGCATGGCCCTCGAGGAGGGACATCATCCCGGTCACCCGGTCGAGGATCTCCTTCTGCTCGGGCGTGCTGAACATGTCGACGATGCTGCCGCCGCCGCGGCCGGCCTTGATCGCCTCGGCGATCCGCTCGAACCCGCCCTCGAGCAGCGACGCCGGCTCGAGCGTCTCGGAGATCGCGCGGATCTCCGACATCAGGTGGTCGCGCATCCACGGCACGGCGGTGAACTGGACCCGGTGGGTCTCCTCGTGCAGGCAGACCCACAGCCGGAAGTCGTGCGGGTCCACGTCGAGCTCCCGCTCGACGTGCGCGATGTTGGGCGCGACGAGCAGCAGCCGGCCGTGCACCACCGTCCCCGCCGACTCCGCCGCGTGGGCACCCCCGCTGCCCGCGTCGATCCCGTAGAACGGGTCGAACTGGCCGAGCACCTTCCCGGCCATGAACCCGAGCAGCCCGCCGACCTCGGCCGCGGTCACCTTGGACCCGACCCGGAGCGACAGCCCGGTCGGCGCCTTCTTCTCGACGAGCTTCTCGATCATCGGGCGGGACGCGACCGCGAACCCCTCGGCGTTGGCCCGCACCCAGCCGGGCCGGTCGACGACCAGCAGCGGCGCCGTGCCGGTCGGCGCGTCCAGGCCGGTGAACTCCCGGACCAGCCCGGTCGAGCGGTTCGCGCCGTCCCGCAGCTCGGAGACGACCTCGGCCGCCTCGTCCCGCGTGACGACGGGGCCCTCGCCCGCGAGCCGCGACCCGATGCTGATCGCCAGCCGCCAGTCGACCATGGCGGGCAGCTCGGGTGCCGGGGAAGCGTGACTCATGGACGAAGCCTAGGAGGTGCTTGGTCGTCAGCGACCGCAGTGACAGGCACCCAGGGCGTCGGCGGCGTCGTCCATCGCGGTCTGGGCGAGGCCCTCCCGGGGCGGCGGCACCCTGTCGGCCATCAGCGCGAAGACCATCAGGTCGCCGTCGAGGTCGACGGCGATCCCGGCGAGGGCCGTGACGCCGGTCAGGGTGCCGGTCTTGGCGCGCACGCGACCGCGGCCGGCCGGCGCCCCGTGGTCCATCCGGTCGGCGAGCGACCCGGTGTACGCCGCCACGGGGAGGCTGCTCACGACCGCGCGCAGGTCCGGCTGCCTCGGGTCGGCCGCGAGGCGGAGCACGTCGAGGAGCAGCTCCGGCGCCATCCGGTCGTCGCGGGACAGGCCGCTGCCGTCGTACAGCACCGAGCCGGCCATGTCGACGCCGTTGGCCTTGAGCACCCGACGGACGCCGGCCTGGCCGGCGACGATCGAGCCAGCACCCTGGTCGGCGACACCGACCTGGCGGAGCAGCACCTCGGCGGCCTCGTTGTCGCTGACCTCGATCAGCCGCTGCACGATCTGGGCCAGCGGCGGGCTGGACACGGAGGCGACGTCCGCGGCCGCGTGGGCGGCGACCGTGTGCGTCGGTGCGCCGAGGACCGTGATCCCGGCCTTCTCCAGCGCCGCCGCGAACACCTGGGCCGCGGCGAGCGACGGGTCCCCGACCCGCCCGTAGCCGCTCGGGTCGCGGCCCTCGTCCACCCACAGCGCGCTGATCGGCGAGACCACTCCGTCGGGGACGTAGCTCGGCTCCCAGTGCGGGTTCACCGCCGGGCCGTCGAAGAGGCTGTCGTCGTAGCCGAGCCGGACCCGGCGCACGCCCTCGCTGCGGAGCTCCCGCGCCGACCGCTGGGCAAGGGTGCCGATGTCGGCCTTGGGCGGGGAGTAGGTCGCGGGCGTCGACGTACCCCACTGCGCGTCCTGGCTGCTGAGCAGGAACGGGTCTCCGCCGCCGACCAGCACGAGCTGCCGGTCCGCCCCACGGCCCTCGAGCACGGTGGTGGTGTCGAAGGTGTGGTCGGGCCCGAGCAGGAACAGGGCCGCGGTCGAGGTCACCACCTTGGTCGTCGACGCGGGGGTGGCGAGCCCGGTCCCGGACGTGTAGGTGACGCCCGACCCGTCCAGGGGCGCCACGGCTGCGAGCACGTGCTTGCCGAGGTTCTTGTTGCGCAGGAGGCCGCCGATCGCCCGCCCGATCGCCGCCTTGTCGAGTCGCGCCGACCCGTCGGCGGGCCGCGCGAGGGCGGCCGGCTGTTCCACCGGGGGTACGTCGACGTCCGGGGGCGGGGCGACGTCGGCCGGGCTGGTCGGGGCGTCGTCACCACCGAACCCGTCGATCCAGTCGTCGAGGTAGCCGAGCCGCCAGCAGGCTGCACCGGCGACGAGGACGAGCACCAGGACCAGTGCCGACCACTTCAGGACACGACGGGGCCCGTGCTCCACGTCACGTCCGGCCACCGTGCCTCCTGTCTCGACTGCGCGTTCCGGGTCATTGTGCGGGAGGATGACCCCGATGACGGATCCGGGGTTGCCCCGAGACGGGGTCGCCGAGGATCCGAGGGACGAGACGCGGAGGAAGAACGTGCTGGAGTTCGACGTGCTGGTGGAGATCCCCAAGGGGAGCCGCAACAAGTACGAGGTCGACCACGAGTCGGGCCGGATGCGCCTCGACCGCTTCCTCTTCACCTCGACCATGTACCCCGCCGACTACGGCTACATCGAGGACACCCTCGGCCAGGACGGCGACCCGCTCGACGCGCTGGTCCTGCTGCAGGAGCCGACCTTCCCCGGTTGCCTGATCCGCTGCCGCTCGATCGGCATGTTCCGCATGACCGACGAGAAGGGCGGCGACGACAAGGTCCTCTGCGTCCCGACCAGCGACCCGCGCATGGAGCACCTGCGCGACATCAACCACGTGCCGAAGTTCGACCGGCTGGAGATCCAGCACTTCTTCGAGGTCTACAAGGACCTCGAGCCCGGCAAGTCCGTCGAGGGCGCCGACTGGGTCGGCCGCACCGAGGCCGAGGCCGAGATCAACGCCTCCTTCGAGCGCTTCAAGACCACCGGCCACTGACGCGCGCTCCGGTCGAACCCTCACTTCGAGCACCTCGAACCCTCACTTCGAGCACCTCGAACCCTCACTTCGAGCACGTCGAACCCTCACTTCGAGCACCTCGAACCCTCGCTTCGAGCACCTCGAGACGTCAGTTCGGACACGCAAAACTGACGGTTCGACCCGTTCGAACTGAAGGTTCGAGGTGCTCGAACGCAGGGTTGGACGTGCTCGAAGTGAGGGTTCAACCGCGCTTGACGCCGCGGAAGTAGACGAGGGCGCCGCTCTTGTCGAGGACGACGTCGCTGACGCCGTTCTCGCGCAGCCAGGTCTTCAGCTCCTTGCGGGTGCAGCAGGGGCCGAGGAGGCCGGCGAGGCGGCCGACCCGGCGGATCGGCTCGTACTGCAGACCCGTGTCGTTGAGCAGCGCGCTGCCGGTCAGCACACCGCCGGGGCGCAGCACCCGCGCGATCTCGACGACCGCGGCGCGCGGGTCGGGGAAGCAGTGCAGGCCGGTGAAGCTGACGACCATGTCGAAGCCGGCGTCGTCGAACTGGAGCGCCCCGACGTCGGCGACCACCGGTGTCACCTGGTCCGCGACGCCGCGGCGCTCCGCGGCGGCCATCGTCTTGTCGAGCATCCGCTGGGAGATGTCGGCGGCGACGTAGTCGACGCCCTGGCCGGGCCGCAGCCCGCGCAGGGCGACACCGCCACCACTGGGGATGTCCAGGACCCGCGCCCCTGCAGGAAGCCGCCCGATCTCCGCCGCGGCGGCGTACAGCTTCCGCAGGTCGCTCTGGACGCCGAGCCGCCAGCCGAGGCCACCCACCCGCGGGTGCTCGACCGACCAGTCGTAGACGTGCGCCCACAGCGGGTCGTCGGACCAGCCGCCGAGGCCGGGGATTCGCGGGGCGCGCAGCTCAACCATCGGTGTTCTCCCCCCAGCTCAGCAGGTCCGGCGAGCGCAGGACCTGGCGCGGTACGCCGAACGCGGCGACCAGGTCGACGGCGACCGGCCGCAGCCGGCGGCAGAGAGCGCCGACCTCGCGGGAGATCGCCTTGGACCGCTGGCTGCTGAGCCGGCCGTGCTCCATGAACCAGGCCCGGTCGGCCTCGATGGAGGACAGCGCGTGCAGGTCGCACACCGCGTTGAGCACGTCGCGGAGCTCACCCTCGGGGAGCTCCTGCACCCGCTCGACGAAGGCCTCGAGGACGAGGCGCTCGACGTGCGAGCGGGCCGCTGCGATGACGTGATCCTGCACGCGGGAGAACACCTCACCGGGGTTCATCCCGGAGTCGACGCCGCGCTTGAGCCGCCGGGCGACGCCGCCGAGCTGGTGCTCCTCGCGGAACCGGAACATCGCGAGGTGGTACTCCGGGTCGAGCACACCGGTGTCCTGCTCCCCGCCCTCGATCCCGGGGAGGACGTCCTTCACCCGCTCCAGGAGCTTGTGCACGGCGGTCTTCTCGAGGACCGTGTCGACGGCGAGGCCGGCGACGAAGCGCACCATGCCGAGCTGGTCGAGGTCGGAGAAGTCGCTGGCGTAGTCGGTCAGCAGCCCCTTCGCGACCAGCTGCAGCAGGACCGTGTTGTCTCCCTCGAAGGTGGTGAACACGTCGGTGTCGGCCTTGAGCGCCGTGAACCGGTTGACGGCGAGGTAGCCCGCGCCGCCGCACGCCTCGCGGCACTCCTGGATGGTCCGCGTCGCGTGCCAGGTCGCCAGCGCCTTGGTGCCGGCCGCCCGTGATTCGAGGTGGCGGCGCGACACCTCGTCGGTCGTGATGCCCGAGAAGACGTCGTGCAGCCGGGAGGTCAGCACCTCCTGCGCGAAGCTCAGGGCGTAGGTCCGCGCCACCAGCGGGAGCAGCCGGCGCTGGTGCTGGCCGTAGTCGAGGAGCCGCTCCTCCTCGTCGTCGGAGGTCGCCTCGAACTGGCGGCGCCGGTCGCCGTACTCGACCGCGATGGTGAGGGCCACCTTGGCGGCGCTGATCCCCGCCGCACCCACGCAGGTCCGGCCCTGCACCAGGGTGCCCAGCATCGTGAAGAACCGCCGGCTGGGGTTCTCGATCTCCGAGGAGTAGGTGCCGTCCTCGCTGACGGTCGCGAAGCGGTCGAGCAGCGCGTCCCGCGGGACCCGGACGCCCTGGAAGCTGATCCGGCCGTTGTCCACGCCGTTGAGGCCCATCTTGAGCCCGTCGTCGCTGATCTCGACACCGGGCAGCACCTCGCCCTGCTCGTCGCGGATCGGTACGACGAGCGCGTGCACACCGTGCCGCTCGCCGCCGACGTCGAGCTGCGCGAAGACGACGGCGACGCGGGCGTGCCGGGCGGCGTTCCCGATGTAGTCCTTGGTCGCCGCCGCGGTGGTCGTGTCGATCACGAACTCGTCGCTGCCCTGGTCGTAGGTCGCCACGGTGCCCAGCGCCTGCACATTGCTGCCGTGCCCGGTCTCGGTCATCGCGAAGCAACCGAGCAGCTTCCCCTTGATGAGGTCGGCGAGGTAGCGGTCGTGGTGCCGCTTGGTGCCGAGGTGCAGGATCGCGCCACCGAACAGGCCGAACTGCACGCCCATCTTCACCAGGACGGACAGGTCGCCGAACCCCATCGTCTCGAAGGCCGCGATCGACGCACCGATGTCGGCGCCGCCGCCGTACTCCGCGGGGAAGCCGAGCCCCGCCTGCCCGGACTCGGCGATCTCGACGATGACGTCCTTGACCCGCTCGCGGAACTCGTCGCGGCTCAGCGTCTCCGCCTGCTCGAGCACCTCCGCGTGCCGGGCCAGCTCCTTGCGGACGTCGGCCCGCACCTCGGCGTAGGGGCCGTCCAGGACCTTGGTCAGCTCCGGTACGTCGACGTGGACGGGAGGCCCGTCCTCGTCCGGCTCGGCTGCAGGAGTCTCGACGGCGTCCACGGTGGCCATGGCCGCACGTTACCCACCTGCCGCGCCGCCGATCAGGGGCGAGCGTAGAACGACGGCGGGATCCAGTAGTCGATCGAGTCCAGGCTGACCCCGCGACCCGGTCGCGGCGCGTGGATGATCATCCCGTCGCCCACGTAGAGCGCGACGTGGAAGATCGACGACGGGCTGCTCGAGGAGCCCCAGAACACCAGGTCGCCGGGCTGCAGCTGGTCGCGCGTGATCGGCGTCGACGCCGCGTACTGCGCGACCGAGTAGTGCGGCAGCGTCTTGCCGCCCGCGGCCCAGGCGCCCATCGTCAGGCCGGAGCAGTCCCAGGAGTCGGGTCCGGCGGCGGCCCACACGTACGGCTCGCCCAGCTGCGCCCGGGCGAAGGCCACCGCGGCCGCCGCGCCGCCCGAGGGCGACGGCGGCGTTCCGGTGCCGCTGTCCGGCGTGGTCGGCGTCGTCGGCGTGGTCGGGTCCGGTGTCGCAGGGTCGGCCGGGGCGCCGCCGGTGCCGTCGCCGGGCGTGGTGCCGGGGTCTCCCGGTTCCGCGCCCCCCGCCTGCTGGTCCTTCTGGTCCTGCTGCGCCTGCTGGTCCTCGCGCTGCTGCTGCTCGAGGGCCTCCTGGCGCTGCCGGGCGAGCCGGACGCTGACGCCCTGCAGGTGCGCCAGCCGGCCGAGCAGCCGGTCCTTGCGGTCCGCGATCGAGGCGTAGGTCGACGCGGCCAGGTCGGCGGCCGCGCGTGCGTCGTCGCGAGCCTGCCGCGCCCGCTCGGCGGCCTCGTCGGCCGTGTCGGCGGCGTCGGAGGCCCGGATCGCGGCGTCCGCGGCGTCGTCCGCGGCGCGGCGGTAGTCGTCGCGCTGGACCTGTAGCGACTCCTGCACCATGCCGACGGCGCTGGTGCGGTCGATCAGCCCGTCGACGCCGTCGGCGGACAGCAGCCCGTCCACGGCGTCCAGGCCGATGCCGGCGTCGTACGACGTCAGCAGCGTGTCGCCGTAGACGTCCTTCTGCCGGGCGAGCTCGCGGTCCGCCCGTCGCGAGGCCCGCTCGGCGGCGCGCTCCTCCCGCTTCGCCTCCTGCGCCCGCAGCAGCGCGCCGTTGTAGGCCTCCGCGGCCTGCATCGACGCGATCTCGGCGGCGTTCAGGTCCTCGTCGGCCGTCGCCAGCGCGGCACGCACGCTCGCCACGCTGTCCTGCGCGCGCTGCACGTGGTGCCTCGCCTGGCGGACGTCGGACCTGCTGGGACTGCTCGGGTCGCTCGGGTCGGCGTTGGCGATCGGCGCGACCGCGGCAGCGGTCAGCGCGAGCGCGGCGAGCCAGCCAGTAACGGCGGCGGGGCGCACAGGTGCTCCTGTTCGTGGACGTCAGGTCACGTCACCCCGGAACGACTTCCCCATCACCCGAAGCAACTCACGGCACGCTAGTGCGCTTTCGTCACATTGGAAACCAGAAACCACAGAAATCTCAGGAACATCGGCGTGTCGACTTGCGAACTACACCGATGTAGTTCTTGAGCGGCTCGGTCAGGCCTTCTCGACGGGCACCTTCGAGGTGGTCGTCGTGGGGTGCGAGCGCAGGCCCCGCTCGAACTTCTGCCCGCTCGCCCGACCGCCGACGTAGAACGACACGACCGCGATGGCGACGCCCGCGATGTCGTCGGCGACGTAGTGCCAGCCGAAGTAGATCGTCGCGACCGCCACGAGCCCGAAGTTGATCCAGGCCGCGACCGTGAGCCACTTGTTGCGGACGGTGTACTGCACCAGCAGCGCCACCAGGAACGTGATCGTGCAGTGCAGGCTCGCGAACCCGGCGACGGAGTTGACGATCTGGGTCGCGTGCGGGTCGTTGATCAGCTGGGCGCGCGCGTTCTGGATCGAGTCCATCAGGTGGGTGGTGGAGGTGCGGTGCAGGTCGTTGTAGTCGCTCGAGCGCGCGATCCCCGGGCCGAGCGTCGGCAGCAGGTAGTAGGACAGCGTGCCGAGCGACCAGGCGAGGCACTGCGAGGTCACGAACCAGTAGCCGTAGGAGATGTTGCGCGACCAGACCAGCCAGATGGTGATGACGAGCGGCACCATCGGCAGGAAGAAGAGATAGACCGGGGAGAGGATCTCGGCCGCGATGTGGGTCCCGAGCAGGCCGTGCAGCACGTCGGACGGCTCGTGCCCGAAGAACAGGGTCTTGTCGAGGAGGTGCAGCTCCCAGTCGTAGGACTTCGCGACGACGTGACCCGGTCGCGGGTCGTCGTCGCGGACGAACGGCAGGTTCGACTTGAGGTTCCGGTAGCTGACGTAGGTGACGTAGAACGCCATGATCCCGAGCGCGACCAGGATGGCCCGCTCCCTGCCCCAGTGCGTGCGCAGCCGCTCGCGCACGAGCGGCCAGAAGCGGCCCGGGTTGCCGCGGGAGAGGAAGAGCGTCCGCGGGATCAGGTCGAGCCCGAACGCCAGCAGCAGGAGCGCAGGCAACCGGAACCAGGACGGCCCGAGGAAGCTGCCCTCCGGGTCCACGAGGGGGCGGTCGTAGGCGATCGACACGTAGACGGCGCAGGCGCCCATCACGAGGGCCGTGCCGACCAGGCAGGTATAGGCACGGCGGTACACCCGAGCGAGTGTAGGAGACGGTCAGTCGCGCAGGACTGCGACCCGGCTGCGGTCGATGCGCACCGTGGCCCGGTCTCCCGGCCCGGGCAGCCACCCGCCGGCACCGATCGCCGGGACCTCGCCGACCCCGTCGATGTCGAGCAGCAGCCGCAGCTCGTCCGGGGCGGGTGTCACCGCGAGCACCCGTGCGTCCCGGCCGGCCCCGCCCGCGGCGGCCGGCCCGGCGACCAGCGCGGACCGGCGTACGGCGACGCGGGCGCCGTCGGGGGCGGCACCGAGGAGAGCGGTCGCGGCCGCGCGCTCGAGCACGACGTCGTAGCCCAGGAACAGCGCGGTCTCGGCGTCGACCGGCGCTGCCCACACCTCGGTGGTCGTGCCCTCCTGGACGACCCGTCCCGCGCGCATGACGGCCAGCCGGTCGGCGACGGCGAACGCCTCCTCCTGGTCGTGGGTGACCAGCAGGGCCGTGGTGCCGGAGTCGCGGAGGATCCGCCGGAGGTCGCCGGCCAGGCGGGTGCGAAGCGCGGCGTCCAGCGCGCTCAACGGCTCGTCGAGGAGCAGCAGCCGGGGTTCCGCCGCCAGCGAGCGCGCGAGCGCGACCCGCTGGCGCTCGCCGCCGGACAGGGTCCGCGGGAGGCGACCGGCGTAGCCGCCGAGGCCGACGAGGTCGAGCAGCTCCGCGACCCGGGACCGGGTCGCCGCGCGGCCGGCGCCGGCCAGCCGCAGCGCGTAGCCGACGTTCCGGCCGACGGTGAGGTGGTCGAAGAGCTGGCCGTCCTGGAACATCAGCGCGAAGCCGCGCCGGTGCGTCGGCGTGCCGGCCAGGTCGGCGCCGTCCCAGCGGACCGCGCCTGCCGAGAGCGGTTCGAGCCCCGCCACGGCGCGCAGCAGTGTGGACTTGCCGCAGCCGCTGGGCCCGACGACCGCGAGCACGTCGCCGTCGGCGAGGTCGAGGCTGACGTCGTCGACCGCCCGGGTGGCGCCGAACGCGACGCTCACGCCCTCGATGCCCAGCACGTCACCACGCCCCGATCAGGGGTACGCGGAGCCGCTCGACGACGAGGATCACGGCCGCGGTCAGCACGGCGAGCACGACCGAGCCGGCCATCGCGGTCTCGTAGTTCAGCGGTCCGGGATGTTCCAGCAGCCGGAAGATGAACACGGGCAATGTCGGGGTGTCCGGGCGGACGATGAACGCGGTGGCGCCGAACTCGCCGAGCGAGACCGCGAACGCGAAGCCGGCCGCGGCGAGGAGCGGCCGCCACAGGATCGGCAGGTCGACGGTCAGCAGGGTCCGGATCGGGCCGGCGCCGAGGGAGGCGGCAGCCTGGCGCTGGCGGTCGTCGACGCCGCCGAGCACCGGCACCAGCGTGCGGACGACGATCGGCAGCGCCACCAGCGCCTGGGCGATCGGCACCAGCAGCGGGCTCGACCGCAGGTCGACCGGCGGCTGGTCGAGGGTGATCAGGAAGCCGAAGCCGAGCGTCACCGCCGAGACGCCGAGCGGCAGCATGAACAGCGCGTCGAACCCGCCCCGGGTGATCCTGCCGGCGCGGGTGCGGACCCGACGGGTCACGAGGACGGCGACGGTCGTGCCGAGCAGCATCGACATCCAGGTCGCGTCGACGGCGATCGCCAGCGAGTTCGACAGCGCCTCGGTCACCGGCACGAGGAACAGCCCGCCGCCCGCGCCGTCCGCGGCCGAGGCGTGACCGGAGTCGCGGAGCGCGCGGTACGCCGCCAGCGACCAGGAGCCGTCGACACGGAACGACGCGACGACCAGCGCCGCGATGGGTGCGGCCACCGCGACCAGCACGAGGGCGGTCACGACCAGGGCAGGAAGGTCCGCACGACCGGGTCGCGTCGGCGCGGCGAGCGAGCGCCGCACGGTCGGGTCGGGGACGGCCCGCAGCCGCGCGGCCACGACGAGCAGCACGACGATCGCGACCAGCTGGACGAGGGAGAGCGCCGCGGCCGCCGGGAGGTCGAGGTAGTCGACCGTGAGGTAGTAGATCTCGGTCTCGACCGTGGAGTAGTGCGCCCCGCCGAGGACCAGCACGACGCCGAAGGCGGTCGCGCAGAACAGGAAGACGACGCTCGCCGCGGCCACCAGCGCCGGGCGCAGCGCCGGCAGCGTGACGGTACGGAAGACCTGCCAGGGCCTCGCGCCGAGCGCTGCCGCGGCGTCTCCCGGACGGCGGTCGAGACCCTCCCAGGCCGCGCCCACGGTGCGGATCACGACGGCGACGTTGAAGAACACCAGGCCGAAGACGATCGCGGGCGGCGTGCCGTCCACGCCGAGGAACCCGAGCACGCCGGACGGGGCGACCAGCTGCCGGATCGCGACTCCGACGACGACCGTGGGCAGCACGAACGGCACCAGCGTCAGCGCGCGCACGATGCTGCGCCCGGGAAACCGCAGCCGGTGCAGGACATAGGCCGCCGGCAGGCCGAGCGCGATCGACAGCGCCGTCGCCAGCGTGCTCGTCCAGACGGTCAGCCAGACGACCCGCGCCGTCCGCGGGCGGGCCAGCACCTCGAGCACCGAGCCCGGGTCGAACCGCCCGTCCGGCCAGACGCCACGCTGCAGCATCCCGCCGACCGGCAGCAGGAAGAAGACCGCGAGCACCGCGAGCGGGAACGCGGCCAGGACGACGTACGCGAGGCGGCGCACCTCAGCCGCCGGCTACCGCGTTACCAGGTCGTTCCACTGCTCGAGCCAGTCCTGGCGGTTCGCGTCGATCTCGGCGGGATCGAGCTGCTCGGTCTGCTGGGGCTGCTTCGCGAACCTCGCCCACGACTCCGGGAGCGGGACGTCGGCGTCGACGGGGAAGACGTACATGTTCTTCGGCAGCGCCGCCTGCACCTCGGGCGTGAGCAGCCAGTCGACCAGCGCCTGGGCGCCCTCGGGGTTCTTCGCGCCCTCGAGCACGCCGGCGTACTCGACCTGGCGGAAGCAGGTGTCGAGCAGTGCACTGGTCGACGTCCTGCCGTCCTCGACGGTGTAGGCCGGGTCGGAGTCGTAGGAGACGACGATCGGCCGGTCGCCGCCGGAGTAGCTGTAGTCGACGTTGAAGGCGTCCTCCCAGCCCTTGTCGATCTTGACGTCGTTGTCGAGGAGCCGCTGCCAGTAGTCCTGCCACCCGTCGCCGTACTGGGCGATGGTGGCGAGCAGGAACGCCAGGCCCGGCGAGCTGGTGCTGGCGCCCTCGGTCACGAACAGGCCCTTGTAGGCGGGGTCGGTGAGGTCGTCGAGCGACGCCGGCGGCTGCAGGCCGTGCTGGGCGAACCACGCGTCGTCGACGTTCACGCACACCGCACCGGTGTCGATCGGTGTGAGCTCGCCCTGGTCGTCGCCGGGCAGGGCGTAGTCGCTCGCGCCCTCCGGGAGCTCCGGGGAGTACGGCGCGAACACCCCGGCGTCGACGGCACGGGACCCGTAGGTGTTGTCCACGCCGAACGCGACGTCGCCGAGCGGGTCGTCCTTGGTGAGCACCAGCTTGTTGGTGAGCTCGCCGCCGTCACCGGCCGGCAGGTGCTCCAGCCGGTAGCCGCTCTCGTCCTCGAACTGCTGGATCAGGTCCTTCGGGAGGTTGAACGAGTCGTGGGTGACCAGGACGACCGTGCCGCCGGACGCGCCGGTGGCCGGGTCGCCGGCACTGTCCTTCTCGTGGACCACCGAGCAGGCACTCGCCAGGACGAGCGGTGCGAGTGCCGCGATGGCGCGGAGCGCGCGGAATGACCTCATGGTGACTCCCTTCGCCGGTGCTAGCCGGATCAGGTTCGGAGGGTCTGCGGCCCAGATCTGTTGCCGCACTCTCAGCACGCTTGGCGTGCTCCCCTGTCTTGTGCCGTCAGACTAGACCGCGGTGTAGACGATCCCGTCGGCGGTCTGCTCCTCGGTCGCCTCGCCGCGGGCGACGAGCAGCTCGAGGTGGGCCTTGGTCTCCATCGCGGCCATGCCCTTGTTGAAGAGGTCGAGGTCGGCGTAGGACCGCTCGTGGCGGGTCCAGCCGAGGTCGCCGGCCACCACGGCGGCCACCGAGGGGCCGCGCTCCTTCAGCGACTTCAGGCAGTGGGCGAGCCGGTCCTCGTGGTGCACGAGCAGCTCGTCGACGCGCGCGTGCGAGGACGGCGCGACCGGTCCGTGGGCGGGCAGGATGCGGAGGTCCGGCAGCGCGCGCACCTTGGTCAGCGAGGCCAGGAAGCTCCCGAGCGGGTCGGGCTCGACGGGGAAGGTGAAGCCGATCGACGGCGTGATCGTGGGCAGCACGTGGTCGCCGGCGAAGAGCAGGCCGTCGGCGCGGTCGGCGAAGACGTAGTGACCGGGGGTGTGACCCGGCGTGTGCACGGCGTCGATCGCCCGCGCGCCCACCTGGACGGTGGTGTCGCCGTCGAGCCAGGTGTCGGGGAGCGCCCAGTCCTTGGGGTCCGGGAGGTCCTCCTCGCTGCGCCCTGCAGCCCATGCCTCGGCGACGTCGGGCGCCCCGGCGGAGCGCAGGATCGCGAGGAACGGGCTCTCGGTGAGCTCGCCCCGGCCGATGCCGTGCAGCAGCTCGAGCGCCGGCCTCTCGGGCAGGCCGAGGGCGACCTCGGCGCCGTACTCGTGGCCGAGCACGGTGGCCATCGTGTAGTGGTCGCGGTGCACGTGGGTGACCAGGAACCGCGTGATGTCACCGAAGCCGGAGCCGATCGAGCGCAGGCACCTGTCGAGCAGCTCGCGGGCGACCGGGATCGCCCAGCCGCCGTCGATCAGCGTCAGGCCGTCGTCACCCTCGACGACGTAGACGTTGATCGCCTTGAGGCCGTCCATCGGCAGCGGCAGCGGGATCCGGTGGATCCCGGGCGCCACCGGCCAGGCACCTTCGGCCGACCAGTGCTCGCCCGAGTCGGGCGAGACGGCGTGCGCGGTGCTGACTCCGGATGTCACGCTCCGGACCTTACGGGGCCAGGTCCGGGAGGTTGAGGTCGAGGTTGGAGTACTGGATGCCGCCGTCGACCTCGAGCATCTTGCCGGTGACGTACTGGCCCGCGCGCGAGGACAGGTAGACCACCGCGGCGGCGATGTCCTCGGCCTCGCCGATCCGGCCCAGCGGGGTCTTGCCCTCCATCTGCTCCTTGATCTCGGGCACGCCGGCCACGAACTCCAGCGCGCTCGTCATCACCGAGCCGACGTAGATGCCGTTGACCCGGATCCGGGGGGCGAGGTCGGTCGCCGCCAGCCGGCTCCAGTGGGCCAGCGCGGCCTTCGCCGTGCCGTAGGCGAGGAAGCCGCGGTCGGCCGTGCGGCCCATCATCGAGCTGATGCTGACGATCGACTTCTGCCGGTGCTCCTCGGGGTCGCCGAGCGACTTCAGCATCAGGGGAACGGCCGCGCGGCTCAGCGCGTGGGCGGTGCTGACGTTGAAGTGGAAGGCCTCCTCGAGGTAGGCCACGTCGGTGTCCAGGAACGCGTTCGGGATGGTGCCGCCGACGTTGTTGACCACGACGTCGAGGCGGCCGAACTCGTCGAAGGCGGCCTGGGCGAGCGCTGCGACGTCCTCGGTGTGCGCGAGGTTCGCAGGTACGACGACCGCGCGCCGCCCGGCGGCCTCGACCCGCTGGGCGACCTGCTTGAGCTGCTCCTCGGTGCGCGAGGAGATGACGACGTCGGCGCCGGCCTCCGCGAGGGCCACTGACGACGCGGCGCCGATGCCGCGGCCCGCGCCGGTGACGACGGCGACGTGGTCGGTCAGCCTGAAGCGGTCGAGGATGCTCATCGGCCCGCCCCGGAGACGAGACCGCGGCCGGTGACGAGCGGGAGGTCCAGCGGCGTGAGGAGACCCGGCCTCGCGGCGACGACCGCGGGCACCGCGTTGATCAGCCGCTGGGCGGTGACGATCATCCCGGACACGTTGTGGTCCCCGTGCTCGCCGTGGTGGGTGAACTCCAGCTTCATCTCCGGCTCGCCGGAGATCTCGACGCGGTAGCAGCCGTCGCCCTCCAGCGGCCGGGGCCAGTCGGGCTCGGCCTGCGCGTCGGTGCGGGTGACGTGCTCGAGGGTGACCCGCGGGACGCCGTCGACGGTGCCGACCACGCGGAACATCACCGAGCCCATGGTGCCCTCGGCGACGTCGACGGAGACCGTCTCCACCGAGCGCGGCGCGGGCCGGCGGTCGACGTACTCCTGGAGCGGCTCGTCGAGGGTGACGCCGAGCCCCTCGGCGATCAGCCGGACGACCGGGCCCCAGGCGGTGGACAGGATGCCGGGCTCCCACAGCATCGGCTTCGTCTCCAGCGGCTGGCCGAAGCCGAACAGGTCCTTCATCACGACCGGCTGGTAGTAGGTCGAGTAGTCCGCGATCTCGCTGACCTTGACGTGGTCGATGCGCTGCGAGAGCGAGGTGAGCACCAGCGGCAGCACGTCGTTGGCGAACCCCGGGTCGATGCCGTTGACGTGCAGGCTCGCGTTGCCCTGCCGCCCTGCCTCGTCGATCCCGGCGATCATCTCGTCGGGCAGCGTGCCCTTCGGGTGCACCAGGATCACCGGCCCGGACGACACGACGTTGACGCCGTCGCGGATGAAGCCGGTCAGGTCCTCGATCGACTCGAAGACGCGGTCGTCGGTCATCGCGCCGTGCACGATGCAGTCCGGGGCGAGAGCGATCAGCTCGTCGCGGTCGGTCGACGCCTTCACGCCGAGCTCGCGGCCGAGGCCGGCGAGCTCGCCGGCGTCCTTGCCGTGCTTCTCGGGGGTCGACGTCCACACGCCGACCAGCTCGAGGTCGGGATGGGCGTCCACGCCGGCGATGGCGTGGCGGCCGATGGTGCCCGTGGACCAGACGACGACGCGGAGCGGCTTCTCCGGAATGACCTGCGACATGCGCAGAGACTAGAACGAGTTCTAGTTTTGCGCCACCGGGATCCGCTCGCCGGCCGCCCACTCCACGCACACCGTGCCGCTGTAGATGGTCGGCATGCAGCGGTTGCAGTGGATGCAGATGCCCTCGCGCGCCTCCCCCGAGGCAAGCCTGCGGACCAGGTCCGGCTCGCGCAGGAGCGCCCGGCCCATGACCACGAAGTCGAAGCCGTCCGCCATCGCCTGCCGCATCGTCTCGACCCGGTTGATCCCACCGAGCAGCTGCAGCGGCATCGCCAGCCCCGCCCGGAAGGCCAACGCCTTCTCCCGGAAGTAGGCCTCCTCGAAGGAGTACTCCTTGAGGAACGACCGGCCCACCGGCGTCCTCATCCCCCACCGCACGACCGCCGGCATCGACGCCGCGAACTCCTCGACCGGGGCACCACCGCGGAACAGGTACATCGGGTTCATCAGCGAGGAGCCGCCCGAGAGCTGCAGCGCGTCGAGGTGGCCGTCGGCCTCGAGCAGCTGCGCGAGCTCGAGCCCGGTCTCGGTGGTGACGCCGCCCTTGAAGCCGTCACTGACCGACACCTTGGCGGTGACGGCGCAGGAGTCGCCGACCTCCTCCCGTACGGCGCGCGCGACCTGCCGGGCGAGCCGCGCCCGCCGCTCGAGCGGCCCGCCCCAGCGGTCCTTGCGGCGGTTGAGGCCGGGCGCGAGGAAGGAGGAGATCAGGTAGGAGTGCGCCATGTGCAGCTCGAGAACGTCGAAGCCCGCCCGGACCAGCGTGCGGGCGGCGTCGACGTACGCGCGGGTGACGCGGGTCAGGTCCTGCTCGGTGGCGGAGCGGACCATCTGCATCGAGAGGGGGCTGGGCATCGGGCTCGCAGCGATCGCGGGCGCACCGTTGGACCGGCCGTTCGCCACCGGGCCGGCGTGCCCGACCTGGCCCGAGATCGCCGCGCCCTCGGCGTGCACGGCGTCGGCCAGCCGCGCCAGTCCCGGCAGCGTCCGGTCGTCGACGACGATCACCTCGCGGTGGGTCCGGCCCTCCGGCGCGACCGCGAGGTAGGCGACCGTCGTGATGCCGACGCCGCCCGCCGCAGGCGCGACGTGGTAGGCGATCAGCTCGTCGGTCACCTCGCCGTGCGGCGTGCGGCCCTCGAAGGTCGCCGCCTTGACCGTGCGGTTGCGGAGCCGGATCGGCCCCAGGGACACGGGGGCGAAGACGTCGGGCGCGGTCGTCACCCTGGAACTATAACGTGTTCTAGCGATACCGTCGGTCCATGGCGAAGGACCTGTGGCGTCGCCGCAACGACGCACTGGACGCGGACACCGACTACGTCGAGATCGTCCGGAACCTGACGCTCTACGAGTTCACCTGGGACATGAACCAGTCGCTGAGCCTCGCGCTGTTCCGCACCTACGCGGTCCCCAGCATCGGCGGGCTGCTGGACAAGACCCAGGAGTTCGAGCAGCGCTGCCAGAAGCGGTACGACGACACCGCGCTGCTCCTCGAGGCGCCGCTCGTGCACGGCTTCGACAGCGAGGAGGGCCGGACCGGCATCCGGCGGATCAACCAGATGCACCGGATGTACGACATCAGCAACGACGACCTGCGCTACGTGCTGTCGACGTTCGTCGTCATCCCCAAGCGGTGGCTGGACGCCTACGGCTGGCGGCCGCTGACCGACCACGAGATCCGCGCGATGGTCAACTACTTCAGCGCGCTCGGGCGGCACATGGGCATCAAGGATCTGCCGGAGAGCTACGACGCCTACATGCACCTGATGGACGACTACGAGCGCAAGCACTTCGCGTACGACGCCGGCGGCCGTCGGGTCGCCGATGCCACGCTCGCGCTGCTCGAGCAGTTCTACCCGCGCCCGCTGCACCGGCCGATGAACGTCTTCAGCCGCGCGCTGATGGAGCCGCACCTGCTTAACGCGTTCGGCTACGAGGACCCCGGCCCGCGGGTCCGCCGCGCGGTGCGCGGCTCGCTGCGGGCGAGGGCGCGGGCGCTGCGGCTGACACCCAGCAACCGGCGGCCGACGTACTCCCAGGACATGAACCGGATCCGTAGCTACCCGAACGGGTTCGACCTCGCCTCGCTCGGGACCTTCGCGCCCGCGACGGGCTGCCCGGTGCACGCCTGACAAATCCTCCTCGAGGACGGTTTCCGCCGCTGGGCAGCGGGAATTCGATCCCACGTTGCTCGGGACCCTGTCATTCTCATCCCGATTCCGTCTCGTCCAGGAGGACACCTTGCGTACGCACAACCCTGCCCACCGGCTCGCGGCCGTCGCCGTGCTCGCCCTCGTCGCCACCAGCGCCGCAGCATGCGGTGGTGACGACAAGTCGGCGTCCGACGACAGCAGCAGCGCCACGCCGTCGGCGAGCACCGGGTCCGACAACACGCCGGTGCTCACCGAGGACCAGCTCTCCCAGGTGGTGCTCGCACCGGAGAACTTCCCGGGTGACTGGACCCAGGCGCCCAGCGAGGACGACGACTCCGACGGCCCCGGCTGCCTGGGCGAGGTGTCGGCGATCACCCACGACATCGAGAAGTCGGCGCGGGTCGCCTACGACTACACCTACGGCGACGCGGGGATCCCGCTGATCACCAGCAGCGCCTCGTCCTTCGACGACCACGACGCGCTCGTGGCCGCGTTCGACCACGTGCAGGACGTGCTCGCGGGCTGCACCACCGTGACCGGCCCCGACAGCGACGGCACGGAGTACGACCTGACGCTCGACTACAGCGACGAGCTGACCAGCGACGTCGTCGACGACCAGATCAACCTCGACCTGACGGGGACGATCACCACGCAGGGCGACGACGCCACGATCAGCGAGTCGATCACGCTGGTGCGGATGGGCCCGAACGTGCTCACCACGGCGATGGTCGACCTCGGCGACCCCACGATGGTGGCGGCCGCCGACGACTACGCGCAGATCGCCCTCGACCGGCTGGTCTCGGTCGTCCTCGGCGAGACCCCGGACTCGACCGTCGGCCCCGAGGTCGCCTGATCCGGCCCCAGCGCCGAGTCGGCTCGTCTCGGCGTCCGGCTCAGGAGTAGCGGGGCGGGCGCTTCTCGAGGAACGCGGTGATCCCCTCGAGCCCGTCGGGGCCGCCGCCGAGCCGGCTGATCGAGACCGCCTCCCGGCGCAGGGCGCTCTCGGTCGCGGGCTCGGCCGCGTCGCGGACCAGCCGCTTGGTGGCGGCGAGCGCGTGCCGGGACCCGGTCAGCAGGTTCGCGACCACCTCGTCGGTGGCCGTGGCGAGCTGGTCGGCCGGCACGACCCGGGCGACCAGCCCGGCGTCGTACGCCTCCTGCGCGGTGAGCAGGTCGCCGAGCAGGCCGAGCCGCAGCACCCGGTGCAGGCCGAGCGTGTGCACGAGCAGGCTGCCGCCGCCGTCGGGGCTGAGCCCGACCTTCACGTAGGCGAGGCTGAACCTCGCCGTGTCCGCGGCGAGTACGACGTCCGCGGCCGCGGCGAGCGGGAACCCGATGCCCGCCGCGGTGCCCTGCACCGCACTGACCACGATCGCGTCGCCGCGGACGAGCTCGGTGATGATCCGGTGCGCGGCCTCGGCGAGCTCCAGGAGGTGCGCCTCGCGGTCGTCGGCGTCGGCGAACCCGTCGAGCGCTCCGCCGACGGAGAAGAACCGTCCCTCGGCCGCGAGCACGACCACCCGCGCACCGTCCGCCTTCGCCCGGAGGACCGCGGCCAGCAGCGCCGCACCGGACTCCGGGGTGAGCGGGTTGCCGCGGTCGCCCGCGGCGAGGGTGATCCGCGCGGCGCCGTCGGCGTACGCGTAGTGGACGGGGTCGGTCATGGGTGCCTCCGGAGGGTGGGTCACGAGGCGCAGGCCCCGGTGTCGGCCTCGGACTCGTCGTCGACGGCGGCCTGGGCGGTGTCGTAGACCTGGTCGGCGGTGAGGGCGTAGCCGGTGTCGGGATCGGTCACCGACGCCGCGAAGACGACACCGGCGACGTCGCCGTCCGGGTCGACGAGCGGACCGCCGGAGTTGCCGGGCCGGACCAGGCCACGCAGCGAGAAGACCTGCCGCAGCACGGTGCCGCCGCCGTAGATGTCGGGCGAGCGCAGCGTCTGCTGCTCACGGATCCGGCCGGGCTGGATGTCGAACGGCCCGTCCTGCGGATAGCCGACGATCGCGACCGGGTCGTCGCTCCCGGCCCCGTCGCCCGACTCGACGTCGAAGTCGAGCGCGGGGATGTCACCGGTGTCCACGGCGAGCACCGCGAGGTCGAGCTTGGGGTCGTAGTCGACGACCCGGGCGACCTCGGTGTCACCGTCGATCTGCACCTCGGGGTCGTCCACGCCGGCGACGACGTGGGCGTTGGTCATCAGCCGGTCGGGGGCGTAGACGAACCCGGACCCCTCCACCCCGCGACCGCAGTCGTTCGCGCCGATCACCTTGAGCACGCTGTCCTCGGTGGCGCGGATCTGCGGGTCGTCGAGCAGCCGCTTGGGACCCGGCCCGACCTCCTTGATGTCCTCCTGGGCGAACGGCTCGAGGTAGCGCGGGAAGAACCCGGTGCCCACCACGTTGTTGAACGCCTGCAGGGCGCCGTCGGCCTGGTCGGGCAGCACGCTGTCGACCTTCTGCAGCACCGCCGACCCGCGCACCTCCTCGGTGATCCCGCCGATCCTGGTGCCGGAGATCGCGACACCGAGAGCCCACGCGACGAGCAGCACCGCCGCGGCGCTGAGCGCGGCGCCGCCGACCGCGTCGACGGCACGGGCCGGCTGCCAGGTGATCTTCTCCCGCACGCGCGCGCCGGCGTACTGGAGCAGCGCCTGGCCCAGCGATGCCGTGAGGATGACGATGAACAGTGCGCCGAGGGAGACGGCGAGGGACGGCTTGGCGTCGCCGAGGACCAGGGGCGCGAGGGTGATGCCGAGGAAGCCGCCGCCGAGCAGGCCGAGCGTGGCGAACGCGCCGGTGACGAAGCCCTGCCAGTAGCCGGACAGGGCGTAGGCCGCCACCAGCAGCAGGAGCAGCCAGTCGAGGAGGTTCACCGCTCGTCCTCCTCCTCGGGCTCGTGGAGGTCCATCCCGTCGCCGCCCGGGTCACCCGGCCGGGTGCGGGAGGTACGGCGGACGTACTCCGCGAGCATGTAGTCGGGGAGATCGTGCACCGGCGGGTCGTCGACCGGCGGGAGCCACCCCAGGAAGTCGAAGAACCGGGTGAGGATCCCCCCGGTGAAGCCCCACACGATGACGTCCTTGTCGGCGCCGATGAGGAAGCCGGGGCCGGTCCAGCCGCCGGGGTGGCGGACCAGGATGCGGTGCTCCGGTGCGACGAGCTCGGCGATCGCGACCCGGTGGATCGCGTGCACCTCGTCGGGCGAGGTGACCCGGACCGGACCGGCGTCGCGCCACCAGCCGAGGATCGGCGTCACCGCGAAGTTGGAGGGCGGCAGCCACAGCTCGGGCAGCTCGCCGAACACGTCGATGCCCGCCGGGTCGACGCCGATCTCCTCGAGCGTCTCGCGCAGCGCCGCCTCGACCGGCGACTCGCCCGGGTCGATGGAGCCGCCGGGGAAGGAGACCTGACCGGGGTGGGAGCGCATGTCGTGGGCGCGCTCGGTCAGCAGGATGTCGCCGACGGGGCCGTCGGTGCCGTCGACGTCGACCGGGCCGCCGAAGAGCATCAGCACCGCGCCGCGGCGGGGGTCGCTGCCCGCGGGCGGGAGGAACTGGGTCAGGTGGTGGCCCTGGATCGCCCGGGCGCCGGCCGCGACCGGCTCCAGCCATCCCGGCAGCGCGCTCACGAGCCGCTCCGCTCGAGGGTGATCCCCAGGTTCTTCTCGACCAGGCCGACCAGGGCGTCGACCGAGTCGACACCGCCGGCTGCCTGCTCGACGGCGCCGTCGGCCTTGACGAAGACGAACTGCGGCAGTCCTTGGATCACCAGGTCGGTGTCCTGGAGCGCGCCGCACGCGTCGGCGAGCGACGGGTAGCGGACCTTGCTGTGACCGGCGAGGTCGATCGCCGCACCGGGGTAGGTGTCGAGGAAGTCCACGCCGAGGACGGCCACCTGGTCGCCGTACTCCTTGTCGAAGGCGGCGAGCGCCGGCATCTCCTTGACGCACGGTCCGCACGAGGAGGACCAGAAGTTGACGATCGCCGGACCCTTGACGCCGGCGAGGGTCGCGGCGCCATCGCTCCCGAGGCACGGCAGCGAGACGTCGGGGAGATCGGTGTCGCCGCCCTCGACCGTCGCGCAGCCGGGCAGTCCCGCGGCGTGCGCCTGCTGCCGCAGCTGCGCGGAGGCGACGTCGACGTCGCACCCCGCGGAGGTGTCCTCCTTGCTGCAGCCCGCCAGGAGCACGGCGACCGCGAGCACGACCACGACGAACGGGAACCGGCTCAATTCGGGCCCTCGGTGCGCACCAGCTTCGCGGCCTCGTCCGGGTCGGTGGGGCCGGCGCCGTAGGCCGGGCACCAGCGGGCGACGGGGCAGGCGCCGCACGCAGGCTTCTTGGCGTGGCAGACCCGCCGGCCGTGCCAGATGAGGTGGTGGCTGAGCATCGTCCAGTCGGACTTGGGGAACAGCGCCCCGATCGCGTGCTCGGCCTTGACCGGGTCGGTCTCGTCGGTCCACCCGAACCGGCGGACCAGCCGGCCGAAGTGGGTGTCGACGGTGATGCCGGGTACGCCGAACGCGTTCCCGAGCACGACGTTGGCGGTCTTGCGGCCGACGCCGGGCAGCGTGACCAGGTCGGCGAGCCGCGGCGGGACCTCCCCGTCGTACCTCTCGACCAGCGCGGCGCTGAGCTTGAGCAGCGCGTCGGTCTTGGCGCGGAAAAACCCCAGCGGCCCCACGATCTGCTCGAGGTGGGCCCGGTCGGCGGCGGCCATCGCCGCCGGCGTCGGGTAGGCGGCGAACAGCTTCGGCCGGACGAGGTTCACGCGCTTGTCGGTCGTCTGCGCCGAGAGCACAGTGACGACCAGCAGCTGGAACGGGTCCTCGAAGTCGAGCTCGATGTGGGCGTCGGGGTAGGTCTCGGCCAGCACCCGGTTGATCCTGCGGGCGCGGCGCACGAGCTGGGTGCGGGTCTCCCCCGTCGGCGTCTCTCCTGCGGGTTCGCCCGCGACGGACGGGGTGAGGCTGGCCGGCACGTACGTCAGCCTATTCGGTCGCTGGGACAGCCCCGCGGCGCCCGTCTCACAGGCTGTGGAAGGACCTGGGGACAACCTCGGCCGGGGTGTGGAGGAGCGGCCCGCGCCTGGGGACGAGGCCGTCCACGCGCGCTTCGTCGACTAGGTGTGAGATGGACCACTGGCTAGGATGCGTGCCGACAACCGAACAGCACTCTTGGAGGAACCGTGGACAACGACGTGCTTCGTCAGGCACCGCTCTTCAGCGCCCTCGACGACGAGGCCGCGTCGGCCCTGCGGTCGTCCATGTCCGAGACCCGCCTGCGCCGCGGGGAGGTCCTCTTCCACGAGGGCGACAGCGGCGACAAGCTCTACATCGTCCTCGACGGCAAGGTGAAGCTCGGGCGTACCTCCTCCGACGGCCGCGAGAACCTGCTCGCGATCCTGGGCCCCGGCCAGATGTTCGGCGAGCTGTCGCTCTTCGACCCCGGGCCGCGCTCGGCGACGGTCACCGCGGTCACCGACACCGAGTTCGTCTCGCTGTCCCACGAGGACCTGCTGCGCTGGCTCGACGGCCGCCCGCAGGTCGCCCGCGGCCTGCTCACCCAGCTCGCCGGCCGGCTCCGCAAGGCCAACGACGTCGTCGCCGACCTGGTCTTCTCCGACGTCCCCGGCCGCGTCGCCAAGGCCCTGCTCGACCTCGCCGAGCGCTTCGGCCGTACCGCCGACGACGGCGTGCACGTCCACCACGACCTCACCCAGGAGGAGCTCGCCCAGCTGGTCGGCGCCTCCCGCGAGACGGTCAACAAGGCCCTCGCCGACTTCGCCTCCCGCGGCTGGCTCCGCCTCGAGCCCCGCTCCGTGGTGATCATGGACATGGAGCGGATGACCCGCCGCGCCCGCTGAAACCCCCGGTCGAACCCTCAGTTCGAGCACGTCGAACCCTCAGTTCGAGCACGTCGAACCCTCAGTTCGAGCACGTCGAGCCGTCGGCCGGGGCCGCTCAGGCCGTGTCGTCGCCACGGGTGCGCGCCGCAAGGCGCTCGCGGTCGCCACGTTCGAGGCGCCGTACGTTGATGTACGACGGCTTCAGCGCGAAGCGAAGCTCGTTCAGCCAGCGGTCCAGCGCCTCCCCGGTGAAGTCGCCGACCCGTACGACGATGACGATCCACCCCTGGTCGTGCAGCCAACGTCGACGTGCGAGGTCGCGCTCGACCTGCCGGTGAGTACGGCGGTGGTCGTCGAAGCCGTCGTACTCGATCACGATGCGCAACCCCGGGTAGGCGAGATCCAGGCGGTACCTCCTCCGCCCGTCGACGACGACCCAGTGCTGCAGCGTCGGCAGCGGAAGGCCTGCGTCGTGGATCTCGAGACGTGTCCAGGACTCCCGTTGCGACTCCGCGCGGGGGTCGACGAGCGCGACGAGCTCGCGAAGCTGGACGACGCCGCGTCGACGGCGGAACCGCTTGACCTCACGCGTCAGCATCTGCGCCGTCATCCCGTGGAGACGGCACAACGAATCCATGGCCGCGAGGGCATCCCGACGGTGGAGACGCGCGCCGAGGTCCAGGGCGGTCCGGAGCGGCGTCGTCACCCGGACCCCGCCGATCGTGATGACGTCCGACGGGACCAGCGCGCGTTCGTGACCGTCGACCGCGCTCCTGCGGGGCGGCGTACGGCCCGACGGCGCGCAGGTGTCGATGGGCGGGAGTGCCTCGGTCTCACCGGCCGTCATCATGTCGACGCCGTGGATCCACGCAGCCGTGCGATCGCAGACGACATGGTCGGCGGGAGTCACGAGCGCGGCGGCGTTTGCCCGCAGCTCGATCGAGTCCGGAAGGTCGGCATCGGCGTACACACCTCGGCACACTCGACGCAGGGTGCCGCGCTCCACCAGACTCCGCAGGTCGCGCTTGGTCAGATCCAGCTCGGCCGCGTCACGGCCGCGGAACGGCCCAGCCGGGAGCTTCAGCGGTTCGGATTCGTTCATGGCGACAGGTTCGAGGTCAGGCCCGGCCGAATCCAGTGCGGATTCGTAGCCTGTGGACAACGGGTGCACCGAGGACAGCACGACCGTGACCCAAGTAGCGGCTCGACCCGCTCGAACTGAGGGTTCGAGGTGCTCGAACTGAGGGTTCGAGGTGCTCGAACTGAGGGTTCGAGGTGCTCGAACTGAGGGTTCGAGGTGCTCGAACTGAGGGTTCGACCTGGACTCAGAGCTCGCCGAGGTAGGCGAGCTGGGCGCGGACGGAGAGCTCGGCGGCGCCCCAGAGGACGGGGTCGACGTCGGCGTAGACGATCTCGACGACGCGGCGGGGGAGGGTGTTGGCGGCACCGGCGACGTCGGGGGTCTCGCCGAGCTGGTCGAGGGCGGCCTCGACCTGGGCGAGGCGCTCTCGGCGGTGGGAGCGGTAGTAGCCGAGGACGGCGAGGGCCTCGTCGATGACGGGGCCGTGGCCGGGCCAGATCCGCTCGACCTCGCGGGACTCGGCGAGCGCGTGCAGGCGGTCGATCGAGTCGAGGTAGGCGCCGAGCTTGCCGTCGGGGTGGGCGACGACCGTGGTGCCGCGGCCGAGGACCGTGTCGCCGGTGAGCACGGCCCGCTCCTCCGGGACCCAGAACGACAGCGAGTCGCTGGTGTGGCCCGGGGTGCCGACCACCCGGACCTCCAGGTCCCCGACGGCCACCACGTCGCCGTCGGCGAGGCCCTCCGCACCGAGCCGGTGCTCCGGGTCGAGCGCTCGTACGCCGCACCCGACCCGCTCGGCGAAGTCGCGCGCAGCCTCGGAGTGGTCGAAGTGGCCGTGGGTCAGGAGCACCGCCTGTACGTCGCCCGCGGCCTCCTCGACGGCGTCGAGGTGCTCCTCGATCAGCGGGCCCGGGTCGACGACGAGGGACCGCTCCCCGTCGCTCAGGATCCAGGTGTTGGTGCCGTCGAGCGTCATGAAGTTGGCGTTGCCGGCGAGCACGCACCGCGCGTGCTCGCCGAATGCGCCGCCCGACCAGGCCTCGGTCACGGGGATCTCCGCTCGGCGACGAGCGGCCGCAGCCGGTCCGGCATCGAGAGGGTGAACCCGTCGCCGAGCGGCTCGACGGACGGCGTGAACATGTCGACGGTGCGGCCCTCGCTCGCCGCGACGACGGCGTCCACCGAGTCGTGCTGGGAGATCTCCAGGCAGGTCAGGTACGTCGGCGGCAGCATCGCGAGCGTCCCCTCGTCGGCGCGGTCCGCGGCCTCCCGGACGGGCATCCACACCACCGAGGACGACTCGCTCGACACGTCCCGGGTGCGCTGCCCCTCGGGCAGGTGGGCGACGAAGAACCAGGTGCGGTAGCGCTTCGGCTCGAAGACCGGCGTCAGCCAACCGTCCCAGATCCCCAGCAGGTCGGTGCGCAGCACCAGGCCGCGCCGTTCGAGCAGGTCGGTCATCGCGAGCTCGCGCGACTCCAGCGCGACCCGGTCGGCTTCCCAGTCGTCGCCGGTCGTGTCCGCGACGACCGAGTCGGCGGACGGCCCGGCGAGCAGCACGCCCGACTCCTCGAAGGTCTCGCGGACGGCCGCGCAGACCAGCGCGCGGGCGAGCTCCTCGTCGGTGCCGAGCCGCTCGGCCCACGCAGCGGGCGGCAGACCGGCCCAGCCGACCGTCGTGTCGAAGTCGCGCGGGTCGACGCCACCGCCCGGGAAGACGCACATGCCGCCGGCGAAGTCCATCGTCACGTGCCGGCGCAGGAGGTAGACCTCGGGACCCGGCGCGCCGTCCCGCAGGAGCACGACGGTCGCCGCGTTGCGGGGCTCGGCGGGCTCGCGGGTGCCGTCGGCGTACTCCCGGGCGACCGCGGCCAGCTCCTCGGGCAGCGGCACCGGGGGCAGCGGGATCCTCACTCGGAGAGCTCCACCACCAGCTCGACCTCGACCGGCGCGTCCAGCGGCAGCACCGGTACGCCGACCGCGGACCTGGCGTGGACGCCGGCGTCGCCGAAGGCCGCGGCGAGCAGCTCGGACGCACCGTTGGCGACACCCGGCTGACCGGTGAAGTCGGGTGTGGAGGCGACGAACACGACCGCCTTGACGACCCGGCTGACCGCACCGAGGTCGCCGGCGACCGACTTCACCGCGGCGATCGCGTTGAGCGCGCACTGCCGGGCGCACTCGGCTGCCTGCTCGGGCGTGACCGAGCCGCCGACCTTGCCGGTCGCCATCAGCTCGCCGTCGCGCATGGGCAGCTGGCCCGCAGTGAACACGTGCGCGCCGGACCGCACCGCGGGGACGTAGGCCGCCACCGGCGGCACCACGTCGGGCACGGTCAGGCCGAGCTCGGACAGTCGCTCCTCGGGACTCGTCATCGTCGGCTCCCCATCACTCGGCGGGGCGCTTGAAGTAGGCGATGTCGTTGCCCTGCGGACTCGGGATGAGCGTCACCAGCTCCCAGCCGTCCTGCCCGAAGTTGTTGAGGATCTGCGCCGCCGCGTGGTTGAGGACGGGCGCCACCTGGTACTCCCACTTGGTCATGGCCGCACCCTACTCAGGCCGAGATGGAGTGGCCGGGGTCACAGGTTGTGCCACGATGCCCCGGTGAATCTCGACAACGCCGTGTGGATGCTGACCGCGCTGGCCGCGGTCGTGGTGCTCCTCACCCGGATGCGGCTGTCCAACGAGAGCGGTCAGTCCGGGCACGCCGTCGTGCCGATGTCCGTCGTCAACGCACACACGGTGATCGGCGTCGTCGCCCTGGCCACGTGGATCGTCTACCTGACCTCCCCCGGCGACCTGATCGGCGCGGTCGCGCTCGTCGCGTGGTGGGTCGAGGTGGCGATCGGGCTGCTGGTCCTCGCGCGCTGGATGTCGCGGCCGAGCAAGCACGCGGCCGCGACCACGGGCGACACCTGGGCCCAGGGGCCGTCGCTGTCGATCCTCGGGCACGTCGGCATGCTGCTCGGCATCTCCTTCTTCACCTGGGTCGTGCTCGCGGACAAGCTCTCGGGCTGACCCCGCTACAGTCGCCCGGGTGAGTGACTGGCCGAAGGTGCGCCTGCACGTCGTGACGGGCAAGGGCGGCACCGGGAAGTCCACCGTCGCCGCGTCGCTCGCCCTCGCGCTCGCCGGCCGTGGCAAGAACGTGCTGCTCTGCGAGGTCGAGGGCCGGCAGGGCATCGCGCGGATGTTCGACGTCGACCCGCTGCCCTACGAGGAGCGGCGGCTCACGACCGGCCTGCCCGACGGCTCCGGCGGCCGTGGCGTCGTGCACGCCCTGCACATCGACGCCGAGTCGGCGCTGCTCGAGTACCTCTCCATGTACTACCGGCTCGGCCGGGCCGGCCGAGCCCTCGACCGCTTCGGGGTCATCGAGTTCGCCACGACGATCGCACCGGGCGTCCGCGACGTGCTGCTCAGCGGCAAGGTCTACGAGGCGGTCCAGCGCAACAGCCGCAACAAGAAGGCCCAGCAGTACGACGCCGTGGTGCTCGACGCGCCGCCGACGGGGCGGATCACCCAGTTCCTCAACGTCGGCGAGGAGGTCGCCGGGCTCGCGAAGGTGGGCCCGATCAAGTCGCAGTCGGACACGATGATGACGCTCTTCCGGTCGCCGCGGACCGCGGTGCACCTGGTGACCGTGCTGGAGGAGATGCCGGTGCAGGAGACCGCGGACGGGATCGCGGAGCTGCGGAAGGCCCGGCTCCCGGTCGGCGGCGTGATCGTCAACCAGGTCCGGCCGCGCGACCTCACCGCCGAGGACCTGGCCGCCGCGGGGGCGGGCACGCTCGACCGGTCGCTCGTCGAGTCCGACCTCGAGCACGCCGGGATCGACGGGGGCGCCGGCCTCGTCGAGAGCCTGCTGGCCGAGGCGGCCGACCACGCGGAGCGGCGGGCGCTCGAGGACTCCCAGCGGGACCTGGTCGCGCGGCTCGACGTACCGACCTACGAGCTGCCGCGGATCGCCGGCGGCATCGACCTCGGCGCGATGTACGAGCTCGCCGGCCTCCTCCGAGAGCAGGGCATGTCATGACGCGCGCGCAGACGAAGCCCCGGACCCGCGTCGGCCCCTCCGGCTCACCGGCGGGCGCGCTCGACGTGGACGCCCTGATCGACGACCCCGGCACCCGAATCATCGTGTGCTGCGGCTCGGGCGGCGTCGGGAAGACCACCACGTCCGCCGCCCTCGCGCTGCGCGCGGCCGAGCGCGGCCGCAAGGTCGTCGTGCTGACGATCGACCCGGCGCGGCGGCTCGCGCAGTCGATGGGCATCGAGGCGCTCGACAACACGCCCCGGCCCGTCGCCGGCGTCACCGCCAGCGACGGCTCCGGCAGCCTCGACGCGATGATGCTGGACATGAAGCGCACCTTCGACGAGGTGGTCGAGTCGCAGGCCAGCCCGGACAAGGCGCAGCAGATCCTCGCCAACCCGTTCTACATCGCGCTGTCGAGCTCGTTCGCGGGCACCCAGGAGTACATGGCGATGGAGAAGCTCGGCCAGCTCTACCGCGACGCGCAGAAGGCCGGGACCTACGACCTGATCGTCGTCGACACCCCGCCGTCGCGCTCGGCGCTCGACTTCCTCGATGCCCCCGAGCGGCTCTCGAGCTTCCTGGACGGCCGGTTCGTCCGCCTGATGCTCGCGCCGGCCCGCGGTCCGGCCAAGCTGATGACCGCCGGCTTCGGGATCATCACCAACGCCCTCACCAGGGTCCTCGGCGCGCAGTTCCTCAAGGACCTGCAGATGTTCGTGGCCGCGCTGGACACCGTCTTCGGCGGGTTCCGCCAGCGCGCCCAGCAGACCTACTCGCTGCTGCAGGCCGACGGCACGGCGTTCCTCGTCGTCGCGGCGCCCGAGCAGGACGCGCTGCGCGAGGCGGCGTACTTCGTCGAGCGGCTCACCGAGGACGCGATGCCCCTGGCCGGCCTGATCATCAACCGGGCCAGCCCCGAACCTGCGGGCACGCTGTCGTCGGACGAGGCGATGGCTGGCGCGGAGCGCCTGCGTCGTACGTCGACCGGCGCGCTCACCGCGGGCCTGCTGCGGCTGCACGCCGACCGGGTCCGGATGGTCGACCGCGAGCGCGTGCTGCGCGAGCAGTTCGCCACGGCACACCCGCAGGTGGCGACGGCCGTGGTGCCGGCGCTCGCCGGTGACGTGCACGACCTCGACGGCCTGCGCCGGATCGGGCGCCTCCTCGGAGGCAGCACCGACTGACGGTGGGCCAGGACCCACCGGTCCGACCGAGCCGTCAGGCGGAGGCGGTCTGCGCCCGCGTACGGGCGGTCTCGAGGATCTTGCGCCAGGACGCACTCGGGTGGCGACGCACGAGAGCGCGACGCTCCCGCTCCGTCATGCCGCCCCAGACACCCCACTCGATCTGGTTGTCCAGCGCCTCGGCCAGGCACTCGGTGCGCACCGGGCAGCCCTGGCAGACCTGCTTGGCCTGGTTCTGCTCGGCGCCGCGCACGAACAGCTCGTCCGGCTTGGCAGTTTCACGGCACGCTGCTCGCAATGCCCAGTCTTCGACCCACATGTCGTTGTCCCCACTCTGTGAGATGGGCCGCACCCCCACAGTGCAGAACCCCCATCTCGTGTGACCAAAGTAAAGGACAGAACCCGCTTTGCACACCACTCATCGGTGTCAACTGTCTAGTCATTTCTGACTAACACCAGCGCTGGCGTCCCACTCCGGCAGGACCACCTGTCCAGCCCGCACGGGCCCGTCCACCCCTTCCGCCGACTCGGACCGGGGGTGCGTGCTCACGTACCCTGGCACCATGTCCCGCACCCGGCCCGACCGCCTGCCTGCCCGCAAGGTGGTCTCCCACCTGGGCGTGATGCTGCTCGTCTCGGTGGTCCTCGGTGTCGTGGTGTCCGGGCTCGCGATCCCCTTCGCCGGCGTGCTCGGCTTCGCGGCCCGCAACGTGTCCGACTCCGTCGACGAGCTGCCCCAGGCGCTCAAGACCGAGCAGCTGCCGCAGCGCACCCTGATCCTGGACAAGTCGGGCGCCGAGATCGCGACGATCTACGACCAGAACCGGGTCAACGTCAGCCTGGTCAACATCTCGCGGATCATGGCGAAGGCGATCGTCTCGATCGAGGACTACCGCTTCTACGAGCACGGTGCGCTCGACCTCAAGGGCACCCTGCGGGCGCTGTTCACCAACCAGGCGAGCAACGGCGTGGTCCAGGGCGGGTCGTCGATCACCCAGCAGCTGGTCAAGCTGACCCTGCAGAACCAGGCGCTGCTCAAGGGCGACAAGAAGGCCGTCGAGGAGGCCACCGCCGACACCTACGCCCGCAAGCTGCGCGAGCTGCGCTACGCGATCGCGCTCGAGAAGGCGCACAGCAAGGACTGGATCCTCGAGCGCTACCTCAACACGGCCTACTTCGGCGACAGCGCCTACGGCATCCAGGCGGCCGCCCAGCACTACTTCGGCGTCAACGCCAAGGACCTCGACCTGCGGCAGTCGGCGATGCTGGCCGGCCTGGTCCAGAGCCCCGAGGCCTTCAACCCGACCGAGAACCCGCAGGCGGCGCGCAACCGCCGCGACGTCGTGCTCGACCGGATGGCCCAGCTGCAGGTGATCAGCGACCGGAAGGCGGCGCGGACCAAGAAGGAGGGCCTCGGCCTCGACGTGCAGCCGATGTCCAACGGCTGCGTCAGCTCCCGGGCGCCGTTCTTCTGCGACTACGTCATCAGCTACCTGCGGCAGGACCCCGACCTCGGGCCGACGCCCAAGGCCCGGATGCGGCTGCTCCGCGGCGGGGGCCTGACCATCACGACCACGATCGACACGCGGATGCAGGACGCCGCGCAGCGCGCGGTCGCCGCCCACGTCTACCCCAAGGACGGCGCGATCGGCGCGATCGCGCTGGTCCAACCGGGCACCGGCGAGGTCAAGGCGCTGGCGCAGTCGCGGCCGATGGGCACCGACGCCGCGGACGGGCAGACCTTCCTCAACTACACCGTCCCGGAGAAGTACGGCGACGCCGCGGGCTTCCAGCCCGGCTCGACGTTCAAGGCGTTCGTGCTCGCCTCGGCCATCGACCAGGGCATCCCGCTCACCACCCGGATCCCGTCGCCGAGCGAGAGGGCGTTCGACCTCGGCACGTTCAACACCTGCGACGGCCCCTACCCGAGCTCCGAGGTCTACACCTTCCACAACTCGACGAACGGGCCGCCCGACCCGAACCTCTACGAGGGCACCCGTGAGTCGATCAACACCTTCTTCGTGGCCCTCGAGCAGCGCACCGGGATCTGCGAGCCCTGGAAGCTCGCCAACGCGATGGGGATCGAGCTCGACAAGAAGTGGGAGGTCCCGTCGTTCACTCTCGGTGTCGCCGACGTGAGCCCGCTGGACATGGCCGGGGCCTACGCGACCTTCGCCGCCCGCGGCCTGCACTGCGACTCCCACCCGGTCACGAAGATCGAGGACTCCGAGGGCAACCTGCTCAAGGAGTACAAGCCGCACTGCGCCCAGGTCATCCCGGGCGACGTCGCCGACGCGGTCAGCAACGTGCTGGAGGGCGTCACCGGGCCCGGCGGGTTCGGCGAGGCGCTCGCACCGCCGCAGCCCTCCGCCGGCAAGACCGGCACGACCTCGGACAACCAGTCGGTGTGGTTCGTCGGCTACACCCCGAACATGGCCGGAGCCGCGACCGTCGCCGGCGTCAACAGCGTCGGCCACCCGGTGACGTTGAACTACCAGACGGTCGGCGGATCGACGATCTACGAGGCGTTCGGCTCGACGGTGGCCGGCCCGATCTGGGGCGACACGTTCAAGGCGATCGCACCGATCCTGCCGGACGAGGACTTCCAGCTGCCCGACTCCACGACGGTCGCCGGCATCCGCGTGCCGGTGCCCTACGTCAGCTCGTGCAGCTCGGTCGACAACGCGAGGTCCGTCATCGAGGGCGGCGGTCTGACCGCGGCCGACGGCGGGTTCGTCGACTCCAGCTGCCCGCGCGGCACGGTCTCCTACATCTACCCGTCGGGCGGCTCGAGCCTGAGCCCCGGCGACACGGTCACCTACTACGTCTCCGACGGCAGCCCGCCGCCGCCTCCGCCGAAGCACCACAACGGCGGTGGCCACAAGGGCGGTGGGGGCGGCCACGGCAACCACGGTGGCGGCCACGGCCACGGCCACCACTGAGGCCTAGCCGAGCTGGCGGCGTACCTCCGCGGCAACGGCGGCGCCGTCGGCCCGGCCCTTGACCTGCGGCTGGACCAGGCCCATCACGCGGCCCATCGCCTTCGGCCCCTCGCCGGCGGCGTTGAGGTCGGCGACCACCTTGCCGACGATCTCCGCGATCTCCTCGGGGCCGAGCTGCTCGGGCAGGTACTCGGCGATCACCCCGGCCTCGGCCCGCTCCTTCGCGGCGCTCTCGGGGCGCCCGCCCTCCTCGAACGCCACGGCGGCCTCGCGACGCTTCTTCGCCTCGCTCGACAGCACGTCGATCACGTCCTCGTCGGTGAGCTCCCGGGCCACCTTGCCGGCGACCTCGGCGTTCGTGATCGAGGTCAGGATCATCCGCAGCGTGCCCGAGCGGAGCTCGTCGCGCGCCTTCATGGAGGTGGTCAGGTCGGCCCGGAGGCGGTCCTTGAGGGTGCTCATGAGAAGCATTCTGCCGACCGTGTGAAAGCCTGGCCGAGTGGGTTTGATCAGGTCCTTGGCCCGGATGGCGGGAGGCGGCGCTGCGGCCGGCGCCGCCGTGACGGCGTACGCGGTCTGGGAGGCGCGCCAGTACACGCTGCGCAAGGTCGACGTCCGGGTGCTGCCGGCCGGCGCCGCGCCGCTGCGGGTGCTGCACGTCAGCGACATCCACATGACCCCCGGGCAGCGCGCGAAGCAGGAGTGGCTGCGCGGGCTCGCGGAGACCGAGCCGGACCTCGTCATCGACACCGGTGACAACCTCGCCCACCGCGACGCGGTGCCGGCGGTGCTCGACGCGCTGGGGCCGCTGCTCGAGGTCCCCGGGGTGTTCGTGCACGGCTCCAACGACTACTTCGAGCCCGTGCTGCGCAACCCGCTCGCCTACGTGCTGCCGGACAGCGGCTGGCGGAACACCACCTCCGCCCAGCTGCCGTGGGGCGAGCTGACCCACGGCCTCGCCGGCGCCGGGTGGCTCGACCTCACCAACCGGCGGGCCTCGCTCGACGTGGGCGACCTGCGGCTCGCGTTCGCGGGGGTCGACGACCCGCACCTGGAGTACGACGACCTCGGCGCCGTCGCAGGACCCGCCGACGCGGCGGCCGACCTGCGGCTCGGGGTCGCGCACGCGCCGTACCTGCGGGTGCTCGATCAGTACGCCGCCGACGGCTACGACGCCATCATCGCCGGACACACCCACGGCGGGCAGGTCTGCCTGCCGCGAGGCATCGGCGTCGCGGGCCGGACGCTCACCACCAACTGCGACCTGGAGCCCGAGCGGGCACGGGGGCTGCACCGGCATCCGGCCGCCTCGAGGCCCGGCGACCCGGGCTCGGCGTGGCTGCACGTGTCCGCCGGCGTGGGCACCAATCCCTACTTCCGCATCCGCGTCGCCTGCCGGCCGGAGGCGACCGTGCTGACCCTGCTCCCCCGTTGACCCCGGATTAGGGAGGCCCTGCACCGCTCCGGTAGGCTCCCGGGCTGGTGCACCGCTCGGCGGGGACCATCGGGCTGTGGCGCAGTTTGGTAGCGCGCCTCGTTCGGGACGAGGAGGCCGCAGGTTCAAATCCTGTCAGCCCGACCATTGTGATGTCTCAGGACATCTGCAAGATCCGAACCCACGGAGTGGGTTCGGATCTTGGTCATTTGCGGGGTTGGTAGTCGGTGTTGGTGTCGATGGTGAGGTCTCGGAGGAGCTCGCCGGTGATGGC
>NZ_BAABAH010000005.1:0-254050 GCF_039537325.1 Nocardioides panacisoli
CACCAACGATGACCGCGCCGCTGCCCTTGCTCCGTGGCTCGAGCTCTACAACACTCAGCGCCGCCACACTGCGCTCGACGGCCTGCCACCGATCAGCCGGCTGTCACCAACGTGACGGCCGAGTACATCTAGGCGCTCGCCCAGCGCTCGAGGGCGCCCAACGGAGCCACCCGCTGGCCGGACTCCTCGCACACCCAGGTGGGGTCGGGTCCGCCGAGGTCGGGCTCGATGTGCAGCGCGTGGAGCGGAGCGTCGTCGCACCGTGCGCAGACCGGCCAGCGACCGGCCGGGTCGTCGCCCGGCAGGCCGTCCCGCAGCCCGTCCTGGACGTCCTGCGCGACCAGCCCGGCGACGTACGGCGCTCCCTGCGGCCACTGCTCGAGCCACCACCGGCGCTGGGAGCACGCCTCCTCGAGGAGGGAGACAGCCAGCGGCACCGCGAGCCCGCAGGCCTCGAGGTCGGCCAGCACGCTCGCCCGAGCCCCGTAGATCACGCTGTCGTCCACGAGCCCCATTGTGCTTCCGGGGCAAAGTCAGGCGCGGAGCCGCTCGAGCTCCCGCTCGATGTTGTGCCGGGCGCGGTCCTCCCACTCCTTGCGCGCGTGGTCGGTCCGGAAGATCCGGTCGCGGCGCACCAGGCCCTCGAGGAACGCCGTGCGTCCCTCCTCGTAGTCCTGGTCGTCCAGGTGGGAGTACTCGACGCGGACGGCGTCGGCGTACTCGTCGTAGAGCCGGTCGTCGAGCGCGAGCACCCCCATGTCGGCATCGGAGAGCGCGCAGCCGTTGGCGTCCTCGTCGGCCGGGTCGTGGGTCTCGGTCACCCGTACGAGGCGAACCACCTCGGTCACCGTCCGGCGGTCCACCAGTGCGGGCAGCGCCGCCTCGGCCCAGGCCGCCGAGCGCTCCTCCGCGTCCCGCTCGCCGTCGTAGACCGCGTCGTGGAACCAGGCCGCCAGGACCACCGGCTGGCGCTCGAAGGACACCCCCGCGCTCCTGAGCTCGTCGAGCCGGTCGAGCACGCCGGCAAGGTGGCGGGTGTCGTGGTAGCGACGGGTGGGCTCGGCGTACGCGGCCAGCAGCTCGTCGCGAAGCCCCTCGCCGTCGGCAAGGGGCCAGGGTGGCGGGGGATGGTCGTCGTCCATCCGCCTATTGAAACCCAAGGAGCACGGATCGCGCAGGGTTGGGAGGATGGTCGCGTGGACGCGGAGGAGGCACGCCAGGAGCTCGGGCGGCTGCGGGCGAGCATCGACAACCTCGACGCAGCGCTGGTGAGCCTGCTCGCCGAGCGGTTCAAGTGCACCGAGCAGGTCGGCCGGCTCAAGGCCCGGGCGGGCATGCCGCCCGCCGACCCGGACCGGGAGGCGGTGCAGATCGAGCGGCTGCGCGCGCTCTCGGAGAGCTCGGGGCTCGACCCGGAGTTCGCGGAGAAGATCCTCAACCTGATCATCGCCGAGGTGATCCAGAACCACCACCAGTTCCTCGACGCCGAGGCGTAGCCTCGTCCGCGTGGCCGAGGTCGACCCGGGCGAGACCCTGCGGCGGTTCTTCGCCGCCGACGGACGGCTGCACACGATGCCGACCCGCCACGTGAAGAGGCAGGTGGTGCTCGACCACATCGCGCAGCGGTTCGAGCTCGGGAAGGTGTACGCCGAGCTCGACGTCGACGCGGTGCTCAAGACGATCCACGAGGACCACGCGGCGTTGCGCCGCTACCTCGTCGACGACGGTTTCCTCACCCGGCGGGACAACCACTACTGGCGGTCCGGCGGGACCGTCGACGTCTGAGGGCGCCGTCGCTCAGGACAGGCCGCAGGTGTCCAGGCCGTAGGCGATCATCGCCCGCTTGCCGCGCTCGGACATCGGGATCTCGAACTCGCCCTGGACGCCCTCGGTGCGCAGGGTGACCCGGAACGTCGTCGCGGTGCCGCCCTCGGAGAAGGCGTGGCCGTCGCACCGCGAGGGGAGGATGGGGAACCGGACCGGCCGGTCCGTGAGCACCTCGTGCGCGGGCCACGACCCGCCGTGCTCGGGACCGAAGAGATAGGTGCCCTGGACGCCGAGCAGCGTCACGGTGCCGGGAGCGCCCGTGGGCCGCACGTCGAGCTGGAGGTTGCCGTCCTCGACGCGGTCGGACCACCGGAGGTCGGTGATCTCCGCGACGGCCTGCCGGAAGCACTCCTCCTCGCTGTAACGCCCGATGTCGTCGTTGACGTCGGTCACCGGACGCACCTGGGTCCGGCCGCCCGCGGTGATCGTGAGCGTGCCCTTCGAGCCCTGCACGTCCGGATCCGGCCGCGGGCCGTCGCAGCGCGGCTCGGGCAGCGGGAGGGGGAACTGCCGGTGCGACGTCGGCGGCATGGCGCGCAGTCTGCCCGCGGTGATGGGGGCCGTGAGGCGCGGGTCGTCGTACACGATCTTCTGGGGGTGCACCGTCTGCGCCGTGCCGTTGGTGATCAGCGCCTCCATCCGGTGGTGGGCGCGGTCGTGCGAGGACTCCTGCATCGCGACGTCGAGCGTTCCGCTCGGCGGCAGCGTCGGCGTCTGGATCATCGTCAGCGACGGGCTCGGGACCACCCGGTCGTCGAGCCGGTCGTTCTCGTGGCCGCACGCGGCCGTCGTCACGAGCAGCCCGGCCACCACCGCCGGGACCCACCATCGGCGCACCCGCGCAGTCTCGCACGCGGCCCCGACGCCCGGTGGTCGAGGAGGTCGCGCAGCCCGGCACCCGGTGGTCGAGGAGGTCGCGCAGCGCGACGCCGGTGGTCGAGCAGGTCGCGCAGCCCGGCACCCGGTGGTCGAGGAGGTCGCGCAGCGACCGTCACGAGACCCATGGGTCACACCACGGCCCAGGTTCCGTGCACAGGCCTCGAAACCGGCGCTGGCCCTCCACAGGCACGGGTCGAGGTATTCGGCGACGTCGCCAGCGCGCGGAAGAATTCGGTCATGGACTTCTCCCCGCTCGCACCGCATCCGGTGCTGTTGTGCGTGGAGAACGTGGAGTCCGAGCTGAAGGCCGTGCGCGGCGTGCAGCCGACGTTCATGACGACCGCGCAGAAGGAGCTCGCGCTGCTGGGGATCGCCTCCGCGGAGGCGCAGTTGGCCGAGCTGAAGCTGCGGGTCCTCGCCGCCGCCGGTGATCTGGCTGAGACCGAAGGGGCGCGGGACCTCGGCTCGTGGCTCTCCGGTCACACCAACGCCGACCTGCGGGCTGCTCGCGCTGAGACCGCGCTCGCCGACGCGCTGGACCGGCGCTGGCGCCACGTCGCCGCCGGCATGGCCGACGGCACCGTTTCACCGGCGCAGGCGAAGGTGGTCGTCGACGCGTTGGACGCCCTGCCCGAGGGCCTGGACCGCGACCTCGTCGCGAAGGCGGAGGGGCAGCTGGTCGCCTGGTGCACCCGGTTCGCACCCCACGAGCTCCGCGCCCTCGGCAAGCGGATCCTGGCCGTGGTCGACCCCGGCACGGCCGAGGAGGCCGACGCCAAGCGCCTCCACGAGGAGGAGCAGTCCGCGCGGGCGAAGATGCGGCTCACGTTCAAGCCCCAGGGCGACGGGACCACCCGGCTCTCCGGACTCCTGCCCGACTCCGCCGCAACGAGGTTGAAGACCTACCTCGACGCCTACACCTCGCCCCGCAACCCGAAGAACACCCCCACCGGTGCCGGCGAGGCCGAGCGGATCCCCTCCGCCCGCAAGCTCGCCCACGCACTCTGCACCCTGCTCGAGCACCTCGACCCCCGGAAGCTCCCCGAGCACGGCGGCGACGCGACGACCCTGATCGTCACCATGAGCCTGGAGGACCTGCGCAAGGAGCTCGGCACCGCGGGCATCCTGGACGGCACCGACCCCGCGCTGGGACCGAACCTCTCCGCAGCCGAGGCCCGACGACTGGCCTGCACCGCCCAGATCATCCCCGCCGTCCTCGGCACCAACAGCGAAGTCCTCGACCTCGGCCGCGCCGACCGGCTCTTCCGACCACCCCAACGCAGAGCCATCCGCCTCCGCGACCGACGATGCCGAGCCCAGGGCTGCGACCAACCCGCAGTCTGGTGCGAGACCCACCACCTTCAACCCTGGGTCCAGGGCGGCGCCACCGACCTCGCCAACGGCATCACCCTCTGCGCCTGGCATCACCACCGCGTCCACGACCCCCGCTACGAGCACCAGCTCCTGCCCGACGGAGACCTGGTCATCCGCCGCAAGACCTGATCGGGTCGGGCGATCAGAGGGCGATGGCGAGGACCACCACGAGCAGGAAGAAGAGGCCGATGCCGCCGAAGATCAGCACGAGGGGGAGCAGGCCGTTGCGCTTCTGCGGCACGTGCCCGATCGAGCCCGGCGCCCAGGTCGTGAGCGGTGTGGCGTAGTACACCGGCACGGTCTGTCCCGGAGCGACGATGAACTCGAGGGAAGCCTGGCCGTACTTCCACATCCACGAGCACTCCGCGTCGATCCGGACCGGCCCGGCCCACACCGGGACCAGACGCCGGCCGTAACCGACCGGGACCGGCGCCCCGTTGATCCGGACCGTCGGCGGCACCATCGAGCTGGTGAGCGCACTGCCCTGGACGTTCAGCTCGACCGCTCCCTGCGGAGGACCGCCCGGCGGCGGTGGCTGGGTCATGCTCAGACCTGGAGCTCGTCGGCGTCGATGATCCGGTAGGCGTAGCCCTGCTCGGCGAGGAACCGCTGGCGGTGCTGGGCGAACTCGGCGTCGACGGTGTCGCGGGAGACGATCGTGTAGAAGTGCGCGATCTTGCGCTCGCCGTCGGGGCCCGGGTCGCCCGGGCGGAGCAGCCGGCCGAGCCGCTGGGCCTCCTCCTGGCGGGAGCCGAAGGAGCCGGACACCTGGATCGCGACCTCGGCCGAGGGAAGGTCGATGGAGAAATTCGCGACCTTCGAGACCACCAGCAGCCCGGTCTCTCCGTGCCGGAAGGCCTCGAAGAGCCGCTGCCGCTCCTTGACCGTGGTCTCGCCGGTGATGACGGGTGCGTCGAGCTCCTCACCGAGCTCCTCGAGCTGGTCGAGGTACTGGCCGATGACGAGCGTCGGCTGGCCGGAGTGCCGCGCGACCAGGTCGCGCACGACGCCGACCTTCTCCTTGGTGCAGGCGGCGAGCCGGTACCGCTCCTCGGGCTCGGCGGTGGCGTAGACGAGCCGGCTCGACTCGGGGAGGCTGACCCGGACCTCGACGCAGTCGGCGGGCGCGATCCAGCCCTGGGACTCGATGTCCTTCCACGGGGCGTCGTACCGCTTCGGGCCGATCAGCGAGAACACGTCGCCCTCGCGGCCGTCCTCGCGGACCAGGGTCGCGGTGAGCCCGATCCGGCGCCGGGCCTGGAGATCGGCGGTCATCCGGAAGATCGGCGCGGGCAGCAGGTGCACCTCGTCGTAGACGATCAGGCCCCAGTCGCGGGCGTCGAACAGCTCCAGGTGCGGGTAGACGCCCTTCCGCCTGGTCGTCACGACCTGGTAGGTCGCGATCGTGACGGGGCGGATCTGCTTGACCGCGCCGGAGTACTCGCCGATCTCGTCCTCGGTGAGGCTGGTCCGGCGGATCAGCTCGTCCTTCCACTGCCGCGCGCTGACGGTGTTCGTCACGAGGATGAGCGTGGTCGCCTTGGCGTGCGCCATCGCCGCCGCGCCGACGAGGGTCTTCCCGGCACCGCACGGGAGTACGACGACCCCGCTGCCGCCGTGCCAGAACGACTCAGCCGCCTCGGCCTGGTAGTCCCGGAGCGTCCAGTCCTCCTGCGCGAGCTCGATCGGGTGGGCCTCGCCGTCGACGTACCCGGCGTAGTCCTCGGCCGGCCAGCCCAGCTTGAGCAGCGCCTGCTTGAGGTTGCCCCGCTCGGAGGGGTGCACGGCGACGGTGTCGTCGTCGATGCGCTGGCCGAGCATGCCCGCGATCTTCTTGGCGCGGAGCACCTCCTCGAGGACCGGCCGGTCGGTGCTGGCGAGCACCAGGCCGTGGGTCGGGTGCTTGTCCAGCCGGAGCCGCCCGTAGCGCGCCATCGTCTCCGCCACGTCGACCAGCAGCGAGTGCGGGACGGGGTAGCGGCTGTAGGTCAGCAGCGTGTCGACCACCTGCTCGGCGTCGTGGCCTGCCGCGCGCGCGTTCCAGAGGCCGAGCGGCGTGACCCGATAGGTGTGGATGTGCTCGGGGCTGCGTTCCAGCTCGGCGAACGGCGCGATCGCGCGGCGGCACTCGACGGCCTGCGGGTGGTCGACCTCGAGCAGCAGCGACTTGTCGCTCTGCACGATCAGGGGGCCCTCGGTCACCGCACGAGTCTACGGAACGCCGAGTCGGCTCAAGCTTGAGCCGACTCGGCGTCAGGGGGAGGGGGTCACGCGGCCGATCCGGTGCACGGGGAACGAGCGCTCCTCGCCGTCGGACGGGTCGAGCGCCGTGAGCCGGCCGCCCTCGACGCGTACCGGGCGGACGGTGCGCTCACCGACGACGCCGCGGTCGTCGGTGTAGGCGATCAGCACGTCGGCGCGGCGCTCGATGGCGTCGCGGAGCGCGGACAGGGCGTTGGCGGGGGAGGAGGCGGTGGCCGGACGTGAGCGCGCGGCCTCCTCGCCCTCCTCGAGGGCGCGTACGGCGGCCGCGGCGTGGGCGGCAGCGCGGGCCTCCTCGGCGGCGGCCACGCGCTGCTTCGGCGCACGGGCGCGCAGCGGCTCGACCACGCCGACCCGCACGGTGCCGTCGGACGCCTCGGCGACGGGAGCGACGCCCAGCTCGCGCAGGCGCGGCAGCAGGATGTCCGGCGGGGTGGTGCTGACCAGGACTGTCGGCGCGATCCGGCGCAGACCGAGCGCGGCGGCCCGCGGGTGGTGCACCAGCTCGGCGAGCGCCGCCTCGTCGTCGGACCGGACGAACGACTCCGCCACGCCCACCCGGAGCCGCCCGAACGAGCGCACCGCGTCGTCGACCAGGTAGCTCAGGGGCTGCGGCACGGGCGTCCGTGAGACCGACTCCAGGAACGCGTGGGTCTCGGCAGCCGACCACCCGGCGTCGAGCGCGCGGCGGATGGACGCGGGCGTGAACCGGTAGACGGTCGCGGCGCCGCGCGACTCGACGTCGGCCACCAGGTGCAGCGACCGGGCGATGTCGGGGAGCAACGGACCGGGCGCGACCGCGGTGAGGTCCGCCTGGATCAGCACGTGGTCGACCGGGTCCGGCAGCAGTGCGGCGAGGGCGGGCACGGGGTCGGCGCCGGCCAGCAGGTCGCGGGTGTACGACGGCACCGCGTCCAGCCCGGTCAGCCCGAGCCGCCCGGCCTCGCCCACCGCCCAGGCCGCGAGGTCCGCCCGGGTGCGCGGCCGGCGCGGCCGCAGCCAGGCGAGCCGGGCGACGAGGGAGGCCAGCCCCGTGCCGGTCGCCAGGCCGCTGCCCTCGGGTGCGCGCGCCAGCTCGGTGAGCACCATCCGCTTGGTCTCGGGCAGCACCCCGGAGGACAGCTCGGGCGTCAACGCGTTCCAGGTCTTTCCGTCCGGGCCCCGCTCGCCGACGAGCGAGGGCAGCCGGGGGCTCGCGAGCCAGGCCCGGGCGAGCACGGCCCAACGACCGGCGACGTCCAGCTCCATCCAGGAGTCGAACGCGTCCGTGGGCACCCAGACCGGGTTGCCGTCGACGTCGGCGCGGGTGGCGACGAGCCCGGCCGCGGAGGCGGTCTCCACGACCAGTGCGGCGCCGCCGTTGTCGAGGCCGAGGTGCTCGCCGGCGGAGCGCAGCTCGCGCACGCCGAGCCCGCCGGTGCGCAGCGCCGCTGCCGGTCGGTGCCCCCACCACTCGAGCAGCTGCTCGACGTGCCGCACGGCCTCGGCGGCGGCTCCGGCGGCTGCCGAGGTCGCGAGCCGTACCGGCCGTTCCGACCAGGCGATGTCCGGCGGTACGTCGACCGGGGTGGTCGTGGTGCGGCCGCCGCGGACGGCGAGACCCACCTCGCCGGGCGCGACGAGCAGGCCGTCACCCGACGGCAGCAGCAGGCGGTGGGCGATCAGCTCCTCGGCCGGGCTGGTCTCGTCGCCGGGGCTGATGCCGACGCGTGCGGAGCCGGCGGTCGCCGTACCTCCCTCGGCCACGACGTGCTCCAGCAGCCGCCGGGCGCCGGGCGAGACCGACGCCACCAGCTCGGCGGTGCGGGCGACCGAGCGGTTCTCGGCCGACCGGGGACGCAGGCCGCTGACACCGGACTCGGTCCCGCCGGTCAGGCAGTCGGCGACCGCGCTCAGCGGTCGGAGGCCCTCGGTCGACTCCCAGACCAGGGCGAGGTCGAGCAGCCGGTCGACGGTCGCGCCGACGAACGACGGGTCGGCGTACACCGTCTGCGCGATCTCCGTGCGCGTGGTTTCGACGGCGACGACGAGGGCATCTAGCACCGAGACCTCACCGCGCGACAAGATGTCGATCGCGCGTGCGACCGAGCTTCTCGAGGCGGCGCGCGAGGCGAGTTGTCCGAAGTCGTGAGGGGCGGGTGTGGCCAGGTCGGGACGGTCCGTCAGGAGTTGCGCGACCCGCTCGGCGGGCCACGACCGCAGCTGGTCGGCGAGGGAGCGGTGGCCGGAGCGCTGCGCGCCGTCGTTGCCTGTCCGCCCCACCTGCACCACGGTAGTCCGATGATCCCGGTCGAGCTCCATCCCGGCGCAGCGACCGACGTCGGCCTGGTCCGGGAGGTCAACGAGGACGCGTACCTCGTCGCACCACCCGTCTTCGTCGTCGCCGACGGCATGGGCGGGCACGACCACGGCGACGTCGCGAGCCGGATCGTCGTCGAGGAGTTCGGCAAGCTCGCCGAGCAGGGGTACGACGCCGCGCGCGGCGCCGAGGCCGTCGCCGCCACCCTGGTCGCGGCGCAGCTACGGATCGCGGAGTACGACGCCGAGCACGGCGACCCCTCCGAGCGGCCCACCAGCTCCTCCGGCAGCACCGTCGTGGCCGCGCTCCTCGTCGAGCAGGAGGACGGCCCGCGCTGGCTGCTCGCGAACGTCGGTGACTCGCGGATCTACCGGTTCACCGACGGCGTGCTCGACCAGGTGAGCGTCGACCACAGCATCGTCCAGGAGCTGATCGACGCCGGCCGGATCAGCCCGTCGGCGGCCGCAGAGCACCCCGAGCGGCACGTGATCACCCGCGCGCTCGGGGGGACCGCGAGCGGCGAGGCCGACTACTTCCTGCTGCCGCTGGTTTCCGCCGAGCGGCTGCTGCTCTGCTCCGACGGCGTCAGCGGGATGATCGACGACGCCGAGATCGCGCGGATCCTCGGGGAGCACGAGGACCCGCGCGACGCGGCGGACCAGCTCGTCGGCGCGGCGGTCGCGGCCGGAGGTCGTGACAACGCGACCGCGGTCGTCGTGGATGTGGTGGGATTGGGTGACGACACCCCGTACGACTCCGATGCGCAGCGCGTGAGTCTGGAGCAGAAGTTGGGAGCACTCCCATGAGCGAGATGAGCACGAGTTCCGGGTGGTCCTACCAGGCCGGGTCGTGGTTCGCCGTCTTCGGGCCGCAGGTGACCGTGCTGCTGCCGGAGTCCGAGCGCGAGCGGGTGATCCGCGTCTGGGCGACGGTCGACGAGGGCGGCGGGTTCGACCAGGTGCTCGACGGGCTGCTCGCGACCGGGCTGAGCTCGCTGCCCGGTTTCGTCCTGCTCGGCGCCGAGGGCGGGCCCACCCGGGTCCTGCTGCGGGGCGCGGACGTCACGGTGGTGCTGGCGACCGGTGACGGCGAGGTCGCCCTCGACGGCAGCGCGAGCGCCACGTGGGTCGAGCAGAGCGTCGACGGCGTCACCGGCGTCCGGATCGAGGTCGGCGCCGACTCCAGCGACGACGTGCACTTCCCGATCACCACCGGCCTGGTGCGCGTCGGCCGGGTCGACCGGCCGGCCGTCGCCTCCGGTGCCGCCGGCGTGGTCGAGCCCGAGACCGCCGAGGAGGTCGAGGCCGCCGTCGGCGAGACCCCGCCGGTCTTCGAGGCCCAGGCCGAGCCGGTCGGAGCGGCCGGGCCGGTCGCGGAGGCCGAGCCGTCCGACGACGCGGCCGTCGCGCTCCCGGGCACCGACGTCGTCGGCGCGGACGCCCCGATCCCGGTGGTCACCCCGAGCGCCGAACCGGCGCCGATGGATGTGCCCGCCGCGGACCTACCGGCCGACGTACCGGCCGACGACGCACCGGCCGACGACGTTCCGGCCGACGACGCTCCCGCCGCCGATCCGGGGCTCGACCTGCAGCCGACCGAGCAGATGCCGCCGGTCTCCCCGGACACCTCGCTGGCCGCCAGCGAGCTCGAGCTGCCGCCGCCGCTCGGTGCCGACCCGCTCACCGACCCGATGCCGCCGCAGGAACCCGCGCCCAGCAACTGGGTGACGCCGTGGGACCCGCCGGCCGAGACCGCCGCGCCGCCCGTGCCCGAGGACGCACCGGCACCGGAGGCCGCTCCGGTCGAGGAGCCCGCGGTCGAGGAGCCAGCCCCTGAGGCGTCCGTCCCCGACGCGCCCGCCGCCGACGAGCCCCCCGCGCCGGCCTACCCGCCGCCGCCGGTCGACGGGCCGTCGACCCCGCCCCCGCTCGGCATCGGCTCGTGGGAGCCCGTCGGCGGGTTCCCGCCGCCGCCCCCGGCACCCGACACCGACCACGACGGGCTCACCGTCGGGGGAGCGGACCACGGCCAGGTGCCGCCCCCACCCGGCATCCCGGGTCAGCCGCCGGCGCCCCCCGTCACCCAGCCGGTGGCGAACCTGATGATCTCCGACGGCCAGAACGTCGTCGTCGACCGCGTCATCCTGATCGGCCGCGCCCCCGAGGCCCGGCGGTTCTCCTCGACGGAGCAGCCGCTGCTGGTCTCGGTCCCGAGCCGGCTGCACGAGATCTCCGCGACCCACGTCGAGGTGCGTCCCGGCACCGGCGCCGACCACGGCTCGGCCGTGGTCACCGACATGGGCTCGACCAACGGCACGGTCCTGGTGCAGCCCGGCCTCGGGCCCGAGGACCTCAAGCCCGGCATCGCCGTACAGCTGATCCCCGGCGCGATCATCAACCTCGGCGACGGCATCACCATCCAAGTCACGCGTCCCTGACCCGGCCTGCTCTCGGGACTGAGCCGATGTCATCCACCCCTCCCTCCGGTGCGGTCGACCTGCCCGTCGCCGACCTCGACCGCCGGTGCACGGCGTTCGCGATCGACCGGATCCTGGGCTGGGGGCTCTCCGCGGCCGTCGCGTACGCCGCCTGGGCCCTCGCCGGTACGTCGACCCTGGTCACGGTGCTGGTGTTCGCCGGCGCCGACGTGGTGCTGGGCCTGGTGACGGCCGTGGTGCTCGGTACGACCGGCCTGACGCCCGCCAAGGCGATGCTCGGCCTGCGCGTGGTCCGGGAGGTCGACGGCCGGCCGATCGGCGTCGGCGCCGCGATGGTCCGGGTGCTGGTCCTCGGCGTCGCCGGCCTGCCGACGCTGTGCCTCGGCGCCGCGACACTCGGCTGGACCGCCGCCATGGACCCCGAGCAACGGCGGCGCGGGCTGCACGACCGGCGCAGCCACGCGGTGGTCGTCGACGTGCGACCGCGGCCGGTCGAGGCCGCCCCCGTCGAAGATGCGCCTCAGCAGCTGGTCAACCTGACCGCGATGCGGCTGCTGCCGGCACCCGCGTCCCGGCCGGCGTCAGCCGGCGAGCCGGCCGCACCCCCGCCGGCTGTGCCGCCCGGTGCGACCACCCCGCCCGCGGCGCCGGTCGCACCGACGACACCGACGGCACCGACGGCACCGACGACACCGCCGCCACCGCCGGTCCCGGCGACCCCGACGCACGTGAGCCGGCCGGACGCGACGGGCGTCCGGTGGGCCGTCGCCTTCGACACCGGCGAGCGGTTCGAGGTGCTCGGCCTGACCCTGGTCGGGCGCCGGCCCGAGCCGCGGCCGGGGGAGCCGGTCCAGCAGGTCGTGCCGCTCCCGTCGACCGACATGTCGCTGTCCAAGACCCACGCCCAGTTCCAGGTCGCGCCCGACGGCGCGCTGGTCGTGATGGACCGCGGCTCGACCAACGGGTCCTTCGTCGTCCGCCAGGGGCTCTCCAAGCCGCTGGCACCGGGTCGGCCGAGCACCCTGCTCGACGGCGACGTCGTGCGGTTCGGCGACCGGACGATGAAGGTCAGCCGGGTGGCCCGGCACGCCCCCTGAGACAGGTCAGCGGGTCACGACGACCGGGATCCGGACGACGGTCGCCGAGCCCTCGTGCCACTCGACCACGCCGTCGTCGGTGGCCGTCGGCGCCGCAGCTGCGGAGATCCGGAAGGTGAACCGGTCGCCGGCCTCCAGGCGTGCCCACTCGGGCGAGACCTGCACGCCGTCGTGGAAGCCGCTCGGGTGCGCCGTCAGCACGACCGTGTGGTCGCTCGTGTTCGTGATCGTGCGGCGAGCGCGCAGCCTGCCGTCCGCGAGGAGGACCTGCGGCAGGTCGAGGTCGGCGCGCTCACCGACGAGCCACGCGCGGTAGCTCCGCGGCGGGACGAGGAACGCCAGGCCCGGATCGGCTTCGCCGACCGCCGCCACTCCCGCGCCCGACCGGAGGCCCGGACCGCCGACCGGTGCGGCCGTGGTCGCGAGCGCCGAGCGCACGCCGGGCGCCGTCGCTCCCGGACGCCCGAGCAGCACCGCCGCGGCGCCGGCGACCCTCGCGGCGGCCGCCGACGTGCCCGAGACCAGGTCCCACCCCGCGGGGGTCGCGGCCACCACCTCGGTGCCGGGTGCGACCACGTCCGGCTTGAGCACCGTCGACGTCGGGTCGCCGGACGGGCTGAACGCGGCGACCCGGTCAGGCCCCTGCTCGACGCCGCCGGGCAGCAGGCGCACGCGCGCCGGCTCACCGCGACGGTCGGCCCGGCGTGCCCAGGCGAGCAGCCGGTGGCCCTCCGGAGCGGCGAGGTGGACCGTCGGCACCGAGTGCAGGTCGGCGTCGACCGAGCCCTGCCGCGTGTTGACGAGGACCATGCCCGCGCCGCCCGCGAGGTCGACGGTCCGCGACTTGTCCACCCGGGGGCCCTCACCGCGGGCACACACGACGACGACGCCGTCCGTGCGCCCGGCGTCCAGGCTGCCGGGCAGGCAGTGCCGGGCAGCCGCGCGCTCGGCGCCCCGGGCCCGCAGGTCGGCGCCCAGCACCAGCCGTCCCCCGACGCGGTCGACCGTCGAGGACGCACCGCGCAGCCGCGGTCCGCCGGCCGCGAGGACCTCGCCGACGCGCTCGGCGGCGTGCGACGCACCGACGGTCACCACCCACGGCGACGGGTGCGCGGCGTAGGCACGGTCACCGGTGTTGCCGGCCGCGGCGGTCACTACGATGCCCCCCTCGGCGGCGCCGAGCAGCGCCCGCTCGACGGTGTCGATCTCGGCGCGGCCGCCGATCGAGAGGTTCAGCACGTCGACGCCGTCCGCGGTCGCCCGGTCGATCGCCGCGACGACGTCGGCCGCCGCGCAGCCGTCGTCGTCGGGGTCCGGAGCGCTCCAGCACGCCTTGTAGGCCGCGATCCGCGCCCGCGGCGCAACTCCGGAGAAGCGTCCGAGCCGGTGGCCGTGCGCGCGCACCCGCACGTCCGGAGCGCCGGCCGCGATCGACGCCATCTCGGTGCCGTGACCATCGGTGTCGTAGGGCGAGAGCACGGCTGCCGAGCGGAGAGCGTCGGTGCCGTAGCCGGCGACGAAGTACTGACCCGCGACCACCTTGGCGTTGCACGAGTCCGCGTCCCAGCCCGGGTCGTCCGGTGCGTCGGCGCACGAGCCCTGGAAGCCGCGGGGGCTCGGGCCCAGGCCCGCCGCGACGCGGAACGCCGGGTTGTCCGGGGCGATGCCCGTGTCGACCAGGCCGATCACGGTGCCCGCGCCTCCCGAGCCGGGGCGGTGCGGCGATGTCCGCGGGACCGCGAGGGCGCGGTGGGCTGAGGTGCTCGCGAGCGGCAGCACCCGGTCACGCTCGACCAGCGCGACCTCGGGGTCGTCGTCCAGCCGGTCGGCCTGCAGGGGGTCGAGCTCGACCGCGAAGCCGTTGAGGGCCGTCGTCCAGCGGTAGAGCGGCTCGCCCGCGTCGACGGAGGCGAGCACGTCGTCCTGGGCCGAGATCATCGCGGTCGCGCTGGCCGCGGGCGGCCCCGGTCGGCCGGCGGTGCCGGGGCCCTCGAGGGTGACCAGGTAGACCGCCGGACCGCCCACCTCGCGGGCCGCCGTGCCGGCGTAGGTGGGGGAGACGGCGGCCAGCAGCGAGCAGCCGAGCAGCGCCAGGGCCGACGCCCCGGCCACGACGCCTCTGCCACGAGTGCGCGCCATCCCGCCCCCTCCTTTGTCTCGGAACCGTCCATTGTGGCCCATGGGCACGACCCGCACCCAAGCTCGGCCGCGGGGCTGTGGAGGATCCCCGCCGGCGGGGAATGCCGTTGGCTCGCGCTGTTCGCGATCGCCTAGCATGGGCGGCCGGCTGCGGAACGGGCCGTGGACATGACGAGAGAGGGCGAGTCGGTGCCGACTGGCAAGGTGAAGTGGTTCGACGCGGCGAAGGGCTTCGGGTTCCTCTCCCAGTCCGACGGGCCGGACGTCTACGTCCACTCCGACGCGCTGCCCGAGGGCGTCACCACGCTCAAGCCCGGTACCCGCGTCGAGTTCGGCATCGCCCAGGGACGCCGGGGTGACCAGGCGCTGCAGGTCAAGGTGCTCGACGCTCCCGCGTCGGTCTCACGCAGCCTGGCCGCGGCGAAGCGGAAGAAGCCCGAGGAGATGGTCCCGATCGTCGAGGACCTGATCCGGCTGCTCGACGGGGTCGGCGAGGCCTACCGGCACGGCCGGCACCCCGATCGGCGTACGGCGCAGCCGGTGGCCAAGCTGCTGCGAGCGCTGGCGGACGAGCTCGAGCTCTGAGTCAGGCCCGGCTCGGGGAGGGCGGAGCCGCGGCCTGAGCCGCGGCGGCCTTCCGGTCCAGCTTCTTCGGCCGCCGGCTGAGGACGAAGAGCGCCCAGGCCGAGAGGACGACGGCGGCGACGGTGAGGCCGACGTGCGGCCACCAGGGCATGGCGATGCCGACGAAGCCGCCGACGACCCAGGCGAGCTGGAGGGTGGTGTCGCCGCGCGCGAAGGCGCTGGCGTGGGCGGTGGGCGGGACGCCGGTCTGGATGGTGGAGTCGAGGGAGACCTTGGCGAGGTACTGCGTGAGGCCGGCGGTCAGGCCGAGGGCGACCAGCGGGATCAGGCTGTAGAAGACGGCCGCGACGACGACCAGGGCGATGTCGGCCAGCAGGGCGACGACGACCGTGAGGGCCGGGGAGATCTTCTTGGCGAGCGAGGCGAAGACGATGCCGAGGGTGTTGCCGAGGCCGGCGGCGCCGATGACCAGGCCGATCAGCAGCGTCGTGCGGTCCTCCCAGCCGGGGATCGGCTTGGCGCGCAGCAGGAAGGCCATGTACATGGTGAGGAAGCCGGAGAGCCAGCGCGGGCCGCAGTTCGCGCGGAGTGCGAAGGCGACGTCGGCCGGGATGCCGGTGCCGCGCTTGCCGCCGTTGACCGGGTGCTTGCCGCTGACCGGCTGCTCGCCGGACGTGGAGTCGATCTTGGCCGGCAGCAGGATCGCGAGGACCGTGCCGGCCGCGAAGACCACGAACGCATAGCGCAGCACCCACTCGGGGCCGAAGAACGCGGCGAGGCCGGCGAGCGGGGCGGAGACACTCGCTCCCACGACGCCCGCGAGGGAGACCCGGCCGTTGGCCTTGACGAGCGTCATGCCGTCGGGGATCAGGCGGGGTACGGCGGAGGCGCGCGCGACGCCGTACGCCTTGGAGGAGACGAGCACGCCGAGCGCGGCGGGATAGAACCAGAGCGAGTGGCCGGCGATCGCGCCCGCCAGGACCCAGCAGAGGAAGCCGCGGATCGCGAAGGTGGCGCCGATCGCCCAGCGGCGGCCGTAGCTGAACCGGTCGAGGAACGGGCCGATCAGCGGCGCGACGATCGCGAACGGCAGCATGGTCAGGCCCAGGAACAGCGCGACCTTGTCGCGCGCGTCGCTGGTCGCCCCGGCGAAGAACACCGTGCCGGCGAGGGCGATCGTCACCGCCGCGTCGCCGGCGGCGCTGGTCGCGTGCAGCTCGATCAGCCGGTTGAGCCCGGAGCGCTCGGCCCCTTGGGCGCCCGCGGCCTTGCGCGCCTGGCCGAGCGTGAACCGGCCGAACCGACCGACTCCTCGGAAGACCGCGCGGGCGCCGTTCGCAGCCGCGTTCCCACCTCCGTCCGCCTGCTGCGGCGGCTCGGCCGTCGGCGTCTCCGGGGGGTCGGTCGTCACCCGGCTATCTTGCCCCGTCCGACCACCTCGATGCCCACAACCTGCGGGACGGTGTGACGAATGCGGCGCCGATGAGGGACGATGTGCCCGTGCCCACCACCCTCGTGCGCAAGCTGACCGACGCTGCGACCGCCGACGCGGTCGACCAGGCGCGTGCCGCGCTGCTCGAGGACGTGCCGGCCGAGGACGTCGGCGACTACCTCGGCCACGAGCTCGACGGCCTCCGGGTCGTCACCCACCGGTTCGCGTGCACCCGTCGCGGCTACGTCGGCTGGCACTGGGCCGTCACCCTGACCCGGGCGTCCCGGCAGAAGCGGGTCACCGTCGACGAGGTCGTGCTCCTGCCCGGTGACGAGGCGATCGTCGCCCCGGCGTGGGTGCCCTACCGCGAGCGGATCAAGTCCGGCGACCTCTCGCCCGGCGACCTGCTCCCCGTCTCCGACGACGACCCGCGGCTGGTCCCGACGTACTCCTTCGGCGACGACCCGCTCGACGCCGACGCCAAGGCCCAGATCCGCACCGTGGCCAAGGACCTCGGCCTCGGCCGGGTCCGCACCCTGTCGCCGGAGGGCCGCGACCTGGCAGCCGAGCGGTGGTACGACGGCGACGGCGGGCCCGACTCGCCGATCGCGAAGTCCGCGCCCGACCACTGCAGCAGCTGCGGCTTCCTGGTCCGGCTCGCCGGGCCGCTCTCGGAGCTGTTCGGCGTCTGCGCCAACGCCGACGCCAACGACGACGGCCGCGTGGTCTCCTTCGACCACGGCTGCGGCGCGCACTCGGAGGTGCGGCTCAGCAAGCGGCAGCAGCCGGTGCCGCCGGCGCCCCCGGTCATCGACACGATGACCGCCGACGACCTCGAGCTCTTCTAGGAGTCCTGGGTCGTCCCCGCCTCGCGGGCGGCACGAACGATGCGGCGGCGCTTGCAGTACTCCGCGCCGAGCAGCCCGAGGCCCACCCCGGCCAGGCACATCCACAGCAGCCAGAGGCGGCCGGACTCCTCGAGCTTGCCGTAGAACGGCAGCAGGGCGACGAACGCGATCGCGAACAGCGCGGTGCCGACCTGGACCGTGCGCACCCCGTCGACGTCGAGCGGCTCGACCGGCGCCAGCAGGTAGGTCCGGTTGCCGATCTCGTGCTTCATCGGCTGCTCGTCGCGGAGGTCCACGAGGTCACGCTACCCCCGCTCAGCGCGGTGCCCACCGATCAGGTGCGCGCTGTGCCATGCTGCCGATTCGTGAGCTCCCAGGCTGCCACCCAGCAGAACGTCGTCGACCGCTTCTTCCGGATCCACGAGCGCGGGTCGACCGTGGGCCGCGAGATCCGAGGCGGTCTGGTCACCTTCTTCACGATGGCCTACATCATCGTGCTGAACCCCCTGATCCTGGGGTTCGCACCGGACGGCGACGGCCACTTCCTCGGCGGTGGGACCGGTGACGGCTCGAACCTCGCTGCGATCGCCGCCGCGACCTCCCTGGTCGCCGGCATCATGACGATCCTGATGGGCGTCGTGGCGAACTACCCGCTCGCCCTCGCCACCGGGCTCGGTCTCAACGCGTTCCTGGCGGTCTCGGTCGCCTCCCAGATGACCTGGGCCGACGCGATGGGATTGGTCGTGCTCGAGGGCGTGATCATCCTCGTGCTGGTCCTGACCGGGTTCCGCAAGGCGGTCTTCCACGCGGTGCCGGCGCAGCTCAAGGTCGCGATCTCGGTCGGCATCGGCCTGTTCATCGCACTGATCGGCTTCGTGGACGCCGGCTGGGTCCGCCGGATCCCCGACGTCGCGCACACGACGGTGCCCGTCCAGCTCGGTCCCACCGGTCAGCTCGCCGGCTGGCCGGCCGCGGTGTTCGCCTTCGGCCTGGCGCTCGTCGTGGTGCTGTGGGTGCGCAAGGTCAAGGGCGCCATCCTGATCTCGATCCTGGTCACGACGATCCTCGCGATCATCGTGGAGTCGATCGGCGACCTCGGCTCGTCGCAGGCCTCGGCGACCGGCTGGAGCCTCAACGTCCCGCAGTGGCCGGACAAGATCGTGGACAACCCGGACTTCGCCACCGTCTTCCACTTCAACCTGCTCGACTCCTTCGACAAGGCCGGCGTGGTGACCGGGATCCTGCTGGTCTTCACCCTGCTGCTCGCCGACTTCTTCGACACCATGGGCACGATGACGGCGATCGGCGCCGAGGCGGGCCTGCTCGACGAGGAGGGCGTGCCGCCGAACGCCCAGCGGATCCTGATCGTCGACTCCCTCGCGGCCGCCGCGGGCGGTGCCGCCGGCGTCTCCTCGAACACGTCCTACATCGAGTCGGCCTCGGGCGTCGGCGAGGGCGCGCGCACCGGCCTGGCGTCGGTCGTCACCGGCGTGTTGTTCCTGCTCTCGATCTTCCTCGCGCCGCTCGTGGCGATCATCCCGAGCGAGGCCGCCGTGCCGGCCCTCGTGCTCGTCGGCTTCCTGATGATGCAGCAGGTCCGCGGCATCGACTGGGAGGACCTCGAGATCGCCGTGCCGGCGTTCCTGACGATCGTGCTGATGCCGTTCACCTACTCGATCTCGGTCGGCATCGGCGCGGGGTTCATCGCCTTCACGCTGATCAAGGTGATCCGCGGCAAGATCGGCGAGATCCACCCGCTGATGTGGGTGGTGGCGATCCTCTTCGTCGTCTACTTCGCGATCCACCCGATCACCGCGGTGCTCACCTGAGCGGAGGCCCCGGGGCGTGGTCCCGGGGCCTTCCTCAGGGGGAATGCTTAGCGTGACTAATGAGTTATGCTAAAGACATGACGACCCAGGCCACGCGTACCGTCGGGCTCGCCGCCGAGCTGCGGCTGGCCGTGATGCGGCTGCGCCGCCGACTCGCGTTGGAGCGGGACCCGGCCAACGAGCTGAGCCTCACCCAGATGGCGGTCCTGGCCGGCCTGCTGCGCAACGGCGACATGACGATCGGGGCGCTCGCCGCCCGCGAGCGCGTGCAGCCGCCCAGCATGACCCGCACGGTCAACTGCCTCGCCGAGGGGGAGTACGTCGAGCGCCGGGCACATCCCGACGACGGGCGGCAGGTCGTCGTCGCCCTCACCGACGCCGGCCGGGCCACCGTGCTGGCCGACCGTGCCCGCCGCGACGCCTGGCTCGCTCGCCGCCTCGACGGCCTGACGAGCGACGAGCGGGAGACCCTCCGCAAGGCCGCGCCGCTGCTGCAGCGGCTGGCCGAGTCCGACTGACCGCCGACCGACCACGAAGGAGCAACCACGAGCCCCACGTTCCGATCCCTCGCCCACCACAACTACCGGCTCTACCTCGCCGGCAGCATCGTCTCCAACGTCGGGACGTGGATGCAGCGGGTCGCCCAGGACTGGCTCGTCCTCTCCATCCCCGGCAACGGCGGCGCCCAGCTCGGCATCACCACCGGCCTGCAGTTCCTCCCGATCCTGCTGCTCTCGCCCTACGCGGGCGTCGTCGCCGACCGGTTCCCGAAGCGCCGGCTGCTGCAGATCACCCAGGCCATGATGGCCGTCGCCGCGCTCGCGCTGGGCGTCGTCGCGGCCCTCGGCGCCGTCCACACCTGGCACGTCTACGCGATCGCGTTCGCGTTCGGCATCGGCGCCGCCTTCGACGCGCCCGCACGGCAGTCGTTCGTCTCCGAGATGGTGGGCACCGACGACGTGACCAACGCGGTGGGCCTCAACTCCGCGGCCTTCAACACCGCGCGACTGATCGGCCCGGCGCTCGCCGGCGTGCTGATCGGACTCCTCGGCGGTGGCATGAGGGCGACCGGCTGGGTCATCCTGCTGAACGCCGTGTCCTACCTCGCGGTGATCGCCCAGCTCGAGCGGATGGACGCTCGCGCCCTGCACTCGCCCAAGCCGGTGGGTCGGCGGCCCGGGCTGCTGCTCGAGGGGATGCGCTACGTCGCGGGCCAGCCCAAGATGCTGATGATCCTGGTGCTGGTCTTCTTCGCCGGCGCCTTCGGCATGAACTTCCAGATGACGTCGGCCCTGATGGCGACCGAGGTGTTCGACAAGGGCGCGGGGGAGTACGGCGTGCTGGGCTCGGCGTTGGCCATCGGCTCCCTGAGCGGGGCGCTGCTCGCCGCCCGCCGTCCGCGCATCCGGGTGCGCCTGCTGATCGCGGCGGCGGTCGCCTTCGGGGTCGCCGAGATCGTGGCGGGCCTGCTCCCGTCGTACGTCTCCTTCATGGTGTTCAGCCCGCTCATCGGGTTCAGCACCATCACGCTGCTCAACTCGGCCAACGCCACCATGCAGGTCGAGAGCGACCCTGCCTTCCGCGGCCGGGTGATGGCGCTCTACATGACGATCGTGATGGGCGGCACCCCGCTGGGCGCTCCCGTGATCGGCTGGATCGGGCAGCAGTTCGGCGCCCGGTGGACCTTGGAGGTCGGCGGTATCCTCGTCCTCGTGGGCGTGGCGCTCGCGCTGCTGGTCAGGGCGTGGGTCTCGAGGCGGATCGAGCGCCCGGAAGTGGCGCTGGAGACCGCAGACCTGCGATTTGGTACCTGATCTGGCGCCCCGGTAGCCTTGTCGCTTGTGTCTGGGTACCCGGACACCTCGCGCGTGCCCGAAAACCGCTCGGTGACAGGGTGCGCCGGAACGGCACGACAGCAGCAACGCAACACGCCCAGCCCGGCAGGTCGCCAGGCCGTGAGAGAAGACCCAGAAAGGGAACCACTCGGTGCCCACCATCAACCAGTTGGTCCGCAAGGGCCGCCAGGACAAGGTGTCCAAGAACAAGACGCCTGCCCTGAAGGGTTCGCCCCAGCGACGCGGTGTGTGCACCCGCGTCTACACCACCACCCCGAAGAAGCCGAACTCCGCCCTCCGGAAGGTCGCCCGCGTGCGCCTGTCCAGCGGCGTCGAGGTCACCGCCTACATCCCGGGTGAGGGTCACAACCTGCAGGAGCACTCGATCGTGCTCGTCCGCGGCGGTCGTGTGAAGGACCTGCCCGGTGTCCGTTACAAGGTCATCCGTGGCGCGCTCGACACCCAGGCCGTGAAGAACCGTAAGCAGGCTCGCAGCCGCTACGGCGCCAAGAAGGAGAAGTAGGAATGCCGCGCAAGGGTCCGGCCCCGAAGCGGCCGATCGACATCGACCCCGTCTACGGGTCCCAGCTGGTCAGCCAGCTCGTCTCCAAGGTGCTCAAGGACGGCAAGAAGCAGGTCGCCCAGCGCATCGTCTACGGCGCGCTCGAGGGCACCCGCGACAAGACCGGCACCGACCCGGTCATCACGCTCAAGCGTGCGCTCGACAACGTCCGCCCGGCGATCGAGGTCAAGTCCCGCCGCGTCGGTGGCGCGACCTACCAGGTCCCGATCGAGGTCAAGGGCACGCGCGGCACCACGCTCGCGCTGCGCTGGCTGGTCGGCTACGCCGCCGAGCGTCGCGAGAAGACCATGAGCGAGCGCCTCATGAACGAGATCCTGGACGCCTCCAACGGCCTCGGTGCGGCCGTCAAGAAGCGCGAGGACACGCACAAGATGGCCGAGTCCAACAAGGCATTCGCCCACTACCGCTGGTGATCTCCGAGCGCGGAGCCGCCGCCCGGCGGCGCGCTCCGCGCGACACCAGTCCATCCCTAGCTAAGGAACGCTGACTCACGTGGCAGTCGACATCACGACGGACCTCAACAAGGTCCGCAACATCGGCATCATGGCGCACATCGACGCCGGCAAGACCACCACCACCGAGCGCATCCTCTTCTACACGGGCATCACCTACAAGATCGGTGAGGTCCACGAGGGCGCGGCGACGATGGACTGGATGGAGCAGGAGCAGGAGCGCGGCATCACGATCACGTCCGCCGCGACGACCTGCTGGTGGAAGGACCACCAGATCAACATCATCGACACGCCCGGGCACGTCGACTTCACCGCCGAGGTCGAGCGCTCGCTGCGCGTCCTCGACGGTGCCGTGGCGGTCTTCGACGGCGTGGCCGGCGTCGAGCCGCAGACGATGACCGTGTGGCGCCAGGCCAACAAGTACTCCGTGCCCCGGATGTGCTTCGTCAACAAGCTCGACCGCACCGGCGCCGACTTCTTCAACTGCGTGCAGATGATGGTCGACCGGCTCAACTCCACCCCGCTGGTGCTGCAGCTCCCGATCGGCTCCGAGTCCGACTTCATCGGCGTCGTGGACCTGGTCGGCATGCGCGCCCTCGTGTGGCGCGGCGAGACGAAGATGGGCGAGGACTACGTCGTCGAGGAGATCCCGGCCGAGCTCGTCGAGCAGGCCGCGGAGTACCGGGAGAAGCTGCTCGAGACCCTCTCCGAGGCCGACGACGACGTCATGGAGAAGTACCTCGAGGGCGAGGAGTTCACGGTCGAGGAGCTCAACGCGGCGATCCGCCGGGCGACCCTGGCCGACAAGCTGAACCCGGTCCTGTGCGGCACCGCGTTCAAGAACAAGGGCGTCCAGCCCCTGCTCGACGCGGTCGTCAACTTCCTGCCGTCGCCCCTCGACATCGACGCGATCGTCGGTCACGACCCGCGCGACGAGTCCAAGGAGATCCTGCGCCGCCCGTCCGACGACGAGCCGTTCGCCGGCCTGGCCTACAAGATCGCGTCCGACCCGCATCTCGGCAAGCTGATCTACGTCCGCGTCTACTCGGGCAAGCTCGAGGCCGGCTCAACCGTGGTCAACTCGGTCAACGGCCGCAAGGAGCGGATCGGCAAGGTCTACCAGATGCACGCGAACAAGCGTGAGGAGATCGCGTCGGTCGGCGCCGGCCAGATCGTGGCGGTCATGGGCCTCAAGGACACCAAGACCGGTCACACGCTGAGCGACCCCGGCAACCAGGTCGTGCTCGAGTCGATGACGTTCCCGGCCCCGGTGATCGAGGTCGCGATCGAGCCCAAGACCAAGAGCGACCAGGAGAAGCTCGGCACGGCGATCCAGCGGCTCTCCGACGAGGACCCGACCTTCACCGTCAAGACCGACGAGGAGACCGGCCAGACCATCATCGCCGGCATGGGCGAGCTCCACCTCGAGATCCTGGTCGACCGGATGAAGCGCGAGTTCCGCGTCGAGGCGACCGTCGGCAAGCCGCAGGTGGCCTACCGCGAGACCATCCGCAAGGAGGTCGCGAACCACAGCTACACCCACAAGAAGCAGACCGGTGGGTCGGGCCAGTTCGCGAAGGTCGTGGTCTCCCTGGAGCCGAACATCGACCCCGAGACCGGCCAGGGTGCGGGCTACGAGTTCATCAACAACGTCTCCGGTGGTCGCGTGCCGAAGGAGTACATCCCCTCGGTCGACCAGGGCGGTCAGGAGGCCATGGAGTTCGGCGTGCTCGCGGGCTACCCGATGGTCGACGTGAAGTTCACCCTCGAGGACGGCGCCTACCACGACGTCGACTCCTCGGAGCTGGCGTTCAAGATCGCCGGCCTGCAGGCCTTCAAGGAGGCCGCCCGCATGGCCAAGCCGGTGCTCCTGGAGCCGATGTTCGCTGTCGAGGTCACCACGCCGGAGAGCTTCCTCGGCACCGTGATCGGCGACATCAACAGCCGTCGCGGGCAGATCAGGGCGCAGGAGGAGCGTCACGGCGACATCGTCGTGAACGCCCTCGTCCCGCTGTCCGAGATGTTCGGGTACGTTGGCGACCTGAGGTCCAAGACCTCCGGCCAGGCCTCGTACTCGATGGAGTTCGACTCGTACGCCGAGGTTCCCACGAACGTCGCCGACGAGATCGTCAAGAAGGCGCGCGGCGAGTAACGCCGTACGGCCTCGGCATCATCACCAGTACGAGTCAGGTAAGAAAACACATCAGGAGGAGCCCCAGTGGCTAAGGCGAAGTTCGAGCGGACCAAGCCGCACGTGAACATCGGCACGATCGGTCACATCGACCACGGCAAGACCACGCTGACCGCGGCGATCTCGAAGGTCCTGCACGACAAGTACCCGGACCTCAACGAGGCGTCGCCGTTCGACCAGATCGACAAGGCTCCCGAGGAGCGGCAGCGCGGTATCACGATCTCGATCGCGCACATCGAGTACCAGACCGAGGCGCGCCACTACGCCCACGTCGACTGCCCCGGTCACGCCGACTACATCAAGAACATGATCACCGGCGCGGCGCAGATGGACGGTGCGATCCTCGTGGTCGCCGCCACCGACGGCCCGATGCCGCAGACCCGTGAGCACGTGCTGCTCGCGCGTCAGGTTGGCGTCCCGGCGATCGTCGTCGCGCTCAACAAGTGCGACATGGTCGACGACGAGGAGCTCATCGAGCTCGTCGAGATGGAGGTCCGTGAGCTGCTCTCCGAGTACGAGTTCCCGGGCGACGACATCCCGGTCGTGCGCGTTGCGGCCTTCCCGGCGCTGAACGGCGACGAGAAGTGGGCCGAGTCGGTCGCCGAGCTGATGAGCGCGGTGGACGAGTACATCCCGCAGCCGGAGCGTGACACCGAGAAGCCGTTCCTGATGCCCGTTGAGGACGTCTTCACGATCACCGGTCGTGGCACCGTCATCACCGGCCGTATCGAGCGCGGCATCGTCAAGGTCAACGAGGAGGTCGAGATCATCGGCATCCGCGAGGGCTCGCAGAAGTCGACGGTCACCGGCGTCGAGATGTTCCGCAAGCTGCTCGACGAGGGCCAGGCCGGTGAGAACGTCGGTCTGCTGCTCCGTGGCACGAAGCGTGAGGACGTCGAGCGAGGCATGGTGGTCATCAAGCCGGGCACCACGACCCCGCACACCAACTTCGAGGCCTCGGTCTACATCCTGTCCAAGGACGAGGGTGGCCGGCACACGCCGTTCTTCAACAACTACCGTCCGCAGTTCTACTTCCGGACCACGGACGTGACCGGCGTGGTGACCCTCCCCGAGGGCACCGAGATGGTCATGCCGGGCGACAACACCGAGATGTCGGTCGAGCTGATCCAGCCGATCGCCATGGAGGAGGGTCTCCGGTTCGCGATCCGCGAGGGTGGCCGCACCGTCGGCGCCGGTCGGGTCACGAAGATCACCAAGTGATCGACTGATCGACTGATCCAACGCGACGCCCCCCGGAGCCGAAGGCTCCGGGGGGCGTCGTCGTTGGATCAGCCTCGCGAGTGCTTCCGAGCCGAGTCGGCGGAAACTGCCGCCGCGAGCGCAGCGAGCCCCGCGAAGTTTGCGCCGACTCGGCGATCCCCGCCCGCAGCGCCCGGCCCGCAACCGCCCGGAGCGTGCAGAGATGGGCCGACTCGACGTCGTACGCGTGCAGAGATGGGCCGACTCGGCGATGATCACGGCATGAGCCAGCCGCCACCGAACGGCCCCTACGGGGGTGGGCCCTACCCGCCGAGCCCCGGCTACCCGGGCTACGGCTACCCGCCGCCCGCCGCGGACCACCCGCAGACGACGACCATCATGATCCTGGGGATCCTCGGGCTGGTGCTGTGCCAGGTGTGCGCGCCGTTCGCGTGGGTGATGGGCAGCAGGGCCCGCAAGGAGATCGCGGCCGCGCCGCCGGGTACCTACGGGCCGTCGACGGGCATCACGGTCGGCTGGGTGCTCGGCATCGTCGGCAGCGTGCTGCTGATCCTCGGCGTGCTGTTCTTCGTCGTCTACTTCGTCATCATCATCGCGGTCCTGGGCGCCTCGGTCTCGTCCTCCTGAGCGCCCCGGCTGCCCGGCGGGACACGGCTGCACGGGACAATGGCCGCATGTCCGACCACCGCGTGCCCCCCGCCCGGCCGCACCAGCGGCTGACCGAGGACGGGCGCCGGGTCCGCGAGGTGCTGACCTACTCCCGGCGCGGCAGCCGGTTCTCGCCGCATCAGCAGGCCGCGTGGGACGAGCACCACGAGGCGTGGGTGATTCCCGACGAGGCCGTGGACCAGCCCGGCTTCTCGTTGGACACCTGGTTCGGGCGCGGGCCCGAGGACCGCGACGGGCTGATCGTCGAGATCGGCTCGGGCGTCGGCGAGGCCACCGCGGCGCTCGCGGCCGCGCGGCCGGCGTACGACGTGCTCGCCTTCGAGGTCTGGCGCCCGGGGGTGGCCTCCGGGCTGCGACTGGTCGCCGAGGCGGGGGCGACCAACGTCCGCTACTGCGGCGTCGACGCGGTCTGGTCGGTGGAGCACCTGCTCGCTCCCGGCAGCGTCGCCGAGCTGTGGACGTTCTTCCCGGACCCGTGGCACAAGACGCGGCACCAGAAGCGTCGCCTGGTGACGCCGGCGTTCGCGGCGCTGGCGGCCAGCCGGCTCCGGCCCGGCGGGCTCTGGCGGCTGGCGACCGACTGGGCGGCGTACGCCGAGCAGATGGTCGAGGTCCTCGGCGCCGAGCCCGGCCTCGAGGGCGGCGTGGTCGAGCGGTGGGCCGAGCGGCCGGTCACGAAGTTCGAGCGCAAGGGCGTCGCGGCCGGGCGGACGATCACGGACCTGTGCTACCGCCGCCGGTGAGGGTGGCGAGCTCCTCGTCGACGTAGGGGTCGACCTCGCCGATGGCGTCGAGCTCCGCCTTGAGCGCGGTCTGCATCGCGAGCGCCTCGTCGGTCCGGCCGAGGTTGCGCAGCGCCCAGGCGACCATCCAGCGGGCCACCCGGGTCCTCGCGTCGTCCCCGATCCGTTCCCGCGCCGCAAGTGCCTCCTCGAAGACCCCCAGCGCCTCGGCGAAGTCGCCGCGGTCGGCGTAGGTCATCCCGAGGTTGGTGAGGAGCGAGGCGTCCCAGTCCCTGGCCCGCTGGTCACTGCTCGCCCGGGCAACCGCCAGCGCCTGCTCCGACAGCGCCGCCTGGTCGGCCGGATCGGCCACGAGGACGAGCATGTGCAGCGCGTCGACGTGGAGCTCCTCGAGGCCCTGCTCGCTCGCGGCTGCCGCAGCGGACCGGAAGTGGTCGACGGCGGACTCCGGGGCGCCGCTGGACCGGAGGAGGCGCCCGCGCTCCAGGTCGATCCGTACGCCGACCTCGCCCCCGGCCGGCGGAAGGTCGTCGAGGACCGCGAAGCCCTCGTCGTACCGCTCCTGCAGGCCGAGCGCCCGCGCGAGCTGGGTCAGCATGACCGCCCGCTCCGGATCGGCGGCGGCGTCCGCCGCGGCACGGAACCGCTGCTCGGAGCCGGCGGCGTCGTCGAAGTCCCAGAGGTCCAGCGGGTGCACGGCCCGATTCTGGCACTCGCCGTTCACCCACCCGTTCGGGCGTGTCGCCCTGCGGGTGGGGTGCGGCGGCGTACCTTCCGAGTCAATGGCGGGTGGGGAAGCCCGCTACATCTGGAGGCCCGTTCGTGAACCACGACTCGAAAGCCCACCGGGAGCAGGGCAGGACCTGCGCTGGCCCGGACCGGGTGGAGAGGCGCCGGCACCCCGGCGTTCGGGCAGGCACGCGAGACCGGACACTCCGTCCCGATCGCGCCGTCGCCTCCCGGTCCACCGCTGATCAGTAGAGGACCGGGCGCGGGTGTCGCGTGCGGTCGGTGAGGTGAAGTCGTGGCAACAACACGCCAGGCCAAGTCCCCGTCCCGCACCACGTCCGGATCACGCGCCAGGAAGAAGCGGCGCACCTACGTCCTCGACACCAGCGTCCTGCTCGCCGACCCCGGCGCGCTCCGCCGGTTCGCCGAGCACGAGGTCGTGCTGCCGGTGGTCGTGATCACCGAGCTGGAGGGCAAGCGGCACCACCCCGAGCTGGGCTACTTCGCCCGCGGTGCCCTGCGGATGCTGGACGAGATGCGCGTCAGCCACGGCCGCCTCGACACCCCGGTCCCCGTCGGCGACGACGGCGGGAGCGTGCGGGTGGAGCTCAACCACACCGACGCCGCGTCGCTCCCGTCCGGCTTCCGGCTGGGCGACAACGACACCCGGATCCTCGCCGTCGCCCGCAACCTGGCGAACGAGGGCCACGACGTCACCCTGGTCTCCAAGGACCTCCCCCTGCGGATCAAGGCGTCCGCGGTCGGGCTGGACGCCGAGGAGTACCGGGGCGAGGCGATCTCCGACTCCGACACCGGCTACACCGGCATGGCCGAGCTCGAGGTGGCGGCCGCCGACCTCGACGAGCTCTACGACGACGGCACCGTCGACCTCGCCGACGCGCGCGACCTGCCCTGCCACACCGGTCTGGTCCTGCTCTCCGAGCGCGGCACCGCCCTCGGCCGGGTGGGTCCCGACAAGCTCGTCCACCTGGTCCGCGGCGACCGCGAGGCGTTCGGCATCCACGGCCGCAGCGCCGAGCAGCGCATCGCGCTCGAGACGCTGCTCGACCCCGAGGTCGGCATCGTCTCGCTCGGCGGCCGCGCCGGCACCGGCAAGTCCGCCCTCGCGCTGTGCGCCGGCCTGGAGGCGGTGATGGAGCGGCAGCAGCACAAGAAGGTCGTCGTCTTCCGTCCGCTCTTCGCCGTCGGCGGCCAGGAGCTCGGCTACCTGCCCGGCACCGAGTCGGAGAAGATGTCGCCCTGGGGGCAGGCGGTCTTCGACACCCTCGGCGCGCTGACCTCCCGCGACGTGATCGACGAGGTCCTCGACCGCGGCATGCTCGAGGTGCTGCCGCTGACCCACATCCGCGGCCGGTCGCTGCACGACTCGTTCGTGATCGTCGACGAGGCGCAGTCGCTGGAGCGCAACGTGCTGCTGACCGTGCTGTCGCGGATCGGCGCCAACTCCAAGGTCGTGCTCACCCACGACGTGGCCCAGCGCGACAACCTGCGCGTCGGCCGCCACGACGGCGTCGTCGCGGTGGTGGAGAAGCTCAAGGGCCACCCGCTCTTCGCCCACGTCACCCTCACCCGCTCCGAGCGCTCCCCCATCGCGGCGCTGGTCACCGAGATGCTGGAGAACGTGGTGGTGTGACGGCGGGCGGGAACCAGCTGTAACTCGGTGTGAGGACCACTACGTGGGAGCGAACCGAACACCGAGTTACCCCTCGCCCCGGCCACCGCGCAGCCAGTGCCAGGCGACGGCGCCGACCCACAGCTCGTAGCCGAGCGTGCCGAGGGCGAGCAGGGGGAACAGGGCGCCGGCGACGAGGGTGGCGCTGCCGATCGCGCTGAGCACGAGCAGCACGCAGCCGGTGCGGACCAGCCACGGGGACGTACCGGCGGCGCGCAGGCCCAGCACGATGGCACCGACGAAGAACAACCGGGGCAGGGCCGAGAACGCGAGGGAGTACGGCGCGACCGCGTCCCACGCGCCGAGCAGGCGGAGGTCGGCGCCGTCCGCCGCGGCGTCCAGCGCCACGTCGTGGAGCACGCCCGCGAGCGGCCAGATCACGCCGAGCAGGGTGCCGGCGGCGAGCGCGACCGCGGCGAGCGTCCCGGAGGCGTCGATCCGGCGCAGCCGGGTGCTCACCGCGCCGAGGAAGCCGACGAGCAGCGCGCCCGAGACGACGAACAGGTAGTTGGCGACGCGGTAGATCTCGCTCGCGTCGTCGACGCGGTGCCCCCGCTCGAGCGCGGAGTCGCTCGGGGACCCGGCGTGCGGCAGGACGAAGATCGAGAAGCCGACCAGGGTGAGGAGCTGGCAGACGGCGTACGCGACGCCGAAGCGGGTGCTGAGCCGGGTGGCGTCGATCGCGCCTCCGGTGGCGCGTGCCGGGCTGTCGATGGTGGTGGACATGGGGGATTCCCTTCGGGGAGGCGGGTCGGTGAACGAGGTCGACGCTAGGTACGGCGCCACCCCGGCCACATCGACCGGCGGGCTGCTCCTGCGTCAGCCCTCGGCTCGCCCGGCGATCAGCCCACGGGTTGACGCGAGGAGGCCTCCGACGCCCTTAACCTCGGACCGTGCTCACCGACGACCGCCGCTGGCGCCACGACGCCGTCCCGGCCGCCGTCCTCGTCGCGGCCGGCCTGGCGCAGGCCCTCGTCGTCCCGTTCGCGCCGCGGCTGGTCGGCGTGGTGTTCGTCCTCGGGTCGACCGTCCCGGTCGCCTGGCGGCGGATCCGCCCGGTCGAGGCGGCGCTGGTCTCCAGCGCGTTCTGGATCGTCCCGACCGACGGCTACCCCGTCCTGGGCTTCATCAGCGTCGTCCTCGTGTTCTACGCCCTCGGGGCGTGGCCCGGCTCGCGCGCCGTCACCGCCGCGGTGACCGCGTGGGCCGTGGTGGTCAGCGTCGTCGGCACGCTCCTCGGCCCCGAGCAGCCGGTCGCCGCGGTCGGCGCGGTGCTCGTCGTCGTCGCGCCAGTCCTCGCCGGCCAGGTGGTCGCGCGGGAACGGGCCCGCAACGCCGCCCTCGCGCGGCTCACCGAGGAGCTGGACGCCGAGCGCGCCCACGCGGAGGAGGCCGCCGTCGCCGCGGAGCGGGCGAGGATCGCGCAGGAGCTCCACGACGTCGTCGGCCACGAGCTCACCCTGATCTCCATCCAGGCCGAGGCTGCCGCGATGGCGCTGCGATCGGCTCCGGACCGGGCCGTCCAGCCGGTCGAGACCATCCGCGAGTGCGCCCACCGCACCCTGCGCGAGATCCGCGAGACCCTGGGCGTGCTCGTGCCCGTGGACGCCGCGCGTCCGTCCGGTGCGGGGCTGGCGGAGGTGGCGCGGCGGGCCGAGGCGAGCGGCATCGCCAACACGCTGGTGACGACCGGGGCGCCGTGGCCCGGCCCGGCCGGCGTCTGGCTCGCGGTCAACCGGGTGGTGACCGAGTGCCTGACCAACGCCGGGAGGCACGCGCCGGGGTCGACGGCCGAGATCAGCGTCGACTGGCGTCCCGACGCGGTCACCGTCCGGGCGTCGAACCCGACCGGCGCCCGTCGGGTCGTGCCCGGACGCGGCCTGACCGGGATGCGGCACCGTGCCGAGCTCCTCGGTGGGACGCTCGGCTGGGAGCTCGTGGACGGCCGGTTCTGCGTGGAGATGACCCTCCCGGCAGAGCCGGCCCGGGTGGCGCGATGACCCGCGTCGTGCTGGTGGACGACCAGGCCCTGGTCCGCCAGGGCCTGCGCCTGCTGCTCGAGCTCGCCGGCATCGACGTGGTCGGCGAGGCCGACGAGGGCGCCGCCGCCGTCGAGCTGGTCCGCGGGACTGGTCCGGACGTGGTGCTGATGGACCTGCGGATGCCCGGCATGGACGGGGTGGCGGCGACCCGGCTGCTGGCCGCCGAGGGCTTCCGCGTCCTGGTGCTGACGACGTTCGACACCGACGAGAACGTCGCGGAGGCGCTGCGGGCAGGCGCCGCCGGGTTCCTGCTCAAGGACGTGACGTCCGAGGGGCTGGTCGACGCCGTACGCCGTGCCGTGGCCGGCGAGCCCGTGATGGCGCCGGGGGTGATGGCGCGCCTGATGGAGCACTACGCCGCCCGTCCGCCGGGCGCGCCGGTGCTCCCGCCGCGCTTCGGCGAGCTCAGCGAGCGCGAGATCGAGGTGCTGGGCAAGATCGGCGCCGGCCGGTCGAACGCCGAGATCGCGGCCGAGCTGGTGATCAGCATGGCCACGGTCAAGACGCACGTCCGGCACATCTTCGCGAAGCTGGACCTCCGGGACCGCGCCCAGGCGGTCGTGGTGGCCCGTGAGGCCGGTCTCACGGACTAGGCCGGTGGTCCCGATTTGTCCCTGGGGAAGGGGACGCACGAGCCGGATGTGACGTGCGTTGCTGGTGTGACCCGACTCGCACCGTCTTCCTGTGGAACCCGCGCCCGTCGGTTTGCATGTGCTCGCGCCGTCGTGCAGGGTGTCGAGGTCGCCACGGTCAGGCCGTATGTTCGCAGCGGTCGTGGGCAGTGGCGCCCGACCCCCGTCGTCAACCACGGACTGAATCCTTGTCGAAGCCAGCACAGCCCGCGCCCAAGCACCGCGGAACGCCGAGGCACGCTCACCTCAAGGAGACCCCGAAGCGTGCGTTCCGGAACACGATGGTCCTCTCCTCGGTGGCCCTGGCGGTCACCGGCGTCGCCGTCGGCGGCGGCGTCCTGAAGAGCACGCCCGGCGCCGCCGGAGCCGCTGCCGACCTGGACGCCGGCCTCCGCGCGAACGCCGAGGTCCCGCCTGCCGACACCGGTGACCGCGAGCCGCTGCTCTCGCGCAGCGACCAGCGCGGCTCGGCCGACCCGGCCAAGGCCGCCGGCCTCGCCGACAGCGACCCGGCGGCGATGACCGACACCCGGAGCCTCTCGGACTCCGACCCCAAGGACATCGCCCGCGCCCTGCTCGGCGACTACGGCTTCAGTGCCGACCAGTTCAACTGCCTCGACCTGCTCTGGACCCGCGAGTCCGGGTGGAACCCGAGCGCGGAGAACGCCTCGTCGGGCGCCTACGGCATCCCGCAGTCGCTGCCGGGCTCGAAGATGGCGACCGTCGGCTCGGACTGGGCGACCAACCCGGTCACGCAGATCAAGTGGGGCCTCGGCTACATCCAGGACCGCTACGGCAGCCCGTGCGGCGCGTGGGGCCACTCCGAGGCCACCGGCTGGTACTGAGTCGTACTGGCCGAGCGTGTCGCCTGCCGGCCGCGCGGTCGAGGTGGTCGCGGTGCGAGGTTGGTTGGCGGCTGCACGGCTGCTGCGCGGCTCCACTGCTGCACAGCTGGAGGCTTGCGGCTGGCTCAGGGGTGGGTCATCGACGCGACGTCGAGCGCGGCGTCGAGCTGCTCCAGGGTGAGGTCGCCGCGGTCGACGTACCCCATCGCGAGGACGGTCTCGCGGATCGTCGCGCCGTCGGCGAGCGCCTGCTTCGCGATCTTCGCCGCGGCCTCGTAGCCGAGGTAGCGGTTCAGCGGCGTGACCACCGACGGGGAGGACTCGGCGTAGCGCCGCATCCGCTCCTCGTCCGCGGTGATGCCGTCGACGCAGCGGGCCGCGAGGGTGCGCAGGGCGTTGGCCAGCAGGCGCACGGACTCGAGCACGTTGCGCGCCAGGACCGGCATCGCGACGTTGAGCTCGAACGCTCCGCTCGCGCCCGCGGCGGTGACGGTGGCATCGTTGCCGATCACCTGCATGCACACCATGAGGGTCGCCTCGGGCAGCACCGGGTTGACCTTGCCGGGCATGATCGACGAGCCGGGCTGGAGGTCGGGCAGGTGGATCTCGGAGAGCCCCGTCGTCGGGCCGGAGCCCATCCAGCGCAGGTCGTTGCAGATCTTCGTGATGCCGACGGCGATCGTGCGCAGCACGCCGCTCAGCTCGACGAGCGAGTCCCGGGTGCCCTGCGCCTCGAAGTGGTTGCGGGCCTCGGTGAACTCCTGGCCGGTCGCCGCGTTGAGCGCATCGATCGCGGCCGTCGCGAAGCCCTGGGGCGTGTTGATGCCGGTGCCGACGGCGGTCCCGCCCAGCGGCAGCTCACGCACCCGCGGCAGCACGCTGTCGAGCCGCTCGGCGCCGTACCGCACGGTCGCGGCGTAGCCGCCGAACTCCTGCCCGAGGGTCACCGGCGTCGCGTCCATCAGGTGCGTGCGGCCGGACTTCACGAGGTCGGTGAACTCGGCGGACTTGGCGCCCAGCGACGTCGCGAGCACGTCCAGCGCGGGCAGCAGGTCGCGGGTGACGGCGAGCGCCGCGGCGACGTGGACGGCCGTCGGGAACGTGTCGTTGCTCGACTGGCTGGCGTTCACGTCGTCGTTCGGGTGTACGTCGACGCCGGCGCTCGCGCACAGCGAGGCGATCACCTCGTTGGCGTTCATGTTCGAGCTGGTGCCGGAGCCGGTCTGGAAGACGTCGATCGGGAACTGGTCGTCGTGCTCGCCGGCGGCGACGGACCGGGCCGCCTCGACGATGGCGTCGGCCTTGGCAGGCTCGAGCACGCCCAGGGACTTGTTCGCCTGCGCCGCGGCGGCCTTGACCTCCCCGAGCGCGTGGATCAGCGCCGGCTCGATCGGCGTGCCGCTGATCGGGAAGTTCTCGACGGCCCGCTGGGTCTGGGCCTTCCACAGCGCCGAGGCCGGCACCCGGACCTCGCCCATGGAGTCGTGCTCGATCCGGAAGTCGTCGTTCTCGGCCACCTTCCGACCCTAGCCCGCTGCCGGGGAGCGGGTCTCCGGCTCAGCCCGCGGCCGGGCAGCTCTCGGCCCCGAACATCTCCAGCGTCCGGTGCTTGACGTCGTAGCCGCCGTACTCCGCGTAACCCTCCTCGGGGTTGGGGCCCAACCAGGTGACGAAGACCTGCTTGTCGGCCTTCTGCACCTCGAGCGCGGGGCTGCTGCTCCCCTGGTAGTACTTGCAGTCGGTCCGGTCCGACGCGACCGGGCGCCAGCGGCCGTCCTTCCGGAGCTTCATGACCACGTAGGCCTTCTCGCCGTCGAGGCCGAGGACGAAGCGGACGTGCTTCCCGGCGATGGTCACCGTCGTCACGACCAAGGGGTCGAGCGCGGTCGCCTGCGCCGGCGTTGCCAGCGGGACCAGCGGGGCCAGCTCGTCCTACTCGGCCGAGCGGACCCGGATCCCCGCCCCCGTGATCGAGCTCAGCGGCACGGTCACCGCGCCGGAGGGGTCGGTGAAGAAGTCGTTGCCCTTGTCGTCGACGACGATGAACGCCGGGAAGTCCTCGACCTCGATCTTCCAGACCGCCTCCATCCCGAGCTCGGGGTACTCCAGCACCTCGACCGACTTGATGCAGTCCTGCGCCAGCCGTGCCGCGGGGCCCCCGATCGAGCCGAGGTAGAAGCCGCCGTACTCGTTGCACGCCTCGGTCACCTGCTTGGAGCGGTTGCCCTTGGCGAGCATCACCATCGAGCCTCCGGCGGCCTGGAACGACTTCACGTAGGAGTCCATCCGGCCCGCGGTGGTCGGACCGAACGAGCCGGACGCGAAGCCCTCGGGAGTCTTGGCCGGGCCGGCGTAGTAGACCGGGTGGTCCTTGAGGTACTGCGGCATCTCCTCGCCCGCGTCGAGCCGCTCCTGGATCTTGGCGTGCGCGATGTCGCGCGCGACCACGAGCGGGCCGGTCAGCGAGAGTCGCGTCTTCACCGGGTGCTGCGAGAGCTCGGCGAGGATCTCGCTCATCGGCTGGGTGAGGTCGATCTTCACGACCTCGCCGCCCTGGATCAGGTGCTGGTCCTCGGTGTCGGGGAGGTACTGCGCCGGGTCGGTCTCGAGCTGCTCGAGGAACACGCCGTCGGCGGTGATCTTGCCCAGCGCCTGGCGGTCGGCGGAGCAGGACACCGCGATCGCCACGGGGCAGGACGCGCCGTGGCGGGGCAGCCGCACGACGCGGACGTCGTGGCAGAAGTACTTGCCGCCGAACTGCGCGCCGATCCCGAACGACTGCGTCAGCTTGAAGACCTCCTCCTCGAGCTCGAGGTCGCGGAAGCCGTGCGCGTCCATCGAGCCCTCGGTCGGGAGGTCGTCGAGGTAGTGGGCCGAGGCGTACTTCGCGGTCTTGAGCGCGAACTCCGCGCTGGTGCCGCCGATGACGACGGCGAGATGGTACGGCGGGCACGCGGCCGTGCCGAGCGAGCGGATCTTCTCGTCGAGGAAGCTCAGCATCCGCTTGGGGTTGAGGATCGCCTTCGTCTCCTGGAAGAGGAAGGACTTGTTCGCCGAGCCGCCGCCCTTGGCCATGAACAGGAACTTGTACTCGGGCCCCTGGGGGCCCTGGGCCGTGGAGTAGATCTCGACCTGGGCGGGCAGGTTCGAGCCGGTGTTCTTCTCCTCGAACATCGAGAGCGGCGCGAGCTGGCTGTAGCGGAGGTTGAGCTTGGTGTAGGCGTCGTAGACGCCCTGGCTGATCGCCTGGCCGTCCTCGGCGCCGGTGAGCACGCCCTCGGACTTCTTGCCCATCACGATCGCCGTGCCGGTGTCCTGGCACATGGGCAGCACACCGCCCGCGGAGATGTTGACGTTCTTGAGCAGGTCGAGCGCGACGAACCGGTCGTTGCCCGAGGCCTCGGGGTCGTCGATGATCTTGCGCAGCTGCTTGAGGTGCCCCGGCCGCAGGTAGTGGCTGATGTCGTGCATCGCCTCCGCGGTGAGCCGACGGATGGCCTCGGGCTCGACCTTCAGGAAGGTCCGGCCGTCCGCCTCGAAGGTGGAGACGCCCTCGGTCGTGATCAGCCGGTACGGCGTCGCCGGCTCGCCGTTGGAGCCGGGCGTCGGGAGGAGGTCGGAGTAGAGGAACTCAGCATCAGCCACGGATGGTGAGGATATCGGTCCGGCGCCCGAGGGTGAGCGCCGCGTCGGCGAAGCGCCCCGGCGCCCCGGCAGGGTCCATCAGCTCGCGCGCGGCCCGTGCGGATGGAGCCAGCTGGTGAGCTCCGTGCACGGCGGCACGGAGTCGCTCGGGCGTGAGCCGGCGCGCCTTGAGGCTGACCCCGGCTCCTGCCTCGGTCACCCGGCGGGCGATCTCCGGCTGGTCGCGGCCGAACGGCACCACGACCATCGGCACGCCGGCGCCGACGCACTTGGTCACGATGCCCATCCCTCCGTGGCACACCACGAGGGACGCTTCGGGCAGGACCTGGCCGTGCGGCACGAACCGCTCGACGCGGACGTTGTCGGCGATCGGCAGCGTCGTCTCGTCGTAGGCGTCGGCAAGGGTGACGAGAACCCGCACCGGCTCGTCGCGCAGTGCCTCGACCGCCACCCGTGCCAGGTCCTGGTCGCCTTGGTAGTCGGTCGAGCAGGTCACCAGCACCCACGGGTCGCCGGGTTCGTCGAGGTACGCCGGCCGCGGAGCCGGGACCTCCCAGGGCTGGGTGCCGACCAGGTGGAAGTGCGCGGGCATCCGGTGCCGCGGGTACTCCAGCGGCGCCGAGGTCAAGGCGATCACGGCGTCGGCCTCGTCGTAGACCTCCAGCGGGGAGCGCTGCGGCTGGAGGCCTGCGGAGGCGCGCAGCTCGTTGAAGCCGGGCATCATCGCCTTGGAGAACATCCGAGTGACCAATCGCCATCCCGCGGCGTCCCGGACCCGGCCGAGCGGGCCTGGGCGCGGAGGCAGGCCGAGACCGTAGGGCGGTATCCCGGGCTCGGGCACCGGCAGCACCGAGGGGACCAGCATCGCCCACGGCAGGCCGGAGGCGGCCGCACGCGCCATGGCGCCGTACGCGATCGAGTCGACGAGCAACGCCTCCGGGCGGACCGCGGCGATCGCGTGGTCCAGGTCCGGGCCGTTGTAGCGGCCGCGGACCATCAGGTCGACCTGGCCGTTCTTGAGCCGGTCGGCGTCGGTCTTGGCGAGGTAGTCGGTCACCGGCACGGTCAGCACGTCGTCGGCCACCGGCTCGGCCTGGAGCCCCGCGGCGCGCAGGTGCTCGGCCATGCTCGGCAGCGTCCGGACGTGCACCTCGTGGCCGCGGCGCTGGAGCTCGAGCAGCCCGGGGACGTAGGGAAGGGTGTGGCCCACCGCGGGCGTGAGGTAGGCGAGGAATCGGGTCATGACGGCGCTCCGGGTCTGTGGCGGATCGAGAATATTAGTTAGTATGAGACCCAAATCGTTTGTGTCAAGTCCTAATGAAAGACTGGTGCCATGCCCCGACGGTACGAGATGAGCTCGCGCTCCGCCGCCGTTCAGCGGACCCGGGAGGCGATCCTCGACGCTGCGACCGAGCTGTTCACGCCGGCCTGGTTCGACCAGGTGACCCTCGCCGACATCGCGAGGCGCGCGGGCGTCTCCCAGCAGACGGTCGCCAACCACTTCGGCAGCAAGATCGGCCTCTATCGCGCGGGGCTGGCGGAGCGGTTCGTGCCGATGCTGACCGGGCTGCGTGGCGAGCCCGAGCCGGGCGACGTGGACGGAGTCGTCGCCGCGGTGATGCGGGACTACGAGCGCACCGGCGACGGCACCTGGCGAACCGTTGCCCTCGCCGACCGCGAGCCCGACCTGGCCGACATCGCCGAGAACGGCCGACGCTGGCACCGGACCTGGGTCGAGCGCGCCTTCGAGCCGCAGCTCTCGCGGTGCACGGGCGCGGATCGCAACCGTGTGGCGACCCTGCTGGTGACGGTCCTCGACGTCGTGACCTGGAAGAAGCTGCGGCGCGACGAGGGCCTGAGCGAGGAGGCGGTGGGCGCCCACCTGCGGGTGCTCGTCGCGGGGATCCTCGGACAGCGCGCCCAGTAGCCGATCGGGAGAGCGGTGGCGGGATCGGCGTTCACCCACTAGCCTCCCTCTATCACATCAGTCACACGAATGGTCGGATGTCACATGCACCTCAGGCGCGGCGTGTCGTTCCCTGTCCTGCTGCTGCTCGCGGTCCTGTTCGCGGGCGTCGGGGGCCGTGCCGGCACCGCCTTCGCGGCCGGCCAGTCCGGCACCGGCACCGAGCTGGGTGAGGTCGGCACGATCACGGCGGCGCCCGGCGCGCCCGTGTCCGGCAAGATCCGGATCGTCAACGCGAACCTGCCCTACCCCTCGGGCACCGTGGCGTCGCTGCGCGCGATCGAGAACCGCGCGCACCCCGACTTCATCACCTTGGCCGAGATCCACGACTTCACTCCCGCGGAGCTGTCCGGCGCGCTGCCTGGCTACGGCGCCTACAAGGACCCGGTGATGCTGCAGGGGCACAGCCCGGCGCAGTCGATCAACAACGCGATCATGTGGCGCAGCGACCGCTGGCAGCTCGTCGACGGCGGGCGCGTGAAGATCGTCGACGACGACCGCGTCGTGTTCCACCACCACCGCGCGCGGTTCGACCGGTTCGCGGTCTGGGGCGTGTTCAAGCGGATCAAGGACGGAGCCGTGGTGTCGGTCATCGCCACCCACCAGATGGTCAACCCCAACCGCTGGCGACAGTGGGGGGACGAGCCGTTCACCCGCCAGGAGCAGTACGGCGAGGGCATGTCCTACATCGCCCAGCTCGGCGCGGAGCTCTACGCCTACGGGCCCGTCCTGATCGGCGGGGACATGAACTCCCACCCCACCGACGGCATCTGGGCCGCCGCGCCGCGGCTCACCGACGCGGGCTACTCCTACACCAAGGACAGCGGCGTCATGTACCAGTTCTTCCCGAAGAGCGTCACCGTCGCCGAGCACTCCGAGATGCGGGTCCGGTCCGACCACCCGGCGAACATCACCGTGCTCTCGATGAACGACGCGACCGCGCTCGACTGATCTTTTCCTGCTCCTCCTGTCACGTCCCCGACGCGTCCGGTGTCTCCATGTCGAACGGCCCGACAGGGCCGCGACAGAGGAGGAAGAGAGATGAACAGCGACACCAGGATCCCGCCGAAGGAGATCACCGGCTTCAAGGGCGCGCTCGTCAAGCGCTTCGCGAAGAAGGCCCTGGGCCAGGTGCCGACCTCGATCGGCGTCTACTGGCACAACCAGAAGGTGCTGATGAGCATGGCCGGGATGGGCCAGAAGATGCAGAAGTGGGACGCCTGCGACGAGCAGCTGAAGTCCTTCGCGCACATGGCGGTCGCTTCCCAGGTCGGCTGCACCTGGTGCCTCGACTTCAACTACTTCGAGGCCCACAACAAGAACCTCGACATGGACAAGGCCCGGGAGATCCCGCGCTGGCGCGAGTCCGGCGACTTCTCGCCGCTGGAGCGCGAGGTGCTCGCCTACGCCGAGGCGATGACCGTGACCGAGCCGACCGTGACCGACGAGATGGTCGCGTCGCTGCGTCGGCAGCTGGGTGACGCCGCCGTGGTCGAGCTGACCGCCGTCATCGCGTTCGCGAACTTCACGACGCGACCGAACGTCGCCCTGGGGATCGAGTCCGACGGCTTCGCGGCCGCGTGCGGGCTGAAGCCGCTGGCGGAGCGGTCCGCCGTAGGGTCCCAGGCATGAGCGAGGACCCGTTCCTGGCCCACCGCGGCCTGCTGTTCACGGTCGCCTACGAGATGCTGGGCTCCGCGGCGGACGCCGAGGACGCCGTGCAGGAGACCTGGCTGCGGTGGGACGGGATCGGGCCCGAGCGCCGGGCCGGGGTGCGCGACCCGCGCGCCTACCTGGTCCGCACGGTCACGCGGCAGTCGCTCAACCGGATGCGCTCGCTCGCCCGGCGGCGGGAGGACTACGTCGGCGAGTGGCTGCCCGAGCCGCTGCTCACCAGCCCGGACGTCGCGGAGGACGTCGAGCTCGCGGAGAGCCTGTCGATCGCGATGCTGACCGTCCTGGAGACGCTCACGCCGACCGAGCGGGCGGTCTTCGTGCTGCGGGAGGTCTTCGACCTGCCGTACGACGAGATCGCCGCTGCGACCGGCAGGACCGCGGCCGGCGTACGCCAGGTCGCGCACCGCGCCCGCGAGCACGTCGCCGCCCGGCGGCCGCGGATGGAGGTCGACCGCTCCGAGCAGCGTCAGGTGATGGACCGGTTCCTCGCCGCGCTCACGTCCGGCGACGTCCAGGGCCTGATGGACGCCCTGGCGCCGGACGCGGTGCTGATCGCGGACGGTGGCGGTTTCGCCGCAGCGGCGCGGCAGCCGATCCTCGGCTCCAAGCTCATCGTGGCGTTCCTGCGGAACTTCCCGCGGTTCGCGGAGGGCACCGAGCTCCGCGTCGTCTGGATCAACGGCGCACCCGCGCTCCGGATGGACGGCCCCGACCCGGTCGGCACCTCCGCGATCAGCATGGTCGTCGAGGACGGCCGGATCACGAAGCTGTTCGCGATGCGCAATCCGCACAAGCTCGAGCGGATCGACGAGGAAGTTGTGCTCGGTCGCTGACGTTGCAGCGATGTGCACGTCTACGAAGCAGTGGTGATCGGCGCCGGTCAGGCAGGCCTGTCGGCGTCGTACCACCTCCAGCGGCTCGGCATCGACCACGTCCTGCTCGACGCCGACGAGCGCGCGGGCGGCGCCTGGCGGCACCGGTGGGACTCGCTGACGATGGACGACGTGCACGGCGTCGCCGACCTGCCCGACTCCGCGGCGCCCGGTCGCGGACCGGACCGGGCGAACGCCGTGATCCCGGACTGGTTCGCCGCCTATGAGCAGAGCCACGGCCTGCCCGTCGTCCGCCCGGTGCGGGTGGACCGGGTCGACAGCGACGGGGAGCTGCTCGTGGTCCGCGCCGGGGAGCGGTCGTGGACGACGCGCACCCTCGTCAACGCCACCGGCACCTGGTCCCGCCCGTTCGTGCCGCGGTACCCCGGCCAGGAGACGTTCCGCGGTGAGCAGCTCCACACGGCCGACTACCCCGGGCCCGACCACTTCCGCGGCAAGCGGGTCGTGGTCGTCGGCGGCGGCGCGAGCGCCGTGCAGTTCCTGGGAGAGCTGCGGCCGGTGACCGAGACGGTCTGGGTGACCCGTCGGGAGCCGGTGTGGCGCAACGGGGGCGAGATCGACGGTCGGGCCGTGGTGCAGCTGGTCGAGCGCCGGGTCCGGCAGGGCCTGCCGCCGGCATCGGTGGTGAGCCACACCGGCCTGGCCCTGCGGCCGCAGGAGCGGCTGGCGGAGATCCTCGGCGCCTACCGCCGCCGGCCGATGTTCGCGCGGATCGAGGCGGACGGCGTGCGCTGGGCGGACGGGACCTTCGAGCCCGCGGACGTGATCCTGTGGGCCACCGGCTTCCGGCCGGCCGTCGGCCACCTCGCGCCGCTGCGCCTGCGCAGCGAGTACGGCGGCATAGCGCTCCTCCCCGGCACCACCGACGTGCAGACCTCGGTGACCGCTGCCCGGGACCCGCGGGTGCAGCTGGTCGGCTACGGGCCGTCGGCGAGCACGATCGGCGGCAACCGCGCCGGCCGCGCCGCCGCGCTCGCCGTACGGCGGTTCCTGGAGGAGCAGGACGAGCGGGCGGCCGGCTGAGGCACCGCAGGGCGGGCGCGGATCAGCGTCGGCGCTGCTCGAAGATCGCCAGCCCCGCCGGCTGCATCCGGCCATCGGCGACCAGCTGCCGGACCAGCGCGATGTTGGTCTCGCTCCAGTTGCTCGTCCGCTTCCGCGGGGTCCAGCGGAGCCGGATCGCGTCCTCGTCCACACGCTGCATCAACGAGTCGATCCAGCCCCAGCACAGCGCCTCGGGCACGGCCTGGTCGTAGGCCAGCCCCTTGTCCGCGACATGCTTCTTGTAGAGGCCCATCCAGAGCTCGGTCTCGGTGTCGTGGTGCCGGGCGAGCCAGGCGCCGAACTCCGCCGCGCTCGCGAAGAAGCGGGCCGGCCGCTCGGCGGTGCCGCCCATCCGGCCGGGGGAGTCGTCGCTCATGGCGTCAGCGTGCCAGCGGACGCCGACAAACCGCACCATGCGATCCTGAGCCGGTGAGCAGCGGTCGTCCGGTCGTCGCCGTCGGGGCCCTCGGGGGCACCATCGCCTCGTCGTCGACCGACGGCAGTGCGGTGGTGCCGACGCTGAGCGCCGAGCGGCTCGCCGAGGCGGTGCCGGGACTCGTCGAGTCGGCGGCCGTCCACGCCGAGACGCTGGCGATGCTGCCCAGCCCGTCGCTGGACGAGCCGACGGTGCTGCGGGCGTTGTGCTGGGCGCGCGAGCAGGTCGACGGGGGCGCGGTCGGCGTCGTGCTGACCCAGGGCACCGACACGCTCGAGGAGACCTCCTACCTGCTCGACCTGTTCTGGGACCGTCCGGAGCCGCTGGTCGTGACCGGCGCGATGCGGTCGCCGCAGAGCGCCGGCGCGGACGGGCCGGCCAACCTGCTGACCGCGGTGCGCACCGCGGTGGCCCCGGCGTCCCGCGACCGGGGCGTGCTCGTCGCGTTCGACGACGAGCTGCACCAGGCGCGGTGGGTCGCGAAGACGGACTCGGTCGCGACCGGCGCCTTCCGATCGCCCGTGTTCGGCCCGCTGGGACGCTACGTCGAGGGGGAGGCGCTGTACGGCGCGCCAGCGCGCCATCCGGTCCCGGTGGAGCTGCCGGACCTGCGCACCCGCCTGGAGGAGCCGCTCCCGCGGGTGCCGCTGGTGGTCACCCACCTCGGCGACAAGGGCGAGGTCCTCGACGTGGTCACCGCCGCGGAGCCGGACGGCATCGTGGTCGGCGGCTTCGGGGCGGGGCACGTCTCGGCGGAGATGGCCGAGGTCGTCGGCAGGGCGGCCGTCGCCGTGCCCCTCGTCTTCGCGTCGCGCACCGGCGCCGGGCCCACGGGCCGCGCGATGTACGGCTACCCCGGCTCGGAGGTCGACCTCGTGCGCCGTGGCGCCATCGCCGCCGGCTGGCTGTCGCCGTTCAAGGCGCGGCTGCTGCTGTGGACGCTGCTGCTCACGGGCGAGACGGACGGCGAGCGGCTGCGCGCGGCGTTCGCCGATCGCGGCGCTCCCTAGCCGGAGACGGAGCCACCCCCCGGCGGGCCCTGGGGGGCACTGCGTAAGGCACGCAAAGCCCGCCGGGGTGGTGGAGTCCGGTCAGGCGGGGGCTGCGGCCACCGCCTTCTGCGGGATCGTCCCCGCGTGCTCCTTGTCGACCGTGAGGTTCTCGCCGGTGCTCGGGTCGAACAGGTGCAGCTTGGAGGCGTCCATCCAGATCTCCGCCTCCGAGCCCTCGGTGATCCGGCTGGCCCCGTCGAGGGAGATCACCAGCTGGGTCCGCATCGCCTCGCCGTCGAGGTCCTGCTCCAGCTGTCGCAGCTGCGCCTCGACCTCCGGCGGCGCCTCGAACGGGATGTAGGCGTAGGTCTCGTTGCCGAGCCACTCGACCACGTCGACGGGTGCCCGGAAGGTCGACGAGCCGTTGCTCTCGCCCTTGCCGGCGGCCAGCGAGGCGTCCTCGAAGTTCTCCGGCCGGATGCCGGCGATGAGGAGCCCCTTGCCCTCGGCGGCCTTCGCCTTCTCGGCGGGGATCTCGACCTCGCCGAACGGCAGCTTGACCCGGTTGCCGCTGACCTCGGCGGGCAGGAAGTTCATCGGCGGGGAGCCGATGAAGCCGGCGACGAACAGGTTGCCGGGGTTCTCGTAGAGCTCGCGCGGCGTGGCGAGCTGCTGGAGGAGACCCTTCTTGAGCACCGCGACCCGCGTGCCCAGCGTCATCGCCTCGGTCTGGTCGTGGGTGACGTAGACCGTGGTGATCCCCAGCCGCTTCTGCAGCCGAGCGATCTCGGTCCGCATCTGGCCGCGGAGCTTGGCGTCGAGGTTGGACAGCGGCTCATCGAAGAGGAACGCGTCGGCCTGCCGCACGATCGCACGGCCCATGGCGACCCGCTGCCGCTGACCGCCGGAGAGGTTGCCCGGCTTGCGGTCGAGGTGCTCGGTCAGCTCGAGCGTCCCGGCGGCGTCCCGGACCAGGCGGTCGACCTCGTCGTCGGGCTTCTTGGCCAGCCGCAGCGGGAACGCGATGTTCTCGTAGACCGTCAGGTGCGGGTAGAGCGCGTAGTTCTGGAACACCATCGCCAGGTTGCGGTCGCGCGGCGCCAGGTCGTTGACCCGGCGGTCGCCGATCTTCATGTCGCCCGAGGTGATGTCCTCCAGCCCCACGATCATCCGCAGCAGGGTGGACTTCCCGCAGCCGGACGGGCCGACCAGGATCATGAACTCGCCGTCGGCGATGTCGATCGAAACGTCGTTGACGGCGGGGAAGCCGTCGCCGTACCGCTTGACGATGTTGCTCAGCGTGATGGACGCCATTGGTTATCCCTTCACTGCGCCGGAGGTCAGGCCGGCGACGATCTTCCGCTGGAACAGCAGCACGATGACGATGATCGGGACCGTCACGACCACCGATGCGGCAGCCAGCTCGCCGTACGGCGGGTTGAACGGGTCGGGTCCCACGAAGAAGGACATCTGGGCCGGCACGGTGCGCGTCCCGGTCGTGGAGGTCAGCGAGATGGCGAGCACGAATTCGTTCCACGCGAAGAAGAACGTGAGGATCGCCGCGGTGAACACACCGGGAGCCGCCAGCGGCACGATCACCTTGCGGAACGCCTGCCAGGACGTCGCGCCGTCCACCTGCGCCGCCTGCTCCATCTCCCACGGGATCTCCCGGAAGAACGCCGAGAGCGTCCAGATCGCGAGCGGCAGGGTGAACGTCATGTAGGGGATGATCAGGCCGGGCCAGGTGTTGAACAGGTGGAACGTGCGCCACATGTCGAACAGCGGGCCGACGAGCGAGACCACCGGGAACATCGCGATCGCCAGCGCGAGCGAGAGCACGACCCGCTTGCCCCGGAACTCCAGCCGGGCGATCGCGTAGGCAGCGAGGGTCGCGAAGACGACCGAGAGGAAGGTCGCGATCAGCGCGATCCCGAACGAGTTGCGCAACGCGTGCAGGAAGTCGGTGTGCGTCGCCTCCTGGCCGGGGGTGACGGTGCCGAACCCGAGCAGGTCGCGGTAGTTCTGGATCGTCCAGGTCTGCGGCAGGAAGTGGGGGCTCCCGGCGCCTGTCTCGGCCGCGCCCTTGAACGACAGCGAGATGATCCAGACGACCGGTAGCAGGCACCACACGAGGATGAAGACGAAGCCGATGACGGTGCCGGCGCGCGACTTGGCGTTCATCACTCACCCCTCGCCTGGGCCAGGTCGACCCTGAACAGCTTGACGATCAGGAAGGCCAGCAGCAGCACCGTCAGGAAGAGCAGCACCGACAGCGCCGACCCCAGGCCGAGCTGGAACTGCTCGATCACCTGCCGGTAGGTCAGGAACGACGACGACTCGGTGTTCTGGGCGCCCCGGGTCATCACGAAGATGTTGTCGAAGATCCGGAACGCGTCGAGGGCGCGGAACAGTACGGCGACCATGATCGCGGCCCGCATGTTGGGCAGGATCACCCGCCACAGCCGCTGCCACCACGTCGCGCCGTCGACCTGGGCGGCCTCGATCATGTCCTCCGACACCTGCGAAAGTCCGGCCAGCAGCAGCAGCGACATGAACGGCGTCGTCTTCCAGATCTCCGACACCATGATCGCGAACATCGCCGGCCAGTGGTCGCCGAACCAGTTGGTGTTGTCGGCGATCCCCGGGAGCCACGCGAACCAGCTGTTGACCCAGCCGTTGTTGAGGCTGAACGTGAACTGCCACGCAAAGGCGGAGACGACGGTGATGATGCCGTAGGGGATCAGGATCGACGTGCGCATGACGCCCCTGGCGAAGACCACGCGGTGCATGACCATCGCGAAGACGAAGCCGATGACCAGCTCGACGGCGACGGTGACCAGCATGATCAGGACCGTGTTGAGCGTGTCCTTCCAGAACAGGCCGTCGGTCAGGATCGTGCCGTAGTTGCCGAGGAACACGAACTCCTTGTCGTCCGGAGTCGTGAGCCGGTAGCGGAACAGCGACAGGTAGAGCGCCTGGATCATCGGCCACGCGGTCACGATGAGCATCACGATCACCGCGGGCGCCACGAGGCGGAGGCCGAGCCGGTTCTCCGCGACCGCGCGGTCGCTGGTGGCGGCGCGCCGCGCGGCCGGGGTAGCGACGGTGGTGGTCACAGGAGGCTCCTCTGCTGCAGCACGTCCTCGATGAACTTCTGGGCCTCGGCCGGCGTCTTCTGGTCGACCGACGACGGTGGGTGGAAGCGGCTGAGCAGGGCGCCGGAGATGTCGCTCCAGTACGGCGTCACCGTGCGCGGGGCGGCCGCGTCGACGCTCTGCTGGAACAGGTCGAGCAGGTCCTGCGGGTAGATCTCCTTGAGCTTCGGGTCGTCGTAGCCGGCCGAGCTCGACGGCATGTTGCCCGTCAGCTCGGCGTTGAGGCCCTGGTTCTCCGGGCTCGTCAGGCACTCGAGCGCCTTGACCGCGTCGTCCTTGTGGTCGGAGTAGTTGCTGACGCCGATGCCGATGCCACCGTAGGGGGGCCGCGACTCCTCGCCCGCCACGGTCTGCGGGTAGCGCGCGTAGCCGATGTCCTTCTTCACGTCCGGCTGGGTCGCGTCGTAGTTGGTCCAGATGTAGGTCCAGTTGACCATGAACGCGCCCTGCGGACTGCCGAACGTCGCGCCGGCCTGGCCCTCCTGGGCGACCGAGAGGTCGGCCGGCGCGGCCGCGGAGTGGGCCAGCTCGTGGATGACGCCGGCGGCGTCGTCACCGGCCTCGGAGTCGACCTCGAGCTTGGCGTCGGCGCCCTTCTCGGTGTCGGTGGCGATCTCGCCGCCCGCGCCCGAGATGAGCGCGTTGATCCACACCGAGTAGCCCTCGTACTTGTTGGCCTGCACCGCCACCGTGCCGCCGTTGTCGGACGCGGCCTTGATGATCTGGTCCCAGGTGACGGGCTGGCTCATGTCGATGCCGGCCTTCTGGACGAACGACTTGCGGTACCAGAGCACCTGGGTGTTGGACCAGAACGGCGCGACCACGAGCTGGTCGTTCCAGGTCGCCGCGGCCGTGGCCCCCTTGAACGCCTGCTCGCGCAGCCGGTCCTGCTCGTCGGACGGGATCGGCGCCAGGTAGCCGGCGTTCGCGAACTCCGCCGTGTAGGGCGGGTCGATGCTCATCAGGTCGATGCCCGGGTCGTGCGCCGCGAGCCGCCTGGCGAGCTGGATCCGCTGCTGGTTGGCGTCCTGCGGCAGCACCTGGGTGGTGATGTCGATGCCGAGCTCCTTGCTGCAGGCCGCCGCGACCGCCGCCTGACCGCCGGCGTCGGGGTTGATGTACCAGATCAGCGTGTTGTCCGAGCCGCTCCCGCACGCAGCGAGGAGGGAGGCGCCGAGGAGGCCGGTCGCCAGTGCGGCGATGCCGCGCCGAGACCGTCTTGCTCTCCCCGACCCCGTGGGCCGCCCGTCGTGACGAGGTCCCCCGTCGTCGTCACTGATCGCCGGATCTCCCGAGCGATTCGCCATTGAATCCTCCCGATGATGTGACCGGGACCACATTCGCTCAAACGGGCGAAGTTGTCCAGACCACCTGCCGCGCACGGCGCTCAGATACCCGCGTCTGTGCAGGTCAGACGGGAGTTCTTTCCGTGCCAGGAGGTCCCGGCGCCGGGCGTGGCAACGGCCGGGAGGTCAGCCCGCGCGCCTCGCCGTACGTGCGATGGCGTTGGCGAAGCTCTCGAACAAGGCGTGCGGGAGGTCGTGGCCCATGCCGTCGACGAGCACGAGCTCGGCGCCCGGGATCGCCGCGGCGGTGGCGCGGCCGCCGGAGACGTGCACCATCTTGTCGGCGAGCCCGTGCACCACGAGCGTCGGCACGTGCAGCGACCGCAGGCGGGCCGTGCGGTCGGTCTGGGTCAGCACGGCCATCATCTGCCGGAGCACCCCTTCGGGGCTCACGCCGCGGTCGTAGGTGTCCCCGGCGCGGCTGCGCAGCTCCTCGTCGGTCGGCGCGTAGCCGGGGGAGCCGATCAGCCGCCAGACCTTGAGCGCGCCCGCGACGTAGGCGTCGCGGCTCGGGCCGCGCTGGGCGAGCAGCGTGGGCGCGAGCGACGGGTGCTGCCAGCCGACCGAGCGGCGGCCGGTCGACGACATGATGCTGACCAGGCTGCGGACGCGCTCGGGAGCGGCGATGGCCATCGTCTGCGCGATCATCCCGCCCATCGACACGCCGGCCACGTGCGCGGACTCGATGCCGAGGTGGTCGAGCAGCGCGAAGGCGTCGTCGGCGAGGTCCCCGAGCGAGTACGGCGGCCGCACCGGCAGGCCGAGGAACGCGCGCAGCACCGCGGACCTGGTGACGTGGCCCTCGGACCGGGTGGACCGGCCGGTGTCGCGGTTGTCGTAGCGGATGACGTAGTAGCCGCGGGCGGCGAGCATCTCGCACAGCTGGGCGTCCCACCACGTCATCGGGCCGCCCAGCCCCATCACGAGCAGCATCGGCTCGTCGTCGGGGTCACCGAACGTCTGGTAGCAGATCTCGACGCCCGTCGGCAGCGGCGCGACCAGCTCCGCGGAGATGGTCACGTCGGACAGGCCCTCGGGCTCCGTTCGGCTGGACATGCCCCCAGTGTGGCGGATTCTCCCAACGGTTCACGTTTCAACCACGTAATCTCCGGGTATGGGGCACACCATGGCACCGTTCCTGCTGCCGGACGGCTTCGGCCGGCCCGCGCTCGCGGCGCTGGCGCGCGAGGGCAGCGTGGTCACCGAGGCAGGTCGCCTCGCGATCCGGCGTGGCGCGGCCCGCCGGCACCGGAGGCGGACGCCGTACGCGCGCCGCGCGGCCGTGCGCGCCGCCGAGCCGGTCCTGCTCGTCCCGGGGTTCCTGGCCGGTGACTGGACGCTGCGGCAGATGAGCGGCGTGCTGCGCGAGCAGGGCTTCCGCACCTACCGGTCCCACATCTTCGCGAACGTCAACTGCACGCTCGACGCCGCGGCTCTGCTGGAGGAGCGCATCGAGCAGGTCGTCGAGCGGCGCGGCAACCGCGTCCAGATCGTCGGCCACAGCCTGGGGGGCATGATCGCGCGCGGCCTCGCTGCGCGCCGGCCCGACCTGGTCGCCGGCATCGTCACGATGGGCAGCCCGATGCTGGCGCCCGCGGCGCACCACCGCCTGCTGACGGGCGGCGTCACGGTCCTGAACCGGTTGAGCCGGCTGGGCCTGGCCGGTGTGATGTCCGAGCAGTGCGTCTCCGGCGCCTGTGCCGAGCTGAGCTTCCGGGAGTCGCAGGAGCCGCTGCTCGACCACGTGGCGATGACGAACGTCTACTCCCGCCGCGACGGCATCGTCGACTGGCGCGCGTGCATCGACCCGCAGGGTCGCGCCGTCGAGGTCCGCGCCTCGCACATCGGGATGGCCCTCGACCCGCGCGTCTCCGACGTGGTGGCGGAGTCGCTCCTGCTGCAGAGCAGCGCCGAGTCGGCAGAAGCTTGGCGCCAGACCGGGGCGTGAGGCGCCAGGCCCCCTGAGGGCGCCGAGCTGCTGCCGACCCGGCGACTAGTCGAAGTCGATCGAGGAGTAGCGGCGCAGCTTCTGCAGCTGGTGCTCGGAGGTGATCTTGCGGATCGTGCCGCTGCGCGAGCGCATGACGAGCGACTCCGTGATCGCGCCGCCGCCGCGGTAGCGGACGCCGCTGAGCAGCTCTCCGTCGGTGATGCCGGTGGCCACGAAGAAGCAGTCGTCGCCGGTCACCAGCGTGTCGGTGGTGAGCACGTGGTCGGCGTCGAGGTTGTGGCCCGCGTCGATGGCGCGCTGGCGCTCCTCGTCGTCGGTCGGCCAGAGCCGGCCCTGGAGGACGCCGCCCATCGCCTTCATCGCGCAGGCGGCGATGATGCCCTCGGGCGTGCCGCCGACCCCCAGCATCAGGTCGATGCCGGTGTCCGGCCGGGCGGCCATGATCGCCCCGGCGACGTCGCCGTCGGAGATGAACTTGATCCGGGCACCGGTCGCCCTGATCTCCTCGACCAGCTTCTGGTGCCGCGGCCGGTCCAGGAGGACGACGGTCACGTCGGAGGGGTTCGAGCCCTTCGCCTTGGCGACCTGCTGGATGTTCTCGGCGACGGGGTAGCGGATGTCGACGACGTCGGCCGCCTCGGCGCCGGTGGCCAGCTTCTCCATGTAGAAGACCGCGGACGGGTCGTACATCGAGCCGCGCGGGCTCACGGCCATCACCGAGACCGCGTTGGACATGCCCTTGGCCGTCAGGGTGGTGCCGTCGATCGGGTCGACGGCGACGTCGCACTCGGGGCCGGTGCCGTCGCCGACGTTCTCGCCGTTGAACAGCATGGGGGCCTTGTCCTTCTCGCCCTCGCCGATCACGACAGTGCCGTTCATGCCGATCGTCGAGATCATGACCCGCATCGCCTGGACCGCCACGCCGTCCGCGCCGTTCTTGTCCCCGCGCCCGACCCAGCGGCCGGCCGCCATGGCCGCCGCCTCGGTGACCCGCACCAGCTCCAGCGCGAGGTTCCGGTCGGGGGCAGGCGGGTGCACGGCGAGGGAGTCGTCGGTCATGGGCGAACCTTATCGGTTCGCCGGGTGGGCGATCCCCGGCTCAGCCGGCGGTGTAGGTCGTGATCGCGGTCTCCTTGACCGCGAGCCAGACCCGCCGCCCGGTGGCCAGCCCGAGGTCGCGGGTCGCCGAGGGCGTGACGTCAGCGATCAGGTCGGGGCCGCCGTCGGTGCCGACCTGGAGGCGTACGGCGTCCCCGTGCGGCGCGGCCCCGCGGACGGCGCCCGCCCAGTGGTTGCGGCTGGAGTCGGCGGGCCGCTCGAGCGCCACCGTCACCGCGCTCGGGGGGAACGCGCGGAGCACGTCCCCGTCGCGGACGACGTTGAGCCCGACCAGGCGCGCGACGTGCTCGGTCTGGGGACGGGCGGCGACGTCGTCCGGCGTGCCGGTCTGCACCACCTCGCCGGCGTCGAGCACCACGACCCGGTTCGCGAGGGTCAGGGCGTCGAGGGCGTCGTGGGTGACCAGGATGGTCACGCCGGAGTAGTCGGAGAGGCGGCGGGACAGCTCGATCCGCAGCTCCGCGGCCACCCGTACGTCGAGCCCGGTGAACGGCTCGTCGAGAAGCAGCAGCCGGGGCTCGGTGACGAGCGCGCGGGCGATCGCGACCCGCTGGGCCTGGCCGCCGGAGAGCTTCTTGGGCCGGCGGTCGGCGAGGTCGCCGACGCCGAGCCGGTCGAGCGCCTCACGAGCGGCGGCGCGGGCCGTGGCCTGGTCGGTGCCGCGGACGCGTGGGCCGAAGGCGACGTTCTCCAGCGCGGTCAGGTGCGGGAACAGCCGGCGGTCCTGGAAGACCACGCCGACGGCGCGCTCCTGCGGGGGCAGCGGCAGCAGGTCGGTGCCGTCGATCCGCGCGTGGCCACGCGCCCGCTCCAGCCCGGCGAGCGCGTGCACGAGCGTCGTCTTGCCGGCACCGTTGGGACCGACCACCGCCACGACGTCCCCGGGCTCTGCCGAGAGCGCGGCGCGCAGGCGCCCCCGCACCTCGAGCTCCGCGTCCAGGCCCGCCGTCACGCCGGCACCAGCCACCGGTCGCGGAGCGCGGCGAGCACGGCGACCGAGACCAGGAGCATGAGCAGGCTGAGCGCCACCGCGCCGTCGGAGTCGGCTTGGCGCTGGACGTAGATGAGCGTGGGCATGGTCTGCGTGGTCCCCGGGTAGTTGCCGTTGAAGGTGATCGTCGCACCGAACTCGCCGAGTGAGCGGGCCCATCCCAGCACCATGCCCGCGGCAATGCCGGGCAGGGCGAGCGGCACCGTCACGCGCCGGAACGTGGTCCACCGGGCGGCCCCGAGGGTGGCCGCGGCGGCGTCGTACTCGCTCCCGGCGGAGCGCAGGCCGCCCTCGATGCTGACCACCACGAACGGCAGGGACACGAAGACGTGGGACAGCACGACGCCCCACGTCGTGTAGGGGAACGCGAAGCCGGTGGCGTGGAGCAGGGGCTCGCCGAAGAGGCCGGAGCGGCCGAACGCCGAGCGGAGGGCGATGCCGGCGACCACGGGCGGCAGCACCATGGGGACGATCACCACGGCCCGGAGCAGGCGCCGGCCGGCGAACTCGACCCGGGCGAGGAACCAGGCGAGCGGCAGCCCCACCACCAGGCACACCAGCATCGCGGCCGTGGACGTCAGCACCGACAGCCACAGCGCCTCGCGGGCAGCCTCGGAGGTCAGCGCGTCCGGGAGCGAGCCGAGGTCGACAGTGGCGACCATCGCCAGCAGCGGCACCACCAGGACGGCGACCGCGATGCCGGCCGGTACGACCAGCGCGAGCGGCGCCCGACCCAGCGGGTCGCGGGTCATGGCTTCCCGAAGCCGGCCCCGGCGAGGGCCTGCTGTCCGTCCGGCCCGGTCACGAGGTCGGTGAACTGCTGGGCGAGGTCGGCGTCACCGCTCTGGTCGAGGGGAGCGATGTAGTAGGACGTCTGCTGGCCCTCCGCGCCGGCAATCGGGATCGTCTTCACGCTGTCGCCGGCCGACTGCGCGTCGGAGGCGTAGACCAGCGCCGCGTCCGCCTCGCCGGAGGTCACCTTGTCGAGGGTCGACCGGGCGTCGTCCTCGAGGCTCGCCGGCTGCGCGGTGACGTGCTGGGCGTCCAGGACGGCGAGCGCGACCTTGCCGCACGGTGCCTCGTCGGCACAGCGGACCCAGGTCGCGCCGTCGAGGTCGGCGAGCGAGGTGATGCCGGCCGGGTTGTCCGGGGGCGTCACCAGCACGAGCACGTTGGTCGCGAAGTTCGCCGGGTCACCGGTCACGACGCCGGCGTCCTGCGCAGAGGTCATCGAGTCCTGGTCGGCGGTGGCGAGCACGTCGCCGGGCGCTCCGTCCGCCGCCTGGGCCGCCAGGTCGGTGCTCGACCCGAACGAGAACTCGACCTTCACGCCGTCGTGGTCGGCCTCGAACTGCTTCCCGAAGTCCCCGAAGACGTCGGTGAGGGAGGAGGCAGCGAGCACCTGGAGCGTCGTGGTGTCACCGCCGCCGTTGTCGTCGTCACCGCACGCGGCGAGGGGCAGGGTGAGCGCGAGCGCGCCGACGACGGCAGCGAGCCGGGTGCGGGAGAGCATGGGTCAATTCCTTTCGACGGGGCGCTCGACCACGACGCTGGTCGACTTCACGGAGGCGATGGCACGGACACCGGGCTCGAGCCCGAGCTCGGAGGCGGCCTCCGCGCTCATCAGGGAGACGATCCGGTAGGGCCCGCAGACCAGCTCGATCTGGGCCATCACCGTGTCCTGGGTGACCCGGGTGACGATCCCCGACATCCGGTTGCGCGCGCTGACCGAGCGGGCCCTGGTGCGGTCGCGCTCGGCCTCGTCGAGCAGGGACGCCGCAAAGGCCGCGAGCTCCACGCCGTCGACGACGGTGCGGCCCCCCTCGGTCGCCGCCGTGAGGCGGTCCGCCTCCACCCACCGGCGGACGGTGTCGGCACTGACGCCGAGGACCTCGGCCGCCTCCGCAATACGGTAGGTCGTCACGCTCGCACTATGACGCATCTGCGTCCTTCTGTCACGAAAAAGGCCGCAGATGCCGAGGTGTGTGCAGGCGCGCGGGTGCCCGGCTGGGTCGGCTCGGCGGGTCTGGAAGGATAGGGGTGCGATGAGTACGACGGAGCAGCAGCCGGCGGAGCCGACCGGGCGGCCGGGGAAGTACCAGCGCAGCGCCGGCGGCCTGATCGCCGCGCTGGTGACGACCGCCGTCGTGATCGGCGCGCTGATCTGGGTGATGGGCCTGTTCCGGCACGACACGGACATCGGGCCCGACTCGGTCGACCTCCGCACGACGATCGCGGAGTTCCAGCAGGGCGGCCTGCAGCCGGTGTACCCGAGGTCGGTGCCGGACGGCTGGACGGTGACCGCGGCCGAGGTGCCGGAGGACCAGGGCGGGTTCGAGATCCGGATGCTCACCGACGACGGGAAGTTCGTGGGGATCGCGGTGGCCAAGGGGTCCAGCCCGTTCGAGCTGCTCCACCACCTCGGCGAGGAGGAGGCGACAGCGGAGGCGGCGTACTCCAGCGACGGCTCGGTGGCACCGAAGTGGGACAGCTACAGCGACGGGTCGGACCACGCGTACGTCGCCGAGCTGTCCGGGCAGCGGCTGGTCGTGGTGTACGGCGACGCGCCCGCCTCGGACCTCCAGGACATCGTCGACCGACTGACGACCGCGCCGGTCGGCTCGAAGAGCTAGTCGTCCGGCTCCTCGTCGTCCCCCAGCACGGCGTCGAGCCGCTCGCGGGCGCCGTCGAGCCACTCCTGGCAGACCGTGGCGAGCTTCTCGCCCCGCTCCCAGAGAGCGAGCGACTCCTCGAGGCTGGAGCCCCCGGCCTCGAGCCGCTGGACCACCTCGACCAGCTCGGCACGGGCGTCCTCGTAGGACGGCTTCTCCTCAGGCATCGCTCTCCTCGGTCTCGGTGTGGCTCTCGCTGTGAGTGGTCGTGGCGTGGATCCGGCCGTCGGCGACGCGCACGCTGAGCTCGGCGCCGACGGCGACGGTCCCGGCCGAGGTGACGACGTGTCCGTCGGCGTCCTGGACCACGGCGTAACCGCGCTGCAGGGTCGCCAGCGGCGAGAGCGCGCGGACCCGCGCGCGGTGGTGGTCGACGTCGTCGGCCGCCCGGTCGAGCCGGTGGGTCAGGCAGCGGCGGATCCGGTCGCGGTAGGCCCGGAGCTCGTCGGCCCGCTGGTCGAGCAGCACCCGGGGGTCGCCGAGCGCCGGGCGCGACCGCAGGGCGTCGAGGGCGGCCTGCTCGCGGTGCAGGTAGCGGTCGAGCGCGTGCCGCAGCCGGTCGCGGCCCTGGACGACCCGGCCCCGCTCCTCGCCGACGTCGGGCACGATCCGCTTCGCCGCGTCGGTCGGTGTGGAGGCGCGCACGTCGGCCACCAGGTCGAGCAGCGGCGTGTCCGGCTCGTGGCCGATCGCCGACACCACCGGCGTGCGGACCGCCGAGACGACCCGGACCAGTCCCTCGTCGGAGAACGGCAGCAGGTCCTCGACCGACCCGCCGCCGCGCGCCACGACGATCACGTCCACGCCGGGGTGGGCGTCGAGCCGGCGCAGGGCGTCGATGACCTCCGCCGCGCTGCGCGTGCCCTGCATGGCGGCGTACGCCGTCTCGAACGCCACGCCCGGCCACCGCCGGGTGGCGTTCTCGACCACGTCGCGCTCGGCGGCGGACCCCGGCGCGGTCACCAGCCCCACGAGGTGGGGGAGGAACGGCAGCCGCCGCTTGCGCTCGGGAGCGAACAGCCCCTCGGCGGCGAGCAGCTGCCGCCGCTGCTCGAGCCGGGCCAGCAGCTCGCCGAGGCCGACGGCACGGATCTCGCGGGCCTGCAGGGAGATCGTCCCGCGGTTGGCGTAGTAGGACGGCTTGGCGTGGATGACGACGCTCGCGCCCTCCTGCACCGGCGTCGGCAGGCTGTCGAACAGCACCCGCGAGCAGGTGACGGTGACCGACACGTCCGCGACGGAGTCCCGCAGGGTCAGGAAGACGGTGCCCATGCCCGGTCGCCGGCTCACCTGCGCGACCTGGCCCTCGACCCACACCACGCCGAGCCGGTCGATCCAGCCCGCGAGCGCGTTCGCGACCTGCCGGACGGGTGCCGGCTTCTCGGGCGAGGTCTCCAGGGCCACGGGGTGACCCTATTTCATGGGTCCGTCAGGAGAGGTGGGCGTGCACCAGCGGCACGACGCTGGCGCCCTCGCCGGTCGCCGCGGCCACCCGCTTCATCGAGCCGGACCGCACGTCGCCCACGGCGAAGACGCCGGGGACGGTGGTGCACAGGTCGGGTGGCGGCACACCGTCGGTCCAGGCGTCCGTCGGGACGTCGCGACCGGTCAGAACGAAGCCGTGCTCGTCGCGCACGACCGCGTCCGGCAACCACCCGCAGTGCGGCTCCGCGCCGAGGAGCAGGAAGAGCCCGGTGGCCGGGACCTCGTCCTCCGAGCCGTCCCGGCTGTCCCGCAGCCGCAGCCACTCCAGTCGGTCCGCCCCGCCGCCGCCGACCACCTCGGTGCACGGCCGCACCTGGACGCGGTGGTGATAGCTGATCTCCTTGACGAGGTACGCCGACATGGTCGCCTCGAGCCCCTCGCGGCGGACGACGATCGTCACCGAGCGCGCGAACCGGGCCAGGTGGAGTGCGGCCTGGCCCGCGGAGTTGCCGCCGCCCACGACCACGACGTCGCCGCCCTCCATCTCCCGGGCCACCGACATCGCACTGCCGTAGTGGACCCCGCGGCCCACCAGCGCCTCGAGCGGCTCGACGCCGAGCTTGCGGTAGCTCACGCCGGTCGCGAGCACGACCGCGCGCGCGTGCACGTCCCCGCCCTCGGTGTGCACGACGTGCGGGGCGCCGTCCGCGCCCGGCGTGAGGCCCTCGACCGACCAGCCGGTGAAGAACCGGGTGCCGAAGCGCAACGCCTGGTTGCGCGCCCGCTGGGCCAGCCGCATCCCGGAGACCCCGCGCGGGAAGCCCAGGTAGTTGCGGATCATCGAGCTGGTCCCGGCCTGCCCGCCGATCGCCTCGGCCTCGATCGCCACCGTGCTCAGGCCCTCGGACGCGCCGTACACGGCCGCCGCCAGGCCCGCCGGTCCGGCTCCGACGATGCAGAGGTCCACGACGGTGTTCGCCCCCTCGGGGTCGATCGAGTCCGGCCTCCCGTAGATCGCGGCGGCCACCTCCCGCACGCTGCCCGGCGCGACCAGCCCGACGCGGATCGTCCGCAGCAGCGGGAAGGACGGCTCCCCACCCTGCACCTCGCGCCACTCCTCGACCGCGGCCCGGCCGACCTCCGACTCCGGGGTGTACGCGGCGGTCGGCATGCCCATCCGCTCGAGGAACTCGCGGATCGCCCCGGCCAGCGGGTTGCCGGGCTCGGAGACCACCTCGGCGGTGACCACCTCCGGCCGCGCCACGGTGGAGCCCCAGTCCGACAGCAGCTCGCACACCGCGGTGTGGAACTCCTCGTCGCGCGCGCCGCGCGGCATGAGCAGGTAGGCGTCGTACTTCCCCGTGACCATGCCCGGCCGCATCGACTCGGCGTCCTCGAGGAAGTGGTCCCAGTGGGCGGCGACCAGGCGACGCGCGGTCGGTACGGCGACCCGCAGCCGGTGCAGCGCCGGCATGATCGGGCCGTCGGCCACCCGCGACTCGGTCACGAAGAGCGCGACCTGGCGGCCCTCCTGGCGGACCCGGCCGGCGATCTCCTCCGCCTCCGCGACCGAGGCAGCGACCCGGACGTCGTAGTCGCGGGCGTAGCGGCCGAACTCGTCGCGGAGGAACTCGCCGCGCTCCTCCGAGACCAGGACGATGGCAGGTTGCTCGACAGACGGCTCGGTCACGAGTGAAGTATGAGCCGTGGACGTGGAGCGCATGCAGGAGCACTGTCTCGCCAAGCCCGGGGCGTGGACGGACAACCCGTGGGACCACCACCACCCGGTCGTCAAGGTCGGGCCGGGGGAGCGCGGCAAGATCTTCGCCTTCCTCGGCGCCGAGGGGGTCGGGGTCAAGGGTGGCCGCTCCCGCGAGGCCGCGGACGAGTGGATCGACCGCTACCCCGGCGACGCCTCCGTGATGCGCTACATCGGGCGCTCGGGTTGGAACGACCTGGCCTTCGGTGGCGCGATCCCCGACGACGAGCTGCTCGAGGCGGTCGACGAGTCCTACCGGCTGGTGGTGGAGGGTCTTCCCAGGAAGCTGCGCCCGGACGGGTGGGACGGCTGACCGGTGGCGCCTGGGAGACTGGCCCGGTGCGGATCCGCCTCGACCTGGCCTACGACGGCACCGACTTCCGGGGCTGGGCGACCCAGCCCGGGCTGCGCACCGTCCAGGGCGAGGTGACCGCCGCCCTGCACACGGTGCTGCGGGTCGAGGCGGGCACGCTCCAGGTCGTCTGCGCCGGTCGCACCGACTCCGGGGTGCACGCACGCGGCCAGGTCGCCCACTGCGACCTGCCCGACGACGTCCGGCTGCCGCCGGAGTCGTTGTGCCGGCGCGTGAACGGCGTGCTCGCGAGCGACGTACGGGTCAGGCGGATGACGCCGGCACCTCCCGGCTTCGACGCGCGGTTCGCCGCACTCTGGCGGCGCTACGCCTACCGGATCGCCGACGAAGCGGGCGCCGTCGACCCGCTGCGCCGCCACGAGGTGCTCGCCTGGGGACGGCGCCTGGACCTGGACGCGATGAACGCCGCGGCCGCGACCCTCACCGGCCTCCACGACTTCGCGTCCTTCTGCAAGCGGCGCGAGGGCGCGACGACGATCCGGACCCTGCTGGAGTACTCCTGGACCCGCGACGACACCGGCGTCCTCGTCGGCCACGTCAAGGCCGACGCCTTCTGCCACTCGATGGTGCGGGCGCTGGTCGGCTGCCTGATCGCCGTCGGCGAAGGCCGCAAGGAGCCGGCGTGGGCCGCGCAGGTCCTCGCGGCGGAGCGCCGCGACACGGCCGTGGTGGTGGTGCCTGCGCACGGGCTGACCCTGGAGGAGGTCGCCTACCCGCCCGACGAGGACCTGGCGGCCCGGGTCGAGCAGACCTCCGCCAAGCGGGCGATCCCCGAGCAGGAGGAGTCGTGAGCGACGAGCACTACTTCTCGGCCGACCCGTCGGTGCCGTTCGAGCGGACGACGGTTCGCGCGGAGGTCTGGGGCCACGAGCTGGAGCTGGAGAGCGGCTCGGGGGTCTTCGCCCACGGCCGGCTCGACATCGGGACGTCGGTGCTGTTCCGGTCGACCGACCCGCCCCGGGGCGGCCGGATCCTCGACCTCGGTTGCGGGTACGGCGTGATCGGCCTCGCCTGCGCGGTCGCCGCACCGGAGGCCCGGGTCACGGCGGTCGACGTCAACCGCCGCGCGCTGGCCCTCGCATCCGGCAACGCCGAGCGGCTCGGCGTCGCCGACCGGTTCACCGCCTCGCACCCGGACGACGTGGCCCCCGGGTCGACGTACGACGAGATCTGGTCCAACCCGCCGATCCGGATCGGCAAGGCCGCGCTGCACGAGCTGCTGCTCACCTGGCTGCCGCGGCTCGTACCCGGCGGCCGGGCGACCATGGTCGTCGGCAAGAACCTCGGCGCGGACTCCCTCCAGCGCTGGCTGGGCGACCAGGGCTTCCCGGCCGAGCGGGTGGCCAGCGCGAAGGGGTTCCGGGTGCTGCGGATCGGACGCGCCGGGGACTGACGTCACCGGGTCGGCAGCGTCAGGGTCGCGCTCGCGTCGTCGTACACCTGCTCGCAGAGGCCGGCCGCGGCGGAGCAGTCGAGGAGCAGGCGTCCCGGTCGGCGCGGGTCGTCGGCCGCGACGAGGAAGCGGTCCGCGGAGGTCCAGCGGATCTGGACCGCGTCGCCCTCGAACCCGCGCACGACCTTCCGGTCGCCCGTGGCCGTGTCCAGGACCTCCAGGTCGTCGGACATCTGGTCGTCGATCTGGTCCTGGGACGGGGCGGTGGCGTAGGAAGCCCCGTCGGTCGAGAGGCCGCCGATCGCAGCACCGAGCTCGCCGGTGCGCTGCGTCCCGTCGGTGTCGAACATCCACACGCCGCCGTAGCCCTGGTAGCTCACCACGCCGCCGGCCATCTGGCCGCCGATGTCCTCCTCCGGAGCCAGGATCTCGGTCGTGGCTCCGTCGTGCACGGCGAGGCCGGTGGGGATGCCGATCAGCAGAGCCCCGTGGTCGACCGAGAGCAGCCGGTCGTGCGGCCCGAGCGGGACCGGTCCGCCGACCTCCCGGCCGGTGGCGACCTCGAGGACGTGGGCCACGTCCTCGAGGTCCACGTAGGCGGCCTGGGACCCGTCGGGTGAGACCGCCACCCGCTGCACCGCTCCGGCGACCAGCGGCCGGGGCTCGCCGGCGACGCCGTCCGGACGGACGGGGATCAGCACCAGGTGGCTCTCGGTGGTGATCGCGACCGCACCCTCGTCGGTCAGCGCCACCACCTCCTCGACGCGCACGCCGGAGTCGTGGGCGGCACCGTCGGGCGTCAGCACCACCAGGTGCCCGCGGACGGTGACCGCGACCGTCTGCCGCGCGCTCGCGGGGCCGTCCGGCACGCTGTCCGTCACCGTCGCACCGTCGCGGTCGCCGGGATGGTCGCCGGTGACCACGGCGGCGCCGCCGGCGAGGACGGCGACGGCAGCCGCGGCGACCAGCGCCGTGCCGCCGGCCCTCCGGACGCGGCGGGCTCGGACTCGCCGCTCGAAGCCCAGCCGGTCCATCGGCGGCACGGGCACGGCCTGCGCGACGGCGTCGAAGGTGGTCCGAAGGTCGGTGCCGGTCATCGCAGTTCCTCCACGAGGTCGTGTTCGGGCAGCTCGGCGCGGAGCCGTTGGATCGCGTTGTGGGTCTGGCTCTTGACGGCGCCGGGGGAGCAGCCGAGCTCGGCGGCGGTCTGCTCGACGCTCAGGTCCTCGAAGTAGCGGAGCACCAGGACCGCCCGCATCCGCGGCGGGAGCGAGCGGACCTGCGCCCACAGGGCGAGGTGGTCGGCGCGCAGGCCGAGGCCTCCGTCGTGGCCGACCTCGGGCAGCTCCGCCCGGCTGACCTCCCGGCCGCCGCGGCGCCACCGGTTGGTGAGCTGGTTGGCCATCGCGGTCCGCACGTAGCCGTCCGCGGCCCGCTTGTCGCGGATCCGGTCCCACCGGGCGCACGTGCGCACCAGCGCCGACTGGAGCAGGTCCTCGGCGTCGTGCGGGTCGCCGGTCAGCAGGTACGCCGTCCGGTACAACGGCGCCCAGCGAGCCGTCATGAACTCGCTGAAGGAGATGTCGCTCATCGGGGCCCTCTCGGGGGACGGTGCTGTCGAAGGGTGAAGACACCTCACCGCACGGGAAGGTTCACCCGCCCCGGGCAACGATGGTGTCGTGACCGGTGCTGGCGCCGGGCTAGGTTGCGTGCATGGCCACCGAGCTCACCGTGCGCGGCTCCTTCTCCGCCTTCGAGCCGCCCGAGCGCGCCACGGCCCGCGCGACCCTCGGCCTCGAGGGCCCGCAGCTCCAGCCGGTCTTCGACCGGGTCGTGCACGCGCTGGAGCAGGTGAGGTCCTCGGTGCAGCCGCTGCACGACCCCGAGCGTGGCCCGGTGACGTGGTGGGCGACCCAGCAGGTCCGGACCTGGGCGCAGCGCCCGTGGAACCAGGACGGCAAGCAGCTCCCGCTCGTCCACCACGCCGCCGTCGGCGTCGAGGTGAAGTTCCGCGACTTCGCCGCGCTGGGTCGGTGGGTGAGCGAGCACGTCGAGCGCACCGAGGGGTTCGGCCTCGACGGCGTCACCTGGGCGCTCACCGAGCAGCGGAAGCAGGAGCTGGTGCGGCAGGTCCGCACCCGCGCGGTCCAGGACGCGGCCGCTCGCGCGCAGCACTACGCCGACGCGATCGGCCTGGGTCCGGTGCGCCCGGTCGCCGTCGCCGACGCAGGGATGCTCGGCGACGGGCTGCGTCCCGACTTCGGCCCGCAGGCGGCGTACGCGCGCGCGGCCGGACTGGGCGGCGGCGGTGACGTCCAGCTCGAGCTGTCGCCCGAGGACATCGAGGTCGCGGCGTCGGTGGACGCCCGGTTCGTCGCGGAGTGACCTGCGATCAGCGACGCTGCTCCTTCACGGCGTGATCGCTGCCTCCAGCAGTCCGGCCGCGACCGGGTCGCCGACCGTGGCGCGCTTCCACAGCGCCTCGAGGACGTACGCCGCCCGGCCGCTGATCGTGGCGACGGGCTCGCCGGCGCCGAGCTCGACCGGCGCGGTGTCGACGTCCTCGGCCACCAGCCGGAGGGTCCCGGCGAGCGGCTCGGTGCGGCCGAGCCGGACCTGGCGCGGGTAGAAGACCGTCACCACCTCCTCGACCCCGTCCCAGGCGAGCCCCGGGTCGACGCGCCACTCGCTCGCGCGGTCCTGCGACGCGAGCGCGTCGAGCAGGTGCATCGTCGTCTCGTGCACCTGCCGCCGTCGCCAGAACCCGGCGACCTTCTCCGGGCCGAACGCCCAGGCCGGCGCGTCCGGCTCGGTCGCGGCGAGCACCTCGACCAGGTGCGCCGCCGCCGCGCGGTAGCCGGCGACCAGCCCGTCCCGGTCGAGCGGGCCGGGTGGTGGCTGGCCCTCCGGGTTGCCCTCGGTGACGGCGTGCGCGGCCCAGGCGTGCACGCCGCGGAGGTGTTCGCCGAGGTCGGCCAGCGACCAGTCGGGGCACGCGGGAACCCGGGCCGACAGGTCGCCCTCCTCGAGCACGGCGGCGAAGCGCCCGGTCGCGTCGTCGAGCGCGGCGATCCAGTCCATGACGCCAGATTCTCCCGCAGGGAACGAGCAGCCCCCGGGAGACGTCCGAGGAGCGTGAAGCCACCTGCCGCGGTCCTGGCGATCGCGACCCTCCTCGCCGCCTGCGCGCTGGCCGGCTGCTCCGACGACGCGCCTCCGGCCGTCGAGGGACCGAGCGCCGCGCCGGCGACGACCTCCCCGCTGCCCGGTGGGCTGGAGCGGGTCCGTTACCGCGGCGCCACGGTCGACGTACCCGAGGACTGGAAGCCTCTCGACTGCGGCGAGTTCGACTGGACCCAGCTCGGGCCCGCCGGGCCGGGGCCCTGCGGTGGCGGCGTCGGGGTGGCCTTCTACGGCTCGGCGACCTATGACCCGAAGGACCGGGCCGGCGTGATCAGCCCGGTCGGCACCGACCCGGCGCTGTTCGGCGGCTACGCCTACAGCGGCGACTGGGCGGTCTACGTGCAGACCCCGCAGCGCACCCTGACCCGGCAGATCCTCGCGAGCGTCGACCAGGGCTGACGGAAAACCGGCTGCGGAATCCCCTGCGCTCCCGGAGAATCGACGCCCGTGGGTCACGTAGAGGTCACCGGCGTCCGGTTCGAGCTGCCGGACGGGCGCGTGCTGCTCGACGACGTGTCCTTCCGGGTGGGCGACGGGCAGAAGGTCGCGCTGGTCGGCGCGAACGGCGCCGGCAAGACCACGTTGCTGCGGATCGTCACCGGCGAGCTCGCGCCGCACGCCGGTGCGGTCACCCGCTCCGGTGGCCTCGGCCTGATGCGGCAGATGGTGGACAGGATCTCGACGGGCGCCAACGGGGACGTCCCCGACCCCACCGTCGCGGACCTGCTGCTCTCGCTCGCGCCGCCCCGCGTGCAGAAGGCAGCCGCCGAGGTGGACCGGTGCGAGCTCGCCCTGATGGACGTCGACGACGAGCCGACCCAGCTGCGCTACGCCGCGGCGCTCGCCGAGTACGCCGACGCGGGCGGCTACGAGCTCGAGGTGACCTGGGACGTCTGCACGGTCAAGGCGCTCGGCATCCCCTACGACCGCGCCCGCCACCGGGCGCTGCGCACCCTGTCGGGCGGCGAGCAGAAGCGGATCGTGCTCGAGTACCTGCTCGCCGGCCCCGACGAGGTGCTGCTCCTCGACGAGCCCGACAACTTCCTCGACGTGCCCGGCAAGATCTGGCTGGAGCAGCGGATCGCCGCGTCGGAGAAGACCATCCTGTTCATCAGCCACGACCGCGAGCTGCTCGCGAACGCCGCGACCCGGGTGGTCACCGTCGAGCTCGGCGCCGGTGGTGGCGGCAACCTGGTCTGGACGCACCCGGGCGGGTTCGCGTCCTACCACGAGGCGCGCAAGGACCGGTTCGCCCGCTTCGAGGAGCTTCGCAAGCGCTGGGACGAGGAGCACGCCAAGCTCCGCGCGCAGATGCTGATGTACAAGCAGAAGGCGGCCTACAACTCCGACATGGCCAGCCGCTACCAGGCCGCGCAGACCCGGCTCCGGAAGTTCGAGGAGGCCGGGCCGCCGACCGAGCAGCCGCGTGAGCAGCAGGTGAAGATGCGGCTCAGGGGCGGCCGCACCGGCAAGCGCGCGATCGTCTGCGAGGGCCTGGAGCTGACGGGCCTGATGCGGCCCTTCGACCTCGAGGTCTGGTACGGCGAGCGGGTCGCGGTGCTCGGCTCGAACGGCTCGGGCAAGTCGCACTTCCTCCGGCTGCTGGCCGCCGGCGGGTCGGACCCCGACGTCGGGCACCGGCCCGTCGACGACGTTCCGGTCGCGCCGGTGCGCCACACCGGCGCCGCCAAGCTGGGCGCACGGGTCCGCCCCGGCTGGTTCGTGCAGACCCACGACCACCCGGAGCTGAGAGGTCGCACGCTGCTGGAGATCCTGCACCGCGGCGACGGCGCGCGCGACGGGCTCCCCGGCCGCAAGGGCATGGGCCGGGAGGAGGCGAGCCGCGTGCTCGACCGCTACGAGCTCAGTGCGGCGGCCGAGCAGCGGTTCGAGTCGCTCAGCGGCGGCCAGCAGGCGCGGTTCCAGATCCTCCTGCTCGAGCTGTCCGGGGCGACCCTGCTGCTGCTCGACGAGCCGACCGACAACCTCGACGTCGCCTCGGCGGAGGCCCTGGAGGCCGGCCTCGAGTCCTTCGACGGGACGGTCGTCGCGGTGACCCACGACCGTTGGTTCGCCCGCGGGTTCGACCGGTTCCTGGTCTTCGGCGCCGACGGCAACGTCTATGAGTCCCCGGCCCCGGTCTGGGACGAGAAGCGAGTGGAGCGGGTGCGATGACTGTGACGACTGCGATGACGACCCGGCCGGTCGACGTCCACGACGACGCCGACGTCGCCGCGTGGCACGCCGCGATGGTCACCGTCGAGGCGCACGAGCTCGGCGAGCACGCGGTCACCTGGACCCTGCCGGAGCTGCTCGTCGCGCTGCGGGAGCCGCGCAAGGACCGCAGGTGGGTGCCGTACGTCGGGGAGGTCGACGGCGAGGTCGTCGGCTACGGGGACGTGGGGCTCCCGCTCCTGGACAACCTGACCTCCGCGGAGGTCGGGGTCGGCGTACTCCCGGAGCACCGGCGGCACGGCTACGGGTCCCAGCTCCTCCGGCACGTCGAGCAGGTCGCGGCCGAGCACGGCCGCACCCGGCTCGACGCCATGGCGAGCTGGCCCTACGACGGCCCCGGCGACGGCGCCGGCACGCCCGGGGTCGAGTTCGGCCGCGTGCACGGCTACGCACTCGGGCTGTGCGACGTGCAGCGGGAGATGGCTCTGCCCGTCGACGAGGAGCTCCTCGAGCGGCTCGCGGCCGAGGCGGCGCCGCGGCACCCGGCCTACGAGCTGCGCACCTGGACCGGAGCGGTCCCGGAGGACCTCGTCCGGGGCTACGTCGAGCTCGACGCGAGCCTCACCAACGAGGCGCCGACCGGCGACAACGAGTACGAGGACCCGAGCACCGACCTCGAGGCGTTCCGCACGCGGGAGGCGATCCTCGCGAAGCAGCAACGCACGAAGTTCAGCTGCGTCGCCCTCGACGGCGAGGGGACCGTGGTCGCCTACACCGACCTGGTGCTCGTGGGCCACGACCCGCGCTGGGTGATGCAGTGGGGCACGCTCGTCCACCGGGAGCACCGGGGTCACCGGCTCGGGTTGGCGGTCAAGGCCGCCAACCTGCTGGCGATGCAGCGCTCCGGCGTCGACCTGGCCGACCGCTGCGTCGTCACCTGGAACGCCGAGGTCAACGACCACATGATCGGCATCAACGAGCAGCTCGGCTTCGTCAAGTCCGCCCGTTGCGGCGAGCTCCAGAAGAAGCCCTGAGGCTGGTACGCCGGGCCGGCAGAAGTAGCGCCCCCTTGTCGTGCACTTCTGCCGACCCGGCGAGTCGGTGGGTCAGGAGTTGCTCGCGACCGCGTCCGAGTCGAGCTTCAGGTCCGTGGTGTGCTCGGACCCGTCGCGCTCGTAGGTGACCTTGACGGTCTCGCCCGGGCGGTAGGACCGCACCGTCGCGACCAGGCCGTCGGAGCTGGTGATCGGCTGGTCGTCGATGCCGGTGATCACGTCGCCCTCCTGGAGGCCGGCGGCCCCGGCCGCCGAGCCGTTGCTGATCGACTCGATCTTCGCGCCCTCGGAGATCTGCGCGCCGCTGGTGTCCGCCGCGTCGCTGACCTCGATCCCCAGGCGGGCGTGCGTCGGGGTGTCGCCGTTGCGCAGCTCGTCGATGATCGGCCGGATCTCGTCGATCGGGATGGCGAAGCCGAGACCGATCGAGCCGCCCTGGCCGCCCATCGAGCTGCCGGCGGTCTGGATCGAGGCGTTGATGCCGACCAGGTGGCCGTCCATGTCGACCAGCGCGCCGCCGCTGTTGCCCGGGTTGATCGCCGCATCGGTCTGGATGGCCGGGTAGGCCGTCACGTTGTTCTGCGAGTCGCGGCCGACGTCGACCGGGCGGTTCAGCGCGCTTACGATGCCGCTGGTGACCGTCGAGTCCAGGCCGTACGGCGAGCCGATCGCCACGACCTGCTCGCCGACGGCGAGGCTCTGCGACTTGCCGATCGTGATCGGCTTCAGCCCGCTCACGTCCTGGGCCTGCACCAGCGCGGTGTCGGTGAGCGGGTCGGTGCCGACGACCTTGCCGGTGGTGTGCGTGCCGTCGTTGAACGACACCGTGACCGTCGACTGGTCGGCCGGGACCGAGCTGTCCAGCGTGACGACGTGGTTGTTGGTGAGGATCAGCCCGTCGTCGGTCAGGATCACGCCCGACCCGCTGCCGGCCTGGTTGCCGCCGCTGACGTCGAGCTCGACGACGGAGGGCAGCACGGCGGCCGCCACCTTCTCCACGCTCCCGGTGGGTGCCGTCGAGCCCGACGGGCTGGAGGTGTCGTTCGCCACCGTGAGGGGCGAGGACGACGAGCCGCCGGCGGAGGACGTGTCGTCGTCCGACGCCGCGTTCACGAGGGCGGCGCCGCCCGCACCCGCAGCGCCGCCCACGAGCAGCGCACCGGAGAGCACCAGGGCCGCGAACCGGGCGCGCTGCGGCCTGCGCGGCGGGGGCGGCGGAAGCAGCGAGGAGTGGGGAGGCTGCGACGGCGGGGGTCCGAACGGTGGCGTGCTCGGAGGCGGGAAGCTCGTGCTCATGCGACCAGGGTGGCCGCCCTACCTATGACGTGGCTGAGAGCCGATTGAGGAGTTGCTTTCAGACCTGTCGTTCGCGGTGGTCCCAGTAGGGCGAGCGCAGCTCGCGCTTGAGAATCTTCCCCGTGGGGTTGCGGGGCAGCGCGGGCACGAGGTCGACGGACTTGGGGCACTTGTAGTGCGCCAGCCGCTCGCGGCACCACTCGATCAGCTCGGCCTCGCCGGGCAGGGGAGGCGTGGCGTCCTCCTTCAGTGCGACGAACGCCTTGACCTGCTCGCCCCACGTGTCGTCCGGTACGCCGACCACGGCCACCTCGAGCACCGCGGGGTGCTCGGACAGCACCCGCTCGACCTCGGGGCTGTAGACGTTCTCGCCCCCGGTGATGATCATGTCCTTGAGCCGGTCGGAGACGAAGAGGTAGCCCTCCTCGTCGAGGTGCCCGATGTCGCCGGTCCGGAACCAGCCGTCCTCGGCCATCACCTCCGCGGTGTCCTCGGGCCGGTTGAGGTAGCCGGCCATCACCTGCGGCGACCGCAGCCAGATCTCGCCGGCCTCCCCGGTGGGCAGGTCCTGGCCGGTGCTGGAGTCGACCACCCGGATCTCCATCCCCGGGATCGCGCGGCCGGCCGACAGCAGGCGCTCCGGGCGCCCGTCGGGCTCGGCACTGCGGTGCTCGTCGGGCATCAGGTGGGTGGCGACGCCGGCGACCTCGGTCAGGCCGTAGACCTGGATGAAGTCGGTCTCCGGCCAGGCCTCCATCGCGGCGCGCAGCAGCGGCGGGGGCATGGGCGAGGCGCCGTAGGTGTAGGTCTTCAGCGCGCCGAACAGCTGCACCGCGTCCGGTCCGGCCTGCAGCACCTGGGCGAGCACCGCCGGCACCAGGAACGTGCAGTTGGCGCCGGCCAGGATCGCGCCGGCCAGCGACGCGCCGTCGGGGTCCCGCGTCATCACGCTGGGGACGCCGTCGTGGATGCCGAACAGCACGTAGGACGATCCGCCCACGTGGAACAGCGGCATCGCGACCATCGACTTGTCGCCAGGCCCGAATCCCCAGCCGTCATGGGCGTTCACGGTGTGGGCGACCATGTTGCGGTGGGTCAGCATGACCCCCTTCGGCCGGCCGGTCGTGCCGGAGGAGTAGAGGACGAGGCACACGTCGTCCTCGAGCACGTCGGGCCCGTCGTCGCAGGGCGTCGAGGCCTGCAGGAAGGCCTCGTACTCGTCACCCTCCGCGCCCTCCGGCGTCACCGCGATCACCTCGCGGACGTTCGGCAGTCGGTCGCGGATCGCCTCGATCGTGGGGAGCAGCTCGGTGCCGACGAACAGGACCTGCGCGCCGGAGTCGTTGAGGACGTAGTCGACCTCCTCGCCCGCCATCCGCCAGTTGACGATGGCGTTCGCCGCTCCGATCGACGCGGCGGCGAGGCTGATCTCCACGCAGGCCGGGTGGTTCTTGTCGAGGAACGCGACGACGTCGCCGCGGCCGATGCCGAGGTCGCGGAGCCCGCCGGCCGCGCGGTGGACCCGCTCGTGCCACTGGGCCCAGGTCCAGGTCCGGCCGAGGTAGGTGATGGCCTCGGCGTCCGGCGTTGCCTCCGCCCAGTAGTTGAGCCGGTCCTCGACGTACGTCGGCTCCGGCGGCGTCGCGGGCGGCCAGGAGGTCTGCAGGGGGTCGGTCGCGGTGCTCACCCGCGCGATTGTGTCGCAGGTCACAGATCCACACAACGACGCGCGGAGCGCGCGTCGCGGGCAGACTGGCCCGCGTGCGACTCAGCCCCTTCCGCGCCTTCGACTGGAACCTGCGCTCCTGCGGCCTCCACGGGCACGTGACCTACCGCCCCGACGAGCCCGCGCTCGCCGAGCGCCTGCACACGCAGACCGACGTCGGGGAGGCCTGGCGGTGCCTGCGCTGCGAGACCTTCGTCCTCGGGCCGCCGGCCGGGTCCGGCCCGGCCGACGACGCACCGCTCGTGCTGCGCGGCAACGCGCTCAAGGACGCGGCGATCCTCCGGCTGCTGGCCGTTGAGCGCGGCATCCGCGGGCTCTTCCTCCTGCTGCTGGCCTACGGCATCTACAAGTTCGACGGGTCCCGGGTCGCGCTCAAGCGCACCTTCGACGAGTACCTCCCGCTGCTGCGCCCGATCGGCGACCGCGCGCACGTCGACGTGGAGCACAGCGGCCCCGTGATGCTCATCGAGAAGGCGCTCTCCCTGCAGCACAGCACGCTGATCTGGGTCTGCCTCGGCGTCCTCGCGTACGCCGTGCTGCAGCTGACCGAGGCCACCGGCCTCTGGCTGATGCGCCGCTGGGGCGAGTACGTCGCCGTCGTCGGGACCTCGGTCTTCGTGCCCGTCGAGATCTACGAGCTGGTCGAGGGATTCACCGTCCTGAAGCTCGCCGCGCTCGTCGTCAACCTCGCCGCCGTCGCCTACCTGCTGTGGTCCAAGAGGCTGTTCGGCATCCGCGGCGGCCACGAGGCCTTCGAGAGGGCCCGGCACGCCCAGTCGCTGCTCGAGGTCGAGCACGCCGCGGCCGTGGACACGACGACGCCCGCCAGCCCGGGGGACAAGGTCACCACGGGGTAGCGGGCGTCGTACGGCGCGTGCTGCGCGGAGGGGGCCGGGTCAGGCCCAGCGCTTCTCGCGGTGGACGAACTCGAGGGTCCGGTCACCGGTGTAGATCTGCTTGGGCCGGGCGATCTTCTGCTCCTTGTCCTGGACCAGCTCCGACCACTGGGCCAGCCACCCGGGGGTGCGGCCGATCGCGAAGAGGACCGTGAACATCTCGGGCGGGAACTCGAGCGCCTCGTAGATCAGGCCGGAGTAGAAGTCGACGTTGGGGTAGAGCTTGCGCTTGACGAAGTACTCGTCCTCGAGCGCGATCTTCTCCAGCTCCTGGGCGACCTGCAGCAGCGGGTTGACGCCCGTCACCTCGAAGACGTCGTCGCAGGCCTTCTTGATGATCTTCGCGCGGGTCGTAGTTCTTGTAGACCCGGTGACCGAAGCCCATCAGCCGCTCGTCGCCGTTCTTCACGCCGTCGATGAAGGCAGGGATGTTGTCGGTCGAGCCGATCCGCCGCAGCATCTTGAGCACGGCCTCGTTGGCGCCGCCGTGCAGCGGGCCGAAGAGGGCGCCGATGCCGGACGCGACCGCGGAGTAGGGGTCGACCTGCGAGGAGCCGACGGACCGGACCGCGTTGGTCGAGCAGTTCTGCTCGTGGTCGGCGTGCAGGATGAACAGCACGTCGAGCGCCTTCGCGATGCGCGGGTCGGCGTCGTAGCGATGCTCGCTCATCTTGAACAGCATCGAGAGGAAGTTCTCGGTGTAGCTGAGCTCGTTGTCCGGGTAGATGTACGGCTTGCCCTGGGCGTGGCGGAACGACCACGCGCCGAGGGTCGGCATCTTCGCGATCATCCGGACGATCTGGATGTGCCGGTTCTCCTCGTCGGCGATGTTGCGCGACTCGGGGTAGAACGTCGAGAGGGCCCCGACCGACGCCATCAGCATCCCCATGGGGTGCGCGTCGTAGCGGAACCCGTGCATGAAGTCCTTGACGTTCTCGTGCACGTAGGTGTGGTAGGTGATCTCGTGCACCCACGCCTCGTACTGCTCGCGGGTGGGGAGGTCACCGTGGATGAGCAGGTAGGCGACCTCGAGGAACGTCGAGTCCTCGGCCAGCTGCTCGATCGGGTAGCCGCGGTACTCCAGGATCCCGGCCTCCCCGTCGATGTAGGTGACGGAGCTTCGGCACGAGGCCGTGTTCACGAAGCCGGGGTCGTAGACGGCAAGGCCGGGACCGTTCTCGTCCGCCTTGATCTTCCCGATGTCCGCGGCCTTGATGGCGCCGTCGTTGATCGGTACGTCGTACTCCGCGCCGGTGCGGTTGTCGCGTACGGTGAGGGAATCAGTCACGCCTTGCACCGTAGTCTCACCCTGCTAGGACCGGGTAGGCGGTGTCTGCGAATTGGACCCCTGCGGCCCGCGCGCCGTAGTCTTGTCGATCGCGTCTCCTGCCGCTCCCGCTCGCGGGGGCAGTCCCTCCTCAGAAGAGAAGGGCAGTGTTCGTCAGAAGACGCCGCGACGGGGAGTCCTCCGTCGTGTCAGACACGAACGAAAGTGTGGACTCCTCCATGCGTACGTACGCCCCGAAGCCTGGCGACATCTCGCGCCAGTGGCTCGTGATCGACGCGACCGACGTCGTGCTCGGTCGTCTCGCGGTCACCACCGCGAACCTGCTGCGCGGCAAGCACAAGCCGATGTTCGCCCCGAACGCCGACACCGGTGACTACGTCATCGTCGTGAACGCGGAGAAGGTCGCGCTCAGCGGCAACAAGCGCACCAACAAGCTCGTCTACCGCCACTCCGGCTACCCGGGCGGCCTGACCGCCACCCCGATCGGCGAGGTCCTCGACAAGGACGCCCGCAAGGCGATCGAGAAGGCCGTGTGGGGCATGCTGCCGAAGAACCGCCTCGGCCGGCAGATGATCAAGAAGCTGAAGGTCTACAACGGCCCCACGCACCCGCACCAGGCCCAGCAGGCCATCCCCTTCGAGATCACCCAGATCTCCCAGTGACGCATCGACGAGCGACGACAGGACTTTGAGGAACACCGTGGCTGAGAACACCACCGAGGTCGAGGAGACCTACGAGACCGACGAGCAGGGCCTCGCCTACACCAGCGAGACCGACGGGGCTCAGGCCGCCGACGCCCGTCCCGCGACGATCGCCCCCGGCGCGGCCACCGGCCGCCGCAAGGAGGCCGTGGCGCGCGTGCGGATCGTCCCGGGTGACGGCACCTGGACCATCAACGGTCGCACCATCGAGGACTACTTCCCGAACAAGCTGCACCAGCAGGTCGTCAACGAGCCGTTCACGACGCTCGGCCTGCAGGGCCGCTTCGACGTGATCGCCCGCATCCACGGCGGCGGCATCACCGGCCAGGCCGGCGCGCTGCGCCTCGGTGTGGCCCGTGCGCTCAACGCGATCGACATCGACGCCAACCGTCCGGCGCTGAAGAAGGCCGGCCTGCTCACGCGCGACGCCCGTGCGACCGAGCGTAAGAAGGCCGGTCTCAAGAAGGCCCGTAAGGCGCCGCAGTACAGCAAGCGCTGACGCGCTGCGCATGACGCGCATCTTCGGCACCGACGGGGTCCGGGGCCTGGCGAACGGTCAGCTGACCGGGGAGCTGGCCCTGGACCTCGGCGTTGCTGCCGCCCGGGTCCTCGTCGAGCACGAGGAGTACGGCGAGGGCCGCGAGCGTCCGCTGGCGGTCGTCGGCCGGGACACCCGGATCTCGGGTCAGTTCCTCGAGCACGCGGTCGTCGCGGGGCTCGCCTCCGCCGGGGTGGACGTGCTCCGGCTGCGGGTGCTGCCGACCCCGGGGGTCGCCTACTTCACCGACGCGCTCGGCGCCGACGTCGGCGTGGTCATCAGCGCCTCCCACAACCCGATGCCGGACAACGGCATCAAGTTCCTCGCCCGCGGCGGGGTCAAGCTCGACGACGCGCTGGAGCGCGAGATCGAGGACCACATCGGGCGTGACTGGGAGCGGCCCACGGGTGCGGCGGTGGGGCGCGTGACGCCGTACGGGCCGACGGTGGCGGAGTACGCCGCCCACCTGGTCTCGACCCTCGACAAGCCGCTGACGGGCCTCAAGGTCGTCCTCGACTGCGCGCACGGCGCGGCCAGCGTCGTCGGACCCCGCGCGCTGCGCGACGCGGGCGCCGAGGTGGTCGCGATCGGCGCCGAGCCCGACGGGCTCAACATCAACGACGGCTGCGGGTCCACCCACCTCGAGCCGCTCCGCAAGGCCGTGCTCGAGCACGGCGCCGACGCCGGTTTCGCGGTGGACGGCGACGCCGACCGGTGCCTCGCCGTCGACCACACCGGCGAGGTCGTCGACGGCGACCAGATCATGGCCGTCCTCGCGCTGGCGATGAACGAGACCGGCCGGCTGGTCGAGAGCACCCTGGTCGCGACGGTGATGAGCAACCTCGGCCTGGTCCGGGCCATGGAGGCCGGCGGGGTGACCGTCCGGCAGACCGGCGTGGGCGACCGCTACGTGCTCGAGGACATGCGCTCGGGCGGCTACAACCTCGGCGGCGAGCAGTCCGGTCACGTGATCCTCCGCGACCACGCGACGACCGGCGACGGCCTGCTGACCGCGCTGCACGTGATGCAGCGGATGGTGGTCACCGGCTCGTCGCTGCGCGACCTGGCCGCGGTGATGACCCGGTTCCCGCAGGTGCTCGTGAACGTGCCCGGCGTCGACAAGGACCGCACCGACGACGAGGTCCTGCTCGCCGCGGTGGCCGAGGCCGAGACCGAGCTCGGCGACACCGGTCGCGTGCTGCTGCGCCCGTCCGGCACCGAGCCGCTCGTGCGGGTGATGGTCGAGGCCGCCACCGCCGAGCGGGCCTCGTCGGTCGCCGAGGGCCTGGCCGCCGTCGTGCGTGAGCGGCTGGCCCTTTGAGCCGACGGTCGGCGTACGTCGTCGCGCTGGTCGCGGTCGCCGTGGTCGGAGCCGTCGCCGGGGTCTGGCTCGCCCTGGCCTCGGGCGGGGGATCGGGCACCGACGCCGGTCCGGTCGGCCCGTCGAGCACGACGAGCACGACGAGCGACGCGACCGCCCCGACGACCCCCAGCACCCCGGCCAGCAGTGGGCCACCCGAGGCGCTGGAACAGGTGTTCCCCTCCATGGCCGCCCAGGACTGCGCCCAGGACACCCAGTCGGAGGCGACCGAGGTGCCGGGTCGGCTCCGGCGCTGGCGGTGCACCGCGGACTACGACGGAGCGGGCGCGACCATCTTCTACTCGGAGTGGACCACGAGCGTCGCCGCGGTGTCCTATGCCGACTCCTGGACCGACGGCAGCTACGCCCGCACCGGCGGCAGCGACCGGGCCGGCGACGGGCTCCTGCGCTGGGCCGGGACCAACGAGGGTTACTTCAAGCTCACCTGGACCTACGTGGACGCGCCCTACAGCGTGACGGTCGTCCTCCCGCGTGCGGAGCGGCCCACCACCGACGAGGTGCTGGCGTCGGGACTGATCGAGCTGTCGCCCCCGCAGGACGTCGCCCCGAGCCCGTAGCCGCTCGGATCAGATCTTGCGCAGCCGCACGTAGCGCACCGAGTGGTCGGCGTCCTTGCGCAGCACGAGCGTGGCCCGGGCGCGGGTGGGCAGCACGTTCTCGATGAGGTTCGGGCCGTTGATGGTGTCCCAGATCCGGCGGGCCTCGTCGACCGCGGTGTCGTGGGTGAGGGCGGCGTACTTCGCGAAGTAGGAGTCGGGGTCGCGGAAGGCGGTCTCGCGGAGCTTGAGGAAGCGGTCGACGTACCAGTCGCGGACGTGGTTGACGGCCGCGTCGACGAAGATCGAGAAGTCGAAGAAGTCCGACAGGCCGAGGTTGGTGCGCCCGTCGCCGCGCTGGCGCGCCGGCTGGAGCACGTTGAGGCCCTCGAGGATCAGGATGTCGGGGCTCTTCACGACGATCCTCTCGTCGGGGACCACGTCGTAGATGAGGTGGGAGTAGACCGGGGCCTCGACCTCCTCCTTGCCCGACTTGATGTCGACCACGAACTTCATCAGCGCGCGTCGGTCGTAGGACTCCGGGAAGCCCTTGCGCTGCAGCAGGCCGCGGCGCTCGAGCTCGGCGTTGGGGTAGAGGAAGCCGTCGGTGGTCACCAGCGCGACGTTCGGGTGCTCCGGCCAGCGGGCGAGCATCTGCTGGAGCAGCCGGGCGGCCGTCGACTTCCCGACGGCGACCGAGCCGGCGAGCCCGATGACGAACGGTGTGCGCGGCGGGGTGCGGCGGTGCAGGAACTCCTCCTGGCGCCGGTGCAGCCGGCCCGCGGCCTCGACGTACAGGCTGAGCAGGCGCGAGAGCGGGAGGTAGACCGAGACCACCTCGTCGAGGTCCAGCTGGTCGCCCAGGCCCCGGATCCGGCGTACCTCCTCCTCGGTCAGCGGGCTCTCCGTCTCGGAGGCGAGCGCGGCCCAGGTGCTGCGGTCGAGCTCGAGGTACGGCGAGGACTCGTCGCCGTGGCCGCCTGACATGGTCGCGATTGTTACAGCAGGCAGTCAGGTCCGCCCCGTAGGGCCTGACCGGTGACACCCGTCGGTCCGATTAGAGTGGTCGCTCATGTGCGGGATCGTCGGGTACGTCGGGCCCCAGCGCGCGCAGGACGTCGTGATCGAGGGCCTGCGCCGGCTGGAGTACCGCGGCTACGACTCCGCCGGGATCGCCGTCGTGCACGACGGTCGGCTGGCGATGGCCAAGCGCGCCGGGAAGCTGGCGAACCTGGAGAAGGCGCTCGTGGAGCACGAGCTGCCCCCGGCCACGATCGGCATCGGCCACACCCGGTGGGCGACGCACGGGCCGCCCAACGACGCCAACGCCCACCCGCACGCGGGCGGCGCCCGCCGGGTTGCGCTGGTGCACAACGGCATCATCGAGAACTTCGCCGAGCTGCGGGCCCGGATCGAGGCCGACGACCACGTCTTCCTCTCCGACACCGACACCGAGATCGCCGCGCACCTCGTCGAGCTGCAGGTCGCGTCCGGCGTCGACCTGGCGACCGCGATGCAGCGTGTCTGCCAGCAGCTGGACGGCGCGTTCACGCTGGTCGCCATCGACGCCGAGGACCCGGACACGGTCGTCGCCGCGCGCCGGAACTCCCCGCTCGTCGTGGGCCTCGGTGACGGCGAGAACTTCCTCGGCTCCGACGTCGCCGCGTTCATCGAGCACACCCGCGAGGCGCTGGAGCTCGGCCAGGACCAGATCGTCGTGATGACGCGGGACGACGTACTCGTCACCGACTTCCACGGCAACCCCGTCGAGGCCGAGCGCTTCCACGTCAGCTGGGACCTGTCCGCGGCCGAGAAGGACGGCCACGACTGGTTCATGCGCAAGGAGATCTACGAGCAGCCGCGCGCGGTCGCCGACTCGCTGATCGGCCGGCGCGGGCTCGGAGGGCTGCTGCAGCTCGACGAGATGCGCCTCGACGACGACGAGATCCGCGAGCTCGACAAGATCATCATCATCGCCTGCGGCACGTCGTTCTATGCCGGCATGGTCGCGAAGTACGCGATCGAGCACTGGACCCGCACGCCGGTCGAGGTCGAGCTCGCCTCGGAGTTCCGCTACCGCGACCCGATCGTCGACAACAGCACGCTCGTGGTCGCCATCTCGCAGTCCGGCGAGACCGCCGACACGCTGCAGGCGATCCGGCACGCCCGGTCCCAGCGGGCCAAGGTGCTCGCGATCTGCAACACCAACGGGTCATCGATCCCGCGCGAGTCCGACGCCGTGATCTACACCCACGCCGGACCGGAGATCGGTGTGGCCTCGACCAAGGGCTTCCTCACCCAGCTGGTCGCGTGCTACCTGCTGGCGCTCTACGTCGCCCAGGTCAAGGGCACCCGGTTCGGCGACGAGATCGACGAGATCATGAACCAGCTCGAGAGCATGCCCGAGCACATCGAGACGGTGCTCGAGGGCGCCGAGGCGGTCTACGCGCTCGCGCGGGAGCACGTCGGCACCCGGTCGGTGCTGTTCCTGGGCCGGCACGCCGGCTACCCCGTCGCGCTGGAGGGCGCGCTGAAGCTCAAGGAGCTCGCCTACCTGCACGCCGAGGGGTTCGCCGCCGGCGAGCTCAAGCACGGGCCGATCGCGCTGGTGGAGGAGGGCCTGCCGGTGCTGTGCGTCGTACCGCCGCGGGGCCGCGACAGCCTGCACGGCAAGATGCTGAGCGGCATCCAGGAGGTCCGCGCCCGCGGCGCGCGGACCATCTGCCTGGTCGAGGAGGGCGACACCGCGATCGAGCCCTACGCCGACAGCCTGATCCGGCTCCCGCAGGTCCCCGTGCTGCTGCAGCCGCTCGTCGCGATCGTCCCGCTGCAGCTGTTCGCCTGCGAGCTCGCGACCGCGCTCGGGCACGACGTCGACCAGCCCCGCAACCTCGCCAAGTCCGTCACCGTCGAGTAGGGGAGCGGCATGGCGGTCGTGGGGGTCGGCATCGATGTGTGCGACATCGACCGGTTCGCCGCCGCGCTCGAGCGCACCCCGGCGCTGCGCACGAAGCTGTTCACCGGCGGCGAGCTCGACCTCCCGGTGTCCTCCCTCGCCGCCCGGTTCGCCGCGAAGGAGGCGGTCGCCAAGGCCCTCGGCGTCCCCCGCGGCATGCGCTGGCACGACTGCGAGATCCTCGCCGAGGACTCCGGCCGCCCCCACCTCGACCTCCGCGGCACCGTCAAGGCGGCCGCCGACGCCCTCGGCGTACGCTCCGCCCACCTCTCCCTCTCCCACGACGCCGGTATCGCCTCCGCCGTCGTCGTCCTGGAGAGTTGAACCCTCACTTGGGGCGGGTCGAACCCTCACTTGGGGCGGGTCGAACCGTCAGTTGTGGCGGCTCGAACCCTCACTTGGGGCGGGTCGAACCCTCACTTGGGGCGGGTCGAACCGTCAGTTGTGGCGGCTCGAGCCCCTAGCGTGGGGGGCGTGATCCAGGCGCACACGGTCGAGCAGGTGCGGGCAGCGGAGGCCGAGCTGATGGCGCGCGTGCCGGCAGGGACGCTGATGCAGCGGGCGGCCTACGGGTTGGCCTACGCGGTCGTCGATTTCCTCGCGGGCGCGTACGGACGGCGCGTGGTGCTGCTGGTCGGGTCGGGGGACAACGGCGGCGATGCGCTGTACGCCGGCGCGGTGCTCGCGCGACGCGGGGCGTACGTCGAGGCGTGGCTGCTGTCGGACAGCGCCCACAAGGGCGGCGTCGCTGCCCTCCGCGGCGCCGGAGGGCGCGTACGGCGTACCGAACCGACGGGTCGACGTGCTCCAACTGACGGTTCGACGGGCTCGAACCCACGGTTCGACGTGGTGGTGGACGGGATCGTGGGGATCGGGGGGCGGCCGGGGCTGCGGGAGGAGGCGGCCGCGGCGCTGGACCGGCTGGCGGGGGTGCCGCTGGTCGCGGTGGACACGCCGTCGGGGGTCGACGTCGACACGGGGGAGACGCCGGAGCCGCACGCGGTCGCGGACGTCACGGTCACGTTCGGCACCCACAAGGTGGCGCACCTCGTCGACCCGGCGGCGGGGGCGGCCGGCGTGGTCCAGCTGGTCGACATCGGCCTGGACCTGCCGCCCGCGGACGTCGAGGCCCTCCAGGCCGAGGACGTCGCGGCGCTGCTGCCGCGCCCCCACCCGGACGCGCAGAAGTACACCCGCGGCGTGGTCGGCGTCCGCGCCGGCTCCGCGACCTACCCCGGCGCCGGGCTGCTCAGCGTCTCCGGGGCGGCCTGCGGGCTCGCGGGGATGGTCCGCTACGTCGGCGACCAGGACGTCCACGACCTCGTCCACGAGCAGCACCCGGAGGTCGTCGGTGCCGGCCGGGTCCAGGCGTGGGTGGTCGGGTCCGGCAGCGCCGACGGCGCCGAGGGCACCCTGCGCGAGGCGCTCGCGGACGACGTACCCCTCGTCGTCGACGCCGACGCCCTCGCGTACGTCGACCTGGCGCACGGTCGACCGGTGGTCCTCACGCCGCACGCCGGCGAGCTCGCCACGATGCTCGGCTGCGAGCGCGTCGAGGTGGAGGACCGCCCGCTGCACCACGCCCGCACGGCCGCCGAGCGCTACGACGCGGTCGTCCTGCTCAAGGGCCGGCGCTCGCTGGTGGCCGCCCCCGACGGCCGGGTCCGGGTCAACCGGACGGGCACGCCCTGGCTCGCCACCGCGGGCGCGGGAGACGTGCTCGGGGGAGTCATCGGTGCGCTGCTCGCGGGCGGGCTGACGCCGTACGACGCCGCGTCCGCGGGCGCCTGGCTGCACGGCGCCGCGGCGACCCTCGCCGCGCAGGACGGCCCGATCGTCGCGGGTGACGTGGCTCGCGCGCTGCCGGCGGTGGCCGGCACCCTCCACACCTCGCCGCCCGGGTGATGGAAGGATCAGGGCATGCCCGATCCGGCCCGTGCCGAGATCGTCGTCGACCTGGCGGCGATCCGGCGGAACGTGCGCCGGCTGCGTGAGCTGACCGGCGTCGCGATGATCGCGGTGGTCAAGGCGGACGGCTACGGCCACGGGATGGTCGAGGCGGGCCGGGCCGCGCGCGAGGGCGGCGCCGAGTGGCTCGCCACGGCGACGATCGACGAGGCGCTGGCGTTGCGGGCCGCAGGCGACACAGGGCGGGTGCTCTGCTGGCTGGCGGTGCCCGGCGAGGACTACGTCGCGCCGATCGCGGCCGGCATCGACGTGACGGCGTACTCCGTCGCCGAGCTCGACGAGATCGCCGCCGCGGTCCGTGCCACGGGCGGCGGCCGGGCCCGGGTGCAGGTCAAGCTCGACACCGGGCTGTCCCGCGGCGGCGCGCCGCGCAGCGCCTGGCGCGAGGTCCTCGAGCACGCCCGGGCCGGGGAGCGGGACGGGCTCTGGACGGTCACCGGCCTCTGGTCGCACTTCGCGTGCAGCGACGAGCCCGAGCACCCCGCCAACGACGCGCAGGAGACCGCCTTCCGCGAGGCCCTCGCCCTCGCCGACGAGATCGGCCTGCGCCCCGAGCTGCGGCACCTCGCCAACTCCGCCGCTGCCGTGCTGCGGCCGTCGGCGCGCTTCGACGCGGTGCGCTGCGGGATCGCGATCTATGGTCTCGACCCGGCGCCCGGCCGCACCCACGACCTCGGCCTGACGCCCGCGATGACCGCCAGGGCCCGGCTCGCGATGGTCAAGGACCTCGACGCGGGCGCGTCGGTGTCCTACGGCCACATCTGGACCGCGGACCACGCGACCACGGTCGGTCTCGTCCCCGCCGGGTACGGCGACGGCATCCCGCGGCACGCCTCGGGCCGGGACCACGGGGCCGAGGTCGGCATCGGCGGCAAGCGGCGCCCGATCCGCGGCCGCGTGTGCATGGACCAGTTCGTGGTCGACCTCGACGGCGACCGGCCGGCCACCGGCGACGAGGTCGTCCTGTTCGGTGCGCCCGCGGCCGGCGTACCCACCGCCCAGGACTGGGCCGAGGCGTGCGGCACCATCAACTACGAGATCGTCACGAGGATCGGAGGTCGGATGCACCGCCGTCACGTCGACACCGACGCGGGGAGCGAGCGGTGACCGCGCGTCGCCGGATCCTCGGCTCGATCGCCGGTGCGGTCGGCATCGCCGCCGCCGGCGGGGCGGTCAGCCTGCTGCGCCAGCAGCGTCAGATCAGCCGGCGGGCGGGGGAGTCGATCGCGTTCGGCTCGCTCCGCTCGGCGCCCATCACGGTGCTGGCCGACGACGGTGTGCCGCTGCACGTCGAGGTCGACGAGGTCGACGAGGCAGTGGGCGGCGGCCGCTTCCTCCAGCGGATCCGCAGCTCACGGCCCGACGTCACCGTCGTGTTCGCCCACGGCTTCTGCCTCAACCTCGACTGCTGGCACTTCCAGCGCGCGGCCTACCGCAACCTGGTCCGCACGGTCTACTACGACCAGCGCTCGCACGGCCGCTCCGGCCGGTCCGACCGCGAGCACGCGACGATCGACCAGCTCGGCCACGACCTGAAGGCGGTCCTCGACGTCGCCGTGCCGGACGGCCCGGTCGTCCTCGTCGGGCACTCGATGGGCGGCATGTCGATCGTCTCCCTCGTCGAGAACTACCCCGAGCTGATCGGCGACAAAGTCGTCGGCGTCGGACTGATCTCGACGACGGCCGGCGGGCTCGACCCCAGCCGGATGCTGCTCCCGATGCTGCCGGCCCGGCTGAGCCGCCCGCTCGCCGGCGGCGCGATCCGCACCCTGCACCGCGGCCACCGAGCCGTCGACACCGCGCGACGGCTCGGCAAGGTCGTCGCCACCGTGACCACCGACCGGCTCGCCTTCGGCGACGAGGTCCCGCAGGGCTACGTCGAGTTCGTCGACCGGATGCTCTCGGCCACGCCGTTCGAGGTGGTCGCGGACTTCTTCCCCCACTTCTCCGGCCTGGACAAGTTCGACCACGTCGAGGCGCTCGGCCGGGTCGCGACGTCGGTCATCTGCGGCACGGCCGACCGGATCACCTCGATCGGGCACTCGCGCAAGCTCCACTCCCGGATCCCCGGCTCGCGGCTCCTGGAGTGCGAGGGCGCGGGCCACATGGTGCTGCTGGAGCGGCACGACCTCGTCAACGCCGAGCTCGACCAGCTGATCACCGCCGCCACCACGGGACACGCCGCCCGATGACCACCGACACCGCCACGCTCGTCGTCCGACGGGTCGGCCCCGACAGCGCGGACATCGTCGCCGCGCTCGTCCGCGAGGCGTTCGCGGACCGTGAGCCCCTGGACCCGCCGACGGCAGCGCTCGCCGAGACCCCCGAGTCGATGTCCCGGCTGCTCCAGGGCGCCGGCGGCCTGGTGGCCGAGCTCGACGGTCGCCCGGTCGGCACGCTCGTCCTCGACGAACAGCTGGAGCCCGGCGCGCTGCACCTGCGCCGGTTCGGCCTGACGCCGGCGGCGCGTGGCCAGGGCGTGGCCGGGGCGCTCGTCCGCGAGGCCCTGCTCGCCGCCGGCGAGCTCGACGTCGCCCGGATCGTGGTCGAGGCGCGCGAGGAACTGCCGGCGACGATCGCGTTCTGGCAGAGCCAGGGCTTCGTCGAGACCGCCCACCGGCCGCCGTACGTCGAGCTGGCGCGGCCGGTCCCCGTCGTCGTCGACGTGCCGGACCCCGACGCGATGCGGGCGCTGGCCGCGCGGGTGGCCGCGGTCGTGCGCCCCGGCGACGTGCTGGTGCTGAGCGGCGACCTCGGCGCCGGCAAGACCACGTTCACCCAGGGCCTCGGGGCCGCGCTCGGCGTCCGCGGCGACGTCACCTCGCCCACCTTCGTCATCGCCCGGGTGCACCCGCCGCTCGGCACCGGCCCCGCGCTGGTCCACGTCGACGCCTACCGCCTGGACGGGACCGCCGAGCTCGACGACCTCGACCTCGACACCGACCTCGACCAGGCCGTGACGGTCGTCGAGTGGGGTGCCGGCGTCGCCGAGGGCCTCTCCGACTCGCCGATGGAGATCCGCATCCATCGCGCCGCCGCGGACGACGCGGACGGCGACGACCACGACCCGCGCCGGGTCGAGATCGACCCGCTCGGTCCGCGCTGGCTCGACGTCGACCTCCCCGACTGGGCCCGCAACCTCCGATAGGTCCGGACGCATAGCCCGTTCGGGTGGTGCCGGCAGGCCCACCCGCACCGACCTGCCGGGATTGCCGAAAGAACCCCCCTCCTCCGGCCGATGCCTCCCCCGAGGACAACGAGAAGGCGTTGTCCCGGCGCCGCCCACGGACGGCGTGTGGATCGCACGTTCGGAGGGAGGCCTCGCCTATGCGCGGAGCCGCTGTCGTCATTGCTTGTCTTCTCGCCACGGTGCTGGTTCCGACGGACGCCGTCCCAGCCACGGCCGCTCAAGCGGTGACACTCGCAACGCCGAAGGTCAAGACGCACGGGACCGTCTTCACCGGTAGGGCGCCCACCGGCGTCAAGGTCCGGATCACTCGCCGCACGGACCACGGCTGGGTACGCATCGCCGTCACCCGTGCCGACCGCCGTGGTCACTTCCGGGTGCGGGCGAAGAGCCCGTCCAGCACCTGGCGGGTGCGCGCGGTCGCCGGCCGGCTCACGAGCCCGGTCCGCGTCGTGAAGCCGGTGGTCGCCGACCCCCCGCCGACCACGGACCCGACGGACCCGACGGACCCGACCACGGATCCCACCTCGGACCCAACCACGGACCCGACCACGGACCCCACCAGCACGCCGACCACGCCGGCCGCGCCGCCGAGCGACGCCTGCGGCGTCCGCCCCGCCAAGAGCGACGGGTCGTTCTGGTCCTGCACCTTCAACGACGAGTTCGACGGGACCACGCTCGACGCGAGCAAGTGGTCGATCGGGAAGTCGTCGTACAGCGGGATGACCACGGGCAACAAGGACTGCTACGTCGACGACGCCCAGACCGTCTTCCTCAAGGACGGCGACCTGGTGCTCAACGCCCGCCGCAACCTCTCAGCCTTCAAGTGCGCCACCCCGACGGGCGGCTTCTCCGCCACGTCGACCGGGGCGACCGTGACGAGCCGGGGCAAGTTCTCGCAGGCCTACGGCCGGTTCGAGTTCCGGGCGAAGTTCCCCGACATGGCCGGTGCCCCCGGGGCGCACTCGGCGCTGTGGATGTACCCCCCGACCCTCACCTACGGGCCGTGGCCGGCCTCGGGGGAGATCGACGTCGCGGAGTGGTTCAGCGCTCGCCCGGCGAACGTCTACCCGTCGGTGCACTACACGGGCGAGAACACCGCGCTGAGCACCGGCTACAACTGCCCGGTGACCGGGCGGTCCACCTCGTTCCACACCTATGCCGTGGAGTGGTCGCCGACGGTCATGAAGTTCTACTACGACGACAAGCTCTGCTACTCGCACTCGTGGACCCCGACCAACCTGACGGGTTCGCAGCCGTTCGACAAGCCGTTCTCGCTGGTGATGACCCAGGCCTGGGGCTACCTGTGGAACGCCCCGACGGCCGCGACGCCGAGCTCGGCACCCCTGGTGGTCGACTGGGTCCGGGCCTGGCAGTGAGGGAGCGGCGCCGGGCCGGGCGATAGCCTCGGCCCCGTGCTGCTCGCGTTCGACACCTCCTCGCCGACCGTCACCGTAGCCGTCCACGACGGCACCGACGTGGTCGCCGAGCTGGTGTCGGACGCGGCCATGCGGCACGGCGAGCAGCTGATGCCGCTGGTGAGGGACGCCCTCGCCCAGGCCGGCCTCGCGCCGCGCGACGTCACCGCCGTCGCCGTCGGCGCGGGGCCCGGGCCGTTCACCGGGCTGCGGGTCGGCCTGGTGACCGCCCGGACCCTGGGGCACGCGCTCTCCATCCCCGTGTACGGCGCCTGCTCGCTCGACGTCCTCGCGGTCGAGGCCGTCGCCACCGGCACCGTCGGTGCAGTCGGTGCGGTCGGTGCGGTCGGGGGCGCCTTCCTGGTCGCCACGGACGCCCGCCGCCGCGAGGTCTACCTGGCGTCGTACGACGAGCGCGGCACCCGGCTCGAGGGCCCCACCGTCTCGCGGCCGGCCGATGCCGCCTCGACCGGTCCGGTCGTCGGGGAGGGCGCAGCGCTCTACCCCGACCACTACCCCGACGGCCGGCAGCCGCTGCGCCCGAGCGCCGGGTGGCTGGCGCGGGCCGTCGCCGGGGAGCACGTCGAGCTGATCGACCCCGAGCCGCTCTACCTGCGCCGGCCGGACGCCGAGATCCCGCGCGCCCCCAAACCGGTCTCGTGACGATCGAGGTCCGGCCCGCGACCCCGGACGACGTGGAGCCGATCGCGACGCTCGACAACGACTCCTTCGCGATCGTGTGGTGGTCCCGCGAGATGACCGAGCAAGGTGTGACCGGGCAGGTGCCGGGCCTGTCCTACCTCGTGGCCGAGCACCGCGACGCGTTCGTCGGGTACGCCGCCGTCAGCGTCGTCGACGACGTGGCCGAGCTGCAGCGGATCGCGGTGCTCCCGGCGGCGCGCCGGCTCGGAGCCGGGGTCGCGCTGACCCGTGCGGCCGCGGACCACGCACGGCAGCAGGGCGCCGAGCGGATCCTGCTGGAGGTCCGTGAGGAGAACGACGCCGCGCGAGCCCTCTACGCCGGCACCGGCTTCCGCGAGATCGCCCGCCGCAAGCGGTACTTCCGCGACGGCGCCGACGCACTGGTCCTCGAGCGGCGCCTGGTTTGATGGGGGCGTGCTGACCGACGAGCCCCTGGTCCTGGGCATCGAGACCTCGTGCGACGAGACCGGCGTCGGCATCGTCCGCGGCCGCACGCTCCTCGCCGACGCCGTCGCGAGCAGCGTGGACGCGCACGCCCGGTTCGGCGGGGTGGTGCCCGAGGTGGCCAGCCGCGCGCACCTGGAGGCGATGGTCCCCACCCTCGACCGCGCGTGCGAGACCGCGGGCGTCGCCCTCGACGACGTCGACGCGATCGCCGTGACCAGCGGCCCCGGCCTCGCCGGCGCCCTGCTGGTCGGCGTCGCCGCGGCCAAGTCGCTCGCGTTCGCCCTCGGCAAGCCGCTGTACGGCGTCAACCACCTCGCGGCCCACGTCGCCGTCGACCAGCTCGAGCACGGGCCGCTGCCGGACCCCTGCCTCGCGCTGCTCGTCTCCGGCGGCCACTCCAGCCTGCTCCGCGTCGCGGACGTCACCGGCGACGTGGTGCCGCTCGGTGCGACCATCGACGACGCCGCCGGCGAGGCGTTCGACAAGGTCGCCCGGCTGCTCGGGCTGCCGTTCCCCGGCGGACCGCACATCGACCGGATGGCGCGCGAGGGCGACCAGGTCGCGATCGACTTCCCGCGCGGGCTCACCAGCCGTCGTGACCTCGAGCGGCACCGGTTCGACTTCTCCTTCTCCGGGCTCAAGACCGCCGTCGCGCGCTGGGTCGAGGCGCGCGAGCGCTCCGGTGAGCCGGTCCCCGTCGCCGACGTCGCCGCGTCCTTCCAGGAGGCGGTGTGCGACGTGCTGGTGCGCAAGGCCCTGGACGCCGCGGCCGCGGAGGGGATCGACGACCTGCTCATCGGCGGTGGGGTGGCCGCGAACTCCCGGCTGCGGGCGCTCGCCGGGGAGCGCGCGGCCGCGGTCGGCGTACGCGTCCGGGTGCCGCGACCCGGTCTCTGCACCGACAACGGTGCGATGGTGGCCGCCCTCGGCTCGTCGATGGTGGCCGCGGGCCGGCCGCCGTCGTCGCTGGACCTGCCGGCGGACTCCAGCCTGCCGGTGACGGAGGTGCTCGCCGGCTGAGCCGGCCGCCTCAGCCGATCACGCCGGGGAACTGGCCCTCGTCGTCGGTCCAGTCCCGCTCGACGTCGTAGATCTCCTTCTCGGCGTCGTCGTCGCCGTCCTTGCCGCGCCGTCCCCGGCCGCCGGCGCCCGCGGCGCCCACGCCGCGACCGGCGCCCCGGCCCACGGACTGGCCCGGCGCGAGCGAGCCACGCCCCGTGCCGCTGGTGCCGCCGGTGGCGCTCCGCCCGAGCACGCTGCCTGCGCCCGTGCGGGTGGTGCTGCCGATCGGCGCTCCGGCGGGCGCACCGGGCACGGTGACCGTGGCCGGTGTGCCCGAGAGCAGGCCCCGCAGACCGAGGCCGCCGAGCACCCCGAGGCCCGCCGTCCCGGCGGTGCCGGTCGTGGACGTGAAGGGCGACCCGGCGCCGGGGTCCCCGGACACCACGTCGGGCCCGTCGGAGCCGTCCCCGAACGGGTTCAGCGGCGAGGTCGGGCCGTCGCCGGCGCCGGGACCGGTCTGCCCGGGACCGGCCGGGTAGTCGTCCGGCCCCTTGCCGTCGCCCGGCCCCGTGGGGTGGTTCGTCGGCGTGGTCGTCGTGGTGGTGTCCGTCGGGATCGGCGTCGTGGTGTGCGTCGTGGGGTGGTCCTTCGGCCCGGAGTACGTCGGCCTGGTCCCCAGCGGGCCGCTGCCGCCGGTGCCCGCGTCCGTGCCCGACGACGAGGTACCGGTCGGGTCCTTGTCGTCGGAGTGGTCCGAGAGCCCGTAGAAGAACGCCGCGGCGCGGTCGTACTCCGCGTCCGTCTGCTCGACCTGGACCCGAGCCCGGTCGTCGGCGTCGTTGTAGGCCGAGACCTGCTGGTTGTAGACCGCGACCTTCGCGGCGTGCACCTTCATCGCGTGGATCTCGTCCGCGTCGCCGGTGTAGGGCCCGCCCTCCATCTGCGGCGGCCCCCCGGGCGCGGCCGCGGGCATGGTGTCGGCCTCCTGCTCGGTGGCGTGCATCGTGTCGCGCACCCGGCCCAGCACGCCGCTGGCCTTGTGCATGTTGCCGCTGTCGGTGACCACGCCGCGCTGGACCGACTCGATCACCAGCCGGGCCTGCTTCCCGACCTCGGAGTCCGGCCCGAACGAGTCACCGACGTCCTTCGCCGAGCTGCCGAGCTCGGTGCCGAGCGTCGCGAGGGTCGAGGCGCCGGCGTCCCAGGCGTCGATGGACCGCTGGACCTGGTGCCGGTCCATGCCCGCCCGGGTCTGGCGGAGCTTCGCGATGTAGTGGCCGGCCATCAGGCGTGCTCCTTCCGGTGGTGCTCGTTGAACGGGGTGGCGCCGTAGCCGAGCGCGTCGACCGCGCTCTTCCGCGCCGCCAGCGACGAGCCGGCGTCGTGGTCGGCGTCCTCGATGATCTGCTTCGCCTGGACGCACGCGGTCCGGAAGTTCAGCAGGTCGGTCTTGGTCTGGAGCAGTCGCTCGTAGGTCGCCCGGTGCGCACCGCGATAGCTCACGGCCAGGTTCGACGCCCGGTCACCGCCGCCGAACGCGTTGCCGGGGATCTCGCCCTCGCGCTCGAACGCAGCGGGCTTGAGCAGGTCGATCTGGCGGTCGATGTTGCGCACCAGGTCGTCGATCTTCGGAAGGGCCAGGTTGATCCCCTGCAGCGCCGAGGGCCCGGCCTGGACGGCTGCGCTGGTGAACGCGTCGAGTTGCAGCATCGTGGCAAATCCGTTTCCCGAGTTGGTTTGCGTGGAGGGCTTCCTACCGGTTGTCCGACTGCCGTCGACTACCCGCCATGTTGCACACTAAACGCGAAACCGCGGCCGTCGGTTGACCGGCCGGCGTGAACACGAGGAGAAGAACGCATGCGCTCTCGGGTGTGCATCGCGGCCGTTGTGGTGGTGGGCCTGGTCGCTCTCGCCGGCTGCTCCGACGACGACCCGGGTGACACCGCCGGGTCGGGCGGGAGCCCGAGCGGCTCCTCGCCGGCGTCGAGCTCGTCGGAGTCGAGCGCACCGCCGTCGTCCACGGCAACCACGGCGACGGGCCAGGAGGTCACGACCGACCTGGTCTCCTACAGCCTGCCCGCGGACCGGAGGTGGCACCTCCAGCGCGAGGGCCAGTCGGCGGCGTACTGGCCGCCGACGGGTGACCACTGGACCGTCTTCTACTCCGACTTCGTCGGTAGCACGCCGATCACCGCCCAGCAGCTGGCGCAGCAGGACCTGCAGTCCGCGCGCAACGACTACCCGGACGCGAAGCCTGCCGCCGACCGGACGGTCGACGGCGTGGACGGCTGGGTGATCGAGGCGAGCAAGGACACCTTCGGCGACCCGGTGCTGCACTACCGCTTCGGGGCCGTCGTGCACGACACCGACTGGGTGACGATCCAGTTCACGTTCCCCGAGGACACTCCCCAGACCCGGGCCGTCATCGACTCGGTGCTGGGGAGCGTCCGGTGGCGCTAGGTCGGGGCGGTCTCAGCCGGCGACCATCGTGAACGGGCTGCCGGCATCGGCGCTGCCCTTCACCGGGTCGGTGAGCTCGTCGATCGTGCCGTCGGGCTGCATCGCCATCAGGTGCCAGCTGGCGCCGTCGTAGGTGTCGAACACCAGCCGTCCGTCGCCCGACCAGGCCCAGCTCCCGATGAAGCCGCCCTCCGGTGCGAACTGGCCGGTCACGTGGCCGTCGGCGGCGTCGATCACCGAGATGGTCGTCGGGCCCAGGCCGTCGAAGTAGCTCGGCAGCCCGGCGACGTACTTGCCGTCCGGCGAGATCTGCTGCACCTGGTGGTCGCAGGTCGGCCCCCAAGCAGGGTCGGCGCCCGGGATGACCAGCTCGCTGCAGGTGTGGTCGTCGGCGACCTCGGTCAGGGCGGTGACCTGTCCGTCCTCGTCGGCGTCGAAGAACTTCAGCGCGCCCGGCACCGGGCTGTCCTGGATGCCGTGCGAGTCGTACGCCGTGCTGCCCTCGCCGAGCCCGCTGTTGAGGTACACGACGCAGCCGTCGACCGCCTCGTGGCAGTCCGGGCCGCCGGTCACGGCGCCGACCGTCCAGGCGATGGTCTCGCCGGCGGCGGCGAGGTCGACCTGTCCCATCGAGACCTGGCCGCCGTCCCAGCGGGTCATGACCTGGCCGTCGGTGCCGACCCAGGCGAGGGTGGTGTCCGCGTCGTTGACGGCGACCGCGCCGGTGGTGTCGAAGCTGTCGACGACCTGACCCTGCCCGTCGACGACGTCGGCCGTCGAGTACACCTCCCCGTCGTACCGGGTGCCGACCAGCTGGCCGTCCCAGAGGACGGCGCTGTCGTAGTCGTGCGGCAGGGTGACCTCGGTCCCGTCCGCGCGGTGCCAGGTGTCGCCCTGGACGTACTCGACGCCGCCGGTGTCGACGGCCTCCGTCGGCGTCGGGCCCGGGTCGCTCGTGGCGACGGGCGGCTCCGTGTGCACGGTGGTGCCGTTGCCGGCCGCGATCGCGGCGACCGGGATGATCACGGCAGCGGCGGCGAGCACGCCACCGGCGACCGCCATCCTGCGGTTGCGTCGGATCGTCATGGCCTTTCCCTTCACGGAGGTGAGGTCGAGCGGCGCCTCGTTGAGGTCGCGCACCCGAGCATCGAAGTCACGGCTCATCGCGGACTCCCAGGTGGTGTCATCGCGTTCGTTGTTCATTGGTCCTCCCCGGAGTAGCGAGGGTGGAGGGTGACGGGCACCCGCTCGCGGAGCGCGGCGAGTGCGCGGCTGCACTGGGACTTGACGGTCCCGATCGAGATGCCGAGCGCGTCGGCGGTCTCCGCCTCGGACATCTGCTCGTAGTAGCGGAGCACGACGACCGCGCGCGCCTTGGGCGGCAGCGACTGGACCACGCGCCACAGCTCGTCGTTGGTGCCGTCGTCGTAGGCGTCGTGGTGCGGGTCGCCCTCGGGGACGTCGTCCGCGGCGTACTCGCGCTTCTTCCAGCCCCTGCGCCACAACGAGTTGTTCTCGTTGACCATGATCCGCCGGACGTAGGCATCGACCGCGTTGCGGTCGTGCACCTTGTCCCAGGCCAGGTAGAGCTTGGCGAGCGAGGTCTGCAGGACGTCCTCGGCCTGGTGGCGGTCGCCGGTCAGGAGGTACGCCGTCCGCAGCAGCGACGGCTGGCGGGCGGCGAGGTAGTCGGTGAACTCGACGTCGCGCTGCGCCCATCGGTCGCTGCGGCCCATGGCGGCCTCCTCTCGTGCCCTCGTGAGTGCGTGGTTCGCACCCCTGAACAATGCTGTCGGGTGGAGGACGCAGCTTCGCGCGGAATGGTTGCAATCGCCGAGGAAGTCCCCGCGCGGCGGTCAGAACGGCTGCACGAGGAGGCAGATCCCGCGGTCGCCCACGCGCGTGAGCACGATCGTCGCCTCGGCGTCGCCCGTGGGCGCCAACCGCTTCCGCAGCTGGTCGGGGGAGACGTCGACCCCGCGCTTCTTGATGGTCAGGATGCCGATGTCGCGCTCGCGGAGCGCGGCCTTGAGCTGCTTCTCGCGGTAGGGCAGCTCCTCGAGCACCCGGTAGCCGCGGGCGAAGGGGGTGCGGAACGACCCGTCGGCGGTCACGTAGGCAATGTGCGGGTCGAGCAGGCCGCCCCCGACACCCGCTGCGACCGCGGTGACCAGGCCCGCGCGGATCACCGCGCCGTCGGGCTCGTAGAGGAACGTCCCGACGTCCCGGGTGCCGACGGCCTCGGGGCCGGGGTCGTCCTCGTCGGTGAGCGTGGCCAGCCCGCCGGCTGCGATCACGGTGGCGCGGCGGGCGACCGTCGCCGTCCGGCCGGACCACAGCGCGGCCTCCTTCACGTCCCCGCCGTCGCTGACCCACTCCGCCTCGACGCCGTCCGGGACGAGCGCGTGCGGGATGCCGGGCGCCACCTTCACGCACGCGTCCCGGCGCAGCAGGGCCTCGACGAAGCTCCACGGCGGCGTCCAGTCCTCGGCCCGGAACGTCCGTCCGGCTCCGCTCCTGCGGGCCGGGTCGGCGAACGCGAGGTCGAACCCCGAGTGGTCGACCTCGGTCGCGTCCGCGACCTGGACGGCGCCCGGGAGCCCGAGTGCCGCGAGGTTCGCCTCGGCGACCGCGACCCGCAGCGGGTCGGCGTCGACGCCCGCGCAGATGATGCCCTCGCTGGCCGCCGCGATGAGGTCGCCGCCGATGCCGCAGCCCAGGTCGATGAGGGTGCGGGCGCCGTACGCCTTCATCCGGCCGGCGCGGTGGCGGGCGACCGGCCAGCGGGTGCACTGCTCCAGGCCGTCGCGGGTGAAGTACAGCCGGTGCGCTCCCTCGCCGAGCTTCGCGACCGCGTGCTCGCGGAGCTCCACCTGGGTCAGCGCGGCGGCCACCTGCTCGGCGGCCGCGGTGCTGCGCAGCTCGGCCTGGACGTGCAGCTCGGGTCCGCCCTCGGCGACCAGGGCGGTGGCCTTCGCGAGCAGTGCCTGGCCGTCGTCGGTCAGCAGCCACCGGAAGGAGTCGAGGTCCATCCGGCGATCCTGTCAGGCCTCGGCGTGGACCCGTGCCTCGTGCTCGTCCGCCGACTCGTCGCCGTGCCCCGGCCACCACGCCGCGCGGCCGATGAGTGCGGTCAGGGACGGGGTGAAGAACATCGCCATCACGAACGCGGCGATGAAGATGCCCACCGAGAGGGCGAAGCCCATCGAGACGATCAGCGAGTTGCCGCCGAGCATCAGGGAACCGAAGGTGCCGGCCAGGATGAGACCTGCCGCGGCGATGGTCGGGCCGGCGTGCCGGACGGCCTCCGCGGCCGCGTCGCGCGGGGACCGGCCCGCGCGGGCCTCCTCCCGCAGTCGCGCGATCATCAGGATGTTGTAGTCGGTGCCCAGCGCCGTCACGAAGAGGTAGATGTAGATCGGGAGCATGAAGATCAGGCCGGCGTCGCCCTGGATCTTCTGGAACATGATCACGGTCGCGCCGAGGGTCGCGGCGAACCCGAGACCCACCGCGATCATCAGGTACCAGGGCGCCACCAGGCTGCGCAGCAGCAGCGCGAGGATCAGCATGATCACTACGGCGGCGACCGGGAACACGACCGAGTAGTCGCGGGCCATGGCCTCCTGGAGGTCGGCGAAGACCGAGGGCGTGCCGCCGACGTACGCCGTGGTTCCGTCCGGTGCGGCCGCGTGGGCGACGTCGCGGATGGGGCCCTTCACGGCGTCGAGCGCGGCGTCGGAGACCGGGTCGGCGTCCAGGATCACCGAGAACTGCACGGCGGTGCCGTCCTTGGACGGCTGGCCGGGGAAGACCTTGTCGACACCGTCCGCCTTCTCGAGCGCCGACTGGTAGGCGTCCAGGGCGGCCTGGTCGGGAGGGTTGCCGTTCTCGACGTCCAGGATGACCGGGATCGGCTCGCTGGCACCCGCGGCGAAGTGCTCCTGGAAGGTCTGCAGGCCCTTCGTCGACTCGACGTCGCTCGGCAGGCTGGAGTTGAAGTCGAAGGACGGGTTGAAGGCGAACGCGAACACGGCGAAGGCGGCGAGGAGCAGGCCGGAGGCGCCGGCGAACAGCGCGGGCCGCCGGCCGAGGGCGGCACCGATGCGCCCGAACCTGCTGCCGCCCTCGCTCGGGACCCGCCACTTCTTCGACGGCCAGAACAGGGCCCGGCCGAGCAGCGTGACCACGGCCGGCACCAGGGTCAGCGCCGCCAGCAGCGTCACGGCCACCGCGATCGCCAGCGCCGGGCCGATGGCGCGGAACAGGCTCAGCGAGCTGAGCAGCAGCGCGAGGAACGCCACGATCACGGCGCCGCCGGCGGACGCGATCGCCTCGCCCGCGCGCGTCAGCGCGTGCACCACCGCCGGCCGGGTCTCCTCGCCGTCGCGGAGCCGTTCGCGGTAGCGGAACAGGAGGAACAGGATGTAGTCCGTGCCGATGCCGTAGAGCACGACGAAGAGGATCGTCTCGATCGAGGAGTCGGCCTTGAGGTCGAACGCCTCGTTCGCCCAACCGATCAGGCCGGTGGCGATGGTGCCGGCCAGGGCCACGACCAGGATCGGCGTCAGGCAGATGATCACGCTCCGGAAGATGAGCGCGAGCAGGACGACGATGAGCACGATCGTCGCGGCTCCGACGATGGCGAGGGTCTGCTGGCTCGACTCCTCCGAGTCGAGGCCCTGGGGGACGGTGCCCGTCGTCTGCACCTCGAGCCCGGTGCCCTCGACCAGCGGCTCCAGGTCGTTGCGCAGGGCCTTGGCGTCGTCGTAGTTCTGTGGGTCGTAGCCGGTCGCCCCGTCGGCGAGACCCACGATCCCGACCTCGGCCAGTCCGTCCTGGGACACGTTGGGGTTGCCCTCGGCGTCGACGGTGACGACCTGCTGGACGAAGGTGCTCGTCTTGAGCTCGGGCCCGAGCTTGTCGGCGATGTCGGTCACCGTCGCCTGGTCGTCCTCGGTCAGCTGCCCGCCGTCCTCGCGCTGGAAGACGAGGAGCGCCGCCGGCGTGGTCGCGGAGGGGAACCGGTCCTGCTGCAGCTGCGTTGCCTTGATCGACTCGTAGTGGTCGGGGAGGAAGTCCGACTCCTCGGTCGTGGTCTTCAGTGCGGGCGCCGTCGCGATCACGACGACGGCGAGGACGACCCACGCGCCGAGCACGATCCACGGGCGACGGGACACGAACCGGCCGAGGGCTCCGAACATGGCTGGAACGCTATCCAGTCGAGCCGGGACGGGGTCAACCGACTTTCGTAGGGGTGGGGGCGCGCGGCGTACGTCGTCCGTTGCGCACCAGGTCGCTGATCCCGATGGCGATGGCGAGGCTGACGAAGCACAGCGCGGCCGCGACCGCGGCGGCGACGCCGTGGCCGTAGGTGGTGGCGCCCTGCCCGCCGCTCACCGTCGCGAAGAACACGGCTCCGATGACGCCCTGGCCGATCGCGAGGCCGATCCGCTGGGCGGTCTGCAGCACGCCGCCGGCGGTGCTGCCGACGACCGGGTCCACGTCGGCGAGGGTGAGCGTCTGGTTCGGGGTGATCAGGCAGCCGGAGCCGCAGCCCATCACGAACAGCGGCAGCGCCAGCGCCAGGGCAGCGTGGTGGGTCGGGCCGTGCCAGGCGACCACGGCGAGCGCGAGCGCGCCGACGCCGAACGCCGTGGCGGCCCCGACGACCAGCGGCCGACCGAGCCTCGTCACGAACCGGCCGGCCGTCGGTGCGGCGACGGCGCTCCCGAACGCGAACGCCGTGACGCCGAGCGCGGACTGCAGGGCGGAGTAGCCGAGCCCGTCCTGGTAGTAGATCGCCAGCACCAGCGGGAGGCCGGCCTGCGCCGGGAAGAAGGTGATCGCGAGCAGCACGCCGGGGGTGTAGGAGCGCTGGCGGAACAGCCGCAGGTCGACCAGCGGATCCGCCTGCCGCTCGGTCAGGCGTCGCTCACGGCGCCAGAACACCAGCAGCAGCACGACGGCGGGCACGGCGAACCACGCGAGGCGCGGGTCGTGAACGGCGTCGTACTGGACCGCGGCGAAGAGGACGCAGAACGTGGCGGCGCCCAGGGTGAGCGCGCCGAGCACGTCGAGCCGGTGGTCGCCCTGTGCCGGGTCGTCCGGGAGCAGGCGGCGCGCGAGCGCGATGACCACGACCGCGATGGGGACGTTGATGAAGAAGACCAGTCGCCAGCCGAGGCCGGGGCCGCCCAGCGCGATCAGGGTGCCGCCGACGACCGGGCCGAGCGCGATGCCGACGCCGACCGTCGTGCCGAGGACGCCGAACGCCCGGCCCCGCTCCGAGCCGCGGAACAGCTGCTGGACCAGGCCGGAGACCTGCGGGTTGATCAAGCCGCCGAACACGCCCTGGAGGACCCGGGCGCCGATCAGCAGCCCGACCGACGGCGCGACGCCGGACAGCGCGCTGGTGATCGCGAACCCGATCACGCCGACCTGGAACATGCGACGCCGGCCGTGGTCGTCGCCGAGCCGGCCGGCGAGCACCGGCACCATCCCGAACGCCAGCGTGTAGCCGCTGATCACCCACTGCAGGTCGGAGGGGTCCGCGCCGGTCGACCGCCCGATCGAGGGGAGCGCGACGTTGGTGACGCTGACGTCCAGCAGGGTCATGAACATGGCGCTGCAGCACACGACGAGTGCCACCCACCGGCCCGGCGCCGGTTCGAGCTCCGGGACGTCGGCGGCCATTGCGTCATCCTGCCAAGGGGACCCCACTGGCACTCGTTGACGGGGAGTGCTAGTTTCGGGTTGGCACTCTCGACCCGAGTGTGCCAGCGCTTGGCCGGCGGTGTGCGGCACCCGCGACGACGTACTCCTCAAGCCAAGCCCGAACGTGGGAGGGCGCCCGCCCTCCACCTGCAGACAACCCTGTAGCCACAAGCAGAAAGTGGAGGTCGATCCCGTGTCGATCAACATCAAGCCGCTCGAGGACCGGATCGTCGTCAAGCCTCTCGAGGCCGAGCAGACGACCGCCTCCGGCCTGGTCATCCCGGACACCGCCAAGGAGAAGCCCCAGGAGGGCGAGGTCCTGGCGATCGGTCCCGGCCGCATCGACGACAACGGCAACCGCGTGCCGCTCGACGTCGCGGTGGGCGACAAGGTCATCTACAGCAAGTACGGCGGCACCGAGGTCAAGTACTCCGGCGAGGAGTTCCTGATCCTCTCGGCGCGCGACGTCCTCGCAGTCGTCGGTTCCTGAAGACCTGAGGAGGGCGTCACGCGGTCGCGTGGCGCCCTCTGACCCTTTCCAGAAGGAGAACCAATGCCCAAGATCCTGGAGTTCGACGAGGGCGCGCGGCGTGCGCTCGAGCGCGGTGTCGACGCGCTCGCGAACGCCGTCAAGGTGACCCTCGGCCCCAAGGGCCGCTACGTCGTCCTCGACAAGAAGTGGGGCGCCCCCACGATCACCAACGACGGCGTGACCGTCGCCCGCGAGATCGAGCTGGACGACCCGTTCGAGAACCTCGGTGCCCAGCTCACCAAGGAGGTCGCGACCAAGACCAACGACGTCGCCGGTGACGGCACGACGACCGCGACCGTCCTCGCGCAGGCGATGGTGCACGAGGGCCTGCGCGCCGTCGCCGCCGGCGCCAACCCGATGGGCGTCAAGCGGGGCATGGACGCGGCCGCGCAGGCCGTCTCCGACGCGCTGCTCGCCGCCGCCCGTGAGGTCGACTCCAAGGAGGACATGGCCTCGGTCGCCACGATCTCCTCGCGCGACTCGCACATCGGCGACCTGCTCGCCGAGGCCTTCGACAAGGTCGGCAAGGACGGCGTGATCACGGTCGAGGAGTCCAACACCATGGGCACCGAGCTCGAGTTCACCGAGGGCATGCAGTTCGACAAGGGCTACATCAGCCAGTACTTCGTGACCGACCCGGAGCGGATGGAGGCCGTCCTCGACGACCCCTACATCCTCCTGCACCAGGGCAAGATCTCGGCGATCGCCGACCTGCTGCCCCTGCTGGAGAAGGTCATCCAGGCCGGCAAGCCGCTCTTCATCCTCGCCGAGGACGTCGACGGCGAGGCGCTCTCGACCCTCGTGGTCAACAAGATCCGCGGCACGTTCAACGCCGTCGCGGTGAAGAGCCCCGCCTTCGGTGACCGGCGCAAGGCGATGATGCAGGACATCGCGACGCTCACCGGCGGCCAGGTCATCGCGCCCGAGGTCGGCCTCAAGCTCGACCAGGCCGGGCTCGACGTGCTCGGCCGCGCCCGTCGCGTGGTCGTCACCAAGGACAACACCACGATCGTCGACGGCGCCGGCGACGCCGGCGAGGTCGAGGGCAGGGTCAACCAGATCAAGGCCGAGATCGAGAGCACCGACTCCGACTGGGACCGCGAGAAGCTCCAGGAGCGGCTCGCGAAGCTGGCCGGTGGCGTCTGCGTGATCAAGGTCGGCGCCGCCACCGAGGTGGAGCTGAAGGAGAAGAAGCACCGGATCGAGGACGCCGTGTCCGCGACCCGTGCCGCGATCGAGGAGGGCATCGTCCCCGGCGGTGGCTCCGCGCTCATCCACGCGGTCTCCGTGCTCGACAAGGACCTCGGCCTCACCGGCGACGAGGCCGTCGGCGTGCGCATCGTGCGCAAGTCCGCCGACGAGCCGCTGCGCTGGATCGCCGAGAACGGCGGCGAGAACGGCTACGTCGTGACCACCAAGGTCCGCGAGCTCGGCGTCGGCAACGGCTACAACGCCGCGACCGGCGAGTACGGCGACCTGGTTTCCCAGGGCGTCCTCGACCCGGTCAAGGTCACCCGCTCCGCGCTCGTCAACGCGACCTCGATCGCCGCGATGCTGCTCACGACGGAGACCCTGGTCGTCGAGAAGCCCGAGGACGAGGACGAGGCCGCCGCTGCCGGCGGCCACGGCCACGGACACGGTCACGGCCACTGAGTCGAGTGGGGGCTCCGGCCCGGTCGAGTAGCTAGCGACGCCCACGCACCCGCGGACCCCGGTCCGCGGGTGCGTGCATTTCGCCCCACTCGACCGGGCGGCGACACCCACTCGACCGGGCAGGGGGGCCCACTCGACCTAGGATCGGTTCCCGTGGCTGACGACTTTCTCGGGGAGTGGCGGGCGTGGCGGGCGGCCCGCGAGGAGCGGCTGACGGCGCCGCACGGGTTCCTGTCGATCACGGGGATGTACTGGCTGGACGAGCAGCCGCAGCGCTTCGACGGGGTGCCGGGGGCGTGGTCGGTGGGGGCGGACGGCGTCGAGGTGGAGCTCGGCGACGGCGAGGAGCTCGCGGTCGACGGGGTCGCGCTGACCGGGCGGTACCGGTTCGGGACCGTCGACGAGGCGGGCGTCCGGGCGACGTACGGCGACGTGGTCGTCGAGGTCGCCGCGCGCGGCGGCGACGTCGTCCTGCGGCCGCGCGACCCTGCGAGCCCGCGGCGTGCCGAGCACACCCCGACCCCGACCTTCGAGCCGTCGCCGGCCTGGGTGGTCCCGGGCGTGCTGACGCCCGCCCCGCCGGACGCGACCGTCGACATCCAGACCATGAGCGACGGAGCGGCCCAGCCCGAGCCGCTCGCCGGCACGGTCACGTTCGAGGTCGGCGGCAGGGAGCACGCGCTCGTCGCGCTCGCGGACGACGACGGCTGGCTGTGGATCCTGTTCGCGGACGTCACCTCCGGCGTGACGACGTACGGCGCCGGCCGCCAGCTCTCCGTGCGGCCGCCCGGCCCCGACGGGGCGGTCGTCCTCGACTTCAACCGGGCGGCGAACCTGCCCTGCGCCTACACCGCGTTCACGACCTGCCCGTTCCCGCCCCCGGGCAACCGGCTGCCGTTCGCGGTGGAGGCCGGCGAGCAGGACCCGGCGCACCGCTGAAACCGACGCTGCTCGCTCCGCCGACGCGGTTGCGGCATGCTGGGTGCATGTTGTGGAGGGTGCGCGCGAACCTGCCCAACCGGCCCGGGACCCTGGCCGCCCTGGCGCACGAGTGCGGCAAGGCCGGGGCGAACATCGACCGCGTCCAGGTCTTCCCCGGCCAGGACCAGGTGACCGACGAGCTCGTGCTCCGGGCGCCCGACGACATCAGCGCGAGCGATCTCGTCTCCCTCGTCGAGCGCGCCGGGGCCGACTCCGTGGTCGCGCTGCCCTGCACCGAGGCGGCGCTCGAGGACCAGCCCACGCGCTACGTCAAGGCCGCGCTCGCCATCCTCGACGCGCCGGCGACGTTCCCGGACGTCGTCGCGCACCTCTTCGACGCCGACACCGCACCGACGGGCGGGCAGGAGGACGTGCTCGAGCTGAGCGTGGGCAACGCGGTCGTGCAGATCCGCCGCGCCACCCCGTTCACCCCGACCGAGCGGGAGCGCGGCGCGGCCATGGCGGAGCTGGTGTCCGACGTGCTGTCGAGGCAGGGCGCGCCGGCGCCGCCGCCGGTCCAGGGCGCCGACAGCAACCTCGAGTACGCGACCAGCGGGCGCACGGTCTCCGCCCTCGCCAACGGCCTGGTCGCCGGGCGGGCGGAGTACGAGCGGGGCGAGGGCTCTGAGCCGTGGCCGGTCGACATGTGGGTCGACCCGGCCTGGCAGCGGCGTGGCCTCGGCACCCGCTTGCTCGCCGAGATCGTCCGGGTGGCGCGCGCCGACGGCGCGGACGAGGTCGTGCTCACGGCCCCCGCGGACAGTCAGGCCGTGCTCCCGATGGTGCTGGCCGCCGGCCTGCGCGGCCGGATCCGGATGGCCGGAGACACCGTCACGATCCGGATCTCGCTGTCCGAGCTCCGCGTCTGAGCGATGAGTCGCCGGCCCGGACCGGGTCGGAACGGACATGAGCGAGCCCTCCGTCGTCCTCTCCGGCCTGGCGTTCCCGGAGTCACCGCGCTGCCACGACGGACGCGTCTATGTGGCCGACTGGGGAGCCGGCGAGGTCCACGCCCTCCTCGACGGCGGGGGGTCGGAGGTCGTCGCGCGCGGTACGTCGTTCCCCCTGTGCATCGACTTCCTGCCCGACGGCCGGCTGCTGCTCGTGAACGGCCGGGAGCTCATCGTCCAGGACGCCGACGGGAGCCGGTCGACGTACGCCGACCTGTCGGCGCTCTCCGAGTTCGACTTCAACGACGTCACCGTCCACCCGGACGGCTTCGTCTACGTCGGCAACGGTGACTTCGAGTTCCCCGGCGGGGAGCCAGGCCCCGGGTTCGTCGCGCTCGTGCGGCCGGACGGGCACGTCGAGCGGGCCGCCGAGGGCGTGCTGTTCCCGAACGGCATGGTCGTCGTGGGCGACGAGCTCGTCGTCGCGGAGTCCTACGCACACTGCCTGACCGCCTTCGCGATCGGGCCGGACGGCTCTCTCGGGCCGGGCCGCACCTGGGCCGACCTCGGCGACCACTATCCCGACGGCGTCTGCGTCGACGAGCAGGGCCGGATCTGGTACGCCGACGTGCCGCACGAGTCCTGCACGCTCGTCGCCGACGGCGGCGAGGTCGTGCGGACCGTCGACCTCGACCGCGGCGCGTTCTCGTGCGCCCTCGACGGCGAGGTGCTCTACGTCGCCACCAACGTGTGGAAGGGCGTTCCGCAGCCCGGCCGCAACGGCCAGCTGGTCGCCGTCGACGTCAGCGGTTCGTGAGCCCGGTGTCGGGGGCGTGGTTGCCGAGCCGCCAGCCTCCGATGGGCAGGTCGATCGCCGACTGGGGGCCCCACGAGCCCTGCTCGTAGGGCTCCACCGGCGGCTTGTGGTCCAGCACGGGCTGGCAGATCTCCCACAGCCGCTCCACCTCGCGCGCGCCGGTGAACAGGGTCCGGTCGCCGCGCATGACGTCGAGCAGCAGCCGCTCGTAGGCCTCCAGCGCGCCGGCGTCCGGCACGTCGCAGGCGAGGTCGAGCCGGAACACCCCCTCGACCAGCGCCATGTCCGGCCCCGGCCGCTTGGCTCGTACGTCGATCGCGATCCGCGGCTGGTCGGTGAGCTCGATGACCAGCTCGTTGGGCTCCGGCTGACCTGCCCCGATCGGCTTGAGCCAGCGGTGCCGGGGGTCGGTGAACCGGATCGTGATCGTACGGCGACCGTCGGCCATCGCCTTGCCGGTGCGCAGGTAGAACGGCACCCCTCGCCACCGGTCGTTGTCGATCCACATCTCGATCGCGCAGAACGTCTCGACGTCGGAGTCCTCGGCGACGTCGGGCTCCTCGCGATAGCCGTCGTACTGCCCGAAGACCACGCGGCTCGGGTCGAGCGGGCGCACCGCCGCGAACGTCGCGGCCTTGGCGGCCCGGATCGAGCCCTCGCGGAACGCGTGCGGGTCCTCGATGGCGACGAAGCCCATCAACTGGCACAGGTGGGTGGTGATCATGTCGCGCAGGCAGCCGGTGCCCTCGTAGAAGCTGCCGCGGCCCTCGACGGTGAGCTTCTCGGGCACGTCGATCTGCACCGACTCGATGCTGTGCCGGTTCCACGCGGGCTCGAACAGGCCGTTGGCGAACCGCAGCGCGAGCAGGTTCTGCACGGCCTCCTTGCCGATGAAGTGGTCGATCCGGAAGATCTGGTCCTCGTCGAACGCCTCGCCCAGGATCCGGTCGAGCTCGCGGGCGGAGGCGAGGTCGGTGCCGAACGGCTTCTCCGCGACCAGCCGGGCCCGGTCGTTGAGCTCCTCGCGGTGGAGCATCCCCACCATCCCCTCGACCGCCCGCGGCGGCACCGAGAGGTAGAGCAGCCGGCGCACGTCGCCCGGCGGCAGCCCCGCGTCGAGCGCGAGCCGGTCCTCGGCGTCGTGGACCGCGGCGGCGAGGGCCGAGCCGTCGTCCGCGGAGGACGTGACGAACGAGATCCGCTCGAGCAGCGGCCCGGCGACGGCTTCGTCGAGATCGCCGACGAATTCCTCGAGCGCCGCACGCACCTTGTCCCGGAACTCGTCGTCGGAGCCGGGAGAGTGGCGGCCGCTGCCGATGATCGCGTACTCGGTCGGCAGCCGCTTCGCCAGCGCCAGCCGGTAGAGCCCGGGGAACAGCTTCCGCGCGGCGAGGTCGCCGGTCGCGCCGAACAGGACGAGGACGTGCGGAGAGAGCTCGCTCACGGATCCAAGCCTGCCCGGCACGTCAAGCGGGGCGCCGGTTCGGAGCGGCGGACGATCACCCGTAGGATTCCTTCATGGAGGTACCCGAGAAGTTCGCCGCCCTCGGTCTCACTTACGACGACGTCCTGCTGCTGCCCGGTCACTCCGACCTGGTCCCGGACGAGATCGACACGACCACCCGCCTGACGCGGGGCATCTCGCTGAAGGCGCCGCTGATCAGCGCCGCGATGGACACGGTGACCGAGTCGCGGATGGCGATCGCCATGGCGCGCCAGGGCGGCATCGGGATCCTGCACCGCAACCTGTCGACGGAGGAGCAGGCGCTCCAGGTCGACCTGGTCAAGCGGACCCAGACCGGGATCATCTCCAACCCGGTCACCATCGGACCGGACGCGACGCTCGAGGAGCTCGACCGGATCTGCGGCGAGTACCGCGTCTCCGGCCTCCCGGTCGTCGACGCCGACGACCGGCTGCTGGGCATCTGCACCAACCGCGACCTGCGGTTCACCCCCGTCGCGGAGTGGGCGACCACCAAGGTCGACGAGGTGATGACGCCGATGCCGCTCGTCACCGGGCCGGTCGGCATCTCCCGCGAGGACGCGACGACGCTGCTGCGCAAGCACAAGCGCGAGCGGCTGCCCCTCGTCGATGCCGACGGCCGGCTCGGCGGCCTCATCACGGTCAAGGACTTCGTGAAGTCCGAGCAGTTCCCCAACGCCTCCAAGGACGGCGACGGCCGGCTGATGGTCGGCGCCGCGATCGGCTACTTCGGCGACGCCTGGCAGCGGGCCACCACCCTCATCGAGGCCGGCGTCGACGTACTCGTGGCCGACACGGCGCACGGCCACGTGACGCTGCTGCTCGACATGGTGCGCCGGCTCAAGACCGACCCCGCGACCCGCCACGTGCAGGTGATCGGCGGCAACGTCGCCACCCGCGAGGGCGCCCAGGCGTTCGTCGACGCGGGCGCCGACGCGGTAAAGGTCGGCTTCGGCCCCGGCTCCATCTGCACGACGCGCGTCGTGACGGGCTGCGGCGTACCCCAGATCACCGCCGTCTACGAGGCCGCGCTCGCCGCCCGCCCGGCCGGCGTCCCCGTGATCGCCGACGGCGGGCTCCAGCAGTCGGGCGACATCGCCAAGGCGATCGTCGCCGGCGCCGAGTCGGTGATGATCGGCTCGATGCTCGCCGGCTGCGAGGAGGCCCCGGGCGAGGTGATCTTCCACCAGGGCAAGCAGTACAAGTCCTACCGCGGCATGGGCTCGATGGCCGCGATGTCCTCACGGGGCAAGAAGTCCTACTCCAAGGACCGCTACTTCCAGGCCGAGGTCACCAGCGACGACAAGATCGTCCCCGAGGGCGTCGAGGGCCAGGTCGCCTACAAGGGCCCGCTCGCCGGCGTCGCCCACCAGCTGATCGGCGGCCTCAGCCAGTCGATGTTCTACGTCGGCGCGCGCACCATCCCCGAGCTGCAGGACAAGGGCCGCTTCGTCCGGATCACCTCCGCCTCGCTCAAGGAGAGCCACCCCCACGACGTCGAGATGACCGTCGAGGCCCCCAACTACCACCGCTAGCGGTCGAACCGTGGGTTCGAGCACGTCGAACCCTCAGTCGGAGCAGGTCGAACCCTCAGTTCGAGCACGTTGAACCGTGCGTTCGGACTCATCGAACCGTGCGTTCGAGCAGGTCGAACCCGCTCCTTCAACCCGGACCCAACTGACGGTTCGACGTGCTCGAAGTGGCGGTTCGACGTGCTCGAAGTGGCGGTTCGGCGTGCTCGAAGTGAGGGTTCGACGTGCTCGAAGTGAGGGTTCGGCGTGAGGGTCAGAGGTACTGGCCGGTGCCGTCGGCGGGCTTGCCGGTGGGGGGCGGGGCGTCGGGGAGGTCCTGCCAGCGCAGCATCCGGATCTCGGCCGGGTCGGTGGTGCCGCCGGCGACGATCCGCTGCGCCTGGCGGGCGACCGCGTCCTCGAAGACGTTGCGGACCCAGCGGCCGTTGCCGAAGCCGGTCGGCCGCGGGCTGGGCATCAGCCGGCGCAGCTGCTGGACGACGTACTCGTCGAGCGTGTAGCCCGCGGCGGTGCGGAGCAGGTCGAAGATCGCGACCAGGTCCTCGTCCGGGTAGTCGGGGAACGCGACCGTGGTCGGGAACCGGGAGGCGAGGCCGGTGTTGGCGGTGAGGAACCGCTGCATCTCCTGCGGGTAGCCGGCCACGATGACGACGACCTCGTCGCGTCGGTCCTCCATCAGCTTGAGCAGGGTCGCGATCGCCTCCTGGCCGAAGTCGCGACCGGAGTCCTGCGGCACCAGCGCGTAGGCCTCGTCGACGAACAGGACGCCACCGGTCGCCCGGTTGAACGCGGCCGTGGTGCGCGGGGCGGTCTGCCCGATGTACTCGCCGACCAGGTCCTGCCGGCTGACCTCGACCAGGTGCCCGTTCTCCAGTACGCCGAGCTGGGCGTAGACGCGCGAGAGCAGCCGGGCGACCGTCGTCTTGGCGGTGCCGGGGTTGCCGAGGAACACCATGTGGCGGGACCGGTCGGAGGCGGGCATGCCGATCTCGCGGCGCAGCTGCTCCGCCCTGACCTCCGCGACCAGGCGGTTGACCTGCTCCTTGACCGCGGTGAGCCCGACCAGCCGGTCGAGCTCGGCGAGCGGGTCGCCGATCTCGACCCGCTCGGGCCGGGTGTCGCCGGCGTCCCCGGGCTCGCCCTCGCGTTGCCGGAGCCGGTCCCCGGTGTCCGCGCCACCGGCGTCCGTGGTCGGTTTCACCACCGGCTTCAGCCGGTCGAGCAGCGGGTTTCGAACCACCGGCGCCGGGCGGAAGATCGAGCGCAGGTCCTCCAGGAACCCCGGCCGGTCGGGGAAGGTCGTGCCGTTGGTCGTGTTCGTGCCGAGGTTCACGATCTGGGCCGCGACGCAGGTGGCCATGGCGAGCCACAGTCGCACCGCGTCGACCTCGCCGGCGAGCATCCCGCGCGCCAGCCACCCGCGGTTGTCGCTCTGCCAGTCGTTGGCGTCGAAGCCGCTCCGGATCCGGTCCATGGTGGCGCTGATCGCGAGGAAGCGCTCCTGGCCGACGGCGCCGGCGAGCAGGCCGGGCAGCTCGTCGACGCCGCCCTGGACGGCCATCGACGCGATCAGCTCGTCGGCGTCCTGGGTCCGGCTCAGCGCCTGGCCGAGGTGCGCGTGCACGCCGTCGAGCCCCGCGACGGCCCACGCCAGCATCGCCCCCCGGCCCCGCGCCTCCGGCAGGACCGCGGCGTCCTCGTCGGTGACCAGCTCGGGATCGCTCGTCCACGACCGGAGCACCTCGGCGTCGGGCGCGGTCGAGGCGAACTGCAGGCGTACCGGGTCGTCGAGGACCCGCCGCAGGATGCGCGCGCCCGCCGCGCACCGGTCGGCGTACATCGGGACGTCGGCGAACAGCTCGAACGCGTCGACGCTGAGCTGCAGCGCGGCACGGACGTCGCCGCCCGCCTCGGCCGCGTGGTAGCGCAGGTCGCTGAACCAGTCCCAGCGGGTGTCGAAGTAGGTGATCTCGCGCGGCTGGCCCTGGGACTCGACGTAGTCGTCGAGGTACCACGGCCGCAGCAGCGTCATGCCGAGCCGGGTGTCCGAGCCGATCCAGATCGGGTACGGCGCCGGGCCGTAGGTGATCACGTTCCAGATGAACCAAGCGGTCTTGGGCGTCCCGGGCTTGTACTGGGAGGTGATCTCGCCGATCGCGTCGACCCCGAGCCGCTCCATCAGCGCCTTGATCCCCTGCTGGGTCTGCTCCAGCCAGCCGTCCGGGATCGGCCACGGGTCGCCCGCACCGGGCACGTCGACGTACGGCGCGTCGCCCAGGAGCGGCGCGAGGTGGGCGGGCAGCTGCAGCTGGCTCATGGAGGCGGGCGCGGCGCGTCAGTACGTCGGCAGCGCCGGGTCGTCGGTGTCGCGCTGGCCGGCCCGCGCCGCGGCCGACTGCTTGCCCTTCCGGACCGGTACGGCGGCGGTGGCCTTCGCGAGGCCGTAGGCCGGCATGTTGGCGTAGATGCTGTCGATGGCGGCGCGCTTGACGACGTACGTCTCGTGCCAGATGCCCACGTCCCCGCTCTTCCCGACCGTCCGGTTGAACGCCCGCCAGGCCTCCAGGTGCGGGTCGTCGGTGTTGCGGGCGAACCGCTCGAGGTCGGCAAAGGAGCGCCAGTACTGCACGATGCTCGGCTCGAGCGCGAGCGCCGGCGCGATGCTGAGCCGCCAGCCCAGCAGCCCGTGCTCGGGGTGCTGGTCGAGGTAGCGCAGCATCTTGGGCATCGCCGTGAAGACCGGCCACCACTGGCGGACCAGCCAGGGCTTGTTGACCCTCATCCCGATGAGGAAGACCACGATCTCGTCGTCGGGATCGCCCACGTCGGCGGTGTACCTGCCTGCGTTGATCGCCATGACCTGGATCGTCGCACCGCGCGGCGGCGTACGGGAGGGATTGGCGGACATCCGCGGGGCGCGCTCGCTTGTAGGCTTCTCCGGTGACTGACATCGAGATCGGGCGGGCGAAGCGCGCCCGTCGTGCCTACTCCTTCGACGACATCGCGATCGTGCCGTCCCGGCGGACGCGGGACCCCGAGGAGGTCAGCACCGACTGGCAGATCGACGCCTACCGGTTCTCGATGCCGATCCTCGCCGCGCCGATGGACTCGGTGATGTCGCCGACGACCGCGATCGCGTTCGGCAAGCACGGCGGCCTGGGCGTGCTCAACCTCGAGGGCATCTGGACCCGCTACTCCGACCCCCAGCCGCTGCTCGAGGAGGTCTCCGGGCTGCGCGGCGCCGAGGCGACCCGCAAGCTGCAGGAGCTGTACGCCGAGCCCATCAAGGCCGAGCTGATCACCGAGCGGCTCCGGCAGATCCGCGAGGCGGGCGTGACGGTCGCCGGGTCGCTCTCCCCCCAGCGCACCAAGGAGTTCGCGAAGGTCGTCGTCGACGCGGGCGTGGACATGTTCGTGATCCGCGGCACCACGGTCTCGGCGGAGCACGTGAGCAGCCAGGCCGAGCCGCTCAACCTCAAGGAGTTCATCTACGAGCTCGACGTGCCGGTGATCGTGGGCGGCTGCGCCACCCACCAGGCGGCGCTGCACCTGATGCGCACCGGCGCGGCCGGCGTGCTCGTAGGGTTCGGCGGCGGGTCGGCGCACACGACGCGCACCGTGCTCGGGGTCGCCGTACCGATGGCTTCCGCGGTCGCCGACGTCGCCGCCGCGCGCCGCGACTACCTCGACGAGTCGGGCGGCCGCTACGTGCACGTGATCGCGGACGGCTCGATCGGCAAGTCCGGCGACATCGCGAAGGCGATCGCCTGCGGTGCCGACGCCGTCATGGTGGGCTCGCCGTTCGCCCGCGCGACCGACGCGCCGGGCCGCGGCTTCCACTGGGGCGCGGAGGCGCACCACGCGGAGCTGCCCCGTGGCCAGCGGGTCGAGTTCGAGCAGGTCGGCACGTTCGAGGAGATCCTGTTCGGCCCCTCCCACGTCGCCGACGGCACGATGAACCTGGTGGGTGCGCTGCGGCGGGCGATGGCGACCACGGGCTACACCGAGCTCAAGGAGTTCCAGCGGATCGAAGTCGTCGCGCAGGCCTGAGCGGACCGGACGACAGGCGTGACCGAGACCGAGGACACCGCCGTCCTGCGGATGGGCACGACCCGCGGCCGCTGGGTGCTCCTGGTGACCGTCCTCGGGTCTGGTCTGGCGTTCCTCGACGCGACGGTCGTCAACGTCGCGCTGGAGCGGATCGGCGACGACCTGGACGCGGAGTTCTCCGGGCTGCAGTGGACGGTCAACGCCTACACGCTGACGCTCGCGGCGCTGATCCTGCTCGGCGGCTCGTTGGGTGACCGCTTCGGCCGGCGTCGGGTGTTCGTGACGGGCGTCGTCTGGTTCGCGGTCGCCTCGCTGCTGTGCGGCCTCGCGCCGAGCATCGGCGCCCTGATCGGAGCGCGCGCGCTGCAGGGCGTCGGCGGCGCGCTGCTCACCCCCGGCAGCCTGGCGATCATCTCCGCCTCCTTCCACGGCGAGGATCGCGCGGCCGCCATCGGGGCCTGGTCGGGACTCGGCGGCATCGCGGGTGCGATCGGCCCGTTCCTCGGCGGCTGGCTGGTGGAGTGGAACTGGCGGCTCGTCTTCCTGGTCAACGTCCCCGTGGCCGTCGCGATCCTGCTCGCGGCCCGGCACGTGCCGGAGAGCCGGGACGAGGAGGCGACCGGCCGGCTCGATCTCACCGGCACGGTGCTGGCCGCCGGCGGGCTCGCCGCTGTCACCTGGGCGCTGACCGCGGCGGGCGAGGACGGCGCCTCGCCTCCGGTCCTCGTCGCCGGGCTCGTCGGGCTCGCTGCCCTGGTCGGCTTCGTCGTGGTCGAGCGGCGTACGCCGTACCCGCTCGTGCCGCTGGTGCTGTTCCGCAACGCGCAGTTCAGCGCCGCGAACGCGGTGACGCTCCTCGTCTACGCCGCGCTCGGCGTGCAGTTCGTGCTGGTCGTGCTGCAGCTGCAGGTCGTCACCGGCTGGCCGCCGCTGGCGGCGGGCTCGAGCATGCTGCCCGTGACGGTGCTGATGCTGCTGCTCTCCGCGCGGGTCGGCGCGCTGGCGCAACGGATCGGCCCGCGGATCCCGATGACCGTCGGTCCGCTGGTGGCCGCCGCCGGCGCGGTCTGGCTGTCGCGCATCGGTCCCGACGCCTCCTACCCGCTCGACGTGCTCGCACCGGTCGTCGTCTTCGGTCTCGGCCTCACCCTGATCGTGGCACCGCTGACGGCGACGGTCCTGGACTCCGCACCCGACCGCTACGCCGGCGCGGCCTCGGGCGTCAACAACGCCGTAGCGCGGACCGCCGGCCTCCTCGCCGTCGCGGTCGTGCCCGCCGCGGCCGGGATCGGCGGCGCCGACTACACCGACCCGGGTGCCTTCGGCGACGGGTTCGAGCGGGCGATGCTGATCAACGCCGGTCTGCTCGTGGGCGGCGCGGTCCTGGCGTTCCTGTTCGTACGCCGCCCGCTCGCCGCGGGTACCACCCCGGATGGGGAGCCGCGCCCCGAGCGGCTGCACATCGAGAGCTGCCCCCACTGCGGGGTCTGCGCTCCCCAGCTCCACCCCCGCGACCCCGCCACCACCGCCCACCCCTGATCGGGGTCAGCGGGGCTGGAGGACGACGACCGGGATCTCGCGGTCGGTCCAGGCGTCGTACTTGGCGAAGTCGGCGTAGAGGTCGACCAGCCGGGGCCAGAGGGTCGCCCGCTCCTCGGGCGTGGCGACCCGGGCGTGCACGCGGCGGTTGCGCTCACCGCGGACGTGGACCACCGTGTCGGGGTTCGCGACCAGGTTGTGGAACCACTGCGGGTTCTTCGGCAGCCCGCCCTGGGAGGCGACGATCACCAGGTCCTCGCCGTCGGCGAGGTAGAGCAGGGGAGTGGTGAACGTACGGCCCGACCTCCGGCCGACGTGCTCGAGCAGCAGGGTGGGGACCGGCTTGCGGAAGCCGGCGCCGACCCGCCACTTGCTGCCGATCCGGCCGTTGGTCGCCTTGAACGCGGCGACCTGGGCGCGGGCGCCGTACTTGATGATCTTGGCCGTGACAGGGGAGTCGAGGCCCGGCGGGCGCTCCTCGGTCAGCTTGAATCTGCTCACGATTGACAAACTAGAACACGTTCCACCACGCTGGCCAGATGACGCAGGCACCGCCGCCGGCAGACTTCAGCATGCAGAGATCGAGTCGTGACCAGGGCGCGGTCCACGACCGGCTCGAGGAGTGGCTCGCCACCGTGCTGCCGGCAGGCGCGGAGCCCGAGGTCACGCTGCACGCCGGTGTCGACAGCAACGGGATGTCCAGCGAGACCGTCATCCTCGACGTGACGTGGACCGAGGACGGCGAGCGCCGGACCGGGGAGTACGTCGCCCGCGTCGCGCCCGCCCCGGACGACGTACCGGTCTTCCAGCGCTACGACCTGGCCGGCCAGTACGAGGTGATCCGGCTCGTCGGAGAGCTCTCCGACGTCCCGGTGCCCGGCGTCCGCTGGCTGGAGCAGACCGGCGACGTGCTCGGCACGCCGTTCTTCCTCATGGACCGGATCGAGGGCATCGTCCCGCCGGACGTGATGCCCTACCCGTTCGGCGACAACTGGCTCTTCGACGCCGACCCCGCCGACCAGCGCCGCCTCCAGGACAGCACGGTGAGCGTGCTGGCCCGGCTGCACGCCCTGCCGGCCGGCACGTTCGACTTCCTCGCCCCGGCCGAGGCGGGAGACACCTTGCTCGAGCGGAACCTCGCGCACCTGCGCGGCTGGTACGAGTGGGCCACCGCCGACCTGGGCCGCTCGCCGATGGTCGAGCGGGCGCTGGCCTGGCTCGACGCGAACCTCCCCGACGCCCCGGAGTCCGTGCTGTGCTGGGGCGACGCGCGCATCGGAAACGTCCTCTACCAGGACTTCGAGCCGGCAGCCGTCCTCGACTGGGAGATGGCCTCGCTCGGCCCCCGGGAGATGGACGTCTCCTGGCTGGTCTTCGCGCACCAGGTCTTCCAGTCGATCGCCGCGGTCTTCGAGCTGCCCGGGATGCCCGACTTCCTGCGCGAGGAGGACGTGCGGTCGACGTACGAGGAGCTGACCGGCGCGGCCCTCGGCGACCTCACCTGGTTCCACCTCTACAACGGCGTGATCTGGTGCGTGGTCTTCATGCGCACCGGCGCCCGCCAGGTCCGGTTCGGCGAGATCGAGCGCCCCGACGACGTCGAGACGCTGTTCCACTGCAAGCCGCTGATCGTCCGCCTGCTCGACGAGGTCGGAGCATGACCGGGCCTGCCGGCACCGGGGGCCTGCACGGCGAGTACGTCGGCCTCGGCCCGCTCGACGAGTACCCCATCCACCAGCTGCCCCGCCCCGTCGCCTGGGCGGGCAGCAGCGACCGGCACTTCTACGACCGGAGCTACTTCAACTGCCATGACCGCACCGGCGACATCTTCCTGATCTCGGGCATCGGCTTCTACCCGAACCTCGGCACCAAGGACGCCTTCGTCCTCGTGCGCCGCGGCGACACCCAGACCGCCGTCCACCTCTCCGACGCTGCCGACCCGCGCGGCGGCGACCGGATGGAGCAACGGGTCGTGAACTACCGCGTCGAGGTGCAGGAGCCGCTGCAGCAGCTGCGGGTGGTGCTGGAGGAGACCGAGGGCGTCGCCCTCGACCTGACCTGGCGCGGACTGCACCCGGTGATCCAGGAGCTGCCGCACGTGATGCGGCAGGGCAGCGGGACGACGCTCGACGCCCAGCGGTTCGCGCAGGTCGGCAGCTGGGAGGGCCGGATCTCGATCGACGGCGAGGAGATCGCGGTGTCCCCGGACCGCTGGATCGGGTCCCGCGACCGGTCGTGGGGGATCCGGCCGCAGGGCGAGGCGATCCCCGCCGGCAAGCCGGCCGACCCGCCGTTCGAGGGCATGTGGTGGCTCTACGTGCCGATCGCGTTCGACGACTTCGCCATCTGCCTGATCATGCAGGAGACGCCGGACGGCTACCGGACCGTGAACGACTGCACGCGGGTCTGGCCGGACGGCCGGGTCGAGCAGCTCGGCTGGCCGCGCGTCGAGATCCGCTACGGCTCCGGCACCCGGGTCCCCACCGGTGCGACCATCCGCTGCACGACGCCGGAGGGCAAGGACGTCACCTTCGAGGTGAGCTCGCTGCTCGGCGTACCGATCCACGTCGGCGGCGGCTACGGCGGCGACTCCGACTGGGCGCACGGCACGTGGAAGGGTCCCGCCTTCACCGAGCGGCTCACCTACGACCTCAACGACCCGGCCGTCGCCGGGCGGGTGATGTTCGGCGTCATCGACCACGTCGGTCGGGCCACGGTGCACGGCCCCGGCGCCGGGACGCCCGACGGCTCCGAGGGCTGGGGCCTCTTCGAGCACGGCGCCCTCGGGCGGCACGATCCCAGCGGATTCGCCGATTGGTTCGACCTTGCGAAATAGCGTGGCGGGCGCGGGTCGGCCGAGCAGCGCAGCGGAGTCGAGCGAAGCGAGCGGAGCTGCGAGGCCGACCCGCGCCCGCAGGGCGCCGCTTGAACCTCAACCACAGGAGATGAGATGACCCTCGACCGCGACGCCCTGTTCATCGACGGCGCCTGGGCGAAGCCCGCATCGGACCAGCTGCTGGAGGTGGTCTCACCGCACTCCGAGCAGGTGGTCGCCCGCGTGCCGGAGGGCACGACGGCCGACATCGATGCTGCGGTCGCCGCGGCGCGTCGGGCCTTCGACGAGGGTCCGTGGCCCCGGATGACGCCGGCGGAGCGGATCGACGTCGTCCAGGCGTTCTCCGGGCTGTACGCCGCCAAGCTCGGCGAGATGGCGGAGGTCATCTCCACGGAGATGGGCTCGCCGATCTCGTTCAGCAGCCTCGCGCAGGCGCCGGCGCCCTGGATGCAGATCGAGGCGTTCCTCGCCATCGCCCGCGAGTTCCCGTGGGAGGCGAAGCGGCCCGGCGCGCTCGGCGCCGACGTGCTGGTCCGCCACGAGCCGGTCGGCGTGGTCGCGGCGATCCCGCCGTGGAACGTTCCCCAGTTCACGATCATGTCCAAGCTGGTGCCGGCGCTGCTGGCGGGGTGCACGGTGGTGGTCAAGCCGGCGCCCGAGACGCCGCTCGACGGCTACCTGCTCGCCGAGATCCTGCAGGAGGCGGGTGTGCCCGCGGGCGTCGTGAACATCGTCGCCGCCGGACGCGAGGCCGGCGAGCACCTGGTCCGGCACCCCGGCGTCGACAAGGTCGCCTTCACCGGCTCGACCGCGGCCGGCCGCAAGATCGGCGCGATCTGCGGCGAGCAGCTCAAGCGGTGCTCCCTCGAGCTCGGCGGCAAGTCCGCCGCGATCGTGCTCGACGACGCCGACCTCACCACCGTGCTCGAGGGACTCAAGTTCGTCGGCGTCATGAACTCCGGCCAGGCCTGCGTCGCGCAGACCCGGATCCTGGTCAGCCGCGACCGCCACGACGAGGTCGCCGGGGCGCTCGCCGAGGCGATCGGAGGCATGAAGGTCGGCGACCCGCTGGACCCCGCCACCGAGATCGGCCCGATGGTCGCCCAGCGCCAGCAGGAGCGGGTGGAGAAGTACATCGCGCTCGGGCAGGAGGAGGGCGCCAAGGTCCTGACCGGCGGCACCGGCCGGCCCGACGGCCTGGACACCGGCTGGTACGTCCGGCCGACGGTCTTCGCCGGCGTCGACAACCGGATGCGGATCGCGCAGGAGGAGATCTTCGGGCCGGTCCTCTCGGTGATCGCGTACGACGACGTCGACGACGCGGTCCGGATCGCCAACGACTCCGACTACGGCCTCGCCGGCACGGTGTGGACCGCGGACGAGGAGACCGGTCTCGACGTGGCCCGCCGGGTGCGCACCGGTACCTACGGTGTGAACACCTACACGATGGACTTCGCCGCGCCGTTCGGCGGCTACAAGGCGTCGGGGGTCGGGCGCGAGTTCGGCCCGGAGGGCCTGGCGCAGTACACCGAGCTCAAGTCGGTGTACCTCAGCGCGCCGTCGATGTAGCGGCTCAGCAACCGCGGGCCGGCTCGGGGCGGAAGGTCAGCAGCGTGATCGAGCGCGCGGGGAAGCGGTGCCGCAGCCGCCCCGAGCGCCAGGTGCGGTGCGTCGTCGGCCGGACCGACCGGGGCAGCGCACCGGGGCTCGCCGCCCGGGTCGGCCGCCCGGGGTCGGCGTCGAGGGTCCGGAACGTCCCGCACGAGGTGCCCCCGCGGCCGGACGCCTGCAGGTCGGTGGTCACTGCGCCCTGCCACCGCGTGTTCACCACGAGTACGGCGCCCCGCGCGCCCGAGCGGGCAGCGGCGACCGTGAGCCCCGCCGACGGGTCGGTGACCGCGACCGGGTCGAGCCCGACGAACGCGTGCACCATGTCGGCGAGGTAGCCGGTGCCGGACAGGGCGAACCGGTCGCCGTACCGCTCGTGCAGGACGTCGAAGTTCGACAGGTTCGAGACCCGGACGCCGTTGCGGAGCTGGCCGGCGTACTCGACCGCCTGGACCAGGTCCATCAGGAAGTCCTCGGCCCGGCTGTGCCCGTCGGCCGTGAAGCCGCCGAACTCGGTGACGGCGAGGAAGCGGTCGGGTGCGGAGGCCTCCATCGCGGTGCGCAGGGACCCGAGCGCGTCGTTGGTGCGGGCGGCAGCGGTGACGTACTGCCGGTAGACCTTCCGGGTGCTCGAGGAGCCGGCGACCGCGGCGTACTGGTGGACCGCGATGCAGTCGTAGGGCAGTCCGAGCGCGGCCATCCGGGCCACGAACGTCGTCGTCGCCCAGGAGGAGCAGACCTGGACGTCGACGCCGGGCATCGCCTTGAGGGCGTCGTACATCTCGGCGAACCCGGGCATCGGGCCGGCGCTGTAGCGGATCCGGAGCGCGCCCCGCGGCTCGGCGCCGTGCCTGCCGTCGCCGAACTCGATGCGGCGCAGGCTCGGGTCGACCGTGAACGCCCGCGCGCGCGGACCGGCGTCGCCGAGGGCGGCGACGTAGTGCCACTTCGTCCCGCCCACCCACACCACCGGCGGGGTGCCCAGCGAGATCGGCAGGTAGCGCGGGCGGTAGGTCTGGCCGGCCCGACCGTTCGCCGTGGCCGGGTGGAGCAGGTCGCAGCCACCGACGGGGTAGAGCCCGTCGTCGCCGGCGCTGCCGGTCTGCTCCCGGGTCCCGCCGAGGATGTAGTCGTCGAGGCGCCGGCTGAGGTCCGGGGTCCGCCAGTAGCGCTGGTCGGCGGCGTACGGCTCGTTGCCGAGCTCGACGACGACCGAGCTCTGACCGGTGTCCCTGGCCACCGCCCGGACGAACGCCTGCGCGTCGGCCGGCGTCGTGTTGACCATCGGCACCATCACGTTGGTCGCGCTGTGCGCCGCCCGCGCGAAGTCGGCCTGGCGCGGGATCGTGTAGCCCGAGCGTGCGGCGGGGATCGCCGCGAACTGCGGTGCGGCGAAGCCGCCGCTCGTCTGGCAGCCGGGCCTGCTCGTCGCGTGGCGGTAGTCGAACAGGTTGGCCACGGTCCCGCCGGCGTAGCGGATGGTGCCCAGCCCGATCCGGTGCATCAGCCGCGCCAGGTCCGTGCGGATCCGGCCCGTGGCCGGGTCGTACGCGCCGTCGGCGTCGCCCAGCCACCGCAGGTTGCCGCCGACGATCCCGCGCCCGACCCGGCCCACGTCGAGGGACTGCTGGCTGATCGTCAGCACCGGGGTGCCCCGCGGCGGGTGAGCGCGCTCGTGGCTCGCGGCCGGGGAGGCGAGCGTGGTGCCGAGCACGAGCAGTCCGACCGCGGCGAGGAGCAGGGAGCGCACAGGCTCGACCGACCCCCCCGTGCGCACGGCCGGAACCTAGTCGAAGACCGGCCGGCGCAGGGGCGGTTCGCTGCAATCGTGCTGCAATCCCGACCCGGGACTCTCGGGGCCTGCCACGATGGAGCAGTCCGAGGAGCCGCCATGTCCACGCCCGCCGCGCCACCTGTCCTGGAGTCGGTCGATGACCTCCTCGTCGACGTCGAGGAACGGGTGCCGCTGACCACGCCGGGCGTGTCCGGCGCCGCGCTCGAACGGGTGCGGATCGGTGCCGAGTGGCTGGTCCTCAAGCACCTCGACCACGCCGGGGACTGGACCCTGCGTGCGTTGGGTGCGCCGGTCGTCCCGCCCGTGGAGCTGTGGCGGCGCGGGGTCCTGGCCGCCCTCCCGGACTGCTTCGACCAGCCGATCCTGGCCGTGGCCCAGGACCCGGACCGGCCGACCACCGGCGCGCTTCTGATGCGCGACGTCGGCGCCGCCCTGGTCCCCGGCGGCGACGACCCGGTGCCGGCAGAGCTGCACGAGCGGTTCGTCGACCACATGGCCGCGCTCCACGCCGCGTTCTGGGACAGCGACCTCGACGTCGACGTCGTGCCGCCCGGCACCCGCTACCTCTTCCTCTCCCCCGGAACGGCCGCGGCCGAGGCGGCGCTCGGGTCGGGCGCCCGGGTGCCGCAGCTGATCGGCGAGGGCTGGCCGCTGCTGGAGCGCGTCGCGCCGCGGCTGGCTCAGGTGGTGCTGCCCCTGGCGCACGACCCGGCACGTCTCGTCGCCGCTCTCGCTGCCACGCCGTCGACCTTCGTCCACGGCGACCTCAAGCTCGACAACCTCGGCAGCGACGCTCGCGGCCGGACGATCCTGCTGGACTGGGAGGTCCCCGGACGCGGCGCGCCACTGTCGGACCTCGCGTGGTACCTGGCGATCAACTGCCGCCGGATCCCGACCACGAAGGAGCAGACAATCGACTCCTACCGGACGGCTCTCGAGCGCCGCGGGGTCGACACGGAACCGTGGTGGGAGACCCAGCTCGGCCTGTGCCTGGTCGGTGCGATGGTCAACTTCGGCTGGGAGAAGGCGCTCGGCGGGTACGACGACGAGCTCGCGTGGTGGGACCGACAGGTCGCGCGGGCGGCGTACCTCCTGGAGCCGGCGTGACGCCGGCGGAGGGTGCCGGCGAGGCGTACGACGCCGCGTCCACCGGCTGGCGGGCCGGCCCGGAGCGGATGTACGCGCGGATGGCCGAGGTGATGGCCGCGCACGCGCCGGTGGCCCTCGCCGGTGCCCGCGTGCTCGACGCCGGGGCCGGCACCGGCGTGGCGGGCGAGGCGCTGCGCCGGCGCGGCGCCCGCTGCGTCGTCGCCCTCGACCTCGCGCCGACGATGCTGCCGCGGCCGCCGGCCCTGGCCGCGGTGGGCGACCTGACGCGGCTGCCGTTCGCGGCCGCCTCCTTCGACCTCGCGGCCGCCGCGTTCTCGCTCAACCACTTCACCGACCCCGTGCCGCCGATGACCGAGCTCCGCCGGGTCGCGGGGGCGCTCCTCGCCACGGCGTATGCGCCGGAGTGGGCGCACCCGGCGAAGGAAGCGGTCGACGACGTGCTGGCGCGTCACGGTCACCGGCCGCCGGAGTGGTACGCCGTTGTCCGAGCGGACGCCAATCCCGGGGGCGAGGACCTGGCCACCTTCGCCCGGGCAGCGGGCTACGGGGAGGCGCGGGCGGAGGTCGTCGAGGTCTCCACCGGCATGAACACGCCGGCGGACCTCGTCGACTGGCGGTTCGGCATGGCGCACGTCGCGCCGTGGGTCGGCGCGCTGCCGACGGGGGAGCGGGTGGCGCTGCGCCGGGCTGCCGAGACGGCGGTGACCGGGATGCCACCCCTGGTCGTGGCGATGGTGGTCCTCACCGCGCGGTGAGGGTGCGCCAGCCGTCGAGCCGGCGGGCGACGTGACGCCGGAGCTGCCCGCCGCGCGCTCCGCTCCGCGCGGCCAGGGTGCCGGCGAGCACCTCGGCGTGGTCGAGCAGGCGCACGTCCCCGAGGTCGGCCCCGGTCCGGCCTGCCCACCACCAGGCCTCGATCCCGACCGCGCGCTCGACCGCGTCCAGGTCGGCACGGACCCCGGCGCGGTCGGCCCGCTCGCCCAGCGCCGCCCGCGCCCGGTGGGCGACCAGGCGGGCGCAGGCGTCGTACCTCGGGACGCCGCGGGCCCGGGCCGAGGACGCGAGGGAGTCCGCGATCCGCAGCGCCCCCTCCGGGTCCTCCAGCCGGAGCCGCACCTCCGCGTCGACCAGGTCCAGCCGCATCGCGAGCCGCCAGCCGAAGACCAGGTCGCCGACCAGTGCGGTCCGGGCGCGGTCGAGCAGGCCTGCGGCGGCCTCAGGGTCGTCGGCCCGCACCCGCTCCTCGGCGAGGTCCTCCAGCGCCGCGACGGCCATCTCCGGGATCCCGTCGCCGTGGGCGGCCTCGAGCGCCTCGTGGTGCGCCTCGATGCCGGCGCCGGCCTGCCCGAGGTTGCGGAGCACCCAGCCGGTGAAGTTCACCCCGCGGCCGGCGAACCGCGGCACGTCCCGCCGGGTCACCTCGTCGGTGTAGTGGCCGAAGCAGGCCAGGGCCTCCGCGGGTCGGCCGGCGGAGGCGAGGGCGTGACCGGTGAAGAGCAGGGCGTGCAGCGTCGCCGAGGTGTGCTCGACGCTCACGCCGGGTCGGGTCGCCGCGCGCAGCAGCTCGAGGGCCTCGTCGACGTGCCCGCGGTGGGCCCGCAGCACGCCCAGCCAGGTGGCCGCCTCGAGCCGGGCCTCACCGGAGCCGATGCGTACGGCTTCCTCGAGAGCGGCTGCCGCCCGGTCCAGGTCGCCTCGGGCGTGGAGGACGCGGCCCGCCGCCACCAGGCACCCCGTCCGGGTGGTCGGCTCGCCGGCCGCGAGCGCACCGTCGTCCGCGTAGGCGATCGCGTCGTCGAAGCGGCGGTCGAAGTACGCCGCCCACGCCGCGGTCTCCCAGCGCTCGGCGCCGGCGCCGGTTGCCTCCAGGGCGTCCGCCTCGGCCTCGGCGTACCGGCCGCGCCGGATCCGCACCCGCGCCCGAGCGACCCGCGTCTCGTCGTCGGGGGCCAGCCGGAGCGCCTCGTCGAGGAGTGCCTCCGCCGTTGCGTGGTCGAACCGCTCGGCGGCGCGGACGGCCGCGCGCTCGAGGGCCGCCGCGGCGAGCGGCAGGTCGCCACCGAGGCGGGCGTGCTCGGCGACGGCCGCGGGATCCGCGCTCGTCCGCATCGCGAGGGTGCGGCCGGCCTCGCGGTGGAGCAGCTGTGCCCGGCCGGGCGAGGTGCCCGTGACCAGGGCCTCGCGGACGAGGTCGTGCCGGAACCGGTGCCGGCCGGCCTCGTCGACGAGCAGGCCGCTCCGCACGGCGTGCTCGACGTCGGAGAGCGCATCGAGCGCGCTCCGACCGAGCACGCCCGCCAGGAGCTCGACGTCGAGATCGCCGCCGAGGACCGCCGCCGTCCGCACCAGGTCGCCCGCGGGGCCGAGCTGGTCGCAGCGGGTCGTGATGGCTGCCACCAAGGAGGCCGGCAGGTCGCCGCTCGGAACCGCCGCGAGCTCGGTCAGGAACAGCGGGTGCCCGCCGGACCGGCGGAACAGGTCGTCGGCGCGGTCGACACCGACGACCTCGGCGACCTGGTCGCGGTCGAGCGGCCCGATGCCGACGTGGTCGGTGGTGGGGAAGGCAGGACCCTCCGTGGGCCGGGCACCCAGCACGACCAGCAGGGGGAGCTGCCGACGGAGGAGGTACCGAAGCCAGTCGGCCAGTGCCTCGCCGGCGAGGTGCGCGTCGTCGACGACCAGGACGACGCAGCGGTCGGCGGCGATCCGGGCGAGCACGGCGGTGAGCGCGGCGTAGAGGACGGCCGGCCCCAGCGTGGGGTCGGTGGGCCGCGGGGACGCCGGACCGGTGACGGGACCGAGCAGCGGACCGAGCAGCGCGGCCTCCGGCCCGAGGAGGGCTGCCGCCTCGGAGGAGCCGCGGACGTGGTCACCGAGCGCCGACAGGACGACGTCGAGAGGTGCGGCGCGGTCGAGCGGGCCGCACCTGCCGTGGAGGACCAGGTCGCCGTGCCTGCGCCGCTCCGCCGTCCAGGCCGAGAGCAGCGTGGTCTTCCCGATGCCCGCCTCGCCGCTGACGCGGACGGCCCTCGGCACGTGGTCGGCGGCCACCCGGTGGACGAGGGCGTCGAGGTGCGCCAGCTGACTGCCGCGGCCGACGAGCGCGGCCGCGACCTGCGTCGGTGCCGCTGCGGGCAGCTCTCCCCGCAACAAGGCAGTGTGCAGCGCCTCGGTCTCGCTCGCGGGGTCGGTGCCGAGCCCTTCGGACAGCCGGGCGCGCAGGTCGGCGTACGCCGCCAGCGCGAGGGCGGGTCTTCCGCCGGCGGCCTGGGCCCGCATCGCCGTGCGGACCGCCTCCTCGTCGAAGGGGTCGGCGACGGCATCGGCGGTCGCCAGCTCGAGCGCCTCGAGCCAGCTGCCGGCCGCGAGCAGCGTGGTGGCGGCGATCCGGCGCGCTCGGCGTACGAGGCGGTTCACCGCCGCCAGCTCTGCGGTCACCCACTCGGCCTCCGAGGGGACGTCGGGACCCGGACCACGGACGAGGGCGAGCCCCAGCCGGGCCGCTCCGACCGCGCCGCTGACCTCGCCGGCGGCGCTGCGCCGCTCGGCCTCGGTGACGACCGCGTCGAGCTCCAGCAGGTCCAGCCAGTCCGCTGCCAGCCGGTAGCCACCGTCGCCGCGGAGCACGCGCTCGCGGCCCAGCAGCCGCCGCAGCCGGCTCGCGAGCACGGCGACCTGGTCGGCCGGGCGGGCCGGGGGGACGTCGCCCCACAGCGCCTCGGCCAGGGCGTCCGTGCGCACGGAGCGCCCGCGGGCCAGCGCCAGCAGCTGGAGCAGGGTCCGGGTCTTCCGGTCCACGACGCTCAGGTCGGCTCCGTCGACGGTGAGCTCCCCGAGCACACGGACGGCGAGTGCGCCCACGACGGCATGCTAGACCGCCGGCGCCCTGGTCGTACGAGGTCGGCCGTTGCAAGCCGGCTGCAAGGTCCCGTGGCGAGGCTTCGGTCGAACGCGGCGAGACGCGCCGCAGCACCCCGGAGGCGAACGATGTCCACCACCACCCAGATCACCGAGCACCAGAGCTTCTCCGCGCCGACCGAGACCCGCTCCTTCGAGAACGGCGTCGCCGAGATCCTCGACATCGGCGGCGCCGAGATCGGCCGGCTCACCCTGCAGCCCGGCTGGCACTGGGCCGAGCACGTCAAGCCGATCGCCGGCACCGACCTCTGCGAGGCGCCGCACTTCCAGTACCACGTCAGCGGCACCCTGCACGTCAAGATGGCCGACGGCAGCGAGTTCGACCTCGGCCCCGGCGACGTCTCGTCGCTGCCCGAGGGCCACGACGCCTGGGTCGTCGGCGACGAGCCGGTCGTCGTCGTCGACTGGTACGGCGCGTCGGCGTACGCGAAGCCCTGACCCGCAGCGCCGAGTCGGCTCAAGCTTGAGCCGACTCGGCGTCGTTCGGTTGACAGATGTGGTCCATCTGTCAAACAGAACCCTCCAATTCGATGTTTCCGGGGAGTAACCTCACGGACCATGAGCGCTTCTGAGTCCGGCCACCCCGAGGGTGTCGGCGGCCGTCACGTCGCCGACGGCCCGCACGACCCGGAGCACGACCCCCGCGCGTCGTACGTCCTCGAGCCCGAGTACGTCGCCGCGCTGACCGACCGGATCGTGTCGACCACGGGCCGCACCGTGCCGGTGAGCTCGCCGCTGGACGAGGCGCCGCTGGCGAACATCCCGCAGTCCAGCGAGGAGGACGTCGCCGAGGCGTTCCGCCGCGCGCGCGTCGCGCAGGCCGCGTGGGCCCGGACGTCGCTGGAGGAGCGGTCGGCCGCGCTGCTGCGCCTGCACGACCTGGTCCTGGACCGGACGCCCGAGATCCTCGACCTGATCACGCTGGAGTCGGGCAAGGCGCGCAAGCACGCCTACGACGAGGCCGCCCACGTCGCGCTCACCGCGCGCTACTACGCCCGCACCGGGCACAAGCACCTCGACACCCAGCGGCGGTCCGGCGTGATCCCGGTGCTGACGCGGGTCGACCACAACCGGATCCCCAAGGGCGTGGTCGGCATCATCTCGCCCTGGAACTACCCGCTGACGATGGCGATCTCCGACGGCCTGCCCGCGCTGATGGCCGGCAACGCGGTCGTCACCAAGCCGGACGCGCAGACCATGCTGACCGCGCTGCTCGGCGCCCAGCTGATCGAGGAGGCCGGGTTCCCGCGTGACCTGTGGGTCGTGGTGGCCGGCCCGGGCCGCGAGCTCGGTACGCCGATCATCGAGCGCTCCGACTACATCTGCTTCACCGGCTCCACGGCGACCGGCAAGATCATCGCCCGGCAGTGCGCCGAGCGGCTGATCGGCTGCTCCCTCGAGCTCGGCGGGAAGAACCCGATCCTGGTGCTGCGCGACGCCGACGTCGAGCTCGCCGCGGAGGGTGCGGTCCGGGCTTCCTTCTCCAACGCCGGCCAGCTGTGCGTGTCCACCGAGCGGATGTTCGTCGCCGACCAGGTCTACGACCGGTTCGTCGAGCGCTTCGTCGCCCGCACCAAGGCGATGACCCTCGGCGCCACGCTGGACTGGGAGGTCGACATGGGCACCCTGATCTCGAAGGACCAGCTGGACACCGCGGTGGCCCACGTCGAGGACGCGGTGGCCAAGGGCGCGACGGTCCTCGCCGGCGGCAGGGCGCGGCCGGACCTGGCGCCGTACTTCTTCGAGCCGACGATCCTCGAGGGCGTCACCCCGGAGATGACCTGCTTCGGCAACGAGACGTTCGGGCCGGTCGTCTCGGTCTACCGGTTCCACGACGAGGCCGACGCCATCGCGCGCGCCAACGAGGGCGAGTACGGCCTCAACGGCTCGATCTACAGCCGCGACGGCGACCGCGCCCGCGCGATCGCCAAGCACATCAAGTGCGGCACCGTGAACATCAACGAGGGCTTCGCGTCCGCGTTCGGCAGCATCGACTCCCCGATGGGCGGCATGCGCGAGTCCGGCATGGGCCGCCGCCAGGGCTCCGAGGGCATCCACCGCTACACCGAGTCGCAGACGGTCGCGACCCAGCGGCTGCTCAAGATCGCGCCGAACTTCGGCATGAAGGCCGAGACCCACGCCAAGCTGATGACGCTCAGCCTGCGCGCCCTGAAGAAGCTGGGCCGCGCGTGATGACCGACTTCGACTACGACGTCATCGTCATCGGGTCGGGCTTCGGCGGCTCGGTCTCGGCGCTGCGGCTGACGGAGAAGGGCTACAAGGTCGCGGTCATCGAGGCGGGCGCGCGGTTCACCGACGAGGACTTCGCGGACACCTCCTTCGACCTCAAGCGGTACCTCTACGCGCCGGCGGCCGGCTGCTACGGCATCCAGCGGATCGACGCGGTCCGCGACTGCCTGATCCTCGCCGGGGCGGGTGTCGGCGGTGGCTCGTTGGTCTACGCCAACACGCTCTACGAGCCGCTCGACCCCTTCTACCAGGACAAGTCGTGGTCGCACATCACCGACTGGAAGGAGGAGCTGGCGCCCTACTACGACCAGGCGAAGCGGATGCTCGGCGTCGTCGAGTACGCCGAGATGACGCCCTCCGACGAGGTGATGAAGAAGGTCGCCGACGACATGGGCGTCGGCGAGACGTTCCACCCGACCCCGGTCGGCGTGTTCTTCGGCGGGCCCGACCAGGAGGCCGGTGCCCGGGTCGAGGACCCCTACTTCGGCGGCGCCGGACCGACCCGCAACACCTGCCTCAACTGCGGCGAGTGCATGACCGGCTGCCGCCACAACGCCAAGAACACCCTGGTCAAGAACTACCTCTACCTCGCCGAGCAGAACGGCGCCGTCGTCCACGCGATGACCACGGTCGACCGGGTCCGGCCGCTCGAGGGCGGTGGCTACCGGGTCGACACCCACTGGTCCAAGGCCAAGCTGTCGCGCCGTACCGCGGTCAAGACGCTGACCGCCGAGCAGGTGATCTTCTCCGCCGCCGCGCTCGGCACCCAGAAGCTCCTCCACAAGCTCAAGGCGACCGGTGACCTGCCGAAGGTCTCCGACCGGCTCGGCCACCTGACCCGCACCAACTCCGAGTCGATCCTCGGCGCGATCGCGCCGAAGGGCGCCGGGACCGACTTCTCCCGCGGCGTCGCCATCACCTCCTCGTGGCACCCGGACGAGGTCACCCACATCGAGCCGGTCCGCTACGGCAAGGGCTCCAACGCGATGTCGCTGATGCAGACGGTGCTGACCGACGGCGGCGGCCCCGAGCCGCGCTGGCGGACCTGGCTGAAGGAGATGTGGCGGGAGAAGGCCAACGTCCTCGACCTCTACGATCTGCGGCACTGGTCGGAGCGGGTCGTCATCGCGCTGGTCATGCAGACCGTCGACAACTCGATCATCACCAGCGCCAAGCGGCTGCCCGGACTGGGCTGGCGGCTGACCTCCCGGCAGGGCCACGGCGAGCCGAACCCGAGCTGGATCCCGGTCGCCAACGAGGCCGTGCGGCGGATGGCCGACGTGCTCGGCGGGAAGCCCGGCGGCACCGTCGGCGAGCCGTTCAACGTCCCGCTGACCGCCCACTTCATCGGCGGCTGCACGATCGGCGACAGCGACCAGACCGGGGTGGTGGACCCCTACCAGCGGCTCTACGGCTACGACGGTCTGCACATCGTCGACGGGTCGGCGATCTCGGCCAACCTCGGCGTGAACCCCTCGTTGACCATCACCGCCCAGGCGGAGCGGGCCATGGCCTACTGGCCCAACAAGGGCGAGATCGACACCCGCCCCGCGCTCGGGTCGGCGTACCAGAGGATCCAGCCGGTGGCCCCCAAGGCGCCCGTCGTCCCCGACGCGGCGCCCGGTGCGCTCAGGCTGCCGATCGTCGGCGTCTCCTGATCGGCAAAATTTTCTTCGAGAACATGTAACAGATCGGCGTAACCCGCCCCGCAGGACGTCGTTGATCGATCCGAGCCCGGGAATTCACGCTCCCTCCCGAAGTCCGGGCTCGGTCCAGGCACTGTCCAGCAGCTGCATGGACAGCCAGAGTCCGGCCACCCTCCCTCCCCGGCCGGGCTCTGGTGCTTTTTCACGCGCCTCCGGCCGAGCCCGCGAGGCCGGAGATCAGCGCGGGAGGTCGAGTAGCCGCACCGGTGCGAGGAACGAGCGCCGGTGGCCGGCGTATCGAGACCCGTAGGCGGCAGCGACCGGCGTATCGAGACCCCTGTGCCGCGGTCGCCACGCAGGCCACCCCCGATACGATCCACCCATGACGGCAGCGCCTGAGCACGACCACGATCTCGTCCTCGTCGTCGACTTCGGGGCGCAGTACGCGCAGCTGATCGCGCGGAGGGTGCGCGAGGCGCGGGTCTACTCCGAGATCGTGCCGCACTCGATGCCGATCGAGGAGATGCTGGCGCGGGAGCCGAAGGCGATCATCCTGTCCGGCGGCCCGTCGTCGGTGTACGCCGAAGGGGCCCCCGGCATCGACGACGGCCTGTTCACGGCCGGCACACCCGTCTTCGGCATGTGCTACGGCTTCCAGGTGATGGCCCAGGGCCTCGGCGGGACGGTCTCCGCGACCGGGCTCCGCGAGTACGGCCGCACGCCGGTCCACGTCGCCCAGGCCGGCACCCTGCTCGGGGGGATCCCCACCGAGCACCGGGTCTGGATGTCCCACGGTGACGCCGTGACCGCGGCGCCCGCGGGCTTCGAGGTGCTGGCCTCGACCGACAGCACCCCGGTCGCGGCGTTCGAGGACGTCGACCGCGGCCTCGCCGGCGTGCAGTGGCACCCGGAGGTGCTGCACACCGAGCACGGCCAGCGGGTCCTCGAGCACTTCCTCTGGGACATCGCCGGCTGCCGCCAGACCTGGACGATCGGCAACATCGCCGAGGAGCAGGTCGAGCGGATCCGCGAGCAGATCGGCGAGGACGGCCGGGCGATCTGTGCCCTCTCCGGCGGCGTCGACTCCGCGGTGGCCGCCGCGATCGTCCAGAAGGCGATCGGCGACCGGCTGACCTGCGTGTACGTCGACCACGGCCTGATGCGGAAGGGCGAGACCGAGCAGATCGAGCGCGACTTCGTCGCCGCGACCGGCGCCGACCTGGTGGTCGTCGACGCGGAGAAGCAGTTCCTGGACGAGCTGGCCGGCGTGACCGACCCGGAGACCAAGCGCAAGATCATCGGCCGGGAGTTCATCCGGACCTTCGAGGCCGCCGAGGTCGACATCATCAAGAGCGCCCCGGAGGGCTCCAGGGTCGGCTACCTGGTCCAGGGGACGCTCTATCCCGACGTCGTCGAGTCCGGCGGCGGCGCCGGTACCTCCAACATCAAGTCCCACCACAACGTCGGCGGCCTGCCCGAGGACCTCGAGTTCGAGCTGGTCGAGCCGCTGCGGACCCTGTTCAAGGACGAGGTCCGGCTGGTCGGCGAGCAGCTCGGCCTGCCGCCGGAGATCGTCTGGCGGCACCCGTTCCCGGGCCCCGGCCTCGGCATCCGGATCATCGGGGAGGTCACCCGCGAGCGGCTGGACATCCTGCGCGAGGCCGACGCCATCGCGCGCGAGGAGCTCACCGCCGCCGGCCTCGACCGCGACATCTGGCAGTTCCCGGTCGTCCTGCTCGCCGATGTCCGCTCGGTCGGCGTCCAGGGCGACGGCCGCACCTACGGCCACCCGGTGGTCCTGCGGCCGGTCACCTCCGAGGACGCGATGACCGCCGACTGGGCGCGGCTGCCGTACGACGTCCTGGAGCGCATCTCGACGCGGATCACCAACGAGGTGCGCGAGATCAACCGGGTCACGGTCGACATCACGTCGAAGCCTCCGGGCACCATCGAGTGGGAGTGAGTTTCCGGCTCTGACCTGCGGCGATGCACCCGCACTGCCATGATCTGCGTGTGCTGCTTCCCGACGCTCCCGCCTGGGTGGGCGACCTGGTCCACCTGGACGCGGTGGACCAGCCCGCGCTGGTGGCGGACGTCGACGGGCGGGTGCAGTACGTCAACCCGGCCGCGGAGGGTCTCTACCGTCGCCTGACCGCCTCGGGCGGACGGCAGGCGTGGCTGCCCGACCTGGTGACGGGCGGGGCCCGCGACGAGCTCGACCGGATCCTGGGTCAGGTCGCGGAAGGGTCGACCTGGCGCGGGCGGCTCGAGGTCGCGGGAGCCGATGGCACCCTGCGCGAGGTGGACGTGACCTGTGCGCCGCTGCGCGGTGCCGGCGGGAGCACCGGCGTGCTCTGCCTGCTGGGCGCACCGGTTGAGGCCGGTCCCGACGACGACCGGGACGCGGTCCGGCGGCTCAGCGTCCGGCTCGCGCTGCTGGCTCGCGTCGCCGCCGAGCTGGGCGCGGCGCAGGACGTCCGCACGGTCACCGAGGTCGTCATCTCCCACCTCTCCGACGCGGTCGGTGCCACCGTGGCGTCGCTCAGCCTGGTCGAGGGGGAGGAGCTCGTGCTCGCCGGGCTGCGGGGCGGTCTCGCGGGGGCGGACCAGCGCTGGCGGTCGCACCCGATCTCGTCGCACACGCCTGCGGCCGACGTCGTCCGCAGCGGTGAGCCGCTCTTCCTGACCGGCCGCGACGCGATCGACGCCGCCTACCCCCACCTCGAGAAGGCCGCGGACGGCGAGCGCTCGATGGTCGCGCTCCCGCTGAAGGCAGGGCACACGATCGGCGTCGTGACGCTGTCCTTCCCCGGCAAGCTGTCCCTCCGCGAGCAGGAGCTGGAGTTCATCGGCACCCTCGCCGACTCCTGCGCCCAGGCGCTCGAGCGGATCCGCGCGCAGGAGGAGGCCGCCGCGCAGGAGGCGCGAGCCCGGTTCCTCGCCCGGGCCAGCGCCGAGCTCGCGAGCAGTCTCGACTACGGCGTCACCCTGAGCAACGTGGCGAAGATGGCCGTGCCCGGCTTCGCCGACTGGTGCGGTGTCGACCTCCTCGAGGACGGCCGCCTGCACCGGCTCGCCGTGCAGCACGTCGACCCCACGAAGGTGCAGATGGCGATCGACCTCGAGCGCCGCTACCCCGCGGACCAGGAGGCGGGGGAGGGTGCATGGGCGGTGATCGAGTCCGGCGAGAGCATGCTGGTGCCCGAGATCGGCGACGAGATGCTCGAGGACGCAGCCAAGGACGAGGAGCACCTGCGGCTGATCCGTGCCCTCCGCCTGCGCAGCGCGCTGGTCGTGCCGCTCGTCGTCCGCGACCGGGTGCTCGGTGCGATCACGTGGGTGATGGCGGAGTCGGGACGGACCTACGCGCCGACCGACGTCGACTTCGCCGAGGAGCTCGCGCGCCGCGCAGCCGTCGCGATCGACAACTCCCAGCTGCACAGCCAGATCAGCATGGTCGCCCACGAGCTCCAGCGCGCCGTGCTGCCGGACCTGCCGCCGCAGCTGCCCGGCTGGGAGCTGACCAGCTGCTATGCCCCCGCCGGGCGGACCGAGGTCGGCGGCGACTTCTTCGACGCCATCCCGCTCCCCGACGGGCGGCTCGCGATCTTCGTCGGCGACGTCATGGGTCGTGGCGTCGAGGCGGCGGCGGCCATGGCGCAGATGCGTGCGGCGGTGCGCGCGTACGTCGTGGTCGACCCCGATCCGGAGGTCGTCGTCGAGAAGATGGACGTGCTGTTCTCGACCTACGACATCGGCCAGCTCGTCACCCTCGTGTACGTCGTCCTCGCCCCGGACTCCGCGACGTTCGTGAACGCCGGCCACCTGCCACCGATGGTGCTCGCGGCCGACGGGTCCGTCACCGTGCTGCCGATCGCGGACGGTCCGCCGTTGGGGGTGACCCCGGCCGAGCGGGTCGCCCGGTCGGTGCCGCTGACGTCGGGATGCACCCTGCTCGCCTTCACGGACGGCCTGGTCGAGCGCCGCGACGAGGCCATCGACGCCGGCCTGCAGCGGATCCGGGACCGGCTGCCCGCGCTCGGCGGTGAGCTGTCCGCCGAGCGGCTCGCGGCCCTGGTCGACGAGGTGCGCGACGACCGCCGCGACGACGACGTCGCGGCCCTGGCGGTCCGCTGGACCGGTCCGACGGGCTAGCGCGGCTCCAGCATCGGCACCAGGAACCGCCGCGCGAGGTCGGCGAGCTGCTCGTCGTCCTCGACGTCGACCACCTGGCTCGGGATGGCGAGGAAGGATCCCGACACCCGGACCATCAGCTCTGCCACCGTGTCCACGTCCAGCTCGCCGGAGACGTTGCCGGCCCGCTGCTCCTGGCGGAGCTGCCCGGCGACGAACTCTCGCACGGTCGCCAGGGTCACCCCGCCGTCGCTGGTCATCGAGGGCACCAGCTGGTCCGGCTCGGAGGCGAGCAGGCCACCGATGAGCGGGTTGCCGCGGATCGCCCGCAGCGCGCTCACGAACCCGACGACCACGCGGTCGGCGACCGTCTCCGCCCGTGCGACGTCGGCGAGGAAGCGGTCGAAGTAGCGCCGGAACTCCCGCCGCACGACCTGCTCCACCAGGACGTCCTTGGTCGCGAACCGCCGGTAGACCGTGATCCGGGAGACCTTCGCCCGGCGGGCGACGTCCTCCATCGTCGAGCGGTGCACGCCGGCCCGGCGGAACTGCTCGGCGGCCGCGTCGAGGATGCGGGAGCTGGTGTCGTCGAGCCCCTCCGTGCTCCCGACCGCCTCGCTGAACGCCCGCGCCAGGAGCGACCCGGCGAGGGCGGGATCGGCGGCGGCTGCGCTGCCCATGGCTCCTCCTCCGACGTTGCCCGACGTGCCGACGCGTGATACAAGGATACAAGTTGTGTATCAGCGTATCATCTGGAGGTCGTGATGGCGGAGCTCAGCAGGCGCAGGCTGTTGACGACGGGCGGTGCCCTCGGGGCGGTCGGCGCGCTCGCCACCGCGGCGCCGGCCTGGTCCTGGTCGCCGCTCGGGTCGGTGGTGGGCAGCGGAGCCGGTACGGACCCGCGCTGGGTCTGGGACGACGAGGCGGACCCCGTGGTCGCCGCGGTGCTCGACAGCGGCGACGTACCGGCGGTCAACGCGCTGCTGCGCACCTGGAAGACCAACGACCAGCCCCTCCCGGCCGGGCTGCCCGCCGACCTGCGCGACCTGATGGAGAAGGCGCGGCAGCTGCCCGCCTGGGTCGACCGCGGCAAGCTCGCCACGGCCGTGAGGTTCAACCAGCTGCGCGGCACCTACCTCGGCGTCACCTACGGCTTCGCGAGCGGGATGATGAGCACCGCCATCCCGCACGAGGCGCGGGCGGTCTACTACTCCGCCGGCGGCGCGGACATGAAGGACCGGATCTCCAAGACAGCCAAGCTCGGCTACGACGTCGGCTCGCCGAACGCCTTCCAGCCCGGCGGCCAGATGGTCGTCACCTGCGTGAAGACCCGGCTGGTGCACGCCGCCGTGCGGCACCTCCTGCCGCAGTCGCCGCACTGGGAGGGCGTCGCCGACGAGAGGGTCCCGATCAGCCAGCGCGACCTGATGGTGACCTGGCACAGCCTGCCCACCACGGTCATGAAGCAGCTGAGACGCTGGCGCGTGCCGATCGCCCCCGCGCACGCAGCGGCGTTCCTGCACTCCTGGCAGGTGACCGGGCACCTGCTCGGCATCCGGGACGAGTACCTTCCCGCGACCTGGACCGAGGCCAACGCCCAGGCGGCGCAGGTCCTCGACCCGGTGCTCGCGCCGACCGAGGAGGGGGTGGCGCTGGCCGACTTCCTGCTCGACCTCGGCGCCGAGGTCGACGGCGGGACGTTCACCCGGCCGTTCCTCGGTGCGTTCACGCGCTACACGCTCGGCGACCAGATCGCCGACTGGCTGCAGATCCCGCGCGAGCCGGGCTGGGACCAGGCCATCAAGGTCGGCTGGCCGGCCTTCATCCGGATGCGCGAGCTCGGCACGATCCTCCCGGGCGCGCCCCAGCTCTACTGGACCTTCGACGAGTTCATCCGGCGCGGCGCGCTCTTCTACCTGGCGGAGGGCCACCCGATCAGCATCGAGCTCCCGACCGGCAACAACCCGGACATCTGATCCCCGACACCCCGGCAGAACTAGAACACGTTCCATTATGCTCGGCAGGTGAGCCGGAGCGAGTCGCTGGCGCGGGTGACCGCGACGTACGTCGTCGCGCTCGGCGTCGCCGCCGCGTGGCTGGTCTGGGGGCCCGGCACCGACCACCTGTGGCTCGACGCGCTCGTGGCCGACGTGCTGGCGACCCTCGTCGTGTTCGTCGCGAGCCGCCTGCACCACAACTCGAGCTTCTACGACGCCTACTGGAGCGTCGCGCCGCCGTGCCTCGCGGCCTACTGGGTCCTCGCGAGCGACGGCGCGGGCAACGACGTGCGCACGGTCCTCGTGGTCGCCGTCGTCGTGCTGTGGGCCGTGCGGCTGACCGTCAATTGGGTCGTCGGCTGGCCGGGCCTGCACCACGAGGACTGGCGCTACCCGCTGCTCCGCGAGCGTGCCGGCTCCTTCGAGCTCCCGGTGGACCTGTTCGCGATCCACCTGATCCCCACCCTGCAGGTCTTCCTCGGCATGATCCCCGTGTACGTCGCCCTCGGTCGCTCCGGCCGGTCGGCCGGCTGGCTGGACGCCCTCGCCGTCGTGGTCGGCGTCGGCGCGGTCGTCCTCGAGCTCGCGGCGGACGCCCAGATGCGCCGGTTCGCCGGCGACCGGCGTCCGGGCGAGGTCATGGACCGCGGCCTTTGGGCGTGGTCGCGGCACCCCAACTACTTCGGGGAGATCAGCTTCTGGTTCGCCCTCGGGCTGTTCGGGATCGCCGCCTCGCCCGGCGACTGGTGGTGGTGCCTGCTCGGCACGGTGGCGATGGTCGCGATGTTCCTCGGCGCCAGCATCCCGATGATGGAGGGACGCAGCCTCGAGCGGCGCCCGGCCTACCAGGACGTCATCGACAGGGTGCCGATGCTGGTGCCCCGCCCGCCCCGACGCCGGGTCGGCTCGTGACCGGGCCCCGGGTCGTGGTGGCCGGCCTGGGTGACACCGGCACCCTGACCGCGATCCACCTGGCCCGGCACCTCGACGTCGTGGGCATCTCCGCCAAGCCGGGACTGGTCAGCGGCCAGGAGCTCGGCATGAGGCTCACCCGGCCCGAGGAGTGGGCGGAGGAGTACTGGACCGCCTTCGACCGCTACCGCCGGCTCGATCCCGCGCGGACCGTGCACGGGACGCTCACCGGCCTCGACCCGGACCGCCGTGAGGTCGAGGTCGAGCGCGCCGACGGCTCCACCACCCGCGAGCCCTACGACGTCCTCGTCATCTCGACCGGCGTCGCCAACGGCTTCTGGCGGCGGCCGCACCTGCAGGGCGACGAGGACGTCGCCACGGACCTCGAGGACGCCCACCGCCGCCTCGAGAAGGCGGACTCGGTCGTGGTCGTGGGCGGTGGTGCGGCCGCGGCGAGCAGCGCGCTCAACATCGCGCTGCGCTGGCCCGAGAAGACCGTGGACCTCTGCTACCCCGGCGACCGGCCGCTCCCGCGGCACCACCCACGTGTCTGGGGCCACGTGCGCCGGCGCCTGGTCGCGGCCGGCGTGCACCTCCGGGCCGGTCACCGCGCCGAGCTGCCCGCCGGCTTCGGCGCCGACGAGATCACGACCGGCACCGTCACCTGGACGACCGGGCAGGAGCCGATCGCCGCCGACGCCGTGGTCTGGGCGATCGGGAAGGTTCGGCCCAACACCGGCTGGCTGCCCGCCGACCTGCTCGACGAGCACGGGTTCGTGCGGGTGCTCCCCACGCTGCAGCTGCCGGGCCACCCCGAGGTGTTCGCGATCGGCGACGTCGCCGCCACCGACCCGCTGCGCTCGTCGGCGCGGAACCGGGCCGACCGGATGCTGGCGCACAACATCCGCGCGTACCTCGCGGGGCGGACGCTGCGGTCCTTCGACCCGCCGCGCCGCCGCTGGGGATCGGTGGTCGGTCCCCAGCGGGACGGGCTGCAGGTGTTCGCCCCGTCCGGGCACCCGTTCCGGTTCCCGGCGTGGTCGGTCCGGCGGGTTCTCTTCCCGTGGATCGTGCGCCGCGGCATCTACGGCGGCGTGCGACCCGCCCCGGCCGCGCGCGTGCGCGGCCGGGACGCCTGAGAGGTCAGGGCAGGTAGTAGGTCGGGTTCGGGAGCTTGTACGTCGCGTCCGCGAACCCGCCCTTCAGGTCGGAGAACTGGTCGCCGAAGTTGGCGACGATGTCCAGACCGAGGTCCTGCTCGACGTGCTTGCGGGTCTGCGACTTGTACTCGATGGTCGAGCACGAGGCCGGGTTCCCGTCCACGCTGCAGTCGATGTAGGGAGGCGTCTCCGCGAACGGCGGCTTCGTGAAGTAGTTCGACGCCAGGAACAGCGGGTCGCCGCCCCCGTCGACGTACCCGACCTCGAAGAGGTTGGCGATCGTCGCGGCCTGCTGGCTGGTCCCGCGGCCGGTGAGGCCGATGATCGTGCAGCCCGCCGCGTCTGCGGCCTTGACCACGTCGACCATCCCCGGCACGGCCGGGAACCACTTGTTGGTCACCCACGTGTTCTGGCGGGTCGGGTTGAAGACGAACTTCATGTCCCCGTCCTCCATGTCGTAGGTCCACAGCGTGGTGTCGTCGGCGTCGAACACCGCGGCGGGGAGGTCCGGCACGGTGATCGCGTCCACGGCGGCCTGGGCGTCCGCGACGTCGGCGCGGTCCGCCGCGACCTGCTCACGGGCGGCGTCGACGGCCAGCTGGCGATGGGCGACGACGTGGCGCCAGTGGTGCACGGCCTTGCGGGCGCGCTGGCGCTCCTTCGGGGTGTCCGCCTGCGCCAGCCGCTTCTTCGCGGCGTCGAGCTGCGCCTTCGCCGTGTCCAGGCTGGTACGGGCGCTCTGGAGCGTGGCCTGATCGGCCGCGAGCGTGTCCTGCGCGTCGGCCAGGGTGGCCTGGGCGTCGGCGAGGTCGGCGGCGGCGTCGTCGTGCGCGGTGACGGCGTCGGCGCACTCGGTGCCGACCTGGTCGGCCCACGTGGCGGTGCTGTCGGTCATCTCGGAGATGTACGGCGAGGCCGACTTGTTCGCGATGCCGTTGCTGACCGGCGTCCCGTCCGGGAGGGTGCCGGGGCCCGCACCGTAGTAGGCGCGGACCTCGCTGCGGACCAGGTCGATGTTCGGGATGTGGTCACCGGGCTCGGTGAGACCGCTCGAGCCGTCGGGCAGCATCGTGTACGTCGACGGCGGCACCATCGCCGCGTCCGACGCCGGCGCGTTGGCGAGGTCGGGGCTGGCGAGGAAGTAGGTGGGGTTCGGGATCTTGACCGAGCGGTCGGCGTACCCGCCCCACAGGTCGCTCCACTGGTCGCCGACGTTCGCGACGATCGTGCTGCTGGTGGAGTCCTCGATGTGCTCACGGGTCTGGGCCTTGTACTGGACCGTCGTGCACCGGCTGCCGGCCGGCGTGCACTCGGCGATGTAGTCGGGCTTCTCGGCGGCGGTGTTGTACTTCGTGAAGACGTTGTCGTTGTCGAAGATCGGGTCGCCCTGGCCGTCGACGTACCCGTCGTCGGTGAGGTTGGCGATCGTCGCGTCCTCCTGGCTCGCCGGGCGACCGGTGATCACGTACAGGCCGTAGCCGCGGGACAGGATCTCCTCGACGGTGTCGACCATGCCGGGCACCGCCGGGAACCACCCGTTGTCGACCCACGGCTGCTGCTTCGCAGGGTCGAAGACGAAGTTGGTCGCGGCGTCCTCGAAGTCGTAGTTCCACAGCAGCGTGTCGTCGGCGTCGAACACGACGACCTGGCCGGGACGCGCGGTGCTGCGCAGCGAGTCGAGCAGGTTCTGCTCGATGCCCTCGACCTCGGTGACGTAGGGAGAGCTGTCCTTGTTCGCGATCCCGTTGCTGGCCGGGGTGCCGTCGGGGAGCGTGCCCGCGCCCGCGTTGTAGTACTTCCGGATCGTGCTCTTGGTCGAGTCGACGTTCGGGATGTCGGCCCCCGCGGCGGGGCTGGCGACCGATCCGGTGGCGGCGTTGATCGCCATCGTGAACGTGTGGTGCGGCTCGAGCGCACTGTCGTCGGCGACTGCTGGGTCGCCGGCGCTGAGGAGGGTGAGCGCGAGGGTCGTGACGCCGGCGACGAACGCGGCGGGCCGGGAAAGATGCATCGGTACTCCGAGAGGCTGGGGGTCAAGTGCGCGTGACGCTACGCCCCATCGGCCGACGATGCACCAGGTTCCCCGAGGACACCCTCCTCAGCGACGATCAGGTGAAGATGCTGACGCCACCGGGCCCGACCAGCAGGCCGACGATGATCAGAACCGCGCCCCAGAGGATCTGCCCTCTGAACAAGCTCACGATCCCTGCCACCACCAGGATGACGGCGATGATCCACAGGATGAATGCCATGGTTTCCCTCCTCGCTTTCTGGGCTGCGTAAGCCCAGACCCGCAATACCCCGTGGCCACGGCGGCATCCTCTCCGCGGTGGCGACTTTGCCGTGGGCGGTGCAGGGCGGCTCCGTCAGCGGTTGCCGGTCAGCCGGAGCAGCGCCGGCACGACGACGTCCCAGGTCGACGGTGGCGGCGCCTCGTGCCCGACGCCCTCGAGGGGGAGCAGGGTCGCGCCGGGGATCGCCCGGGCGAGCGCCCTGCCGTGCGGCAGCGGGAACAGCGGGTCCGCCGTTCCGTGCACGACCAGCGTCGGCACCGTGATCTCGCCGAGGCCGGCGTCCGGGCTCGGGCAGTCGCGCATGACGCCGTGGTTGCCCAGCCCTCCCGGCACCGACGGCATCCGCTGGACGACCCGTGTCGCGATGGAGCGCCAGCGGTCCTCGTCGAACGGTCCCCGGGCGAACGCCCGCTGGCCCTCGACGACGTGCTCGACGACGGCGGCGGTGTCCGTCGCGTCCTCCGGGCGCAGTCCTCCGGACCGGAAGTAGTCCGCCAGCTCCGGCTCGGGCGGCGGGAGGTCGTCGGGCATCCCGGGCAGCGCGCCGCTGGTGTCGACCAGGGTCAGGCTCTCGACGCGGTCGCGATGGAGGACGCCGAGCCACTGGGCGAGCGCGCCGCCCATCGAGATCCCGACCACGTGGGCCGAGGCGATCTCTCGTGCGTCGAGGATGCCGACGGCGTCGTCGACCAGATCGGCGAAGGAGTAGTCCGGCTCGCCCGCCGGGTACGTCGTCGAGCGACCCGTGTCGCGCAGGTCGTAGCGGACGACGTACCGGCCCCCGACCGCGAGCCGCCGGCAGAAGTCGTCCTCCCACCAGTCCATGGAGCTGTCCCGCCCCGCGATCAGCAGCACCGCGGGGTCCGACGGCTCACCGAACGCCTGGGAGCAGAGGTCGACCCCGTTCACCCGCTGGATGCGCTCGTCCTCGATCCGGCACTCGTCCATGCCGGTGCCGACCACGGGGGCGGCCGGAACTCATCGCGGGGTCAGAGGTCGGCGTCGTCCTCGACCACGTGCACCGCGGCCTCCTCGGCGCTGGCGGCGGCGCCGTCGATCCCCACGTCGATGCCGACCAGGTCCTTCTCCTCGTCCTCACCGAAGCCCTCGTCGGGGTCGACCAGGCGGCCCGCGCGGCGGTCCCCGACCTCGTGCTCGTCCGCGGACTCCTGCTCGTCCTCCTCCGCGGCCTCCGCGTAGGGGTCCGGCTCCGGGATCTCCTGCGCGATCCGCTGGTCGAGGGACTCGCCGACCGCCTCCTCGTAGGGTGTGTTGCCGTAGCCCTCGGCCGCGGACCACTTCTCCGGCGGCGAGTAGCCCCGGTCCGCCTCGTCGACCTCGTCGTCGAGGAGCAGGTCCTCGGCCGCGGGCTGGTCCTCGTCGTCGACGCTGTAGTCGCCGTAGACCTCGCCGTCCTCGGGCTCGTTGGTGGGCACGGGGTCTCCTTCTTGTCGGTGGGGCTGTGCTCCCGAACGTACCCGCGCAGCCCACCGCCAGACAGGTCCTCCGGCCCTGGTGGCGGTGCGCGGTTGACTTTAGTTCGAGACTCGTACTAAATAGTCGTATGCCTCTCGTCCTCGGTGTCGACTCCTCGACCCAGTCGACCAAGGCCGTCCTCGTCGACGCCGACGACGGGACCGTCGTCGCGCACCGCACCGCGCCCCACCCGGCGGGCACCGAGGTCGACCCGCGCGCCTGGCTGGCCGCCTTCGACGACGCGACGTCCGGGCTGATCGACCGGGCCGCGGCCGTCGCCGTCGGCGGCCAGCAGCACGGGCTGGTCGCGCTGGACGGGACCGGCGTACCGGTGCGCGACGCGCTGCTCTGGAACGACACCCGCAGCGCGGCGGCCGCGCGCGACCTGATCGAGGAGATGGGCGGCGCGCAGGCGTGCGCGGACGCGATCGGCAGCGTCCTCGTCGCCTCCTTCACCGCCACCAAGCTGCGCTGGCTGCGCGACAACGAGCCCGCCAACGCCGGCCGGGTCGCCGAGGTGCTGCTCCCGCACGACTACGTCTCCCGGCACGCCGCGCGACCCGGGACCCCGGCGTTCACCGACCGGGGCGACGCGTCCGGCACCGGCTACTTTGCGACCGCCGAGGGCGCCTGGCGCCCCGACCTCGCCAAGGCCGCCCTCGGGCACGAGCCGGCCCTGCCGGCCGTGGTCGCGCCCGGGGCCGTCGCTGCGCACACGGTCACGGACCAGGTCGTGGCCGCCGGCACCGGTGACAACATGGGCGCCGCGCTCGGTCTCGACCTGCGGCCCGGCGACGTCCTGGTGTCGATCGGCACCTCCGGAGTCGCCTCGACCGTCAGCCGGTCGCCCATCGCCGACGGCACCGGCACGGTGACCGGGTTCGCCGACGCGAGCGGCGGCTTCCTGCCGATGGTGACGACGATGAACGCCGCCGGCATCCTCGACCTCCAGGCGAAGTGGCTCGGCGTCGATCACGACCACCTCGCGATGCTGGCGATGCAGTCCCGGCCCGGCGCGGGCGGCGTGACGTTCCTGCCCTACTACGGCGGTGAGCGCACGCCGAACCGGCCGGACGCCACCGGAACCTGGACCGGGCTCACGACCCGCACCACCCGCGCCGACCTGGCTCGAGCCGCCTTCGAGGCGATGCTCTGCGCGCTCGCCGACGCCGTCGACGCCCTCCTCGCCGCGATCCCGGAGAGCCCCCGGCGGGTGCTGCTCGTCGGCGGCGCGACCCGCAGCCCGGCCGTCCGCGCGCTCGCGCCGGCGATCCTCGGCCGGCCAGTGCTGCTCCCGCCGCCGGGGGAGTACGTCGCCCTCGGCGCCGCCCGCCAGGCCGCCTGGGCGCTCAGTGGCGCCGCCACCCCGCCCGACTGGCCGCTGGCCGGCACCGAGACCCTCGACGCCGCCCCCCAGGTCGCCGTACGCGCGGCCTACGCGGCGCTCCGGGACTCACCGTCGAACCCTCACTTGGAGCACGTCGAAGCGTCAGTTCGGTCCGCACCAAAGTGAAGGCTCGACGTGCTCGAACTGAGGGTTCGACACCTCTGACCGCACCCACACCGCATCCACATCGAGAGGCATGACGATGAGCATCCAGATCCCCGCGCCGACCGCGGCCGACAAGTTCTCCTTCGGGCTGTGGACGGTGGGGTGGCAGGCGCGCGACCCGTTCGGCGACGCGACCCGGGGGCCGATGGACCCGGTGCACGCGCTGGAGAAGCTGGCGGAGATCGGCGCCTACGGCGTGAACTTCCACGACGACGACCTGATCCCGTTCGGCAGTGACGACTCCACCCGCGACGGGATCATCGAGCGGTTCAAGAAGGGCCTCGCCGACACCGGCCTGGTCGTGACCACCGCGACCACCAACCTGTTCACGCACCCGGTGTTCAAGACCGGCGCGTTCACCAGCAACGACCGCGACGTACGGCGGTTCGCGCTGCGCAAGGTGATGCGCAATATCGACCTCGCGGCCGAGCTCGGTGCGGAGATCTACGTGTGCTGGGGCGGCCGCGAGGGTGCCGAGTACGGCGCCTCGCAGGGCGTCGCCGAGGCGCTGGACCGCTACCAGGAGGCGTTCAACCTGCTGGGGGACTACGTCACCGACAAGGGCTACGACCTGCGGTTCGCGATCGAGCCCAAGCCCAACGAGCCGCGCGGCGACATCCTGCTACCGACCATCGGTCACGCCCTCGCCTTCATCTCCACGCTGGACCGGCCCGAGCTGGTCGGCGTCAACCCGGAGATCGGGCACGAGGAGATGGCCGGCATGAACGCGGCCGCCGGCTACGCGCAGGCGCTGTGGCAGGGCAAGCTCTTCCACATCGACCTGAACGGCCAGAACGGGCCGAAGTACGACCAGGACCTGCGGTTCGGCGCGGGCAACGTGCGCGGCGCGTTCTGGGTGGTCGACACCCTCCTCGCCGGCGGCTACGACGGTCCGGTCCACTTCGACTACAAGCCGGCCCGCACCGAGGACGAGAACGGGGTGTGGGCGTCCGCGAAGGCCTGCATCGACAACTACCTGATCCTGCGGGAGAAGGCGAAGGCGTTCCGGGCCGACCCCGAGGTGCAGGCGGCCCTCGAGGCCGCGCGCGTCCCCGAGCTCGCCGTGCCGACGCTGGGCGAGGGGGAGGGCTGGGAGCAGCTGCTGGAGTGGCCGCTGCCGGACATCGAGGCGATCGCGGTGCGCGGCGGTGCGTTCGAGCGGCTGGACCAGCTCGCCCTCGAGCACCTCTACGGGGTCCGTGGCTGAGAACGCCGGCGCCGAGCTGCTCCGCCGCCGCAACGCGGCCGCGGTGCTGCGGTCGCTGCGGCACGACGGCCCGGCCAGCCGGGCCGAGCTGTCCGGCCGGACCGGATTGGCGAAGGCGACGGTCGGGAGCATCGTCGCGGGTCTCGAGGACGCGGGCGCCGTACGCGAGCACGAGCAGGTGCGCAGCGGTGACCGCGGCCGGCCCGGGGTACGTCTGACCCTCGCGGGCGGCCGCCCGGTCGGCGTCGGCCTCGAGGCGAACGTCGAGTACGTCGCCGCGGTCGTGGTCGACCTGTCGGGCACGGTGCGGGCGCAGCTGACCCGGCCGGTGGCCTCGGTCGGAGCGGTCGCGGAGGCGCTGGCCGCCCTCGCCGACGAGGTCGCCGTCCTGGTGCGGGACGCGGGCCAGCGCGCGATCGGCGGGACGGTCGCCGTACCGGGCCTGATCGCCGAGGACGACCGCACCATCGCGTGGACGCCCAACCTCGGCATCACCGGGACGGGCGTCGCCGAGCGTGTGGACCGGGCCTTCGGCTGGACCGGGCGGGTGCGGGTGAACAACGACGCCGACTGCGCCGCGCTCGCCGAGCTCCACCACGGAGCGGGGCGCGGCAACCACCACCTCCTCTACCTGACCGGCACCGTGGGGATCGGCGCCGGGCTGGTCGAGAGCGGCCGGCTGGTGCGTGGTGCCCGCGGGTTCGCGGGCGAGGTCGGCCACCTGCCGATCGGCGAGCCGGAGGCGCGCTGCGGCTGCGGCCGTACGGGCTGCTGGGAGGCCTCGGTCGGTCTGCACGCCCTGCTGGCGCGCTGCGGGGCCGCCGAGCTCGCGACGCCGGAGGAGACCGCCGCGTCGCTCGCCGAGCGGGCGGCGACCGACCCCGCCGTCCGCGCCGCGATCGAGGAGACCGGGCGACTGCTCGGCCGCGGACTGGTGATCGTCTCCGGGATGCTCGACCCGGCTGTCGTGGTCCTCGGCGGCTACTTCGAGCCGCTCGGCGAGCTCGTCCTCGCTCCTGCGCGGGCCGTTCTCGCCGGCGCCCTGGCCGCCCCGGTCCAGCAGCCCCCCGAGCTGCGGGTCGGCGAGCTCGGCACCGAGGCAGCGGCCCTCGGCGCCGCCGAGCGCGCCGTCACGGCTGTCTTCGACGGGCTGGTGGACCTGGTCTGACCTTCTCCCGGTCAGCCGGCGAGGCGGGAGCGGGCGTCGGTGACCGCGGTCGCGAGGCTGGCGACGGGGTCCGCGAACACGGGCTCGAAGGCGTTCTCGGCGGCCCCGAGGAGGACGGAGTCGGTGCCGAGGCCGGGCAGGGAGAGGCGGACGGACTCGAAGGCGGGCGCCATCGCGCGCTCGGCCAGGCCGGCGTTCACCTCGGCGCGGAGCAGGCGGTACATCGGGCGGAAGTAGCCGCCGAGGATCACCACGCTGGGGTTGTAGGCGTTGACGACGGCAGCCAGGCCGCGGCCGATGTCGGTGGCGATCGGGCGGAGCTCCCGCGGCGCGGTCGTCACCTCGTCGAGGATCTCGCCGAGCCGGTGCACCTGGTCCCCGGGGGAGCGGAGCGCCTCGGCGATCACGTGCGCGCCGACGGCGGTCTCCCAGCAGCCCTGGCTGCCGCAGTGGCAGGCGGGCCCGCGGGGATCGAAGTTGAGGTGGCCGACCTCGCCGGCGTACCCGACGGCGCCCTCGAGCCGCGCGCCCCCGCTGATGATGCCGGCACCGACACCGACGTTGCCGGAGATGAAGATGAGGTCGTCGACACCCAGGCCGGCGCCGCGGTTGTGCTCGGCGAGCGCACCGAGGTCGGCGTCGTTGCCGAGCCGGACGGGCACGTCGAGGTCGAGAGCGGCCTGCACGATCGAGCCGAACGAGACGTCGGTCCAGCCGAGGTTCGGTGCCTGCCGGACCAGCCCGTCGCTGCGCCGCACCAGGCCGGGGACGCTGATCCCGATGCCGAGCAGCGGCGCCTCCGCGGGTGCCCACGACACGACGTGCCGGATCAGGGCTGCCACCGACGCGCCGACCTGCCAGGCCTCGGTCTCGTGGGTGATCGCGGCCTCGGCCCGCTCGAAGGCGCGCCCGCCGAGCCCGACCCGGGCGACGACCGCCCGGTCGACGCCGAGGTCGACCGCGATCACGTAGGGCCCCTCGTCCGCGACGCGGACGCCCGCTGAGGGCCGTCCCGCCGTACGCCGGGCGGCCGTGCCGCCGCCGCCGGGCTCGGCGTGCTCGGTCAGGCGGAGCTCGGCGAGCTCGCCGACCAGGTCGGCGATCGTGCTGCGGTTGAGGCCCATCGCGGTCGTCAGCTGCGCTCGCGAGATCTCCCCCGTGCGGTGCACGTGGCGCAGGACGGTACCCAGGTTGTGGCGCCGGACCGCTTCCTGGTTGGTGCCACGTTGGCTGCTCGGCATGGTGGCCGCTAGACGCCCGCGCTGGAGCGGCGGCGGCGGGAGATCGCGTCGACGCTCGCGGCGAGCAGGAGGACGCCACCGGTCACCAGGTAGTTGATGTAGCTCGCCTGGTTGAGGAGGCCGAGACCGTTGGGGATGGTCGCGATGACGAGGCCGCCGACGACGGCGTCCATCGCCCGCCCGCGCCCGCCGAAGAGGCTGGTGCCGCCGATGACGGCAGCACCGACCGCGTAGAGCAGCACGTTCCCGCCGCCCGAGCCGGGGGACACCTTGCCGGTGTAGGAGGCCAGGAGCAGGCCGCTCACCGCCGCCATCGACGAGCAGATCACGAATGCCGCGACCTTCATCCCCGTGACGTTGATGCCCGCCCGGCGCGCCGCCTCGGCGTTGCCACCGACGGCGTAGAGGTGCCGGCCGAACCGGGTGCGGCCGAGGACGAAGGTCCAGAACATGAGGAGCGCGATGACGACCGGCGCCACCCACGGAACCCCGCTGATGTTGAAGAGCAGCGGGTTCGGCGCGCGGTTCTCGTTCAGCAGCGCGGTGAGGCCGAGCACGATCACGCCGAGGACCGAGATCTGCACGAGCACGATCGGGAGCGGCTGGTGGACGAGTCCCCTCGCCGAGCGGGTGCGGTAGCGCCAGAGGGCGAGTGCGGCGAACCCCACCACGATCACGACGGCGGCGATCCAGCCGGCGGTGACCGGGACGTTCTTGATCGACAGACCGCGCAGCACCGTGTCGTCGTACCGCAGCGAGCCGCCGGAGCCGATGATCTTCAGCGGCACCGCCTGCAGCGCCAGGAAGAACGCAAGGGTGACGACGAAGGACGGGATGCCCAGCATGGAGACGAGCACTCCGATGGCGAGCCCGATCAGCGCCCCGACCACGATGCCCGCGAGGGCACCCAGCCACCACTCCCAGCCGTACTCGAGCATGGTCTTCGCCGTGATCGTCGCGCAGACGCCTCCCGCGACACCGGCGGAGAGGTCGATCTCGCCGAGCAGCAGGACGAAGACGAGGCCCATCGCGAGCACGCAGATCGACGCGGCCTGGATCACCAGGTTCGCCATGTTGTACGTCGTCAGGAACTTGTCGTGCAGGGTGGCGAAGACGGCGAACAGCACGATCAGGCCGAGGATCGCGGGCAGCGAGCCCATGTCGCCGCCGCGAAGCCGGTTGAGGTAGGCGGCGACGGAGTCGCGGACGGTCACCGACTGGCGGTTGTCGCCGGAGAAGTCGGAGTCGGCGACGCCTTGCGTGCCGGGGTCGGTGGACTGGACGGTCATCGTCTGCCTCTCAGATGCTGGCCGTGGCCACGTTGCGGATGCCGAGCTCGCCGGAGCGGCCGGCGGTGATCAGCTCGACGACCTGGTTGTGGGTGACCTGGTCGGCGGGGATGTCGGCGGCGACCCGCCCGAGGTAGAGCGCGGTGATCCGGTCGGCGACCTCGAAGACGTCGTTCATGTTGTGCGAGATCAGCACGACCCCCAGGCCCCGGTCGGCGAGGCGGCGGACCAGGTCGAGGACCTGGCGGGTCTGGGCTACGCCGAGGGCCGCGGTCGGCTCGTCGAGGAGCACGATCCGGGAGTTCCAGAGCACGGCCTTGGCGATCGCCACGGTCTGGCGCTGGCCGCCGGAGAGGCTCGCGACGCTCTGCCGGACCGACTTCACCGTGCGCACGGACAGCGACGCGAGGGTCTCGCGCGCCTTGGTCTCCATCGTGACGTCGTCGAGCACCGGACCGGTGCGCAGCTCGCGGCCGAGGAACATGTTCTGGACGATGTCCAGGTTGTCGCAGAGCGCCAGGTCCTGGTAGACGACCTCGATGCCGAGCGCCGCCACGTCGCGCGGGTTGTGGACGTTGACCGGGTTGCCCTCGTAGAGGTACTCGCCGCTGTCGCGCCCGTAGATGCCGGCGATCACCTTCACCAGGGTGGACTTGCCGGCGCCGTTGTCACCGACGAGCGCGGTGACCTTGCCCGGGTAGACCGCGAAGTCGACGTCGTGCAGGACGTGGACCGCGCCGAAGCTCTTGTTGACGCCCTTGAGCTCGAGCAGCGGCGCCTCGGGAGCGAAGGAGGGCGCGGCCTCGGTGGGTTGTGTCATCGGTGATCGCCTTGCACTTGATTGTTGGTCGGATCGACAAACTCGTGCCGGTGCCGCCCCCGCCCCCAGGGCAGGGACGGCACCGGAGCCTGGGATCAGGGCTGGATGCCCGCCTGGTCGCAGAGCTTCTTGTAGTCGCCGGTGCACACGTCGTCGTACGTCTGTCCACCGTCGGCGATCACGTCGCCCACGTTGTCCTTGGTGATGGACTTCGGGTCGAGCAGGATCGAGGGCACGTCGCGGTTGCCGTCGGAGTCGTGGACGGTGCCGGTCGTGTCCGCCTCGCCACCGGTGGCGAGGGCGATGGCGGCCTCGGCGAGCGCACCCGCCTCCTCCTTGGCCGACTTGTAGACGGTCATGCACTGGGTGCCGGCGAGGACGTTCTGCAGACCCTCGACGGTCGCGTCCTGGCCGGTGACCGGGACCTTGCCGGCCTGGCCGTTGGCGTCGAGCACGCCGATCGCGGCGCCGCCGAGACCGTCGTTGGCTGCGAGCACACCGTCGACCTTGCCGTCCGCAGCGGTGTAGAGCTGCTGGAAGATCGTCGCGGCCTGCTCGTTGTCCCAGTCCGGGACCGCCTGCTCGCCGACGACGTTGTAGTTGCTGATCTTGTCGAGGACGCTGTGCGCGCCGTCGGCGAAGAGGGTGGCGTTGTTGTCGGTCGGCGAACCGTTCAGGTAGATGATGTTCGCCGACTTGTCACCGAGGCAGTCGGCCAGGCCCTGGCCCTGGAGCTCCCCGACCTTGGTGTTGTCGAAGGAGACGTAGTACTGCGCCGAGCCGCCGAGCGTGAGCCGGTCGTAGTCGATGGTCGCGACGCCGGCCGCGTTGGCCTTCTCCTCGATCGCGGCGCCGGACGCCGAGTCGAGGTTGACGATCGCGAGGACGGTGACGCCGTTGCCGATCATCGAGTCGGCGATCTGGGTCATCCGGTCCGCGTCGCCCTCGGCGTTCTCGATCTGGTAGTCGACACCCGCGTCCTTGAACGCTGCCTCGAGCGCGGGCCGGTCGGCCGACTCCCACCGCACCGACGACTCGGTGTCGGGGAGGATGACGCCGATCTTGCCCTGGACGTCGCCGCCGCTGCTGCTGCCGCCGCTGCTGTCCGAGCCCTTGTCCGACCCGTCGTCCCCGCACGCGGTCAGCGCGAGCGCGAGCCCGAGGCCCGCCACCGCCAACAGCGCGCTCTGCTTGCGCTTCACCATCAAAAGCCTCCTCGCGATGTCGACCCCGCGTCCGGCGGACGCATCAATCAAGGGATCGATATGTTGTTCGCCACAACATATGGAGTGATGGCGGTCACGTAAAGAGGTAGATCGAGGATTTTGCGAAGTTGTGATCAGCGCAGGTCGTAGAGCGTGCTGCGCTCGCGCACCGGGCGGTCGATGCCGGCGGCGATCTCGGTGAGCTCGGCGACGGTCTTGGCGGAGCCGTGCTCGGAGCCGGCCATCCGGGAGATCGTCTCCTCCATCAGGGTGCCACCGAGGTCGTTGGCGCCCGCCCGGAGCATCGCCCGGGTGCCGTCCACGCCGAGCTTGACCCAGCTGGTCTGGATGTTGCGGATCCGGCCGTGCAGCAGGATGCGGGCCATCGCGTGCACGGCGAGGTTGTCGCGCAGCGTGGGCCCCGGCCGGGCGACGCCGGCGAGGTAGATCGGCGAGGAGGTGTGCACGAACGGCAGCGGCACGAACTCCGTGAAGCCGCCGACCCCGGCCTCGAGCGCGCGGTCCTGGATGTCGGAGAGGACGCGCAGGTGGGAGACCCAATGCCGGGGGTTGTCCACGTGGCCGTACATCATCGTCGACGTCGTCGGGATCCCGAGCCGGTGCGCGGTGCTGATGATCTCGATCCAGGTGCGGGCCGGCAGCTTGCCCTTGGTGAGCACCCAGCGGACCTCGTCGTCGAGGATCTCCGCCGCGGTGCCGGGGATCGACCCGAGGCCGGCCTCGCGGACCTTGATCAGGAAGTCCTCGATCGACAGGCCGGTGCGCGCAGTCCCGTTGACGATCTCCATCGGCGAGAAGGCGTGCACGTGCATCTCCGGGACGCGCTGCCGGACCGCCTGGACGAGGTCGAAGTACGCCGAGGCGGGCAGCTGCGGGTCGATGCCGCCCTGCATGCAGACCTCGGTGGCGCCGAGGTCCCAGGCCTCCTCGGCGCGGTCGGCGACCTCGTCGTAGGACAGCGAGTAGGCGTCGGCATCGGTACGGCGCTGGGCGAATGCGCAGAACCGGCAGCCGACGTAGCAGACGTTGGTGAAGTTGATGTTCCGGTTGACGACGTAGGTGACGTCGTCCCCGACGGTCTCCCTGCGGAGGTCGTCGGCCAGCCGGCACACCTCGCGGAGCAGGTCGCCCTCGGCGGTGATGAGCGTGAGGGCGTGCTCGTCGGACAGGTTGCCGGGATCCCGCTCCGCCGCGCGGAGCGCGTCCTTCTCGTCGGTCGCGTGCGCACCGGGACCACCGGTGCGCCGTGCCGCGGCGCGCACCTCGTCCCAGTCGCCGTAGACCTCGTCGAAGTCAGAGCGGCGGTCGGCGGTGCGGCCCTCGGTGTCGACGGAGGCGTGCAGGTCGGTCCGTCCTGAGCTCTCGAGGCCGCCGTCGGGCTCCTGCCAGGGGAGGCCCCGGGGCCGGACGCCGGGGATCGCGAGACCGTCGTCGGTGGCCAGAGCCGCGACGTGCGCGGCGACCCGCGGGTCGAGCCAGGGCTCCCCGCGCCGCAGCGCGCCCACGACGTACTCGGGATGGACGGTGAGCCGGGCGCGCAGGTCGAAGCCGCACTCGGCGGTGACCGAGCGGAGCCGATCGAGGGAGGGCCAGGGGCGCTCGGGGTTCACGTGGTCCGGGGTGAGCGGGGAGACGCCTCCCCAGTCGTCGACGCCGGCGTCGAGCAGGGCGCGACACTCGGAGAGGTCGACCAGGTTGGGCGGCGCCTGCACCCGGGCCCTCGGGCCGAGCACGATCCGGGTGACGGCGATCGCCGCGCGGTAGTCGTCGAGGCCGAGGTCGTCGGTGTGCCGCATCGCCGTGTCCGGCTTCGCCCGGAAGTTCTGGACGATCACCTCCTGGACCGCGCCGTAGGCGCGCGAGGTCTGCCGCAGGGCGAAGATCGTCTCCGCCCGCTCCGCGAGGGTCTCGCCGATGCCGACCAGCAGGCCGCTCGTGAACGGGACCGAGAGACGGCCGGCGTCCTCGAGCACGCGGAGCCGGACGTCGGGGTCCTTGTCCGGGGAGCCGAAATGCGCCTCGCCCCTGGTCTCGAACAGCCGGCGCGAGGTGGTCTCGAGCATCATCCCCATCGACGGGGCGACCGGCTTGAGCCGGTTCAGCTCCTCCCAGGACATGACGCCCGGGTTCAGGTGCGGCAGCAGGCCGGTCTCCTCCAGCACCCGCACCGCCATCGCCCGGACGTAGGCCAGCGTCGAGTCGTAGCCCTGCTCGTCGAGCCATGCCTGGGCCTCGGGCCAGCGGTCCTCGGGCCGGTCGCCGAGCGTGAACAACGCCTCCAGGCAGCCGAGCGCGGCACCCTGGCGGGCGATCTCGAGGATCTCGTCGGGGGAGAGGTACGGCGCCCTTCCCTCACGAGCCGCCTGAGCCGGCGTCTCCACGAACGTGCAGTAGTGGCAGCGGTCCCGGCACAGCCGCGTGACCGGGATGAACACCTTCGGCGAGTAGGTGACGACGCCGGGCCGGCCGGCGGCGACCAGGCCGGCGTCCCGGACCCGCGCCGCGGCCGCGGTCAGCCGGTCCAGGTCCTCGCCGCGAGCGGCCAGCAGCGCGGTCGCCTCGTCGGTGTCGATCGCGGCGCCGCGCTCCACGCGGGCCAGCGCTCGGCGTACCTGATGGGCGTTCGGCACGTCTGTCACCCGGCTCACGCTACTTGCCGGCTGGAACGCGTTCCCGGTGGCCCGAAGTGCGGTCAGTTCGGGAGGACGGCGGTCAGGTCGCCGACCGACGCGGTGAAGTGCTCGTGCCAGCCGGCGAACGCCGACCAGGTGACCAGCACGCCGCGGCCGCCGTACGCCGCGTGCACCGTGTGCGAGCACTCGCCGCTCACCGACATGCAGCTGCCGCCGTTCTGGCTGAGCGTGAACGTGATCGGGGCGTTGTCGGCGAAGCCTTCGTAGTGGAGGTCCCAGCAGGCGGGGTCGGTGCACTGGGCGTCGTCGCTCGTCGTCCACCAGATCCGGGCCGGCTCGGAGGTGCCGCAGACCCGGTGCTTCGCGGTACGCGTGGTGCCCCAGGCGTACTCGGCCACGGTCCGCGCGACGACGCAGCCCTTGCGGCCACCGGCCCCGGTGTCGAGCCGGTACGTCGCCCCGTGCAGTCGCTGGGACGCGGCGTCCGGGGCCTTGACCAGGAGCGCGACGTCGGCGTCCGGGACGTCGGGCCGGTCGAACCGGAACAGCACCGACCGGTAGCCCGGCTTCGCCGCGCCGTCGGGGGCGGCAGGGTCGGTCGCGTAGCAGTCGTCGAGCGCCGAGACGGTGTCGTCCCGGTCCCGGTCGGTGTCGGCCGGAGAGGCGAGGTCGAGGGTGTCCGCCGCGAGGTACGCCGACAGCGTGGACCGGTCGATCTGCTCGAGGCAGGACGGGTCGCCGACGCCGAGGGTGTCGCCGAGCGCGCTGGCCCAGTCGTCGGCGCAGTCGAGGACGTCCTCGACGTAGGTGGTGGCGGTGCCGGTCGGCCAGGTGCCGACGTAGTCCCAGCCGTCGCCGTCGCGACTGATCACGCCCTCGGTCTCGAGGTCGCCGGAGCGGGTCTCGTGGAGGAGCTCGTCGGTCGCGCAGCGCTTCTCCTCGGCGTCGGCCCAGTCCGGGCCCTCGACGTGCTCAGCGATCGCGGCCGCCGCCTCCTTGTCCGCCGCGCTGAGCGGGCCGATCCCGAGCCGCCCGGTCGCGTAGAGCCAGCCGGTCACGGCGAGTCCCGCGACCAGGACGACGGCGAGCACGATCGGCACCACGATCAGCCACGGCGACCGGCGCCGTCGCGGCGGCGGGTGCGCCGGTCCGCCGGGCGGCCAGCCGGGCGGCGGCCCCGACGGCGGTGGCGGCAGGTGGCCGTAGCCGGGCGGCGGTCCCGCGGGCGGAGGCGGCAGCTGGCCGGCCGATGGCCAGGCCGGCGGCGGGGGCGGCGGTGCGGGCGGCTGGGCCGCCGGTCGCGTCGTCTCGTCCCGAGATTCGTCCACCACGTCCGACCGTCCTTGTCCCGACGGGCCGTCCCGTCCGGCCCGAGCAGGAGGAGTTTAAGTGCTGCGCACCGCACTCCCGCCCGGACCGGACGATCGCCGGGTCAGACCCCGGCGGGGAGCTTCTTCTCCTCGGGCTCGCCCGGGAGCTCCGGCTCCTTGCCGGAGTCGAGCTTGCTCGGCCACCAGATCTTCGAGCCCAGGTCGAGGTTGAGCGCCGTCACCAGCACCGACCGCACGATCATCGTGTCGAGAAGGACACCCAGCGCCACGGCGGTGCCGAGCTCGGCAAGGAACACCAGCGGCAGGGTGCCGAGCACCATGAAGGTCGCCGCGAGGACGAGCCCGGCCGAGGTGATCACGCCACCGGTGGAGGACAGCGCGATCAGCGAGCCCTCCCGGGTGCCCTTGGTCGCCGACTCCTCACGGACCCGGGTCATCAGGAAGATGTTGTAGTCGATGCCCAGGGCCACGAGGAACACGAACGAGAACAGCGGGAATCCTGGATCGGACCCGGCGAAGTCGAACACGTACTTGAAGATCAGCGCCGACAGCCCGAGCGCTGCGCCGAACGACAGCACGACCGTCGCGATCAGGACCAGCGGTGCCACGATCGCCCGCAGCAGCGCGAGCAGGATGAGGAACACCACCAGCAGGACCATGGGGATGATCAGCTTGTTGTCGTGGTCCGACGCGATCTTCGTGTCGACGTAGAACCCGGAGTTGCCCCCGACCAGCGCGTCGGCGCCGGCGATCCCGTGCACGGCCGCGCGGGTCTCGCGAACGATGTCGGCCGCCTCGGTCGATGCTCCGTCGGCATTGATGGTCGCCTCGAAGTAGGAGCGGCCGTCGCCGATCGGGGTCGCCTGCGTCGGCTGCCCGAGCCCGTCGATGCCGGAGATCGCGTCCTCGACCGAGCTGATCTTGTCGGTGTTCGCGACGACCTGCGCGGTGTTGGAGCTGTCCACGAGACCGTGGGCGGCGAGCACCTTCTGGCCCTTGATCGAGTCGAACTCCTTCGTGTAGCTGTCCTCGGTCGACAGGCCTGCCGTGTTGAGCGCGAACAGGCCCAGGCACGCGAGGGCGAGCGCCGCAGCGGTGACCGTCCACACCGTCCGCGGGTGCGGTGCGATCCGCGCGCCGACCTTGGCCCAGAGCCCGCTGCTGGTGGGCTCGTCCGAGCCGAAGTCGGGACGGCTGTGCACCCGGGTCCAGGTCTCGATGCCGACCTGGAGCAGGACGAGGAGGCCGATGATCGCCGCGAAGCCGCCGACGCCCATGAGGACGGCGCCGAGTGCCTTGAGGCCGTCGTTGTCGGTGCCGCCGAGCACGCCGCCCAGGACCGCGGCGACGACGCCGCCGCCGAGCATGGACCCGCCGGTGACGACCCAGCGGCGGTGGTCCTCGCGCCGCGGCCCGAAGACCCAGCGGCCGAAGATCACCAGCAGGGCGGGCAGCAGGGTGACCATGACCAGGAAGGTCACGCCGACCCCGATCGCGATCACCGGGCCGAGGCCGGCGGTGGAGTTGAGCTCGGCGAAGACCAGGCAGAGCATGCCGATCACCACGGTGGACGCGCTGGCCAGGATCGCCGGGGCGGCGCGGTGCAGCGCGTAGGCCATCGCCTCGTGCCGGTCCTCGTGCCGGCGCAGCTCCTCGCGATATCTCGCGACGAGCAGCAGCGCGTAGTCGGTGCCGGCGCCGATGATGATGATGCTGAGGATCGCCTGGCTCTGGCCGTTGACCGTCAGGTCGGCGTACTTCGCCAGCAGGTAGACCACGCCGGTGGCGATGCCGTTGGCGATGACGACGCTGAGGATCGGCAGCATCCACAGCACGGCGCTGCGGTAGGTGAAGAGCAGGATCACGATGACGACGAGCAGCGCGATCATGATCAGGCTGGTGTCGATGCCCTTGAACGACTTGGCCGCGTCGTCGGCCTGCCCGCCGTAGCCGGCGAGGTGCACGGTGACGCCGTCGATCTTCGCGATGTCGCGGACCTCGTCGGCGGCGTCGGGGATCGAGTTCCACCCGTCGGTGCCGAAGTTGAAGGTGAAGGAGACGTAGGCGACCTCGCCGTCGTCGGAGAGCAGCTGGACCGGGAGGTGCTGCTGCTGGGCGATCGTGGGCGTCAGCACGCCCTTGTCGGTGACCCCGTCGATCTTGGCGATCTGCAGGGCCTGCTCGTTGATCTGCTTCAGGTCGTCGGGGGTGAGCTTCCCGCCGCCGTCCTTGTCGTAGACGACGAGGGTCGGGATGTCGTTGGGGTCCACGGTCTTGGAGAGCTGGTTGAGCACCTCGGTCGACTCGGCGGACTGCGGGAGCCAGGACGAGGCCTGGTTGTCCTGGACGTCGGCGAGCTTCCCGCCGAGCGGGAACAGGCCGAAGCCGACCAGGATGACGATCGCAGCCACGATCCACTTGGTGTAGGGGCCGGTCAGCTTGCCGGCGATCTGGCGGTGCATGTTCGGAACTCTCCCATCGGGCACGGACATCGGCATCGGGGTTTTGCCGGATCCGACCCTGAGCACGCCCCGGATTCATCGAAGGTTTACCCGGAGTGGCACAGGAACGGCCCGGCCTCCCGCCATACGACGGTCGACCGGGCCTCTTCGTGACATCGGAGTGCCCAGAAAGTTCTAGGACACCCACTCCTTGACCTGGGCGATGGTCGCCGCCGGGTCCTCGGACGCGGGCGAGACCGACAGGTTGGTGACGCCGGCCTCGCGGAAGGCGGCGATCCGCTCCTGGACGTACGACGCCGGCCCGACCAGGTTCCCGGCCTCCAGCCACTCCAGCGGGACCAGGGCCTCGGCCTCCTTCTTCTTGCCCGACAGGTAGAGGTCCTGGATCTCGGCGGCCTCCTTCTCGAAGCCGTACTCGCAGGCGAGCTGGTTGTAGAAGTTCTTGCCCTTGGCGCCCATGCCGCCGACGTACAGCGCGTAGATCGGGCGCATGAAGTCGAGGAACGCCTTGGTCTCGGGGCCCTCGCCGATGGCCACCATGCCGCCGGCACTGATCTGGAGGGGACCGAGGTCGGCCGAGCGCTTCGCGAGGCCCTTGTCGAGCGCCTCGCCCCAGACTCCGCGCGCCTTCTCGGGGTAGAAGAGGAACGGCAGCCAGCCGTCCGCGATCTCGGCGGTCATCGCGACGTTCTTGTCGCCGAGCGCCGCGACCCAGATCGGGAGGTCGGCGCGCTCGGGCTTGTTGAGCAGCTTGAGCGGCTTGCCGAGGCCGAGGCCCTGGTCGGAGGGCAACGGGAGGGTGAAGTCGCGGCCGGCGTACTCCAGCGGCTCCCGGCGCAGCCCCATCCGCAAGATCTCGATCATCTCGCGGGTCCGGCCGAGCGGGCGCTCGTAGGGCATGCCGTGGAAGCCCTCGATCACCTGCGGGCCGGAGGCGCCGAGGCCGAGCACCGCGCGCCCGCCGGAGACGTTGTCGAGGCCCGCGGCCGTCTGCAGCATCGCCCCGGGGGTGCGGGAGTAGACGTTGAGGATCCCGGCGCCGATCTCGACCGTCTCGGTCTTGGCGGCGAGGTAGCCCATCAGGGTGGGGGCGTCGAAGCCGTACGGCTCGGCGACCCAGATAGTGTCCAGTCCGGCCTTCTCGAGGGCGGCGACCTGGTCGGCGGACTCCCGGGGATTCCCGGCGTAGACGAGCGGCATCGACAGCTTCATGGGGCCAACACTGACAGTGTTACTGTCACAATCGCAACGCTTCCAGAGGATGAGTGATGACGGACACGAAGTACACGGTCGCGGTGATCGGCGGCACCGGCCCGCAGGGCAAGGGGCTGGGCTACCGGTTCGCGAAGGGCGGCCACGACGTCGTTCTCGGCTCGCGGGCGGCCGAGAAGGCCGAGACGGTGGCCGAGGAGGTCGTCGAGCGGCTCGGGGGCGCCGACGGTGCCGGCCGGGTCGGTGGCGCCGCCAACCCGGACGCGGTGGCCGGGTGCGACGTCGTGCTCCTGGCGGTCCCGTACGACGGTCACGACGAGCTGGTGGCCTCGCTCCCGCTGGCCGGGAAGACCGTCATCTCCTGCGTGAACCCGCTGGCCTTCGACAAGCGCGGCGCGCACGGCAAGGTCATCGACGGCGGTGAGGGGTCGGCGGCCGAGTCCGCCCAGCGGCTCGCGCCCGAGGCGACCGTGGTCGGCGCGTTCCACAACGTGTCGGCGGTCGGCCTGTGGGAGGACGCCGAGTACCTCGACGAGGACGTGATCGTCGTCGGCGACGTGGTGGAGGCCAAGGAGGTCGCGATGGACCTCGCGGCGTCGGTCACCGGCCGGCGGGGCATCGACGGCGGCAAGCTCCGGCTCGCCCGTCAGCTCGAGCCGTTCACCGCGGTGCTGATCTCGATCAACCGGAAGTACAAGGTGCACTCGGGGCTGCGGATCACCGGCCTGGAGCACTGAGGGCGTCGAGGACCTGCTGCGCCCCGGGCCCGGGCGTCCAGGTCTGGTCGCCCTCGATCATGAAGCCGTGGCACGCGCCCTGGAGGATCATCCGGTCGCCCCAGGAGGTGACCGCGACGATCTTGGACCGGTTGGCGCAGACGTGCAGCACGCCCGACGACCCGGAGCTGCTCGACGAACCGGTGTTCTCGGCCATGTCGGCCACCAGCACCTGCAGCTGGTCGGACGGGATCGGGACACCGACGTCCTCGCCCCGGCAGTAGACGGCCTGGGTGATGTCGGCCGTCACGGCGACGGGTGAGGCGACGGTGCTGGCGCAGGACAGGTCGTCGACGGTGCCGGACCCGGCCAGGGGCGTGCTGGTCTCGCGCTGGCCGCGCAGCACCTTGACGAACGCCTGCCAGGCGACGGTCGCGTCGGAGCGGTAGCCGCTGCCGACGACGAGCTCGCGGCAGCCGTAGAGCCTGCCGGACACCACGAAGGTGGATCCGTCGGCGTACCCGAACGAGAGCCGGTAGCCCGGACCGTAGTCCTCGGGGCAGACCTCCGGCGGGTCGCTCTTCCGCAGCCCGTTGATCTCGTCCACGATCGTGCTGACGCTGTTCACCAGCGCGTCGGAGGGCACGTCGAACGAGGTCCCCTCGCCCTGGCAGAGCCGGACCGACGTGGCGTCCTCCGGCACCGCGTCCGGCTGGCCGGGACGGGGCTGGTCGAGCGGGTCCTGCTGCCCAGGGACCGGCCGGGGGGCGGGCGGGCACGGCGGGGCGTCGTACGTCGACCGCGTGTCGGTGGCCTTGGCCGGCCCCGCAGCGGGACTGTCCGGGTTGCGCTGGAAGGCGAGAGCCGTGCCGGCGACCACCACGGCAACCGCCGCGGCGCCGGCGAGCGTCGCGGCGGTCGCGCGCCGTCGTGACCGCGCGGCCCGGTTGCGTGCGGCGCCGGCGCGCTCGGGTGCGTTCGGGGCCTCGGGTACGGCGTCCGCGAGCCCCTCGCGCAGCCACTGCTCGTCAGTCATCGTCGTTCTCCTCTCGCAGGCGGGGAGAGGTGCGGAGCGCGGCGAGCGCGCGGGACGTCTGGCTCTTCACGGTGCCGACGGTGACCCCGAGGACGTCGGCCGTCTCGGCCTCGGTGAGGTCCTCGAAGTACCGCAGCACCACCACCGCCCGCTGCCCCCTCGGGAGCGTGGCGAGGGCGGCGACCAGGTCGCGGCGGGTGTCGCTGTCCGGCTGGCCGCCGGCCTGCTCGGGCAGCTCGCCCGTCGGCCGTTCGCCGCGCCACTTGCGCCGCCACCAGGCGGCGTACGTGGTGAACAGCACCCGCCGCACGTACGGCTCGAACCCCTCCGGGCCGACCCGCGTCCAGGCGCGCCAGCTCTTCGCGAGCGCCGTCTGCACCAGGTCCTCCGCGAGCTGGTGGTCGCAGGTGAGCAGCCACGCCGAGCGCCACAGGGCATCGCCCCGCGCCGCGACGAACGCGTCGAACCCGGCCGCCGCGTCGTGCCCGGCAGCCGGTCGCTCACTCACCACAGCGTCCATCCCACTCCTCTCACCCTCTAGAAGCGGCCAGGCCCCCGCAATGGTTGTCGCCCGTCCGGCGCAGCGACGGCTCAGCCGGCGAGACCGTCGACGACCTCGGCGCCGGGGAGGTCGAGGAAGGCGGGACCGGGGACCAGCAGCTTGGAGCGGCGCACGCCGGAGCCGATGACGGCGACGTCGATCTCGGGGACGCGGGCGTCGACGAGGAGGCGCCAGCCGCCGGGCAGGCCGACGGGGGTGATGCCGCCGTACTCCATCCCGGACTCGCCGACGGCCCGGTCCATCGGCATGAACGACGGCTTGCGGACGTCGAGCAGCCGCTTCACGGTGTGGTTGACGTCGGCCCGGGTGTCGGCGCGGACCAGGCAGGCGGCGATCCGCTCCTCGCCCTCACGCTTGCCGGCGACGAGGACGCAGTTGGCGCCCGCGGCCATCGGCACGTCGTAGGCCTCGCTCATCGCGGCGGTGTCCGCGAGGTCCGGGTCGATCTCGACGACCGCGACGCCGGCCGCCGACGGCCAGCCGCGCAGCGCCTCGGCGACGGACGGCGCCAGCAGCTCGGGGTGGTCGAGGGCGGGCAGCGAGGTGAGGCCGGGCAGGCGGGCGAGGTCCACCCGATCAGTCTGCCCGGTCGGTACGCCGATCCGCGGCCGGGAACCGGCCGCGCAGCGTCGTGGCGGCCAGCCCGACCGCGCCGGCGACCAGCCAGGGGAGCGGCAGCAGCCAGTGCGCGTCCCGCAGGTCGACCAGGTCCAGGCCGGCGACGAGCAGCCACACGACCGACAGCCCGAGGAAGGCCGTGCCCATCACCAGGTGACCGATGCTGATCCGGTGGAAGCCTGTGGTGGGCGGCGTGCTCTCGCCGTGCGTCTCGAGCTCGGCCATCACGCGGCCTCCTTCTCCGTCTCGACCTGGATCTGTCCGAACCGCAGGTCGGCGTGGATCGTCAGCTGCGGGGTGTCCGCGCCGGAGCCACCGTCGTAGGACCGGTCGGCCGAGCCGCTCACCCGGTCGCCGAACAGGACGGTCTCGCCGCCGGCTCCGATGGTCGCCCGCACCGCGACGTCCAACCCCTCGTCGGGCACGATCACGGTCAGCTGCCCGACCGAGGCGTCGACGTCGAGGGTCCGGCCGTCCAACGCGTCGGGGTCCGTGATGTCGGTCAGGTCCACGACGACCTGTCCGATGTCGCGGTGGTAGTGGTCGTGGAGCTCCGCGGCCGAGTCCGGCTTCGCGTCGGTCTGGCCGATGTCGAAGCCATCGGCCACCGAGGTGACCAGGGTCGCGAACGCCGCCAGCAGGCCGACCAGGATCAGGCCGCCGGCACGGCCCCAGAACGCACCGAGCACGAGGAACGCGCCGCAGGTGGCCAGGACGGCCGCGGGGTACGCCGACGGCGGCAGGTCGGCGCCGGCGAGGTCGATCGTGGCGAGCACGCCGAGGGCCAGCAGGGCGACCGTGAACGCCAGCCCGAACAGGATCGGCCCCCGGCGGCGCGGGTCGCGGCGCGGAGCGGGCGACGGCGGCTGGTAGCCGGCGTACGTCGCCCCGTCCGTCCCGGTGGCGGTGGGCGGCGGCACCGGCACCTGGTAGCCGTCGTGCCAGCTGCGCCGCCGCTGGCGGCCGAGCAGCACCACGATCACGATCACGCCGACGACCGGCAGCGGCCACGGGAAGTGGGTGCCGCCGAACATCTCGCCCACCAGGGACAGTGCGGTGAGGACGCCGACCACGGCGAGCGCCACGGAGCGGCTGCGGTCGTCCATCCGGACCACGGCGTCGCCGGAGTCGTCCGGGACGATCAGCCACGCGACGCCGTACAGCAGGATGCCGCCGCCACCGAAGAGGACCAGGACGACGAGCGCCACCCGGACCACGAGCGGGTCGATGTCGAGGTGCCGCGCGATGCCACCGCCGACGCCCGCGATCTTGCGGTCGGTCAGGCTGCGCCGGATCCGGCCCAGCTCCCGCATCTCCTCCCAGGGCACCCGCGGGCCGTCGGAGGACGGCGGAGGCGGGGGCGGGGGTGGCGGAGGGGCGGTCGCGCTGCCGCCCGGCGGGGTGGTGGTCATGTCATCCAATGTGGGGTGTCCGAGGGCTCCGCACCATCGGGGAGTCCCCTGATCCTCGCGCATCGGACACGGGTTCGGATCCGGGTCCGCTCAGGGTCGTTCCCGCTGCTCGCGGCGGTTGCGCTGTGTGACGATGGAGGCACCATGAGCAGCAGTCCGACCGCACCCGTAGCGCCGTCCGCGCAGGCCGTCCCGCCTCCGCCGCCGGTCGCCGGGCGGCGGGACGTGCGCCGCGCCTACCGCGACCTGGACGGCCAGGTCGTCGGGGGCGTGGCGTCGGGGCTGGCGACGCACCTCGGCCTCCCCGTCCTGTGGATCCGGCTGGCCTTCGTGCTCGGCGCGGTGTTCGGCGGCGCCGGGATCGCGTTCTACGCGGCCCTGTGGGTGCTGCTGCCCGTGGGCGCGCAGTTCGACCAGCAGGCGCCCGGCATCGAGAGCGCCACCCGCGGCGGCCGTCGACCCGGCCGGATCCGCCGGCTCGGCGACGTCGGGCCGGTGATCGCGCTCGGCGCGGTCGCGATCGGCCTGGTGTTCGCGTTCGAGGCGGTCTTCGGCCGGGGCGCGCTGGTGTGGCCGGTGGTGATCGGCGTCGCCGGCGTGGCGCTGCTCTGGCGGCAGGCCGACGAGGCGCAGCGCGAGCGCTGGCTGGACGCGTCCGGTCGGGTGGACCCGGCCCGGGTCGTGCTGGGCCGCGGCGGCTGGGCGGCGTACGCCCGGCTCGGTGCGGGTCTCTCCCTGATGGTGCTGGCGCTGGTGCTCTTCTCGCTGCGCGGCGGCTCGCTGTCGCTGGCGCGCGACGTCACCATCGCGGTGCTGCTCGGGATCGCCGGCATCGCGATCGTGGTGGGGCCCTGGATCTACCGGCTGACGGCCGAGCTCGCCGACGAGCGCACCGAACGCGTGCGCACCCAGGAGCGCGCCGACGTCGCCGCCCACCTCCACGACTCGGTCCTGCAGACGCTCGCCCTCATCCAGAAGAACCCGGCCGACGCCGCGCGGCTCGCCCGCGCCCAGGAGCGCGACCTGCGCTCGTGGCTGTTCGCCGGGGATACCCTCGACGCCGCGACCGTCGCCGGCGCCCTGCGCCAGCAGGCGGCCGAGGTGGAGGACAAGTACGGCGTCATGGTCGACGTCGTGGCGGTCGGCGACGCCGACCTCGTGGAGGGCCTGCGGCCCGTCGTCGCGGCGACCCGGGAGGCGGTCACCAACGCCGCCAAGCACGCGGGGGTCCCGCGGGTCGACGTCTACGCCGAGATCACCGGCGATGCGGTCGACGTGTTCGTCCGGGACCGCGGCGCCGGCTTCGACCCGGACGCCACCCCCGAGGACCGGATGGGCGTGCGGGGCAGCATCATCGACCGCATGCAGCGGCACGGCGGGCGGGCCGAGATCCGGTCCGCCCAGGGGGAGGGCACCGAGGTCCGGCTGCACCTGGACCGGCCCGACGAGGAGGACTGACGTGGCAGTGCGAGTAGTGGTCGTCGACGACCACGCGATGTTTCGGCGCGGGGTGACCGCGGAGCTCGCCGGCACCGGTGCGGGCGTGGTCGAGGTCGCCGGCGAGGCCGAGGACGTCGACTCGGCGGTCGCCGCGATCACGCAGGCCCGGCCGGACGTCGTGCTGCTCGACGTGCACCTGCCCGGAGGCGGGGGCGCCGAGGTGATGCGACGGCTGGGTGCGACGCCCGGCGAGGCGCCGCGGTTCCTCGCGCTGTCGGTCAGCGACGCCGCCGAGGACGTCATCGGCACCATCCGTGGCGGCGCCCGCGGCTACGTCACCAAGACGATCACCGGCCCCGAGCTGGTCGACGCGATCACCCGGGTCGCCGAGGGCGACGCGGTCTTCTCGCCGCGCCTCGCCGGCTTCGTCCTCGACGCCTTCGCCGGCTCGATCGAGGTCGCCGAGGTCGACGAGGACCTCGACCGCCTCACCGAGCGCGAGCGCGAGGTGATGCGGCTGATCGCCCGCGGCTACTCCTACAAGGAGGTCGCCAAGGAGCTGTTCATCTCGATCAAGACGGTCGAGACCCACATGTCGTCGGTCCTCCGCAAGCTCCAGCTCTCCTCCCGCCACGAGCTGACCCGCTGGGCGAACGACCGCCGCCTCCTCTGACCGCGTCGAACCCTCACTTCGAGCATGTCGAACCGTCACTTCGAGCGCGTTGAACGCTCACTTGTGGTCGTCGTGCTCCTCGCGCTGCTCGCCGGCTGCGGGGACGACGGCGGTACGCCGACCGCCGGCCACCCCGGCACCAGCCACCACGGCACGGGCCACCAGCACCGGCACCCGACCTCGAGCCCCGGCCCGTCGTACTCCGACTGGGACGTCGGTGCCCAGCCGCTCCCGCTGCGCCCCGACGGCTACGGAGAGATCCGGCCCACGCCGGAGGCGCTCCGCGTGCGGCGCCTCCCGACCACCGACGTCCTGCCGCCGCCCGCGGACGGCCGGTTCCACGCCACCATCGGCCCGATCACGCCGGCGATCCGCGACCGGATGGGGAAGACCTGGTCGCCGGCGTGCCCGGTCGCGCTGGCCGACCTGTCCTACCTGACCCTCACCTTCCGCGGCTTCGACGGCGCCGCGCACACCGGCGAGCTCGTGGTCGCGGCGTCCGAAGCGCAGGGGGTGGTGTCGGTCTTCCGGACCCTGTTCGCGGCGGGCTTCCCGATCGAGGAGATGCGCCTGCCCACCACCGCCGACGTCGAGGCCACCCCGACGGGGGACGGCAACAACACCTCGGGACTGGTCTGCCGGGCCACGACCGGGGCCACGTCGTGGTCGGCGCACGCCTACGGTCTCGCGATCGACCTGGACCCGTTCGACAACCCCTACCACCGGGGGGACCTGGTGCTCCCCGAGCTCGCGTCGGCGTACCTCGACCGCGGCTGGATCCGGCCCGGGATGGTCGAGCCCGGCTCGGTCGCGGTCCGGGCCTTCGCGCGGATCGGCTGGTCGTGGGGCGGCGACTGGTCGAGCCTCAAGGACTACCAGCACTTCAGCGCGACGGGACGCTGACCATCCCCGGTTGCGGCCTCGCTCGCCCCTAGAGTGCGCCCATGGAGACCCTCCGGCTGGTGCTGCTGATCCTCCACATCCTCGGCTTCTCCGCCCTGATCGGCGGACTCCTCGCGCAGGTGGGCGCCGACCGCGACGAGCGGCGGATCACCGGGGTGATGCGCGACGGCATCGGCACGGCCTTCGTCGCTGGCCTGGCCCTGGTCGGGGTGCTGGAGGCGGGGGACGACCCGGTGAACCACGGCAAGATCGCCGTGAAGTTCGGCATCGCCCTGGTCCTGCTCGTCCTGGTGATGGCCAACGCCCGTCGTGAGCGGATCCCGTTCGGCCTCTGGCTCGGCCTGCTGGTGCTCGCCGTCGCCGACGTCTGCGTGGCCGTGCTCTGGTCGCCCGTGCATTCGTAGCCGTCGGACCCGCGCCGTAGGCTTGGTCCTCCATGAGTACGACGCCGCAGCTGCCCGGGTTCGAGGACCTCGCGCCCGCCGAGGAGCCCCGCACGACCCGCCGCGGGCCGACCGCCGAGGAGCTGCTCGAGGGCCTCAACCCGCCCCAGCGCGAGGCGGTCGTCCACGCCGGCCCACCGCTGCTCGTCGTCGCCGGCGCCGGCTCCGGGAAGACCCGGGTGCTGACCCGGCGGATCGCGTGGCTGATCTCCGAGCGCAAGGCACACCCCGGCTCGATCCTGGCGATCACCTTCACCAACAAGGCCGCGGCCGAGATGAAGGAACGCGTCGCCGAGCTGGTCGGGAACCGCGCGCGGATCATGTGGGTGAGCACCTTCCACTCCGCCTGCGTGCGGATCCTGCGCAAGGAGGTCGAGCACCTCGGCTACGAGCGAGTGAAGTCGAACTTCTCGATCTACGACGCCCAGGACCAGAAGCGCCTCGTCACGTTGGTCTGCAACGACCTCGACCTCGACCCGCGGCGGTTCCAGCCCGGCCCGGTGCTGCACTGGATCAGCGACCACAAGAACGAGCTGCGCGACCCCGAGGAGGTCGCGGCCGACGCCCGGAACTCGATCGAGGAGTCCTACGCGGCGGCGTACACCCTCTACCAGCGGCGGCTGCGGGAGGCGAACGCCTTCGACTTCGACGACCTGATCATGGAGACGGTGCGGCTGTTCCAGACCAAGCCGGACATCCGCGACACCTACCGCCGCCGGTTCCGCCACGTCCTCGTCGACGAGTACCAGGACACCAACCACGCCCAGTACTCCCTGGTCCACCAGCTCTGCGGCCAGGCCCTCGAGGAGACCGGGGAGGAGCGGTCCGAGGCGGCGGAGCTGATGGTCGTCGGCGACGCCGACCAGTCGATCTACGCCTTCCGCGGTGCCGACATCCGCAACATCCAGGACTTCGAGAAGGACTTCCCGGACGCGCGCACGATCCTGCTCGAGCAGAACTACCGCTCCACGCAGACGATCCTCACCGCCGCCAACGCGGTCATCGAGCGCAACCAGGGCCGAAAGGAGAAGCGGCTGTGGTCCGACGCCGGCGACGGCGAGCGGATCGTCGGCTACGTCGCCGACGACGAGCACGACGAGGCGCGGTTCGTCTCCGACGAGATCGACAAGCTCACCGACGGCGGCCTCAAGCCCGGTGACGTGGCGGTCTTCTACCGCACCAACGCGCAGTCCCGGGTGTTCGAGGAGATCTTCATCCGCACCGGACAGCCCTACAAGGTCGTCGGCGGCGTGCGGTTCTACGAGCGGCGCGAGGTCCGCGACGCGCTCGCCTACCTGCGGATGCTGGTCAACCCCGACGACCAGGTGTCGCTGCGCCGGATCCTCAACACTCCCAAGCGCGGGATCGGCGACCGCGCGGTCGAGTGCGTCAACGAGCTGGCGGTGCGCGAGGGCGTCACCTTCTGGGAGGCGCTCCAGCGCGCGGACGAGGCGCCCGGCCTCGCGACCCGCAGCCAGAAGAACATCGAGGACTTCGTCGCGATGGTCACCGAGCTGCAGTCGATGGTCGCGGGCGGGGAGCGCCCCGACGTCGTGCTGGAGACGGTGCTCGACCGGTCCGGCTACCTCGCCTCTCTCGAGGCGTCCGACGACCCGCAGGACGAGACCCGCGTCGAGAACCTCGGTGAGCTCGTCGCCGTCGCCCGCGAGTTCGCCGAGGACCCGGTGGCAGCGCCCTCCGCCGACCCCGCCGACGTCGACGCCGGGCTGGTCGAGCCGGGCCTCGCCGACTTCCTGGAGCGGGTCGCGCTGGTGGCCGATACCGACCAGATCCCCGACGCCCCGGCCGCCGACGACGGAGGCGAGCCCGGCCAGGTCGCCCAGGAGCAGGGCGTCGTGACGCTGATGACCCTGCACACAGCCAAGGGCCTGGAGTTCCCGGTCGTGTTCCTCACCGGCCTGGAGGACGGCGTCTTCCCGCACTCACGCTCGCTCGGTGACCGCCCCGAGCTCGAGGAGGAGCGCCGGCTGGCCTACGTCGGCATCACCCGGGCCCGCCAACGGCTCTACGTCTCCCGCGCCGTCGTCCGCTCCGCCTGGGGCGCGCCCGCCCACAACCCCGCCTCACGGTTCCTCGGCGAGCTGCCCGTCGACCTCGTCGACTGGCGTCGGACCGAGGCCGACCAGACCCGGTGGGCGCGGCCGACGTACGCCTCCTCCTCGGGGGAGTACGCCGGCCAGCGGCTCGGCGCCCCGACCGGTGCCGGCCGCCGCAACTTCTCCGCGGCCGCCGCCCGCGCCGACGCGGCCTCCAAGGCCAAGCAGGGCCGCCCGATCCCGGTCCTCGAGCCCGGCGACCGGGTCACCCACGACACCTTCGGCCTCGGAACCGTGATCTCGGTCGAGGGGCAGGCGGAGAAGTCGGTCGCCTCGATCGACTTCGGCACCGACGGCGTCAAGCGCCTGCTGCTCCGGTACGCACCGGTCGAGAAGCTCTAGCCGCGCAGGCGCTGCAGGTTTCCCAAGGGATGTAGGGACATCGGCGCGTCCCACGGCGTACAACCATGGGGAAGTGCAGGTTTCCCTACATACCTTGGGGAACCTGCAGGACGACGGCTACGGCTGAACGCCGTGGGCCACGAGGGCCTCGTAGGGGTCGACGGGGTCGCCGCCACCGGGGCGGACCTCGACGTGCACGTGCGGGCCGGTGGTGTTGCCGGTGGAGCCGACGTAGCCGATGACCTCGCCGATGGTGACCCGGTCGCCGACGGAGACGGCGAACTCGTTCTGGTGGCAGTACCAGATCTCGGTGCCGTCATCGAGGGTGACGATGGTCTGGTTGCCGTAGGCGCCCTCGTAGCCGACCGAGGTGACCGTGCCGTTGGCGATCGCGTGGATCGGCGTGCCGGTCGGGGCGGCGAAGTCGAGGCCGGTGTGGCAGTGCGACCAGAGGCCGGAGCAGTCACCGAAGCCGGCGGTCAGGTGGTAGGCGCCGGGCTCGACCGGGAGGCCCCAGGCGTTGAGCTTGATCTGGTGGGCCTCGCGCTCGGCCTGCTGGGCGAGCTGGCCGATGGCCTCGTTGCGCTGCGCGGCCTGGACCTCGGCCTCCTGGCTGAGGTCGGTGCCGGTGGCGTCGCCGAGCGCGTCGCGGTCGCTGTCGCGGCTGACGACCGGGCTGCGGCCGAGCGCGTCGTAGGTGCCGCTGCCGAACTGGCCGGTCGCCGCGTTCGGGATCGACATCCGCGGGCTGCTGGCCGCGAGCTGGGCGTCGCCGGCCGAGGTGACCACGCCGCCGATCGCGATGGCGAGGGTGGCGACACCGGCCAGCACGGGAACCGGCGGCAGCACCCGCAGGGCACCGCGGCGCGTCGGGGCCTTGACGGCCCGGCGCTTGCCCGGCTGCGCCGGGCGGAGGTCGGTGGTGGAGCGGATGGACGTCGAGAGGGTCGACAGGGTCGGCAGCTCGACGGTCGAGAGGAACGGCAGCGGCTCGGAGGTGGCGACGAGAGCCGGCGCGGTGTCCTCCGCCGGCCGCGCGGCGCGGCGCCCGACGTACGTCGACGGGGTTGCGCTGGTCGCCGACGGGGTACTACGACCTGCGATGCGGCGGCCGACGTACTCCTGGGGCCGGTGCTCGCTCCGCGGTGGGGTCGGTTCGCGACCCTCCGCTCGGTGGCTACCCATTCCTCAGTTACTCCCTGGCCGACTCGTCGTCTTCACGTAGTGCTCGTATGGCGCTGTCTCCCGCCCCCGCCTGGCGTGGTGCTGCCGGTCCCGAGTCGGCCCAGGTGCCAGGTGGACGCCCCATGACGTCCCGGTGAAACGCGCGTGCCGACCCTAACGGACCCGGCACACGAGCCGAAATCCTAGGGGTCGCGCCTGTGGAGGGCCAGCCCCCCGCTGCGTGTTAGCCAGGTCACGTCCGGTATGGGGGGCCTCGTCCTGCGCCGCGGCAGCGGACTAGGGTGCCCGAGGATGTGCCCCCCGCACTCGATGAAGAGGACGTTTCAGTGGACCTGATGGAGTACCAGGCGAAGGAGCTCTTCGCCAAGCACGGCGTGACCACCACGCTCGGCGTGGTCGTCGAGACCGCCGACGCCGCCAAGGAAGCGGCAGAGCAGCTGGGCGGCGTCACCGTCGTCAAGGCGCAGGTCAAGGCCGGTGGCCGCGGCAAGGCAGGCGGCGTGAAGCTCGCGAAGACGCCGGACGAGGCGTTCGAGCACGCCAGCAACATCCTCGGCATGGAGATCAAGGGTCTTCGCGTCAACCGGGTCCTCATCACGCCGGCGACCCCGCCGGAGGAGGAGTACTACTTCTCCTTCCTGCTGGACCGGTCGAACCGGCAGTACCTCTGCATCGCCTCGGTCGAGGGTGGTGTCGAGATCGAGGAGGTCGCGAAGACCAACCCCGACGCCGTCAAGAAGATCGCGATCGACCCCGGCAAGGGCGTCGACGCCGCGAAGGCGCGCGAGATCGCGACCGAGGCCGCGTTCCCCGAGCCGGTCTTCGAGCAGGCCGTGACCATGATCGAGGCCCTCTACAAGGTCTTCGTCGAGGAGGACGCGACCCTCGTCGAGGTCAACCCGCTGGCCCGGCTCGGCGGCGACAAGCTCGAGGCGCTCGACGGCAAGGTGTCGCTCGACGACAACGCCTCCGAGGTGCGCCACCCCGACCACGAGCAGTTCGTCATCCACGAGGAGGACGACCCGCTGGAGGCCAAGGCCAAGCAGCTCGGCCTCAACTACGTCAAGCTCGACGGCCAGGTCGGCATCATCGGCAACGGCGCGGGCCTGGTCATGTCGACCCTCGACGTCGTCGCGTACGCCGGCGAGAAGCACGGTGGCGTGAAGCCCGCCAACTTCCTCGACATCGGCGGCGGTGCGAACGCCGAGGTGATGGCCAACGGCCTCGACGTGATCCTCAACGACGCGCAGGTCAAGGCGGTCTTCGTCAACGTCTTCGGCGGCATCACCGCCTGCGACGAGGTCGCCAACGGCATCGTGGGCGCGCTCCGGATCCTGGGCGACGAGGCGAGCAAGCCACTGGTGGTCCGGCTCGACGGCAACAACGTCGACCTGGGCCGGCAGATCCTCGCCGAGGCGAACCACCCGCTGGTGACCCTCGCCGAGACCATGGACGGCGGGGCCGACAAGGCCGCCGAGCTCGCGAACGCCTGAGGCCGGGGAGAAGAGACATGAGCATCTACCTCAACAAGGACAGCAAGATCATCGTCCAGGGCATCACCGGCGGCATGGGTGCCAAGCACACCGCGCTGATGCTCGACTCGGGCGCGACCATCGTGGGCGGCGTGAACGCCCGCAAGGCCGGCACGACCGTCACCCACCAGGACCACCAGGGCAACGACGTCGAGCTCCCGGTCTTCGGCACCGTCGCGGAGGCGATGAAGGAGACCGGCGCCAACGTGTCGGTCCTCTTCGTCCCGCCGGCGTTCACCAAGGACGCCTGCATCGAGGCGATCGACGCCGAGATGCCGCTGATCGTCGTCATCACCGAGGGTGTTCCGGTCCAGGACACCGCCGAGGTGTGGTCCTACCTGCAGGGCAAGTCCACGCGGATGATCGGCCCGAACTGCCCGGGCATCATCACGCCGGAGGAGTCCCTGGCCGGCATCACCCCGCACACCATCGCGGGCAAGGGCCCGGTCGGCCTGGTGTCCAAGTCGGGCACGCTGACCTACCAGATGATGTACGAGCTGCGGGACTTCGGCTTCTCGACCGCCATCGGCATCGGCGGCGACCCGATCGTCGGCACCACCCACATCGACGCGCTCGAGGCCTTCGAGAAGGACCCCGACACCAAGGCGATCGTGATGATCGGCGAGATCGGCGGCGACGCCGAGGAACGCGCGGCGGCGTACATCAAGGAGAACGTGACCAAGCCGGTCGTCGGCTACGTCGCGGGCTTCACCGCCCCGGAGGGCAAGACCATGGGCCACGCCGGCGCCATCGTCTCGGGCTCGGCCGGCACCGCCCAGGCGAAGAAGGAGGCCCTCGAGGCCGTCGGCGTGAAGGTCGGCAAGACGCCGTCCGAGACCGCCGAGCTGATGCGGGAGATCCTCAAGGGTCTCTAGTCGTGTGCCGAAGGCCCGCCCCCGCTCGTCGCGGGGGCGGGCCTTCGCGTTCCCTCAGTCGAAGCAGGTCTGGCGGTGGGCGACGATCGCGAGCTGGCTCACCTGGTGATCGGCCTGGACGTCGAACAGGTACCAGTTGCCGTTGTCGAGAGTCTCGCTGAAGATGCCGTCGCTGCCGCTGAGATCGGGGTACGCCGCGCGCAGCTCGTCGAGCGTCGAGCCGATCCCGATGCCCTCCGGTGTCAGCATCCCGGGCCGGGCGAAGATCGACTCCAGCCCGTTCTTCGCGGTGATGTAGCCGTCGGTGCTGTTCGCGCGAGGTGCATAACCGGCGAGCGTGAAGTGCCGGCAGCCGAAGTCGGTGCCGGTGACCGTGAGGCCACCCGTCGCGACCGCCTCCTGCTCGGACATCCCGATCGTCAGGTCGCCGTAGCCGTCCGGGCCGAGCGGCACCTCGGTGGACACCGAGTCGCTGCCACCGCTGCAGCCGTCCGCCGTGAACACGCACAGGTGGGTGGCGATGTTCTTGGTGATGTCGGTGCGGACGCTCGCGACGTGGTCGGCGTCGTCCACGCTGTACTCACCGTAGATCGACGTCAGCAGGACGGCGTTGCCCACCCGGGTCGCCTGGTACACCGTCAGGCAGGGCGGTCCACCGGCCGGGCACGCGGTGCTGAAGGTGACCGAGTCGTAGCCGGTGTCGACGTCGTGGGTCGTCACGACCTGGCCGTTGCTGTGGGCGCAGCCCTGGAGGCCGTCGCGGATCGACTGCACGGCTGCCACGGCGTCGTCCACGCTACCGAAGGTCAGCAGGTCGCGGTCGTCGCTGTACTCGGGCCCGGTCGCCCAGGTCGACAGGGCATCGACGTGGGCGGGCGGCCACAGGTCTGTGCCGCAGAGGGTGAGCGGCTCGAAGTCGGACGGTTGCAGGTGCTCCGGCGCCTGGTAGTCACCGTCGCTGCCCATGTCGACCAGGTCGAGGTCGATCGGGATGTCGTCGGGGATCGTGGTCGTCACGCCGGGGTCGGCCTGCGGAGGGCTGCTGGTCCCGGCGGTCGGCGGCGCCGTCGTCGTCCCTGGGCCGCTCCCGGTCACCAGGCGCTGGGCGGCCACCGGGATCATCTGGTCCATCTCCTCGGTCACGTAGTCCTGGCCGGCGTACGCAAGGGTCAGCACCGCGATCCGGTCGCCCGACACGACCAGCCCGGTCTCGAGCACGTGCGTGTAACCGCCACCCTGCGGGTCCTGCTCGTCGTCGAAGCGGGCGGCGAAGTACTGCGCGCTGCCGTCCGCGGGGATCGCCACGTCGGTGGTCGCGCCGGCCTGGAGCTCATAGTCCGGGAAGGTCGACGCCAGCTGCGTGCACGCGGGCATCGCGCCGGCGATGGCGTCGTAAGCGGCCTGCGCGGCGCGCGCATCGGCGAAGCTCGCGACCGACTCCTGGAGCGAGTCCTGGCCGTTGAGGCGCTCGGCCGCCTTGGTGGTGCTCTTCAGGCTCCACTCGCGGTTGAGGACGTCGGTCGCGCCCAGGCTGGTCAGCGGCTTCGGGGCGCACGGGTGGAACGGGGCCTGGCCGTCGCCGGAGAACGTGCCGCTGGTCAGCCAGGACGAGTTGAAGCCGTCCGCCCGGGTCTCCTCGTCGGCCAGCAGGTTGTCCGCGGACAGCGCGCTCGTCCCGGAGGTCCCACCCGTGGCCGGGCCGACCGGCGGATCGGCGTCGTCCCCGCCGCTCGCGAACGCGAACACCGGGACGGCAACGGCCACGACGGCCGCGGCGCTGCCCGCGGCGACGAGGGCGTGCCGGCGCCGGCGGATGGTGTCTCCGCGGCGGCGCGCGTCCGCGGCGGTCCTCGGCATGATCTCCCCCTCGAACGAGGACGCGAAGCCGCTCAGGCGGTCGATCGGGTCAGACATGGGAAACGCCTCCCTGCAGGCCGTTGTCGTCCGCGAGGAGCGCGGCCAGCGCGGTGCGGCCGCGGCTGAGCCGGGCCTTGATGGTTCCTTCGGGTACGCCGACCTCGGCCGCGACCTGGTGGACGGGCAGGTCGGCGATGTGGTGGAGCACCAGCGCCTGGCGCTGGGCCTCCGGGATCTTCTCGAGAGCGGCGATCAGGGCGACGTAGGACTCGTCGACCGCCGGTGCGTGGAGCGGCGCCGAGAGGGCCCGGTCGGCCGGGCGGGACGCGACCTTGCGTCGCCGCCACCGGCTGATCGCGAGCCGGTGCGCGGTCGTGCGCACCCACGCCTCCGGGTACTCCGCCCGCTCGAGCCTGCGCCGGTGCGCCCATGCCCTCGCGAAGGCCTCCTGCACGCAGTCGGTCGCCTCGTCGAGGTCGCCGATCATCGCGTAGACCTGTGCGGTCACCCGGCGGAACGAGGCGGCGTAGAACTGGTCGAATTCTGACTCGTCCACGCGTCCGTCCCCCTTTCGTTCCCGAGACCACCCCTGCTGGGTGGTTGCATGAGGGATACGCCCGACCAGGCTTCCTGGTTGCGCGACGGACCGAACGGAATTCCGGCCCGCTCAGTGCGAGCGGTAGGACGGCATCGTCGCCAGCCGCTCGAGCGCGCGCTGCGCGAGCGCGACGAACGCGTCGGCAGGCATCGGGGCATCCTTCGCGGCGACGTAGGTCAGCTGGGACACGGCCCCGTGGTCGCGCAGGATCGCGACGTCGTACTCGATCGTCTTGTCCTTGGTGACCCGCGTGACGAGGTGCCACGCGGTCAGGCTCTGGTCGCCGTGGTCCCAGCCCGCGAGGCGGGTGACGTCGGTGCCGGCGCCGGCGTCCTCGTCGGGGCACTTCGCGACCTGGTCGCGCACCTGGGTGACGAGGTCGGCGGCGGGTGCCGGTGGCAACGAGGCGACGGTCTGGGTGAGCCCCACCTCCGGCGGCAGGTCGGCGTCCGGCAGCACCCAGTCGCGGACCAGGGCGTGCTTGAACTCCTTGCCGCGGAACGAGCCGACGAACGCGATGGAGCTGCAGCCGATCATCGCGGTGCTCGTGCTGCCCGGCGTGATCTCGCGGGCGTCGGGCGCCGCCCACTGGGTCGGCTCGGTGCCGATCGGCGGCAGGTCGAGCTCGCTCAGCATCGCCGGAACGGCACCCGCCGGGTAGGCCGGCGCCGCCTCGACCTTCGCCGGCGAGGCCGCGCACTTGCCGCCGTCGGGCAGGTCGCACAGCCGCTCGACCGCGGTTCCGAGCAGGTTGGCGACCCCGTCGAGGTCGACGTGCCCGGGCACGACGTCGGTCTGGAACGTCAGGGCGGTGGTGAACAGGCCGGTGCGGGCCACGCCGACGACGTACGTCGTCCGGGTCGGCTGCTCCCGGAGCACGAACAGCGCCGCCTCGTCGCCCGTGGTGGGGCTGGTGGAGGTGCTGATCAGCTGCGTCTGCGGGACCGTGCAACCGGAGAACCAGCGGCGCTGGTTGAGATAGGCCTTCCGTGCGGCGGCGGGGGAGACGGACGCCTCGGCGCTCTGGGTCAGCGCTCGGGTGGCGTCCTTGCGGCTCCCGTCGCGGAAGACCCGCACCCAGGCCGCCGAGCCGTGCGCGTCGGCATACCGCTCCTTCGGGTCCTGGCAGAAGTGCACCACCGGGCTGCCGGTCGAGTTGTCGTCGGTGCGCTCGATCCGCCACGCGCGGCTCGGCAACCCGGCGCGTACGGCCTCCTCCGGCAGCAGGCTGGTGTCGGGCAGCTTGATCTGCGGATCGGCCACCAGGGGCCCGCCCGTCGGGCCGGGGGGCAGGTCGCGGGCGAGGGTCGGGTGCACGCCGGCCGAGTCGGTGACGGCCGCGCCGCTGCCGGCGAGGACGGCCGCGGCGACGACCGCGCCGACGACGGTGTGCGCGCGGCGCCGGGCCGCGCCGGCCCGGCGGATGATCGTGACCCGCGGCCAGGTGACCGGCCCGGTCGCCTGGCCGAGCTCGGCGAACAGCACCGGGATCGACGCGGCGGGGATCCCCCGCGCGGTCGAGAACGCCGAGGCGGCCAGCTGGAGCTCGCGCTCCGCGGCCTCCTGGGTGACGCCGATCTCGCGGGCCACCTCCGGCATCGACACCGCGGCCAGCTGGGTCAGCACCAGCACCTTGCGCTGGACGACGGTGAGCGACGCCAGGGCGTCCAGGGTCGCCCGCGCCTGCGGGTCGAGGTTCTTCTCGCGGTGCCAGGGCCGCACCGTGGCACGGCGAGCGGCGTTGCGCAGCGCCTGGGGACGTACGGCGTTCTCCGCGGACTCGAGCCGCACCAGCTTCCGCCAGTGGTGCCACGCCACGACGAAGGCGTCGCGCACCGCGCTCCGCGAGGCCCCGAGGTCGCCGGTCATGGCATAGGTCTGGAGCAGCAGCCGGTCCCGGGACTCGCGGTAGAACTGGTCGAACCGGGCGTCGCGATCCAAGGCGGGCACGGCGTCGTTCATGGCGGCCCCACGGTACATCCGGCAGGCCCGAGGGCCGTCCTCGGCGTGCCTGCCCCGGCGGCGCCGCCTCAACGGTGATGCTGGATTCCATGACGTCGCTGCTGTCTCCGAGCACGCGCCGGGGGAGCCGCGAGCGGACCGACGCGGACGTCCGTCGCGACCTCAGCACCCGCCGCCCGCTGGTGCCCACGGCCACCCTCGGGGGTGCGCTGGCCGCCGGCGGCCCGCTGCTCTTCGCGCTGGCGGTCGCCGTGGTCGGCTGGTTCCTGACCGACGGCGGTGGCGAGGGCAGCCCGGGCGGGTCGCTGCGTGTCGGCTCGTTGTTCTGGCTGGCCGCGCACGGCTCCGGCGTCACCGCCGAGGGCGTCCGGCTGACCGCCGTACCGCTGGGGCTCACGCTGCTGTGTGCCTGGTCCGCGTGGCGGGTCGGCCACCGGGTGGGCGAGGCCGTCTCCGGGCACGGCCCGGACGCGGACCGGATCGCCGACGGCGAGCGGGACTGGACCGTCCCGCTGACCGCGCTCCTGTTCACCGTCGGCTACGTCGTGGTCGCGGTGGTCGTGGGCGCGATGGCGGCCACCCCCTCGACGCAGCCAGGCACCGCGCGGGTCGTGTTCTTCTCGGTCCTCGTGGCCGGTGGCGCGGGTCTCCCCGCGATCGCGCGGGGGAGCGGCCGGGCCGCGATCTGGGTCCCGACGCTGTCCAGCTCGATCCGCGCCGGAGCGACGACGGCACGCCGGATCCTCCTCGTCTGGTTCGCGCTGTCGACCCTGGTGCTGCTGGTGGCCTTCGCGCTCGACTTCTCGACCGCAGCGAACGTCGTCGAGCAGCTGCACGCCGACGCGGGCGACACCGCGCTGATGACGCTCCTCACCCTGCTCGTGCTCCCGAACGCGCTGCTGTTCACCGGCTCCTACCTGCTCGGGCCGGGCTTCGCGGTCGGGTCGGGCACCGTCGTCTCCCCTGCGCAGGTCGTGCTCGGCCCGCTGCCGATGTTCCCGCTGCTCGCGGCGCTGCCGGACGCCGGCCCGACCCCGGGCTGGGCGATCCTCGTCGTGGGTTCGCCGGTGCTCGTCGCCGGCGCCGTCGCCGCGCTCGCCCAGCGGTCCGGCCCGGTGCGATGGGACCAGGCGGCGCTGCGCGGCTGCGGCGGAGGCCTCGTCGCGGGCGTCGCGCTCGGCGCGATGACCCTGTTCGCCGGCGGCGCGGTCGGGCCGGGGCGGATGCGGGACATCGGCCCGTCCGCGTTCGACGTGCTGCTGCACTCGGTGACCGGGTTCGGCGTCGGTGGCCTCCTGGGCGCGCTCGCCATGGTCGGCTGGCAGCAGCGCGGTGACCTGCTCGCGCGGATCGTGCCCGCACGGTTCCGGCGCGGCTGACTGCCCTAGACTCCGGCGCCGTGTCCGACTCGCCCGCGCGCCTCGTCGTCCTCGTCTCGGGGAGCGGCACCAACCTCCAGGCGCTGCTGGACGCCTGCGCCGAGCCGACGTACGGCGCCCGCGTGGTCGCGGTGGGAGCGGACCGCGACGGCATCGAGGGCCTGGCGCGCGCCGAGCGTGCCGGCGTACCGACGTTCGTCGTCCGGCTCGAGGACTACACCTCCCGGGAGCACTGGGACCGGGCGCTGGCCGACAAGGTCGGCGCCTTCGAGCCCGACCTGGTCGTCTCGGCCGGGTTCATGAAGCTGCTCGGCGAGGCGTTCCTCGATCGGTTCGGCGGACGGACGCTGAACACCCACCCGGCCCTGTCGCCGTCGTTCCCGGGCGTCCGGGGGCCCGCGGACGCGCTGGAGTACGGCGTGAAGGTCACCGGCGCCACCCTGTTCGTCGTGGACGCCGGCGTCGACACCGGCGCGATCGTCGCTCAGACCGTGGTGCCGGTGGAGGACGACGACACCGTGGAGACCCTGCACGAGCGGATCAAGGTCGCCGAGCGCGTCATGCTCGTCGACAGCGTCGGCCGGATCGCCCGCGACGGCATGACCGTCGACGGCCGCCGGGTTCGCCTCGGCGGCTGACTCCTCGGTAGAGTCGGCCCCACACGACTGGCGCGGGTGGGGGACCACCGGGGAGTGCCCTGAATGGGACAGAGTTCGGCATCGACCGCCTGGGTGCCCTCATCAACAGTGACCGACACGATGAGGAGAACCCTCCTGTGACCGACCAGATCCATGGCGCCGGGGATCGCATCCCGATCAAGCGCGCACTCGTCTCCGTCTTCGACAAGACCGGTCTCGACGACCTGGTCCGCGGGCTGCACGAGGCCGGCGTCGAGCTGGTGTCGACCGGCGGCTCGGCCGCCCTCATCGAGTCGCTCGGCCTGCCGGTGACGCGGGTCGAGGACCTCACCGGTTTCCCGGAGTGCCTCGACGGGCGGGTCAAGACCCTGCACCCGCGCGTGCACGCCGGCATCCTGGCCGACCGTCGGCTGCCCGAGCACGTGCAGCAGCTCGAGGAGCTCGAGGTCGCGCCGTTCGACCTCGTCGTCGTGAACCTCTACCCGTTCCTCGCGACGGTCGCCTCCGGCGCGGGCGTCCAGGACTGCATCGAGAAGATCGACATCGGCGGCCCGTCGATGGTCCGCGCCGCGGCGAAGAACCACGCCTCGGTCGCGATCGTCACCGACGGGGCCGACTACCCGCGTGCCCTGGAGGCCGCGAAGGCAGGTGGCTTCACCCTGGCCGAGCGGGAGCAGCTCGCCGCGAAGGCCTTCGTGCACACGGCGACCTACGACGTCCAGGTCGCCTCGTGGATGGGCAACGTGCTGACCGACACCTCCGCAGGCACCGGGTTCCCGGCCTGGATCGGCGCCACGTGGGACAAGGCCGCCGTGCTGCGGTACGGCGAGAACCCGCATCAGCCCGCCGCGCTCTACCGCCACTGGCGCGGCGGCCTCGCAGCCGCCGAGCAGCTGCACGGCAAGGAGATGTCCTACAACAACTACGTCGACACCGACGCGGCCCGCCGGGCGGCGTACGACTTCGACGGCCCGGCCGTCGCGATCATCAAGCACGCCAACCCCTGCGGCGTCGCCGTCGGCACCGACATCGCCGAGGCCCACCGCCGCGCCCACGCCTGCGACCCGGTCTCCGCGTTCGGGGGTGTGATCGCGGCGAACCGGCCGGTGTCGGTCGAGATGGCGCAGCAGGTGTCCGAGGTGTTCACCGAGGTGATCGTCGCGCCGGCGTACGACGACGGCGCCGTTGAGATCCTGCAGGGCAAGAAGAACATCCGGGTGCTGCTCTGCCCGCCCGACGAGCACCCCGACCCGGTCGAGTTCCGGCCGATCTCCGGCGGCATCCTCATGCAGCACCGCGACCGGTTCCAGGCGGAGGGCGACGACCCGGCGAGCTGGACGCTCGCGACCGGCGAGGCCGCGGACGAGCGGACGCTCGCCGACCTGGCGTTCGCCTGGCGCGCCGTACGCGCGGCCAAGTCCAACGCCATCCTGCTCGCCGCCGACGGCGCCTCGGTCGGCATCGGGATGGGCCAGGTGAACCGGGTCGACTCCTGCAAGCTCGCCGTCGAGCGGGCCAACAGCCTGGCCGAGGGCGAGGAGCGCGCCCGCGGCTCCGTCGCCGCCTCCGACGCGTTCTTCCCGTTCTCCGACGGCGCCCAGGTCCTGATCGACGCCGGCGTGAAGGCGATCGTCCAGCCGGGCGGCTCGGTCCGCGACGAGGAGACGATCGAGGCGTGCAAGGCTGCGGGCGTCACGATGTACTTCACCGGCACCCGGCACTTCGCGCACTGAGGGGAACGATGACCGCACAGAAGCTGGACGGCACGGCGACCGCGGCCGCCATCAAGGACGAGCTGCGCGAGCGGGTGGCCAAGCTGAGGGAGCAGGGCGTGACGCCCGGCCTCGGCACGGTTCTCGTGGGCGACGACCCGGGCTCGCGGTGGTACGTCAACGGCAAGCACAAGGACTGCGCCGAGGTCGGGATCGCCTCGATCCGGGTCGATCTTCCGGAGACCGCGTCGCAGGAGGAGATCGAGCAGGCGGTCGCAGCCCTCAACGCCGACCCGGCGTGCACCGGCTACATCGTCCAGCTCCCGCTGCCGAAGGGCCGCGACGAGCTGCGGGTGCTCGGGATGATCGACCCCGCCAAGGACGCGGACGGGCTGCACCCGACGAACCTGGGCTGGCTGGTCCTCGGGCACGAGGCGCCGCTGCCCTGCACGCCGTACGGCATCGTCGAGCTGCTGCGCCGCCACGGGGTGGGCATCGCGGGAGCGAACGTCGCGGTCGTCGGCCGGGGCATCACCGTCGGCCGCCCGCTCGGGCTGCTGCTGACCCGGCGCTCGGAGAACGCGACCGTGACGCTGTGCCACACCGGGACGCGTGACCTGGCCGCCCACGTCCGGCAGGCCGACATCGTCGTCGCGGCGGCCGGGGTGCCCGGCATCGTCACGGGCGACATGGTCAAGCCCGGCGCCGCCGTGCTCGACGTCGGGGTGTCCCGCGTCGACGGCAAGCTGGCGGGCGACGTCGCGCCGGACGTGTGGGAGACCGCAGGCTGGGTCTCGCCGAACCCCGGCGGGGTCGGCCCGATGACCCGGGCGATGCTGCTGGCCAACGTCGTGTCGATGGCCGAGAAGGCCGCGGGCGAAGCACACTGAGGTCGTGACCCTCATCGACGACCACACCGGCGAGGCGGCCGAGGAGCAGCCGGAGGAGCAGCCCGTGGAGGCCGCTCAGCCCCCGGCGGACGAGCCCCGACGGCACCCGTCGACCATCGGCGGGGCGCTCTACCTCGGGGTCCTCGCCGCGATGGCGACCGGTCTCGGCGTGGTCTGGCTCGACGACTGGCGCACGGGCGTCCGCATCCTCGCCGGCGCCCTCGCCGCCGCGGCGCTCTTCCGGCTCGTGCTGCCCCAGCGCGACGCCGGCATGCTCGCGGTGCGCAACCGGTTCCTCGACGTCGCCGTGGTGGGCGTCGTCGCGGTCGTACTGTTCCTCCTCGCCGCGAGCATCCCCAACCAGCCCGTCTAGCGCCGAGCCGGCAGGAACTCGGGCAAAAACACGCCGAGTCGGCTCAAGCTTGAGCCGACTCGGCGGTGAGTCGGCTCAAGCTTGAGCCGACTCGGCGAGGATCAGATGAGGCCGAGGTCGGTGACGGCCTGCTTCTCGTCGGCGAGCTCGGCGACGGAGGCGTCGATCCGGCCGCGGGAGAAGTCGTCGATGTCGAGGCCCTGGACGATGGTCCAGTCGCCGTTCGACGTGGTCACCGGGAACGAGGAGACCAGGCCCTCGGGGACGTCGTAGGAGCCGTCGGAGACGACCGCCATCGAGACCCAGTCGCCCTCGGGGGTGCCGTAGAGCCAGTCGCGGGCGGCGTCGCAGGTCGCGGAGGCGGCCGAGGCGGCGGAGGAGGCGCCGCGGGCGTCGATGATCGCCGCGCCGCGCTTGGCGACGGTCGGGATGAAGTAGCTCTCCAGCCACTCCTGGTCGCCCACGGCCTCGGCGGCGTTCTTGCCGGAGACCTCGGCGTGGAACAGGTCGGGGTACTGCGTCGCCGAGTGGTTGCCCCAGATCGTCATCTTCTTGATCTCGGTCACCGGCGCGCCGGTCTTGGCGGCGAGCTGGGAGATCGCGCGGTTGTGGTCCAGGCGGGTGAGGGCGGAGAACCGCTCCTGGGGGATGTCCGGCGCGTTGCTCATCGCGATCAGCGCGTTGGTGTTGGCCGGGTTTCCGGTGACACCGATGCGTACGTCGTCCGCGGCCACCTCGTTGAGCGCCTTGCCCTGGGCCGTGAAGATCGCGCCGTTGGCCTCGAGCAGGTCGCCGCGCTCCATGCCTGGGCCGCGCGGCCGGGCGCCGACGAGCAGGGCCAGGTTGACGCCCTCGAAGATCTTCGTCGGGTCGGCGCCGATCTCCACGCCCGCGAGGTTCGGGAACGCGCAGTCGTCGAGCTCCATCACGACGCCCTCGAGCGCCTTGAGGGCGGGCTCGATCTCGAGCAGCCGCAGCTCGACGGGGCGGTCACCGGCGATCGCACCGCTGGCGATGCGGAAGAGCAGGCTGTAGCCGATCTGGCCGGCGGCGCCGGTGACGGCGACCTTGAGGGGCGTGTCGCTCACGAGGACTCCTTCGTTGGGTGCGTCTGTCGCGGTGAGGCTGGAAGCCAGGGTGCTGGTGACGCTAGCAGCGCCTGCGCGCCGGGTCGTACCTGGGCCGGGACGTGGTGCAGGATGCGCCAGTGCGCAGTGGACTGGTGGTGCTGGCGGGGGTGCTGGCGTTGACCGCGGGGTGCGGGGACGCGGCAAAGGACAGCCCGCCGACCGGCGTCGATGGGCTGCAGATCCCGACTCCCAGCCCGGACCCGGACGACTTCGTGGCCGACGTCGACAACCCGTGGCTGGCGCTGGAGCCCGGTGCGACGTGGCGGTACACCGTCACCGGCGCCGGGCGGATCACGGCGGCGCGGATCTCGGTCTCCGACGGTCCCGAGCACGACGGGATCCGTACGACGGACCTGGCGCGCACCACGCTGGACGACAAGGACCGTCAGGTCGACCGCGTCGTCGACCACCTGGCCCAGGACCGGGACGGCAACGTGTGGTGGCTCGGCCGCGGCAGCGAGTGGTTCGACGCGGCGGGCCTGTACCTGCCGGCCGAGCCGCGGGTCGGCGACGGCTACCTGATGGCGGACCTTCCCGACGGGGAGGTGCACGCGATGGTCAGGTCCGTCGACGCGTCCGCCTCGGTGCCCGCGGGGGACTACGAGACCCTCGACATCGACGTGGTCGGCGCTCAGGCGGCCGACCTGCTGGTGTCCTTCGCCAAGGGCACCGGCCTGGTCGCCACGGCGACCGCGGACGGCTCGGTGGAGTGGGGGCTCGTCGCGGTCGACGAGCCCCCCTCCTCCTGACCTACTGGGGCGGGCGCACCTGGGTCTGGCCGCTCGGGTCGCCGGGGTCGGCCTGGACCGGGGGAGCCCAGCCCTGGGCGCTCGGCTGCGGGGGCACCGCCGGCTGCTGCTGGGCGGGGATCCACTGCTGGGTGGCGGGGTCCCACTGCCAGCCGTCCTGGATGATCGGCTGCTCGGGCGCCTGCTGCGCGTACGCCTGCTGGTTCCACTGCTGCTCGAACGCGTTCGGCGCGCCGAGACCCGGTACGGCGACCGCGGGCTGGGCGGCGCGGAAGGCCAGGCCGGAGCCTGCGACCGGCTCCTTGCCACGGCCGAACACCAGCGGGTACACGAAGCCGGACACGACCGCGCCGACGAGCGGGGCCAGGATGAAAAGCCACAGCTGCAGGATGTGGTCGCCGTCGAAGGTGAAGATGCCGGGACCGATCGAGCGGGCCGGGTTCACCGAGGTGCCGGTCGCCGGGATCGCGACGAAGTGGATCGCCGAGAGCGTCAGGCCGATGACGAGGGGCGCGAACGCCGTCGTGTCGTTGCGCTCGTCGGTGACCGCGAGGATCACCATCACGAACACCGCGGTGAGCACGAGCTCGAGCAGGAACGCCGCCCACCAGGCGAAGCCGTTGCCGTTGGTGTCGCCGAAGGAGTTGGCTCCGATCCCGTCCACGCTGGACTTGTAGCCGTCGAAGCCGTGGAGCACGATCCACAGCGCCAGCGCGCCGACCAGGCCGCCGACGACCTGCGCCGCGGCGTAGAGCGCCGCCTCGAGCCACGGGATCCGGCCGGCGAGCGCGGCGCCGAGGGAGACGGCGGGGTTGAAGTGTCCGCCGGAGACCCGGCCGAACGCGTAGGCCATCATCACGATGGCCAGGCCGAACGCGAGACCGGTGGCGACGATGTCGACACCCGTGTAGACGGCGGCGCCGCAGCCGATGAACACCAGCACGAACGTGCCGATGAGCTCGGCCGCGAGCTTCTGGGCGGTGGTGGGGGGCGCGACCGGGGTCGCGTCTGCTGCAACTTCTGTCATGGCAGTCGTATCTCCTCGGATCGGTTCCCGAAAACCTCTCTCCCCCTCCACACTCCGGGGGAGCCGCGCGGGACAGCCAGCACTCTAGCCACCTCGGTGGCTGCCGCGTTTGCCGCGCGCCGGTCACGGTGCAACGCTGTGGCGACCGGCCGAGACCGGTGAGATATCTTGATGTCAAGCAACCTCTCGTCCCAGGAGTGACGCCGGAACATGGCCACCGAGTCCAGCATCATCTACACCCACACCGACGAGGCGCCGCTGCTGGCGACGTACTCCTTCCTGCCGATCGTCGAGGCCTACGCCGCCAAGGCGGGCGTCAGCGTCCAGACCCGCGACATCTCCGTCGCAGCGCGGATCCTCGCGCAGTTCGGGCTGGCCGACGACGCGCTCGCCGAGCTCGGCGCGCTGGCCAAGACGCCGGCGGCGAACATCATCAAGCTGCCCAACATCTCCGCCTCCATCCCGCAGCTCAAGGCCGCGATCAAGGAGCTGCAGGAGAAGGGGTACGACCTTCCGGACTACCCCGAGAACCCGACCACGGACGAGGAGCGCGAGGCCCGCGCCCGCTACGACAAGGTCAAGGGCTCCGCCGTCAACCCGGTGCTGCGCGAGGGCAACTCCGACCGCCGCGCGCCGGCGTCGGTGAAGAACTACGCGAAGAAGCACCCGCACAAGAACAAGCCGTTCGCGGACGGGTCGAAGACCACCGTCGCCACCATGGGCGACCACGACTTCAAGTCCAACGAGAAGTCCGTGACCATCGAGGCCGACGACCTCCTGCGGATCGTGCTCGAGACCGAGGGCGGCGAGGAGATCGTCCTCAAGGACGGGCTCAACGTGCTCGCCGGCGAGATCATCGACGCGACCCGGATGGACGCTGCTGCTCTGCACGGATTCCTCGCGAACGCGCTCGCGAAGGCGAAGTCCGACGACGTCCTGTTCTCGGTGCACCTCAAGGCCACGATGATGAAGGTCTCCGACCCGATCATCTTCGGCCACGTCGTGAAGGCCTACTTCAAGGACGTCTTCGCGCAGTACGGCGACGACCTCGAGGCGGCCGGCCTCTCCGCGAACGACGGCCTCGGGTCGATCCTCCCGGGCCTGGACGCGCTCGACAACGGCGCCGAGATCAAGGCCGCCTTCGAGGCCGCGATGGCCGACGGGCCGCGGCTGTCCTACGTGAACTCCGACAAGGGCATCACCAACCTGCACGTGCCGTCCGACGTCATCGTCGACGCGTCGATGCCGGCGCTGATCCGCAACGGCGGCCGCCTCTGGGGCTCCGACGGAAGCGAGGACGACACCCTCGCCGTGATCCCGGACTCCTCCTACGCCGGCGTCTACCAGGCCGTCATCGACGACGTGAAGGCGAACGGCCCGCTCGACCCCGCCACGATCGGCAGCGTCCCCAACGTGGGCCTGATGGCGCAGGCGGCCGAGGAGTACGGCTCCCACGACAAGACCTTCGAGATCGAGACCGCCGGCACGGTCCGGATCGTCAACGCCGCCGGCGACGTGCTCATCGAGCACGACGTCGAGGCCGGGGACATCTGGCGCGCCTGCCAGACCAAGGACGTCCCGGTCCGCGACTGGGTCAAGCTCGCCGTCACCCGCGCCCGGGCCAGTGGCTCCCCGGCGATCTTCTGGCTCGACGAGACCCGTGCCCACGACGCGGAGATCATCAAGAAGGTCAACGCCTACCTGCCCGAGCACGACACCGACGGCCTGGATATCCAGATCCTCGCGCCGACGCTGGCCTGCGCCTACTCGCTGGAGCGCATGCGCAAGGGCGAGGACACCATCTCGGTGACCGGCAACGTGCTCCGCGACTACAACACCGACCTCTTCCCGATCCTCGAGCTCGGCACGTCGGCGAAGATGCTCTCGGTCGTGCCGCTCATCGCGGGCGGCGGCCTGTTCGAGACCGGCGCCGGCGGCTCGGCTCCCAAGCACGTCCAGCAGCTGGTCGAGGAGGACTACCTGCGCTGGGACAGCCTCGGCGAGTTCTTCGCGCTCGTCCCCTCGCTGGAGAAGTACGCCGAGCAGGGCGGCGTCGCCGCGGCGAAGGTGCTGGCCGATGCGCTGGACCGCGCCACCGGCACCTTCCTCGACGAGGACCGCTCGCCGGGCCGCAAGCTCGGGACCACCGACAACCGTGGGTCGCACTTCTACCTCGCGCTCTACTGGGCCGAGGAGCTGGCGAAGCAGACCGACGACGCCGAGCTCGCCGCGGCGTTCGCGCCGCTCGCCACGACGCTGCGCGAGAACGAGGAGACGATCGCCGAGGAGCTGATCGCCGTACAGGGCAAGCCGGCCGACATCGGCGGCTACTACCTTCCCGACCCGGAGAAGGCTTCCGACGTGATGCGCCCGAGCAAGACGCTCAACGAGGCGATCGCCTCGTTCTGACGAGCTCGGCGTGATCTCTCGACGAGGGGTCCTGGTGGGCATCGGCGGTGCCGGCGCGCTGGCCGCCGGCGCCGCGATCGGTGTCCAGACGGAGGTCCTGCCCGGCCGATCCTGGGCCTACCACCGCCTGGGGATCGACGGCGCGGACGGCACGGTCCCCGACGTGACGCCGGGCCCGACCGAGAGCGGCAGCTTCACGTCGGAGCACCGGCTCGGCCAGGAGGTCGGCTGGACGATCGCGCGACCGCCGGCCGAGCACGCCAGGCTTCCCGTCGCGATCGTGCTGCACGGCCGTGGCGACGACCACGCGTCCGCCTTCGACCACGACTACCTCGCGCTGGACATGTTCCTCGCGGCGGCGGTGGCCGACGGGACCCCGCCGTTCGCGCTGGCGAGCATCGACGGGGGCGACACCTACTGGCACCCGCGCGAGAGCGGGGAGGACGCAGCGGCGATGGTGGTCGACGAGTTCCTGCCGCTGCTCCTCGGCCGGCACGACCTCGACCTCGGCAGGCTGGGACTTCTGGGCTGGTCGATGGGCGGCTTCGGCGCTCTCTACATCGGCGCGGCGCCTCCCGCCCAGGTCCGCGCCATCGGCGCGATGAGCCCCGCGCTCTGGCACGAGTACGCCGACACCGCGCCCGGGGCCTTCGACGACGAGACGGACTTCGAGCGGACGACTCCGTTCGGCGACCAGGACGACCTGGCCCGCACCGCCGTCCGGATCGACTGCGGTGAGGGCGACCCGTTCTACGACGCGGTCAAGGACTACCGCGCCGGTTTCGCCGAGGAACCCGCTGGGGGCCTCGCGCTCGGCGACCACGACATCGGCTACTGGCGTCGGATCGCACCCGGGCAGGTCGCGTTCCTCGGGCACGCCCTCGCCGGCGGGTGAACCGGATGGCCGGGGACCTGGTGGGGGCCTTGCGCGCCGCGCTGCGCGCGGCTGCGGACCCGTCGCTCGCGCCCGGGCAGCAGGCGTACATGAAGTCGGCCATGCCGTTCCTCGGGGTGCGTGTCCCCGAGGTGCGACGGCTGGCTCGGCGCGTCGTGCGCGACCTCGGGGTCACGGACGGGGCCGTGCTGGCCGCCGCGGCCACCGAGCTGTGGGACGGAGCCACGCACCGGGAGGAGCGGTACGCCGCCACAGCCCTCCTCGCGCTCCCGCCCCTGCGCGCCGACGCGGCGATGGTCCCGCTCTACGAGCACATGGCCCGCACGGGCGCCTGGTGGGACCACGTCGACGAGCTCGCGCACCGGCTCGCCGAGCAGCACGACGCGCACCCCGAGGCGACCGCCGCGCTGGCCGTGCGCTGGTCCACCGACCCGTTCCTCTGGATGCGCAGGCTGGCGATCCTCAGCCAGCTGGGTCGCAAGGACCGGCTCGACCTCGACCTGCTCTCGCGGCTGATCGAGCCGAACCGCGCCGACCCCGAGTTCTTCGTCCGCAAGGCGATCGGCTGGGCTCTGCGCGAGGCGTCGTACGTCGACCCCGCTTGGGTGCGGACCTACGTCGCGAGCCACGAGCTCAGCCCGCTGAGCCGACGCGAGGCGCTCCGGCGCATCGACCGGGGCTGAGCCCCCTCAGCGCAGCGAGTACGTCGCCAGCGAGACCCCGACGTAGTGGGACACGAAGGCCAGGATCGTGAAGACGTGGAAGACCTCGTGGAACCCGAAGTACCGCGGCGAGGGGTCCGGCCACTGCAGGCCGTAGACCAGGCCCCCGAAGGTGTAGAGCGCCCCGCCGACGCAGATGAGCACGAAGGTCGCGATCCCGATGCCGAGGCCGAGCGCGAGCGCGCCGTGGAAGAACGCCGGGATGAAGAAGATCGCCGCCCAGCCCAGCGCGATGTAGATCGGCGCCGAGAGCCAGCGCGGCGCGGACGGCCAGAAGAGCTTGAAGGCGACTCCGGAGATCGCCCCGGTCCACACCACCGACAGCAGCACCACCCGGGGCAGGCCGTCGAGGAGGATCAGTGCAAATGGGGTGTAGGACCCGGCGATCAGCAGGAAGATGTTGGAGTGGTCGAACCGGTTGAGGATCAGCCACACCTTCGGTGACCAGGTGCCGCGGTGGTAGAGCGCGGAGACCCCGAAGAGGAGGATCGCGCTCCCGGCGTAGAGCGCCGAGCCGATCTTGGTCGTCGCGGTGGGGGACAGGCAGATCAGGACGATCCCCGCGGCGAGGATCAGCGGGGCCGAGACAAGGTGGATCCAGCCCCGCAGCTTGGGCTTGACGTCCCGGATCACCTCGCGGACCTGCTCGCCGACGTGCTCGATGCCGGAGCGGACGGTCTCGTTCGCCTGGTGCATCGGGTCGGTCATGCCGCCAAGTTACCGGGCGCACCGAGTCGGCCCGTCTCTGCATGCCCTTCGCGGTCAGTCGGCTCATCTCTGCGCCGTGGGTGCAGAGATGAGCCGACTCGGCGCATCAGTGGGTGTGCGGGGGGACCTCCGCGCCCTCGGACGGCTGGACGATCACGAACCCGGCGCCGTTGAAGGCGACCTGGAACGCCTCGCCCGAGCCGCGGCCGATCAGCGCGCCGGCGGTGAAGCTGGACTTGATGCTGGTCTGCAGGTTGATCGACCAGGCGACGATCGCGTTGGTGTCGGCGAAGGTCGGCGCCTCGGCGGCGTTGAGCACGACCGGGTCGCCGTCCGTGGTGATGGCCACCCAGCCGGTGCCGCGCAGGGTGGTGTTGAACAGTCCGCCGGCCGCGATGCTGCCGCCCTTGACCCGCTCGATGTTCCAGTCGAGCGCGGCCGAGAACGCCAGCACGTTGTCGCCGTTGATCGACAGGCCGCTGTTGTTCAGGTGCAGGATGTGCACGTTGTCGGCAGCGTGGGCGAGGAAGACGTCGCCCTGGCCCTCGACGCGCATCAGCTTCAGGCCCTCGCCGGTGAGCGCCTTCTTCAGGAACTTCGCGGCGCCGCCGCCCTGGAAGTTGAAGTTGACGTTGCCCTGGTAGGCGACCATCGCGCCGTTGCGGGCCATGAACGGCTCGACGACGCGCACCTTGAGCAGCTTGGCGTTCTGCAGGGACGGGCCGGGGGTGTCGGCGACCTCGCCGAACCGGCCGTCGACCAGGTCACCGGAGATTCCCTGGAACGCGTCGCCGGGGACGGCCGCGGCGGCCGGCGGCTGGGCGGCGTACGGCGACGGCGCCTGGCCGTAGCCGGGCTGCGCGGCCGGCTGCTCGGGCTGCGCCTGGTAGGCGGCGGGGCCCGGGTCGTAGGCCGGCGGCGCCTGGCCGAAGTCGGGCTGGGCGGCGGGCTCGGGATCGTAGACGGGCGGCTCGGCCGCCGGCTGCTCGGCGGCGGGCTGCGCCTCCTGGGCGTCCGGGGCCTCGGTCTGGGCCGGGACCATCATCGTCGGGGCGAGCGGCGGCTCGGAGGACATCGGCTCGGACACCGGCTCGGACACCGGCTCGTCAGTGGCGGGCTGCTGCTCGCCCATCGACTCCTCGGTCATCACCGGGTCCGGCGTCGCCTCGTCGGCGGGCATCGGGTCGGTGAGCGGGTCGTGCGGGTGGGCGACCATCGTCCGGTCGAGCGCCGCGTCGTCGGTCGGCGACGGCTCCTCGGCGGGCGCGGAGATCCACTGGTCGCTGGGCGCCGGCTCGGTGTCGGCCCCGGTCGGCCGGTCGGACGCGGGCTGCGGCGAGCCCACCCCGAGCTGCGTGACCGGCTCGTACTGCGAAGGCTGCGCCTGCTGGGCGGACTGGTCCTGCTGGCCGTACTGGTCCTGCTGGCCGTACTGGACCTGCTGCTCCTGCTGGGGCTCGGCAGGCGGCTGCAGCGGCGAGGACGACACGACGCCGCCGTCGGAGACGTGCTCGGTCCACTGGGATCCGTCCCAGTAGCGGAGCTCGTGTCGTCCGGTCGGGTCCGGGTGCCATGCGGCGGCGGTCATCGTCGTACCTCTTTCCTTGCCCAGGTTCAGCGGGGGTCATCGGGGTCATCGGGGTCATCGGGACCGAGGGCCCCCAGGGGGCACATCGTCGCAGCCAGCGACAACCCGAGGGAAGCACCCCGGCCGAGTCCGCCGTGCCGCGAGCCCCGACTGGTTAACATTCGAGCGTGGCGGACTGGAAGCGCGGCGTGCGGCGGGTGCTCTACCCCGCGTACGAGGCGCGGATGCTCCGCCGGATGCCGGGCAACCTCCCCAAGCACGTCGGCGTGATGCTCGACGGCAACCGACGCTGGGCGCGGGCGGTCGGTCGCGACACGGCGCACGGCCACCGCGCGGGAGCCGCCAACATCGAGCCGCTGCTCACCTGGTGCGACGAGGTCGGGATCGAGGTGGTCACCCTCTGGCTGCTCTCGACCGACAACCTCAACCGCCAGCAGCCCGAGGTCGAGGCGCTGCTCGAGATCATCGTCGACGCCGTCGACTCGCTCGCCGACACCCGGCGCTGGCGGATCAACCCGGTCGGCGCCCTCGACCTGCTGCCCGCCGAGGTCGCGGAGCGGCTCAAGGCCGCCGCCGAGCGCACCAGCGACGTCGGCGGGATGCTCGTCAACGTGGCGGTGGGGTACGGCGGCCGCCGCGAGATCGCGGACGCCGTACGGTCGCTGCTCATCGAGCACGCCGGCAAGGGCACCTCGCTCGAGGAGCTCGCCCAGATCATCGACGTCGAGCACATCGCCGACCACCTCTACACGAAGGGCCAGCCGGACCCCGACCTGGTCATCAGGACGTCGGGCGAGCAGCGGTTGGGTGGCTTCCTGCTGTGGCAGAGCGCCAAGTCGGAGTTCTACTTCTGCGAGGCCTACTGGCCGGACTTCCGACGGGTCGACTTCCTCCGCGCGATCCGGGCGTACGCCCTGCGCGAGCGTCGGCACGGCGTCTGACCCGCTCGAGCTGGTCCAGACCGATCACCGCCTGACTCGCAGTTCGACGTTCCCTCGTCGTTCACCTCGCGCACCCCGGCGCTTCCCGTGACCCCCGGATAGTGCTGCTCGGCCGGGCTATTCCTGCCCGGTCCAGTTCGTGTCGCGCTCGGGCGGCAGCAGCAGGGGGACAACGAGTGACGACGCTGCCAGTGGTTGATCCGAGCGCGCCCGAAGCGGCTCCGCGGCGGATCTCCCGACGGGCGACCGGTGGGGACGCTGTGTTCGTCAACGTCGTGCGCACGATCGGTGCGTCGGTGCTCGTCATCACCGGCGGGGTGGGCGTCTTCCTCGCGTGGCAGGCGGTGCCGACGATCCATCGCTACGGCCTGGGATTCTTCACCGGAGAGCGGTGGGAGCCGGACCAGGACGTCATCGGCATCGCCGGTGTCCTCGTGGGGACGGTCTCGATCGCCCTGGTGGCGATGACGTTCGCGTTCCCGCTGTCGCTGCTGACCGCGCTGTACATCAGCGAGTACGCACCTGCCCGGATCAAGGGCCTGCTCGTCTCGATGGTCGACCTGATGGCCGCGATCCCGTCGATCGTCTGGGGCCTGTGGGGCTTCTTCCTGATCATGCCCCACGCCTCCGCCCTCGCGTACTGGCTGCAACGCCACTTCGGGTGGGTGCCGTTCTTCCAAGTGCGCAACACCGATCCGCATTCGCCGGTGTGGGACTCCACCCGTTACGTCTCGAGCGCGTTCTGCGCCGGCATCGCCGTCGCGATGATGGTGCTCCCGATGGGGTGTGCCGTGATGCGGCAGGTCTTCTCGCAGACCCCGCCGGGGGAGCGGGAGGCAGCGCTCGCGCTCGGGGCGACCAAGTGGGGTGTCATCCGGTCCGTCGTGCTGCCGTTCGGCCGTGGCGGCATCATCGGCGGCACCATGCTCGGCCTGGGCCGCGCGCTCGGCGAGACGATCGCCGTCGTCCTGATCATCTCGCCGGCGTTCCAGGTCAAGTGGAACATCCTCGAGATCGGCGCCAACTCGGTGAGCGCGCTGATCGCGATCCAGTTCGGTGACGCCTCGCCCTCCCAGCTCTCCGCTCTGCTGGCCGCCGGCTTCGTGCTGTTCATGATCACGCTGGCCGTCAACACGCTCGCAGCGGTGGTCGTCAACCGCAGCCGTAGCGGCGCGGACGCGGACGCCTGACATGAGTGCCGAGACCCTGCCGCCGCCCGTGACCGGGACCCCGCGCCTCGAGACGGCCGAGCCGCGGACCTTCCTGCCGGTCCGCGACGACTCGGCCCCACCGCCCCGGCCGCGTACGACGCTCGGCGCGCCGAACGCCGACGACGTCTTCGTCCGGCTCGGCGCCTGGGTGTCCGCGCTCGGGCTGAGCTGGCTGATCACCCAGCGCTTCCTGCCGATGCGCGGGTTGCCGTGGTTCGTCATCGTCCTGTTCGTCACCGGTGTGCTGATGACCGCGCTGCTGACAGCGATGACCGGGACCTGGGTCGAGGTCAAGGACCGGGTCGCGGCCACGATCATCACCGGCGGCGCGCTGCTCGTCGGCCTCGCCGTCGTCTCGACGGTCGTCTTCGTGTTCCTGCGCGGCCGGCGACCGCTGACCCATGCCAACTTCTTCACCCACGACATGTCCGGCGTCGAGCCGAAGGCGGGCTTCGACTCCGGCGGAGTCAAGCACGCCGCCGCCCGGCGGTCGATCGGCATGGTCTTCCAGAAGCCGAACCCCTTCCCGGCGATGTCCATCCGCGAGAACGTCCTCGCCGGACTCAAGCTGACCGGCACCAAGCTGCGCAAGCCCGACAAGGAACTCCTCGTCGAGGAGTGCCTCACCAAGGGCGGCCTCTGGGACGAGGTCAAGGACCGGCTCGATGCCCCGGGCGGCGGCCTGTCCGGCGGTCAGCAGCAGCGGCTGTGCATCGCCCGGTCGCTGGCGATCAAGCCGCGCGTGCTGCTCATGGACGAGCCCTGCTCCGCCCTGGACCCCACGTCCACCCGGGTGATCGAGGAGACCATGGTCGACCTCGCCCGCGAGGTGACGATCGTCATCGTCACCCACAACATGCAGCAGGCCGCCCGGGTCTCCGACCAGTGCGCGTTCTTCCTCGCCTCCCTCGGCACCCCCGGCGTCATCGTCGAGCACGGCGACACCCGGGCGATGTTCGAGAACCCAAAGGACGAGCGCACCACCGCCTACGTCAACGGCCGCTTCGGCTGATCGATCCGGTCCCGAAAAGCACGACGGCTGCGACCCGTGGGTCGCAGCCGTCGTGATCTGAGGCGTCAGTCGTTGTACGCCGCCACCTCCGTGGTGTCGATGAACTGGCAGCCGGCGTAGGCCGTCGGACACCCGGACCAGTCCGGAACCTGGGGCTTCACCATGACGTACTTGATCGCACCGACGCCGGTGGCCGGCGACCCGAGCGGGATGTCGACCAGCTTGTTGCGGTCGTTCTCGTCGAAGGTCCCCGAGGCGACCGGCGAGCCCCAGGGCCCGTCGGGGGTCGCCGCGACGTAGATCTTGTACTCGCCCGTCGAGGCGCTGCCCGGGTCACCGCAGGTCGCGGTCGGGTTCACCCCGAAGCCGGTCACGTCGATGGTGCTCGGCAGGTCGATGACGATGAACCTCGGCTTGACCTTGCTCTCGCCGTCCGGGCCGAGAGGCTGCTGGCTGTTCTGCGTCGCGCTGCCCCAGCCGGTGCCGGCGGACAGGTCGATGGCGCCCTCCGGACCGCACTGCGGGGAGTAGTCGGGGCCGTTGAAGTCGGCGATGCTCGCACCGCCGCTCGCCGACGCCCAGTCACGACGCAGCTCCGGGTTGTACGTCGCCGTCGTGTTGGCGACCACGGTCACCGCGTCGACGTCCGACTCGTAGCCCGCCCGCGACGCGGTCACCTTCGGCCAGGTGCCGACCACCACGTCGTTGATCGTGTAGTGGCCGTTGTCGTCCGTGACCGCCGACCACTCCGGGTGGCCGGAGATGTGGACGCTGACGCCGGAGAGCGGGTTGCCCTCGGTGTCTGTCGCGGTGCCCGAGATCGAGCCCTTCTGGCTCGTGTCGGCCGGCGGCACGTGGAAGTCCGCCGTCGGCGCCGGGTCGGAGCCGCCGTCGGATCCGGCGTAGTAGCCGAGCCCGCGGGCCGCGAAGTGCGACCAGAGGGCATCGGTGTCGGCGCCGCCGTACATCGCCTCGTCGGCGGCGAGGATGCCGTCGCGGGCGTCGACCAGCGAGGGGTCGTCGGCCGTGAGCCGCATGCCCTCGGTGACCAGGCCCATCGTCTTCTCGTGGCCGAGGTCCTGCCAGATGTCGAAGAGGGTCTGGGCCCAGGCCTCTCCGACGTCGTGGACCTCGGTGCCCAGCGCGCCGTCACCCACCGCGTCGTAGGTGTAGCCGCCGACCTGGTCGCCGAAGTCGCACCGCGGGACGTCGTCGCCGACGCCGCAGTCGATCGCCTCGGTCCGGGTGACCACCTCGTTCTTCGCCAGGTAGAGGTCGAGGCTCAGCTCGCCCGGCACCGCCGGGTCGTTCTTGGCGTAGTGGTGGGTCAGCACGTAGTCGAAGGCGTAGAAGTCGCTCCAGCCCTCACCCATGCCGCCCGCCTGGTAGCTGTGCAGCGTCGACTTGTTGTCGGAGTTGACGACCAGGCGGTTGGACAGGCCGTGGGTGAACTCGTGGCCGAGCGTCAGGAAGTCGTCGGTCGAGCTCGCCGCCAGGTAGAAGTCGTCGTTGAGGTACATCTGCATCTTCGGCGCCTTGCCGTCCTGCGGCGTCGAGAAGTTCGCGTTGTTCACGTGGTCGCCGTCGGGGAAGCCGCCGGCGGTGTTCGCGCCGTCGAGGACGTTGAGCTTGATCGCGTCGCCGTCACCGCGGGTGAAGTTGCCGCTGGCCTTGGTGAAGCCGAACGGCGCCTTCTCGAGCCAGGTGGCGTAGCGCCCGGAGAGGTAGAGCCCCTCGAGCGCGTCCTGGTTCATGTTGACCTTCCAGGACTTCGCCTTCTTGGGGTTCCAGGTGCACATGTAGTGCTTCGAGCAGGGGATCTGGCCCTTGGCGGTCTTGAACGGCTTGAGCTTCCAGGCCTTGGCCTGCTTGAGCGAGGTCGGGACGTGCGTCACCTCGGCGGGCACGTCGCGCTTGTTGTTGTCGTTGACATCCGGCCACACGGTGGCGAACGGGCCCCACGGGTAGGTCGCGTGCGGGTCGAGGAACCCGAGCTTGATCAGGTTGACGTGGTGGATCTTGCCGCCGGAGTCGTCACCGCTGGCGCCGGGGTAGTTGTCGTGGACGTAGGCGTCGCCGGAGGGGTCGTTCTTGCCCTCGTAGTCGGTCAGTGACTGGCGGTAGAGGACGGCGCCGGTGCGCGCGTCGATGACGTGGGCGTAAGCCCCGACCGTGTCCGGCTCGGTGTACGTCGTCCAGGCCGGGCGCAGGCCCTCGGCGGTCAGGAACCACACCCGCTGGGCGGTCGAGCCGGGCTGGACCGCCGGGCGCGCGCTGTGGGCGTCGGAGACCGCCCGGCCGATCGCGGTGGAGCTGCTGATCCGCGCGTCGGGGGCGTTCGAGGCGAGCCGGCTCAGGCCCGAGACCGGGGCGCCCTGCACGGAGAGCAGCCGGCCGTCGGCGGTGACGTGGGCGCGCAGACCGTTGCCGAACACGGGGATGCCCTGCACGCGCTGCTGCCAGTAGAGGTGGGTGATCTTGTTGACGTCGGTGTAGCGGCGGGCGAGGACCAGCGTCGATAGGTCCGCCGAGGTCAGGCCGAAGGCCGCCGCGTGGTCGCGCACGTAGCCGAGCGCGATCTTGGTGGGAGCCGCCTTGCTCGGCCCGGTGAGGGTGCGACCGGTGGCCGACACGCTGTCGGGGGTGCCGGTGAGCGGGTCGACCTCGATCCGGGCGCCGCCGCCGAGGCCGACGGCCAGCCGGTGCACGGCCTTGCCGTTGGCCCGGACCTGCCGGACCTGGGCGTGCGCGAGCGCGTCGCCGTGCAGGATGCGGGCGTCGTAGTTGCCGTGGTGCTCCGCGCCGCGGTCGTCGGCCGCGCGACCGGCGGCCTGGGCCGTCGGCGGGCTTCCGTCGGACGGCCCCGCTGCCGTCAGGAACCCGAGTGCCAGCGCGGTGGCGGCGAGTGCGGGGGCGAAGTGGGTGATCCGTCGTCCGACGGCTGCTCGGCTCATGTGTCCCTCCCTGGGAACGGCGAGTGAGTCGCGACCCGGAAGGAGGTGGAGAGGGGGGCCGCTGTCGGACTCTAACCACGGGTGCCCCCCTCGCAACAGGTCTTTCGGTGGAACGGGGCGCCCGCCGTCCTTTATGTACGTACATCAGGCTTGATGTACGTACATAAAGGCGTGCGGCTGCGACCCTGTCGACACCGCCGGATAGCCTCGGACAACGTGACGCTCGCCGGACTCGCCGACCTGGTCCTTGCTGATCCGGCCCTCGCGACGGCGATGGCCGATGCGCGGAGCAGCCGGCTGCCGACCCACGACCTGACCGGCCCCGAGCCGCTGCGGCCGTTCGTGGTCGCCGGGCTGGCGGGGACCGGGCGCCCCGTGCTCGTCGTCACCGCCACGACGCGCGATGCCGAGCAGCTGGTCACCGAGCTCGGCGACTTCCTCGACCCGGAGACGGTCGGCTACTTCCCGAGCTGGGAGACGCTCCCGCACGAGCGGCTGAGCCCCCGCAGCGACACCGTCGGACGGCGGCTGGCCGTCCTCCGGAGGCTCTGCCACCCCGGCGACGCCCCCGGGACCGGCCCGCTGTCCGTGGTCGTCGCGCCCGTGCGGTCGGTGCTGCAGCCCCAGGTCAAGGGCCTGGGCGACCTGGTCCCGGTCGAGCTGAAGGTCGGCGCGCAGGCGGACCTGGAGGTGGTCGTCGCCGGGCTGGTCGACGCGGCGTACACCCGGGTCGACCTGGTCGAGAAGCGCGGCGAGTTCGCCGTCCGCGGCGGGATCGTCGACGTGTTCCCGCCGACCGAGGAGCACCCGGTCCGCGTCGAGTTCTGGGGCGAGGACATCGAGGAGATCCGCTCGTTCGCCGTCGCCGACCAGCGGACCATCGCCAAGCTCGATCGGCTCTGGGCGCCGCCGTGCCGCGAGCTGCTGCTCACCGAGGACGTACGCCGACGCGCCGCCGAGCTCGGGCGTGCGCATCCCGAGCTGCTCGAGATCACCGACAAGCTCAGCGAGGGCATCGCGCTCGAGGGCATGGAGGCCCTGATCCCGGCGCTGGTCGACGAGCTGGAGCTGCTCGTCGACCTGCTCGCCGACGACACCCAGATCCTCGTCGTGGACCCCGAGCGTGCCCGCGCCCGCGCGCACGACCTGGTCGCGACCTCCGAGGAGTTCCTCGGCGCCTCCTGGGCGGCTGCCGCCAGCGGCGGGACCGCGCCGATCGACCTGCAGGCCGCGTCCTACCAGGAGCTCGGCGACGTCCGCGCGCACGCACTCGAGCGCGGTCAGTCCTGGTGGACGTTCAGCCCGTTCGGTCTCGACGAGGGTCTCGATACGCCGTCGCTCGTCCCTCGCGACGGCTACTCGACCACCGCTACCAGGGTGCATCCTGCGCCGTTGTACCGCGGCGACGTCGAGCGGGCGATCGGCGACATCGCGAAATGGCACAACGACGGGTTCACCGTCGTAGTGGTGCACGCCGGCCACGGCCCGGCGGAGCGGATGGTGGAGGCGCTCGGCGAGCACGACCTCCCGGCGCGACTCGCGGAGGCCGTGCCCGCGGGCGACGTACCGGACCCCGCGGTCGTCACCGTCACCTGCGGAGCGATCGCGCACGGCATCATCGACGCGGACCGCCGGCTCGTCGTCCTCACCGGGGAGGACATCGTCGGCCAGAAGGCCTCGACGCGGGACATGCGCGCGATGCCGACCCGCCGGAAGCGGCAGATCGACCCGCTCGAGCTCAAGCCCGGCGACTACGTGGTCCACGAGCAGCACGGCGTGGGCCGGTTCGTGGAGATGAGGCAGCGCGAGGTGCACGGGGCGACCCGCGACTACCTGGTGCTGGAGTACGGCGCCTCGAAGCGCGGCGCCCCGGCGGACCGGCTCTACGTGCCCGCGGACGCGCTCGACCAGGTGACCCGCTACGTGGGCGGCGAGCAACCCAGCCTCGACCGCCTCGGCGGTGCGGACTGGACGAAGCGGAAGAACCGCGCCCGCAAGGCGGTGCGCGAGATCGCGGCCGAGCTGATCAAGCTGTACGCCGCCCGCCAGGCCACCCGGGGCCACGCCTTCGGCCCGGACAGCCCGTGGCAGCGCGAGCTCGAGGACGCGTTCCCCTTCCACGAGACACCCGACCAGCTGACCACCGTCGACGAGGTCAAGCGCGACATGGAGCGCACGGTCCCGATGGACCGGCTGATCTGCGGCGACGTGGGCTACGGCAAGACCGAGATCGCCGTGCGCGCCGCGTTCAAGGCGGTGCAGGACGGCAAGCAGGTCGCCGTGCTGGTGCCGACCACGCTGCTCGTGAGCCAGCACCTGTCCACGTTCACCGAGCGGATGAGCGGGTTCCCGGTGGTGCTCAACGGCCTCAGCCGGTTCCAGACCGACAAGGAGGCGACCGAGGTGATGGCCGGCCTCGCGGACGGGACCGTGGACGTCGTCGTCGGGACGCACCGGCTGTTCAACGCGGACGTGAAGTTCAAGGACCTCGGGCTGATCATCGTCGACGAGGAGCAGCGGTTCGGCGTCGAGCACAAGGAGGCGATGAAGCGCCTGCGCACATCGGTCGACGTGCTGTCGATGAGTGCGACGCCGATCCCGCGGACCCTGGAGATGGCGATCACCGGCATCCGCGAGATGTCGACCATCACCACGCCCCCCGAGGAACGCCACCCGGTGCTGACCTACGTCGGCGCCTACGAGGACCGGCAGGTCGTGGCCGCCCTGCGCCGCGAGCTCCTGCGCGACGGCCAGGTGTTCTACATCCACAACCGGGTGCAGTCGATCGAGAAGGCCGCCGCCCGTCTCCGCGAGCTGGTGCCCGAGGCGCGGGTCGCCACGGCGCACGGCCAGATGGCGGAGCACCAGCTCGAGCAGGTCATGCTCGAGTTCTGGGAGAAGCGCTTCGACGTCCTCGTCTGCACCACGATCGTGGAGTCCGGCCTCGACGTCTCCAACGCCAACACGATGATCATCGAGCGCGCGGACACCCTCGGCCTCTCCCAGCTGCACCAGCTGCGCGGCCGGGTCGGCCGCAGCCGCGAGCGCGCCTACGCCTACTTCCTCTACCCCGCGGAGAAGCCGCTCACCGAGACGGCCCACGAGCGGCTGGCCACGCTCGCGCAGCACTCCGACCTCGGCGGCGGCATGGCGATCGCGATGAAGGACCTCGAGATCCGCGGCGCCGGCAACCTGCTCGGCGGCGAGCAGTCCGGGCACATCGCCGACGTGGGCTTCGACCTCTACGTCCGGCTGGTGGGCGAGGCGGTCCGCGACTTCCGAAGTGACGGTGGCGCGCCGGAGCAGCTCGAGGAGGTCCGGATCGAGCTGCCGGTCGAGGCGCACCTGCCGCACGACTACATCCCGAGCGAGCGGCTCCGGCTGGAGATGTACAAGCGGCTCGCCGAGGTCCGCTCCGACGCCGACGTCGACGAGATCGCCGAGGAGCTCCAGGACCGGTACGGCGAACCGCCCGTCCCCGTCGTCGCGCTGCAGCTGGTCGCGCGGTTCCGCGCCCGGGTGCGGCAGGCGGGGGTCAAGGAGGTCACGACTGTCGGCAAGAACGTCCGGTTCGCGCCCGTCACGCTTCCCGAGTCGCGGACCATCCGGCTGCAGCGGCTCTACCCGAAGTCGATCGTCAAGCAGCAGGTCGAGTCGATCCTCGTACCACGCCCCGGCACACCGGGGGCGACCGGGCGTCCGCTCGAGGGGATCGCCCTGCTTGAATGGGCGCGCGGTGTGATCGACACCATCATCGACCCGAAGGAGTGAGCGTGGCGCGGAAGCTGGTCCTGGCCGGGATCGCCGGTGTCGCCGTACTGGCGAGCGGGTGCAGCGGGAGCACCGTCATCGGTGCCGACGGACCCCAGCCGGGCGTTGCGGCGAAGGTCGGTGACGTGCAGCTGTCGGTCAGCGACGCCGACCAGATCACCGACGCCGTGTGCGCAGCGCAGGAGCAGAACCCGCAGGCGCAGGCGACCACGCGCGTCCTCGCCGAGCAGGGCATCATCGCGCAGTGGGTGACCGCCCAGGCCGCGCGCCAGCTGGCCGACCAGCAGGGGATCAGCGTCGACGCCCAGCCGTTCGACCGCAGCCAGATCCCGGGCTTCGACAAGCTCAGCGACGACGAGCAGGACGTGGTCGGCGCCTACGCCGACGACATCAGCTACCTCCAGGCCGTCGGCTCGAAGCTGAAGAGCGACAAGAAGGGCCTCGACCTCTCCGGGGTCGACGTGACCATCAACCCGCGCTACGACATCAACGTCGAGGACGACCGGCTCGCGGACGCGGGCAACGACCTGTCGGCCGCGGTCAGTGACGAGTCGGTCGCGGGCTCGGCGGCGCAGCCGACCACCGAGCAGCTCGCGTCCCTCCCCGACAGCCAGGTCTGCGGCACCAAGCCGCAGCCGGGCGCCTCGCCGAGCGTGCCGCCGATCCCCGTCCCGCAGGGCTGAGCCGGGGCTCGAGCCGTGTCCGACGCGGTCGCGGAATTCGTTGCCGTCATGCGGCGGCTGCGGGCCGAGTGCCCCTGGAAGCAGGGGCAGACGCACCGGTCGCTCGCGCGCTACCTGCTCGAGGAGACCCACGAGACCCTCGAGGCGATCGACGCCGGCGACATGAAGCACCTCGGTGAGGAGCTCGGTGACCTGCTGCTGCAGATCGTCTTCCACGCCGTGATCGCCGAGGAGACGGGCGCGTTCACGCTCGAGGACGTCGCCAGGGGCATCACCGAGAAGATGCGCCGCCGCAACCCGCACGTGTTCCCCCCGGACGGTGGTCGAGGAGGTCGCCCCGGCGACCGTCAGGAGACCCCGACGCGGGACCTGACTGCCGACGACGTCAACGACCTCTGGCAGCAGATCAAGGCGGAGGAGAAGTCCGGTCGCAGCCGGCCCGACGACGGGATCCCGCCCACGCTCCCCGCTCTGCTCTACGCCGACAAGGTGCTCGACCGGCTGGCGCGGTCCGGCGACGACGTCGTCCCCGACGCCGGTTCCGACGACCTGGGTGAGCGGCTGCTCGCCCTGGTCGCCGAGGCGCGCGCCTCGGGTTCCGACCCCGAGCAGGCGCTGCGCGACGCCGTACGCCGGCGGCTCTGACGCCGCCTCACAGCGGCATGCCGCCGCCGTCGAGGTAGCGGCGCACCTGTTCCTGGAGGTAGCCGCCGTCGTCGTCGCTCGAGTCGGCCTCCCTGCCGGTCCCGGGCGGGTTCGTGACGCCGTCGTCCGCTGCGTCGCACGGGCAGGTCTCGGCTGCGGGGTCGCCTGCGGTGCCGAAGACGATCCCGATCAGGCCGGCGTCGCGGAAGGCCTGGAGGTGGGCGTAGTCGTCGTCGCCGAGCAGCCACTCCACGTAGCCGTCCTGGTAGTGGTACGGCGTGTTGTTCACCGTCCGGTAGACCGTGTTGCCGGTGGGCACCGAGTCGAGGACGACCCCGGCGCCAGCGGCCGTGCTGATGCCCTGCACCCAGGCCAGCAGCCGGTCGAAGTCCTTGGGGGTCGGCATCTGCTCCTGGGGATCGTCCTGCGCACCCGCCTCGCCGTAGGAGACCGTGTCGTCCAGGAAGTCGTACTTCGTCCCGAGGCTGGCGTAGAACCGCTTGAAGTTCGCGACCCAGCCGTCGATGTCCTGGACCGTGGGCCGGACCGGGATCAGGAAGTCGCCGTAGCCCCACGACTCCACGTCCATGCCGAGCTGCACCTGCGGCGCCAGCTGGTCCCGCAGCCGCACCCACGCCTGGGTCCACCCGGCGAACGTGTCGGGCAGGCCGTCCAGGTCGGGGACGCCGGAGGACCCGACGACAGCGCGCACCTGGGTCGCGTCCGGGTAGGCCGCGGCGATGTTGCTGGCCACCGAGCTCTCGACGACCAGGTCGATCGGCTCGTCCAGGCTGCCGAGCTGGGTGAGCAGCAGCTTGATGTTCTCCCAGTAGGCCCGCATCAGCCGCGGATCCTTGAGGATCCGCAGCGTCCCGTCGGCGTCCGCGTCGTTCCCGGCGCCCTGTCCGACGAGCCGCTGGATGTACGCGTAGCCCGTCGGCGGCACGCCGCCCACCTCCGCCTGGCGAACCTGGGTGACCGCCGGTTGCCCCCCGCCTGCGCTCCACACGTCCGACGTCAGCGGGTCGCCGCTGAAGCCGATGACCGCCGGGACACCTTTGCCGAAGTGGGACGGGATGTCGGCCGTCAGGTCGGCCGGCAGACCGACTCCGATCTGCAGCCGGTCCGGCCAGCCCGCGGGGGCAAGGCCGTGCTCGCTGCCGCCCGAACCAGCGTGCGCGGGCTCGTCGTCACCCTTTGCCAGCAGCGCCACTCCGCCGGCGATCAGGACCACTGCGGTGGCGGCGGCCGCGGGCACCAGCCAGCGCCGCCGCGAGCCGCGCCGGGGCACCGCGGGCGGGATCGCTCGCGGCAGCGCCGTCGCCGGGGCCGCCGAGGTCAGGGCCCCGGTCGCGTCGGCCGAGGCGGCGCGTTCCGTGCGCGCCACCGGCGTGCCGGTCGCGCAAAGCCAGTCGGCGCCCCAGAGTCCCGAGCCGCGGCGCTCGAGCTCCTCGGCGAACTCGCCGGCGCTCGTCCAGCGGTCGGCCGGGTCGCGCGCGATCGCGCGCATCGCCGCCTCGGCGACCTCGGTGGGGACGTCGGGGTCGAGCTCACGCAGGGGGCGGGGGTCCTCGTTCAGCCGGGCCAGCAGGGTGGCCTGCAGCGTCGCGCGCCGGGCGTACGGCGCGTCGCCGGCGAGCATCTCGTAGTAGACGGCGCCGCTCGCCCAGACGTCCGAGGCGCTGGTCACCGGCTGCGACTCGTCGAGCTGCTCGGGAGCCATGTAGGCCGGCGTGCCGAGCACCGTGCCGGTCGCGGTCAGCCGCTCGGCCTGGTCGCCGAGCACCGTCGCGATGCCGAAGTCGGTGATCTTCAGCCAGCCGTCGCGGGTGAACATGATGTTCTCCGGCTTGATGTCGCGGTGCAGGACACCTTGCTGGTGCGCGTGCTCGAGGCCGTGCAGGGCGGCGACCTCCAGCGCCGAGGCGGTCTGCGGCGAGAGCCGCGCCAGGCGCATCCGGTCGCCCAGGCTGCCGCCGGTCAGCTGCTCCATGATCAGCGCGCAGACCTCGTCCTGCTCGACGTAGTCGTAGACGCGCACCACATGGGGGTGGTCGAGCGAGGCGAGGGTCTTCGCCTCCCGCTCGAAGCGCTGCCGGACGCCGGGGTCCCGGGTCATGCCGAGCGGCAGGACCTTGATCGCGACGGCCCGGCCGAGCTGACGGTGGCGGCCCGCCACCACGACGCCCCACGCGCCCCGGCCCAGCACCTCGCCGACGTCGTAGGACGGCAGCGCCCCGCGCAGCCGTTCGAGATCGTCCAATGTGACCCCCAGGAGGACTCCCCGGACCGTAGGGTAGTGCCGATGTCAGAGGCTTGGCTGGTGATCGACCCAGGTCGGTCCGGCGAGCGTCCGGTGCGCGTGCGCGGCCGCCTTCACCTCGGCAGGGTCTGTGCCGGCGTGCCTCCCGAGGACCGGATCCTCATCGACGACGGCGGGGTGTCGCGCGACCACGCGCACGTGGTGATCGAGGGTGGCCGCGTCCACCTTGTCGACCACAGCACCAACGGCACCCGCGTGAACGGCCGCCGGATCGAGAGCGGCGAGCGGGTGCCGCTCTCGGACGGGGACACGGTCACGGTGGGCCGCACCGATCTCGGGGTGCGCGTGCTCGCGCCGGTCGAGGTCGAGGAGGGGACCGAGACGCTCCGCGAGGGCCAGTCCGCACCGATGGTCGTGCTCGTGGGCGACGTCGTGGGCTACACGGGACTCAGCGAGGCCAACGACCCTCACGTCGTCGCCGAGTGCCTGTCCGAGGTGTTCGCCGGGCTGCGCTCGCGGATCGTCGACCACGGCGGCGTCGTGAACTCCTACGCGGGCGACGCGGTCTTCGCGACCTGGGACGGGTCCTCGGCCTCCGACGCCGTCCGCGCGGCGCTGGCCTGCCAGATCGCTGTCGAGGCGATGGTGCCGGGCCTTCCGCTCCGCTACCCCGACGGGTCGCTGCTCCGGATCGGCTGGGGGGTCACGGCGGGCATGATCTCGGCGAGCCGTCCGTCTCCGGGGCGCTTCGTCCTGCACGGCGACGCCATCAACCTGGCCTTCCGGATCTCCTCGCTGGCGGGGCGCGACGGCCTCCCGCCCGTGCTCGCGGAGCACTCCCTCGACCTCGAGCCCACGATCGCGCGTGGCGAGCAGTTCGAGCTGCGGGTCAAGGGCCGCGCGGCACCGGTCCGCCTGGTCCCGGTGGCCGTCCCGGCCCCCTGACGCACGACTCCCCGGCCACCGCAGGTGGCCGGGGAGTCGCGAGAGGCGAAGCGTCCGACGGTCAGTGGACGGTGAACCCCGCGGAGTCCTTCGAGCCCTTCAGCAGGTCGGAGCCCTTGTAGCTCGCGACGACGGTGTAGGAGCCCGACTTCCGGACGCCGGTGAAGGCGGCGGTCGCCTTGCCGGAGTCGTTCAGCGCCTCGGTGACCGATCCGACGGCCGTGGAGCCGCGCTTGAGCACGAACTTCACCTTGCCGGACGCCGGCACGATGCCGTGCGCGGAGGTGACCTTGGCGCTGCTGGCCACCGCGTGGTGCTTGGCGCTGTAGGCCGCCTTGGCCGCGGTCTTCGAGCCGTCCTTCACCGAGGTGATGGTGCCGAACGTGAGGTCCTGGTCGGCGCCAGGGGTGCACAGCACCTCGAGCGGCTGGTCGCCACCCGGAGTGACGAGCGTCATGACGACGTCCTGAGCTCCAGCGGCCAGGGTGGTCACGTCTCCCGGGTTGCCGGCAGTGATCGGTGCGAGTGATCCCGTCGCGGTCAACGGGATCGCGGTGCCCGGTGCACCCGCACCGGTCTGCGGCACCGTCAGGTCGGCAGCCTGGGGCACGTCGTTGACGAGGGTCGTCGAGTGGATGACGCCGGAGAACGACGAGGCCTGGAGGAGGCCGCGCAGGGCGTCCGCGAGTCCCGCAGGGATGGTCACCACCGTGGTGAGATCGGGTGTGGTGGACGAGCCGGTGGGCAGCTGGGCCGGCGCCGAGCTGGTGATGTCGACAGGAAACGTCTGAGGGTTGCCCAGCACGTTGCAGTCGAAGTTGAGTGAAGCCGCCGCGGCCGGCTGCGCCGTACCCATGACGACGGCCGATCCGGCTGCGAGTGCGACGATGCTGCCCGCAGCTGCGGCGCGCAAGCGCGCGCGAGGACGCAATGACATAAGGGTTTCCCTCCCGTAGTGATCGGCGGGCTCCACCTCCCGTGGCGCCCGCCACGGGCAAACCTCATCACGTGCCTCGCCGGCGCGGCAAGGGTCTTTGGGCCCGGCGCACCCGTCGCAGCAGGCCGCGGTCGGTTATCCACAGCCGCGGATCTGGTCGTCGCGCCGGGACCGCCGCCGCGCCTAGCGTTCGAGGGTCGCTTCACCTCCTCTCGGGAGACCTCATGACCCTGGCGCAGCAGACCCCGGCCGACGTCGTCGGCGGGCTCGACGAGGCGCTGCGCTCTGCCGTGCGGCGGCAGGGCATCGACCCGCAGCGGGAGGCGGTGGCCGTACGCCGGCTGGCTGAGCAGCTGGTCCGCGAGCACGACGAGCGCAGCCTCACCGGGGTGGTCGCGCCGGTCGGTGACGTCGACGCCGCCGTCACCGAGCTGGTCGCCCGGGTCGCCGGGTTCGGGCCGTTGCAGCCGTTCCTGGAGGACCCCACCGTCGAGGAGGTGTGGATCAACGCCCCGGACCGCGTCTTCGTGGCCCGCAACGGCCGGCACGAGCTGACCAACCTGGTGCTCGACGAGGCGCAGGTGACCGAGCTGGTCGAGCGGATGCTGAAGACGACCGGGCGGCGGATCGACCTGAGCCGGCCCTTCGTCGACGCGATGCTCCCGCAGGGCCACCGCCTGCACGTGGTGCTGGAGGGCATCAGCCGCGGCTTCTCGGCGGTGAACATCCGCAAGTTCGTCGTGCGGGCCACCCGGCTCGCCGACCTGGTCGACCTCGGGACGCTGACCCCGTCGACCGCGCTGTTCCTCGAGGCGTCGGTGCGAGCGGGCCTCAACATCTTGGTCTGCGGCGGTACGCAGGCCGGGAAGACGACGATGCTCAACTGCCTGGCGGCCGCGATCCCCGGTGGGGAGCGGGTGGTGAGCGCCGAGGAGGTCTTCGAGATCCGGTTCGCCCACCCGGACTGGGTGGCGATGCAGACCCGGCAGGTCGGTCTCGAGGGCACCGGCGAGATCCGGTTGCGCGACCTCGTGAAGGAGTCGCTCCGGATGCGGCCCAGCAGGCTGATCGTGGGGGAGGTGCGGGCCGAGGAGTGCCTCGACCTGCTGCTGGCCCTCAACTCCGGGCTCCCGGGGATGTGCACCCTGCACGCCAACAGCGCTCGGGAGGCGCTGACCAAGGTGTGCACGCTCCCCCTCCTTGCTGGCGAGAACATCTCGGCTCGCTTCGTGGTGCCCACCGTCGCGGCGAGCGTCGACCTCGTCGTGCACCTGGCCGTCGACCCGCGCGGCGCGCGGCGGGTCACGGAGGTCGTGGCCGTGCCGGGGCGGATCGAGGGCGAGGTGATCGAGACCGAGCCGGTCTTCGAGACCCGCGACGGCGCGCTGCGTCGCGGGATCGGGATGCCGCCGAGGGTCACCAGCTTCGAGCGGGTCGGGATCGACGTAGGCCGGCTGCTGCACGAGGCGGCCTGATGGGGGCGCTCGTCGGGCTCGGTGTGGGCGTCGGCCTGCTGCTGGCGTGGTCTGCCTTCGCGTGGCCGCGTGGTGCCGAGCGGGCGCCGCGTCCGGCCGGCCCGTGGGAGCGGCTGCTCGCGGAAGCGGGCATGGCGAGCACGACACCCCGGGTGCTGCTGCTCGCGTGCATCGTGTCGGGCGCCGTCGTCCTCGTCGTCGCGCTCGGCGTCACCCGGACCGCGCCGGTCGCGGTCGTGCTGAGTGGCCTCGCCGCGCGGCTGCCGGTCGCCGTCGTCCGCGGCCGGGTCCGTCGGCGGCGACGTGACCACGCCGAGGTGTGGCCGGAGGCGGTCGACGACCTGGCGTCGGCCGTTCGCGCCGGGATGTCCCTGCCTGACGCGGTGGCCGCACTGGGTGAGCGCGGGCCGGAGGCGCTGCGGCCCGCGTTCGACGCGTTCGCGCTCGACTACCAGGTCTCGGGCCGGTTCGGCGACTGCCTCGACCGGCTGAAGGGCCGGCTCGCGGATCCGGTCGGGGACCGCGTCGTCGAGGGCCTGCGGGTCGCGCGCGAGGTCGGTGGTGGCGAGCTCGGTCGGCTGCTGCGCAACCTGTCGAGCTACCTCCGCGACGAGCAGCGCACCCGCGCCGAGCTCGAGGCGCGGCAGTCGTGGGCGGTCAACGGCGCCCGGCTCGCGGTCTCCGCGCCGTGGCTGGTGCTGCTGCTGATGTCGCTGCAGTCGGAGGTGATCACGCGGTACCGGTCCGCCACCGGCGCCGTGATCCTCGCGGTCGGCGGCGGCGTCTGCGTCGTCGCCTACCGCCTGATGATGCGGCTCGGCCGACTTCCCGACGAGCGGCGGATCCTCGCATGACCGGCGTCGGGGGACCGGTGCTCGGCGGGCTGCTGGCCGGGGCGGCCGCGCTCGGTCTGCTCGTGGTGCTGGCCCGCGTCTCCTCAATGCGGCGGCCCAGCCTCGATGCACGTGTCCTGCCCTACCTGCGCGACATCGCTCCCGCCCGCGCCGGGCGCACCGGCGCGAGCCCGTCCGGGTCGCCGCTGCGCGACCTGTTCGGTCCGCCCGTCGCCGCCGCGGCGCGCGTGGTCGAGCGGGTGCTCGGCGGCGCCGCGTCCGTACGGCGGAGGCTGGCCCGCGCCGGCCTCGATCACGACGGCCACACGGTCCACGACTTCCGCGTCGAGCAGGTCCGTTGGGGGATCGTGGGGTTCGCGGTGGCCGCGGGTTGGCAGCTCCTCGGCTCGCTGCGTGGGCCGGTGAACCCGGTCGCTGCCCTGGCGACGTGCGGCGTCGGCTTCGCGCTCGGCGTACTGGCTCGGGACCAGCGGCTCAGCGCCCAGGTACGCCGCCGCGAGCGCGCGGTCGTGGCGGAGTTCCCGACCGTCGCCGAGCTGCTCGCCCTCGCCGTCGCCGCCGGCGAGGGGCCGGTGGCCGCGCTCGCCCGGGTCGTCCGCCGCAGCGGCGGTGAGCTGTCCGGTGAGCTGGCCGACGTGCTCGCCGCGATCCGGACAGGGGAGCCGGTGGCGGACGCCTTCGACAGGCTCGCCGCCACCACCGGCGTACCGGTCGTCGCCCGGTTCGCCCACGGCGTCGCGGTCGCCGTCGAGCGCGGCACGCCCCTGGCCGACGTGCTCCATGCGCAGGCAGCGGACGTGCGCGAGGCCGGCCGTCGCGAGCTGATCGAGGACGCCTCGCGCAAGGAGATCCTGATGATGGTCCCGGTCGTCTTCCTGGTCCTGCCCGTCACCGTCGTCTTCGCCTTGTTCCCACAAGGGGCTTTAGGCTCAATGTGTGATGGGAACCAAGCAGCGCTACGGCGATGGAGCCCGAGCCGTCATCTACTGCCGTGTTTCACGTGACGACAGCGGCGCCGAGGGCGCTAGCTCGACGGAGCGCCAGCTAGAGGATTGTCGCGCACTTGCGCGGCTCAAGCGGTGGAACGTCGTCGCCGAGGAGATCGACCAGGGGATCAGCGCTTATGGCGTGAAGGAGCGCCCCGCTTGGGAGCGGGTGCTTGCCATGGTCGACGCGGGGCAGGTGGACGTGATTGTTGCCTGGCATCTCGACCGGATGACTCGCAACATGCTCGACCTTGAGCGCCTGATCCTTCTGGCCGAGGGCAATGACGTCGGGGTCGCGACGGTCACCGGAGACATTGATCTGACCGGGGACACGGGTCGCATGGTGGCGCGCATCCTCGCGGCGGTGGCGCGCGCCGAGGTGGAACGCAAGGGCGCCCGTCAGCGCAGGGCGAACGAGTCCCGAGCGGCAGAGGGGCTGCCTTGGCGAAGCGGCTGGGCAGCCCTCGGCTACACCCTCGGTGGAGAGGTGATCGAGGAGCAGGCTGACCACCTTCGGAAGGCAGCAGAGGACGTGCTGAATGGCGTCAGTCTCCGGGAGATCGCACGGCGCTGGAACGCCGAGGGCGTGACGACACCTCGCAACAGCCAGGGAGTGAATGGCTGGACTCACAAGGGGGTCAGGAGCGTCCTGCTCAACCCTCGCTACGCCGGATTCGCGACGTACAAAGGGGAGATCGTCGGCAAGGGGCAATGGGAGCCGATCCTGTCGGAGGAAACTCACGCTCTCCTTGTCGCCAAGCTGACCTCTGCTGATCGCAACACGAGGGGAAGCGCAGGACGTGCGCCCGCCAACCTTCTGTCTGGGATTGCTCTTTGCGGCGTCTGTCGGGAACCCGTGACCGGAGGGACGCGGGCACTCAAGAGCGAGCGCGTCGGCGTGTACCGGTGCCCGAATGAGCACCTCAACACCTATCGAGCGGATGCGGATGACGCGGTCAGGGAGGCATTCGCCGTGGCCGCACTCACTGCCGTCCCTGGCGCGGTTCTGACGGCACCCGAGAGCGTCTCCAGCTCCGAACTATGGGAGGAACGACAGCGCCTCTCCGACAGGCTCACGGGGCTGTCTACGGCGTACGCAGATGGCGCTCTCTCACTGGAGCAGTTGAAGGCAGCGACGGAGCGAATCAACGAACGACTGGCGGGTGTAGAGCAGCAGCTATCGGAGCTAGACGCAGCCGGGAACCTCGACGCCCGAGCGGTCAACGCCGAGAACGTTCAGCGCTTCCGGGAGCTAAATACAGACGGACAGCGCGCCATTCTGGCGCGCCTTGCGGTCGTGACCCTGTACCCAAAGGGGAGGGGGCGGAAGGGCGTGCCGATCACAGAACAGGTCACCGTGTACGTGCGAGCGGACCGGGGCAACGGCGAGGAGTTGATCCCGGCGTTGGACGAGCTATCGGGGGTGCACCTCCCGTCAGACCGACTGGCCCGTCCGAGCGACCTAGTGAGCGCCTCCGTCGCCGAGTCGCTAACTGGAAAGGCAACCTTGTGAGCGGCGTAGCTAGGCGCCAAGTCGGCGCCCTTCACACGGCCTACTTCCACACGATGGCGGGACTGGGTCTCCTCCTGCTGCCGAACCCTGAAACGGACGTGTGGCTGTCCGGCTCTCTGCATGGAGCCGACTTCGACGGTTCGCTGCTGGTGTCGCGAGCGTTGGGATGGGTGCCGTTGCTCGATGAGGACGGGCTGTTCATCGAGGAAGGCACCACGGCTGACGGGGGCCTCGCCATCGCTCTCGCTGCCGAGGGCATCGTGAGTCGCCCGACGATTCCGGAGATGGTTGGCGCCCGCGCGGCTCTACTAACCGCAGCTCGCGTGATGCCTAGCGTTCTCCCGCACCGCGCAGCAGGCGCCTGACCGCATCGCGGAACTCGTCTTGAGTGATATCCCCACGCTCGCGTGCTTCGTCCAGTGCGCGGAGCTTTGCTCCTGGCGTTCCGCGAGCGGGTTCGTCAACGAGTTCGCCGCCGAGGATCGCAAGTCCGAGCTGGAGGCTCTCGGCGCGCTTGGCATCGTTCAACACGGCTCCATCCTGTCACCGCCCAGCACTCCGTGAATGCCTTCAATCAGCCTCGGTGAAGGCCCCTCGGCGAGGGCCTCGGTGCCCTTCTCTTGTCCCCCTGGCGGGATAGAGTCCGCGCGCTGCACTAGCGACGGAGTGGAGCCAATGCGAGAGCACTACATGCGCACGACATGACGCACCGACACCGGGTTGGGCGCTACTGCGGTGCGCCCAACTACAGGAAGGAAGGTGCAGGGATGGCGATGCGGCTAGGGAGATACACGCATCGGTGGGACCACGCGACACAGCGATATTTACCGGGCCCAGGGCGCCCGAAGGGCTCCAGGAGCGCCGATCTCTCCGGGCAGGTCTTCGACCACTTGACGGTGATCGAGCGCGTCGGCGATCACGTCACGCCGTCAGGCGGGACCCATGCCCGATACCGGTGTAAGTGCGATTGCGGAGCCGTGACCTTCGTGCTCGGACACAACCTGACCAACCATCGCACGACGAGTTGCGGACACATCGGCAAGGACCCCGCGACCCGTGGCCGCGCCGAGCGGCAGGAACCACCGCCCGTGATGTACGACCGGGAGCGCATCAGACAGTCCATCGAGGAGGAACGTCAGCGGGAGCGACGCCGCAACGGGCTGTGGTGATTCAGGGCCGAAGCCTCTGAAACGTGTATGGGAAAAACCCTTAGGGGGTGAGGGGCTGTTACCGAGAGGGACATTCTCGTAGGTCCCGGTACCCCTCAAGTCTGTCCACGAGCCAGTTGCCTTCGGCTTGTGGACGCGGGTAGGGCGTCCCTTGTCGGGCGCCCGCGTAGCACCTAGGCGCGCTCTCGTCGTCCTCCACCTGGGTTGGCCCCTAGACGTGCTCCCCATTGCTCTCCTCCCTCTCTCATGTTCTCGGAGGGGGAGGAGAGCCCCCTTAGTCCTGCATCCATGCCCGAGCAGACAGCTCGGTCAATTCCGCTCCGTCAAGGAGGCCACCTATGGAAACCATCCTGTTGACCCGTGATCAACTCGCTGAACGCTGGCACATCTCCCCGCTCTCGCTCCGCAACCTGGCGTCCCTTGGGAAGGGGCCTGCAGTAACCAAGATCGGAGCGAGGCCGCTCTATCGCCTTGCCGACGTAGAGGCCTACGAACTCGCGCATCGGCTCACTCTCGGTCAGCCCGAGTGAGTCAGTACCGAGACCGGACCGGCCAACGCATCGGGTCGCTTGAGGTCCTCTCCGACTGGAAGCGCACCAAGGCCGGGAAGGTGGTCTGGAGATGCATCGACCACCGGACAGGCGCGGACCGGTACCTAAGGACGGATCAGCTCATTCGGATGGACAGAGACCAGGGGCGCCAGGACGGCGCCAGTCGACGGCACTTCGCCGAGGGATCAACTGCGAGCAGAGAGACGGGGTGGAGTGATCGAATGGCAAGAGGTCGATGAGACCACCGGGGAGATCCGCGACATTCGGATTGACCCAGATGCCCAGCGCGCGGTCGGGGTCGTGCATCGGGGTTACGAACGCCCCCGGACGGTTCGGGACGTTCACCGCATCCTCACTCATGACGCGGTGATCGACCGTGGCGGCGACCGGATGCGCTACGGGGGCACCACGGATGGCATGAGACGCGACCTCCTGAGGCGTGCCATGGGTGGCCCTCAGAGCGGCGAGGATAGGGCGCCAACGGGCTACGCAGCGGACTGGTTCACTGCCGTTCTCGGCGGCATGTACTCCAACACGCAATGGCTTGATGGAGGCTCCGGACTGGTTCCCCCGAGCGGTGTTCACGTCGCGCGACAGCTTGCACGGCTCGCGGGCAATGGTGACGCAGTCACGATCCCAGAGCGGTCGCTCGCCGACGCGGTCGGACGTACGGACGCGGCAGGGCGACACATCGCCTATACCCAAGGCGGCATCGAGGCTCTGATCCGCCACGGCTTCCTTGCGAAGATCGTGACCGGCAGAGGGCGAGGAGCCCGGACTACCTACCGGCTGGTGCGACCCCGCTTCGGTATTGCACAGGAGGTAGAGGCATCACCGTCTGAGTAATGCACAGAAGGTAGAGGCCTCACTCGCTCGGTCAAGTCTCTATCCGCACCGTCCCCACGGTGGGTGCGGACCACCGACCGACGTGCACCGCCCGCCGACGCTCAGCGAGGTAGCACCGGAGGTGGGCATCGAGAAGCTTGGTTCGGCCTTCACGGCTTGGACCCAAAGACCTTTGGTCCAAAGGACCTGAGGCATACGGGAGCGCCCTTCAGGGCGCTCTTTCTGTTTCAACCCAACAACCCAAGGAGGAAACGCATTGGCGAACTCGAACGCCAAGAACATCAAGGCCATGGTCGGACGTGCGGAGGAGAACCTCCGAGCGACTGAGGACGAGGCCATTGAGGAGATCGACTCTCTAACCGAGAGGCTCACTGAGCTGGAAGCTCGGTTGAGCACAGCAGAGGCAGAGGTCAAGAAGATTGAGCGCTCCTGGCTCTCCGGCGAGGACGTTCCCGCTTCGGACCTTGCTCTTGCACAAGCAGAGGTTGAGAAGCTCAGCACTCAGATCAAGGGCGCGACCGCTACGCGGTCCGCGCTTACGCACAGGATCACTTCGGCCCGTGACTGTGCCGTTGCCGACGCGCTTGCTCCGATCGTCGAGAGCATCCTCCCCGGCGTCCCGGTCGTCTCGACCTATGCCGATACGGACTACTGGTCTCCTCTGGACAGCTCGGCCCGTCCCGCCGTCGTCATCGTCCAGACCAACGCCTCAATGCACAATGCGAGGTCGGGCGCCCTGAGCGCCGACCTCATCACCGTCCGCTACTTGCGCTCCACCATTCATGTCCCGCTCGACTTCGCACAGATCGACAAGGCGTGCTTCACGCAAGGCATCAACGTGCAGAATCGGTACGGGACTCTCGGCTCCGGTGCTGAGTTCGTGACCGACGTAGTAAAGCTTGACGTTCGTGCCATCTGGGGAGGCTTGCCCGCCCTTGCTGAGGCGGACGTGTCCGCCGCGCAGAACATCGGTCAGGCCGTCGCCTCCTCGGCTATCGCCTATGACCGGGACCTTGGCGCCGTTGTAGTCAGCCGGGGTGCTGGATTAGAGCGCACGGGGGAGATTGTCACGCTCCGAAGCCCGAAGCTCACCGTTGTCGTAGGCAAGCCCGAGCTTGCCGAGACGGTTGAGGATGGAACCCGAACCATCGCCTTCCGGCAGACCCTCGGCGTCAACACCTCCCATGACCTCGGGACCATCGAGGCTTGCTTCAACCAAGGGATCAACAAACTGCCCGGAGTCGTCGCAGGTCTCGGCGTTGTCGAGGGACTGTCCGTCGTCCGGGGCATGCGCGAATCGCAGGGCACCCCGTACACGCCATTCATCATCACGGGGAGGTTCACCTCCCGAGTCTCTGACTCGGTGGCAGCTTGAGCAGCGGTGTGCTCGCAGAGCCGCACGAACCCTGGGAGCACCTTCTCCCGCTGCTACCTGGACAGGAGCGCCGACAGGCGCGGCTGTTCGTTCCCAAGCAGCTTCCCGGTGCAACCGTCCGCTTCCTCGGGTCCCTCAGGACCCCCGAAGGTGCGCCGTGAAGTCCGGACCTAAGCCCTTGGATGACATCGCACCCGGCCAGCGCTTCGGGATGCTCACGGTGACAGCGCCCGCTCCGATGCGCGGGCCACACCGAATGTGGCGGTGTCGCTGCGACTGTGGCGGACCGATCACTACCAGGGCAACGAACCTGCGGACAGGGCGAGCCGCCTCATGCGGCTGCCAGAGGCACCGACCTATCAAGAACGACGGGGCGGACCGTGGCTATCAACGGGCTCACCAACGCATTCGCAATCACCGAGGGCCAGCGTCGGCTTACCGGTGCGCGGACTGCGCCGCACGAGCTGCTCACTGGTCCCACGTCGGCGGATGCGCAGAGGAGAAGCGCGGACCAAGGAAGGCGTCTGAGCCTGATCGAACTGTCCTCGCCTACTGCGACCACCCCGAGCACTACCAGCCCCGGTGCCGTTCGTGTCATGCGTTGCTCGACGCGGACCAGCGGGCAGATCGCCCGAGCGTTCGGCGACTGCGGGCGAACGTCTTGATTGGCTCGGAAGGAGGTGACCCATGCACCTTGCTGACCGAAACGCCGTCGGCGCTTGGCTGATCGAGCTGGCGCACGACGCCATCGCTCTTGGCAACCTTCCGGCTCGGAAGTCCGGCCCAGGCGACGTGTGACGGAGGACGAGCTAGAGCGCGTTCTCCGCGACGTGGCTAGCCACTACTGCTCCTAGTCACCCCATCGCCCCGGCAAGTCCCCATTGGTGCCTTGTCGGGGCCTTCTAGCCGTCCATTCGGCGCCGAGCCTCTTACTTCCTTCGCGAGTGCCTCGCCCTTGGGATCTCTGGGGCGGCCCGAGGCGGACAGTCCAGTGGCGATGGTGTGCTCGTGCCGAGATCCGGGCACCGAGGCTGACTGGGGTGGGCCGGGGTGTACTCGCCGGTCCCACGTGGCGGGGCAGGGGTGTGGCGTCGCAACTACAGGCTGTCGTTCACAAGCAACGCTGCGAGTTCGCGTGCAACGGTCTGCTCGGTGGCCGTTCCACCCAGGGCCATTGCCTGCATAGTGAGAGCAGTGGGAAGCGGTCCTGACGCCACCAAGTCAGCGATGCGATCACGGTGGGATCCCTCTCCTGCAATCTCGAGCATGGCCAGCAGCTCCATCTCTACCTCCCGAGGAAGCGGCAGGTGGCCCTGCAGGGAGTGAAGCAAGTCGACCGCCGCAGAACGATCTCCACTAGCCCACAGCACAGCTGCAAGATTAATCTGAACAGAAGCGGATTGGTCGGGCGGCACTATGGCCGTCGCCTCACGAAGGTGTTTCAGAGCCGCCTCAAAGTTCTGTTCAAGAGCGAGCGCCAATCCCCAGTTGAGGTGGATGGCCCAGTGGGTCGGTAGTCGCTTGATAGCCTTGCGATAGTAATATGACGCCGTTGACGGATCCCCCGTGAGTAGGCATACGTCCCCTGCCATCGTCAGGAGGTCCGCGTTAGTTGGATCCGCGACGCACGCCTGCTCCAACCGTGCGCGGCCCTGCTCGGGGAGGCCTAGATAACGGAACTCCGCAAAGCCGACGTGCCCAAGAACTTCCTGATTTGTCGGAAACCGTTCGCGAGCGCTGGCCAGAAGATCGACGGCTTCGTCTTTGCCTCTCCCGGTCTCAAGAAGCAGTTGCGCCAGCCGGACTGGCGCCATCGGACAATCCTTGTCCCTGCACGCTTTCCGAAAGAGCGCTTCTGCTTCCGCTTCATCTCGGTACGCGTAGAGACGGAAATTGGCGTATCGGACAATCTCATTGGAGGGAATTTTGTTCTTCCAAATTGCAAATGCCTCCTGGAATAGTCCTTCCGCTGTCGCGGCGTCTCCCAAGTCAACCCACACCCGTCCTGCGAGATTTACGCGTGGCGTCGGATAGGTTTCATCCAACTCGCACGCTCGGGTATACGCGCGTCTAGCTTCCTCGAACCGGCCTCGCCCGGCGAGATCGGCGCCATAGTTATTCCAGACCGCGGCGCTATGCGGAGTGAGTCGCAGCTGTCCTTGCCAGTACTTCTCGCCAGTGCCTATAAACGCATGCGTGGTCCCTCTGATTTGAATGGGCGACGGGTGCCCGTCAGGCTTGATTGCTGGTCGGAACACTGTCTGAAGCTCGTGCATCATTAGTTGCACATCGGGCGGAATGAACGGGCTGTCAAGTTGACCACCCGAAAGAAACGGTTGACTTGACCCAGATCCGGTCGCATGAATGGTAGCGGTGTAACATCCCGGACTCACGGAAAGAGACCGTGCGCTAACCCACTTATTTATCTCTGCGAGGGACCGCTGGATCGCGGAATCGTCGGCCTCCGACCTAACTAGAAGCCTTGCCTTCTCAATGTCTTCCGGCTTCTCGACTCCGGTCACGCCAGTCGTAAAATAGATGGGTGCCTTCGGTCGAATGCCGCTTACTGCGAACCGATCGGCAGCTAGACCTTCGCGCTTGACTCGACCGTTGAAGAATGCCTCGAAGTTAGATACCAAGACGATCCGTGCCTGTGTTCCGCTGAAGCCGCCAACCACAAATGTCGTCCGGCGGACAAGCGCGTCCCGGATGTAAGCAGCAGAGGACTGCGCCGACGAGCGCAGGCTTTCGACGATCCGATCCAGGAAGTCCGGTCCGGGCTCCAGCGTTCCCAAGCGGCGCACGATCCACTCGCCAACGGGAATGCTGTCGAGGTGGGCCAATCCAGTGACGCCGACCAGCGCGGATCGTTCCGTCCCGACACGAACGAGCTTGTGCGCGGAGTCCTCGATTAGCCGCTGGGTGCGCGCGTCCGTCAGTCGAAAGTCGCAAGCAAGATGCACGGAGCGTCTCCCAGCAAGTACCTGGACTAATGTCACCTGCAATCCTGTGCGCGTCATGGCCGAAAAAATCAAGGCGACTCGCCCAGCAGCGCCGTTCTGTCGGCTTCAAAGGAGCGGGTGGTCCACCGGCGAATCTGCAACTGAAGCGCGGCGGCTACCGCCGCCCGGCGTGTGCGCTTGAATTGCTGCCGCTCTGGCGGTCGCCATGACGCGACTGAAGAGCAGTGAGCTTCGGTGCAGACATCTCTCTCAGCGCCTGCGGCAGGGCGTCGTTCGGGGGAGGTTAAGACGAGCCCGGATTGTGGCCGCATAGTGCCCGTAGTACAGCCTGTTGGCGCGGGCGTTTAGGCGCAACCATCCGCGAGCACTAGCGGCAGAACCCTGGGCACGCCGAATCTCTGAGGCGCGGGTGTCCACAGCGGCCAGCTTGTTGACGAGATGAGCGACGTAGCTCGGCCAGTCAGCAGGAGGGTTGTACAGCGCGCGGACCCATCGGTACAAGGCTCGTCCGTACATTCCAGACAGACGACGTATCTCCGGAAGGCGTCGCGCGACCTCGTGCGCGGTAATCCGATTGCGACCGTGCCAGATGCGTCCAAAGAAGGCGTTGCTTGCGCAGGTCACGGGCCGGACGTGCTTCTTGTAGTACATCGCAGCGCGATGGTGCGACATCTCTTCTGTGCCTCGGGCTGCGGTCGACGGACCCGCAACGAGCAAACCGCCGAGCAAAGCGGCAGCGAGGAGCATCACGAAGGGAGCACGCATGCCGACAGTGTGAGACTGCTCGTGAGCGCTGTCTCTAACTTCGGCGAACTGCTGATCTGCCAAGCTCTACCGGTCCCTTTCGGGCCGGTAGGGGCCCATTCTTTGTCTCTGGCCGAGCCCTGTGGATGACGAGGTGCGCGCCGCGCGGATCGGGCAGACGATGGCGCCATGCAGGAAGAATGGACCGACCTCGATGACGCCTATCTCGAAATCTTCGGCGAGCACCCCGATGCTGAAACAAAAGATGCTGACGACAACCAAACGCCTAGCGTAGACAGCACGCTCCCGCTGACCAGTGGCCCGAGACCCCGGTCATCAGGCTGGAGCGGTCGCCCCACTCGTGCCCCCTGACGAGTGGGGCGGTCCTATGTGTGTAGGGGCCGTTGCGACCCTAGACCGTGGCAACTTGCGGGCTGCTGTCCAACACCAGGGAGGCTCACATGCCCCAAGGGGGTTGCTCCCCCACCCCTCGGGCTCAGGCGTTCAGCCATACCCCGTTCGGGCGTGCGCGTTCCCATGTCAGCCTTGCAGGATCGTCTCCATACTGTGCGTGTGCTCGACCTAGCGTTCCCGACCGCTGCGCTCTACAGCGCTCGACTGCTCAACGTCGTATTCCGTACTAAGGACGGCGACGAAAGGTCGGGAATGGGAACCTGTTTCGTCGTGAAGGCGCCGGATGGTGAAGCGTTCGTAGTTACAGCGCGCCACGTTGTAGACCCCGAGCTGGCCCTCATAAAGTTCCCGGGCGCTGACCTCGCCGCCATCTTCATGGCGGGTTGGCACTACAGCAAAGAGGTCGAGGATCAGCGGACCTTCACCGCCCTGTTCCCGCCGACGTTCCTTTGCAGCGAGGATCCCAACGTCGATCTGGCGATCATCCCCCTAAAGACGAGCCTGGCGTTGCCAAAGGGTGGCGGGATCAGCGAATGGATCCCGTTCGACTGGCTCGCGGCAGAGTCGGAATATCTGGACGACATCCGTGTAGGTGACTTCCTGGCTTCGCCGGGATTCACCAAGCTGCCCGGTACCGAGCTGGACAGGCCCGTCCTTCTGACAGGACTCATCGCAGGTGATCCGCGCTTTCCTATAGACGTAGCGCGCCCGGGTGGGTCTGTTGCGCGAGCCGTGCTCTATCAGTCGCTTAGTCGATCTGGGCTGTCGGGCGCCCCTGTCTTCGCCACACAGCGGGGCTTCAAGTATGGCGAAGGGCTTGTCGGTCCTGAGCCTCGACCGCTTCGGTTGGTTGGCGTCAACACAGGCAGCTTCCAGGACTCACAGGAGACTCCATTGCAGTTCTCCTACTTCACTCGATCGACCGACCTGCTCGCCCTATTGAGCGAGCCGCACCGCCGGGTTGACTGGCGGTCCACCCGTGAGTAGGCGCTCTCCTGCTTACGAAACGTCATCCTGCCGATTGTTCTCGGACTGACCATCGGCTGGCGGTAGGCCGTCTGCGTTGGGGTTGTCCTTGAATGCCGGTGAGTGGGGTGGATGCGTGATTGCTGAACGGTGAGAGTCGATCCGAGCACTCGCCTGTGTGCTCGACGCTTCCCACTCCTCTCGACTCAGGGGCTTCAGCCCCGCTGCGGTCAGCTCAGCCGCATCGATGCTGGTGTGAGACCAGGGGCCGAGCGTTCCATCGGTGGCGATTGTGTATCTGCTCAGGGTCAGCGGATAGTTGAGGTTGAGGAACTCGGTTCGATACCGGGACAACGCGGTCAGGTCCCTCGCCTCGTCAGGAAACAACATGGGTCGAACCGCCCGGTAGACCCGTGCCATTCCATGTATCGACGCGGCCAGAACGTCGTCTAGCGCGACGTCCTCATCCAGAGTCAGGAGCCACCGCCGCGTTTTGTTCTCCAGCCTTTCGAGCAACTTCGTGCGGTCTAGCACGCAGGCCACGGTGAACGTCGGGTCTTGGCCCAGCGCCGTGATCTTCGATCCGCCGTGCACTTTGAGAGCTTCCATGGTCCTGTGACTGAAGACCTGCCGAAGCTTGTCGGCAAGGAGGAAGTGCGGGTTCTCGTCGTAGACGGCTGTGAACACAGCCGACGCGGGTTCCCACAGCTCTTTCCCTCCGCGATGCCGCAGCTCGGCCTCCACGTACTCCCCAAAGGAGTAGACGGCGTTGACGGCTGCAAACGCGGTGACTCGCGCGACCCGCGTCACCTCAGCGGGAGAGACCCGAGCGCCCGACTCAAGGGCTTGAAGGTAGCGGCGGACCGTGTCATGCAGCGTGAAGCGAAGATCGCCAAGGATCTCGATCATCGGCGGATGGTTCGCCTGCTTAATGCGGTCGTATGCGGCTGCCAGTTCGTCATGTTCAGCGACTGACAGGTTGTACGCCGGGAAGCACTCCATGTCCGGTTCGGAGTCTTCGAACGTCCGGAGGTACTCCAACCGACACATGGCGTCGTACGAATCCACGGGCTCCTCCTGCCCGTCCCCGAGCGGGCTCCCGTGGGCGGTGGTCATTCGGTCAGGCCCTTACTTTGGGCCAGTTCATGGATCTTCGTGAGGTCGCTGAGAGCAAGGCCGAGCTTGATGCCGCTGGAGGAGGTCACCTGGATGCGCAATGCGCCCTTGCCGTTCCGGGATGCGGTGATGAACTCGGCCTCAATGCAGGCCAGGGTCTCAATCGCCTGAAGCACGTCTAGGCATCCGTCCACGCTGCCCTTGTAGGTGACATCAATGGTGAACTCGACAGGGGGTGAGGGGTAGACCGTCATGTCGCCTCGCACCTTTCTCGGTTGTGGAGAGCACGAGCGTAAAGAGGGACGCCGACACAACCGGCGAAGTTGGCCGAACCCTTCGCAGGGTGCAACTTTCAAACACCCTTGATGGATGAAAGAGCTTCGCCTTCTGGCCCGGCCTCGTCGGGCTCTCCCTCACCACGCACTGACCAGCAGCACTCTCGGGAAGGACCCGCCGATGGACCCGCACCACCTGCTCCGGAAGCTCCGGCAGCTCCGGGCGAGGCTCGTGCTCGCCCTCACCGGTCTACGGCCGCACGACGACCGGGGAGACGTACCGGGCTGGGTCCTGGTCACCGTCATGACCGCGGCACTCGTCTCGGCGCTCTGGGGCATCGCCCAGGGACAGCTGTCCGAGATGCTCCGGCACGCGCTGAGCTCCGTGAAGTGAGATGAGCCGCCGCCGTCGTGATGGCGAGCGGGGCGCCGCCGTCGTCGACTTCGTCCTCGCGCTGGTGGTGCTGGTCCCGCTCGTGCTGGGCATCATCCAGGTCGCCCTGGTCCTGCACGTCCGGTCCGTGCTGGCCGCGGCGGCTTCGGAGGGAGCGCGGTACGCCGCCACCGCCGACCGCGGACCAGGCGACGGGATCGCCCGCACCCGGGAGCAGATCGACGACGCGCTCGCCGGCAGCTTCGCGCAGGACGTGAGCGCCCGTCCGGCCACGGTCGCCGGCCAGCCCGGCATCGAGATCGTCGTCCGCGCCGAGGTTCCTGCTCTCGGCCTCGGCGGGCCCGCGGTCACCCTCACCGTGACCGGACGGGCGATCGAGGAGCAGCCGTGATCCGCCGCGACGAACGGGCCAGTGCCACGGTCGAGCTGGTGTGGCTGGGCCTGTTGCTGCTCGTGCCCCTGATCTGGCTGGTGGTCTCGGTCTTCGACGTGCAGCGCGGGTCGTTCGGCGTCGCGGCCGCCGCACGGGCGGCGGGTCGCGCCTTTGCGCTCGCTCCCGACGACGCGAGCGGGCGTCAGCGGGCCGAGGCGGTGGCCCGGCAGGCGCTCGCCGACCAGGGGCTCGGCGGTGCACCGCTGCGGCTCTGGGTCACCTGCACGCCGTACCCCTCGGACTGCCACAACGGCACGTCCGTCATCACCGTGCACGTCCGGACCAGCGTGGTGCTGCGGATGCTGCCCGACGTGCTCGCCTCCGGGCAGCCCACCTTCTCGCTCTCCGCGACCCAGACAGTGCCGATCGGCCGCTACGTCGAGATCGACCGGCCGCGCTGATGCGGCGCGACGAGCGGGGCCAGGCGAGCCTGCTGATCATCGGCTTCGCGGTCGTGATCGTCTCCCTGATCGTGGTCGTCGTCGACGCCAGCGTCGCCTTCCTCGAGCGGCAGAGCCTCGACAGCCTCGCCGACGGTGCCGCGCTGTACGGCGCCGACGCGGCCGCGCAGGGAACCGAGGTCTACACCGGCGGGATCGGCAAGGGCGACCTCGACCTCACCGCGGCCAGGGCCCGCGCCGGCGTTGCGGAGTACCTCCGGAAGGTCGGGGCGTACGCCGACCACCCCGGCCTGTCCGCGCACGTCACCGTCCACGGCGACTCGGTCGTCGTCCGGATCTCCTCGCGGATCGACCTGCCCTTCTCGGTCCCCGGCGGGCCGGAGGTCGCGGGCGTGAGCTCGACGGGCTCGGCGGTCGTGCGCCCGGACTAGCTGCCCCGTCACGGAAGGACGACGAGCTTGCCGGGGAGGGTCCCGGCGGCGGCCCGGGCGTGGACGTCGGGCAGGTCGGCAAGGACGACGCGCTCGGCGATGTCGACGGTCAGCTCGCCGCGGTCGACGCGGGCGACGAGCTCGGCCAGCTGGTCCGCGTCGCTGCGGACATAGAGGTCGATCCCGCGGACGCCGCGCTGCTCGTCGCCGGGAGCGGGCATCCAGACAGTCGTGTTGACGACGACGCCGCCGTCGCGGACCCGGCCGGCCAGCGCCTCGAACTGGTCGGGGGTGATGGGGGCGAGGTTGAGCAGCACGTCGGCCGGCTCATCGATCGCCGCAGCGACGTCGGTCGCGGTGTGGTCGATGATCTCGTCCGCGCCCTGCGCGAGGAGCCTGTCGTGGGATCGGCCGCTGCCGGTGGCGATGACGTGGGCGCCGGCCGCCTTGGCGAGCTGGACTGCGTAGCCGCCGACCGCACCGCTGGCGCCGTTGACGATGATCCGCTGTCCGTCCGTCAGCTCCGCGTGCTCGAACAGCGCCTGCCACGCCGTCAGCCCGACCACCGGCAGGGCGGCGGCGTCGCCGAGCGGGATGCCGGCCGGAGCGGCAGCGAGGCTGGCGGCGTCGACGACGACGTACTCGGCGGCCGCGCCGTTGCTGACGAACGGCAGGAAGCCCACGACGCGGTCACCGACCGTGAGGGTGTCGACGCCTTCGCCTGGGAGTCGACGGTGCCGGCGACGTCGACACCGAGGATGTGGGGGAGGGTCAGGGGCATCGGCTCCTGCATCAATCCCGCCCGGATGTTGCCGTCGACGCCGTTGAACGTTGTCCCGGCCACGCGCACGCGCACTTCCCCCGCCCGGGGCTCGGGGGTCTCGACGTCCCCGTACTGCAGGACGTCCGGGTCGCCGTACTGGTGGAAAACCATTGCCTTCATGGCGGTGCCTTCTCTCGATGAGTCCAAGGTGCTTCGAATTCGAAGCACTAGAGTCACGGTAGCGATGATTCGAATTCAAAGCAAGTGATTCGAACGTGAAGTATGTTCAGGGCATGACGGACGCCGGCCAGTCACCGCTCGACCGCGTCGAGCTGGACGCCTACTTCGCCCTGATCGAGGTCGCGGGCCTGCTGCGCCACGCGGTCGAGCAGCAGCTCCGGGAGCAGGGCGACCTCAGCTACGTGCAGTTCCAGCTGCTCGCGCTGCTCGGCCTGGACTCGCCGACGGGGAGCGAGCGGATGACCGACCTGGCGGACGGTGTGGTCTACAGCCGCAGCGGACTGACCTACCAGGCCGGCCTGCTGGAGAAGGCGGGGCTCGTCACGCGAGCGGCGGCGGCCGACGACGAGCGCGCCGTCCTGGTGACGATCACCGACGCGGGCCGTGAGCGGATCGCGAGGGTGCTGCCTGGGCACGTGGCGGTCATCAAGGACCTGCTGCTGAAGCCGTTGTCGCGGGCCCAGGTCGAGACGCTGCGCTCGGTGCTCGAGCCCGCCCGCGAGCACATGCGGTCCGCCCCGCCGCGCTCGGCGAGGCGACGACGGCGCAAGGAGGGCGACGACTAGGCCGCTCCGCGCCGGAGTCGGGTGAACTCTTCCGCGGGACCCGACGGCACCCTCGTCGAGGGCCACGACCGCTGGGGGCGCCGCGCTGTACGGCGCCGATGCGGCCGCACACGGCACCGAGGTCAGCGAGAGAGCAGCCCCCCCGCTCGTCTCAGCAGCTGTGGGTGACCTCGGCATCGCAGCGGTCGTCGCCCGTCCCGCCGTCCGCGCGGTCGTGGCCGGTGTCTCCCACGAGCACGTCGCGGCCGCCGCGTCCGTCGAGGACGTCGTCACGCTCGCCGCCGTGGATCCCGTTCGCTCCCACCGACCCCAGCAGGACGTCCGCCCATGGGCTTCCGGTGAGGTCCTCGAACCCGAGCACCGTCATCCGCGAGTGCGTGCCGAGCGTGCGCACCGTGCCGGCGGAGAGGTCCGCGCGGACGCCGGCGGGGCGTCCTGGGCTGCTGTCGGCGATCATCAGCGGCACGCCGAGGTGGTCCCGGCCCCGACCGGCGACGAACCGCACCTGGGGGAGCGGCGCGGCCTCTGAGTCGAACGCGTAGGGCGCCCAGGCGACGTCGTCGGCGCCCGCGCCGAGCGAGATCGTGGTGCCGTCCCGCGGGCTGACGTGCACCTCGACGGTGTCCGCGCCGTCGCCGAGATCGGCATCCACCGGAGCGAGCTGGTCCTCGGACGCCCTGCCGAGGAGCAGCAGGTCGGCCCCACCGCGGGCGCGGACCGAGTCGCGGCCCGGACCCGCGGTCGCGATGTCGTCGGCGCCCTGCGACCCGACCACCACGTCGGCGCCGGGCCCGCCGTCGAGCGACGAGCGGCCGCCGGCGACGAGGCGGTCGGCTCCGCCGCTGCCGCGGAGCATCCACCCAGGCGCGGCCGACCGGAGCAGGTCGTCCCCGGACCCACCGTCGAGGTAGCCGTCGATCAAGGCATCGGTCGCGCGATACGGAGGCCGGAAGCCCGGGGCCGTGGACAGCACGTCGTCGCCCGCTCCTCCGTCGACCTGGGCGCCGTCGCCTCCGAGCACGGCGTGGTCGTCGTGGTCGCTGAGCACCACGCTGCTGACGGTGTCGAGGGTGTCGTGTCCCTCACCCGTCACCGTGCCCAGGTCGAGCCGCACGGTCACCCCCCGCGCCGAGTCGGCGTAGCTGACGGTGTCGTCGCCGTGCGGGTGGTCGCCGGTGACCTCCGGACCGTCGCCGACGAGGGTGTCGTCGCCGGCGCCTCCCGTGAGCAGGTCGCCGTAGTAGTAGAAGTGGCTCTCGCCCCACTCCTCACCGCGGCGGTCGTCGCCTCCGATGATGACGTCGTCGCCCGCTCCGCCCTCGAGCCGGTCGTCGTCCGCGTTGCCGCACAGGACGTCGTCGCCACCGAGACCACGGATGACGTCGGACCCTGCGCCGCCGGCGATCACGTCCGATCCCTCGGTGCCATCGAGGACGTCGTCGCCCTCGGTCCCTGGAAGCGTCACGGCGAGGCCGTTGCAGAGAGCCTGCGCCTGGGCCACGGGCGGTCCGCCCACGACGACGGCCGCGCTCGCAAGGGACAGGGAGACGAGGAGGAGTCCGGCGGCGCGCATCCCTCAGGCTACGACGCGCGGAGCGGGCTAGGGGGCGTAGTGGACCGGCGCCCGGCGGACCGTGATGGTCGGGTTGCCGCAGCCGAGGTCGCCCAGGTCCCGCTCGACGAACCGCTTCTCCCGCCTGTTCACGGCGAGGTGCCAGCGGACCTTCACCACGACCCACTGCACGAGGTAGGTGCACTGCCGCTTGGCGGGCATCCAGTCCTGGGGCTCCCGGTCGCCCTTGGACCGGTTGGAGGAGGCGGAGACGGCGATCAACGGTCGCGGGTCGCCGAGGTCGTTGGCGTACCGCTCGCGGGTGGCGGTCGTCCACCGCCACGCGCCGGAGTCCCAGGCCTCCGCGAGCGGGACGCGGTGGTCGATGTCGAAGGTGGACGGGTCCGTCGTGGTGACGCCGTCATAGGCGGAGCGCCAGCGGCCGGTGTAGTCGCAGTCGCCGTCCGGTGCCGTGTCGGGGTCCTTGGACTCGTCGATCAGCACGACGTCCCGGGTGCTGCAGCCGCCGCCCTGGGAGTCCCACAGCGGGAACAGGTCGCGGTCGTAGCCGTCGCGGTGCTCGCGCTTGACCTTGAGCGAGTCGAGGGCCGCCACCACCGTCCCGTCGTACGTCGACCTGACGCGCGCCGGCCGGTCGGCCTCGGCGTGCGCCGAGGGCAGCACGGACAGGGCGAGGGCGGCGACGAGCGTCGCGGGAGCGATCCGGTTCATCGAGCCGAACGCTACGGCGTGGGGCTCTCCGACGGGGAGTCGCTGGGCTCGTCCGTGGGGTCCGTGGCGCACGGGTCGTCGGTCGGCTCGTCGGTGGGCTGGTCCGTCGGCAGGTCGGACGGGGTGCTGCTCGGGTCGTCCATGGTGCACTCGGTCGGGTCGTCGGTCGGGGAGTCCGTCGGGTCCGGGGTGTCGGTGCTGGACGGGTGCGTCGGGTGCGGACCGCCCGGGATGCTCGTCGCCGTGCTGCCGGGAGCCGCGGGGGAGACCGGGTCGGACGGAGTCGCGCTCGGAGCGGCGCCCCGGGCGTTGGCGACGTGCGTCGGGAGGTCGGTGGGGATGACGACCGGACCGGGCACGGTCGTGACCGGCGTCGCCGCCGCCTGCCGGGCGTAGTCGGTGGCCGCGCTCAGGACCGCGCGCACGAACGCGCGGTCGTCGTTGACCCGGCCCACCGCCCTGGCGAGCTCCTTGTCCTTGCGGAGGTCGAGCTGTCCCGAGCACAGCAGCACGGACACGCCGAGGGCGGCGTCGTCGACGTCCTGCGGGTTGCGCTTCCCGTCGCCGTCGGCGTCCACGCCGACCACGTTCCAGGTCGAGGGGGCGAGCAGCATCGGTCCGACCGCGCGGTCGTGCCGCTTGTCGCCGTCCAGCCGTCCGGCGTCGGTGTCGGTCAGCCGCTGCCCGGCGTTGTTGCGGACCACCTTGCCGACCAGGGCCGGCTTGACCACGCCGCGGTGGGTCATCCGGGCGCCGTCCACCAGGCCGTGCTGGCTGACGACCTGCCCCACGCCGGCGAGCACGGTCCAGTCGAGGTGGCAGCTCCGGTCGGCGCGGTCGATCACGTCGGCGGCGCGTTGGTAGGCCGACATCGCCGGCAGCGGGATGGCCGCCAGGTCGGCCCGGACGTCGGCGACCGGCGAGACGCGGACGTCGACGTGCGCTCCGTGGTCGAGGGTCGCCGGCGACTCGAGAGCCGCGTCCGCAGACGAGGTCGGCGCGCTGGCGTCGACCGGCGTCGCGGAGACGTCCGTGGGTCCGGCCGAGGTCAGCGAGAGGGCCGCTGCCGTGACGACGCCCGCGGTGAGCGTGCCGGAGGCCAGCAGGGCCGTCAGGACGGTCCGGCGGGACCCGGGTGCGCGCCGCAGCGCACGACCGATCGGTCGTGCGCTGTGGCGTGGCTGGTCGGGCATCCGCTTCCCCTCGGGTCGGGTCGTCTGGGAGTCAGGACCAAAGCGTGCCCGCAAATGTCGCGCAACGGGGTGCGATTTGGCTGATTCTCAGGTTTCCCTCTCTCGCTTCTGCTTATCAGTGTGCACTGCCGACCAGCTGCGCGTGATCCCCCGAGGAGAGGAAATTCGCCGAGCCGGCGAACCTGGCGTCATAACCGTTGTCCTCGATCCGCTGCCACATCCCGGCGACCGTCCAGCAGGTGGCCACGCCGTCGGCGTCGGTGGTCGCCTCGCAGAGCGGGTAGACGCCCTGGTCGAGCAGCTGCGTCGTCGAAAACGACACCACCTCGCCGGCGATCGGCCGGCCGCCCGGGCCGGTGAGCGTCGCCGTCAGCCGGGCCATCTGGTCGTGGACCGGATCGGTGTACGCCGTCCGCGCGGTGAGCGTCGTCGCGGCCTGCGCGACCACCTCGTCGTACGCCGGCGAGGCGCTCGCGAGGTAGCTCGGCTCACCGGAGTAGCTCGCCACCACGTGGTGGGTGCCGGCGCCGAGCCCGTGGACGGTGATGCTCGCCCGGCTGTGCCCGTCCGCGACCTGGACGGCAGCGGTGCCGAGCACGGTGGACCCGTCGGTGAACGTGACCGTCCCGGCCGGCGTCGCCGCGGCGTCCGCCGGAGCCGAGACCACGGCCGTGAAGGTGACGTCGTCGCCGTAGGTCGCCGGGTTGGGCGAGCCCTCGATGCCGGTGACCGTCGGGATCCCTCCGACGGTCTGCACGGCGGACGCCGTCTGGCCGTTGAAGTTGAAGTTCCCGAGGTAGACCGCCCGGATCGAGTGGTCGCCCGGCTTCAGCGTGGACGTCACGAACGAGGCCTGGCTGGTGCCGGGCCCGGTCGCGGTGAGACCGGTCGCACCGAGCAGCTTCTGGCCCTCCCAGAACTGCACGGTCCCGCTCGGCTTGCCGGTCGCCGGGGCGACCGCGGACACCTGGGCGGTGAACGTCACCGGCTGGCCGTAGGCCGACGACGGCGCGTCGGACACCAGTGTCATCGCGGTGTCGCCCTTCGTGACGTTCTGCCCGGCGCCCTGGTCGAGGGTCCCGGTGCTGCCGACGAACCGGGCGTCACCGGCATAGGCGGCCTCGATCTTGTAGGTGCCGGGCGAGAGCGACGCGAACGCGCTGCTCGTGGCCCGGCCTGCGCTCAGCGTGACCGGAGAGCCGAGGTTGGCGCCGTTGACGGTGAACCGCACGGTCCCGGACGGGACGCCGGCGCCCGGCGCGACCGGGCTGACCGTGGCGGTGAACCGCACGCTCTGACCCGACTGCGCGGGGTTCACCGAGGAGTCGACGACCAGCGACGTCTGGGCCCGGTTGACCTTCTGCTGGGCCGACCCGGTGCTGCCGAGGAAGCTGTCGTCCCCGTCGTACGTCGCAACCACGGCGTGCTGCCCGACCGTGAGGACGTCGGTGGTGATCGAGGCGACCTCGCCGGTGCTCGAGTCGACCGGCGCGGTGCCGAGGACGGTCGAGCCGTCGGTGAACGTCACCGTGCCCGACGGGGAGCCCGCGCCCGGCGCCTGCACCGAGACCGTCGCCGTGAAGGTCACCGGCTGCCCGAAGACCGACGTCGGCGAGGAGCTCTCGACCGTGGTCCGCGTCGCCGCCTTGTTGACGACGTGCTCGACGGGGTCGGAGGTGCTGGTGACGAAGTTCGGGTCGGCGCTGAAGTAGCGGGCGCTGATCTCGTGGCTGCCGCGCGACAGCGTCGCGGTGTCGATCTCCGCGGCGCCGTCGACCAGGGTCTCGAACGCGCCCGGCTGACCGTCGATGGTGAGCTGGACCGCCCCCTCCGGGGTGCCGGTGGCCGGGCTGACCGGCCGCACGACCGCGCGGATCGTGACCGGCTGGCCGAAGACCGAGGGGCTCGGCGACGTCGTCACCGTCGTGGTGGTGTGCGCGGCCGCGACCTCCTGCTGGAGCGCGGCCGTCGCGCCCGCGAAGTCGTCGTCGCCCTGGTAGTCGGCGGTGATCTCGTGCGTCCCGGCGTCCAGCCCGGTCGGCGGCGAGACGGCGGTGCCGTTGCTCAGCGGCACCGGGCCGCCGATCGGGTGGCCGTCCGCTGAGAACTGGACGACCCCGGTCGGGTTGCCCGCGCCGGGACCGGCGACGTCGACGTCCGCGGTGAACGTGAGCGGCTCGCCCGCGACGGCATCGGCGTCGGAGGTGCCGAGCGTGACGGTGGTGGCCGCCCGGTCGACGCCGTGGGTCAGCACGGCCGAGGAGCTGGTGGCGAAGTCGCCGTTCCCGTTGTACGTCGCCCGCACCTCGTGGTTGCCCGGGTGCAGGTTCGCGATCGTCAGCTGGGCGGTGTCGCCGGTCAGGGTGACGGCGGTGCCGTAGGGAGCGCCGTCGACGTTGAACTGCACGCCGCCGGCCGGCTGGCCCGCACCGGGCGCGGCCACGGCGACGGTGGCGGTGAACGTGACCGCCTCGCCCGTGACGGTCGGCGAGCCCGAGCTGGCCAGGTTCGTCGTGGTCGGCGCCTTGCCGACGGTCTGGGTCACGGCCGAGGCGCTGCTGCCCAGCAGGTTCCCGTCACCGCTGTAGGTCGCCCGGACGGTGTGGTCGCCCGTGCTGAGCTGGGAGGTGGTCGGCGAGGTCGCCGTACCTCCCGAGACCGGGGCGGGCGCACCCAACGGGTCCCCGTCGACGGTGAACTGCACGGTTCCCGTGGGGTTGCTGGTGCCGTCCACGTGCGCGACGTGCGCCGTGAAGGAGGTCGCCTGACCGTGCACGACGGGCGCCGGGGCGTCCAGGGTCGTCGTGCTGGCGTTCTTCTCGACCGTGAACTGCGAGGAGGCGGTCGAGCCCTTGTAGAAGGTCGTCTGCGCGAACGAGGCCGTCACCGTCGCGGTCCGCGGCGGTCCCGAGACCGGGAGCGAGGCGGTCGCGACGCCGTTGGCATCGGTGGTGCCGTTGACCGACGTGCCGCCCGACAGGGAGAAGGTGACGGTGCGGTTGGCCAGGACCGAGCCGGAGAGGTTCGGGTCGGTCAGCGTCGCCTTGACGGTGACGGAGGTGTTCTGCGCGCCCTCGGTCGCTCCCGAGTAGGACAGCTGGGTGATGTTGTCGATCGTGACGGAGCGGTTGGTCGTCTTGGTGTTGTTGGAGCAGAAGACGAACCCGGACCTGTTCCGCTCGATCGCGCGTGCCGTGTAGGCGCCGTTGGCGTAGTTGTGGGTGTCGATCGCGGCACTCTTGGCGCCGGTCCCGCCCTGCACGCTCTCGAACACCACCGTGCCGCCGGAGTTGATCAGCTGCAGGGTGGTCTGCGGGCTGCTGGCGTTGGCGCACAGGGTGCCGTCGGAGGCTCCGCCGGCCGACAGCGTCGCGTTGCCGCGGAGGACCGCGCCGTCGGCGGGCGCCGAGATGTCGGCGGAGGCGGGGCCGGCCAGCAGCGCCAGCAGCGCGACCGGGAGGGCGAGGGTGGTGAGGAGGGAGATCAGCTTGCGCATGACGGAGTTCCTTTCCGCGGTCCGCGTCACTTGAGGATCGCGCCGTGGGCCGAGGCGGACAGATGGTCGGGATCGCCGGCGAAGGAGGCCGTGTAGCCCCCGGCGGCGACGAGGTTGAGGACCTGGCTCGCCGCGTTGCAGGTGGCCACGCCGAGCGCGTCGGTCGTGGTCGTGCAGACGACCTTGGTGCCGACCTTGAACTGCACGGCCGCCCCCGGCAGCGGCTGGCCGCCGCCGGTGAGGGTGACCCGCAGCTGCCCGAGGGGCAGGCCGAGCGGCGTCAGGGACACGACGGCCGGGTCCGCCTTCAGCGCCGTCGACTGCTTGGCGACGGTCACCTGGACGGCCGGCGAGTCGCTCGCCGCGAACACCGGGTCCTGCAGGTACGACGCCCGCAGCGTGTGGCTGCCGGCGTGCAGCGCCGAGGTGGTCAGCGACGCGACGGCGGTGCCGCCGCTGCCGGGCGCGACCGCGACGGTCGCCAGGACCGTGCTTCCGTCGGTGAACCGGACCGCGCCCGTCGGCGTGCCGTGGCCCGCGTGCGCCGGGGTCACCGTCGCCTTGAGGGTCACCGCGTCGCCGTACGTCGGGGAGCTCGGGGTCACCTGCAGCGCCGTGCTCGTGGCCAGCCGGTGCACCGCCTGGTCGAGCTCGACCAGGCGTGGGGCGAAGTGCGTGTCGCCGGAGTACAGCGCGGTCACCCGGTGGCTGCCGGGTGCGAGGTCGGAGACGACCGGGCTGTGCGCCGTGCCGCCCTGCAGCCCGACCGCGTCGCCGAGCGGCTGGCCGTCCACCGCGAACTGGACGTAGCCGGTCGGCGTACCGGTGCCGACGACCTGGGACGCCACGGTCGCCGTGAAGCTCACCTGCTGCCCGACCTCGGCGTCGGGGGCGGACGACGTCAGGGAGACGTCGACGCCCGCGGACTCGACGGTCTGGGTGAGGATGTCGCCGCTGCCGGTGTAGCCGGTGTCGGCCTGGAACGCGGCGATGACCGTGTGGTCACCAGGGTCGGGTGACGCGAGGGCGGGGCTCTCCGCGACGCCGTCGCCGTCGACAGGGACGGGGTCGCCCACGTCGGTGCCGTCGACGGAGAACTGCACCGAGCCGGCCGGTGTGCTGCCGTCCGCCGCGGTGACGGCGGCGCGGAAGGTGATCAGGGAGCCGTACGTCGACGGGTTCTCGCTCGAGGTGAGCGCCGTCGACGTCTCCACGACCGCGGTGCCCTCGATGACCGTGTGGCTGATCGCCTCGGAGTCGCTGGCGCGGTAGTCGCTGTCGCCGGCATAGCGCGCGATGACCTGGTGCGAGCCGGGCGCGAGGTCGCTGAGATCGAGCGTCGCGGTGCTCCCGGCCCCGGTCGCCGTCAGCGGGGCGGAGCCGACGGGGTCGCCGTCGGAGAGGAAGGTGACCGTCCCGGTCGGGGAGCCGGCGCCGGGCGCGACGGCGGAGACGACGGCCTGCAGCTCGACGTTCTGGTCCTGGACCGACGGCGACGGCGTCGCGACCACGGTGGTGGTCGTGTCCGCCTGCGTGACGGTCTGCTGGATCTGGTCGGAGCCGCCGGCGTAGTCGGCGGTCCCGGCGTAGGTCACCTTGACGGTGTGGCTGCCGGCGCCGAGGGAGGTGACGGCCGGGAAGGTCGCCGAGCCGTTGCTCAGCGGGACCGGACCTCCCACGTCGGAGCCGTCGACGGCGAGCTGGACGGTGCCGTCGGGCGTGCCGCCACCGGGCGCGTCGACCGCGACGGAGGCGTTGTAGGCGACTGCCTGGCCGGCGACGGTGTGCGTCGACGAGGCGCCGAGCGTGACGGTCACGTCGGCCTTGGCGACGTTCACGGTGCGCGGTGCGGCCGAGCTGGCGTCGTACACGTCGTCGCCGGTGTACGTCGCCACCACCGCGTTGCTGCCGACCGGCAGGTCGGTGACGGTGACGCTCGCGTCGCCCGATGCGCTCACGGGGGCCCGGCCGACCTCATCGGCGCCGACCTTGAACACGACCTCACCCGTCGGGGTGCCCGTGGCGGCGCTGACGGAGGCGGACAGGGTGACGTCCTGGCCGTGGACGGCGCTCGACGGGGACACCGCCGAGGTGGTGGTCGTGGGCTTGAGCGGCTCCCGCACCCGGAACGTGAACGCCGCGGAGGTGCTCGGCGAGTCGTCGGCGGAGCCGCCGTAGGACGCGGTCACCGTGTGGTTGCCGAGCGGGAGGGTGGACAGCGCCGGACTGGTGGCGGAGCCGCCGCTCAGCGGGACGGCGGCGCCGAAGTCGGCACCGTCGACGTTGAACTGCACCGAGCCCTGCGGGGTGGCGCCGTGCGCCGGGGTGACGGTCGCGGTGAACCGGACGCCGTCGCCGATGGTCACGACGGGCGGGTCGGCGACCACGGCGGTGGTGGTCGCGATGGTGCCGACCGTGAACGCCGCGGTGCTGCTGGCGGCGGTCAGGCCGGAGGTCCCGGCGAAGCTCGCCGTGATCGTGGTGCTGCGCGGCGGCCCGGCGACGGGCAGGTTCGCCTGGGCGACCCCGGCGGCGTCGGTCGTCGCGTTCACCGAGGCGCCGCCCGCGAGGCTGAAGGTGACGGTGCGCCCGGCGACGTCGCCGCCGGCCAGGTCGACGAGCGTGGCGTGGGCGGTGACGGTGTCGCCCTGCGCGGCGCTCGTCGGGCCGTCGTAGGCCAGCGTGGTGCAGTCCTGAGGGGTCACGACCAGCGTCGCGGCGTTGACCCCGCCGCCACCGGTGACCAGGACACCCCAGCTGGCCCGGGCGCCGCTCTTGGCCATCCCGTCACTGGCGGCCGGCGCCTGGAGCGTCGCCGAGTAGTTGCCGCCCGAGGTGGTGGTCGCGCTCGCGGTCGTGCTCGCGCCGGCCGAGACCGGGGAGCGGTCCAGGGAGATCGAGACCGGCACGCCGGCCGCGCCGCTGCTCACCTTGCCGCTGACCGTGACGTCCCCACCGGCGCACGACAGCGACGGCGTGATGGTCTCGGTGATGCCGCCGGCCGCCGGGACCGCCGACGAGGACAGCTTGCGGTCGATGGTCAGGGAGCCGCCGTCCAGCGGCAGCTGCAGGAGCTCGCGGGCGTCGTACTTGTGGGCGGGGGAGTACCAGTGGTCGTCGATCGTGGTGCCGTCGGAGCTGTGCGAGGTCACCACGCGGGACGCGATGTTGCCGGCGGGGACCGACGCCGTGCCGTTGGTGACGCTGGCCGGCTGGTCGAAGACGAAGGTGCCGTCGAAGGGAGAGGAGCCGCTGGCGATCGACCCGGCCTGGTAGTCGAAGCCGCCGGTGTAGTCGACGTTCGCGCCGTTGTGCCAGCCCTGGCCCGCCTCGAGCGGGAAGTCGAGGACGCGCCAGCCCTGCTGGGGCGTCATCTGGAGGTCGATGGTGGCCGTGATGCCCTGCGAGAGGATGCCGAGCTTCGCGGTGCCGGTGAGGTCCTGGTGCTGGCTCTCCTGCAGCATCGCCAGGTCGGAGCGGCGGACGTAGCGGGTCCCCGAGACCGTGCCCCTGAAGTTGGAGAGGCTCACGTTGCCGACGCCTTCGACCTGCGCCGAGCCGCTCCCGCCGGTGATGGTGCCGGAGATGTTCAGCCGGTAGGCGTCCTGGCCGGCGAACGTCTGCGTCCCGGCCACCGCATAGGTGACGTCCTCGTTGAGGGAGACGTCGGTGCCGTCGGCGACGTAGTGGAACGTCGTCGCGTAGGTCCACGAGGAGCCGGCGCTCCAGACCGGTACGTCGTCACCGGTCGCCTGGACGGCGCCGGCGGGCGCCGCCGGTGCGACGGCCACGAAGCCGGCAAGGACGGCGGCGAGCGCGCCGACCAGGGCGAGTCGTCGCCGTCGTGCGTCCCTCCTGCCGTCGTTCGAGCGTCGGTCGATCAGGAGCGCAGAGAGCATGCGTGGAACCCCGTCCGTTCTTCCCCATGAAGTAGCCCCCGAGAAAGCGGACGACGGATTGCGCCGCGGCATGCGCATGTAAGCAGGCTCTGACAGGGCGCGCCAGCAGTTGTCAGAAACAAGCGAAAAAAGAATTCCGGCGAGCGCCGTCGGCGCCCGGGATCCGCGTTTCGCCGCCCGGCACGGCGTGCCCGTAACCTTGACCCTTGTGGCAGGCCCCGACTACGACACCGAGATCAAGCAGCTCACCGCGACGATGAGCACCATCGAGCAGGTCCTCGACCTGCCCGGGATGGAGCGCGAGATCTCCGAGCTCGAGACCCAGGTGGCCGCCCCCGACCTGTGGGACGACCAGGCCAACGCCACCCGGGTCACCGGCCGGCTCTCGCTGCTCCAGGGCCAGGTCGAGCGGTTCGCCGCGCTGAAGGGCCGGGTCGAGGACCTCGCCATCATGGTCCAGCTCGCCGTCGAGGAGGGCGACGCCGACGCGGCCGCCGAGGCCGAGGTCGAGCTCGGCAAGATCAAGAAGGCCGTCGAGGCGCTCGAGGTCCGCACGCTGCTGTCGGGCGAGTACGACGAGCGCGAGGCGATCGTGTCGATCCGCGCGGGCGCCGGCGGCGTCGACGCGGCCGACTTCGCCGAGATGCTGATGCGGATGTACACGCGCTGGGCCGAGCGCAACAAGTACCCCGTCGAGGTCTACGACGTCTCCTACGCCGAGGAGGCGGGCATCAAGTCCGCCGAGTTCGCGATCCACGCGCCCTACGCCTACGGGACCCTCTCCGTCGACGCCGGCACCCACCGGCTGGTCCGGATCAGCCCGTTCGACAACCAGGGCCGTCGCCAGACGTCGTTCGCCGCGGTGGAGGTCGTCCCCCAGCTCGAGCAGACCGACGAGATCGAGGTCGACGAGAACGACATCCGCACCGACGTCTTCCGCTCCGGCGGCCCGGGCGGTCAGTCGGTCAACACCACCGACTCCGCGGTGCGCCTCACGCACATCCCCACCGGCATCGTCGTGTCCTGCCAGAACGAGAAGTCGCAGCTGCAGAACAAGGCCGCCGCGATGATCGTGCTCAAGGCCAAGCTGCTCGCCAAGAAGAAGGCCGAGGAGGCCGCCCTCAAGAAGGACCTCAAGGGCGACGTCGCCGCGAGCTGGGGCGACCAGATGCGCAACTACGTGCTGAACCCCTACCAGATCGTCAAGGACCTGCGCACCGGCTACGAGACCGGCAACCCGCAGGCCGTGTTCGACGGCGACATCGACGGTTTCCTCGAGGCCGGCATCCGCTGGCGCCGCGGCGCCGACAAGGCCGAGGAGAACTAGCCGCCGGAGGCCGCCTGGGCGACCGCGACGCACCACTTGCCCGTGCGGTCGAGCAGCTGCTGCTCGGGCGTGCTCCTCGGGAGGCCGAGGCTGCAGGTCAGCCAGGCGTCGCCGAACAGGCCGCGGTAGGACGCGAAGTCGTCCTTGGCGTAGCCACACACCAGCGCGACCCCCGGGTCGCCGTACGCCGGCGCGGGCTGCTGCCTTCGGCAGCCCTTGATCCCGGTCGCCTCGTCGACGAGCTGGCGCGCGCGCTCGGCGGTCACCGGCGGCGCGAACACCCAGGCGCGCGCCTCGGTGCCGTGCGGGCCGACGTAGGTGCAGCCGTACTCGTGCGCCACGTCGGTCTCCCGCGGCACCAGCTCGACCTTGTCGCCGTTGGCGTAGCTGGTGTTGTCCTTCGCGTCCGCGCCCAGGGCGGCCGAGACCGCGTCGGGCGAGATCCGGTCGCAGAACCCGGACCGCGCGACGTCGACCACGGTCGTGTCGTAGTCCTCGAGGGGGATCGACTCGTACGGCGTCGGCTCGCTCCGGGGCGTCGGCTCGGCCCCGTCGCTCAGCCACACCGCGGCGCCGATCGGGAGGCCCGTCAGCAGCAGCGCGATGAGGAGCGCGCGGACGACCGTGGGCATCAGGCGAGGATAGTGGCGGCACCGAAAGGGTCCGGAACGTGGTGCGCGTCACGCCGGGCCCGTCGCGGCCCGTCGTTTCTGCTCCGCACAGCTTCGTCGCGTACCGTCTTGCTGCGTGATTCGCTTCGAGAAGGTCACCAAGAAGTACCCCGGGCCCGGTCGGCCGGCGCTCGACCAGGTGACGATCGACATCGACAAGGGCGAGTTCGTCTATCTCGTCGGTCAGTCCGGCTCCGGGAAGTCGACCGCGCTCCGCCTCGTGCTCCGCGAGCTGCGGCCGTCCACCGGCCGCGTCTACGTCGCCGGCAAGGAGATCAACCGGATGGCCGGGTGGAAGGTGCCCCGGCTGCGCCGTCAGATCGGCACGGTGTTCCAGGACTTCCGGCTGCTGCCGAACAAGACGGTCGCCGAGAACGTCGCGTTCGCGGGCCAGGTGATCGGTCGCTCCCGCAAGGAGCTCGACCGGCTGGTCCCGGAGACGCTGGAGCTGGTCGACCTCAAGGACAAGTCCGCGCGGATGCCGGACGAGCTGTCGGGTGGTGAGCAGCAGCGGGTCGCGATCGCCCGCGCCTACGTCAACCGTCCGATGATCCTCATCGCCGACGAGCCGACCGGAAACCTCGACCCGTCCACGTCGGTCGGGATCATGAACCTGCTCGAGGACATCAACGCCACCGGCACCACGGTCGTGATGGCCACCCACGACCACGGCATCGTCGACCAGTTCCGCAAGCGGGTCGTCGAGCTCGAGACGGGCAAGGTCGTCCGCGACGAGGCGTCCGGCGCCTACGGCTTCGAGCACTGAGCGCCGAGAAGACCCAGGAGAGAGTCACCCCATGCAGCTGCGCTATGTCTTCAGCGAGCTCGGCACCGGCCTGCGCCGCAACCTGTCGATGCACCTCGCCGTGATCCTGACCATCTTCGTCTCGCTCACCCTGCTCGGCGCCGGCCTGATGATCCAGCGGCAGGCCGACCTGACCACCGACACCCTCGGCAGCGAGCTGCAGATCGAGGTCAACCTCTGCGTCGACGACGACCCGGGCCACAGCCCGAACTGCGCCGGCGGCGAGGCGACCGAGGCGCAGCGGAAGCGCATCGAGGAGGAGATCCGGAACAGCCCCGAGGTCAAGTCCTTCAGCTACCAGAGCAAGCAGGAGGGCTACGACAAGGCCAAGGAGATCTTCTCCCCGGAGGTCTTCCAGGGCCCCGACCCGGTGATCACCGTGCAGGGCTGGCCGGCGGCGTACTGGGTGACGCTCAAGGACCCGCAGAAGGCCGACGGCGTGATCAGCGCCGTCCAGGGCCTCGACGGCGTCCGCGGGATCGGCGACCAGCGCAAGGCGCTGGGGCAGATCTACGGGATCATGAGCGCGCTCAAGGTCGGGTCGTGGATCGGCGCCGGCGTCCTGCTCCTCGCCGCGCTGCTGCTCGTCGGCAACACCATCCGGCTCGCGGCGGTCGCCCGCCGGCGGGAGATCGCGATCATGCGCCTGGTGGGCGCCTCGACCCTCTACATCGCCCTGCCGTTCCTCCTCGAGGCCCTGGTGACCGCGGTGATCGGCGTCGCGATGGCCTCCGGCGCGCTGGCCGCGTTCGAGTGGTTCGGCATCCACCAGAGGCTCCAGGAGAGCGTCTCGTTCCTGCCCTGGATCGGCTGGGACGACTACGTCCAGGCGCTGATCGGCGTGGTGCCCCCGGGCATCGCCCTGCTCGGCCCGGCGCTGACCCTGATCCCGACACTCCTGCTGACGCGCAAATACGTCAAAGTCTGATCCGCGCCGGATACGGTCGGAGCGTTCTCTTCCCCGAACGCTGAAAGCTGTGCCGTGCCCTTCTTCCCCAAGCGGCTGGCGGTCTCTGCCGTCCTCGTGCTCGCGAGCGCGGCGGTCGCCGTACCCCTTGCGAGTGCCGACGACCACCACCACGAGCACGTGCTCAAGCACCGCCAGCACCTGGTGCAGGGCCGGCTCCACTCCGCGCAGCACGACCTCGACGAGTCCAGCAAGAGCTACTCGCGGGCCACGGCCCGGCTCGAGGGTGCCCAGCACGAGCTGAGCCAGGCGCGTGCCCGGCTGGAGCGCGTCCGTGACCGGCTCGGCGCCGCACGCAAGCAGGCGGCCCGGCTGCAGCGCGAGCTCAAGGAGGCGCAGGCGCGGCTGGACAAGGCGGCCCAGGCGCTGCGCGACGCGAAGGCCGAGGTCGAGAACCAAAGGCAGCAGGTGCGCGGCACCGTGCTCGAGCAGGCGACGGACGGCAACCCGGTCCTGCAGACGATCAGCTCCTACCTCGACTCCGGCTCGGTCGAGGACGTCATGACCACCGACACCGCCAGCGGCCTGGTCGTCGGGCTCGAGAGCGACACGCTCGACGCCCTGCAGGTCGCGGAGGCCGCGGTCGAGGACCACAAGGACGACGTCGAGGCGGCCCGCAACGCCGTCCAGCACAAGAAGGACGCCGCCGACCGCACCGTGCACCGGGTGGCCGGGCTGGTCAGCGACGCCCGGGACACCAAGGAGCGGGTCGACCGGCTCGTGCTCGAGCGCACGCACGCGCGGCGCGCCGCGCTGAACGCGCGCCGCCACGACCGGGAGGCGCTCGAGCGGCTGCAAGCCCGGGAGAACCGCATCAAGGACAAGATCCTGCGGCTCTCCCAGCAGCAGAGCGGCAGCTACGTCGGTCCCGCCGACGGGCTGCTGATGCCGCCGGTCAGCGGGCCGGTCACCTCGCCCTTCGGGTGGCGGATCCACCCGATCTACGGCTACTGGGGCCTGCACAACGGCACCGACTTCGGCGCGCCGTGCGGGGCTCCGCTGGTCGCGTCGGCCAGTGGGACCGTCATCGACGAGCACTACGACTCGGTCTACGGCAACCGTCTCTACCTCGCCATCGGCAAGATCAACGGTGACACGATCACGCTGGTCTACAACCACATGTCGAGCTACAAGGTCGGCCAGGGCGCCCACGTCGCCCGCGGCCAGGTCCTCGGGTACGTCGGCCAGACCGGCTGGGCCACCGGCTGCCACCTGCACTTCATCGTCGAGCGCAACGGCACGCCCGTCGACCCCATGCAGTACCTGTAGGGCCGGGCGGGCGGTCGCGGCCGCGGCCGAATCATCACGGTATGCAGGTGAGTGCGCACTTCCCGTGCGGAGCTCCACGTGGGAAGCGGCCAATCGCCTGCATACCGTGATGATTCGTCCACCCACCCCTCCCGTCCGCTGATACCCCGTTGACCCTCCCTGGGACAATGGACGGATGAGCAGGGCAGCGAAGAAGACGGCCGCGAAGGCCGCCAAGGACGGGGCGGATCACAAGATCGTCGCGTCCAACAAGAAGGCACGGCACGACTACCTCATCGAGGACACCTACGAGGCCGGCCTGGTCCTGCAGGGCACGGAGGTCAAGTCGCTGCGGATGGGCCGGGCGAACCTCACCGACGGGTTCGTCGACATCGACGGCGGCGAGGCCTGGCTGCACGGCGTGCACATCCCCGAGTACGCCCAGGGCACCTGGACCAACCACGCCGCGCGCCGCAAGCGCAAGCTGCTGCTGCACAAGTCGGAGATCGACAAGATCGACCGCAAGGTCAGCGAGAAGGGCCACACCGTGGTGCCGCTGTCGCTGTACTTCGTCAAGGGCCGCGCGAAGGTCGAGATCGGCGTCGCCAAGGGCAAGAAGAGCTGGGACAAGCGGCAGGCCATCGCCAGCCGCGAGGCCGACCGCGAGAAGCAGGTCGAGCTCGGTCGGCGGCTGAAGGGCATGCGTGACTGACGCCGAGGACGTCCGGGCGTTCTGGCAGGAGCTCGGGCTCCCGGGGCTGATCGACCTGCACGTCCACTTCCTGCCCCCGCGGATCGAGGCCGCGGTCTGGCGCGAGTTCGACAGCGAGGGCGACCTGATCGGCCGGCCGTGGCCCATCCGCTACCGCGGTACGGCGGAGGAGCGGCGCGCGTTCCTGGGGGAGGCGGGCGTGCGGCGGTTCCCGACGCTGCCCTACGCCCACAAGCCGGGCGTCGCCGGCTTCCTCAACGACTGGTCGCGCGACCTCGCGGCGAAGGAGCCGGCGGTGCTGCGGTCCGCGACGTTCTACCCCGAGCCCGAGGCGGCGGCGTACGTCCCCGAGCTCGTGGCCGACGGGGTGCGGGTCTTCAAGGCCCACCTCCAGGTCGGGGCGTTCCACCTCGACGACCCCCTCCTCGAGCCGGTGTGGGGGACCCTCGCCGAGGCGGGTACGCCGATCGTGGTCCACGCCGGCTCCGGCCCGGTCGGTACGCCGTACACCGGGTCGGCCTCGACCGCCCGGGTCCTCGCCCGGCACCCGCGGCTGCGCCTGGTCGTCGCGCACATGGGCGCGCCGGAGTGGGAGGAGTTCCTGGTGCTGGCGGAGCGGCACGACAGCGTGCTCCTGGACACCTCGATGGCGTTCAGCGACTTCTTCGCTGACGGCCACGGCGCCTATCCCGAGGATCTGGTGCCGCGGCTGGGCGACCTGCAGGACCGGGTGGTGTGGGGGTCGGACTTCCCGACGATCCCGTTCGCCTACCGCGAGCAGCTGGACGGCCTCGCCGCCCTCGGTCTGGGGGACGACTGGCTGCGCGACGTGACCTGGAACAACGCCGTCCGGCTGCTCGACCTGGAATCTCTCGGGCGCTCCGGCGGTTGACACCCGTAGACTGGCAACGGTTGACAAATCCATAGGGGCTGATCGGTTTCGACTTGGGACGCTAGTTCCAGGGGAAGCGGGTCGAGGAGCCAGCGTCATCTCGTTAACGCCGCTGGAAACAAATAACTGCCAACGCTAAGCGCAGTTCCTTCGCTCTCGCCGCCTGAGCGGTGATCGAAGCGTCTGACCGGGCATCTGTCTCCGTCCCGGACCCAGGCGTCAGCTAGGAGACTTGCTGCGTCACTCTCGCCGGGAGGGTGACGCGGGACTCAAACCCGGCTGGGCCTGTCGGCGACGTGTCAGTGCGAGCGCCGGGGCCGAGCAACACGACAGCACTGACTGCACCCGGAGAAGACCTGGTTCGGCGCTCGAGGACCGGGGTTCGATTCCCCGCAGCTCCACGCACGTGACAAGACCCCGTTGTGAAAAGCGCGAGAGCGCTCTTCACAACGGGGTCTTCCGCGTGCGTGCAGGGAGCAGGCTCGACGGTTGTCGCCGGGTGAGCGAGGCCCAGCAGAGCGCGCCGGCGGGCATGGGGAGCCAGAACTGGAGCAGTCGCCAGGTCAGCACCCCGGCGAGGCTCGCGCCCGTGGAAGCGCCCGCGGCCACCATGGCGGGCACGAGCAGGGCAGATGGCGTCCAGCAGCCAGTTGGTGATCGCCCAGGTCATGCCCTGGCGCGTGATCTCTGCGTCCCGGTGCTGTCCATGTCCGCCTCTCCGCGCGTGCGCCGATCCCAGGTTCGGTCGCCGTCGTGGCACGCGACGACGGTCCATCGACCCCTCTTCTCGGGTCCTCCGCCTCTCCCTCGCCGCCGCTCCGCGGCGGACGTTGGAACCCACACCGAGGAGGTCGGAGCCATGTACGCAGCAGTCGGAGATCGCCTGATCGTGCGCAGCAACCGGGTGGGCAGCCCGATCCGCGACGGCGAGGTCCTGGAGGTGCGGCACCCCGACGGGTCGCCGCCGTACGTCGTCCGCTGGTCCGACACCGGGCACGAGGCGCTCGTCTACCCGGGGGACGACGCCGAGGTGCACCACTTCCACCACGAGGAGCCTGCCTCCTCCTGACGGCCGGCTACTCGACCGGGCTCGCGCGTGAGATCCGCACCTCGTCGATGTCGAGCCGCGCCTGCACCTGACGCAGCACGATGTCGTCGATCCGTTGCTCGTCGCGCAGCTCGAGCAGCGCTTCGCGGCGGCGGCCGATCAGGGCAAGGGTGAGGCTCGTGTACTGGTCGTCGTGCTCGACCACGGGATCGTCGGGGGCGCCCGCGGCGAGCAGCGTGCGCTGCTTGTCGAGCTCGTGGCGGACGCGCGCGACCACCTTCTCGCTGCTCCCCAGCTCGGCGGCGGTGGCGTCGAGGGCATCGATCGCCGCATCGAGGGTGAGGATCTCGGCCAGCTGGAGCTCCTCGGCGACCGAGGTGTCCTCGGGCAGCCGGGCGAACCGCACGACTGCCGGCAGGAGCAGCGCCTGCAGCAGGCTCAGCACGATGACGCCGCAGGTGACCAGGACCATGAGGTCCCGGTCGGGGAACGGCACGCCGGAGTCCAGGTGGTTCGGCACGGCGAGCACGGCGGCGAGCGACACGGCACCGCGGAAGCCGGCCGTTGCGTTCACCGTCCGCTGACGAGCACCGATCCGGCGCAGCCGCTGGGCCGGCCGGCGGTCGAGGAGCCTGATCAGGTACGGCGTGGTGTAGGTCCAGACCCACCGCACCGCGATCACCACGGCGGTCACCACGAGCGTGTCGACCAGTGCCCGCAGCAGCGAGGTGCTGGTGAGGTTGCGGAAGGCCCCCTGGGCAGAGAGCCCGACAAGGACGAACAGGACGCTGCTGAGCACCGTGGTCGAGAGTGCCCAGAACGGGACGACGATCTGACGGGTGAGCGCTCCGGTGATCCGCGGCGTCACCTGGCTCATGAACAGCCCGCACGAGACGACCGCGAGCACCCCCGACGCATGGATCTCGTCGGCCAGCAGGAACGCGGCGAACGGGGTCACGAGCATCGCGATGCCCTCGAGCATCGGGTCGTCCATCCGCCCGCGGACCTGCCAGCTGATCAGGCCGACGAGGCCGCCCGCCACGATGCCGCCGCCGTAGGACAGCACCAGCAGCCAGGTGACGTGCCAGCCGGTCAGGTCCTGCTCACCGACGGTGACGCCGACTGCGAGCCCGTAGAGCACCAGCGCGGTGCCGTCGTTGATCAGGCTCTCGGCGCGCAGGACCGTGACCGTCCGACGCGGCAGGCCGCGAGCCAGGACGCCCACGGCGGTCGCGTCGGTCGGTGCGAGCGCGGCTCCGAGCACCCAGGCCGGCCCCCAGCCGAGGCCGAGAGCGTGCGCCGCCACGGCGACCGCGGCGGCCGTGGCGAGCACGAGCACGGTGCTGGTCAGCACCACGACGCGCAGGTTGTTGCGGATCTCCCGCAGGGAGGTGGTCAGGCTCTCCCAGTAGAGGAGCGCCGGGAGGAACAGCAGCAGCACGACCTCCGGTGGCAGCTGCGCCTGACGTAGGTGCGGCACGAAGCCGACCAGCACGCCGACCAGGACGAGCAGGATCGCCGGCGCGATCGGGTAGCGGCGCGCCAGAGCGCCCGCCATGACCAGGGCGACCCCCAGCAGCACGACCATCTCGAGTCCGAGCACGCCCCTCATCCTGGCCGATCAGCGGTGCGGAGAGGGTCCCGGCTGGCTAGACCACTGTGGCCGATCCGGGGCCCGACGAGAGGTGTTGCCTTCCGGGGGTGCACCGATCACCTTCCATGGGGCGTTTCGAGTTGCAGGGGGCGTCGGCCGATGGTTTAAGTACTCCAAGTCGCTCGACAAAGAGCGGTTCTCGGGTGCCCTTCAGTTTCGCGGCCATGCCGCCCTCACCTGCTAGCGAGGCACTCATGCGCATCCGTTTGCGCATCCTCGGCGTCACCGTCGCCCTCGGCACGGCCGCCATCGGGATCCCCCTGCTCACGTCGACCCCCTCGGCCGAGGCCGCCGGCTTCACCGGCGGCGACCTCGTCGTCTACCGGGTGGGCGCGCCGGGCGGGACGCTGTCCAACGCCGCCGCGCCCGTCTTCGTCGACGAATTCAGTCCGAGCGGTGCGCCGGTCGGCTCCACCGCGCTGCCGACGACCGCGGCCGACGGCAACCTGCCGCTCACTGCGGCAGGGGAGTCCCGTTCCGAGGGCCTCATCTCCCGTTCGCCGGACGGTCGGTTCGTGAGCGTCACCGGCTACGCGGCCGCGCCGGGCGCCACCGGTCCGGGCGGCACCTCGCTGACCGCCACCGCGCCCGGCACCGTCGCGCGGGTGGTCGGCATCGTCGACGCCCACGGCGGCGTCGACACGAGCACAGCGCTGACCGGTGCCGGGGCTCCGTCGATCGTGCGCTCCGCCGTCACCGAGAACGGCGACGACATCCTTGCCACCGGTGGCAACGGCGGCGTGCTGGCCGCGACGCTCGGTGGCAGCAGCACGTCGGTGTCGGCCGGGGGAGCAGGCAGCAACCTCAACCAGCTGAGCTACCAGGCCGGGGGCCTGTTCACGAGCGGGATCCTCGACGACCGGCTGGCGCTGGTCGGCTCCGGCGGCAACCTGACCGAGGTGCCGGGGCTGCCCGCCAACCTCCTCACCTACGGCTACGCCGTGCTCGACCTCAGCCCGGGTGTCGGCTGGAACGGCACCACCGCCGACACGATCTACCTGGCCAACGCCGCCGAGCGGGCCGGCACGGTCGACAAGTACCGCTACAGCGGTTCGACCTGGACCCTCGCCGGAAGTGTCGACGTGCCTGGTGTGTCCGGGCTCGTCGCCGACGTCGACGGCTCCTCGGTGAGCCTCGCGGTCACGACGCCGGCCAAGCTGCTCGCGCTCACCGACCCGAGCGGAGCGGGCTCGACGTTCGGCGCCGGGGCTCCCACGGTCCTGGCCTCTGCGGCGGCGGGCACCGAGTTCCGCGGCGTTGCGCTCGCCCCGACCGCCGACCCCGGCCCCTCCCTGTTCGTCCGTACGCCGACCCGCGACGCCACGGTCTCCATCGGGGGTGCCACCGTGCCGGTGACCGCCTATGCCACCGGTGGCACCGTCTCCGGGGTCACCGTCAAGATCGGCTCCGCCACCGCGCACGCCACGAAGGGCGCCGGCAACATCTGGACCGCAGACGTCCCGACCGCGGGCCTCAGCGCCGGCAACGCCACGATCACGGTGACAGCCACCAACGGCGACGGAACCACCACGGCGACCCGGCCGGTCGTCCTCAGCGGCAGCTCGGTGCCCAAGGGCGCCCTCGCGGCCGGCACGCACGCGCCGAGCGAGTCCAAGATCAAGCAGTCCGGAACGTGGAAGGCCTACAGCGTCGACGCCTCGCCGACCGGCAAGGGCCTGAAGAGCACCAAGAAGGGTGCCAGCCTCACCGCCAAGGTCTACGGCAAGAAGCTGGCGATCTCGTTCACGGGGGGCCCGACGGCCGGGAAGGTGCAGATCGTCGTCGACGGCGAGACGCCCACGGTCGACCTCTACTCGGACGGGACGAAGACCGTCACCAAGACGTTCCGCTTCAGCGGCGACCTCGCCGCACACACGGTCGTCATCAAGAACACCGGCTCCAAGAGCGCCAAGAGCACCGGCACGACGGTCGCCGTCGCCGTGCTCAAGGTCAGCTGACGCCCGCTCCGACTCCGACAGGACACCACCGATGAACCGACACACGAACGGACGCCGTCGCGTCCTCACCGGCCTGACGACCGCGGCCGCGGCGCTCGCCCTCACCGTCGCCGCGTCCACGGCCGCGCTGGCGGACCCGACCGGCACCCCCGGCCAGCCGCCGGCGGGCAAGACGGCCGACCAGATCTACGCCGCGGTCGGCGCGGACGCGTTCGCCGAGCTGACCAACAACCTCACCGTCCACTACAACGCGCAGAACCCCGGGCCGGCGCACGTGCTGGCGTCGTACGACGCCGTCAACCCGGTCACCGGCACGGCCGGCGAGAACATCACCACCAAGCCCGGCTGCAGCGTGGCCCGGCCCAACGGCGCGAACGCCGGCATCACGGCGATCACGCAGAACCTGCACGTCGACAACGACCCGGCGAAGCCTTTCTGCATCGACTTCGTGCGGGCCAGCCGGGCCAAGGGCACGGCGCCGGCGGAGCAGAGCCTGACGTTCTATGCCCAGAGCCGGGACGCGGTGAGCTATGCGACCGTCGGCAACGCCTACGCGCCGACGACGCCGCTCACCACGGCGCAGCTGAAGAGCATCTTCGAGTGCAAGGTGCTCGACTGGAGCGAGGTCGGGGGACAGGCGGGCGCGATCCACCTCTACCTGCCGCCGGCCTCCGCAGCGACGCTCACGTTCTTCCTGCAGGCGATCGGCACCACGCTGAACAACGTGACCGACGGCTGCAACGGGCTGCCGACGGTCTTCGACCAGCAGCAGAACGACGGCCGCACCCTGGACGGCGACCCGCAGGGCATCGCGCCCTACGCCGTCACGAAGTGGGCGGCCCAGGCCAACCAGGCGCCGGGCATCGACGACAACCGCGGAGGCGCGGTCGTCGGCACGGTCAACACGACCACCTCGCCCACGACCACCACGACGCTGAACGGCACGACGTACCTGGTGCTCAACCCGGACTTCGCGTCCGGCGCCAGCGCCTCGTTCGGCCGGCTGTTCTTCAACGTGACCCGCAACGACGCTCCCGCCGAGCTCACCGACGTGTTCAAGGCGGGCGGCTACCTCTGCCAGCACCAGGACGAGCTCCTCGTGCCCTTCGGCAACACCCCGCTCGGGAACGACACGTCCGCAGCCCGGTTCTGCGGCCAGACGAGCTGACGCAGTTCCGGCATCGGGGCCCCCGGCATCGGGGGCCCCGCGAGTGGCAAGGAGTCGAGTTACACATGCGGATTGGGTGCATCCGATCGTCGACGGCGCTCGCCGTCGCGCTTCCCCTCGCGGCCGTCGTGGCCGCGGCCGGCGCCGCAGGCGCGGCGCCGGCCGAGCCCGACCACGGGTCGCGGGCGCACGTCGTGCACCGCGCGGACAGTTCCGCGACGGTGGCCGCGCCGGGCGCCGGCGACGGCGCGACCGTGACGGTCAGCAAGACCGAGGACCTCGTCAACCAGACCATCGCGGTCTCGTGGCAGGGCTTCCGCCCGAGCTCGTCGAGCCGCCTGCAGAACGCCGGCGACTCGCTCGACATCAACACCGAGTACCCCGTCCGCGTCTACGAGTGCCGTGGCGCGGACCCGTCGAGCTCGAGCGACTGCTACGGCTCGCCGGGCTTCCGCGGCCTGCCCGCGAGCGGTGACTCGCCGGCCGTCGACCCGGTCGCGGCCTTCACCTACCCGGGACAGACCGACCCGTTCGCCGCCACCCCTGACGGTCCGGCCAACTGGCAGGACAACGTCACCAGCGCCGACGGCACCGGGCAGGTGGCGATCCAGGTGTTCACCAAGCGCGAGTCGGCCGGGCTCGGCTGCGACGCGACGAGTCCCTGCTCGATCGTGGTCGTGCCGAACTACGGCCGGGGCGCGCACGACCTCGGCGACACCGAGGACCTGATGGACGCGCCGTGGGCCTGGGCCCGGCGGACCGTCGTGCCCCTGAGCTTCCTGCCCGTCGACGACGCGTGCCCGCTCGGACGCGACGGCCTTGCCGTCGAGGGCAGCCCGATGGCAGCGTCGGTCCTGGCGAGCTGGCGGGCCCGGACCTGCCGGCTCTCGAGCCACCCGGTCCAGCTCGACTACACCGCGATCGGCGAGCCGCAGACCCGAGGCGACGTCGGCTCGGGCACCACGGGGACCGGTCTCGTGATCGACCCGCTGGACGCGGACGCCGCCGACCAGGCGGGCGTGATCTATGCGCCGGTCGCGGTGACCTCGCTCGTCGTCGCGTTCCAGGTGGACGACGCCCACGGCAAGCCGGTCACGAGCATGAAGCTGGACCCGCGCCTGGTCGCGAAGCTGGTCACCGCCTCGTACCGCTCCGGTGGCGATCCCGCCGTGATCCACAACCGGCCCTACAACCTGTTCTCCGACCCGGAGTTCCTGCAGCTCAACCCCGGTGTCGACTGGCCCAGCGGCGCGCCGGGCAACCACGTGCTGATCCTCGGCGACCTCTCCGACACCACGACGGCGCTGACCCGCTGGATCGCCGCGGACAAGGATGCTCGCGACTTCCTGGCCGGCAAGCCCGATCCCTGGGGCATGACCGTGAACGAAAACTACAAGGGCATCGCGTTGCCGTTCGCGAGCTTCCCGCTGCTGGACTCGCTGCTGTCCAACAGCTTCGCTCCGGTCCAGGAGCTCGACGCGCTCGCGCGACAGCTCTCGATCGCGCAGTTCCCGGGGGGTCTGGTCCAGCAGGAAGGCGGGGTCAACGTCACGGTGAAGCAGCCGCGGCAGAACCCCGGCAGCCGCGAGGTGATCGGCATCATCGACGCCGCCTCGGCCGACCGCTTCCAGCTGTCGACCGCCGCGCTCGAGAACGCCTCGGGCAGCTTCGTGACCCCGACGGTCGCCGGCATGACCGCGGCGATCGACCACGCGAAGGTCAACCCCGACGGCGTCACCCGCCAGGTCGACCTCAGGTCCAAGGACCCGGACACCTACCCCCTCACCCTCCAGATCTCCGCGGCGCTGTCGACGACGGCGGACGAGGACGACCGCCAGCGGATGGCCGACTTCCTGTCCTACGCCGGTGGCCAGGGACAGGTCGGCGGGGACCAGGTCGGCCAGCTTCCCGGTGGTTACGCACCGCTGACGAAGCAGCAGACCAAGCAGCTGGAGTCGGCACGCCAGGCCGTGCTCACCGGAGCCGCTCCCTCGGACGACCCCGGCGAGGACGGCGCGGACGACGCCACCCCGAGCCCGTCGGACGCACCCTCCGACGGACCGGGCGGACCCCTGGGGGACACCCAGGGGTCCGTCCCGGAGCCCGCCGGGACCGGTGACTCGCCGTCCGACTCGCCGTCCGACTCGCCCGACGGCGACACCGTCGACGCGGGCCCGGACATGGTGACGGTCAGCAGCACCCCGATCGGCGCGCGGCAGCTGCTGCTCCCGGCACTCGGCCTGGTCGCCGCACTGGCCCTCCTCGGCGGACCGGCCGTGCTGTGGGTGGGCCGGACCGGGAGGGGCCCTCGATGGCTGCGACGGTGACCGAGCCGGACACCCAGGTCGCGCCGCCCGGCACCCCCGCCCCGACACCCGGGGCCACGCCACCGCGCCAGCGGCGCCGGCTCCGGCTTCGCAAGGAGCAGGGGAGTCGTCGCGCCGAGCCGCGGCCGCAGAAGCCGTGGGAGTGGAACGTCGCGACCGTCGTGGCGACGGGCATGATCCTGGTGTTCGCGGCGCTGGCCCTGTTCGGCGGCTACCTGTTCGGTGGCTCCGCGCTGGCCCAGCACCGCCAGCAGGACATCGCGTTCGCCCAGCTGAAGAAGGACCTCGCCCTTGCCACCGTCCCGGTCGGCGGAGCGATCGCACCGGGGACGCCGGTCGGGATCGTCACGATCCCGCGCCTCGGTGTCGAGCAGGTCTTCGAGATGGGCAGCAACAGCGAGCAGACGCTCGACGGCCCGGGCCTGCGGCCCGACACCGTGCTGCCCGGCCAGGCAGGGGTCTCGGTCCTCATCGGTCGCCGAGCCACGGCGGGGGCGCCGTTCCGCCACCTCGACCAGCTCCAGCCCGGCGACACGATCAAGGTGGTCACGGGCCAGGGGAAGTTCACCTACGTGGTGGACGTCGTCCGCACCAGCGACGCGCCGGACCGCCAGATCGTCGCGGCCGAGTCGCGGCTGACGCTGGTCACCAGCGACCCCGCGATCACCAACACCCGCACCCTGACGGTGTCGGCGACCCTCGACGGCAAGGCGCTGCCCGCCTCCACCGGCCTCGCCGGCGGGGCGAGCGCCGACACCTCGGACCAGGCAGGGAAGGGCGTCTCGGACCACGCGATCGCGCTGCTGCTGTGGGCGCAGGCACTGCTGATCACCTCGGTCGCCGCGACCTGGGCGACGGTCCGGCTGCGGTGGCGCGCGGTGTGGATCGGGGCCGTCCCGGCGCTGCTCGCCGTGCTCTGGCACGTCTTCGAGAACATCACGCTCCTCCTGCCCAACACGCTCTGATCCCCATCACGAAGGAAGCACCATGAGCACCACCACCGCCGCCCCGGCGCCCAACGGGCCACTCCCCGTGCCCGGCAACGAGGGACCCCGAGCCCCCGGACCTGCCCGGGTGCCCGGAACGCTCGCCGCCGAGGACGTGCACGCGTGGTTCGGCGACCACCAGGTGCTGGCCGGGGTCGACCTGGTCATGGCCGCGGGCGAGGTCACCGCGCTGATCGGACCGTCCGGCTGCGGCAAGTCGACCTTCCTGCGCATCCTCAACCGGATGCACGAGCTGGTCCCGGGTGCCGCGCTCGCGGGGAAGATCCTGCTCGACGGCGAGGACATCTACGACCCCGCGCTGCGCCCGATCGAGAGCCGGCGCCGGATCGGGATGGTGTTCCAGAAGGCCAACCCGTTCCCGACGATGTCCATCTACGACAACGTGCTGGCCGGGCTGCGGCTCACCGGCCGGCGGGTGAAGACCCGCGGCAAGGACTCCGAGGCCGACGCGCTGGTCGAGCACAGCCTTCGCAGCGCCGGGCTCTGGGACGAGGTGAAGACCCGGCTCGGCACCCCCGGCGGCTCGCTGTCCGGCGGCCAGCAGCAACGGCTCTGCATCGCCCGCTCGCTCGCGGTGCGCCCGGACGTGCTGCTCATGGACGAGCCGTGCTCCGCTCTCGACCCGACCTCCACCCGCCGGGTCGAGGAGACGATCCGGCAGATCGCCGGCGAGGTCACCGTCGTGATCGTCACCCACAACATGCAGCAGGCCCAGCGCGTCTCCGACCGGTGCGCGTTCTTCCTCGCCGCCGAGGGCCAGCCCGGCCACATCGTGGAGCAGGGCCGCACCGACGACGTCTTCCAGCGGCCCCGCGACGAGCGCACCGCCGACTACGTGAACGGACGCTTCGGATGACCGCCACCGCCCCGCCGACCGTGGAGCTGCCGCGGCCCGCCCCCGAGCGTCGCCAGCTGGTCACCAGGCCCACCGCCTCGGACCGGGTGTTCGTGTGGGTCACCCGTGGCGCCGCGGTCGCGACCCTGCTCGTCATGTGCCTGATCGGGTACTTCCTGACCAAGGGCGCCTGGCCGGCGCTGCAGCAGCGCGGCTGGCACTTCTTCACCGAGAAGCAGTGGCTCCCCGAGACGGGCGAGTACGGCATCGCCGGCCTGCTCGAAGGCACCGTGCTGGTCGGCGTCATCGCGCTGCTGGTCGCAGTGCCGGTGTCGTTCGGTGCCGCTCTGTTCATCAGCGAGTACGCACCGGCCGGCCTGCGCCGCGCACTGGTGACGCTCGTCGACCTGATGGCGGCCGTGCCCGCGGTGATCTACGCGATCTGGGCCGTCGTCTTCCTCCAGGCGCAGCTGCTGCCCGTCGCGCAGTGGCTGTCGGTCCACCTCGGCAAGTTCCTCGGGCCGCTCACCGTGAAGACCCCGGACTCGCCGTCGTCGTACACGTCCTCGGCGTTCATCGCCGGCGTCGCCGTCGGCTTCGTGATCATGCCGACGATCACCTCGATCATGCGCGAGGTCTTCGCCCAGGCGCCGATCGGCGAGCGCGAGGGCGCGATCGCGCTCGGGTCCACCAAGTGGGGGATGATCCGTACCGTCGTGCTGCCGTTCGGCCGCGCCGGCATCATCGGCGGGATCATGCTCGGCCTGGGCCGCGCGCTCGGCGAGACGATCGTGGTCTACGCGCTGATCTCGCCGATCTTCGACTTCACCACCCACCCGCTCGAGACGGGAACGAACACGATCGCGGCCCACATCGCGTCGCGCTACTCCGAGTCGAACGGCACCGCGTTCGCGGGGCTCCTGGCCGCCGGCATGGTGCTGTTCGCGTTCACCCTCGTCATCAACACCGCCGCGGGCGTGGTCGTCAGTCGATCGCGCTCCGGTGCAGCGACGGAGATCTGACATGGCGACCCAGACGGCAGTGCCGGCGCCCACCGTGCCCGCGCCGCCCACCCTGCCCGAGCGGCTCCGCCTCGGCGGCATCTCGCCCGACCTCACCTTGCACGTCGTGGTGGCGCTGGTCGGGTCGCTGTCCCTGGCCTGGCTGCTCTACGAGCGGCTGATCCCGGCAACCGGCACGATCGGGTTCTGGATCTTCGCCTACGCGCTGTTCCTGACCCTGCTCGTCGCCGCGAGCGCCACCAGCCTGGACTGGCTCGGCGTGCTCGACCGGCTGATCGGCGCGCTGGTCGCCACGGCTGGGCTGGTGATGATCTCGGCGCTGGTCGGCATCGTGGTCTTCACGTTCGTGCACGGCAAGGCGGCCCTGTCCCACTGGAACTTCTTCCACGACACGATGGCCTACTCGGGGCCGGACGCGCCGCTGGGCGAGGGCGGCATCTTCGCCGCGATGGTCGGCACGTTCGAGCAGGTGGCCATCTCCGCGGCCGTCAGCGTGCCGCTCGGGCTCGCGACGGCTGTCTATCTCAGCGAGGTCCGCGGCAGGCTGGCCCGCCTCGTGCGGATCGTCGTCCAGGCGATGACCGCCGTGCCGACCATCGTCGCCGGCCTCTTCATCTACTCGCTCGTGATCCTCCAGATGGGCCACGAGCGCAGCGGCCTGGCCGCGGCGCTCGCGCTCTCGGTGAGCATGGTCCCGGTCGTCATCACCACCGCCGAGGTGGTCCTGCGGCTGGTGCCCAACGGCCTGCGCGAGGCATCGCTGGCGCTCGGCACCACCCAGTGGCAGACGGTCTGGCGCGTCGTGCTGCCGACGGCACGACCGGGCCTGGTCACCGCCGTGCTGCTCGGTGTGGCACGGATCATCGGTGAGACCTCACCGGTCCTCCTCGTCGCGGGCTCGACCAACGAGCTCAACTACGACCCGCGGCACGGACCCCAGCTCTCGCTGCCCCTGTTCGTCTTCAACGGGCTGCGCACGCCGATCGACGTCGCCATCACCCGCGCGTTCGGTGCCGGCGTCGTGCTGCTCGCCCTCGTCGTCCTCTTCTTCGCCCTCGCCCGCATCATCGGCGGCCGCACCCCGGGGCGGGTCAGCCGCCGCGAGCAGCGACGCCTCGCCCGGACCCTAGGAGCCAGCTCGTGAAACGCCACCTCGTCCGCCTGTTCCCCTTGGCCGCCGCCATGGCGCTGCTCGGCCTGTCCGTGAGCCCGGTGCCCGCGGCGCACGCCACGGACTACGTCCCGGTGTCCGGCGCCGGCTCGACCTGGAGCCAGGTCGCGGTCGACGCGTGGCGCGCGGACGTCCGCGCCTCGGGCGTCGTGGTCAACTTCGCCGGCACCGGCTCGACCGACGGCCGCTCGCAGTTCATCCAGGGCACCGCGGACTTCGCCACCAGCGAGATCCCTTTCCAGAACCCTCCGGAGCCCGGCCAGCAGGCCGAGGTGCCGAGCCGCGACTACGCGTACATGCCGATCGTGGCGGGCGGGACGTCCTTCATGTACAACCTCCAGCTCGGAGGTCAGCAGGTGCGCGACCTGCGGCTCTCCCCGGAGACGCTGGCCAAGATCTTCACCGGCCAGATCACGCGGTGGAGCGACCCGGCGATCAAGGCCGACTACGGCAAGTCGCTGCCGGACATCCCGATCATCCCCGTGGTCCGGTCCGACGGCGCCGGCGCGTCCGCGCAGTTCACCCTCTACATGCAGAACCAGACGCCGGACGTCTACTGCCCCTTCATCCGCAGCAAGCTGCACCTGAGCGGCTCCGCGTGCCCGAGCGTCTCCTTCTACCCCGCGTTCGGGAACAGCAAGGCGCAGGTCGGCTCCAACGGCGTCGCCAACTACGTGTCCGCCTCCTACGGCGCCGGCTCGATCGGGTACGTCGAGTACGCCTACGCCAAGCGGATCAACTTCCCGGTCGTCGGCCTGCTGAACAAGGCCGGCTACTACTCCCAGCCGACGGCCGGGAACGTCGCGGTCGCGCTGACCCAGGCCCGGATCAACAAGGACCTCACCCAGAACCTCACCTCGGTCTACAACAACCCCGATCCGCGGGCCTACCCGATGTCGAGCTACAGCTACATGATCGTCCCGACCTCGACCGACCCGCCGTTCAACGCCGACAAGGGCAAGACGCTGTCGACGTTCATCAACTACTTCCTCTGTGCGGGGCAGCAGAAGGCGGAGATCCTCGGCTACTCCCCGTTGCCCAAGAACCTGGTCGAGGCCGGCTTCGCGCAGGTGAGACGGATCCCCGGCGCCGTGCCGTCGCCCTCGATCGACAAGTGCAACAACCCCGCGCTCGACATCCTGAACTCGGCACCCAAGCCGGATCCCTGCTCGAAGAAGGGCGCCACGTGTGCGCCGGGCGAGGGCAACCCGGCCGGCACGACCGGCGACGGGGCCGGCACGGACGGCACGTCGACCGATCCGGGCGCGGGCCCGAACGGCACCGGCACCGGGACCGGTACGGGAGCCGACGGAACAGGGGACGGCACAGGAGCGGTCGATCCCCTGACCGGCGCGGTGACGGGCGACCCGCAGAGCACCGCTGCCGGTGGGGCGCCCGGGACGCCGATCTCGCTGACCGGCGGGCACACGGGCCAGACCAAGGCCGCCAGCCTCGTCGCCGCCCTCGCACTCGTCGCCGGCGTGCTCGCGCCGCCCCTGTTGGTACGGCGACTGCGCCGGCGCTGACGCGGCGGCGCCGTCAGGTCGGCCCGGGCTGCAGCGACCGGGGCGGCGGGAGCAGGCCGCGGTCGGCCGCCACCGTCGCCCGGAGCGCTTGGAGCCGCGGGGCGCCGAGGCCGGTCGAGGCGTACCAGTGCCAGCGGCCGGTGGTGCCGAGGTCGACGTACTGCAGCCGGAGGACCCGGTGCAGCCACTCCTCGGGGTTGCGGTCGCCGAGCACGACCAGGTCGGGCTGGGTCTGGCTGACCCAGGCGGCGTACTGGGACAGGCCGCCGGGCAGGTGCGCGTTGAGGAACCGGTCCTCGGAGCCGTTGAAGACCTGCCAGGGCGTCGGGTTGGTGCGGTCGGCCAGGACCATCGCGTCCGGGGCGTTCACCGACAGCACGGTCGCGCCCGGCGGCAGCCGGCCCACGACCCCGTCGACCACCGCACGCTGCGCGGCCAGCTCGTCGGTCCGCGTGGCCACGGCCACGACGGCGGTGGCGACCATCGCGGTCGCGACGCAGGAGGCGACGAGCGCGAGCCGCCCCGGCTCCGGCAGCGCGCCGGCCACCAGCAGCACCAGCCCGGCGAAGCCGAGCGCGCCGAAGGGGAGCACGTCGAACAGGTCCGGCGGCCCGTTCATGGCGACCAGGAGCCAGCCCACCGACGCGAGCGCGGCGGCCAGGACCACGACCAGCGCCCGGCGTCGGGCGCCGCCGCCCCGCCAGTGCACGGCGAGCAGGAGCGGCAGGACGGCCAGCCCGACGAGGAACGGGAGGATCGTCCAGGCGTACCCGCCCCACATCAGCCGTACGTCGAGCGCCGGGTCGGTGAGCAGCGACGGCTGACGCGTGTAGCCGGCGTTGATCACGAGGAAGCCGTCGATGGCTGGCCGCAGCGCATGGTCGGCCGCGAACACCGCCACGGCGATCCCCGTCGGCACCAGCCCGCCGACGACGTACCCGACGAACGCCCGGACCCGTCCGCCGCGCTCGACCGCGACCGCGACGAGCGCCGCCGCGACGGCGACCGCGAAGGCCGGCTGCCAGGTGAGCGTCGCGGCGGCGGTCGCGGCACCGGCCAGGAACCACCGGCGGTCCAGCAGCCAGACCAGAGCGAGCAGCAGGAGGAGCAGCATCAGCGTCTTCTCGCGAGGGCCGTCCGAGGCGAACTCGGTGAACGTGGCGGCGCACGCGAGGACCGACGCGGCGAGGAACCCGGCCGCCCGCGAGCGAAAGGTGCGCCGGCCGAGCAGGTACAGCGCGGCGCAGCAGCCCGCCGACAGCGCGAGGTAGACCACGCGGGTCGCGAGGATCGGGTCGATGCCGAGGCGGTCGCCGGCCGCCACGACCAGCCCCGGCACCGCGTCGGAGAGCGGACCGACGGAGTTGAAGATCCCGACGTAGGACGGCACCCCGTGCGCCACCTGCTCGCCGCCGTAGAGGAACACGCCGAGGTCGCGGTCGAGGGGCCCCTGCGTCCCGTGCAGGGCGAACAGGGTGCAGGCCAGCACGAACACCAGCGCCGGGTCGAGGACGGCTCCACTGCGGCGGGACCGCGTCGTCACGCCGCCAGCGTGGCACCGCCGGTTGAAGGCTTCCTGAGACCGCGAGGAGAGGAGGCTGAGTCGGTGCGGCCGACTAGCCTGCGGACGTGGCCGACTGCGTCTTCTGCTCGATCGTCGCGGGGGACACCCCGGCCGAGCTGGTGCTGGAGGAGGACGACTTCGTGGCGTTCCTCGACGCCCGCCCGGTCTTCAAGGGCCACGCGCTGCTGGTGCCGCGCGAGCACGTGGTCACGCTGCCCGACCTGCCGGCCGGGCTGCGCGACGGCTTCCTCGCGGCCGCGCAGCGGCTGGCGACCGCGGCGGTCGAGGGCCTCGGCGCGCAGGGCAGCTTCGTCGCCATGAACAACGTGGTCAGCCAGTCGGTGCCCCACCTGCACTGCCACGTCGTGCCGCGCACCAAGGGGGACGGCCTGCGCGGCTTCTTCTGGCCGCGCACGAAGTACGGCGACGGCGAGGCCGCGGAGTACGCCGAGCGCCTGCGCGCCGCGCTCGCCACCTGAGCCGCCCGTCCGGCCCACGCCGGGCATCGGTACCCTCGCAGCGTTTCCACCACGGATCACGAGGCTGAGGAGTCAGACATGGGCCGCTTCGACGGGCGGGTCGCCGTCATCACGGGTGCAGCGCGCGGGATCGGCTTCGGCACCGCCACCCGGTTCGCCGAGGAGGGCGCGTCGGTCGCGATCATCGACCTCGACGAGTCCGCCGCCGCGGAGGCCGCGGCGAAGCTCCCGGTGGTCGAGGGCGCCAAGGCGATCGGCATCGGCTGCGACGTCAGCAACGCCGCGTCGGTCGACGCCGCGATCGAGCGGACCGTCTCCGAGCTCGGCGGCATCCACATCCTGGTGAACAACGCCGGCATCACCCGCGACAACCTCCTCTTCAAGCTCACCGAGGAGGACTGGGACCTGGTGATGAACGTGCACCTCAAGGGCGCGTTCCTGATGACCAAGGCGGCGCAGAAGCACTTCGTCGCGCAGAAGTACGGCAAGGTCGTCAACACCTCGAGCATCTCCGCGCTCGGCAACCGCGGCCAGGCCAACTACTCGGCCGCGAAGATGGGCCTGCAGGGCTTCACCCGCACCCTCGGCATCGAGCTCGGCCCGTTCGGCATCAACGTCAACGCGGTCGCGCCGGGGTTCATCGCCACCGAGATGACCGACGCCACCGCCGCCCGGCTGAAGATGGACGTCGACGAGTTCCGCCGCCTCAACGCCGAGGCCAACCCGGTCAAGCGGGTCGGCGAGCCGGCGGACATCGCCGCGGCCGTCTGCTTCCTCGCGGCCGACGAGGCGTCGTACATCACCGGACAGACGTTGTACGTCGACGGGGGTGTCACCCTCGGATGAGGGCCCTGATCGCTTAAAGTCGAGTGTCGGACTAGACAACCACGATCGGAGCTCCCGTGCGTCCCGCCCAGCGCCGTACCGCCCTGCCCGCCGCGCTCGTCGCGCTCGCCCTCACCGTCACCGCCTGCGGCGGCGACGACTCCTCGGGGTCCGACGAGCCGCACGGCGTCGCCAAGTCCAAGGCCGCTGCGCCGGAGACCTGGCCGCTGACCGGTCTCGAGGCCAAGGGCAGCACCGACGAGGACCACCCGGCTCTCGTCGTGAAGATGGACAACACCGAGGCGAGCTCGCCGCAGCAGGGCCTCGGCAGCGCCGACATGGTGGTCGAGGAGCTCGTCGAGGGCGGGATCACCCGGCTCGCGGCGTTCTACTACTCCCAGATCCCCGGCGTGGTCGGGCCGGTCCGCTCGATGCGGGCCAGCGACATCGGCATCGTGTCGCCGATCGACGGCACCATCGTGACCTCCGGCGGCGCCGGCGTGACGATCAACCGGATCAAGGGCGCGGACATCCCGTTCGTCACCGAGGGCAGCGCGGGCTTCCGCCGCGACGACACGCGCATCGCGCCGTACAACCTGTTCGCGGACCTGGGCGCCGTCGCCAAGGCGACCGAGGACGGCAAGGACTCCCGCCCCGAGGACTACCTCCCTTGGGGCAGCGACAGCGACTTCAAGGGCGGCAAGCCGGCGACCTCGCTGACGGCCGACTTCGGCGGCTCGCACTCCACGGAGTGGAGCTACCAGGGCGGCCACTACGTCAACACGAACTCCTTCGCGCCGGCCGACGACCAGTTCTCGGCCGACTCGGTGCTGGTGCTGCGCGTCGACATCGGCGACGCGGGCTACCTCGACCCGGCCGGCAACCACGTGCCGGAGACCAAGTTCGTCGGCGACGGCGACGCGCTGCTGTTCCACGACGGCAAGGTCGAGGAGGGCACCTGGCACAAGGACGAGCTCACCTCGCCGGTGACTCTGTCCACGTCGGGCGGCTCGATGAAGGTCCCCGCCGGGCACACGTTCATCGAGCTGGTGCCGATCGACAGCAAGGGCGGCGCGATCACCTACGCGAAGTAGGTCCCGCGCTAGTTGTAGTTCCCCGTGACGTTGTGAACGCGGTCGGCGGGGGCCAGGCCTCCGATGCCGGTATGGGGTCGGTGGTGATTGTAGAAGTGGAGCCAGCCGGCGTAGGTCGCTGAGCGGGCGTCGTCGGACAGGTAGGCCGTGGCGTAGGCCCACTCGGCGACGAGGGTGCGGTTGAAGCGCTCGACCTTGCCGTTGGTCTGGGGTCGGTAGGGGCGGGTCCAGCGGTGCTTCACGCCCTCGCCGAGTGCTGCTGCGAAGTCGTGGGATCGGTAGCAGGAGCCGTTGTCGGTCATCACCGCTCTCACACTGATGCCGGCCTGGACGAAGAACGCCTTGGCTCTGCCCCAGAACGCGGCAGCGGTCTCCTTGCGCTCGTCGCTTAGTTGCTCGGAGTAGACCAGGCGAGAGTGGTCGTCCACGGCGTGGTGCAAGAAGACGTAACCGCGTGAAGGGGACCCACCAGCCCGGGCGGCCCGATCGGTGCCGGCGTGTGCCTTCTTGTGCTGCTTTGACCCGCGCCCGAATGCACGCCAGCTGCCGCCGTCGGGGATCCGGCCGAGTTTCTTGATGTCAACGTGGACCAGGTCGCCCGGCGCTGCGACCTCGTAGCGGACGGGCTTGGGCTTGCGGATCGGCAGGCCGGTGGCCTGGTCGAGATGGGCCAGCAGAGGCATCCGG
>NZ_BAABAH010000006.1:0-238497 GCF_039537325.1 Nocardioides panacisoli
CGCGACGCCGGCGGATGCGGCGATGATGATGCAGCTGGGTGCCGAGGGTGTGTTCGTCGGTTCGGGGATCTTCAAGTCCGGGAACCCTGCCCAGCGTGCGGAGGCGATCGTGAAGGCCACCACGTTCTATGACGACCCCGACGTGGTCGCGAAGGTCTCGCGTGGCCTGGGCGAGGCGATGGTCGGGATCAACGTCGAGGACCTCCCCGCCCCGCACCGCCTCGCCGAGCGCGGCTGGTGATTTAGCGTCACAATCGTGGGGTGACCGCGGACCTGGTGCCGACCTACTGCCCCCTGTGCGTGTCCCGGTGCGGCGCTACGGCCGAGGTGGCGGACGGGAGGCTGGTGACGCTGCGGCCGGACCCGTCGCACCCCACCGGGCAGGCGCTCTGCCTCAAGGGCAAGGCAGCGCCGCAGATCGTCGACCACGCCTCGCGGCTGCTGCACCCGCTGCGACGTACGGCCCCGAAGGGCGCGGCCGACCCGGGCTGGGAGCGGATCACCTGGGACGAGGCGCTCGGCACCATCGCCGACCGGCTCACGGCAACGGCCGCGACCGGCGGCCCCGAGGCGGTCGCGTTCAGCTCGAGCTCGCCGTCGACGTCCGCGATCAGCGACTCCATCGACTACGTGCAGCGGCTCGGCCGCGCGTTCGGGACGCCGAACTTCTCCAACTACATGGAGCTGTGCGGGTGGGGCCGCTTCTTCGCGCCGCTCTACACCTTCGGCGCACCCGTCCCCGGGGAGTACCTCCCGGACCTCGACCGTGCGGGCTGCATCCTCTACTGGGGCTACAACCCCTCGGTCGCGCGGCTGGCCCACGCGACGGCCACGGCGGCGGCGGTCGCCCGCGGCGCGAAGCTGGTCTTCGTCGACCCGCGCAAGGTGGGCATGGCCGCGAAGGCCGACCACTGGCTGCAGGTCCGGCCGGGCACCGACGCGGCGCTCGCGCTCTCGCTGATCCACGTGATGATCGAGAACGGCTGGTACGACGAGGACTTCGTGCGCGACTGGACCAACGCGGCCGACGTGGTGGACGGCACCCCGGTGTGGGACCTGCTCAGGGAGCGCGCGGCGTCGTACTCGCCATCCGTCACCGAGCTCATCACCGGCGTCGCGGCCGCCGACATCGTGGCGACCGCCCGGAGCCTGTGGGAGTCGCGGCCGGTCGCGTTCTACACGTGGAGCGGTCTCGAGCAGCACACGACGACGACCCAGACGATGCGGGCGATCGACGTCCTCTACGCGCTCACCGGCAGCCTCGACCTACCCGGCGGCAACGTGCTCTTCGAGAGGGTTCCCACGAACCCCGTCGACGGCCGCGACCTCATCGCACCCGACGGGCCGCGGACCGTCGGCGCCGAGGAGCGGCCGTTGGGGCCCGCCCGGTACGGCTTCGTCACCGGCGAGGACCTCTACGGCGCTGCCCTCGACGGCCGGGTCCGGGCGCTGATGGCGTTCGGCGGCAACCCGGTGATGGCGCACGCCGACAGCGCGCGCGGCCGCGCCGCCCTGAGCAGCCTGGAGTTCTTCGCGCACGCCGACCTCTTCATGACGCCGACCGGCGAGCTCGCCGACATCGTGCTCCCGGTCGCCTCCGCCTTCGAGTCCGAGGCGCTCAAGGTCGGCTTCGAGTACAGCCAGGAGGCCCAGTCCCTCGTCCAGCTCCGCAAGCCGCTGGTCGCGCCGCGCGGCGAGGCCCGCTCGGACCTGCGGATCGTCTTCGACCTTGCGACCCGCTTGGGCCTCGGCGACCGGTTCTGGGACGGCGACATCGACGCGGCCTGGGCGCACCGGCTCGAGCCGAGCGGGATGACCCTCGAGCAGCTGCGCGCCCGGCCCGAGGGCATCCGGGTCCCGCTGACCACCCGGCACCGCAAGTACGCCGACACCGGCTTCCGCACGCCGTCCGGCCGGGTCGAGCTCTACTCGGCCACCCTCGCCGAGCACGGCTACGACCCGTTGCCCGCGTTCGAGGAGCCGCTCAGCCCGCGCTCCCGGCCGGACCTCGCCGAGCGGTTCCCCCTGGTGCTCAGCTGCGCCAAGTCGCTGTTCTTCTGCGAGACCCAGCACCGCCAGGTCGCCGCGCTGCGCAAGAGCTCACCCGACCCCCAGCTCGAGCTGCACCCCGACACCGCCGCCGCCCGCGGCATCGGCGGCGGCGACTGGGTCTCCCTCCACACCCCCGGCGGCAGCGTGCGCGCCCGGGCCAAGCTCAACCGCAGCCTCGCCCCCGACGTCGTCTTCGCCCAGCACGGCTGGTGGGACGCCTGCGAGGAGCTGGGACTGCCCGGCTACCCGCCGTACGGCCCGAACAGCGCGAACCTCAACCTGGTCCTCCGCCAGACCCCCAGCGACCCCATCAGCGGCAGCTCGCCCCTCCGCGCCGGGGTCTGCGACGTGCGTCCGCTGGGGTGAGGTGGGCGGACTCAGAAACCGAGCTCGCGCCCGATGAGCTCCTTCATGATCTCGTTGGAGCCGGCCCAGATCTTGGTGACCCGCGCGTCGCGCCAGGCGCGAGCGACGCGGTACTCGTTCATGAAGCCGTAGCCGCCGTGGATCTGCACGCAGTGGTCGATGACCTCGTTCTGCATCTGCGAGGACCACCACTTGGCCTTGGCGGCCTCGACGGCGGTGAGCTCGCCCCGGGTGTGGGCGTCGATGCACTTGTCGATGTAGGCCTCGCACACCTCGACCTGGGTCGTCAGCTCGGCCAGCAGGAACTTGATGTGCTGGAACCGGCCGATGGACTGGCCGAACGCCTGCCGGTCCTTCGCGTACTCGATCGTCTCGGCGAGGATCTGCTTGGCGTGGTGGGTGTTCGCGACCGAGCACGCGATCCGCTCCTGGGGGAGCTTCTGCATCATGTGGATGAAGCCCATGTTGAGCTCCCCGATGATGTCGTCGTCGGTGCAGCGCACGTTCTCGAAGAACAGCTCGGACGTGTCGGACTCCTCCATGCCGACCTTGTCGAGCTTGCGACCGCGGCTGAAGCCCTCCTTGGAGGCCTCGATGCCGAACAGGGTGATGCCCTTGGGCCCCTTCTCCGGGTCGGTGCGCACGGCGGTGACGACGAGGTCGGCGGAGAAGCCGTTGGTGATGAAGGTCTTGGAGCCGTTGATGACCCACTCGTCGCCGTCGCGGACGGCGGTCGTCTTGAGCGCGGCGAGGTCGGAGCCGCCGGACGGCTCGGTCATGCCGATGGCGAGCAGGATCTCGCCGGAGGCGACGCCGGGGAGCCAGCGCTTCTTCTGCTCCTCGGTGCCGAGCTCGACGATGTACGGCGCGGTGATGTCGACGTGGATGCCCACGCAGGTCGGCATCCACGCGCCGACCTTCGCCATCTCCTCGTTGAGGACCGCGTTGAAGCGGAAGTCGTCGGCCCCGCCGCCGCCGTACTCCTCGGGGAGCGACAGCCCGAGCATCCCCTGGTTGCCCGCCTCGAGCCAGAACTCCCGCGGCAGCGACTTGTCCTGGATGTACTTCTCGGCGTTCGGGATGACCGACCGCTCGATCCAGGTGCGGGCGGACTCGCGGAACGCCTCGTGGTCCTCGTCGTAGATCTCGCGCTTCATGCGCGGGATTCTACTCGCCGGTAGCCACGCCCGACTCTGTCGCCTCGGCCACACGGGACGGCATCAGCAGCCCGGCGGCGACGAGCAGCAGCGCGCATGCCGCGACCGCGACGAACACCGCGTGCAGGGCCGGATCCAGTACGCCGACCGGCAGGTGCTCGAGCTCGACCTGCTCGGGGCGCGAGCTCCCGAGGCGGTGCACGACGGTGGCGTTCGCGATGGCCCCGAACACGGCGACGCCGACTGCGCTGCCGATGGAGCGGGCGAACAGGTTGGCGCCGGTGGCCACCCCGCGCTGCTGCCACGCGACGGCGGTCTGCGCCGCGATGATGCCGGGGCTGGCGACGTACCCGAGCCCGAGACCGAGCACCAGGCACCCGGCGGCGACCAGCCACACCGAGCTGCCCGGCCCGACGAGCAGCAGCACCGCGCAGCCGAGCACGCCGAACCCGGCGCCGAGCAGCTGGGTGGTGCGGAAGCCCCAGCGCAGGTAGATCCGGCCGGCCGTGGTGGCGGCGATCGGCCAGCCGATCGTGAGAGCGGCCAGCGCCAGGCCCGCGACGACCGCACCGGTGCCGAGCACCCGCTGCGCGTAGAGCGGGACGTACGACGTCACGCCCATCATCACGACACCGACCACGAGGGCGCCGACCATCGCCGCGTTGAGCACCCGCCGCTGGAAGATCCACGGCGGCAGCACCGGGTCGGCCGCGCGGGTCTCCACGAACGCCGCGGCGATGGCGAGCACGGCGGCACCGGTGAAGATCACGAGGCTGGCCGGCGAGTCCCAGGCCCAGCGGATGCCGCCCTCGAGCAGCCCGAGCAGCAGCAGGCCGGCGGACAGCGCCAGGAAGAGGGCGCCCCACCAGTCGATCGGCGCACGCGTCCGCTCGACCGGCTCCTCGTGGAACGAGCGGGCGAGCATCCAGCACGCCAGGCCGCCGAGCGGCACGTTGACCCAGAAGATCCACCGCCAGGACAGCTGGTCGACGAAGAGGCCGCCGAGGGTCGGCCCGACGACGGCCGACACGGCCCAGACGCTGGCGATGTAGCCCTGCGCCACGGCCCGCTCGGCCAGCGAGTAGATGTCCCCCATGATCGTGGTGCCCGCCGGCATGATCGCGCCCGCGCCGATCCCCTGCACCGCACGGAAGGCGATCAGCGCCGTCATCGACCAGGCCAGCGCCGACAGCACCGACCCGCCGACGAAGACCAGCACGCCGAACAGCATCAACGGCTTGCGCCCGACCACGTCCGCGACCTTGCCGTAGACGGGCGTGGTGACGGCCTGCGCCAGCAGGTACGCCGAGAACAGCCACGGGAACTGGGTGAACCCGCCGAGGTCGGCCACGACGGCCGGCACCGCGGTGGCGAGGATCGTCGAGTCGATGGCGACCAGCGCGATGCTCAGCATCACCGACCCCAGGATCGGCCCACGCTCGCTGCGCAGCCCCACCGTCGACCGGGCGGGGCGGGCGGTCGGGATCTGGGGCGCGGTCACGTAACGCCGCAACCGGCGGTCGCCGTAGGGCATTCCCCGGATGTCGGCGAGCGATGAATCGCTGTCGGTGCCATGGTCTGAGATGGGGGCCAGGCCAACACTCACAGCAAGGACGCGATCCATGATCCGTGCTCGGGGTCTCGTGCAGACCTTCCAGACCGGCAGGGGCAAGCAGCGCAAGGAGGTGCACGCCGTGCGCGGCGTGGACCTCGACGTCGCCGAGGGCGAGGTCGTCGGGTTCCTCGGCCCCAACGGGGCCGGCAAGACGACCACCCTGCGGATGCTGACCACCCTGCTCAAGCCGACCGCCGGGACCGCGACGGTCGCGGGCTTCGACGTGGCGACCCAGTCCGTCGACGTACGACGCAGCATCGGCTACTGCTCGCAGGTCGGCTCGACCTTCTCCGGCGCCTACGCCGGCGACGAGGTCGTCGACCACGGGATGCTCTACGGGATGTCCCGCGCCGACGCGGTGGCGAAGGGCCAGGAGCTGTTCGACCGGCTCCAGCTCGAGGGGCTGTGGCGGCGGATGCCGCGCAACATGTCCGGCGGCCAGAAGCGCCGGCTCGACATCGCGATGGCGCTGATCCACTCGCCGTCGCTGGTGTTCCTCGACGAGCCGACCACCGGGCTCGACCCGCAGGCGCGGATCAACCTCTGGCAGCACATCGGCGACCTGCGCGACCGGCAGGGCGCGACCGTCTTCCTGACCACGCACTACCTCGACGAGGCCGACGCGCTCGCCGACCGGATCGTGATCATCGACCGCGGCGAGATCGTCGCGAGCGACACCGCCGACAACCTCAAGGCGGCGGTCGCCGGCGACCTGGTCGACCTCGAGGTGACGACCGACGAGCAGGTCGCGGTGGCGCGCGACAAGCTCGCCAGCATCAGCGACGACGTCGAGGTCACCGGCCACCACGTCCGCGGCCGGGTGCCGCGCGCGGGCAAGGCGGTGCCGGGCCTGCTCCGCGACCTGGAGGCCGCATCGGTCGCGCTGGAGTCGATCGAGGTCGTCCGGCCCACGCTCGACGACGTCTTCCTGACCCTGACCGGCCGCACCCTGCGCGACGCCGAGGCCGCGACCGAGGGCGCGGCCGCCGACGGCGAGACCGCCGACCCCGAGACCGAAGGAGCCCCGTCATGACGACGTTCGCCCGCGAGTCGTTCATCGTGTTCAACCGGCAGCTGCGGATGAACCTGCGCAACCCCGCGTGGGTGATCATCGGCATGCTGCAGCCGGTGCTCTACCTGCTGCTGTTCGGCCCGCTGCTCAAGCCGCTGGTCGAGCAGCTCGGCGGCAACGCCTACACCTGGTTCGTGCCCGGGATGCTGGTCCAGCTCGGCATCTTCGGCGCGTTCTTCGCCGGGTTCTCGCTGATCGGCGAGTGGCGCGAGGGCGTGATCGAGGCCGAGCGGGTGACCCCGGCCCACCGGTCGGCGCTGCTCGCCGGCCGGCTGCTGCGCGACCTGCTCCAGCTCTTCGTGCAGGCGGTGATCCTCGTCGCGCTCGGCCTGGTCCTCGGGATGGACGCGTCCGCGCCCGGCATCGCCCTCGGCGTCCTGCTCACCCTGCTCCTCGGCGGCTCGTGCGCGGCGGCGTCCAACGCCCTCGCGCTGACGACCAAGAGCGAGGACGTGATGGCCCCGGTCATCAACGTCGTGATGATGCCGGTGCTGCTGCTGAGCGGGATCCTGCTGCCGATGAGCCTCGGCGCGGGCTGGCTGGAGCGGCTCAGCGACTTCATGCCGATCAAGCACGTGGTCGACGCGGTGCGCTCGTCGTTCTTCGGCGACTTCGACACCTCGATGCTGTGGGGCGTCGGCTGGACCGTCGCGCTGTTCGCGCTCGCGGTCTGGTGGGGCACCGCGGTCTTCCAGAAGGAGAACGCCTGAGGGGTCGCGGCGTGCTCAGCCCTCGTCGAGCACCAGGTCGACCAGCTCGGCGAGGGCCGGGGTCAGGTCCTGCTCGTGGACCTCGACGTGCAGGCCGGGTCCGTCCACGACGTAGTGGTAGCGGTCGGGCCGCGGCTCGGAGTGCTGCACCACGGCGGGGTCGACCCGCTCGAGCAGCGCGCGGGCCCGCGCGCTGGTCGGATCCTCGGCGGCGAGGTCGACGACACCTTCGGTGACGGCCCCCAGGAGGCCGCCGGTCCGCCGTACGCTCAGGGCGTCCACTAGCCGGTGATCTCCGCGAGCAGGTCGTCCAGGGTGGCCCGGTCTGCGGCGGCCGGCTGGGTGATGCGGTCGACGTCGTTGAACGAGGAGTAGTCGAGGCTGTCGGTCTTCGACTCGTCGATCCGCAGCGTGTAGTGCGGGTCGTCGAGCGCGACGTAGTAGGCCTCCCAGTTGCTGCCCTCGGTGAGCTCGATCTTGATCGTCTCCTTGCCGTTGACCGTGACGGTGCCCGCGGCGGTCGCGGTCGCGTCCTCCCTGCCGTCGCGCTCCTGCAGCCGGTCGAGGTCGCAGATCTTGGTGAGACTGCGATCGTCCTCACCCTTGTCGAACTCTAGCCAGCGGCCGTGCAGCGCGTTGAGCATGAGCTGCGCGGTGGACGCGTCCGTGCCCGCTCCGGAGCTGCTGACCAGGAACTCCTCGTCCGGCTTGACGTAGGTGTGCCCGTCGACGCGGAGCACCTCGATCCGGCCGGCGCCGTCCTCCTGGAGCGTGCCGTGGCAGTCGCCGGCCGACGTCACGTCGAAGTCGACCATCAACCGCGAGCCGCCCTCGAGGAACGCCCCCTGGATGTGCGCCGCCGTCAGCACCTTCATCTCCTTCTCGGAGTCGAGCAGGATGTCGGCCGCGGGCTGGTCCACGAAGGACGACGAGCCGTCGGTCGGGTCCGTCGACGGGCTGTCGCCGCCGTTGCCCACCGCGACGGCCGCGCCGACGCCGACGGCGACGGCCAGCACGGCAGCGGCGCCGATGCCGGCCCACATGCGGGTGCGGGTCGGCGGCCGGGGCCCGCCGGGCGGGACGGTGGGCGCGGGGGTCGGCGGCTGCCAGGCCGGCGGCGGTGTCGTCGGCATCCGGGCGAAGGTCGGCGTACCGGGCTGCGGCGAGAGGCGCAGCGCCGCTCGCAGGTCCGCGCGCATCGCGGCGGCCGAGGCATAGCGCTGGCCGGCCTCCTTGGCCATCGCGATCCGCAGGATCCGGTTCGCGGCCTGCTCCAGCGGACCGCCACCGGGAAGCTGGGGCACGGGGGCGCCGATGTGCCCGCCGATCACCTGGTACTCGCTGGTGCCCTGGTAGGGCGCCGTGCCGCTCAGCGCCACCCACAGCACGCAGCCGAGTGAGTAGATGTCGGTCGCGACGCTGGCCGGAGCGCCGCCGTGCAGCTCAGGCGCCATGTAGGAGGGCGTGCCGACGACGAGGGAGCCCATCCGGGTCGCGGCGGCGTCCATCCGGCGGGCGATGCCGAAGTCGGCGAGGTAGGCCCAGACCGCGCCGCCGCGGATCCGCACCAGCACGTTGCCCGGCTTGATGTCGCGGTGGATGAGCCCGGCCTCGTGCGCGTCGGAGAGACCGCTGGCGACCTGCTCGATGACGTCGAGCGCGTCGCGCACGGGCGGGACGCCGGCCGTGCGGATCAGCCGGCCGAGGTCCCCGTCGATGACGAGCTGACTCGCGATGTAGAGGTAGCCGTCCTCCTCGCCGTGCGCGTAGACCGCGACCACGTGCGCGGACTCCAGGGAGGCCTGCGCGCGCGCCTCGCGGATGAACCGCCCCCGGAACTCGGGGTCGTGCGCCAGGTGCGGCGCGACGATCTTCAGCGCCACCTCGCGCCCGAGGTTCTCCTCGCGGGCGCGGTAGACCACGCCCATCCCACCCTGGCCCAGCTGCTCCAGGATCAGGAACCGCCCGATCCGGTCGCCAGGGACCGGATATCCGGAGGCCGAGAACGAGGACACGCCTCGTTTCTACCCGACGCCGGTGACGATCATGTCTCGGGCGCCCGGCTGATGGGGGTCGGCGGGCTCCTCGCGGAACCCGTGGCGCTCCCACCACCGCCGCAGCGGGGTGGGAGCCCACCAGTTCCAGCGGCCGAGCAGCCGCATCGTCGCCGGCACCATCAGGGCGCGCACGACGGTCGCGTCGACGAGCAGGGCGACGAGCATCCCGACGCCGAGCATCTTCATGAACACGATCCCGCTGGTGGCGAACGCGCCGATCACGACGGCCAGCAGCACGGCGGCGCTGGTGATGATCCGCCCGGTCTTCTGCACGCCGGTGGCCACCGCCTGCCGGTTGTCGTGGGTGCGGTCCCACTGCTCCCGGATCCGCGAGAGCAGGAACACCTCGTAGTCCATGGAGAGGCCGAACAGGATCGCCAGCATCAGGATCGGGTTCGTTGCGTCCAGTGCGCCCGCGGACGTGAAGCCGAGCAGGTTCGTCAGGTGCCCGTCGCTGAAGATCCAGGTGATGACGCCGAACGAGGCGGTGATCGAGAACGCGTTCATGACGACCGCCTTGAGCGGCAGCACCAGCGATCCGAAGGCGACGAACAGCAGCACCATCATCACCCCCACGACGATCATGCCCATCCACGGCAGGTGCGCACCGACGGAGTCGAGCAGGTCGACCGTGTCGGCGGTGATGCCGCCGACCATCGCCGTGCCGCCCTCGGGGTGGATCGCGCGCAGGTCGCGAACCAGGTCCTGGGAGGCCTCGGTCTGGCCGTTGCCCGGCCAGGCCACCCGGACCAGCGTCGCGTCGCCCTTGCGGGCGACGACGTCGGCGGTGATCCCATCCCCGAGGGCGGCCGCATCCGCGACGTAGTCCTGCACGGCGGGCCGGTCGACCCCGCGGAGCAGCACGCTCGCGGTCGAGGTCTCCGGGCCGAAGTCGAGCAGCCGGTCCGCGGCGACCCGGGCGGGCGCGTCGGAGGGGAGCACCCGGTCGTCGACGCTCGCCCACCGCACGCCGAGGAACGGCGCCGCGACGGCGAGCAGGACCACCACGGTGACCGCCAGCACGGCGACCGGCCGCTTCATCACGCCGCGGGCCAGGGCAGCCCAGCGGCCTCCGTCGTCGGCCACGCTGACGGGGCGGTGCCTCAGCCAGGGGAGGCGACCGGCGTCGATGCGCCGGCCGAGGAGGACGAGCACCGCCGGGAGCACCGTCAGCGAGGCCAGCATGGCGATCACGACGGCCGCGATGCCGCCGTACCCCATGCTCCGCAGGAACATCTGCGGGAAGATCAGCAGGCTCGACAGCGCGGCCGCGACGGTCAGCCCGGAGAACAGCACCGTGCGCCCGGCGGTCCCCATCGTCACCCGGATCGCGGCGGCGACCGCGTCGGGATCGTCGGGCCGCGCGGCGAGCTCCTCGCGGAACCGGCTGATGACGAACAGGGCGTAGTCGATCGCGAGGCCGATGCCGAGCAGCGAGATCACGTTGACCGAGAAGACCGAGACGTCGGTGAGCGTGGTCAGCAACCGCACCACCGCGAGCGCACCGGTCATCGCCACCACACCGACCAGCGCCGGCATGGTCGAGGCGACCAGGCTGCCGAAGATCAGCAGCGCCAGCAGGATCACCAGCGGCATCGAGATCATCTCGGCGCGGGAGAGGTCCTCGGAGGTGATCGTGTTGACGTCGCTGTAGACGGCGTACTCCCCCGCGACGTCGGTGCGCAGCCCGGAGCCGTCGGGCGCGGCGAGCAGCGGCTTGACCTCGTCGTAGCTGTCGAGGAAGTCGTCCTGGGTGACGCCCTTCAGCGAGATCACCACCTGCGCCTCGTGTCCGTCCGGGCTCACCAGGCCGGCGCTCGCGGGCGCCGCGAAGTACGGCGTCACGCGCGCCACCGCGTCCGCGGGCAGGCCGTCGACCACCTCGGTGACGGCCGAGCGGAACGCCGGGCTGTCGGCGGTCAGGTCGTCGCTGGAGTAGATCGCGACCACGTCGGCCGCGCGGTTGCCGAAGATGTCGCGCTCCTGCGCGAGCTCCTGACGGCCCTCGGCGCCCGGGTCGTCGAATCCGCCGCGCGACAGGTGGTCGAAGACACCGGTGCCGTAGAGGGCCGCGGCGACCACGACGAGGACACCGAGCGCCAGCACGGAACGGGAGTGACGGGCGACGAACGCGCCCCAGCGGTCGAGCATCGTGGTGCCTCTCGTGGTCTACAGTGAACTCACGTCAGAAGTGTTTACGCCGTAAACCGTAAACGGTGTAAACTTGAGTGTCAACCGTTCTTTCTGGCTTCGAGGAGCACGCGTGTCGACGACCAGCACGCCCACCCGGCGCGAGCGTCAGCGCGCCGCGACCTACGACGAGATCGTCGAGGTCTCCGCGGCGCTGCTCGACGAGGGCGCCGAGCTGTCGCTGCGCGCGGTGGCGGCGCGGATGGGGATGACCGCCCCCGCGCTCTACCGCTACGTCTCGAGCTACCAGGAGCTCGTCGACCTGGTCGCCTTCGAGCTCGACAAGGCGGCGACCGCCGAGTGGGCCGCCGAGGCCGAACGGCTGCCGGCCGACGACCCCGCCGGGCGGCTCACGGTCGCGTGCGCGTCCTTCCGCCGGTGGGCGCTGGCCAAGCCGCGTCGCTTCAACCTGATCTTCGCCAACCCGGTGGCCGATCCCGGGGCCGCGCGGCAGGAGCTGCTGACGCAGTCGTCGTCGGGGCACTACTTCACCGACCTGCTCTGGCAGATCCAGGACCGCTACCACTTCCCCTACCCGTCGCTCGACGAGCTCGACCCGGTGGTCCGGGAAGCCGTCCTGGACCCGCTGATCCCCGCGAAGGCCGAGCACATCGACCGCGAGGACCGCGGCGTGCTGTGGGTCTACATGCGCTCGTGGTCGGCGCTGTACGGCGTGGTGACCCTCGAGTCGTGCGGGCACTGCGACCCGCGCGTGATCTCGAGCGGCCAGCTGTTCCGCGCCACCGTCATCGACTGGCTCGGGCCGCTCGGTCTCGAGGACGAGAGGGAGCGCCTGGTCGGCCTGCTGGACGCGGAGCTCGCGAAGGACCGCTCCTAGTCGACCAGCTGGGACACCCAGTCCGGGACGAGCAGGCCGGCCGGACCGTGCCGCGCCTCGTGGAAGTAGGGGCTGCCCTCGGAGGGCTCGAGGTTGAGCTCGAGCGTGCGGGCGCCGTACACCCGGGCCAGCTGGACGAAGCCGGCCGCGGGGTAGACCGCGCCCGACGTGCCGACCGAGACGAACAGCTCGCACGACGCGAGCGCCTGCTGGATGTCCTGCATCCGGTAGGGGACCTCGCCGAACCACACGACGTCGGGCCGGAGATCGACCGCTCCGCACACCGGGCACGGCGGGTGGTCGGAGAGCGCGCCGCGGAACGGCGTACGGCGACCGCAGGCCCGGCACAGCGCGGACAGCAGCTCGCCGTGCATGTGGACGACCCGCTGGGACCCGGCTCGCTCGTGCAGGTCGTCGATGTTCTGGGTGACGACGAGAAGGTCGTCGCCGACCGCCGCCTCCAGCTCGGCCAGCGCGCGATGGGCCCGGTTGGGCTCGACGGTGGTCAGGGCCGCCCGTCGGGCGTCGTAGAACCGCTGCACGGTCTCGGGATCCGCGTCGAACGCCTCCGGCGTCGCGACGTCCTCCACGCGGTGGCCCTCCCACAGCCCGTCCGGGCCGCGGAACGTCGGCACGCCGCTCTCCGCGGAGATCCCGGCGCCGGTCAGCACGACGATGCGAGGCACGCCGGCAGCGTAGCCGCGGGCGGAAGCGGGCGCCGTCCGCTCCCGCGCCGGGTTTGGGAACGTGCACAGCGGGTACCAACCGCCGCGAGCCGCGCGCTGCACGACCCTTCCGGACGACGCCGCGGATCCGAAGCGTCAAAGAGCGGCGCCGGAGCAGAACCTTCCCCCAGGAGCGCGTCGTCATGCAGACGAGTCACCCCGAGCAGATCAGCGACGATCCCACCGACCCCCGCAACCAGGCGCTGGTACACCAGTACATCCGGATCTTCGGCCGGACGCCGACCGACGTCGAGCTCGAGCGCTACGCCCGCGCGAAGGCCCGGGTGGCGAACCGCGAGCCGATCAAGCTGCGCGTGGCCCGGCTGATCAGCCGGGTCTGAGCCGTCAGCCCCGCCAGGTGCCCCGCTGCCTGGCCTCGGAGAGCCGGGCGGCGGCTTCCTCGCCGTCGCGCCGCGCCTCCTCCTCGCTGCCGCACCCGCCACCCTCGTGGGCGACGAGCCCCCACCGGCTGAGGACGCGCCACTCCCACAGCCAGTGATCTGCGGCCAGCAGGCACTGGCGAACCTCGACCCGGTACATGTGCTCGCCTCCCCTCGGGCATCGGCGCCCGTCCGCGCCTCGGACCACGCTAGGTCGACATATCGGCGCGCGCGGCGAATCGCACGAATCCTCGGGCACCCGACACGTCCGCAGGTCCCCGATCGGGGCCCGCCGCACCGATAGCGTCGCCGTCGACCAGGCACGCAGGCAGAGGGGAACTGACGGGTGCGGCCAGCCACGCGGGCTGAGCGTTGGAAGGGCCCACCACCGCTCCTGGTGGTGGCCACCGTCGCCGCTTTCCTCGTGGCCCCGCTCGTGAGCAACAACGACCCCGCGACCGCGGACTCCGCCGCTCGGACGGTTGCCGCCACGACCCACGACGTGCCGGAGCTCTCCCGCGACGACTCCCGTCCGTCGGTGCAACCGACGAAGCACGACCAGTCCCCGGCACCGAAGGCGGCGCCCAAGAAGCCCGTGATCCGCCCGACGACCATCGGGGTCGCCAGCTTCAACGAGTGGGGCGAGCTCCCGATGTCCGAGCTGCTCTCCGACGCGCATCGGATCACCAGCCTGCCGACCGTCGACATCATCGGCTGGCAGGAGGGCATCCGGAGCCACCCGGTGTTCGCCCAGCTCGAGCAGCGCGGCTGGGTGACCCGCCAGCTTCCCGGGCACGCCCGCGAGCTCGCCGTCTCGTGGCGGAAGAAGGACTTCGCGCTCGTGTCGGCGTCCTACCGGCTCGTCGCGCACGGTGTCGACCACGCCTACGGCCGCTACCCGTTCGGCAACCGCTACGTCCAGCGCGTGACGCTGCGGCAGCGCGCCTCGGGGCAGCTGATCACCGTCCTCAACACCCACCTGCCGCAGAAGATCGAGGACCTCGACCACCCGGGGCACTGGCTGCAGACCAGCAACGCCGCCCGGGCCCGGTTCCAGCTCGCGCGGATGATCCGCGACTGGAACGCGGCGCCCGGCCGCTGGGTCGTCGGCACCGGCGACTACAACTTCGACGCTCGCGCCGACCGGCGTGAGAACCCCAAGGGCGGCCCGCGCCGGACGCTGGGCCCGGTCGCGGTCTCGTCGTACGGCGCACTGGGCTTCGACGGCATCGGGCCGTCCCACCCGCCGACCGGGCGGTACGTCGACTACGTGCTGGCAGCCCGGCCCGATCTGCACGCCGGCCACCTGGGCTTCGTCGGGCAGCGGGTCATCGGCGGCCTCTACTCCGACCACAACGCGCTGCTCGCGCGGATCAGGCTGAGCTGAGCGCGGCGCGGCGGCGTCAGAGGACGGTACGACCCTCAGTGCACTCCACGCAGGTCCACCACTGCACCGCCACCGAGCCGTCGGCGACCTGGGTGACCGGACCCGGGACGTGGTCGGTCTCCCTCGCGCACCAGAGGCACTCGGCCTTCCTGGTCGCTCGACCGCGATCGGTGTCGCGGGCGTCCCTGCGAATGCGAGCGGCGACTGTCAGGGGGTTCGGAGGACCGGCAGTCCGGTCCGACCCATCCGTTATCGCCGGCACATAGCGAAAGTAGGCGCCGCCGAACCTCGCGCGGTAGCCGCTGAGCGACAACCTCGATGGCCGCTCAGCGAAGCCGACGCAGCGTCGTCCCCGGCGTCTCGCCGTACGCCTGCTGGTACGCCTGGCCGAACCGGCCCTGGTTGGCGAAGCCCCACCGGAGCGCGATGCCCACGACGGTGGCACCGTCACCGGGCTGCGCGGCGGACAGCTCGCGACGCGCCCGGGCCATCCGCACGCTGCGCAGGTAGCCCATCGGGGTGGTGTCGAGGTGGCGCCGGAACGCCAGCTGCAGCGAACGGATGCTCACGTGGGCCGCGGCCGCAACCGCGGCCGGCGACAGGTCGGCGTCGGCGTTCGCGTCGATATAGGCCACAGCACGGCGGAGCGCCGCGGGCCGCGCGTCCCGCCCGTCGGCGATCGACGGTCCTGCGGTCGAGCTGTTCGGGAAGGCAGCCAGGACCTGCGCCGCCAGGTACCGCACCGCGGACCCGCGCACGAGCTCGCTCGCCGCTGCCGCGGGGTCCGAGAGCACGACGTGGTCGACATGGTCGATCGCCGCTCGCAGCCGGCCGATCGCGGCGCTGTCGACCGGACGGTGGCCCAGCAGCTCGACGGTGTCATGACCGCGCGCCGGGGACGCGACATGGGTCAGGACCACCGGGTCGATCATCGTGATCGTGTAGCGCGCGCGGCTGACGGTCCCCGCGTAGCCCCGGTCCGGCGGCGAGAGCGAGAAGAGGTCGCCGGCGCCGAAGTCCTCGACGGCGGTCCCGTCCGGCCCGTGGGAGTCGATCGAGCCCGACTGCATGTCGCACAGGCAGATCCGGCCGAGCGGCTCGCCGTCGTAGGCCATCTCGAACCCGATGTCGAGGCGGTCGATCGTGACCTCCTGCGACGCCGCGCGGGCGACCCGCGTCGTCACCTGCTCCGAGCCGCTGCCGATCTGCATCGGGGCGTAGTGAGCGCTGAGGAACTCCTCGGTCTGCTCGAGGTCGTCGCTCTCGAACACCAGCATCCAGGACCTCCTCGGTCAGATCCTCGACTGTAGCGCTGCCGCGGATGTCCCTCTAGGACAGCACCGCGTCGACGGTCTTCTTCAGGGCGCTGGGCTGGGAGGGACGCTTCGGCGCCTTCTTGCGCGCCTGCTCCATCTCGGCACCGATCTCCTGGAGCGTCTTGCGGCCGAGGCCTTCGCGCACCTTGGGGAACCAGTCGCTCTCCTCCTCCTCGATGTGGTGCGTGACGCTCTCGATGAGGACGGTCGTCTTGGCGTCGAACCGCTCCGCGTCGGGCTTCATGCCGGCGAGCTCCACAACCAGCACGTCGGCGACGTGGTGCTCCTCGTAGGACTCGAGAACGTCGTCCTCGAGGTCGGGCAGCAGCTCGCGCACCCGCGGGTACATGACCTCGTTCTCGATGTAGGTGTGCACGGTCAGGAGCTCGATGATCCTGTCGACCAGCTTCCCCTTGCGCGCCGTCGCGTTCTCGCCCGCCTGCTGGAACTCGCGGAAGAGGCGGCGGATCTCCTTGTGGTCCTGCTTCAGCAGGACGATGGCATCGGTGGACATGCCGGGGAGGTACCCAGCTGCGTCAGTAGTACCAGGGGTAGGGCGACCAGTCCGGCTCGCGCTTCTCGAGGAACTGGTCGCGGCCCTCCTGGGCCTCGTCGGTCATGTAGGCGAGCCGCGTCGTCTCACCCGCGAAGAGCTGCTGCCCGACGAGGCCGTCGTCGGGGAGGTTGAAGGCGTACTTGAGCATCCGCATCGCGGTGGGGCTCTTGCCGTTGATGATCCGGCCCCACTCCAGCGCGGTCGCCTCGAGCTCGGCGTGCGGTACGGCGCGGTTGACGGTGCCCATCCGCATGCCGTCCGCGGCGTCGTACTCCTGGGCGAGGAAGAAGATCTCGCGCGCGAACTTCTGCCCCACCTGGCGGGCGAGGTACGCCGACCCGTAGCCGCCGTCGAACGAGCCGACGTCGGCGTCGGTCTGCTTGAACCGCGCGTGCTCGGCGCTGGCGAGGGTGAGGTCGGCGACGACGTGCAGGCTGTGCCCGCCGCCGGCCGCCCAGCCGGGGACGACGCAGATGACGATCTTGGGCATGAACCGGATCAGCCGCTGGCACTCCAGGATGTGCAGCCGCGCGAGCCGGGCCTTGTCGATCGGGCTCGGCTCCTCTGCGCCGGTCTTCGACGCTCCGTCGGCGACGGCAGCGCCGTCCTCGTACTGGTAGCCGGCCTTGCCGCGGATCCGTTGGTCGCCGCCGGTGCAGAAGCTGCGCTTGCCGTTCTTGGCGCTCGGACCGTTGCCGGTGAGGAGGACGCAGCCGACGTCGGCCGAGGTGCGCGCGTGCTCCAGGGTGCGCAACAGCTCGTCGACCGTGTGCGGCCGGAAGGCGTTGAGCACGTCGGGCCGGTCGAACGCGATCCGCACCGTCCCGTGCTCCCTGGCCCGGTGGTAGGTGAGGTCGGTGAGGTCGTCGAACCCCGGCACCTCGTCCCACCGCTCGGGGTCGAACGTCTCGCTCACGCCCTCGATCGCGCTCATGGCGCGAGGCTATCGAGTGCTCAGCTGGCGGCCTCCGCCGGCGGCACGGAGTAGCCCGTGACCTCGACCGGCTCCAGCAGGAACACCGGGATCTCCCGGTCGGTCTTCTTCTGGTACTCGGCGTACGTCGGCCAGGTGCTCACCGCGTGCTCCCACCAGTCGGCCCGCTCCTCGCCCTCGAGCAGCCGCGCCTCGTAGAGCTTCGGCTCGGGGCCGTCCTGCAGCTGGACCACCGGGTTGGCGACGAAGTTGGCGTACCAGGTCGGGTTCTCGGGCGCGCCGCCCTTGGACGCGATGGCGACGTACTTGCCGTCGCGCTCGACCCGCATCACCGGGTTCTTGCGGAGCTTGCCGGACCTCGCGCCGCGGGAGGTGATCACCACGATCGGGTCGCTTCCCCCGCGCAGCGTGTTCGCCTCGGCGCCGCCCGACGCCTCGTAGGCCTCGACCTGCTCGCGCACCCAGTCGGCCGGGCTCGGCTCGTACTCACCTTCGAGAAGATCCATGCCCGTTCCAATGCCCGAAACCGGTTCCGGCATTCCCGGAAACGCCCCGCCAAGAGGTCACTAAGCGGGCACTAAGCGACCTGGGCCAGAGTTCCTTCTGACGAGATTCCACGTCAGGGACCCGCACCGGGCGGGACGGCAGGACCAGGAACCACACCAGGCGTCGGTGGGAACGCCCGTGGCTCCCCTGTCGCCCGCAGCGACGCCCGGTGCACCCCCGACGTGGAGCTCGCCGAAGGACAAGACGCAGCGGCAGAAGCCCGCCCGCCTCACCGGCGGGCGGGCGCTTCGCGTTGTGGAGCCGGATCCGCTACCGGGCGATCCAGCGCGACGTGCCGGTGGCGCGGACGACCATGATCACGTCGCCGGCCTTGTCGCGGCTGCTCACGCCGGCGATGCCGCGCCGGTCGACGCACGCCTGCTCGCCCACGGGCGGCCGGCCGTTCTCGTCGCACGCATGCACCTTGCGGTAGCCGCCCGGGCCGTCGCTGTTGCGCCAGATGTGGAGGTAGCGCCAGGACGCACCGGGCAAGAGCAGGGAGTCGTCGTAGCGGAACGTCAGGATCGCCGGGTGACGCTTGGTCGCGTCCAGCTCGTCGGCATGCACCTCGACCGCTGCCCCGATCGAGTAGAGCGTCGGGTCCTTGTCCAGCTCACTGACGGTGACGTCGGCGCCATCGTGGTCCACGAGGGGCACGCGCAGCGCGGCGTTCTGCTTGTCGACGGTGTCGGTCCGCGGTCGGCAGCCGAAGGTCCCGCCGACGTGGCGGCACTCTCCGCTGCCGTAGGACGCCCCGGCTGCCACCCGGGCCGCGACGGGCGTCCCGGAGGCGACCCGCAGGGTGCCCGACTCGATGCGGATCTCGCCGCCGAGCTGCGGATAGATCGCGTTGACGGCGGAGACGCCGTCGCCCGCCTTCTTCAGGAGAAGGCCCTCGTTGAGGAACTTCGAGAGCTGTGTCTGGCCGAACCGGGCCTCGCCCTCGTAGTAGCCGCCGTCGTTCTCGAAGCGGAACTCGCCGTTCTCCGCGACCTCGGTCGTGGTGCCGTAGTCGGCGACGACGTATCCCGCGCCACTGACGTCGACCACGCCCTGATCGCGGATCCGGTAGCCGTCGGTCAGCGCGACACCGGCCCCGTCCACCTCGAGCGTGCCGGCCGGCTTGACGACGAGCAGTCCACCCGGCCGGTCGAGATGACCGCCGGCGGGGCCGTTGCACGGCGCGGTGCGCGCTGTGGTGTCGGGATCTGCGGCCACCACGGAGCACGGCCGGGTGGCGAAGGTCGCCATCGGACCGTCGGAGTTGCTGTGCCAGACCAAGGTGCCGGCGAGCTTCACCTCACCTTCGCCGCCGAACGTCGAGCCCTCCACGGAGAGCACTGCGCCGTGGTCGATGGTCGAGGTCATGTTGCCGGGGTTGCCGCGGACGAAGAGCTGGCTCTCGTCGTTGAGCACGAGGCTGGCACCCTTGCCCAGGTGGAGCGCCTGGACGTTGCGCACGTCGGCAGGGCCCTCGAGCCGGACGTCGTCGGACGGGATGCAGGCGTAGCCCAGGCCGCCCTCGCTGACACCGGGCGCGAAGCCGAGCGACCAGTTGTCGTCGTCGTGCCACAGGTCGCTAGTCCCGCCCACCCACACGTTCGGGGTCAGGCCGGCGATGGCGGGGCAGTCCGGGGTGGCCGTGGCGGCGGAGGACGACGTCCCGAGCGCAGCGCCGAGCCCGGCGACGAGCAGCAGTGCTGCGCACGTCGCCCGGATGCTGTGAACGCCCGGGGCCATGGTCCTCCTGTCGCTGAACCTCATGACGGTAACCGCCGAACGCTTATCGCGAACCACAATTTCAGGTATCGGGGTCGCCTACCATGCCTCGGGTGGAGATCCGACTGCTGGGGCCGGTCGAGGCCGCCGTCGGGGAGACCACGGTCAGCCTGGGTCCACCGCGCCAGCGCGCGGTCGCCGCGATGCTCGCGCTCGCGGCTCCCGAGGTCGTCTCCACGGACCGTTTCGTCGACGGCCTGTGGGGCGAGCAACCCCCGGACCGCCCGCTGCCGGCCCTGCAGGTCTTCGTCCACGGGCTGCGCAAGGCCCTCGCCGCCGCGGACCCGTCGGTCACGGTCGAGCGGGTCGCGCCCGGCTACCGGATCACCGGCATCCAGACCGACGCCGCGCGCTTCGAGCAGCTGGTCCAGCAGGCCGAGGCGGCCACCGATCACGCGGCGACCGAGGCGGCGCTGAGGGAGGCGCTCGGCCTGGTCCGCGGTCCCGCGCTCGCCGACCTGGTCGACACCCCGTTCGCCGCCCCCGAGTGCGTGCGCCTCGACGAGATGCGCCTGCTCGCGCTGGTGAACTGGTACGACGCCCGCCTGCACCTCGGCGAGCACGCCTCGCTCATCACCGACCTCGAGCTGCTCGTCCGCGAGCACCCGACCAGGGAGCGGCTGTGGGCGCAGCTGATGACCGCGCAGTACCGCGCCGACCGCCAGGCCGACGCGCTCGCGACGTATGCCCGCGCCCGCGACCGGCTCGCCGACGAGCTCGGCATCGACCCCGGTCACGCGCTCCAGCAGCTCGAGCTCGCCGTGCTGCGCCACGATCCCGACCTCGCGGCCCCGGTGACGGCCGCGCGCCGCACGGCGGTCGTCGCGCCGCGGCCGCCGGCCCGGCTGGACACGCCGACCACACCGACCTTCGGCCGCGACGAGCTGGTCGCCGACCTGCGTGGGCGGCTCGTCGACCCCGACATCCGGGTCGTGACCCTGACCGGCCCGGGCGGGTCCGGGAAGTCCCGGGTCGCCGCGCTGGTCGCCGGTGATGGCGAGCCCTTCCCGGCCGGGGTGGTCGCGTTCGCCGCCTCCGAGGGGACCGACGACGGGCAGCTGTTGCGCGAGATCGCGCGGGCGCTGACGGGGAGCGACGGCGGCGACGACCCGATCGGCGTGCTGCCGGCCGACGCGCTCGTCGTGCTCGACAACCTCGAGGCGCTCGACGACGCCTCGGCGCTGGTGGCCCGCCTGGTGGACGGCAGCAAGGTCACCGTGCTCACCACGAGCAGGCTCCCGCTCCGGCTCCGGGCCGAGCACGCCGTCCCGGTGCCACCGCTGCCGGTGCCCGCCCCCGACACCGGCCGGGACGCGGCGCTGGCGACGCCGTCGGTGGCGATGTACGTCAACCGCGCGGTCGCCGCCGCCGGCCACTTCGACACCGAGCGCGAGTGGCCGGACGTCGCCCGGTTGGTGGGCTTCCTCGACGGCCTGCCGCTCGCGATCGAGCTCGCGGCGACCCACGCGGCGCTGCTCTCCCCCGGCCAGATCCTGGAGTCCATCCAGACCTCGCTCGACGTGCTGTCGACGCGCGCGGTCGACGTGCCCGAGCGCCAGCGGACCCTTGCCCGCACCATCGACTGGAGCTACCAGCGCCTCGAGCCGGCGGCGCAGGAGCTGCTGGACCGGCTCGCACTCTTCGAGCGGAGCTTCACGATCGAGACCGCGCAGGCGGTCTTCACCGACGTGCCCGACCTGGTCGACACCCTCGGCCAGCTGATCGAGGTGCGGCTGGTGCGGAACGTGCCGTCCCGGGTCGGGCTGCGGTTCCAGGTCCTCGGCACGGTGCGGGCGTTCCTGCGGCAGCGGCGCGCCCGCGGACCCGAGCTCGCCGCGCTCCAGGACCGGCTGACGACGTACCTGCACGAGGAGGCCCGTCGCTGGCGGTCGGACCTGGACGGGCCGCAGGGCCTGGTCGCGCTCGGGCGCTACGACGACGCCGCGATGGACCTCGACGCGGCCGTCGACCGCGCGCTGGCGGCCGGCGACGGCGTCCGCGCCACGGCCCTGATCGCCGACGTCGCCGACCTGTGGGTCTCCTCCGGGCGACTGGTCGACGGGAGCACCCGGGTCACGCGCCTGCTCGAGCTGCTCGACTCCGGTGGCAGCGACGGCGCCCGCGCGGCCGCCCACCTCGCCGCGGCCAAGCTGCACCACCAGCTGAGCCACTTCGACCGCTCGGCCGACGAGAGCGCCCGCGCGATCGCTGCCGGGCCCGCCCGCGGTGACGACGCGTGGGCGCGCTGCCTGCAGGCGAACGCGCTGCTGATGAACGGCGACCTGGCCGGCGGGCGCCAGCTCGCGGCCGAGGCGCTCGCGCTGGCCGACGGCGTCGACTGCTACCCCGTGCCGGCGATCGCCCACTCCACGCTCGCGATCGGCGCCGCGATGGCCGGCGAGTTCGACGTCGAGCGGGCCCACTACGAGCAGCGTCTCAGCGTCGTCACCGAGCACGGCGACGTCACGCGGATCGCCGACACGCTCAACGTGCTGGCCGAGATCGCGCTCGACAACGACGACCCGGCGGGTGCGTTCGCACTCGCCACGGAATCGGTCGAGCTGGCCGGCGCCGCGCTGCCGAACGAGGCGCGGGACGCGTCCATCTCCTTGGCGCGCAGCGCGGCCGCGACGGGCGACGTCGCGACCTGCGCGCGGCAGCTGCTCGCCGCGTTCACGCTCGTCGACCGGACCGGCCAGACGTTCGCGCTCGGCCAGACCCTGCGCACGGGCGGGGTGCTCGCCGCCGCCCTGGGCGAGGCTGACCTGGCGGTGCGGTGCTTCGCTGCCGGCCACCAGGTCGCTCCCTCCCCGTCGGGAACCGAGGAGCCGATCGAGGCCGACCTCGCCGAGGCGCTGTCCCGGGCGCGCGCCGCTCTCGGCGACGCGGCCGATCGCACGTGGCTCCTCGGCCGGACGTCGCCCGACCGCACGCGCGCCGCGCTCGAGGCAAGACTCACCGAGCTCCTCGCGACCGAGGCCGGCTAGGGCGTCACACCTCCGCGATGCTCACCGCGAGCCCGCAGAGGTGCCCGAGCCGGGCGATCTCGGAGTCGACGAACTCGGGGCCGCCGCGGCGGCCGATCACGATGATGTCGTTGCCGTCGAGCCGGGCCGCGGCGAACAGGGTGACGTCGTCGTCGGCGACCTCCAGCCGCGTTCCTGCGCCCTCGATCTCGACGAACTCGAACTCGTCGGGCGCGGCGCTGGTGCCGTAGACCAAGCCCTTGGCCCGGTGCACCCGCGCGCCCCAGTCCGCACGGAACGTCGCGGGCAGCAGGTCGACCAGGCGGTCGTAGACCTCGCCCGGGTGGGCGGTGAGCTCCTCGACCGCCTCCAGGTCCAGGACCAGGTTGCCGCCGGCCGGGTAACGGCTGATCCACACTACGCGCACGTCGTCGAGCGCGTTGCACGCGGAGACGATCGAGTCCGGCATCGTGCCGGGCGCGGTCTCGAGCAGCACGTCGTCGAGCGCGACCCCATCACGCTTCTCGACGATCTCGATCGCCTCGATGTCGCCGCCCGCCATACCGATCGCGGACGCCACCCGGCCCAGGGACCCGGGGACGTCGGGCAGCTCGACGCGCAGCAGGAACGGCATGGACGACAACCTAACCCGGCCGCGTTGCCGGATCGTTTCGACACCGTCATCCGGTCGGTGGCCCTCAGCCGAGCAGCCGTCGCCTCAGCCCGGTCGCCCGGCGGGCGGTCGTCGCGACGGCGGCACGCACGGCGTCCTCGGTGCCCACGACGCGCAACCGCTCCTGGGCACGGGTCGCGGCCGTGTAGAACAGCTCGCGGGTCAGCAGGGGCGAGTCCACCGGAGGCAGCAGCACCGTCACGGTGCGCGCCTGGCTGCCCTGGCTCTTGTGGACGGTCATCGCGTGCAGCGTCTCGATGTCGCCGAGCCGGGACGGAGCGAAGGTCAGCGGCTCGCCCGAGGCGATCACCGCTCGCAGCTCCGTCGGGTCGACGCCGCTCTGCACGACGACGCCGGTGTCGCCGTTGAACAGGCCGAGGCCGTAGTCGTTGGAGGTGACCAGGATCGGGCGGCCGGCGTACCACTCGTGACCCCACGTGGCGCCCACCGGCGCACCGGTCTCCTCGGCCAGCCAACGCTCGACCTGGCGGTTCCAGTGCGCGGCGCCCCACGGGCCCTCGCGGTGCGCGCAGAGCAGCCGGTGCTGCTCGGCCGCGGCAAGGGCAGCGGCCGGGTCGCCGCCCAGCGCGGCCGCTCGTACGCCGACCGCGTGACCGGTCAGGTCGGCTCGCAGCGCCGCCATGGCCGCCGCGTCGCCGGGGTCGACGAGCTCGACGTCGGCCGCGCCCGCACGCAGCAGGTCGACGACCTCGTCGGCGTCCGCCGCGCGGAGCGCCTGCGCGAGCCGGTCGATCGTGCCGTGGAAGCGCCGGGTGGTCACCAGCTCGGCCACGGTCTCGGGGGCGCGCTCACGGAGCCCGCCGACCAGGTCGGCGAGCACAGCGCCCGCCTCGACCGAGGCGAGCTGGTCGGGGTCGCCGACGAGGATCAGCCGGGTCTCCGGGCGGACCGCCTCGAGCAGGCGCGCCATCATCGTCAGCGACACCATCGACGTCTCGTCGACCACGATGACGTCGTGCGGCAACCGGTTGCCACGGTGGTGCTTGAACCGGGTCCGCGAGCCCGGCCGCCAGCCGAGCAGGCGGTGCAGCGTCGCAGCGGTCAGTCCGGTCAGCCGGGCACGGTCGTCGTCGTCGAACCGGTCGGCCCGTTGGGCCTCGACGACGGCCTCCTGCAGCCGGGCGGCGGCCTTGCCGGTGGGCGCGGTCAGCGCGATCCGCAGCGGTCGGTCGCCCGCGGCCAGCGCCTGCTCGGTGAGCAGCGCGAGCACGCCCGCGACCGTCGTGGTCTTGCCGGTGCCCGGGCCACCGGTGAGGACCGTCGTCGCCTGCGTGGCGGCCGCAAGCGCAGCCGTGCGCTGCTCGGCGTACCCCTCACCGGGGAACAACCGCTCGGCACTCTCGTGGAGCCGGGCGGGATCGGCGACCGGAGGCGGGTCCGCGGCGAGCCGGGCGACCAGGTCGTCCCGGACCTGGGTCTCCTCGCGCCAGTAGCGGTCGAGGTAGAGCAGGCCCTCGTCGACGCGCACCACCGACTGCGCGGCCACAGCGCTGGCGGCCACAGCGTCCTGCCACTGCGCCACGTCGGGCCAGGGCAGGTCCGCCCCGCTCTCGCCGTCGGCGGCGAGCGACGCCAGGTCGACGCAGACCGAGCCGTGGCGAGCGGCCCGCACGGCGAGCGCCACCGCGAGCCGGACCTCCTCGGACAGCTCGCCGACCAGGTCGGCGGTGCGGGCCGCCACGTGGACGTCGGCCGCGGTCAGGACACCCGCCCTGTTGAACGCGCCGAGCAGCCCGCTGGCGCCGAGCGCGAACCGCGCGTCGGCCGGGTCGTCGGTCTCCCAGAGCTCGATCGTCATGCGGCACCTCCGGCCGGGACCCCGTCGAGAAGGTCGGAGAGCGCCAGCACCAGCGACGTCGGGGGCGACCAGGAGAAGACCCCGGCAGGGTGGCCGTCGGTGACAGGGGTCTCCGGGCCGCACATGCCGCGGAGGTAGAGGTAGAGCACGCCTCCGAGGTGGCGCTCCGGGTCGTAGCCCGGCACCCGCCACCGCAGGAAGCGGTGCGCGACGACGGAGTAGAGCAGTGCCTGCAACGGGTAATGGGAGTGCAGCATCGCCTGGGCCAGCTCGCGCGGCCCGTAGTCGGCCGCGGTGCCCGGCTCGTCGGCCGGTCCCAGCCGGTTGGTCTTGTAGTCGACGACGACGTAGCGGTGCTCGTCACCGTCGGCGACGCGGAGCAGCACGTCGACCGATCCCGCCAGGTAGCCGCGCAGCGCCTGGTCGCCGAGCGCCGGCTGCTCGAGCGTGGCGGCGTAGGGCGCCAGCGGGTCGTCGGCGGGCAGGTGCTGCCGGAGCAGCGGCGCGACCTCACGCAGCCGGACGTCCCGCGCGGTGGTCGTCGAGGAGGTCGCGAAGCGACCGTGACGAGACCGGTCGCCCCCGTCGAGGGGCAGCTCGAAGTCGAGCTCGCGCAGCCGGTCACGCAGCGGGATCTCGGCGAGGGTCAGCCCGCCGGCGAGCGGCCCGAGGGGGGTGCGCACGACGGGGACGAGCGCGGCGGCGATGTCCTCGGGCGCCGCGGCGACGTACCACCAGCGCAGCTGCTCGCGGACGTGCGCGAGCAGCTCCGTCTCCAGGTCCGGCGCGTCCGGATCGGCGTGCTCGAGGACTGCGTGGACGAGTGATCCGAACGTCGCTCCCGCGGGGAGGTCGGCCATCGGCGACACGAGCGGCTCCCCGGCGGTCGACGAGGTCTCGGAGCGGCCGTGCCGCGACCCGTCGGTCGCGCTCTCGGGCTGGTCCTCGTCCTCCCGCCCGGTCTGCTCCGGCTCGGACGTGACGGCGCCGTGGCCGCCGGTCTCGTCGGCCCGGATCAGCCCCGAGTAGGACGTCCGCCGCCACTCGACGTCGACCTCGCGGTCGAAGGTGCGGACGGCGAGCTCGGCACGTTCTCCGTCCGACCGCTCGGCGACCGCCTCGGCCACCACGGACACCTCGGCGGCGGGACCGCCGAGCTCCTCGATCAGCGCGAGCACGCGGGCGGCGTAGTCGTCGTCGCCCACCTGCTGCTGGTCGGGCACCTCGGCGATGCCGGGCTGCCGGCCGAACAGCAGCCGGTGCAGGCCGCCGGCCGCGGTGTTGCTGGTCGGGGCCCACCAGGTGACGACCTGCGACTGCGCGCGGGTGAGCGCGACGTAGAGGTCGCGAAGCTCCTCGCCCAGCTCCTCGCCCTGGTGCAGCCGCGCGTGGTCGTTCCACTGCGGACCGGCTCCGGACACGTCGAGGGTGCGGCGTCCGGCGGCGTCGTGGAACCGAGCGACGTCGACGGGGAACTGGTAGAGCTGGTAGGCGAACGGCAGGTAGGTGACGGGGTACTCCAGCCCCTTGCTGCCGTGCACCGTGACGATCTGCACCGCCGCCGCGTCGGAGTCGAGCCGGCGCGGCCGCTCGCTGGCGGCGGTACGGCGCCGCTCGTCGCGGAACCACTCCAGCAGCGCGGTCAGGCCGAGGTCCTCGCGCACCGCCATCTCGTGCAGCAGCTGGCCCAGGTGACGCAGGTCGGTCAGCAGCCGCTCACCGCCGGTGCGGGCGAGCACCCGGCGGGTCAGTCCGCGCTCCTCAGCGGCCTCGACGAGCGCCGCGACGCCCCGGCCGCGAAGCAGCAGCGCCCAGCCGCGCAGGGTGTCGGCGACCCTGGCCGTCAGCGTCTCGCCGCCCTCGTCGAGCTCGACGGCGGAGTGCCCGAAGAAGCAGGTGAGCGCGGCCGCCCGGACGAGCGCCGAGCGGTGCGGCGCCTCGAGCGCGGCGAGCAGGCTGAGCCACTCCTCGCCCGCCGTCGTGAGGAACACGTCGCCCCCGCCCGCCAGCACGGCCGGCACGCCCCGCCGCTCCAGCGCGTCCTTGACCAGCTGGCCGTGGTCGCGGACCGCGACGATGACCGCGATCTGCCCGGCCCGGAGCCTCTCGCCGCACCAGGTCGCGCCCGCGTCGAGCAGCGCCGCGATGTCGGCGGCGCAGTCCTCGGCGACGTGGGCACGGGCGTCGGCAGCACCGATCAGCCCGGCCTTGTTGAGCTTGAACCCGTCCCGCGGCACCCGCCTGACCCGGAACGGCGCCGGCCGGGGCGCGCCGGACAGCCGCCCGCCCCGGTGGTGCGCGGTGACGTCGCGGACCACGATCTCGGCGTTGCCGAGAGCGGCCGACCCCAGCGGCACCAGGAGGCTGCGGACCAGCCCGTCGTCGCTGCGCCAGTTGGTGCCGAGCGTCGCGCGGTGGGTCGCCGTGCGGGCCGCGGCCAGGTAGGTGACGACGTCGCCGCCGCGGAAGGCATAGATGGCCTGCTTCGGGTCACCGATCAGCACCATGGTCGCGTGCCCGGTGAAGGCCCGGTCGAGCACGTCCCACTGCACCGGGTCGGTGTCCTGGAACTCGTCGACCAGCACGATCCGCCACCGCTGCCGCATCCGGGCCCGCGCGGGGGCGTCCTCGTCGGCGAGAGCGTCGGCGAGCCGGCTCAGCAGGTCGTCGTAGGACAGGACCCCGAGCCGGCGCTTGCGCCGCTCGATCTCCGCTCGTACGGCGACCGCGAACTCGCGCCGCGCGACGGCCGTCGCGGGGGCGCCCTCGCCGACCTCGGCCAGCGCCGACTGCGGATCGCCCACCGCGGTGCGCGCCAGCGCCAGCGCGGTGTCGCGTCCGAACGGCGGCCGCTCCTTGCTGGCGCCGAACAGCTGGAGGTAGAGGTCGTCGACGACCTCCACCACCAGCTCGTCGAGCGACTCGACCAGCGCCGAGCCCGCATCGGTGTCGCCGGCGACACCGAGCGAGCGCAGCACCAGCTGGCAGAACTGGTGGGTGGTGGCGATCGTCGCCGCGTCGAACGCGGCGAGCGCGTCGCGGAGCCGGGCGCGGCGCACGGCGCGCTCCTCCTCGTCGGCGTCGAGCAGGTGGGAGAGCAGCGAGTTGTGCGGGTCGGCCGAGCCGGGGTCGCCGAGCACCCGCTCGGCCTCGACCAGCTGTGACCGCACCCGCTCGCGCAGCTCCTGGCTGGCGGCACGCCCGAAGGTGATGACCAGCATCTCGTCGAGCTCGGCGACGCCCTCGGCGACGTACCTCGCGACCAGCGCGCCCACCGTGAAGGTCTTGCCGGTGCCGGCGCTCGCCTCGAGCAGCGTGGTGCCGGTGGGCAGCGGGCCGCACACGTCGAAGGTGGCGAGAGGATCGGTCACCACGACCCCTGCTCCGCGCTCAGCAGCGGCGACCAGAGCCGCAGCGCCAGCGCGCCGAACCGCGAGACCTCGCCGGGGTGCTCCTCGTCGGGGCGGGGCGGCTCCTGCAGCCCGGGCAGCGCGGACTTCGCCCCCCACGCGCGCACCTGCTCGACGTCGGAGCACTCGCCGGGGAACTTGCCGTCGTCCCAGTCCCAGCCGGCCTTGCGCAGCGCCTCCTCCTCGGTCGCCCGGGTCCGGCGCTGCCGGGCGTAGGCGAGTGAGGCCTTGAGCGGTAGCGGCAGCGGCTCGGTCAGCCCACGGTCGCGCAGGGCGACCAGGTCACCGAGCGTCTCCCGCGCCGTGTGGTCGAGCGGGCCGAGCTGCGACAGGGAGTACGGCGTCCGGGAGCGCCCGTTGCTGGGACGGCCCAGCGCCCGGGCGGTCCAGGCCCGGTCCTCGTTGCTCGACGCCAGCGCGAGCAGCTGGATCCAGACCTGGAGCCGGTGGCTGGCCCCGAGCCGGCTGTAGGTCACCGGCACCAGGCGGTCGCCGTACACCTCGGGCACGGTGCCACGCAGCCGCCGGCCGCCGCCGAGGTCGACGTCCACGTCCACCGCACCGGCGGGACGGACGCGCAGGCTCCGGGCCTCGGCGGCGATCGGCTCGGCCTTCACCAGGATGTCGGAGAGGATCCGCCAGCCGAGCCAGCCCGGCGGCAGCACGCCGCGCCGCCACTCCTGCTGCTTGGCCTGCTCGGCGTCCATCCCGGCGAGCAGGTCGCGCAGCACGCGGTCGCCGACCGACCACTGCGCGAGGCTGTCGATCTCGACGGGCAGGCCGTCGAACAGCGGTTCCTCCTCGCGCGGCAGCGCCAGGTCGAGCCGATCGCGGAAGAACCCCCGCACCGGCGACTTCCAGTAGGCCAGCAGGTCCTCGAGCGACACGTCCTCCACAGGCTCGGCGGGGAGCGGTGCGGTCAGCAGCGGCGGCGGGACCGTCCGGGTGCCGCTGGCGGCGACGGCGCCGGCGAGCGCGGAGCGGTCGAACGAGAACGGCGTGCCCGGGACGAGGTCGCCCGGCGTCACGTTGCGCCGGTCGAACGGCTGGAGCGGGTGCCGGACGACCACGGGCTCCCTGACCGGACGGCCGTCGGCGCACGTGGCCGTGGCGTCGAGCGCGTCGAGCAGCTCGCCGAGCGGGGAGGCCGGCGGTCGCGGCTGGCCGGAGTACTCGTTGGCCCCGGTGTAGGTCACCACCAGCGTCTCGGTGGCCGCCAGGATGGCGTCGAGGAACAGCTGGCGGTCCTCGCTGCGCGGGTCGCGCTCGCCCGTCATCGGGTCGCGCGCGAGGACGTCGTCGCCGTCGGTGACGCCGACCCGCGGGAAGACGCCGTCGTCGAGGCCGAGCAGGGCGACCACCCGGTGCGGCACCGACCGCATCGGCACCAGGGTCGCGACGGTCAGCGTGCCCGTGCGGAAGTTGGCTCGGGTCGGCCGGCCCGCGAGCCGGTCGGCGAGCATCGTGCGCACGTCGGGGAGCCGGAGCACGTCGCCTCCTCGCGGAGTCCCGGCCTCGGCGGCGGCTCCCGAGGAGCTCGCGACGGAGGAGCGGGCGTCTCGAAGGGCTCTTTGGAGCTGACCGGTCTGCCAGCTCTCGTCCGACGGCACCGCGGTGAGCCCGGAGACGCCCTGGTGCAGCGCGGCGAGCCAGTGCTCGAGCGGGTGCGCGCCGACCAGCCGGTCGGTCACGTCGCGGAGCCGGGTGACGAACTCGGTGAGCCGGCCGACCAGCTCGACCTCACCACTGCCCACGTCGTCGAGCGGCAGCGTCTTGTCGAGCCAGGTGCCGGCGTCGCCGCTCATGGCCACGCCGGCCAGCAGCCGGTCGAGCCCGAACTGCCAGGTGTTGGCGACGTAGCCCTCCAGCCCGAAGTCCGCGCGGTGCTCGGCGTCGAACCCCCACCGGATCCCGGCCTCCCGCGCCCAGTCGGCGATCTGCTGCAGGTCGTCGTCGCGGAACCCGAACCGCCGCCGCACCGGGTCGAGGTGTGCCAGGTCGAGCACGTCGCCGACACCGGCGCGGCCGCCCGCGAGGTCGAGCAGGCGGGTCGCGACGGCCAGCAGCGGGTTGGTGCGGTCGAGCGCGCGGTCGGCGAGCCGCACCCGCAGCCGGTGGGCCGGGTGCCCCTCGTCGCCGACGACGTCGCCGAGACCGAAGCCCGCAGCGATCAGGGGCGCGTAGGTCTCCACGTCCGGGCACATCACCAGCACGTCGCGCGGCTCCAGGGTGGGGTCGTCCTCGAGCAGCCCGAGCAGCACCTCCCGCAGCACGTCGACCTGGCGCGCGGCCCCGTGGCACGCGTGCACCTGGACCGAACGGTCCGCGACCGGGTCGAAGGTACGGCGTCCACCGGGCGCGACGTCGTTGCCCCGCAGGTCCTGCTGCAGCCAGCCGAGCAGCCTGGCGCCGGTCGGGTCGCCCTCGCGCGGGACGAGCGAGGACGTGTCGAGTCCGACCGGCTCGTCCACGAGCTCGACGGTGGCCAACGTGCGCTGCAGCTCACGGGTGTCCCGGCCGAGCGTGGCGAGCAACGGGTGCCCTACGACGTCGTGGGACCGGTCGGCAGCGCGGGGAACGGGACCAGCGGCGGCGACGTCGCGCAGGGCGTCCCACAGCGCCGCGGACGGGTGCGGCAGCCACAGGTGCACCTCGCGCTGCTCCCCGATCGCGTGCAGCAGTCGGACCTCCGTCACGGGCAGCCGGGTGTGGCCGAACAGCGAGAGCCGCTCGGGCAGGTCGAACGATCCGGGGTCGTCGTGGAGCCGCGCCAGGGTCGCCGCCTGCCGCTCCGGCGGCGACGGGGCGTCGACCACCGCCGCCAGCCGGCGCCACAGCTCCGGCTGCCACGCGAGGTCGTCGGCGATCGGGCGGCCGCAGCCGTCGGTGTCGCGACCGGCGGCCCAGTCGCCGACCACGCCGGGGCGCTGCACGGCGTAGCCGGCGAACAGCCGGGCCAGCCGCCGGGCGACCGCGAACCGCCGACCGCGTCGCAGGTCGCCCTCCTCGCCGGTCATGCCGTGCCCGACGTGCCGCGCGAGGGTCGCCGCCCACGGCTCGTCGAGCGAGTCGTCGAGCACCTGCAGCAGCGGCCAGACCAGGGTGTCGGGCGCCCAGGGGTCCTCGTCGCGGGTGCCGAGGACCTCGGCGATCAGCGCCCAGGGCGAGCGGAACTCGACCCCCGCGCAGATCCCGTCACCACCCCGGCGGCAAGCCCCGAGCCGGTGGGACAGCCGCTGCGAGAGCCAGCGCTCGACGCCCTTCGCCGGCACCACGACGACCTCGGCCGCGAACGGGTCGGGCAGCGGCACCGCGAGCAGCTCGCCGAGCCGGTCGGCGAGCAGGTCGGTCCGCGGAGCGCGGTGCAGGTGGAGGGCCATCGCGGCGACCCTAACCAGGACGCCCGACGGATGAGCACCCCTACGCTTTCCCCATGCACACCCGGCCGACCCAGGGCGACGTCATCCCGCTCGGCGAGGCGACGAAGGCCTGGGCGTCGATCGCCCTCCAGACCTTCGGCGGCCCGGCCGGCCAGATCGCCGTCATGCAGCACAAGCTCGTCGACGAGAAGCGCTGGATCGGCCAGCAGCGGTTCCTGCACGCGCTGAACTTCTGCATGCTGCTGCCGGGGCCGGAGGCCCAGCAGCTGTCGATCTACACCGGGTGGCTGCTCAACGGAACCCGCGGTGGGCTGGTCGCCGGCAGCCTCTTCGTGCTTCCCGGGGTGCTGGCGATGCTCGCCCTCTCCGCCGTCTATGTCCGGTTCGGCGAGACCGACGTGCTCGCCGCGCTCTTCGACGGGATCGCGCCCGCTGTGATCGCGATCGTCGTCCAGGCCGTCCAGCGGGTCGGGAAGCGCGCTCTGCGCCACCGGGCCCTGGTCGGCATCGCGGTCGCCGCCTTCGTCGCGCTGACCCTCTTCGCCGTGCCGTTCCCGCTCGTCGTCCTCGCCGCCGGCCTGATCGGATGGCTGCTCGGCCGGCGGATCCCCGGTCTCGCGGACGCGACCGCGCACGGCAGCACGGACGGTCCACCGCCCCTCATCAGCGACGACGCACTGCACCACGCACTGCCGACCAAGCGCCGGTCGCTCGGCGTGCTCGCGCTGGGCCTGGTCCTGTGGTTCGCGCCCGTCGCCGCGTTCGGCGTACTGGTCGACTCGACGCCGGTCTTCCGCGACCAGGGGCTGTTCTTCTCCGGCGCCGCGGTGGTGACCTTCGGCGGGGCGTACGCCGTCCTGTCGTTCGTGGCGCACCAGGCGGTCTACGTCTACGGCTGGCTCGCGCCCGGCGAGATGGTGCGCGGTCTCGCGCTCGCCGAGACGACGCCGGGACCACTGATCATGGTGGTCCAGTTCGTGGCGTTCGTCGGGGCCTACCGGCAGCCGGGCTCGTTCGACCCGTGGGTCGCCGCCGTCCTGGCCTCGCTCCTGGTGACCTGGGTGACGTTCGTGCCGTGCTTCCTGTGGGTGCTGCTCGGGGCGCCGTACGTCGAGCGGCTCCGCAGCAACCGCGTCCTCGGCAACGCCCTCACCGGCATCACCGCCGCCGTGGTCGGCGTGATCGCCAACCTCGCGGTCTTCTTCTCCCTGCACAACCTCTTCGACGACCAGCACACCTTCGAGCGCGGCCCGTTCCGGCTCGACCTGCCGGTGCTCACCTCGTGGGACCCGGTGGCGTTCGCGATCACCGCGGTCGCGCTCGTCGGCATGTTCCGGCTCGGCTGGGGCACCCTGCGGACGATCGGGATCTGCGCCGCGCTGGGGCTTCTCGTGTACGGCGCTCAGCTGCTCTTCTGAGACTTCTCGCGGCGCTGGTCGGCGTCGTCGATCTCGTGCTCGAGCTCCGCGACCGCCTCGGGCCTGCCGTGGAAGCGCCGGTAGGAGTAGCCGATCAGGACCAGTGCCAGGATCCCCGACAGGATCTGGGTGACGCCGGTCCAGAGTCCCCCCGGCAACCAGAGGCTGTCGTCGGCCGGCCACCACGACGGCTCCTCGGGGCTCAGGATCCAGAGCACGCCGCAGCCCATCAGCGCCAGCGCGAACGCCGTCGACATCACGATCCGCGGCCACGTCGCCACGCTCTCGGCCGCGCCCTTGAGCGCCCGCAGCCGCACCGGCTTCACCCAGCGCTCGGCCCACGCGTACTGCTCGGAGAGCACGGCGAGCCCGAGGAACATCAGGATCAGCCCGGGTCCCGGCAGCACCAGCGCCGCGACGCCGGCGAGCAGCAGCGCCCAGCCGACCACCTCGAGCACGATCCGCCGAGCCGCTCCCGTCATGGAGCCATCCTGTCCGAGCGGGTCAACCCCCGAACCGCTCGAGGTAGGCCAGGGCGTCGTCGTCGGCGCGGCCGTGGTCGCGCGCGATCCGCGCCCACCGCATCGACATCTCGTGGAACCGGAGCGGGTTGTAGACGTCCTCCTCGCGCGAGAACAACCCGTCGCCGGCGTAGGTCATGATCGTGATGTTCGGCTCCTCGAGCATCGTCCCGTCGCCCGGGTCCGGCATCGGGTTGCGCACCTCGCAGACCAGCCGGGCGCTCTCCGCGTCCACGACCTGCCAGGCCAGCGGGAAGCCGGTCATCACCCGTCCCGGGTACGTCGTCATGGTCCGCACCGACCACGCCCGGATCTCCTCGCGCCCGCGGAACGTGCCCATCGCGTGCTCGACGTACTCCGCGTCCTCGGTGAACAGGTCGGCGTAGCCGGTCCAGTCGCCGGTCGCCACGAAGCCCTCGACCTGCCGGTGGAAGGACGCGTACGCCGACCTGATCTCGTCGGCCGTGAAGGAGGTCACGGCCGGATCCTAGGTCTCGATACACCCGGATCGGTGCTCGCACGCTCGCACCGGCGGGCACTCGACCTTCTCGCGACGACGCCGACCGCTCGTTCCCTCGCGGCCGGCTGCGCTCGAAGCACTACTCTCCCCGCATGACCGGAAGGGCGACCGAGGGCGGGGACCAGCCGGTCAGCCCCTTCGGCGCCCGCATCCTCGGGCCGGCCGACCAGGACCCCGACCGGCTGCGGCTCCGCATCCAGCTGCTGCTCACCGGCGCGCTGACGTCGATCAACGTGATCGGGTCGGCGGTCGTGTTCACGATCAGCAACTTCGTCGTGCCGTCGGAGCCGCCGACGACCGCGACCAAGGTGGCGCTGGCGATCGCGGTGCCGACCTACGTGCTGGTCGCGGCGGTCGTCGGTGTCGGCTGGGGGACGGCCTCGACGCTGCGTTCGCTGCGCTGGGCCACGACGGACACCGAGCCGACGGAGGCCGAGCGGACCCGGGCGCTGCGCGTGCCCATGCAGCTGACGGCGATGCAGCTCACGCTGTGGCTGATCGGGACGGTGGTCTTCACGAGCCTGATCTGGGCCGTGCAGCCCGCCCGGGCGGTGAACACGGCCGTGACCGTCACCATGGGCGCGGTCGTGGCGGCCGGCATCGCCTACCTGTCGGTGGAGTTCGCGCTGCGACCCCTGTCGGCGCGGGCGCTCGCGGGGAGCACCGCGACGCACCCGCGCAGCCTCGGCGTCGGCCAGCGGATGGTCGTGTTCTGGGCGGTCGGCACCGGCGTGCCGGTCGTGGGGCTGATGGTCGCGGGGCTGCTCGCGCTGGTGGACGACGAGACCACCCTGCACGAGCTCGCGATCGTCACCATCGTCGCCGGCGGCCTGATCCTGGTGACCAGCCTGGTGATCACCCTGCTCACGGTGCGCGCGATCGTCGCCCCGATCATGTCGGTCCGCAACGCGATGCGCGCGGTGGAGGCCGGGGACCTCGACGCCGACGTCGTGGTCTACGACGGCACCGAGCTCGGCATGCTGCAGAGCGGGTTCAACCTGATGGCCAACGGCCTGCGCGAGCGCGAGCGGATCCGCGACCTCTTCGGCCGCCACGTCGGCCACGACGTCGCGGCCGCCGCCGCCCTCGACACCGGCGAGATCGAGCTCGGCGGCGAGGCGACCATCGCGTCGGTGCTGTTCATCGACCTGCTGGGGTCGACGGCCTACGCGACGGCGCACGGCCCGGTCGACGTCGTCGCGATGCTCAACCGGTTCTTCGCTGTCGTGGTCGACGAGGTCGACCGGAACGGCGGCCTGGTCAACAAGTTCATCGGTGACGCGGCGCTCGCGATCTTCGGCGAGCCGGTGCGCAAGAACGACCACGCGGCGTCGGCACTGACGGCCGCCCGGGCGATGTGCGCGCGGCTCACGGAGGAGGTCCCCGAGGTCGGCTTCGGGATCGGCGTCGCGACCGGGATGGTGGTGGCGGGCAACGTCGGCCACGAGCAGCGCTACGAGTACACGGTCATCGGCGACGCGGTGAACTCGGCCGCCCGGCTCACCGACCTGGCCAAGCAGGAGACCGGGCAGCTGCTGGCGATGTGGCACACGGTCGAGGTCGCGTCGTCCCGCGGCGACCCGGAGGCCGCGCACTGGCAGCGGCACGGGGCCACCGTGCTGCGTGGCCGCACCGAGGAGACCGCGCTCGCCGTACCGAAGGGCTAGGGGCGCGAGCTGCCCTCCTGCGGGATGGATCACGGCGGCCTGTCGGGCGCACTGGTGAGTCGACGTCACCTGTCAGTGGGGGAAGGCACCCGACCCGATGATCCTGCGCGAGCAGCCCGCAGCCCGCCCGGCGAACCGCCCGGAGGGCCTGCAGGTGCGCCCGGCGTCGGCACTGCCGAGCTGGCCGATCGGCTGCCTGTTCGGCGGGCTGCCGGTGTGGTGGGCGATCGGCGTCCTCGACATCATCACGGTGCCGTTCGCCCTGCTGATGGCCTGGCTGATGGCACGGTCCTCGGGCGTCCGGGTCCCGCGCGCGTTCGGTTGGTGGCTGCTCTACTGCGCGGTCGCGGGCGCCTCGGTCGTGATGCTCGACCGCGCCTCCGGTCTCGCGTTCTTCAGCTACCGGTGGCTGCTCTCCGCCGCGGCCGGCGTGCTGTTCGTCTACGTCTTCAACGCGCGCGCGACGCTGACGTCGCGCTACCTGTCGGGGACGCTCACCCTCTGGTTCGTCTACACGACGGTCGGCGGGTACCTGGGCCTGCTGATCCCGACGGCCTCCTTCGCCACGCCCATGCACCGGCTGCTGCCGGCCGCGGTGACCGCGAACGAGCTGGTGGGGCAGATGACGGTGCGCACCTTCGCGCAGTTCAACCCCTACGGAGTGCTCGAGGTCTCGCCGCGGCCGACCGCGCCGTTCCTCTACACCAACAACTGGGGCAGCGTGTACGCGCTGCTCATGCCGTTCGTCGTGGTCTACCTGGTGCACACCTGGCGCACGGCGCGAGCCTGGCTGGTCGCGATCGTGCTCGCGGCCTCCGTCGTTCCCGCCTTCCTCACCCTCAACCGCGGCATGTTCCTCAGTCTCGGCGTGGCCACGGTGTACCTCGTGCTCCGGTCGCTCCTGGCCCGGCAGTGGGGCGTCGCGGCCCTGGTCGTCGCCGCCGCGGTCATCGGCGTGACCGTCTTCAACCTGCTCCCCGTGAGCGAGCGGCTCGCTGTCCGCCTCGACGAGAACGCCGCGGCGACCAGCAACGACTCGCGCCTGTCCCTCTACGAGCAGTCGCTGTCCGCCGTCGCGGACTCGCCCCTCCTCGGGCACGGCGGCCCCATCCAGGGCACCGACGCCCGCGAGCCGGACGTGGGCACCCAGGGCCAGCTCTGGATGGTGCTCGTCTCGCACGGTCCGCTGGCGGCGGCGTCGTGGGTGATCTTCTTCGGCATGATGTACGCCCGCGGCCGCGGTCGCGGCGATCCGATCGGGGTGGCCGGCTGCACGACCGTGGTCGTCGGCACCGTCCAGCTCCTCTTCTACGGCCTGCTGCCCTACGGCCTCCCGCTGCTGATGATCGCGGCCGCCGTGGCCGCCCGCGGTCCCGAGGCCGACCGGCCCGCCCCCCTTCCTGCAGGAGGCCAGGCATGACCGATCTCCGCCCGTGCCCACGCGTCGGCGTGGTGATCCCCACGACCGACCGCCCTGCTCTGCTGCGCCGCGCGATCGCGGCCGTCGTCGCCCAGGACTACCCCGGCCCGATCGAGACGGTCGTCGTCTTCGACGGCACCGAGCCCGACCCGGACCTCGTGGTCACCGAGCAGGAGCGGCCTCTGCGCCCCGTGCGGGTCCTGCCGAACACCCGCACCTCGGGGCTGTCCGGGACCCGCAACACCGGGATCCTCGGGCTGGACACCGAGTTCGTCGCGTTCTGCGACGACGACGACCACTGGCTCGCCGCCAAGGTGCGACGCCAGGTCGAGCGCGCGACGGCACCCGACCACCCGGAGATGGTGACCTGCGCGATCACCGTCGACTTCGACGGCGTCCGCACCGACCGGCTCGCCGGCACCGACGCAGTCACCCACGCCGACCTCACCCGGTCCATCTACTCGATGCTGCACTCGTCGTGCTTCTTCTTCGACCGCCGGACCCTGGTCGAGGAGATCGGGCTGATCAACGAGGAGCTGCCCGGGAGCCAGCTCGAGGACTGGGACATCAAGCTGCGAGCGGCGGCGCGGCGGCCCATCGCCCACATCGACGAGCCGCTGACCGTCGTGCAGTGGGGGCGGGCCTCGCTCTTCGCCCGCCGCTGGCACACCAAGAACGCCGCCCTGCGCCACATCCTGACCCTCCACCCCGCCATCGCGGCCGACCGGCGGGGGGCGGCGCGCGTCTACGGCCAGCTCGCCTTCGGGACGGCAGCCGCAGGAGAGCGCGCCGAGTCGTGGCGCTGGATCCGGCGGTGCGTGCGCAGCGACCCGCGCCAGTGGCGCGCGGCGGCCGCGCTCGCCGTACTCCCCAACCCGCGCAACGCGGAGCGGGTGCTCGACACGCTGCACCACTTCGGGCGAGGCGTGTGACCACCGTGAACAGCTCGATGCACCTGTCCGAGAAGGAGTCCCCAGCGTGACCACAGACCTGCAACCCACCGTCGAGATCAGCCGCTTCGGCCTGGCGATCTGGCGGCGCTGGCGGATGATCGCGCTCTGCGTTATCTCCCTGCTCGTCGCTGCCTGCGCCTGGCTGGTCCTGGGACCCTCGTCGGTCACGGCGACCACCGAGGTCACGGTGAACGTCATCTCGACCGACCCCTTCACGTCGCAGCGCACCTCCTCGGAGCTGATCGACCCGGCCACCGAGCAGCAGCTGATCAAGTCCTCCGAGGTGCTCGACCGCACGGCGAGCAAGCTGGGCGACGGCGCCACCGCCGGTTCGATCCTCCGCGGCCTCGACACCGAGGTCATCCCGGCGTCCACGGTGGTCCGGATCAGCTGGACCGGATCAGACGCCGCCCACGCCCAGGTGGTGGCCGACACGCTCGCGGAGGAGTACCTCGACTACCGCGGCGAGCTGGCGCGCGAGCGCCAGCAGGAGACGCTCGCGCCCCTCAACCAGCGGCGCGACTCCCTCATCGACCAGCTCCGGCAGGCGAGCTCGGGGCGCACCACCCTCTTGAACGAGCTCAACCTCGTCTACAGCCAGATCACCGACGTGTCGAGCCTCGCCACGTCCGGCGGCACGGTCCTCACCCGCGCGGCGGACACGACCCCGTCGGCGAGCCCCGATGCCGTGCAGGTGCTGGCCGCTGCTCTCGTGCTGGGTCTCCTGCTGGGCACCGTGATCGCGGTGGTCGACGACATCGTGCGCCGCCGCGTGCACGACGCGTCCGACGTCGCCGCCGGCGGTGGCGGGCCGATGCTCGCCCGGCTGCGGGCCCGCAGCGCCGCCGAGCTGGCCGAGCCCGAGGACCGGGACGCCCTGCAGACCGTGTGGCACCGGCAGCGGCACCAGGTCGCGGTCGACGTACCGGTGATCCTGGTGATCGGGGCGTCGGTCGGAGCACCGGTCGTCGAGGTGGCTCGGGCCCTCGAGCTGGCCGCCAACATGGTGGACGCTGCCGGCCTGCACACCAACCGGCGGCCCCGCGCGGTCCCCGTCCCGGCCGAGGAGGGGTACGCCGTGGCCCTGTCCCTCGCACCCCGCGCGCACGTGGTGGTCCTGGCCGCCGAGGCCGGCCGCACCCCGGTGCGCAAGCTCGCGATCCTGGTCGAGCACCTCCGCGCGATCGGTGTGGAGCCGGCGGGGACGGTGGTGGCCCACCGGTTCACCGACACCACCGAGAAGGACTTCTCCGACCTGCTCGAGGAGCTCGCTGATGCCGGTCCGAAGGCGGCGCGAGCCGTCATGGCCGACCGGAGCGACCGCGGCGACCGCAGCGACCGCAGCGACCGCAGCGACCAGTCGGAAGCGGTGCGATGAGCCGGATCGCGGCGCACAAGGAGGCCGCTCCGCGCTGGCTGAAGGACGCGGCCAACCTGACCACCCGGAGCTACGCCCTGTCGACGACCGCGGCCCGGCCGGGCCCGGACTTCCTGGTGATCGGCACCAAGCGAGGCGGTACGACCTCGCTGTTCGGCTACCTCCTGCAGCACCCGGCGCTGCTCGGCCTCTTCCCGCAGCCGCGGGGACGGAAGAGCACCGACCACTTCTTCGCCTCGACGCAGCGCGGCGAGCGCTGGTACCGCTCCCACTTCCACACGCAGGTCTACCGCAACCGGCTGGCCCGACGGACCGGCGACCGGCCGCTCGGCGGCGAGGCGTCGCCGTACTACCTGTGGGACCCGCGCATCGCCGGCCGGGTCCACGCGCGGTATCCGCAGGTCAAGGCGATCGCGCTGCTCAGGGACCCGGTCGAGCGCGCCTGGTCGCACTACCAGGAGCGCACCGAGAACGGCGTCGAGCCGCTCGGCTTCGCCGACGCCCTGGCGGCGGAGGAACGCCGCACCGCCGGCGAGCTGGAGCGCATGCTCGTGGATCCGGGCTACCACAGCACCGCGCACGACTGGTACAGCTACCGGGCACGCGGCGTCTACCTCCCGCAGCTGCACAACTGGTTGTCGGTGTTCGCCGCCGAGCAGCTGCTGGTGCTCCGCAGCGAGGACATGTACGACGACCCGCAGTCGGTCCTCGACCAGGTCTGCCGCTTCCTCGGGGTCGGCTCGTTCGCCCTGCCCGACCGCCGGCCCCGCAACGCCAGCCGGTCGCGGTCCACGATGCCCGAGCACTGTCGTGCGGAGCTGGCCGAGTTCTACCGCGAGCCCAACCAGGCGCTGGAGGCCTTCCTCGGCCGCTCGCTGCGATGGACGACCCCGGGGGCACCGCGGTGAGCGGACTCGGTGCCGTGGACCATCTCGTCGAGCAGCTGTGGGCCCCGGCGCTCGCGAGCGGCGACATCCGGATCCAGGCCGGCACGCCCGGTTCCCGCCACCAGCGCGGTGGCTGGAGCGACGTCGAGACCTATCTCGCGCTGCCTTCGGTCGGTTCCGCGACGATGCTCCTGCCGGCGGCGAACCGGGAGGTGCTGGCGCGCTCCCTGCTCAACTTCAGGCGACTGCGCGCCCGCGGACCGAGCACGCAGCGCGCGCTGCTGGGCTGGACGACGGGCGCCGGGCTGCCGCTCCCCTTTCCCACGGTCCGCATCCAGACGCGCGCACCTCGCGGCGAACGCCCCGAGCTGCCCACCGAGCGGGTCGCCCGCGACCTGGGGCTCCCGCGCGTCCACGCCTCCCTGGGTGTCCGTACCGCCGCCAACCGCAAGGCCACGCTCCAGCTCGTCGACGACGCCGGGGACCCGGTCGGTTTCGCAAAGTTCGCCTGGGACCCCGCCAGTGCCGCCGCGGTGACCCGGGAGGCCGACGTCCTCGCGCGGCTCGCCGGAGGCGCCCACGACCTCCGCACCCCGCGCCTGCTGGCGCGAGGGTCGTGGCACGGGCATCCCTACCTGGTGAGCGAGCCGCTCCCGAGCGGGGCCCGCCGGCCGGACCCCGCGGTGCTTCCGAGAGCCCAGGAGCTCTTCGCCCTGTGCCCGATCGTGCGGCACGACACCGTCGACCGCACCGGTCAGCTGGTGGCGCTACGCCGGCGGATCGAGACGCTGCAGGAGGCGGGAGCGGAGACCGGGCTCCTCGCCAGGGCCGTCGACCTCCTCGACCGCATCGACCGCATCGACGTACCCGTGGCCGCACGCTGGCACGGTGACCTGACCGCGTGGAACTGCGCCCGCGACGACCAGCAGCGGCTCTGGTGCTGGGACTGGGAGTCGACCGAGGCCGACGCGGTGGCGGGCCTCGACGCCGTCCACTGGGCGGCGACCGACCTGACCCTGCGCGGCCACCGCTACGGCGGCGCCGTGCTCGCCGCGGCGGCCGAGAAGGCGGCACCGTTGCTGACCGCGGCCGGCCACTCGCGCACGACGCGGGCGGCGGTGCCGGTCCTCTACGTGGCGATCCTCGTGGAGCGCGCGGTCGCGCTCGCCGTCGGCAACGGCGGTTGGGACGAGGGCTGGCTGTCGCAGAGCGAGGCCTTCGAGCTCGTCCGGGCCGCAGGCGCCATGGTCCCCGCACTCCGGGACAGCCGTGTCGACCAGCACTGAGCCGGAGGCCGCCGTCCCGGCGCGCTCGGTCACCGCCGACCTGCGCAGTGCTGCCCGGGGCGGCCTGTTCACCGTGGCGGGAGCAGCGACCAGCACCGCCATGGGCTTCGTCCTCACGATGCTCCTGGCCCACGAGCTCGGGGCGGCCGGCGCCGGGGTGGTCCAGCAGGCCATCGCCGCGGCCACGATCGCGCTGGCTCTCGCCCGCCTGGGCATGGACACCACCGCGGTGTGGCTGCTTCCCCGCCTCCGCCGGCAGGCCCCGGCGAGCGTGCGCGGCGCCTGTACGACGATCGTCGGGCTCAGCGCCCTGGGCGGCGCGCTCGTCACCGCGGCCTGGCTCGGCCTCGACGCCCTCAGCGGCCGCCCGCTCCTCGGCGACGTGCGGGTCGACCAGGCCTTCACCGCGGTCGCCTGGGCGCTTCCCTTCGGGGCGGTCATGCTCACTGCCCTCGCCGCGACCCGCGGCTTCGGGAACGTGGTGCCCTTCAACCTGATCGGCAACATCGCGGTGCCCGGGCTGCGGCCGGTCGTCGTCGGCCTGGTCTGCCTGATGGGCGGGTCCGCGGTCGCCGCCGCCTGGGGCTGGGCGGTCGTGCTTCCTCCTGCCGCTGCCCTGGCGGTCCTCGTCCTAGCCCGCCGGGTGCGGGCCGAGGAGCAGCGGCGCGACGACGGGTCCGGTTCGTGGCGGTCCACCGGCGCGCTCCGTCGTCAGGTGCTGGGGTTCGGCCTCCCGCGCACGGTATCGACGATGCTCGAGCAGTCCCTGGCCTGGCTCGACGTGATCCTGGTCGGCATCCTGCTGGGTCCGGCGGCTGCGGGCATCTACGGCGTCGCCTCGCGGTTCGTCGCCGGGGGCCAGGTGGTGATGACGGCCCTGCGGATCGTGGTCGCTCCCCAGTTCAGTGCACGACTGGCGATGGGCGAGAAGGCCGAGGCCCAGCACCTCTACGCCGTCACGTCGACCTGGATCGTGGTCTGTGGCGCCCCGGTCTACCTGCTGCTGGCCTGCTTCGCGCCGTCCATCCTCGCGCTGCCCGGCGGTGAGTTCGTCGAGGGCGACGGTGCGATGGTCGTGCTGTGCCTCGGTGGCCTCGCGCTGCTCTCGGGCGGCAACATCCAGTCGCTGCTGCTGATGACCGGCCGCAGCGGGTGGGCGCTGGTCGACAAGCTGGTCGTGGTGACCGTCAGCGTGACCGGCAACCTGGTGCTCATCCCCGTGTGGGGCATCACGGGAGCCGCCGCGACGTCGTCCGCGTGCTGGGCGCTGGACGGACTGCTGGCCGCCGTGCAGGTACGCCGGTTCACGGGCATCAGCCCGTCGCTGCGCCGGATCGGTGGCGGGCTCGCCCTCGCCTTCGCGGTCACCGCGAGTGCGGCGCTGGCGGGGCTGGCGCTCGGCGGGCAGTCGCTGACCGGCCTCGCGGTCGCAGCCGCGCTCACCGCGCTCGGCATGCTGGGAGCGGCGTACGCAGCCCGTGGGCCGTTGCACCTCGACGAGCTCTCCGGGCTCCTGCGCCGCCGCGGCGGCACCCGGCTCAGCGAGCGGGAACCCAGGTCGTGACACTGTCGACGAGGAGCGTGGCGCGATCGCCGCTCCAGTCGTCGTCCGCCCGCGGCGCCCCGCCCCAGCCGCCGACCTGGAGGTTGATCCGCAGGTTCCACCTCTTGCCGACGTCGTAGTAGCTGTCGTACCAGCCGGGTGACCCGGTGCAGAACGCCGCCTCGACCTCGCCGTCGACCCACATCACCATCAGGCCCGGCGTCTTGCGGAGGACGTAGGTGTGCCAGCCGGTGCCGGTGCGGTCGCCGATCCCGGCGAACGGATAGCGGCGGGCCGCCACCTGCTGGTCGGGGCCGTAGCTGGTGTGGATGCTGTGGTGGACGGTCGGGCGCTCGCCCGGCTGGTGCGTCGTCTCCGCGAGATCGATCTCGCCGCCGCTGCCGTCCGTGGGGCGCAGCCAGAGGGGCGCCGCCCACAGGCCCGGTCGCGTCGGCACCTTCGCCCGCACCTGGACCTGGAACGTCGGCGGCAACGAGTACTTGCCGTCCGTCGCCACGTACCCGGACGTGAAGTCGCGGCCGCCGGCCGCCTCGCGCCGCGCGCTGATCGCCAGGTCGCCACCCCGGGTCGTGACGTTGCCGGCCAGCAGGTAGGCGTCGTCGTGGTCGAGGAGGGTGTGGTCGCGGACCGTCCACCAGCGGCTGTCGATCCGGTCGAAGTCGTCGTTCAGGTCCGGTCGCCAGTGCCGGGACTCCGCGGGAGCATCGGGGCGCACGGTGTCGGCCGGGCGACCGAGGAGGCAGGCCCGGCTGGCGGCGTCGACGCCGCGCAGCTCGTCGAGATCGAGGCCGTCGTGACGGCCCGCGCGCTCCTTGGCCGCCGTGGGGTCGAACGGATCGGCGGGCGGATCCGTCGACGGTCCGTCCTTCCCCGATGACGCACCGGCCTCGTCGCCGGCCAGACCCCCGTCCACGTCGCGCAGCGCGACCGCGGTGATGCCGGCCGCCAGCACCGCCGACGACAGCGCGAGCAGCCAGCCCCGGACCCGGTCACGGTGGTGGGGCCTCACGAGGTGCTCATCTCCCGGTCGATGCGGTGGTCACCCGCTGTGTGTCGCGAGCGCCCGCAGCTCGAAGGTCAGGTCGGGCGTGGCGCGGTAGTTGAGGTGGGTCTCCACGGCGATCACGTTGGCCCCGGCGTGCAGCAGCCCGAGCGGCACGTCGACCACGATCGGATCGGCTGTCGCCGCTGCCTCGCGCGGGGCGGAGGTCGCGTACGTCCCCTGGGTGAGCGTGCCGGTCGGCAGCCGCTTGCGCGCCACCTCGACGCCGTTGACGTAGACGGCCGCGCCGTCGTTCGCCACGCCGGTGAGCTGCAGCGAGGTGAGGGTCTGGAACTCGGCGCTGGTGCCGAGGTCGATCGCCCGCCGGAAGTACGCCGTCAGCGGCCGCTCGGCCGTCGTCGCGAAGGAGTCGATGCCGGTGACGACGGACGCGGTCCCCCAGCCGAGCACCGCCCGGCCGGTCCGCCACGCGGTGTCGTCGAAGCCGGTCTGGGCCCACGTCGACGGCGGGGCGCTCGTCTGGTACCACCAGCGCCAGGAGGCGTCCGCCGCGACCACCTCCGACTTCGCGGCCACCGGGAGCGCGAGCGTCGAGGCCGAGACGTTGCCGGCGCCGTCGGCGGCGCGGACGAAGTAGCGAGCCGGACCGTCGTAGGGCAGCGTGATCGTGGTCGCCTTGGTGGCGGCGATCGGGCGGTCGTCCCGCAGGACCTGGTAGTGCACACCACTGGGGTCGCTGCTGGCCCCCCACGCCAGGGTCACCTGGCCGCCGGTCTGGTCCACGACGCGGAGCTGTCCGGGCCGCTCCGGCGGTGTGACGTCACGGGGGCTGTAGCGGGCGAACCCACCGGACGGATCCTTGGCGCTGCGGGTCGAGGACGCGGTCTCGATGTCCCCACCCATCCACATCCGGCCGTTCGAGTCGGCCGTGATCGCCCAGATGCCGGCGCCCAGGCGCAGCTTCATGGCCGGCGTGAAGCCGGGCACCCGCTGACCGGTCACCGTGCTGAAGGCGCCGACCCAGTGCACCGTGTCGGCCTCGCTCCACGGCGTGGAGTCGAGCGGCCAGGTGACGGCGCCGGTGAAGGAGTTGGAGTTGCAGTGGCAGCCGGCATAGAGCACGTCGCCGTTCGCGCCGATCGCCTGGACGTCGCCCTTCGGGTCGAAGATCGTGGTCGCCTGCCGCGCGAAGGTGGTGGGCGAGAACTGGAACAGGCTGTGCTCCGAGCCGCCGACCCAGATCCGGCCGGGGGTCGCGGCGATCGCCTGCTGGTAGTCGTTGCTGCTGCTCCACTTGGGAGTCCAGGCGGGCGAGGCCAGGTCGCCCGAGCCGGAGGTCAGCACGGCGGCCGCCCGTCGGGCCGGCACGCCCCCCTTGGCCTGGGTGAAGTAGCCGGCGGCGTAGACCTGCGACAGGTCGCCGGTTGCGTCGGCGGAGGAGGCGACGTCGACGACCGTCCCGTTGAGCTCGGGGTTCCAGCCGGTCGCGACGGCGGCGTGCTGCACGTCGACCCGCGCGAGGTTGCGCATGTAGGTCGCGGTGGACTGGAAGGTGCCCTTGAGGTGCGTGAAGGAGCCACCGATGTAGAGGTTCTGCCCGACGACCTTCAACGCCCGTACGGCGACGGTCCCGCCGGTCACCCGGTTCTCGATCTGCAGCGACCAGTCGGGCGAGGTCGCGCCGGTCGAGGGGTCCAGGGCGACGATCCCCGTCGCCGGCTGCCCGTTGGCCTTGGTGAAGATGCCGCCGGCGACGACCCTGCCGTCGGGGAGGGTCGCCAGGGTGCGCACCTGCTGGTCGAGCACCGGGCGGAAGGACGGGATCCACTCACCGGTGTTGACGTCGAAGGCGGCGAGGTAGGACTGCTGGTACTGGGTCCCGTCGTCGGCGGTGACGTAGCGGAAGTTGCCGCCGACGTACATCCGGTTGCCGGACTGCGTGAACGCCTGCACCTCGACGTCGCCCTCCCACGTGACGGGGCTCGCGAGGCCGGTGACCCCCCAGGTCAGAGCGTCGGCGAGCGAGGAGGCCTCGCTGGGCTGCCTGATCGGTGCGGTGCCGGTGTCGGGGATCGTCGAGAAGCCCGTGGTCGAGGAGATCTGGGGACGTAGGTAGACGAGCGTGAAGGGCAGCGCGTTGCCGCTGTTGGTCGGCGAGTAGAGGTAGGCGTTGTCCGCGCTGGAGCCCGCGACGTTGGCGCCGTAGCCGAACCCGTAGTTCCACCCGGTGACCTTGCGGTCGGTGGTGTCCACCCAGCGGAAGGAGCTGTCGGTGCCGAAGGCGTTGCTGCGGCCGCCGCTGCGCGTGACGCCGTCGATGGTGTAGGAGCTCAGGGGATGGCCGGCGTCGAACGACCAGACCCATCGGTCCCGGTTCGCCAGCTTGAACCGGGCCTCCTGCCACGCGCTGCCGTTCATGGAGGTCGCACGTCGCAGCCGAACGCCGTCGGGGAGCGCGTCGACGCGCCCGCCGTTCAGCAGCTGGTCGACGGCGGTGCTCGAGAGCTGGTGCACGTCCGCCCCGCCGGCGAAGTCCGGGGTCAGCAGCGCTGCGCCCGCGTCCCGGCCGTCGTAGTCGCTGGTCCACGCGTTGCGGCCCTTGGCCACCAGGACCCAGCCACCACCGTCGGTGGTCTGGTCGCAGTAGAACCGCGCCGGTTCGGCCATCGCAGGTGTCAGCAGCCAGTACGCCCCGCTGGGTGCGTCGGGGCGTCGCTGCTTGATCTCCCAGCAGGAGCCCGCCGCGGTGTCCGAGGTGGATCCCAGCGAGGCGGCGGGCGGGGCGGCCGCCCGGGGTGCGGCCGACGGCGTGGTCGCGGTGGTCACCGTCGCCCGCACGGGCGACGACCAGAGGCCGACGGCGACGACGGCGAGGACCGTCGCGGCAACGGCGAGGGAGCGGGTCGGGTTCCTGCGCACGGTGCGTCCTGACGGGGTCGGATCGGTCGGGTGGGCCGGCGGTCGGGCGCGGCGATGCTGCGGCGGTGCGGCCGGGCGTCCAGCGTGGCCGGGAGGGAACGCGCTGTCGTCATCAGAGTTGGTGATCATCGCCGCTCCCTCAGCAGTCGGGATCGTTGGGGAAGGTCTGGTCGGTGACCTGCCAGCCGGCACCGGCGGGAGCGAGGGCGAAGATCATCGATGTCCGCGACCCGGCCGAGCCCGGCGGCAGCCGGTGGCCGTCCCGGTCGGTCACCACGACGGCCGCCTGGTCGACGCACGCGCGGACCTGGAGACCGCCCGGGACTCGGTGGACCGCCATGCGCACGATCCGGGGCTCACCGCTCACGGTCCAGCCGTAGTCGGCGTACTCCGTCGCCTGGGCGAGCACCGCGGCGCGTGCCGCCCCGGCCACGAGGCCCGGGTCCAGGACGGAGCCGGCGTCGCGGGGCGCGGCGAGCGCGCTGTTCATGCCGGCCATCGCCCTGCCGACCGTGTCGACCGCGGCCGACACCTCGGCCCGCCCGGTTCCACGGCTGGTCACGCGGCGGGGGGCGGGCGTCGGGACGCTGTCGACGGTGGTGTGTCCGGACGTCGCGTCCGCCGTGGAGGGTCCGCCCTGTGCCTCAGGAGACCCGGAGCCCGAGCACCCGGCGAGGGCGAGGGGCGCCACGAGTGCGGCGACGACCACGCGGGAGCGCGGGAACGAGCTCGTCGCGTCCTTGCCGGCCCGACGTCGCATCAGGCGTCCTTGGTGAGCCGGTCCCGGACCGTGGCGAGCCGATGCATCGTGCCCGACTCCACGATCGAGAGGAGCTCGTCGAGCGGGGCCGGCGGTCCGTCGCCGCGGCCACCGATCATCTGGCGCGCGTTGACGCCCCAGGGCACGAACAGTCCCTCCGCGGCGAGGTCGTCCACGGCCCTGGCCACGTCGTCGGCGTAGCTGCCGTAGTCGTCGAACACCACGATGCCGGCGTCCGCGAGCCGGGGCAGCCAGTGCTGACCGTCCTCCATCACCGCCTCGTAGGCGTGCCAGCCGTCGATGTAGAGCAGGTCGATCCGACCGCCCCCCCAGTCCCTCGCGGCCTCCATGGAGGTCGCTCGCACCATGTCGATGCGACGGTCGGGGTCCAGGCTCCTCACGAAGTAGCGGAACAGGTCCCACGTCGGCAGCTCGTCGAGGCCGAGGCGCTCGAGGTGCTGACGATCGCCCGTGTGCGGATCGATGGCGGTCACCCGGCCACCCCGGCCGAGCGCGGAGAGGATCCGGGCCTGGAACACCGCGCTTCGTCCCAGGTAGGAACCGATCTCGACGACCGTCGGGTCGGGCGGGAGGGCCTGCAGGGCGAGGGTGAACGCGGCAGCCTGCCGCTGCTCGAACCAACCCGGTACGCCGCCCGCGGCCTGCCAGGCCGCGTCGAACTCAGCTGGGAGCAGCTGCTGGATGCGCTCCCACTGGTAGCGCCGCACGGCCGCCGAGGCGCCCTCGGTCAGGCTCCGCCGCATCGTCGAGAGCATTCCGTCGTCCCCTTCGTGGTCCTGGCCGCGCGTCGAGCAGACTCAGACGCAGCTCGCCTGTCGGAGGACTGGTGTCGCTCAGGCGACGATCTGATCCGTCCCGACCACGGAAATCGGCTGGCTGCTCCGGGTCACCTGCAGCGCGCCGGCCAGCCGCAGGTGCTCCAGGGAGAGCGCCTCCGGGCTCCCGGCGTCGACGGCCAGGCCGCGGGCCGCGAGGCCCTGAGCCATCCGGACCTGGTGGTCGTCCCGGTGCTCGCCCCTGCCGGCGCGCCGCGGCAGCACCACCGGGACCTTCCCGGCGGCCAGCGCGGTCAGGATCGAACCGGCGCCGGCGTGCGTGATGACGACGTCCGCCCGCGCCATCGCCGTGGTCAGCTCGGTCGTGGTCAGCCACCGGTTGCGCGCGAGGCCGTCGGCACAGTCGGTGTTGCCGACCTGCCAGGTGACCTCGACCGTGGGCGGCAGGACGCGCTCGACGGCGTGCACGGCGCGATCGAAAGGGAACTGCTCGCTGCCGAGGGCGACCAGCACGGAGGTGACCGGTGACGTCGTGCCCGTCGGGCGGACCTCGAAGGCGCTGAAGGCGTCGAGCTCGAAGGCCCACGGCTTCGGCCAGCCCGGCTGCGGGGCGAGGAGCCGCACGTTCGGCAGGGACGCGGCGAGGCGGCCCGTGATCGACGGTCCGTCCAGGCGCGCGACGGACTCGACGTACACGATCGGCGTCCGCGAGCGGGCCGCGGCGATCAGGTGGGGTGCGGCCTGCGCCGCACCCGTCGAGACGAGCAGGCGGGGTCGGAGGCGGCGGTGCAGGGCCATCGCGAAGCGGAGGTTGCGCATCGCCTTGCCGTACTCGCGGGACTGGACGAGGGGTGACCAGGTCACGTCCTCGCCGGCCAGGCGGTCCTCGGTCTGGATGTGCCGCGCCACCGCCCAGTGCCGGTCGGCACGATCGATCCGCAGCGCGTCGACGACGAGCTCGAGCTCCGTGAAGTGGCCGCCGACGGAGGAGACGAGCAGGACGGGGCCCGCGCCGGGGTGCGGTCGGGACCGGTAGGGGACGAGGGTGGCCATCCCGCGACCGAAGCCGACCGGCCGAGCCGACCGGCGCGGGAGACGGGAAGTTACCCCATCTGAGTCAGCGCGGTTCGTGGATCTACCGCATTTGGTGGATCACGGACGCCCGGAGCCTGCACCTGTGTGTCGACGGCCCCGATCGGGGCTCTCCCCATCGAGCAGGGACGGAGGCGACGCGATGGCACGGCAACCGTGGGTCGCCGGCGGCGCGATGTCCACGCCGTCCACGGCGGCGGCCTCGAGCACGACCGTCGACCGTCGCATCGCGGTCGTCGACGACCACCAGCTCCTGGCCGAGTCGCTCGGGATGGCCCTCTCGGTCCACGGGTACGACGTGCGCCGGATCCCCGTCCCCGCGACGGGCGGCGCGCCGGGGGCCCTGGTCGCGGCCGTGCAGCGGATCCGGCCGCGGGTGGTGCTGCTCGACCTCGACCTGGGCGGGTTCGGCGACGGCGGCCGGCTGCTCGGTCCGCTCTCCCGGTCCGGCATCCGGGTCGTCGTGCTCACCGGCTCGATCGACCCCCCGCGCTGGGGCGCGGCCCTCGCTTCCGGCGCGAGCACCGTGGTGGCCAAGAGCCGTGCGCTCAACGAGGTCATCTCCATCGTGCGTCGCGCCAACGAGGGGCTCAGCGTGATGGACGGCCGCGAGCGCGACGACCTGATCGCGGCCTGGCACGACCGGCTGGCGCGGCAGGACGCGGACGAGGACCGGCTGGCACGACTGACGCCGCGTGAGTCCGAGGTGCTGGCGGCGCTGATGGACGGCCGGAGCGTGCGCGACATCGCCGCCGCGAGCGTGGTGTCGACAGCCACCGTGCGCACGCAGGTGAAGTCGATCCTCGCCAAGCTCGACGTGTCGTCGCAGCTGGCCGCGGTGAGCCTGGCCCACCGCTGCCACTGGCGGTACCCGGGAGCCGCCTGAACGACCGGGCCGGGACGGTGCGGCCCGCGGTCAGGCGAGTGCGTCCAGCAGGCGCACCACCCGCAGCAGGATCGCCTCGAGGTCGACCTCGGGGTGCATGTCGCTGATCAGGGCGTCCCTCTCGAGCACGGCCAGGCCGTGAGCCGCGGCCCAGCCGAGCGTCGCGAGCTCGGCGGCGGGGGCGTTCCGGCCCCAGCCGCACCGCTGCGCGTGCTCGAGCAGCTCGACCTGGAGCGCGCGGTACGCCTCGCGGGCGCGCAGCAGTCGCGGGTCGCCCGCACGAACGAGGTCGGGCCGGAACATCACGTCGAACATCGCGGGGTGCAGCAGCGCGAACTCGACGTACGCCGTCGCACCGGCCACGACCTGGCGGCCTCCCGAGGGGTCGACGTCCTGCACGGCGCTCCGGGTCCGCGCGCACAGGACGTCGAAGCCCTCGAGCGCCAGCGCGGTGAACAGGCCCGCTCGATCCTCGAAGTGGTGGGCGGTCGCCTGGTGGGAGACTCCGCACCGGCGGGCGATCGCGCGCAGGCTCGCCCGCGCCGGGCCGACGGCGGTGATCTCCTCCTCGGCCGCACGCAGCAACCGCTCCCGCAGGTCGGGCTGCCGCATGGGCCCTCCTCCTAGCCTGCGTCGTGGGTCGCCGGTGCCGTCATCCGGCGCGGCCACCATAGGCGGGGTCCCAGGAGGGTCGCCAGGCCGGGCACCAGCACGGTCCGGACCACGAAGGTGTCGATGAGGAGCCCGGCCCCGATCGTGAGCCCGCACTGTCCCATCGTCGTCACCCGTCCGGCGAGCAGCGCGAACATGCTCCCCGCGAAGATCAGCCCCGCGGTGGTGATGACCCCGCCCGTGGCGGCGGTCGCCCGGGCCACACCGGACCGATCGCCGTCGGGCGCCTCCTCGTGCATCCGCTTGGTCAGCAGCAGGTTGTAGTCGGCGCCCACCGCCACGAGGACGACGAACGCGACGGCGACGACGGTCCAGTCGATCTCGCGGCCGAGCACCAGCTGGAAGACGCCCACCGCGAGACCCATCGCGGAGGCGTAGGACAGGACGACCGTCGCCATCAGCATCGCGGCGGCGACGAGGCTGCGCAGGAGCAGCAGCAGGACGAGGAAGACCGCGACCAGCGCCCCGATCTCGATCAGCCGGAGGTCGTCGGCCGACAGCCGGACCAGGTCGTGGTTCGTGCTCGCGATCCCGGTGGTGCTCACGTCTGCGCCGGCCAGCCGGGTGCCCGCGAAGGACCCGCGGACGATCTCGGCGATGTCACTGGTCCGCGCCGCGGCGGCGTCGCCGAAGGCGTTCTCGGAGTCGAGCACCATGAACCGGGCCGTCCGCCCGTCGTCGGACAGGTAGAGCCCGCTGGCCGCAGCGAACCGCCTGTCGTGCAGTGCGGCGGGCGGCAGGTAGAAGCCGCCGATCGCCGGGTCCCTGGCGACCGCGCCCGTGCGTCGCAGGTGCCGGGACGCCTGGGCCAGGCCCTTGCGCAGCTCGGGCAGCGACGCGGCGACCTGCTCGGTGCCGCCCGCCAGCCGGCCGGCGCCGTCCGCGAGCCGGCCGGCGCCGTCCGCGAGCCGTTGCGCGCCGGCACCGAGACGGCCCAGCCGCGAGGCGAACTGCCGCTGCCCGTCGCGCAGCGCGCGGACGCCCTGCTCTGCGCGTGCGATGCCCTCACGGAGCCGCGAGAGCCCCTCGCTGAGCTCGCCCGAGCCGGAGGCCAACCGGTGTGCGGCTGCTGCGGCCGTCCGGAGCCCGGGCAGCAGCTGGTCCCGCTCGGCCGTCCAGATCTGGACCAGCCCGGCCCGCGCTCGCCGGCAGGCAGGATCGAGGCCGCAGGTGAGGCTCTTGTGCTGCAGCGCGTCGACCACGGCCCCGAGCCCGTCGACGGCCAGCCGGGTGTTGGCGGCGGCCAGGTCCAGGCCGTGGGCCAGCTGCTGCGTCCCACTCGCGATCCGGTCCGAGCCGGAGGACGCCCGTTCCGCGCCGCGGAGCAGCCGGTCCATCCCGGACGCCAGCCGCCCGGCACCGGCCGCGAGCCGACCGGCGCCCGAGACGGCCAGGCCGGTCCCGTCGGCCAGCCGGTCCGCGCCGGCGCCCAGCCGCCCCGCGCCACCGGCGACCCGGCGCGCACCACCCGCCAGCTTGCCGGCCCCCTGCGCGCCGTCCCCCAGGCGGTCGCCGGCGTGCCCGAGCCGGCGGCCGACGACGGCAGCCTGGTAGCCGACCGAGGCCTGGTCGATCCGGCGGCCGTCGGGCCGGGTGATGGTGCGCACGAGGTCGATGCCGGGCTGACGCGCGACCGAGCCGGCCGCACGCTCCAGGAGCGCCAGGTCCGCCGGGTCGCGCAGGTCGTGGTCGGCCTGGACCAGCACCCAGTCCGGCACGACCTCGTTGATCGGGAAGTGCTTGCCGAGCAGTGCGTACCCGCGGTTGCTCTCGGTGTCGTCCGGCTGGGACGAGCGGGTGTCGTAGCTCAGGTCGATCAGCGGGAACAGTCCGGCGAGCAGGAGCAGCGGCACCAGGGACAGGACCACCGCCCGCAGCGGAGCCGCCGCGACGCGGTCGGCCAGGCGCTGCCACCCGGTCCCGCCTGCGGCCGCTCGCGGCTCTAGGAGCCCGCGCCGACCCGCGACTGTCAGGAGCGCCGGGACCAGCGTCAGGCTCACCGCGAGGTTGACCATGATGCCGACCGCGATCGGCGGGCCGGTGGTCGTGAAGAAGCCCATCCGGGCGGCGGCCATGCAGAGCGTCGCCAGCACCACGGTCAGGCCCGAGCCGAGCACCACGCTGGCGACCCGGGTGGTGGCGAGCGCGGCCGCCTCACCCGGGAGGACGGCGAGCCGTCGCTGCTCGTGGTAGCGGGCGAGGAGGAAGACCGCGTAGTCGGTGCCCGCCCCGAGGAGGATCGCGGTCATGAAGGAGCCGCCGAAGGTCGACACCGGGAAGACGCCGGCGAGCCCGCAGGCCGACACGACGGCGCGGGCCACGCCGAGCCCGACGCCGACGACGGCGAGGATGAGGCCCGCGGCCAGCAGCGACCGGTAGATGAGCAGGAGGATCAGCCCGATGAGCACGACCGTCGCGATCGTGATCCGGACGACGCTGCGGTCGGTCTCGTCGGCAAGGTCGGCGACCGTCGCCGTCGGGCCCGTGACCTCGACCTCCAGCCCGTCCGGCACGTGCTCGGAGGCGACGCGACGCACGTCGCTCACCTGCTGGATCGCCGCCGGGGCACCGGTCGGGGCGGTCGTCCCGACGAGCAGGTAGCGCGCCTCCCCGTCGTCGCTCGTGAGCGCCTTCAGGAGCTCGGGACGGCGGCGCACGTCCTGGACGAAGCCCACCTCCCCGTGCAGGCGGCGCAGGCGGTCGGCGACCCCGACCAGGTAGGCACGGTCCGCGGCCTCGAGGCCTCCGGAGCGCGCGGTCGCGAGCACGAGCACGCTCTGGCTACGACCGTTCCCGAAGGCCTCGTCCATGGCGTGGGCGGTGCGCATCGACGGCGAGTCGACGGGCACCATCGGCGAGGCGTTGCGCGCGGCGACGGTCTCCAGCTGCGGCACCGCGAGGTTCAGGACCGCGACGACGACCAGCCAGCCCGCCACCACCCACCACGGCCGCGCGGTGACCAGGCGGGCGGGACGAGAGGCCGCGTCCGAGGCACGACGTCCCATCCGGCCTCCTCACCCGCGCAGTGCTCCTTGCCACTGGCAAGGGAGGGCGGCAGCGTAGCCCGTCGTCCTTGCCAGTGGCAAGGACGCCAGCGCCGCCCGGCACCGGGTCAGACCACGGTGGCGTCGCTGCGCGGGTCGATCAGGATCTTGGCGTGCCGCTCGGGGTCGGCGAGGGCGCCGAACGCGCCGGCCACGCCGCCCAGGCCGACCTCGCCGGTGACGAACGGCGCCACGTCGACCTTGCCGTCCGCGATCCAGCTCAGGGTCTGGTGGAACTCCGAGGGGTCGTAGGCGAACGCGAACCGGAGCTCGAGCTCCTTGTTGATCGCCATCGACGGCCGGAACCTGTCCTCGTCCATGCAGACGCCGACGACGACCACCCGCGAGAGGAGCGGCGCGTTGCTGACGACGTGCTCGATCATGCCGGGCAGCCCGACGCACTCGAAGACGACCGGGCCGCGCGGCGTCGCGCCGGCCTTCTCGGCCGCCCGCATCACGTGCCACCACGGGAGCATCGGCACCCGGCGGAGCTTGTCCATCGCGTCGATCCCCAGCTCCGCCAGGGCGATCGCCTCCGTCAGGTAGCGGCTGGACTCCTCGAAGGACGACCACGGCGAATCGTGCGCGGGGTCGACGACGACGTCTGCGCCGCACCGCCCGGCCAGCTCCCGGCGGGTCGGCGAGAAGTCGCTCGCGATGACGTGCCGGACGCCGCTCGCCTTCAACATCGAGATCACGGCGAGCCCGATCGGGCCGCAGCCGATCACGACGGCGGTGTCCTTGGCGCCCACCCTGCCCTTGCGCACGGCGTGCAGCGCGACGGCCAGCGGCTCGGTCAGCGCCGCCTGCTCGGCGCCGAGCGAGTCGGGCACCCGCATCGTCATCGACTCGACGGTGAGCACCTGCTCGGCGTACCCGCCCGGCGCCTTCTCGCTCAGACCGGTCAGGTGCACGGCACCCTCGGTCTTGAGCACCGGGAGCGCCACGACGCGGGTGCCGATCGGCCACGGCTCGCGACAGCCCGCGCCGTAGCCGGCCACGGTCCCGACGAACTCGTGGCCCATCACGACGGTCTGCGCCGCGCGCATGAAGTCGTCGTACCCCAGCTCGGCGGCGCCGTCGGCCGTGACGTCCGCGTGGGTGCGGGCGTGCAGGTCGGACCCGCAGATCCCGCAGCGCTCGACGTCGAGCAGCACCTGCCCCCGACCCGGCACGAGGTCCGGGACCTCGGCGACCTTCAGCTCGGACTGGTGGCAGGTGACGGCACGCATGCCGGGAGAGTATTGGGTCCCCGTGAGTTAGGGTTACCTAAGTAAGTGTTACCTAACTCGAAAGGCGTCCCGGTGCACCGACGCTCCCTCCTGGCCTGCTGCACGCTCCTCGCCGCGGCCACCCTCCTCTCCGGCTGCAGCACCGGGTCGACCCAGGCGACGGACACCCCGTCCGCTGCGACGTCGGCGGATCCGGACGCGTTCCCGGTGACGATCGAGCACGCCTACGGCGAGACCACGATCCCGAGCGAGCCGGCGCGGGTGGTGTCGATCGGCTCCAGCGACCAGGACGACCTCCTCGCCCTCGGCGTGGTCCCGGTCGGGATCCAGAAGGTCACCTGGGGCGGCAACGCCCGCGGCACCACGCCCTGGTTCGACGCCCGGCTGGAGGAGCTCGGCGGCGCCACCCCCACCCTCCTCGACGAGACCGACGACATCCCCGTCGACGAGGTGGCCGCGCTCGAGCCGGACCTGATCCTCGCCACGCTGTCCGGGATCACCCAGCAGCAGTACGACAAGCTCTCCAAGATCGCACCGGTGGTCGCCTACCCCGACCAGCCGTGGACGACCACCTGGCAGCAGTCCCTGGAGATGACCGGCGAGGCGGTCGGGCGGTCCGAGCTCGCCGAGCAGCTGGAGGAGGAGACCGAGGCGGCGTTCACGCAGGCCCGCACGGACTTCCCGGAGCTCCAGGGGAAGACCTTCATCTGGGGCGCGCTCGCGACCACCGACCTCTCCCAGGTCTACTACTACACGCCCCGCGACCTTCGGCCGGTCTTCCTCACCTCGATCGGCATGCAGAACGCGCCGGTGATCGAGCGGATCAGCCCGGAGGACTCCTTCTACGGACAGCTGTCGGCCGAGCGGGCCGCGGAGCTGGAGTCCGACTTCTTCTTCACCTACGCGGTCAAGGAGTCCGACGCGCAGACCTTCGCCGACGACCGGCTGCTCGGCCGGATCCCGGCCATCGCCAACGGGCACCTGTGGGCCTCGACCGACAACATCACCTCCAACGCGGCAGGTGTCCCGACCCCGCTCTCGGTTCCCTACGCGATCGAGCACTTCGTGCCGAAGGTCGCCGAGGCGGTAGCCGGCCGGTGACCCTCGCTCCCGGCCGGGGCCGGGCGGCGTACGTCGTCCTCGGCGTGCTGCTCGTCGTCGCGCTCCCGGCCTCGATGTTCCTCGGCGCCCGCTGGGTCCCGCCGAGCGACCTCCTGGATGCGGGCAGCGGGGGCCGGGCGATCATCGAGGCTCGGCTTCCCCGCACCGCGCTCGGCCTGCTGGTCGGGGCGGCGCTCGCGCTCGCGGGCGGCTGCCTGCAGGGCCTGACGCGCAACCCGCTCGCCGACTCGGGCCTGCTCGGCGTCAACGCGGGCGCGTCCTTCGCGATGGTGGTGTCGGTCTCGGTGCTCGGCGTCAGCTCGCTGCAGGCCTACCTGTGGTTCGCGCTCCTCGGGGCAGCCTCGGCAGCGGTGGCCGTGCACGCCGTCGCGTCGTTCGGTCGGGACGGCGCGACGCCGGCGAAGCTCGTCCTCGCGGGGGCCGCCCTGTCCGCAGGCGTCGCCAGCTGGACGAGCGCCGTGCTGCTCACCGACCGCCAGACCTTCGACGTGATGCGCCGCTGGCAGGTCGGCACCATCGGCGGCCGGGACTGGGACGTCGTCGTGACCGGGCTCCCGTTCCTCGCCGCGGGCGCGCTGCTGGCGCTCGCGGGCGCGCGGACCCTGGACACCATCGCCCTCGGCGACGACCTCGCGCGCGGCCTGGGCCGGCACCCGGCCCGCGACCGCATGGCCATCGGGCTCGCCGTCGTCCTGCTGGCCGGCTCCGCCACCGCCCTGGCCGGTCCGATCGCGTTCGTCGGCCTGGTCGTCCCGCACGCGGTCCGGGCGCTGGTCGGCGGCGCGTACGTGCGGGTCCTCCCGCTCTCGATGGGGTACGGCGCCGCCCTGGTGCTGCTCGCCGACGTCGTCGGCCGCATCGTGCTGCCGCCGACGGAGGTGCAGGTCGGGATCATGACCGCGGTCGTCGGCGTCCCGGTGTTCTGCTGGTTCCTCCGCCGCGGACGGATGGCGGGCCTGTGAGCGCTGTCGCCGTACGCCGCGCCCGGCGGGCGCCCCGGCGCCGGCTCGCGCTGGTGCTCACCGGGCTCGCGGCGGCGCTGGTCGCCGCCTTCCTGCTGCGCGTGCTCGGGGGCGACTACACCGTCACGCTCCCGGACTTCCTGCGCATCCTCGGCGGCGAGCAGATCCCGGGAGCCACCTTCATCCTCACCGAGTCCAAGCTCCCCCGCGCCGTCCTCGGCCTGCTGGTCGGCGTCGGGTTCGGGGTGGCCGGCGCGATCTTCCAGGGCACCCTCCGCAACCCGCTCGCCAGCCCCGACCTGATCGGGGTCAGCATGGGCGCGAGCGCCGCGGCGGTCTTCGCCATCGTGGTCCTCGACCTTTCGGGGACGGCCCTGTCGGTGGCCTCGGTCCTCGGTGCCGTCCTCGTCGCGGCGACGATCCGGCTCGCCGCCGGTCCCGGCGCCGGCTACCGCCTGGTGCTCGTCGGCGTCACCGCCGCGGCCGCGCTGATGGCGATCGTCGAGTACCTCTTCACCCGCGCCGACCAGTACGACGCCCAGCTCGCCCTGCGATGGCTCACCGGCAGCCTCAACGCCGCCGACTGGCCGACGATCCGCGCGCTGGCGCTCTGCCTGGCCGTGCTGCTCCCGGCGGTCGCCAGCACGGCGCGCGCCCAGCGGGTGCTCGAGCTCGGCCGCGACGTCGCCACCGGCCTCGGCGTCGGCCGGACCACCGCCGACGTGCTGCTCGTCGTCGCCGTCCTGCTGACCGCGCTGGGGGTGGCGGCCGCCGGGCCGGTCGCGTTCGTGGCGTTCGCCGCCGGTCCCGTCGCGCGGGCCCTCAACGGCGGTCGCTCGACGCTCTGCGGGGCGGCGCTGGTCGGCGCGGTCCTGGTCGTCCTCGCCGACCACCTGGCGGCGTACGCGATCCCCGACGTGAACCTGCCCGTCGGCGTGGTGACCGGCGCCCTCGGCGCGCCGTTCCTGCTGTGGCTGCTCGCCTCCGGGCGAGCCGGAAGGAGATCCGCATGAGGCTCGTCGCAGAAGGGCTGACCCTCGGCTACGGCGGCACCGCGGTCGTCGACGACGTCACCCTCGCCGTACCCGACCGGGCGACCACCGTCGTGGTGGGTCCCAACGGGTGCGGCAAGTCGACCCTGCTTCGGGGCATGGCTCGGCTCCTGCAACCGACCCGTGGCGCGGTCCTGCTGGACGGGCACGCCATCCACCGGCTGCCGACCAGGCGGGTCGCCCGGGTGCTCGGGCTGATGCCGCAGTCGCCCGTCGCGCCCGAGGGGATCACCGTCGTGGACCTGGTCGGGCGGGGTCGCCAACCGCACCGAGGCCCGCTGTCGAGGTGGAGCCCGGCCGACGACGCCGCCGTGACGGAGGCGCTGACGCGCACGGGCACGCTCGACCTGGCGCACCGCGTCGTCGACGAGCTCTCCGGCGGGCAGCGGCAGCGCGTCTGGGTGGCGATGGCGCTGGCCCAGCAGACCGACCTGCTGCTGCTCGACGAGCCGACGACCTACCTCGACGTCGCCCATCAGCTCGAGCTCCTCGACCTCCTCCACACCCTCGGCCGGACGCGCGGCACGACCGTCGTGACGGTGCTCCACGACCTCAACCTCGCGGCGCGGTACGCCGACCACCTGGTCGCGATGCGCGACGGCCGGGTGGTCGCCGAGGGCAGGCCCCGCGATGTCGTCACCGAGGAGCGGGTGCGCGAGGTGTTCGGCCTCGACTGCCGGGTGGTCCCCGACCCCGTGTCCGCCACCCCCCTCGTGGTGCCCATCGGCCGCCACCACCGTCCCTGACCGGAGGAAGTCCCATGCCTGTTCTCGCACCCGTGTCGGTCCGCTCGGTCGAGCGACCGTCCCCGTCCTTCGTGCGGATCGAGCTCGGCGGGCCGGCGCTCGCCGACTTCGGCGTCGACGGACCGACCTACGACCAGCGCTTCAAGCTGCTGCTGCCCGGGCCGGCCGGGCTGCCCACGCTGCCCGAGGAGGGGTGGTGGGCAGCGCTCCAGGCCCTACCGGAGGGGGAGCGGTGCGTCGTCCGGACCTACACGATCCGCGAGGTGCGCGGCCGTGACGCCGGCACCCGGATCGTCGTCGACCTGGTGCTCCACCCGGGTGCCCACGGGCCGGGCTCGGCATGGGCCGCGGCGGCGGCGGTCGGCGACGAGGTGATGGTCTGCGTGCCCCGGCGCGGCGAGCCGTTCGGGGGCATCGAGTGGGACCCCGGGCACACCGACCGCCTGCTGGTCGTCGGCGACGAGACCGCTGTCCCCGCCGTCGCGTCGATCCTGGGATCGCTGCCGGGCGACGCCGGCGGCGCGGTCTTCCTCGAGGTGCCGGAGGACGCCGATGTGCAGGAGCTCGCCGGACCGGCAGGCGTGGTGGTCACCTGGCTGCCGCGCTCCGGGGCTCCGGTCGGGTCGCGCGCGGTCGCGGCCGTCGCGGACCACCTCGGCTTCCGGTCGGCGCCCTCCGCGAGCAGCGAGGTCGACCCAGACCTGTGGGAGACGCCGACGTACTCCTCCTCCGGGGAGCCGCTCGGCGCGACGGTCGCACCCACCGACGACCGCTATGCGTGGATCGCGGGCGAGGCCGGGATGGTGACCACCTTGCGACGACACCTCGTCGGCGAGCTCCGGCTGCCCCGCCACCAGGTCGCCTTCATGGGCTACTGGCGCACGGGCGTCGCCATGCGCGGCTGATCCCGGTCAGGCGCCGGGGTTGGCCTGGTGGGTGTCGCCGCTGTCCTGGCCGAAGTCCACGGTGCGCCGGGTGTTGGCGAGCGCCGTGACCGTGGCGGAGCCGAGCGGCCCGGCGCGGTCGAAGACCTCGGCGGTGCCGACCGCGATCCCGTCGCGCGAGACGTGGTCGAGCGCGCGGAGCCCGATCTCCTGGCCGACCGGCCGCCGGACCAGCGCCAGGCTGTAGTCGGTGTTGATGAACTCGACGCCGCCGCTGCCCCAGTTGGTCACCATGCTCGTCGTGTCGCCGATCGAGGCGACGGCCTGGAAGGGCGTCGGCGTCTCCCCCGCGACCATCGGCACGCCGGTGTGCCAGACCGCGTGCCGGCCGTCGTTCTGGTGGTCGCCGAAGTTGTCCGACCACGGCGCCGCGCTGGCGAAGAACGGGACCCGCGGCTCGTCGGACTCCGGTACGACCGAGGCCGGCGGCACCTCCGCCCGGGCGTCGCTCGACCACACCCGGCCGGGCGGCTCCTCGGTCGGCAGCAGGAACGAGGTCGTCGCCCTCGCGACGGGTCGGTCCTCCTGGAGCACCATCGTGTCCACGAGCGCGAGCCGCGGGCTGATCCGCACCACGGCTGCCGTCGTGGTGGTCGGCAGCATCCGTGCCGGCCGGAAGAGGTCCACGTGGAACCGCGCCGGCACCAGGTCCGACCGGCCCTCCGCCAGGACGGTCTCCTCGGCGGCGCGCGCGAGCAGGCCGCCGATCGCCACGCCGTGCAGCTGGCCGCCGCCCCACATGCTCTGGGCCATCGGCGTGGGCTCGAACCCGTCGCCGGCGCGACGGAAGAACGCAAAGGAGTGGTCAGTCACCGGAGCATCCTGTCGAAAAACGCCGAGTCGGCAGAAACTTGGTCCACGTTCCTGCCGACTCGGCGATGGTGCGGGTCTCAGGCGTCGTCGAGCGCCTTGGTGACGCGACGGTGGGCCTCCCAGATCTCCTCGGGGAGACCGTCGAACTGGGCGAGGTGCTTCTCGCGGTGGCCCATCTCCTGCTGCCAGCGCTCGACGTCGATCGTGAGGACGGTGTCGAGGTCGGCGAGGGTCTGCTCGTCGCAGCCCTCGAGGTTGAGCTCCTCCTTGGTCGGGATCACGCCGACCGGGGTGCGCGTGCCCTCGACCTCACCGTTCTTGTACTGCATCAGCCACACGAGCGGGCGGAGGTTCTCGCGGTAGCCCGGCCACAGGAAGCGACCGTCGTCGCCACGCTGGAACCAGTTCACGTGCGCGAAGACCGGCTTCTCCTCGGCGGCGCCGATCACCTTGAGCCAGTGGGCGGCGTAGTCGGCCTCGGCGTAGGACATGAACGGCCGCATCGACATCGGGTCGTAGCGGAGCACGCCCTCGAGACCGTCGGCCGCGGCGGTCGCCTCGGCGCCCAGGGTGAGGCCGTCGTAGACGCCCTCGGCGATGTCGTCGATCGCGCGGATCAGCGGCTCCCGGTCGCGCGTGCGGCCGCCGAAGATGATGCCGTGGATCTCCACGCCGGCGGGGTCCTCGAAGTCCTTGGCCACGTTCGGGACGTTCTCGAGGGTGGTCGTGAACCGGCTGTTGGGGTGGGCCCAAGGAAGGTCGGCGTCGTCGTCGCTCCGGTCGGCGATCGGCTCACCCTTCCAGTCGAGCCAGCCGTCCAGGTCGGTCGGCTTCGGGCCCTTGCCCTCCCACCAGACCTCCTCGGTCTTCTCGTTGTAGGCCACGTTGGTGAAGATCGCGCCGGTGCCCGGCACGATCGACTCGACCGCGGTGGGGTTGGTCTTCTCGTTGGTGTCCTTGGCGACACCGAAGACACCGTTCTCCGGGTTCATCCCGTAGAGCTTGCCGTCGTCGCCGACCCACAGCCACGCGATGTCGTCACCGTAGAACTCGACGTAGTAGCGGTCGCCCAGGGCGTCGGGCGCCAGCGTCATCGCGAGGTTGGTCTTGCCCGAGGCGCTGGGGAAGCCGCCGCAGATGTTGTACTTCCTGCCGGTCTCCTTGTCGGTGATGCCGAGCAGCATGAACTGCTCCACGAGGAAGCCGTTCTTCCAGCCGTCGTAGGAGCCCTGGCGCAGACCGTGGGCGATCTTGCCGAGCAGCGCGTTGCCGCCGTAGGACGAGCCGAAGTGCAGGATCGTGCGCTCGTCGGCGACGGTCACGAAGTAGCGCTTGTCGTCGGGCGTGCCCTGGCCGAGGTTCTCGAGGTCACCGGTGACGTGGACGGCCTTGACGAAGTTGTCGCCGAGGTCGTTGATGTACTCGACGCCGACCCGGGACATGCGGATCATCTGGAGCACGACGCTGCGGTTGTCCGTCAGCTCGACACCCGCGGCGAACTTCTCCAGCGGGGAGCCCTTCGGCGCCATCAGGTAGGGGATGACGTACATGGTCTTGCCCTCGGAGGCGCCGGTCATCAGCTCGATGAGCTTCGGCTTCATCTCCGCGGCGGGCTTCCAGTTGTTGTAGACGCCCTTGTCGCGCTCGTCGCTCGTCGCGACGATCGTGCGCTCCTCGGCGCGCGCGGTGTCCTTGTAGTAGGACCGCGAGTAGTAGCGGCCCTCACCCGCGGGAAGGAGCTCGCCCGCGTCGAGTGCCTCCTGGATCAGGCGCGCGTCGTCGGCAGCGCTCACCACCTCTACGCGCTCGGCACCGGTCACCCCCGCCCAGTGCGCGACGTACTCCCGGACGTGGGGGTTGGACAACCCCGCGTCGTCCAGAACCCGCTCCAGATCCACCATGCCAGCCAGCCTTTCGGTCCTCTTCAGGGGTGGGGGCAAGGTACCTCACGGTGAAGTCCCGGCTGCCGGATGGCGGCCAATGCCCGCTCCGCGGACGCCGTCGTCCTCGAAGCCACCATGACACCGATCGGTGGGTCATCGCACATCGGGGTGCACCTCTGTGCGGTATTGCACAGATTGGATCGTTCGAAGCGGTTGGACCCTGATTACATGGGGAGATGGCACGCCGACTCCTGGCCTTCGCGAGCTGTCTCGCGGCCGCCGGCGTACTGGCCACCGGGGCATCCCGGCCGCCGGCGACGAGGACGACCAGGCGTTCGGCAGTGCCGGACGGGACCAGATGACCGGCGGTGGCGGCGACGACCGCCTCGCCGGCGGGAGCGGTGAGGACGTCGGGATCGGCGGCCCCGGGCACGACGTGCTCGGCGGCATCGAGCACGCTCGCCCGTGACCGGCGACTTCGACGAAATCCCGGCGGCGCACGCGACCCACTGCTCTCATAGGCGCATGCACCGGATCCTCACCGCGGCGGCCCTGACCGCCCTTGCTCCCCTCGCCGTGCTCGCGACCTCGACCCCCGCCACCGCGGGCAGCGGCTTCAGCTGCCACGGCCAGGCAGCGACGATCGTCGACATCAGCGGTGCCGACGTCGTCGGCACCGACGGCGACGACGTCATCGTCGCCGCCGGCGACGTGCACGCAGGGGCCGGCAACGACACCGTCTGCAGCCAGCGCAACAACGCGACGGTCTACGGCGAGGACGGCGACGACACGCTCGTGCTGCAGCTGCCCGGCACCGCCTCGGGCGACGAGGGCGACGACCTGGTCCTCGGCAGTGACGACGACGACACCATCGACGGCGGCGCCGGCGACGACGAGCTGCGCGGCGGCGCGGGATCGGACGAGGAGCTCGGCGGACCGGACAAGGACCTGCTCTACGGCGCCGGCGGCGTCGACGTGCTGCACGCCGGCGGCGGGAACGACCGCGCCTACGGCGGCAACGACGACGACCTCGTCGACGGGGGCAAGGGCAACGACCTCGGCCGCGGCGGCAGGGGCCACGACAAGCTGGTGCACATCGAGCGCGGGCACGCCTAGCCCGCGACGTACTCCTCGAGCCACGCCGGGAAGTCCGCGAGCGTGTCGAGCACGACGTCGGTGCCGGCGTCGAGCAGCTCCTCGCGGGTGCAGCCCCCGGTGAGCACCGAGACGCTCAGGGCACCGGCGGCGACCGCGCCCTCCACGTCGTGGACGTGGTCGCCGACGTAGACGCTCGCGCCCTCGCGGCGCAGCACGTCGGCCTTGCCGATGCCCCAGACCTTGCCCTCGAGGTGGTCGACGTCGAGCCCGATGTGGTCGACGTGGAGCTGGGCGTTGGGCGTGTACTTGCCGGTGACCACGATGACCCGCCCACCGTGGCGCCGTACGGCGGCGATCGCCTCGTGCGCGCCCGCGAGGGCGGCGACGCTCTCGATGGCGTGGTCGGGGTAGAGCGCGCGGAACCGGTCGATCGCAGGCTGGATCGCGTCCTCGGCCAGGTGCGGCCGGAGCAGCAGGTCCAGCGGCGGCCCGAGGGCACGCGTCATCTCGTCGACCGGGAAGTCGACGCCGACCTCGCGGCCCAGCGCGTGCAGCACCTCGCGGAACCCCGGCACCGTGTCGATGAGCGTCATGTCGAGGTCGAAGCCGACCACGAGCGGCCGGCGCTCCGTGCCGGGCGCCGTCTCCATGCGCCGGATGCTATGCGGCCCGGTGCCACCAGTGGTGATGGGTGTCGTGCTCCTGCTCGTCGGCCGGGGATTCGTCGGTCGTCGCCTGGTCGGCTTCGTCGTGGTGACCGTGCAGGTGCAGCACGTCTGCCATCACGAGGGTGCCGAGGGCGAGGACCGCAAGGATCGCGACGGCCATGACGATGAACCAGATCATGTAGCCGGTGTAGGACATCTGCGCCTCCTTCCGTCCCTGTCGACGATAGGTCGTGCACGACGAGGGCAACAGCCGTCCTTCGGCCCTGGTCCGACGGGACCTTCGGCCCGCAGGGAGAAGTCGTCAGTGCGCGCCGTTGAGGTTGAGCAGCACGACGCCGGCGACGATCATGCCGATCGCCGCGACCTTGGACCAGTCCCACGACTCGCCCAGCCACAGCACGCCGATCACCGCAACCGCGGCGGTCCCGAGGCCCGACCAGACGGCGTACGTGGTCGACACCGGCAGCTGCCGGACGACCACCGCGAGCAGCCAGATCGACACGGCGTAGCCGCCGACGACCAGCGCGCTCCACCCCGGGTCCCGGAAGCCGTTCGCGCGCGGGAGGGTGGAGGTGGCGGCCACCTCGGTGGCAATCGCACCCAGGAGGAGGGCGAGGGCGCCGTACATGGAAGGAGTCCTTGGCTGGTCGGGTTGTCTGTAGCGGTTGCTACACCATCAGCGTAGCACCCGCTACACTCACCTCCCAAGCGAAGAGGAGGGGACGGTATGGCGAAGGACCAGCGGCGACGTGAGGAGTGGACCGGGGCCGCGACCGACTACGCCCTGGAGCACGGCCTGATCGGGCTCAGCCTGCGACCGCTCGCCGCCGCGCTCGGCACCAGCGACCGGATGCTGCTCTACCACTTCGGGTCCAAGGACCACCTGGTCGCCGACGTGCTCCGCGAGTCCAACGACCGCGCCATCGAGGCGCTCGCCGTGCTGCCGGCCTCGGCCGGCCCGCGGCGCGCGGTCGGGGACCTCTGGGACGCGGTGCGCGCTCCGCAGGTCCTCCCCTGCACGCGGCTGTACGTCGAGGCTGCGGCCCTCGGCCTGCTGGGGCGCGAGCCCTACGCCTCCGTCGTCCGCCAGGCCAACGCCCGATGGGTGGCGGCGCTCAAGGACCACCTGGTCCGCTCGGGTGTCGACGTCCGCCGGGCCGGCCGCGCCGTCAACCTCGTCGACGCGGCCTTCCTCGGATTCCAGCTCGATGCGCCCCTCGACGTCGACGAGCGCGCCCGCCGGCGGGTGGTCGCCGACCTCGCTCGCGCGGTGGAGGCGCTCATCTGAGCACCGCGCGACGGAGCACCACGAACCGCAGCAGCGTGGCGGCGGCGTTGGCCACCACGAGCACCGAGATCTCGGCGAACCTGCTCGACTGCGGACTGCTCCCGTGCAGCAGGGCCAGGGAGCCGCTGGTCAGCGCCAGCCCGGCCGCGAAGGCACCCAGGCCGGCGACGTGGTCGCGGATCGCGCCGGCCCGGGTGGTCACGCCGAAGGTGAACCTCCGGTTGGCCGCGGTGTTGCCGACCGCGGTGACCAGCAGCGCGACCAGGTTGGCCGCCTGGGCACCGAGGGTGCCCCGGGCCAGCAGGTAGAGGAGCAGGTAGAGGGCCGTGCTCAGCACACCGACCGCCGCGAACCGGGCCAGCTGGGTCGCCAGGGCCGGCCGCGAGGGCGCCGCGGCCGGCCGTCTCAGGCCGGAGAGGTCGACGTCGCCGCGCACCAGCCGCGCCGCGACCCGCGCCATGCCGCGCAGGTCGTCGCGCGCCGTACGCCAGACGTCGACGCGGGAGTCCGGGTCGTCGACCCAGTCGACCGGCACCTCGTGGATCCGCAGGCCGGCCTCCTCCGCGAGCAGCAGCAGCTCGGTGTCGAAGAACCACCCGTCGTCCTCGACCAGCGGCACCAACCGCTCGGCGACATCGCGTCGCAACGCCTTGAACCCGCACTGCGCGTCGGTGAACCGCGCGGCGAGGAAGCCGCGCAGCAGCAGGTTGTAGCCGCGCGAGATCAGCTCCCGCTTGGGCCCGCGGACGACCCGGCTGCCGGTCGACAGCCGGGTGCCGATGCTGATGTCGGAGTGGCCGGACAGCAGCGGCGCGACCAGCGGCAGCACCGCGTTGAGGTCCGTCGAGAGGTCGACGTCCATGTAGCCCACGACCCGCGCCGACGACAGCTCCCAGGCCGCACGCAGCGCGCGGCCGCGCCCCTTGCGGTCCAGCCGGACCGCCCGCACCCGCGGCAGCTCGGCCGCCACCGCCTGCGCCACCTCCCAGGTGCCGTCGGTGCTGGCGTTGTCGACGATCGTCACGACATAGGCGTACGGCTGCTGCGTCGCGAGGTGCTCATCGAGGTGACGTACCGCATGCTCGAGGACGTGCGCCTCGTTGTGGACCGGGACCACCAGGTCCAGGTCGACGGTCGCCGGGGCCAGCTCGCCCGGCACGCGGAGCAGCTCACCCGTCGCCGTCACGAGCTCACCGTCGATCCGCCGGACGACGACACCGGGCTGGTGAGGTCGTAGACCGTGACGCCGTCCACTGTGGTGCTCGAGAAGTTGGCGCTGACCCAGTCCTCGATCTGCGACGCGGTCGACGTGCTGCCGCTCTGGCCGCCCATCGCGCCCATGCCGCCGCCGGCGACGTAGTAGTGGATCTCGCCCTGGTCGACGTACTCCTGGAACTGCGCGAGGGTCGGGCTCGGCGACGTGCCGTTGAACCCGCCGATCGGCATCACCGGGTCGCCGGTCGCGAGCTGGTAGCTCGCCGCGCCCTGCGCCCCGCCCGTCGCTGCGACCCAGGTGTAGCTGTCCGCGTCGTCGGAGAGCAGCGCGACCAGCTGGTCGCTGACCTGGGCCCCGTCGAGCAGGCCGCCGGCTGCGCCGCCCGGCATCGCGCCCGGGGTTCCCTGCGTCGGGGGCGCCCCGGTCATGCCCCCCGGTGGCGGACCACCGGGGAACGCGCCGCCTCCCGGCCCGCCCCCGGCACCCGGCCAGCCGTGGCCGCCGGGACCGCTCATCGAGCCCTGGTAGGGACCGGCGGTGACGATCGATCCGGTGTGCGCGGTGGTGACGGTCTGGACGGAGTACGCCGCCGGGCCGATCCCGAGCGAGAGCACGGCCCCGAGCAGCGCGGCAGCTGCCAGCCGGCGCGAGAGCCGGTCGGCCGCGACGATCGCGGAGGCGGACAGCACGCCGAGCACGAGGACGACCCAGCGCAGCGCGAGGTAGGGCTGCTGGCCCGACTGGCCGAGGAGGTACGCCGCCCAGCCGGCGCTGAAGGCGACGGTGGTGCCGAGCACCAGGCGTGCTGCCAGGGCGCGCCGGTGCCGCCAGACCTCGGCGCCGCCGACGACCGCGGTCGCAGCGATCCACGGGGCGAGCGCGACCGTGTAGTAGTCGTGGTAGATCCCGGCCATGAACGAGAACACGAGGCCGGTGACGACCATCGAGCCACCGGTCAGCAGCAGGAGCGCGCGCGTCCGGTCGGTGCGCGGCGCCCTCCCGCGCATCACCACGCCCGCGACGAGCAGCGCGAGCGCGGCCGGCAGCAGCCAGGTGACCATCCCGCCGGACACGCCCTGGAAGAGGCGGAGGATTCCCGCAGCGCTGCCGAAGCCCGCATTGCCGTGGCCGCCGGCCTCGTCGCCTGTCAGCCGGCCCAGCCCGTTGTAGCCCCAGATCAGCTCGAGGACCGAGTTGTCCTGGGACCCGTCGACGTAGGGACGCCACGACTCGGGCACCAGCTCCACGATCGCGACCCACCAGCCCGCGCTCGCGAGCATCGCGCCGAAGGCGGCGATCAGGTGCAGCAGCCGGCGACGGACCGTCGTCGGCGCGGCCAGGAGGTAGACGAGCACGAACGCGGGCAGCACCAGGAACGCCTGGAGCATCTTGGTCAGGAACGCGAACCCGACGAGCACGCCGGCGAGCACCAGCCAGCGGCCACGGGCCGCCTCGGTCGCACGCATCGTGGCGTAGCCGGCGGCGACCAGCAGCAGGACGAGCAGCGCGTCGGGGTTGTCGAACCGGAACATCAGCGCGGCGACCGGCGTGGTCGCGGTGGCGGCTCCGGCGACGATGCCGGCCCAGTGGCCCGCGGTTCGCCGTACGGTCGCGTGGACCAGCGCCACCGTGGCGACGCCCATCAGGGCCTCGGGGACGAGGATGCTCCAGGAGCTGAGCCCGAACACCCGGACGCTGAGGCCCATCGCCCAGAGTGCTGCCGGGGGCTTGTCGACGGTGATCGAGCTGCCGATGTCGAGGGAGCCGAAGAAGAACGCCTTCCAGCTCTCCGAGCCGGCCTGCGCGGCCGCGGCGTAGAAGGAGTTGGCGTAGCCCGACTCCGACAGGGTCCAGAGGTAGGCCACCGCTGTCACGGCGAGGAGCGCCGCCAGCGAGGCCCGGCGGGTGCGGGCGCTCGGCCGGTCCGGCTCCGGAGCGGCCGGTCCGGGCGGCGGCGTGGTGCGTGCAAGTACGTCGTCGAGAGCAGTCATGCCGTCGAAGGTGACCGTCCGCGCTGTGCGGCCCGTACGACGTACCTGTGCGCCGGCTGGGAGGCGCGGCAAAGTCGGAAAGAGGCGCGCGGTCCCGCGACGGCGGGCCTAGCCTGCCGGAATGGGCCGGCGCTCGTTGGTGCTCGGGGTGTCGCTGGGCGCCGTGCTGCTCGCAACGAGCCTCGCCGGCGCCCCGGGGTCCGCGCGAGCCCCCGGCGGTCCGCCGACCGCCGCTCGCGCGGCAGCCAGGACGCCGGCGCTCCGGACCAGGCATCCGTTGGTCTACCTGGACGCGGACAACCTCGCGCGACTGCAGAGCCTGCTGGCTTCCGGTGACCCTGCGGCCGTCCGCTTCCGGCACCTGGTCGACGGCGCGGTCGGCGGGGACGACGTCTACGAGTACCGGGCCTGGTACTCCGCGCTGATGGGCGCACTGACAGGCAGGAGGAGCTACTGCACGGACGCGGTCGGTCGCGTCCAGCGCCTGGTCGGGAAGGAGGAGCGCCGCATCGCCGCCGGCAAGGTCCCGCTCATCGCCGGGGACAGCTATCTCGAGGTCGGGCCCCGGGTCGCCGAGATCGCGCTGACGATCGACTGGTGCCACGGCGCGGTGACCACGGCCCGGCGCACCGACTGGATCGCGTTCGCCGACCAGGCCGTGTGGAACGTGTGGCACCACAACCACGCGCGGTGGGGCGACCACGTCGTGAAGTGGACCGGCTGGTCGGTCGACAACCCCTCGGACAACTACTACTACTCGTTCCTCGAGGCGACCGAGCTCCTGGGCCTGGCGACCCTCGGGGAGAACCCGATGGCGCAGCAGTGGCTCGACAAGTTCACGAGCAAGATCCACGACCAGCTCGTTCCCACGTTCGACGCGCAGCTGCACGGCGGCGGCTCCCGCGAGGGCACCGGCTACGGCAACGCGATGCGCACCCTGTGGTGGCTCTACGACGTGTGGCAGGCCAGCACGGGCGAGTCGATCGCCGACCTCACCACCCACGCGCGCCTGTCGATGGCCTACCTGATGCACGCGACGCTCCCGACGCTGGACCGCATCGCTCCGATCGGCGACCAGTCGCGCGACAGCACGGCGGCACTGTTCGACTACCACCGGGAGTACGGCCTCGCGCTCGCCCAGCTGTTCCCCGACGACCCGCTCACCGAGAACCTGCGGTCCTGGCTCGCCACCAACTCGGTGCCGCGGATGACGCAGCCCTTCGAGTACGTCTGGGACCTGCTCTACGGCGGCGGACCGGTCACGGTGGCGCCACCGCAGCCTCTGCGGACGACGTACTTCGCCGACGGCACCGGACACCTCTTCGCGCGGTCGGGGTGGACGACGGACGCGACCTGGCTGCAGTTCTCGATGGGGGCGCACACCGAGTCGCACGCGCACCAGGACCAGCTGTCGTTCATGCTCTTCGACGACGGCTGGCTGGCCTACGACCCCGGCGTGGAGTCTGCCAGCGGGCTGAAGCAGGACACCGACGCGCACAACCTGGTCGAGATCACCGAGGGCGGTGACGAGCTCCAGCAGTACGACGGCAGCACCGACGTCGAGGCCTTCGCCGACAACGACACGTTCACCTACGCCGCCGCAGACGCGACCGGCCTGTACGCCGATCCCTACGGCAACCAGCCGGCGGACCTGGTGCAGCGCGAGATCGTCTACCTCAAGCCCGGCGTGCTCGTGGTCCACGACCGGGTCCACGCGGAGGCCGGGACCGCCTACCACTGGCTGCTGAGCTCGCCGTTCGAGCCCACGGTCGCCGGGAGCACGGCGAGCTTCGACGGCGGCCGGCTCGTCGACCGGGCGATCGAGCCCGGCGGGGCCGTGGCGTCGGTGACCGACCTGACCACCGTCGGCGAGGACTACGCCGGCGGCTACCGGCTCGCCTGGACGGTGCCCGGCGGCGACCAGGTGGACTTCTTGCACGTGCTGTCCGTCGACGGCGCCGTCACCTCCGCGGTCGCCGACCCGCAGGGCAGCCAGGACGGGGTGACCATCGGCCTCGCGTCGGGGGTCACGGCGACGGTCCGGTTCGAGCGGGACGACGTCGGCGGCACGCTGGCCCTCAGCGACGGCTCGTACGACGCGCCGCTGCCCACGGGCGTGCAGCAGCTGCCGCTGTTCGCGCCCTGAGGGCTAGAGGAGCTCGGCGATCCGGTCCACCTGGGAGCGGTCCGAGCTGGTGGGGATGAGGTGCACCTCGTCGGTGCCGATGTCCTCGAACCGGCGCAGCACGTCGCGCAGGCCGGCCGGCGTACCCGCGAAGCCGGCCGTCGCGGCGAGCGCGTCGACCAGGTCGGCGGGCAGCCAGTTCATGTAGTGCCGCAGGTGCCGGTGGACCTGCTCGCGCGGCTGGTCCCCGATCGCGAACCAGAACGAGGTCGTCAGCCGTGGGGGCGGTCGGCCCGCGTCCGCCCACGCCTCCCGGGCGAGGTCGAAGAGCGAGGAGACCGCGGTGACGTCGGCGTCGAGGGTGACGCCGGCGAGCCCGTCGGCCCAGCCGGCGGCGTGCCGCACGGTGCGCGGCCCCATCGTGCCGACGAGGATCTCGGGCCCGCCGGGCTGCACGGGGACGGGTCCGACCGGGCGCCGCGCGTCGGCGACCCGCTCGCCGGCCCAGACGCGTCGCATCCGGTCGACCGCGTCCGCCATCGCGGCCATCGTCTTCGCGCCGAGGTCGGCGCCGGCCACGCGGTAGTCCTCGTCCCTGCCGCCGACACCGACGCCGACGGTGAGCCGGCCGCGGCTGAGCACGTCGGCGGTGGCGAGGCCCTTCGCGAGCAGGACCGGGTTGTGCAGCTGCGGCACCACCACGGTGGTGGTCAGCCGGACCCGGCTCGTCCACGCGGCCACCGCGCCGAGCAGCGTCAGGGAGTCGGGGTTGTCGAAGGCCATCCGCTCGCCGAAGCACAGCGAGGAGAACGCCCCCTCCTCGATCGTGCGGGTCCAGCGCTCGAGCACCTCGGCGTCGAGGTCCGGCTCCATCACCGGCAGCGTCATGCCCACGTCCATGCCGGGACTCTAGAACGTGTTCTAGAGTCCCGGCATGGACCTCGTCGCGATCGAGCAGATCCGCCAGCTCAAGTACCGCTACTTCCGCACCCTCGACCTCAAGGACTGGGACACCTTCGGTGACTGCCTGGCCGAGGACGTGGTCGCGCGCTACGGCACCCAGGCGATGGACAAGCCGCTGCACTTCGACAACCGCGCGGACGTCGTGGAGTTCATGTCCGGCAACCTCGGCACCGGGATCATCTCGGTGCACATCGCCAACCACCCGGAGATCGAGGTCGGTGAGGCCGGCGACACCGCGACCGGCTCGTGGGGCTTCGAGGACACCGTCATCGTCCCGGACTTCAAGGTCCTGATCCGAGGTGGCGGCTACTACCAGGACGAGTACCGCAAGGACCCCGACGGCAGGTGGCGGATCGCCTCGACGCGGTACGAGCGGATCTACGAGGCGATGACCTCCCTCGAGGACACCCCCAGCTTCAAGCTGATCGCCAACCGCTGGGACCCCGCGCTGCGGCACTGAGGACCGCGACGGCTTCGCTCAGCCGGGTGCGAGCCCGAACGCCGCCAGCAGGTCCGGCGCACCGTTCGCGTTGCCGAGCGGGGCGAAGCCGGCCACGTCGGCGTAGGCGCGTGAGAGCGAGTAGTGCGTGAGCGGGGTCGAGGCCGCGACCTGGTCGAGTGCGGGATGCGCGACCACGGTGAGGATCTGGTTGCCGTGGTTGCGGTCGTCCTCGTCCGCGGTGATGACGATCGCGAGGTGGCCGTCCTCCCAGTCCGGTCCGCTCATGGCCTCCTGCACGTAGGTGCTCAGCCACTGGTCGGCCTGGGCGAGCGCGCAGTCGTGGGCGTCGTTGCAGAGGTCCGGGATCACCATGCCGACCGCGGGCAGCCGGCCCGCGGCGGCGTCGTCCGTGAGCGCCGCCAGCGGTACGTCGTCGCGTTCGCACATCGATCGCTCGGCGGTGAAGTAGGCCCACGGGTTGTGCTTGACGGCGTACCTGCCCTGGTCGGTGCTCTGGCAGCTGCCGGCCATCCCGTCCGCGTAGAGCCGGGCGGTGCTGCCCTCCTGGACGGCCCGGCCGAACACGCTCGGCGAGCTGACCGGGTGGGCGCTCGGGGGCCCGTCGTCACCCACCCCGAAGGTGCTGCCGCCGGCGATCGCGAGGTAGTTGGGCAGGGAGGGGTGCGTGATCGCGGTGAAGTGCGCGGCGTAGCCGTACTGCTGGGCGAGCGACCAGGTGAACGGCATGCCCGCACGCATCTGGTCGAAGGAGTGGTTCTCCACGACGAAGACGAGCAGCTTGGTGACCGCGTTGCGAGCGGGGCCGGCGCTCGTCGTCGGCTGGGCGGGCTTCTTCGTGCGGGACGGGCGGTGCGAGGGCGACCCCGGCGTCGACGGCTCCCGGCCGGGGCTGTCGGTGACCGGCGCCGAGGCCGTCGTGACCTCGGGCGACCCGTCCGTACCGTCGCTTCCGTCGGTTCCGCACGCGGACGCGAGCAGCGCGGTCGCCGTGAGCGCAGCTGCCAGGAGCCTCTTCACGTCATCGAACCTAACGGGCGGCCCTCGCGCCGCTCGCGCGTGGTCGGGCTACCGGAGGTTCGCGGCCTCCGCGGCGAGCTTCGCGACCCGCTCCCAGTCGCCGCTCGCGATCGCGTCGGCGGGGGTGATCCAGGTGCCCCCGACGCAGCCGACGTTGGGCAGCGCGAGGTACGCCGGCGCCGTGGCGGCCGTGATCCCGCCCGTCGGGCAGAACCGCGCCTGCGGCAGCGGGCCGGCGACGGCCTGGAGGTACGGCGTCCCGCCGGCCACCGCCGCCGGGAAGAACTTCATCTCGGTCAGGCCCGCCTCCAGCACGGCCAGAACCTCGGAGACGGTGGCGGTACCGGGCAGGAACGGCAGCCCGGTGTCCCGCATCCCGGCGAGCAGCCGCGGGGTGCAGCCCGGCGAGACCAGGAAGCGCGCGCCCGCGGCGGCCGCGGCCGCAGCCTGCTCCGGCGTGGCGACGGTCCCGGCGCCGACCAGTACCTCCGGCACCTCCGCCGCGATCGCCCGGATGGCGTCGAGGGCGACCGGTGTGCGGAGCGTCAGCTCGACGGCGGGCAGGCCCCCGTCGGCCAGCGCCCGGGCCAGCGGCACCGCGGTCGCCACGTCGTCGACGACGACCACCGGCAGCACCGGGACGACGTCCAGCAGCGAGGCGGTCTGCTCAGGCAACGGGCACCTCCAGGTCGCGGGCGTCGACGGCAGCGACCGGCTCGCCGTACGAGAAGACCGAGGCGCCCCGGTCCGCCGCGCCGACGGCAGCGCGGAACGACTGGAACAGCTCGCGCCCCGTGCCCACCCACTCCTCGTCGCCGGGCGCGCGACCCGTCGCGGAGCGGTGCGGCAGCTCGGCGGCCTGGTCGATCGTGAGCAGGCCGGCGTCCGCGTCGAGCGTGATGATGTCGCCGTCGCGGACCCGTGCGAGCGGCCCGCCCATCGCGGCTTCCGGCGTCACGTGGATCGCAGCGGGCACCTTGCCGGAGGCCCCGGACATCCGGCCGTCGGTGACGAGGGCGACCCGCTGGCCGCGGTCCTGGAGTACGCCGAGCGCAGGGCTCAGCTTGTGCAGCTCGGGCATCCCGTTGGCCGAGGGACCCTGGTAGCGGATCACCGCGACCAGGTCGCCCCGGTCGAGGTCACCGTCCGCGAAGGCGGCGAGGAAGTCGTCCTGGTGGTCGAAGACCCGCGCCGGCGCCCGCACCACCCGGTGCTCCGGGTCGACGGCCGAGGTCTTCACGACGGCAGTGCCGAGCGGCCCGCGGACCACCTTCAACCCGCCGTCCGCCGCGAACGGCGCCCCGGCCGGCCGCAGCACGTCGTTGTCGAGGCTGCGGCTGGTGCGCTCCCGCCAGACGACCGTGCCGTAGCCGGCGTCGGCGAGCACCGGCTCCGCGACGTAGCGGCGCAGACCGTGGCCGGCCACGGTCTGCACGTCCTCGTGCAGCAGCCCCGCGTCGAGCAGCGTCCGCACCAGGAATCCGATGCCGCCGGCGGCGTGGAAGTGGTTCACGTCCGCGGACCCGTTGGGGTAGATCCGAGCGAGCAGCGGCACCACGGCGGACAGGTCGGCGAGGTCGTCCCAGGTGAGCTCGATGCCGGCGGCGCGCGCGATCGCCACCAGGTGCAGGGTGTGGTTGCTCGAGCCGCCGCTGGCGAGCAGCGCCACGCAGGCGTTGACGACCGTCCGCTCGTCGACCAGCTCGCCCACGGGGAGGCGGTCGTCGTACCGGCTGATCGCCACGGCGCGCGCGGCCGCCTCGCGGGTGAGCGCCTCGCGCAGCGGGTTCGACGGGTTGACGAACGACGAGCCCGGCAGGTGCAGGCCCATGACCTCCATCAGCAGCTGGTTGGAGTTGGCGGTGCCGTAGAACGTGCAGGTCCCGGGCGAGTGGTAGGACGCGGCCTCGGCCTCGAGCAGCTCCTCGCGTCCGACCCTGCCCTCGGCGTGCAGCTGCCGGACCCGGGCCTTGTCCTTGTTCGGGAGTCCCGACTCCATCGGCCCGGCGGGCACGAAGACGGCCGGCAGGTGGCCGAAGGAGAGGGCACCGATGAGCAGCCCGGGGACGATCTTGTCGCAGACGCCGAGCAGCAGCGCGCCGTCGAACATGTCGTGCGACAGCGCGACCGCCGTCGACATCGCGATCACGTCGCGGCTGAAGAGGGAGAGCTCCATGCCGTCGCGACCCTGGGTGATGCCGTCGCACATGGCCGGCACGCCGCCGGCGACCTGCGCGATGCCCCCGGCGCGGATCGCGGCGTCCTTGAGCAGCGCCGGGTAGGTGGCGAACGGCTGGTGCGCCGAGAGCATGTCGTTGTAGCTCGTGACGATCGCCAGGTTGGGCTTGGTGCCCCGCCGCAGCTCGGCCCTCGACCTGCCCTCGGCCGCCGCGAAGCCGTGCGCGAGGTTGGCGCAGGCGAGGCGGCCGCGCGCCGGGCCGCGGTCGGCGGCGGCGCGGATGCGGGAGAGGTACGTCGCGCGGCTGGCCGCGCTCCGCTCGGTGATCCGGGCGGTGACCGCCGCGACGGCGGGGTGCACAGGGGTGGGGCTGGTCATCGGTCGAGCTCCTGCCAGGTGTGGCCGGCCCGCGCGAGGAGCGCGTCGGCGGCATCGGGTCCGGCGCTGCCGGCGGGGTAGGGGTGCGGGTGGTCGGCCCCGGTCGCCCAGCGGTCGAGGATCGGCTCGACCCAGCGCCACGCGGACTCGAGCTCGTCGCGGCGCAGGAAGAAGGTGGGGTTGCCGCGGATGACGTCCATCAGCAGCCGCTCGTAGGGGCCGGGGCACCGCTCCGGAAACGTCGTGTAGCTGAGGTCGAGCGACGCCGGCCGCATCCGGATCCCGCCGGGGCCGGGCTGCTTGGCGGTGAGGTGCAGCTGCATGCCCTCGTCGGGCTGCATCCGGATGGTCAGCCGGTTCGGCTGGGCGGTGCCCGTGGCACCGGGGAACATCGCGTGCGGCGGTGCCTTGAAGACCACGTCGATCCGCGACTCCCGGCGCTGCATCCGCTTGCCGGTGCGCAGGTAGAACGGCACCCCTGCCCACCGCCAGTTCTCCACCTCGGCGCGCAGGGCGACGTACGTCTCGGTGGGCCCGCCGGGGCGCCGGGCGTCCTCGTCGTAGGACGGGACCGGCCGGCCCGCGATCTCGCCGGCGGCGTACCGCCCGCGGACGACGTCGCGGTCCACGTCCGCACCGACGAGGGGGCGCAGCGCCTGCAGCACCTTGAGCCGTTCGTCGCGCACGCTCTCCGGGGTGACGTGGGTCGGCGGCTCCATCGCGACCAGGCAGAGCAGCTGGAGCAGGTGGTCCTGGACCAGGTCGCGCAGCGCGCCGACCTCGTCGTAGTAGTCGACACGGTCGCCGACGCCGGCGTCCTCCGCGACGGTGATCTGGACATGGTCGACCCAGCGCGAGTTCCACAGCGGCTCGAGGAAGGTGTTGGCGAACCGGGTGACCAGCAGGTTCTGGACGCTCTCCTTGCCGAGGTGGTGGTCCATCCGGAACACCTGGTCCTCGGCGAACACCCGACCCGCCGCCTCGTTGATCTCCTCGGCGGTCGCGAGGTCGGTGCCGATCGGCTTCTCGACGACCAGGCGGGAGGTCGGGGTGACCAGGCCGGTGCGGTCCAGCCAACCGCACACCTCGGGCACCAGGCCGGCCTCGAGGGCGAGGTAGAAGACGCGCAGCGCGTCCGGCTCGCCGTCCCGGTCCTTGAGCAGGCTGTGCAGCAGGTGCCAGTCCTCGGCGTTGCCGACGTCGAGGCGCAGGTGGTGGATCCGGCCGAGCAGCCGGTTGAGCGGGCCGACCTCCAGGTCGTCGTCGGGCACGACGTCGAACAGCGCGGCGCTGACGAGCTCGCGGTACTCGGCGTCGTCCACGTCGGCGCGGGACACCCCGATGATCCGGGTGTCGTCGGTGAGGTGGCGGTCGCGCTCGCGGTGGTAGAGCGCCGGGATCAGGGTGTGCAGGGTCAGGTTACCGGTGTCGCCGAAGACCACGACGTCGCATGACGGCAGGGCCAGCTCGGGAGCATCGACTTCGGGCACGTGCTCCACCGTAGGGCCGAAGTGGGGTCACCATCAACCACTCTTTGGTCTTTTTCAGTCAAAAGTCAGCCGACTAAGGTGTGCCCATGGCGGAGATGGCGAGCGTGCCCGGCACGTCCGCCACCGCCGGGGACCTGCTCGCCCTGCTCCGATCCGGCGCTGCCGCCACCCGCTCCGACCTCCGGCGGGTCACCGGCCTGTCCCGCTCCGCGGTCGTGAGCCGGGTGAACGCCCTCGCCGACGCGGGCCTGGTGCTCGTCGGCGCCGAGCTGCCGTCCACGGGCGGGCGGCCGCCGGGCAGCCTGGTCTTCAACACCGACGCCGGCACCGTGCTCGCCGTGGCGATCGGCCGGTCCCGCTCGCAGGTCGCGGTGTTCGACCTCGGCGGCCGGGAGCTCGGGTCCTCCGCCGTCGACCACGAGGTCGGCGCCGGACCGGAAGCGGTGATGCCCGTCGTCGCGACCCAGCTGCGGACCCTGCTGAGCGACGACATGCCTCCGGTCCTCGGCGTCGGCCTCAGCCTCCCGGGCACCGTCGACCCGGTCCGGGCCGTCAGCGTGGACACCCCGGTGATGGCGGGGTGGGACGGCGTGGAGCTCGCGCCGTACCTCGCCGACCTCACCCGTGCGCCGCTCATCGTCGCCGGCGACACCGACATCCTGGCCCGGTCCGAGCGCCGTGACGGCCACGCCACGAGGTACCGCGACCTGCTCGTCGTCAAGGCGTCGACCGGCCTCGGGCTCGGCATCATCGCGGACGGCCGGATCGTCTCGGGGTCGCGCGGCGGCGCCGGCGAGATCGGGCACACCAAGGTCGCTGCGGCGGCCGGCCGGCCGTGCCGGTGCGGAGCGATCGGGTGCGTCGAGACGGTCGCCGGCGGCTGGGCGCTGGTCGCCGCGCTGCAGGCCGAGGGCCGGCCGATCGGGCACATCCGCGACCTGGTCGCCCTCGCGGTCGCCGGAGCCCCCGACGCGAAGCAGCTGCTGCGGGAGAGCGCCCGGCAGCTCGGCGAGGTGCTCGCGGTCGCGATCAACCTGCTCAACCCCCAGGTCGTCGTGCTCGGGGGTGACATGGCCGCGGCGTTCGACGTGTACGCCGCCGGCGTGCGCGAGAGCGTCTACGCGCTGTCCACCGCGCTCGCGACCAGCGACCTGCAGGTGCTGCCGTCGACGTACGGCGACCGCGCAGGCCTGGTCGGCTGTGCCGTCGCCGCCCTCGACGAGGTGCTCAGCCCAGCGGCGGTGGACCGCCGGCTCCGCGGGGCCGGCTCGGGAGGCACTCGATGAGGTTCAAGGTCGGCCGCCCCCACATCGGCCGCTACGCCGACCGGTTCGACCTGCCGGGGTCGACGAGCGGCCTCGCCGCGACCTTCCTCGGGGTGTCGAGCCTGCTGCTCGACGACGGCGAGACAGCGGTGCTCACGGACGGGTACTTCTCGCGACCGTCGCTGGCGCGGGTCGGGCTCGGCCGGATCGCGCCGGACGAGGCCAGGATCCGCAGCGTCCTCGACCGGGCCCGCATCGACCGGCTCGCCGCGGTCGCTCCGGTGCACACGCACTTCGACCACGCGCTGGACTCGGCCGTCGTCGCGCGGCAGACCGGCGCCGTGGTCGCCGGCGGGACCTCGGCGGCGCGTCTCGCCCGCGGCGCCGGTCTCGACCCCGACCGGGTGCGGGTGGTGACGCCGGGCGAACCGGTGTCGTTCGGAGGCTTCGCGCTCACCTGGATCCAGTCCGAGCACTGCCCGCCGGACCGGTTCCCCGGCGAGATCGCCGAGCCCGTGGTGCCGCCTGCGCGGGCCCGTGCCTACCGGTGCGGCGAGGCGTGGTCGATCCTGGTCGAGCACGCCGGCGGCCGCACCGCGCTGGTCCAGGGCAGCGCCGGGTTCGTGCCCGGGGCGCTGGCCGGCCGGGACGCGGAGGTCGCCTACCTCGGCGTCGGTCAGCTCGGCATCCAGAGCCACGACTACATCCGGACCTACTGGGCGCAGACCGTAGAAGCGGTGGGCGCCCGGGAGGTCGTGCTGCTGCACTGGGACGACTTCTTCCGGCCGCTCGACCAGCCGCTGCGGGCGCTGCCCTACGCTGGCGACGACCTCGACGTGACGATGACGGTCCTCACCGATCTCGCAGACCGCCAGGGCGTCGGCCTCCACTTCCCCACCGTGTGGCGGGCCGAGGACCCCTGGAGCCTCATCGCCCCGTCGCGCTGAGCAGCTCGGCCTGGTGCCGCACCGCGGCCGACACGCGTTGGTCGTCATCGGTGGCGAGCAGGTCGAGGAGTGCGCCCCGCAGCACCGCGAGGGCGACCGTACGACGAGCCAGGCCGCGCTTGCTGTTCCGCTCCCGCGGGGGCTGGCAGCTGGCCAGCAGCCGCAGCCAGTCCTCGACCGTGGCGGCAGCGAATCCCGACCACACACCGCCGGGGTCGACGAGCGACCGACCGTAGGCCTCAGCCCAGAGCCGCAGCAGCGCCCGGTGGTCGGCGGCGGCGAGCCACGCCCACACCTCCCGCACCGCCGGCACCAGGCCGATCGGCGTGCCGGCCGTTCTCGCCGCGAGCCGCTCCAGCATCGCCACCTCGTCCGCCCGGGCCCGACCGAGCAGGGCGCGCACCAGCCCCTCCTTGCTGCCGAAGAGGAACAGCAGCACCCGCGGACTGGAGCCGATCGCGGCCGCCAGCGGCCGCAGGGAGAGCTCGGCGAGACCGTGCTCGAGGACGTAGGAGTACGCCGCCTCGAGCAGCTCGGTCTGCCGAGCCGACGGCGCTGCGGGGGTTGTCGACTCGTCGGCCACGGAGCTAGTGTAGCGGCTACTGAAACGATCGTTTCAGTTACGGGCGAGAGGTGGATCCGGTGGCGGGGCAGGACGAGCAGTCGGCGGTGGTGGTCCGTCGGGCCGAGCGACCCGGCGACCTCGGCTGGATGGTGCTGGCGCACGGAGAGGTCTACGAGCGGCAGTTCGGCTGGGACACGGACTTCGAGGCCTTGGTGGCCCGGATCGTCGCGGACTACGCCGCCGACCACGACCCCGGCCGCGAGGCGGCGTGGATCGCCGAGGTGGGCGGCGCCAGAGCGGGCTGCATCCTGCTGGTCACCGACCGCGACGACCCAGCGGTGGCGCGGCTGCGCATCCTGCTGGTCGCCGAGGACGCACGTGGGCACGGCGTCGGCACCCAGCTGGTCGGGGAGTGCCTGCGGTTCGCTCGGGAGGCCGGCTACCGCACGGTGACGCTGTGGACCAACGACGTGCTCGTCGCGGCGCGGCGCATCTACGAGGCATTCGGCTTCGTGCTGGTCGACGAGGAGCCGCACCGCAGCTTCGGCAAGGACCTGGTCGGCCAGAACTGGTCGCTCGACCTCGGCGCTTGAGCCGCCGCGGCGCCGGCCGGTACCACTAGGTTGACGCCCATGAACCCCGTTGCAGGCCTCGCCATCGGCCGGATCGTCATCGGCCTCGCCATGTTCGTCGCGCCGCGCCTCGCCGCGCGCCTCTTCCAGCTCGACGGCAGCGGATCGGCGACCCCCTACATCGCGCGGCTGTTCGCCTCGCGGGAGATCGCCCTCGGGGCCGCGACCCTCGCCACCTCCGGCGAGACCCGCAACCGCCTGGTCACGGTCGGCGTCGCGGTCGACGCAGCGGACGGCGTGGCGGCGATCCTGTCCAACAAGAGTGGCGACGTCGGCAAGATCGTCACCGCCCTCCTGCTCGCTCCGGCGGCCGGCGCGGTCGCGGTCGGTCTCGGCGAGGTCGTGCGGTCGCGGTCGCAGGCCTGACGGCTCGCGCCGCGGCCCGACGGCATCAGCTGGTCAGGGGCCGCAGCGGGCAGCTCGAGATGTCCTCCTGGTCGGCGTACAACGGGAGCTCGGCCATCGTGCGCTCCAGCGCCTCGGCCGACCCGAACAGCCGGGACGGGTCGAGGTAGACCTCCTCGTCGAAGGACTCGCACACGATCGCCCGCACCGGCGGCGATCCCGGCGTCAGCGTGCGGGCGACCGCGTCGCGGATGTAGCCCTGGCGCAGCGGGTGCAGCTGTGCGGACGACGGCGTGTGCACGACGTGCCACCCGTGGAAGAACTCCTCCTCCGAGAGCCGCTCCGGCTTGGGGAACCAGGTGAAGTGGGTCAGCCAGTCGCCCGGCGCCAGCGGCTGCGGCACGGACTCGGTGACGAGGTAGGCATCGCCGGGCACCTGCTCGACGAGCTCCGGCCACACGTCGACCGAGTCGACCCAGAGCTCGACCATCGCCCGCAGCTCGGCGCCGCGGCCCATCAGCAGCGGCGCCCCGGGCAGGTCCGCGGCCGCGAGGACCCGCAGCGAGCGCATCCCCTGCACCGCGACGGCCGGCGCCGCAGCGACGGCCTCGTCGTCCCACACCAGCAGGTCGATCTTCTCCACGCGCACTCCTCGTTCTCGGCACGTCCGGGGTAGAACGTGTTCTAATCTGCTCCCGACGGAGCGTCAACGCACCCCGCGTCGGCCGTCGCGCGTCCCCGAGGAGGACCAGGTGTCCGAAGCGTCCCGCCCCCATCGTTTCACCGACAAGCGCGTCGTGGTGACCGGAGCGAGCGGCGGCCTCGGTCGCGCGGTCGCCGCGGCGTTCCGTGAGGAGGGCGCCCGCGTGCTCGCGACCGACGTCGTGCCGGGCGACGACGTGGTGGCGTGCGACCTCACCGACGACGCGGCGCGCGACGGCTTCGTCACCGAGGTGCTCTCCCGGCTGGGCGGCCTCGACGTGCTCTGCAACGTCGCCGGCATCCAGCAGTTCGCCGAGGTCGGGAAGATCACCGCCGAGAGCCTGCGCCGCCATCTCGACGTCAACGCCGTCGCTCCCCTGCTGCTCGCGCAGGCCTTCGCAGACGCGCTGGTCGCCGACAAGGGCAACGTCGTCTCCGTCGCGTCGATCTCCTCGGTGATGGGCCAGCCCTACAACACGCAGTACTGCGCCTCGAAGGCCGCGCTGCTCCTCGGCATGCGCTCGCTCGCCGTCGAGCTGGGCAAGAAGGGGGTGCGGGTCAACTGCGTGTCGCCCGGCGGCATCGACACCCCGATGGTCCAGGCTGCCGCCGCCGGGCTCCCCGAGGACGTCGACTGGAACCTGATCGCCAAGAGCACGTCGGTGATCCCTGGCTTCATGCCGCCCATCGACGTCGCCGAGGCACTGCTGTTCCTCGCCTCCGATGCAGCCGCCTCGATCACCGGCGCGAACCTGGTCGTCGACCGCGGCGTCGTGTGGTGAGCCTCCCGATCCCCCGGTGCGGGACGCGCGACCTGGACAGCTGAGTTCTGCTGCCGACGGGCTGGCACCGGAACCTCCGCGTTCGGTCGCGGACCACTCCTCGTTGGTGGCACCATCGCCGCAGCCCTTGGGTAGGCCGGGGGGCCGCGACGCTGAAGGAGGCGACCAGGCATGGGGATCTCTGATCGCCCACGGCGGCCGAGGTGACCTCGACGACCGGGCCCGCACCACAGGCCGACACGGTCCCGGTGCCTGTACCTCAGCGCGGCCGGTGGCGTCCCGATCGGCTCGCTGCCGCCATCGTGCTGATCGGCGTTCTCGCCACCGCGAGCGGCGTGTGGGCGTCGGTGCGTACCGACCACAACACCGAGGAACGCCTCCTCCAGGTACAGACCCGACAGGCAGCCACCGTCCTGGCCACGGCGATCGGCAACCTCCAGCAACCCCTGTCCGCGGCCCTGGACGTCCAAGCGGCCGTCCCTCGGACTCCTCGCGCCGAGCGAGCGGCGTTCAGCGACCAGTTCGCTCGCAACGTCGGGGACGACGAGCTGTTCCTCAGCGCGGCGCTGTGGCGCCGCACGAGCGACGGCGGTTTCGTGCGCGTCGCGAGCCTCGGCCTCCCCCCGGGCCTCCAGCCGGGCAGCACCCGGTCGGACGACTTCCTGGCTCGCGCCACGAAGGCGACCACCGCAGCCGTGCAGCGGGTGGACGTAGGTCAGCAGACCCGTTTCGCCTACGGCCTCGCGGACGACGACACCGGCCTGGTCGTCTACGCCGAACGCGCGATACCGGCGGATCGCCGGGCGCCGGTCGACAGGGACTCGGCGTTCTCCGGTCTCGACTACGCCATCTACCTCGGCTCGAGCACCGATCTCGACGACATGACCACGACCGACGTCGACCCCTCCGACCTACCGCTGACCGGGCTCACCTACGAGACCAGCGTCCCCTTCGGGGACAACATGCTGACCTTGGTCACCCGGCCGCGCGAGCACCTCGGGAGCGAGCTCGGCCAGCAGATGCCCTGGCTGGTCCTGGTCGGCGGGCTGACCGTCACCTTCGCCGCCCTCGCCGTAGCCCGGCAGGTGCTGCGCGCCCGGGAACGAGCTGAGAGCGACACCCGCACGATCTCTGCGCTGTACCGCAAGGTCGAGACCCTGTACGGCGAGCAGCGCGACCTCTCGGTCCGGCTCCAACGAGCTCTGCTCCCCCAGACCATCCCGACGGTGCCCGGCATCGAGATCGCCGCCGAGTACGTCGCCGCCGCAACGGGCATCGACATCGGTGGCGACTGGTACAGCGTCGTCGAGTTCGACGAAGGCAGGTTCGCCTTCGTCGTCGGCGACGTCTCCGGTCACGGCATCGACGCCGTCGCCGAGATGGCCAGGGCGCGCTTCACCCTCCGCGCGTACCTGGTCGACGGCGATGCCCCCGACCGGGCGCTCAGCAAGTGCGCGCCGCAGTTCGACATCGCCGCCGACGGACACCTGGTCACGGTCATCGCGGGAGTCGGTGACTGGCGCACCGGCGAAGTCACGATGGCATCCGCGGGCCACCTCGTACCGCTGCTGATCGACCCCGAAGGGGCAACCGAGTTCGTCCCGCTGCCCGTCGGACCGCCCCTGGGCACCGGCCCCAGCTCCTACGAAGCGGCCACCGTCGTCCTGCAACCAGGGTGGACTCTCGTCTGCTACACCGACGGACTCGTCGAGCGGCGGACCGAGGACATCGATGCTGGCCTGGATCGACTCGCCCGGGTAGCCGCTGGCATCCACAGCGGACAGACGAACCCGTTGCGCTCGTTCGTCGCCGCGCTGCTCGACGGCATGCGCGACGACGCCCGTAGCGACGACATCGCCGTCCTCGCCCTCAAGCGGGCGGACGCCTGACCACCGGCTCTGCGAGGGCTGGCCAGGGCCGGATGTCAGGCGCGCTCGGCCCAACGGCGCGACCATGCGTCGAGGGGTTCGAGCGCACCGCGCAGGTCTCTGCCCAGCGGCGTGACGGCGAAGCGGCCGTCGCCGTCCTGGACGACCAGTCCCGCTTCCGACAGCTCCCGCAGTCGTTGGTAGAGGACGCTCGAGGACATGTCGTCACACCGGTCCTTGAGCTCGAGCGCGCGCATCGGCTCATGAGAAAGCTCCCACAGGACCCGCAACGCCCACCTCCGGCCGAGAAGGTCCAGGGCAGCCATGACCGGGCGACCGGTCGACGAGCCGCGAACCGGATGACCGGGTGCCGGAACGGGCCGTGTCACACATCCCCCTAGGGTTTTCGGATTCAGAAATGATAGCGTCAGGGGCGATTTCGATTTACGAAATGAGGACACGTCGTGCGCATCGCTCCGCTCGGGGCCCCGTTCGAGCGGGGCGTGGCCGACGCACTCGCCCCGATGATGCCGCCGGGGGTCCCCCCGATCGCGCTGTTCCGCACGTTCGCCAAGAACCTGCCGATGACCAAGGCGATGCACGCCTGGGGCTCCTACGAGCTGGGCCGCGCTTTGTCCCTCAGCCTGCGCGACCGGGAGATCCTCATCGACCGCACGTGCGTCCGCTGCGGTTGCGAGTACGAGTGGGGAGTTCACGTCAGCTTCTTCGCAGATCGAGCCGGCCTGTCCTCGGATCAAGTCACATCGCTGACGCACGGCAGCCCCGACGACTCCTGCTGGTCCTCGGCGCGGGACCGCCTCCTGGTTCGCGCGGCTGACGCACTCCACGACGACTCCTCGATCTCAGAGTCCCTGTGGGAGCTGCTCGCGGTCGAGTTCGACGAAACGGAGCTGCTCGACATCCTTCTGCTCTGCGGCTGGTACCACGCGATCTCCTTCGCTGCGAACGCCGCTGGAGTCCCGCTCGAGCCGCACGCACCTACCTTCGACAGCGTGAAGGCGCTCGACGGCGCAGGCAGCGCGCGTGACACGTTGAGGCGGGCGAACCTGGATCCGGCCGAGGTGCTCAGGCTGCTTCGGACCACCCTGGCCGAGGATCTGTCTGACGCCGGCGACCTCACGTCGTCGGCGGTGGTACCCGCTGACGCGAACCTTGAGGTCACCTTCACCTCTCGCCAGTCCGGCGTGGCCTGCGGACTCCCGGTGGTGGCCTTGCTCTGTGAAGACGCGGTCGGCCCGTCGGCGAGGTTCACGTCGCTGGTGGCCGACGGAGACGGAATCGCTCCGGGTCAACACCTGGCAACACTGAGCGCTCCGGCCCCTTCCGTGTTGGCGGTGGAACGAACAGCGCTCAACCTCCTGACCCACCTGAGCGGAATCGCCACCGCGACCCGGGCGTGGGTCGACGCGGTCGAAGGCACCGGCGTCACGGTGCGCGACACCCGCAAGACCACCCCGTTGCTCCGCTCGCTGGAGAAGTACGCAGTGAGGTGCGGCGGAGGCACCAACCATCGCCAGGGGCTGTTCGACGAGATCCTCGTCAAGGACAACCACATCGCAGCTGCCGGAGGGATCGCGAACGCGCTCGACCGAGTCGCCGCGGCTCACCCCGGCGCCGCAGTGCCGGTGCAGATCGAGGTGGACACCCTCGACCAGCTCGACGAGGCCCTCGCCCACGGGGCCGACCAGATCATGCTGGACAACTTCGCCGTGAGCGACATGCGTGTCGCCGTGGAACGTGCACGCGGATGTTCGCGCGACGTCCGAATCGAGGCCAGCGGCGGCTTCCGCCTGGGCGATGCCCGCGAGGTCGCGCTGACAGGGGTGGACTCCATCTCCGTCGGCTCCATCACCCATTCCGCGCCGGCGATCGACATCGGCCTTGACGCCTCGATGTCTGCCGGCCGGCAGTGACCGGAGGGCGAAACGGACGGATGTGGCTGCGATCGTGGTCCTGCGACGGCCACTTGTGTCCGTTTCTGCGTGACCACACGCGGCGATCGATCTGCGCGCCCGGACCAGGTGACGAAGAGCCTGGCCTCGCTGCGCGCCCGTAGGGATTCGAACCCCAAACCTTCTGATCCGTAGTCAGATGCTCTATCCGTTGAGCTACGGGCGCCTGTCCACTCGCGAGCGGACCGGTCGAGAATAGCCGAGCGTTGTGATCGATGCCGAATCGGCACCCGTGGGAGCATTGAGGCATGCCCGACTTCGACGCGCAGGACCGCGAGCTCTTCGAGCGCGCCGCGGTGGACCTGTACGACGAGATCGTGCAGGCGGCCGGCATGGCGGCGGAGGACCCGCGGATCTCCGGCAGCGCCGATCGCAAGCAGGCCTTCGACCTGCTGGTGGAGCTGGGACTGGTCCAGCGCGCACCCGGCGACGGCACCTGGCTGCCGGTCGAGCCGAGCACGACGCAGGGCCGGGTGGTGACGCCGCTGGGCACCGAGGGGGCGCGGCTCCTCGACGAGTCGGCGCGCTGGGCGCGGGCGTTCCAGACGCTGGCGCACAGCTGGAAGCGGTCGCCGCAGGCCGAGACCAGCGGCCCGTTCACCTACCTGCACGGCGAGGCGATCAGCCCCTACCTCACCACGATCCTGGGCGAGGCCGAGGAGGAGCTGTTGACCGCGCAGCCGCAGACCGGCCGCGACGCGGCGTCCCTGGCCGCCGCGACGCTGCGCGACATCGAGGCGCTCGAGCGCGGCGTGACGATGAAGACGCTCTACCAGCACAGCGCCCGCCGCAACGCGGTCACGCACAAGTACGTCGCCCAGGTCACCGCCCGTGGCGCCGAGGTCCGCACCCTCGACGAGTTCTTCAACCGGATGATCGTCGTCGACCGGCGGGTCGCCGTCATTCCGGCCGGCGACGACCTGACGACCGCGGTCGCCGTACGCGAGCACTCGGTGGTCGCCTACCTCGTCGACGTCTTCGAGCGCGCCTTCGCGCGCGGCCGGCCGTTCACGAGCAGCGAGACGCCGGTCATGAAGGAGATCGCGTCGGAGCAGCGCGCGATGACGATCCGGATGCTGATCGAGGGCCACGCCGACGCCGTCAGCGCCAAGCGGGTCGGGGTCAGCCCGCGCACCTACGCGGGCTACGTCGCCGAGCTGAAGGAGGAGTACGACGTGGAGACGCGCTTCCAGCTCGGCTACGCGATGGGACGGCTCGGCATCTCCGGCAAGGAGCTTCCGAGCGACGAAGCGGGAGGGGCGGGCTGATCCCGCCGGTCAGTTGTCGTGCGCGACGCGGCAACCGCCGCCGCAGCCCCAGCTGCTGTCCATGGCCTGGCTCGGCGGCGCGGACACTGCGACGAGGCCGACCGCGGTAGCGGTCGCGGCCAGCGTCAGCGCTGCCCGGCGTGCGAACTTCTTCATGGTCCCATCCCCCACTTGTGGTCGGTCGGTGGTTGCATCCTGCACCATTCCCCGCGGAAACGGAACAGCCCCCCGGCAGGTGGTCCATACCGGGGGGCTGTGCTCGCGACCGTGGTCGCGCGGCGGAGGCGGAGGGATTTGAACCCTCGATGGGGTTGTAGCCCCAAACCCGCTTAGCAGGCGGGCGCCATAGACCGGACTAGGCGACGCCTCCATGCCGGCCCAGTTCGGCGTGGCCGGCGGGGGAAAGGTTACTCACACGAGGACGGCCGGGCCGAATCGGGCCGGAGGCAGTACGCCGTGCGTGCTCAGCGGGCGGCGGCGCGCAGGTGGTCCCGTACGTCGCGGGCGAACTCGTCCTTGTCGGCGGCGATCAGCGCGACCGGGACGGTCGTCGTCCGCCCGTCCTTGAGTCGCAGCACCAGGCACTCGACGTCGCGCGGCGCCGCGGCGACCGCCTCCTCGACGTCGGCCCAGCGACCCTCGGAGACGCCCGCCACCCGGATCATCCGGGTGCGGTAGCCGGTCGCGGTCAGCGTCACGACGCTCAGCCGGCTGCGTAGCCACCACGAGAAGCCGATCAGCCCGAGGATGCCGGCGGCGAGCAGCAGCACGAGGTAGTCCAGGCTCCCGCCGAGCACCCCGACGAGGATCGTGGCGACGAGCAGGACGGCGGCGAACGCGACGAGGTAGGCACCCACCAGGCGGGCGAGCACGAGCGGCGCGAGCCGGTAGCTGCTGACGTCGGGAGGGGCGCTCATGGCTCCGAATTCAACTCGACGGACCGGCGGCACCTGGCAGTGGGGGCGGGATTCGAACCCGCGGTAGGTCTCCCTACGACCGCTTTCAAGGCGGTTCCGATCGGCCACTCCGGCACCCCACCCGGCGGCACCGCACCCGGTGCCGACCCCGCGAGTGTAGGAGGTCGCGCCCCTCAGGCCGGCGCGAGCTCGAGCAGCACGTCGCCCTCCTGGACCACGTCGCCCGCCCCGACCTTGATCGCGGTCACCACACCGCCCGTCTCGGCGAGCACCGGGATCTCCATCTTCATCGACTCGAGGAGCACGACCGCGTCGCCCGCGGCCACCGTTGCTCCGACCTCGACGTCGACCGACACGACGTTCGCCACCATCTCCGCCTGGATCGCCAGCGTCGCGCCTGCCATGCCGAGGACGCTAGCCGTTACCGATGGGTACGCCGAGCGGGCGCTCAGAGGAGCGACTGGGTGCGCGCGGGCTCGGGACGCAGGGCGGCCGCCTGCTCCTCGATCCGGCGGCCACGGCCGTGCGTGCCGGTGAGCGCGAGGTCGAGCCGGATCAGCAGCCAGCCGATGATCACGCCGACCACCAGCGCGTAAGCGATGGACAGGCCGACCTCGGTCAGGTCGATGGTCGGGTCGTCCAGGCCGGTGGCGACCCGCGCGGTCGCGGCGACGCCGAACATGCAGACCCACCAGCCCTGCCGGCGGCGGGCGCGCATGTGCCCGCCGTAGACCAGCGCAGGCACGCCGAGCACCGCCATCACCGGTCGCGGGAAGGCCCCGAGGTGCTCCCGGCTCCACGCGACCCAGCCGTCGAGGGTGTCGATCAGGTCGGTCGCGCCGTAGCGGTGCAGCGTCTCGGCGTAGAGCACGATCAGCAGCAGCACGAGGGTCCCCACGGCCACGCCGAGCAGCCCGCGCCGCCCGAGGCCGTGGAAGCCCGCACCGAGCCGGTAGACCACCAGGAAGGCGCCGACCAGCGCGATCCCCAGGACGGCGTACTCGAAGCGGGTCACCCGGATCGCCGGCTCGAAGCCGACCGACGCGAGCGCCCCGAGGGCTGCGACGAGGATCGCCACCACACTCTCCCGCGCCGCGCTGAGGATGCTCTGCGCGGGAACGGTGACCATCACGCCGAGCACCGCGGCGATCGCCGCGGTGGCGACGGCTGCTCCGCTGTGCAGGAAGTCCTGGCTGTTCAGGACGCCGAGCAGGCCGAGGCCGAGGGCGACCAGGCCGAAGATCACCGGCCGTCCGCCGGTCCGCGCGGCCAGCGCCCAGGTGTAGGTGCTCGCCACCGCGACCGCGCCGGCCTTTCCGAGCCAGTCCGGGCCTACCGGCACCATCGCGCACACCAGTGCTGCGGTCTCCGCGGCGAGCAGGACCAGCCAGGCGGCGACGGGAAGGCGGGAGGCCGAGATCCGGGCGACGCGCTCCTGGAGCGGGGAGGCCGAGGCGCGGGACACGGGCGATGAGCCTACAAGCGGCGGTTCGCGAGGGAGGGGTTGGTACGGCGCGCCTCCGCGAGCACGCTGCGCTCGACGACGCCGCTCACGACGACGGGCTCCTCGGCGCTGCCCGCGCCGGTCTCGGCCACGACGTCGCCGAGGGGGTCGGCGACCAGCGAGTGGCCGGTGTAGCGCGGTGCCGGCTGCCCGACCGCCGCGACGTAGACCGTGTTCTCGATGGCCCGCGCCCGCACCAGGGTCCGCCAGTGGTCGGCCTTGCGCGGGCCCGCGACCCAGGCGGCGGGCACGATGATCAGCTCCGCGCCCCGGTCGACGAGGCCACGCGCGAGCTCGGGGAAGCGCAGGTCGTAGCAGGTCATCAGGCCGACCCGCCAACCCGCCAGGTCGACGACCAACGGCGCCAGCGGTCCGGCGGTGAGCCGATCGGACTCGCGGTAGCCGAACGAGTCGTAGAGGTGGATCTTCCGGTAGTCCGCCTCCACCGCGCCCCGCACCAGCAGCGTGTTGAAGGGCCGCTCCGGGTCCTCGCCACGCTCGAACATGCCGGCCACGACCGTCGTACGCCGATCCGCGGCGACGCGCGCGACCTCCTTGGCGAACGGACCGTCGGCCTGCTCGGCGAACTGCGCGACGTCCGAGCCCGCCTCCCCGAAGTCCCGCGCGAACGCCTCCGGGAACACGACCAGGTCGTGGTCCGCAGGGGTCAGTGCCTCGAGCGCGGCGCGGTTCTCGTCCGGGTCGAGCGACGAGGCGGCCTGCACCAGCGCGATGCGGAGCGCTTCCTGGGGCGAGGTCGACGTGGGCGCGGTCACGCCCCCAGTGTGTCGCACCGCGCGGTGCGGGCTGAAAGACTCGGGACCATGATCGAGCCGGGCTTGGTGAGCTTCGTCGCCGTGATCCTCGCGGGCGGCCAGGCGACGCGACTGGGCGGCGCCGACAAGGCGTCGATCGAGATCCACGGCCGCACGCTCCTCGAGCACGCGCTGGACGCCGTGATCGACGCCGCGGAGGTGGTGGTCGTCGGCCCGCAGGTCCCGACCGACCGGCCGGCGACGTTCGTGGTGGAGGACCCGCAGTTCGGCGGCCCGGTGGCCGGGCTGCTCACCGCACGGGACAACTTCCTGCGGAAGACACCGACGATCGCGGTGCTCGCCGTCGACATGCCGCGGATCACGGCCACCACCTTCCGGCGGCTGCACGAGGCGGCCGTCGGCCACGACGGCGCCGTGCTCACCGGGCCGGACGGCCGCCGCCAGCTGGCGTTCGTCGTCGACACCGAGCGGCTCGACGCCGTACGCCCCGACCGCGAGAGCCAGCACGGGATGGCCCTGCACGCGCTGTGGGAGCCGCTCGACCTGGTCGAGGTCCCGGCCGCCGGCACCGAGCACCGTGACATCGACTCCTGGACCGACCTGCGCGATCTGGACTCCTGAAGGATTTTCGCCGGAATCCGCTCTTGCCTGCGGCGCGAACGGCAGCCAATCTGGATGGGTGAACCTCCACGACTGGATCGATGAGCTCAGCGACCTCCTCGACGTCGAGACGGAGGCGGACGAAGCCCTCCTCGGGGACCTCGCCGACATCGCCGTCGAGAACGTCGACCACCACGCCGGACCGGTGACCACCTTCCTGCTCGGGGTGGCGGCCGGCGCGCGCAACGCGGGCCCCGACGCCGTCGAGAAACTGGCCGCACGCGTGCAGGCCCTGGCCGAGGCGTGGGACCGCCCCGCCGACGCGGTCGCGGCCGACGACGACGAGGTCGAGGTGGAGATCGACGACCTCGCCGAGCTGGACCTCGAGGAAGAGGAAGAGTCGGAGACCGAGGACGCCGTCGTCTAGTCGGCGCGAGGTCGTTCGGCGCTGCCCGGCATAGTGGGGCTCATGCGCGCTGTCATCGCGAACGGGGCCGGTGGGCCCGAGGTGCTCTCACTCGGCGAGCTGCCGGACCCGGAGCCGGGCCCCGGCGAGGTGGTGGTCGAGGTCGCGGCCACCGCGATCAACCGCGCCGACCTGCTGCAGCGGCAGGGGTTCTACCCGCCGCCGCCCGGTGCACCGGACACCCTCGGGCTCGAGTGCAGCGGGACGGTCGCCGCGGTCGGTGAGGGCGTGACCGGTCACGAGGTCGGCGACGAGGTCTGTGCGCTACTCGCCGGAGGGGGGTACGCCGAACGCGTCGTCGTCCCGGCGGGCCAGCTCATGCCGGTGCCCGCGGGCGTCGACCTGGTCACCGCGGCCGCGCTGCCCGAGGTCGCGTGCACCGTGTGGTCCAACGTCTTCATGATCGCGGGCCTGCGGCCGGACGAGGTGTTCCTGGTGCACGGCGGAGCCGGCGGGATCGGCACCTTCGCGATCCAGCTCGCGAAGGCCTCCGGCGCCCGGGTGTTCACGACGGCCGGCTCGGCGGAGAAGCGCGAGAAGTGCGTCGAGCTCGGCGCGGAGGTGGCGATCGACTACCACGAGGAGGACTTCGTCGAGGTGGTGCGGCAGCACACCGACGGCAAGGGCGCCGACGTCGTGCTGGACAACATGGGCGCGAAGTACCTCGAGCGCAACGTCTCCGTCCTCGCCGACAAGGGCCGACTGGTGATCATCGGCATGCAGGGCGGCATCAAGGCGGAGCTGAACATCGCCGAGCTGCTCAACAAGCGGGGCGCCGTGATCGCGACCCAGCTCCGTGGCCGGTCCGCGGAGGACAAGGCGGCCATCTGCGCGTCCGTGGTCGAGCACGTCTGGCCGCTGGTCGCCGACGGCACCGTCCGGCCGATCGTCCACGACGTGCTCCCGCTGGAGCGGGCCGCGGACGCGCACCGGATGATCGAGGGCAGCGAGCAGATCGGCAAGGTCCTGCTGCGGGCGTGAGCCCAACCACCGGCCACTAGGCTCGGACCCATGACGGAGAGCACCCCGGAGGAAGGCGAGCAGCGGATCGTGGTCATCGGGCCCGACGGGCAGCCGGTGGCGTCGATGCCCGCTGCGGCCGCTGCAGCGCCCGAGGCCGAGGACGGCGACGAGGACGGCGAGCGCGCCCTCACCGACCTGGTCGAGCAGCCCGCGAAGGTGATGCGGATCGGCAGCATGATCCGGCAGCTGCTCGAGGAGGTGAAGGCGGCGCCGCTCGACGAGGCCAGCCGCCAGCGGCTCGCCGAGATCCACCGGTCCTCGATCGCCGAGCTCGAGCAGGGTCTCGCACCCGAGCTCGTCGAGGAGCTGGAGCGCCTGTCGCTGCCGTTCTCCGAGGAGACGACACCGTCGGAGGCCGAGCTGCGGATCGCCCAGGCCCAGCTGGTCGGCTGGCTGGAGGGGCTGTTCCACGGGATCCAGACCGCGATCTACGCGCAGCAGATGGCCGCCCGGGCGCAGTTCGAGCAGATCCGCCGAGCGCTGCCGCCCGGCATCGCGCCAGGGCCCGGCGGACCGCAGGGCCCCCACCCGCAGCCGCACGACGCCGCGCAGCCGGAGGACCCGTCCGGCGGAGGCATGTACCTCTAGCCGCGAGACTCCTCGTCAGGCCCGGCGGCGGCCGAGCCACGAGAACAGCACCAGGCCGAGGACGCCCAGCAGCGCGAGCGCGATGCCGGGAGCGATCGTCCGGCTCAGCGCCGGCGGCTCGGAGGCACCGCCCGCGGGGTCGGAGAGCACCGGCTCGGCGCTCGGAGCGCTGTCGCCCGCGAGCAGCTGGTCCACCTGGTCGCGCAGCCGCGCGCTCAGGCCGTCGGGCAGCGCGGTCGTCCCGGCGCAGTCGACGGCCATCACCGTGGCCACGTCCTTGCCGCCGCCGCCCGAAGCACCGCCGGTCGGGCTCGGGATGCCGTCCCCGGGGCCGGTCTCGACGTCGGTGGTGAAGAACAGGTAGGTGCTGTCGACCTTCAGCGGCCCGAGCCCGTGCTGCGCCCCGGCGTCGTTGGTGAGGAGCATGACCCGGTCGCCGGAGCCGAGGTCGCCGCGGAAGACCTTGTCCACCCGCACCGTGTGCGTGTAGGTCCGGGGCTTCTTGTGCCCCGAGCGCTTGACCTTGCCCACGTGCGTGGACCGGTCGAGCACCTTCCCGGCGAACACGTCGTCGGCGGCGTCGGCGTACGACTGCAGCAGGGTCGCGTCGAGGTCGTCCGGTGCGAGCTCCATGCACGCGCCGGAACGGGCAGCCGGCGCCGGCTGGGCCGCCCGGGCCGGGGTCGAGGGTCCGGCGAGCGCGACGGTCGGGGCCACCACGAGCAGGGCCACGGCGGTACGGAGCAGGACGGTCACGCGCTCCATCTCACCAGATCGCCGAAGCGGCGGGCCAGCCCGCCTCATCCGGCCTGCCGGCGGACCATGACCAGCTCGCCGTCGGCGGTGGTGCCGCGCAGGTCCGCGAAGCCGCACTTGGCGAGGACCCGGACGCTCGCCCGGTTGTCGGGGGCGACCGAGGCGCGGAGCCGTACGCCGACCCGGTCGGCCTCGGCGGCGAGGGCGGTGAGCGCCTCGGTCGCGAGGCCCTGTCCGCGGGCCGCCTCGACCAGCCCGTAGCCCACCTCGGTCTCGCCGTCGACGGGCGGCCCGAAGCAGCCGATCGAGCCGACCGCGCGGGTGCCGAGCACGATGTGCCGCGGCCCCCAGGTGTCACCCTCGCGGGCCATGGACGCGGCGTCGACGTCGTCGGGCCGGGGATAGTCGGCGTGCCACCGGTCGTCGTGGCGGCGCCCGGCGCGCATGTCCGCAGCCTCGGCGGGCGTGATGACGAAGAGCCGCAGCCGCTCGGTGGCGATCACTGCGGGCAGCTGCGGGGTCATGCCGGGAACCAGCGCGACAGCTCTTGCGCCGCCCCGTCCTCGTCGACGGTGCCCGTCGTGACATCGGCCGCGTCGTGGACGGCCTGCACCGCCTGGCCCATCGCGACGCCGCGCCCGGCCCAGCGCAGCATCTCCAGGTCGTTGCGGCCGTCGCCGATCGCCAGCACGTCGGTGGCGTCGACGCCGAGCTCGGTGGCGACGTACTCGAGGCCGGAGGCCTTCGAGACACCGACCGGGGCGAGGTCGAGCCAGGCCGTCCAGCCGACGACGTAGTCGGTGCCGTGCAGGCCCAGCTCGCCGGCCGTCTGCAGGAAGTCGTCCGCCGTCGCCTCGGGATCGCGGATGATCACGCGGCTCACCGGCATCGACACGATCTCGTCGAGATGGGTGACGATCTGCTCGCCGTCGAGCTCGCCCTCGGGGAACGGCGCGGACACGCGATAGCCGACGCCGCGTTCCTCGATCGCGACCAGCGCGTCGGGGTGCCGCTCCAGGACGGCGCGCACGGCCGGCGCCGCGTCGAAGGTCTCCTCGCGGACGATCTCGAGCGGTGGGTAGCGCACGAGCACCGACCCGTTCGACGCCACGATCCACAGACGGTCGCCCCCCGGCGCCGCGTCGTGCAGGCCCAGGCGGTCGGCGACCACCGTCATCGAGTGCGGCGCGCGGCCGGAGGCGAGCACCACGTGCGCGCCCGCGTCGAGGACGCGCCGCACCGCGTCCTGCACCGCGGGCGCGACCTCCTCGTGCGTGCTCCCGCCGCCCTGGACCCACTTGAGCAGCGTGCCGTCGATGTCGAGCGCGACCAGCTTGGGCTGCCAGCCCTCCCGCACCTCAGCCACCGACGGGCTTGAGTTCCTCGACGCCGCCCATGTAGGGCTGCAGCGCCGCCGGTACGCGGACCGAGCCGTCGGCCTGCTGGTGGGTCTCGAGGATCGCGACGATCGCGCGGGTGACCGCGGTCAGCGTCCCGTTGAGGGTCGCGACCGGGCGGGTCCCGTCGGGGAAGCGGCCGCGGATGTCGAGCCGGCGGGCCTGGAACTCGGTGCAGTTGGAGGTCGAGGTGAGCTCGCGGTACTTGCCCTGGCTGGGGATCCACGCCTCGCAGTCGAACTTCCGGATCGCCGACAGGCCGAGGTCGCCCGCGGCGACGTCGATCACCCGGTAGGCGAGCTCGAGCTTGTCGAGGAACTCCTTCTCCCAGCCGAGCAGCCGCTCGTGCTCGGCGTACGACTCCTCGAGCGTGGAGTAGACGAACATCTCGACCTTGTCGAACCAGTGCACGCGGATGATCCCGCGGGTGTCCTTGCCGTGCGAGCCGGCCTCCTTGCGGAAGCACGGGCTGAAGCTGGCGTAGCGCCGCGGCAGCGTCGCCACGTCGAGGATCTCGTCGGAGTGGTACGCCGCCATCGGCACCTCCGAGGTGCCGACGAGGTACATGTCCTCGCCCTCGATCCGGTAGACGTCGTCGGCCGCCTGCCCGAGGAAGCCGGTGCCCTCCATCGCCCGCGGTCGCACCAGCGACGGCGCGATCACCTGGGTGAAGCCGGCGTTGCGGGCCTGGTCCATCGCCATGTTGACCAGCGCCAGCTCGAGCTGGGCGCCCACCCCGGTGAGGAAGTAGAAGCGGCTGCCGCTGACCTTGGCACCGCGCTCGAGGTCGATCGCGCCGAGCAGCTGACCGAGCTCGACGTGGTCGCGGGGCTCGAAGCCCTCGGCCGCGAAGTCCCGCGGCGTGCCGATGTGCTCGAGCACGACGAAGTCGTCCTCTCCACCGGCCGGCGCCTCGTCGGCCGCGAGGTTGGGGATGCCGGCGAGCGCCGCGCTCCACTCCTCCTCGGCCGCGGCGCGGGCCGCCTCGGCCTCCTTCACCTCGGCGGCGAGCGTCTTCGTGCGGGCGAGCAGGTCCTGCTTCTCCTCCGGCGACGCCTTCGGGATCTGCGACCCGAGCTGCTTCTGCTCCGCGCGCTTCGCCTCGAACGACGCGATCGCCTCCCGCCGCGCCGTGTCCGCCGCGAGCGCCCGGTCCACCACGTCCGCGGACAGCCCGCGCTTCGCCTGGGCGGCTCGGACACGGTCGGGCTCGTCGCGGAGGATGCGGGGGTCGATCATGCCGCTCAGGCTATCCGGGTCCCGGCTCCCGACGCTCACCGGTTTGCCGGGTCGAACCCTCACTTCGAGCACGTCGAACCCTCAGTTGGAGCACGTCGAACCGTCAGTTGGAGCACGTTCACCACTCAGTTCGGTCTCGCGGCGGATGTCCACGCGACAACAACTGCCGGTTGGACGTGCTCGAAGGTCGGGTTCGACGTGCCCGAACTGAGGGTTCGACGTGCCCGAACTGAGTGTTCGACGTGCCCGAACTGAGGGTTCGACGTGCTCGAACTGAGGGTTCGACACTTAGAACGGGGCGATGGGGTCGGGGGGAGGGAAGATGTCGTCGAGCTCGGCGAGGTCGGCGGGGGTGGGGGTCCAGGAGGAGGGGGCGGCGGCGTTGGCGGCGACCTGCTCGGGGCGGGTGGCGCCGGCGATGACCGAGGTGACCGGCTCCTGGGCGAGCAGCCACCCGATCGCCACGGCGACCTCGGACAGGTCGCGGGCCGCGGCGAACTCGGAGTACCGCTTGAGCTCCGGCGAGGTCGCCGTGTCCAGCAGGTGCTGCCGGGTGCGGGACAGGCGCGAGCCCTCGGGGGCGGTGCCGTCGGCGTACTTCCCGGTGAGCAGGCCGTTGGCGAGGGGGAAGTAGGGCAGCAGGCCGAGGCCGAACGCGGTGCAGGCGGGCACCACCTCGTACTCCGCCCGCCGGTCGACGAGGTTGTACTGGCTCTGGCTGGAGATGAACCGCTCGGCGCCGATCTCGCGAGCCACGAAATCCGCCTCGGCGATCTGCCAGCCCGAGCGGTTGGAGTGACCGACGTAGCGCACCTTGCCGGCCCGCACGAGCGCGTCGAGCGCGGCCAGGGTCTCGTCGATCGGGGTCGCGGGGTCCGGGGTGTGGAACTGGTAGAGGTCGATCCAGTCGGTGCCGAGCCGGCGCAGGGATGCCTCGACCGCACGCACGATGTAGCGCCGCGACCCGCGGGCGCCGCCGTCGGGGCCGTTGGTGCCGCTCATGTCCATGCCGAACTTGGTCGCGACCACCACCTCGTCGCGGTGGCCGCGGAGCGCGGCTCCGAGCCGCTCCTCGGACAGGCCGGGCCGCGCGCCGTAGGTGTCGGCGGTGTCGAAGAAGGTGATCCCGGCGTCCAGGGCGGCGCCGACCACCCGGTCGGTGCCGTCCTGGCTCTCGGTCGCCGTGTCCGGCCGTCCGAGGTTGTTGCAGCCGAGCCCGACCGCGGAAACCACGAGGCCGGAGCTGCCGAGCCGGCGGAGAGGCGGGGTCGGGTCCGTGGCGTCGCTCATACCGTGAAAGTAGCGAAGCGGGTCCAACGCCGGTGATCGCCTATTCTCGCGGCGTGCTCGACCGCCCCCGCCGTACCCAGCTGACGTGGGCACTCGCCTTCCTCGCGCTGCTCGCGGCCGTGACCGCCCTGGTCGTGGTCGACCCGGGCTGGCTGGTCGATCTCGACGGACAGGCGCGGCCCGCGGCCGCGTGGGCGGCGGACGAGCACTGGCTCCGGACCCCTCTCGAGGTCGTCGAGCGCGCGCTCGGAACCGTGGCGATGTCGGGCTACACCGTGCTGCTCGTGCTGCTCCTGTTGCTGCGCCGGCACCGGCGTGCGGCGATCCTCAGCGCGGGCATCATGGTGACGACGTCCCTCCTCGACAGCGCGTTGAAGGCCGCGACCGACCGGCACCGGCCACCGTGGCAGGAGCACGGTCACTTCCTCGTCTCCCGTTCCTTCCCGTCGGGGCACGCGTCCGCGTCGGCGGCGCTGGGCGGCGTCGCCGTCCTGCTGGCGGTGATGCTGATCCGCCGGGCCAGCGTCCGGCGGCTGGTGTACGCCGGCGCGGTGCTCCTCGTGCTGGTGGCGTGCACCGACCGCGTGCTGCTGGGCCGGCACTACCCGAGCGACGTCGTCGGCGGGACCCTGCTCGGCGTCACCGTGGTGCTGGTCGGGCTCACCCTCTACAACCCGCTCCCCCGGAGCCACGCCCTGGGCGCCGCGCCGCTGCCGCAGGCGTTCCCCACGAGGGGCAGGCTCGCGGTGGTGCTCAACCCGATCAAGGTGGAGTCCGTCGACGGGTTCCAGTCGATCGTCCGGCAGCTGGCGCTCGAGTCGGGTTGGCAGGAGCCGGCCTGGTACTACACGACCGTCGAGGACCCCGGCACCGGCCAGGCCGAGCAGGCGGCCGTCGAGGGGGCCGAGCTGGTCATCGTCTGCGGCGGTGACGGCACGGTCAGGGAGGTCTGCGCCGAGCTCGCCGGCACCGGCATCCCGGTCGGCATCGTCCCCGCAGGCACCGGCAACCTGCTCGCCCGCAACCTCGACATCCCGCTGTTCATCCGCGCCGCGATCGACATCGCGCTGACCGGTCAGGACCGGGCGATCGACATGGTCGCAGTCTCCGGCGACGGCATCGAGGACACCCACTTCATGGTGATGGCCGGTATGGGCTTCGACGCCGCGATCATGGAGGGCGTCAACGAGGACATCAAGCAGAAGGTCGGCTGGCTGGCCTACGTCTGGTCGGCGCTCAAGGCCCTGATGTTCCCCGCGATGCGGCTCGAGGTCTCGGTCGACGACGGCCCGTTCACGACGCACCGGGCGCGCACGTGCGTGATCGGCAACGTGGGCAGCCTCCAGGGCGGGATGGTGCTGCTGCCGGACGCGGCGATCGACGACGGCACCATCGACGTGGTGCTGCTCTACCCCCGCAAGTTCCTCAGCTGGATCCCGCTCGTGCTGCGTGTGATGAGCCGGCGCGAGAGCAACGCGGGCGAGTCGGTCGCCCGGATGTCCGGGCGCAAGGTCGTCGTACGGGCGACCAGCGAGGTGCCGCGCCAGCTCGACGGCGACACGATCGGGCTCGGCAAGGAGCTGACCATGGAGTGCATCCACGGCCGGCTGCTCGTGCGCGTGCCGCGCTGAGTCAGCCGGCGGCTCGGGCGTGGTCGACCGCCTCGACCTCCTCGGGCGACAGGTCCTGCTCGCTGCGCCAGCCGGCGATGCTCTTCGCGTAGGTGCGGGCCTCGTTGCGGCCGCGGATCGAGGTGAGGACCACGCCGTCGCCGCCGTCGTCGAGCAGCGCGAGCGACCAGGAGAGCCCGCCGCCCATCTCGTCGAACGCGTCGTAGCGGACCACGGCCAGGTGCCGCAGCGCCCCGCCGGCCTCCGCCTTCAGCGCGGCGACCTCGCGGCGCAGCCCGACCAGGTCCGGAGGTACGCCGAGGTCCCCGTCCGGCCGCACCCGCCGCCAGGTGAGCAGTGCGAGGACGCACGCGACGGCGGCGAGCACCAGGGCCAGGAGGGCGAGGGCGACGGCCATGTGCTCACGGTAGGTGTTACGCGTCGGCCACCAGCGGAGGCGCCACTACCCTTGCCGCCATGGCCCGCATCGCCTACCAGGGAGAGCCCGGCGCGAACTCCCACATGGTCTGCAAGCAGAGCTACCCCGACGCCGAGGCGGTTCCGTGCGCCTCCTTCGAGGACGTGTTCGCCGCGGTCACCAACGGCCAGGCCGACCTCGGGATGATCCCGATCGACAACTCGATCGCCGGGCGGGTCGCCGACATCCACCACTTCCTGCCGGACTCCGGGCTGCACATCGTGGCGGAGCACTTCCTGCGCATCCAGTTCATGCTGATGGCGGTGCCCGGGGCGAGCCTGGACACGATCCGGACCGTGCACAGCCACGTGCACGCGCTGGGCCAGTGTCGCAAGGTGATCCGCGAGCTCGGCCTCACCCCGCTGATCTCCGGCGACACCGCCGGCGCCGCGCGGGAGGTGGCCGAGGCCAACGACCCGACGCAGGCGGCGATCGCCCCGCCCCTGGCCGCGGACATCTACGGCCTCCGGATCCTGCGCGAGGACGTCGAGGACGAGGACCACAACACCACCCGGTTCGTCGTGCTGTCCAAGGACTTCGTGCTCGCGCCGCAGGGCAACGGGCCGGTCGTGACCACGTTCGTCTTCAACGTGCGCAACCTCCCGGCCGCCCTCTACAAGGCGCTCGGCGGCTTCGCGACCAACGGGATCAACATGACCAAGCTCGAGAGCTACATGGTCGGCGGCCACTTCGCCGCCACCCAGTTCCTCGCCGAGGTCGACGGCCACCCCGACGACCCCGGACTCAAGCGCGCGCTCGAGGAGCTGGCCTTCTTCACCACCGACATCAAGGTGCTCGGCGTCTACCCGGCCGATCCGTTTCGCGGCTGATCGCCCGGGGCTGACTACAGTGCCGCCATGGCGGCGTACTCCCAGACATCCGGTGCGGACAGCGAGGTGGGCCGCCTGCGGACGGTGATGCTGCACCGTCCCGGGCCCGAGCTGCAGCGGCTGACGCCGCGCAACAACGACCGGCTGCTGTTCGACGGCATCCCGTGGGTCGCGCGGGCGCAGGACGAGCACGACGCCTTCGCGCAGGCGCTGCGGGACCGCGACGTCGAGGTGCTCTACCTGACCGAGCTGCTCACCGAGTGCCTGCGCGAGCCCGAGGCGCGGCAGATCGCGATCGACACCGTGCTCACCGACCTCGACCTCGGGGAGACGCTGCGCGGCTACCTCCGCGGCCTGCTCACCGACGCGACGCCGGAGGAGCTGACGCTGCACCTGACGGCGGGCATCCGCAACGACGAGGTGCGCGACGGGCTGGGCAGCCGCGAGCTCGTGACCAGCCTGCTGCCGGACGACGCGTTCCTCATCGACCCGCTGCCGAACCTGCTCTTCACCCGCGACTCCTCGGTGTGGATCCGCGACCGGGTGGCGATCACCTCGCTGGCGATGCCGGCCCGGCACCGCGAGACCCAGCTGACCGAGCTGATCTACCGGCACCACCCGCGGTTCGCCGCGCACGAGCGGATCCTCGGTCACCACTTCGAGCACGTCGAGGGCGGCGACGTGCTGCTGCTCGCGCCGGGCGTGGTGGCCGTCGGCGTCGGGGAGCGTACGACGCCCGCGGGCGCCGAGCGGCTGGCCCGCCAGGTGTTCGCCGGTGGCCTGGCGAGCACCGTGCTCGTCGTACCGATCGCGCAGGAGCGGGCGACCATGCACCTCGACACGGTGTGCACGATGGTCGACGTCGACAAGGTCGTGATGTACCCCAACGTCGCGCACACGCTGACGGCGTACGCCGTGACGCCCGGCGAGGACGGGCGGCCCGAGGTGGCGGCGCCGGAGCCGTTCCTCGTCGCGGCGGCCAAGGCGATGCAGATCGACACGCTGCACCAGATCGACACCGGGCTCGACCCGCTGACGGCCGAGCGGGAGCAGTGGGACGACGGCAACAACACCCTGGCGCTCGCACCCCGGCTGGCGGTGGCCTACGAGCGCAACGACGGGACCAACGCTCGCCTCGAGGAGGCCGGCATCGAGGTGATCCGGATCGCGGGCTCCGAGCTGGGGTCGGGCCGGGGCGGCCCGCGGTGCATGAGCTGCCCGATCGCGCGTGACGCGTGACGCACTGACCTGACCGCCGTTTGTCGATAGGGTCGGCCCAAGCGCGACTCCGCGTCATGGGGAGAGCAGGGAAAGGGTCAGCGATGGCGACGTTCTTCGAGCACTTCACTCCGCAAGAGGTGGCACGCATCAGCGGGGCAGGCCGCCGCGTCAAGCTGCCGTCCGGGTGGTCCCCGATCTGGGAGGACACGCCCGCCGACAAGGCCTACATCATCCTGACCGGCACCGTCTCGGTCCGCCGCGACGGCAAGGAGATCGCGCAGATCGGCCCCGGGGACATCGTCGGCGAGGCCGCGATCGTCGGCCACAAGCTCCGCAATGCCTCGGTCGTCGCTCTCACGCCGCTCGAGACCATCCACCTCACCGACGAGACGCTGCGGGAGCTGGACGAGGACATGCCGAGCTTCCACCAGGCTCTGCAGGAGGTCGCGCAGTCCCGGATGCCGTCCGAGTGACGGTGTGACTCAGCCCGGACCACCGGACGACGCTGCGCCCGCCGCCGCGCTCGAGGCGCTCGAGGACCTGCTGCTCGGTGGCCATCCGTCGCTGACCCGGGTCGAGGTGTGCGAGCGCGCGGGAGTGGCCCTGGAGGACGCCTCCCACCTCTGGCACCTGCTCGGCTTCCCACACTCCGACGACGACGAGGTGGCGTTCACCGAGACCGACGTCCGGTCGCTGCAGCACACCAAGGCGCTGATCGACCTCGGCATCCTCGACCAGGAGCGCCAGGACGGCCTGGTCCGCACCTGGGGCCGCAGCTTCGCCCGGCTCGCGGAGTGGCAGGTCGACCTGCTCACCGAGGTCTCGGCCGACCTCGGCGTCGACCTCGCGGAGGGGGTGACGGCGCTGTCGGAGCAGGTGCTGCCGCTCGTCGAGGACCTGCAGTCGATCGTGTGGAAGCGGCACCTGATGGGCGCCTGGTCGCGAGTCATGGTCAGCGCGTCCGGAGAGGCGCACCGGGCGGTGTGCTTCGTCGACATCGTCGGCTACACCTCCCGGTCCAAGACGATGACCGACCGCGAGCTCGTGTCGTGGCTCGAGGACTTCGAGAGCGCGGCGCTCGACACGGTCCTCGAGCACGACGGCCGGATCATCAAGAACATCGGGGACGAGCTGCTGCTCGTCACGGACACCGCCGAGCAGGCGGCAGCCATCGCGTGCAAGCTGACCCACCGCGGCGAGGACCCCGACGACCCCTTCCCGTCGGTGCGCGCCGGCGTCGCGTACGGCGACGTCGTCCTGCGGCTCGGCGACGTGTTCGGCCCGGTCGTCAACATCGCCTCCCGGCTCACGTCGGTCGCCCGGCCCGGCACGGTGCTCATCGACGAGGGCACCTACCTGCAGCTGACCGGGCGCGAGCACCACGACGACGACGACGCCCGCGACGAGGACGACCACGACGCTCCCTACCGCCTGCGCCGGCTGCGCCGGCTGTCGGTGAAGGGCTACTCGCGACTCAAGGCCTGGAGCCTCCGGCCCCGCTCGTCCTGACCACGCCGCGCGCAGCCGCGCGGCCCTCAGCCGCGCCAGCCACTCAGCTTTCCCGGGTGCAGCACCAGCCAGACATCGGTGACCAGGCCACCCGCGACCCGGAGGTTGGCGACGGCGTGCACCCGGTCGCCGTCGAGGAGCGCGAAGCCGAGGCCGTCGGCGGTCTCCTTCTCGGCGGGCCGCAGGCGCGGGTTCTTCTTCAGCACCCCCACCAGGAACCGCGCCACCTTGTCCGCCGTGAGCACCGGGTTCAGCGCCGCGCGGGTCAGGCCCCCGCCGTCGGAGCGCAGCGTCACCGACGGGTCGAGCAGCCGGGCGAGGGCGTCGAGGTCACCGCCCGACGCGGCGGCGACGAACGCGCGGACCACGGCGTCGTGCTCGGCGGGGCGCACCACGCCCTCGCGCTGCTCGGCCACCCGGCGGCGCGCGGAGGTCGCCAGCTGGCGGACCGCCGCGGGCGAGCGCCCCACGACGTCGGCGATCTCGGGGAACGGCACCGCGAACACGTCGTGCAGCACGAACGCGACCCGCTCGGCCGGGGTCATCGCGTCGAGCACCACGAGCAGCGCGGTGCTGACGGTGTCGTCGAGGGTGACCCGGTCCGCGGGGTCGGTCGCGACCGAGGCGACCAGGTGCCCGGCCGGTACGGGCTCGGGCAACCACTCCCCGACGTACTCCTCCCGCCGGCTGCGGGCCGACTTCAGCACGTCGAGGCACACCCGGCTCGCGACCCGCGTCAGCCAGGCCTGGGGGTTCTCGATGGCGGCGCGCTCCTCGGCAGGGAGGCGGTACCACCGGAGGTAGGTCTCCTGCACCGCGTCCTCGGCCTCCGCGACCGTGCCGAGCAGCCGGTAGGCGAGCGCGATCAGCCGCCGCCGCTCCGCCATCACCGCGTCGAGGTCGTCCACGGGTGCTCCGTCGGGTCCTGGGGGCATGTCCACACCATCCTGACGAGCCGGCCACCGGGAGTGTGAGCCGGGTGACCTCACGATCCGCCGCGCTGGCTCGTCGATCAGTCGAACGTCCCGGACCGTCCGGGCACTTCCCGAAGGAGACAACCGTGCTGCCCAGCGTCGACCTCAAGCTGTTCCCGGCCGTCTACGAGGCCCAGCTCGCCGCGGAGAAGGCCTCCCAGGAGGCGGCCGAGACCGCCGGCCTGGACCCGCTGCTGGTGGACCTGGTGAAGGTCCGGGCGTCGCAGATCAACGGCTGCGCCTACTGCCTGCGGATGCACACCCGTGACGCCCTCGAGAAGGGCGAGACCACCGACCGACTGGCCCTCGTGGCCGCGTGGTGGGAGTCGCAGTACTTCACCGAGCAGGAGCGCGCGGCGCTGCTGCTCACCGAGCGGATCACCCGGATCGGCGAGGAGCACACGGCCGGCTCCCCGTCGATCGACGTCGCCGCCGTGCTCGACGAGAAGCAGGTCGCGGCCGTGACGGTGCTGGCGATCACGATCAACACGTGGAACCGGATCGCGATCACCAGCCACTACCCCGTCGCGCCCTGAGGCCGCCGGGGCGCGGCGTCAGCGGATCGTGACCTGCCGGTTCGCCAGGCCGGACCTGGCGCTGCGCTCCTCCGCGGTGAGGTCGGACTCGTCGGCCAGCGCCTTGTCGAGCGCGGTCTTGAACGCCGACGCGGCGTCCTCGAGCGGCTCCGGCCCGGTGCCGACGGGGAGGTCCCACACGGGCGCGAGCAGCCCGTGAGCGCGGAACATCCCCACCAGCCGGGCATCGGGCACGATGACGTCGGCACCGCTGACGTGCAGCCGCGCGAGCGCGGTGAGCAGCTGGTCCTCCGGCTCGGGCATCACCCAGCGCAGGTGCTCCTTGGCGCCCATCCGGGTCCAGTACGCCGCCTCGACCTCGGTCAGCCGGCTGGTCGGGGCGGCCGCGCCCTCCGCCTGCTCGAGCGCCGCCCGCAGCTCCGGCGACTCCTCCATGTCGGCCACCCAGTAGTCGAAGCCCTCGTGCACGGTGATGCTCAGCGGCTGGTCGGCGACCAGGTCCTGGATCCGCGGGCCCTCGCCCGGCGGCTCGGTCAGGCCGACCGCTCCGGCCCCCGGCTCGGCGGCGAGCGCCTCCAGCAGCACGGCACCGAGGTCGCGCGCGACGTCGCCGAAGTCGTGCTGGACCTGCAGGCCGAGCCACACCTCGCCGCTCTCGCGCACCATCGCCGGGGTCGCGGCCGGGAGCAGCGTGCAGAGCTTGACGGTGCGGTCGGCGTACTCGCCCTGCAGCGGGAGCGGGGCGGTCGCGGCGGGCACGAGCTCGCGCATCGCGACGATGTCGCACTCCGAGGGGAGCCCCTCGAACGGCCGCTTGACGAAGACCTGGCCGCCACCGGGCGCGCCGTGGCACGCCTTGTAGCGCTTGCCCGAGCCGCAGGGGCAGGGCTGGCGCGGCCCGATGCCGGACGCGTCTGCGGGCGCGGGGGCGGACTTGGTCCGGGAACGCTTGGCCATGGGCCGAACCTACTGGGCGGCCCGATCCCGCTGGTCGAGCAGGTCGAGGATGTAGGCCGGGCGGTCGCTGATGACGGCCTTCACGCCCGCCGCCAGGCAGCGGTCCAGGTCCTCCTCGGTGTTGACCGTCCACACGTGGATGTCGCGGCCGCTCTTGGTGATGCTGTCCGCCAGGCCCGGCCAGTCCCGCAGCAGCCGGATGCCCGGCCCGACGATCCAGTCCTTGCCGATCACCCGCCGGACCATCGGCCAGGTGGAGCCGCGGTCGAGCAGCTGGACCAGCCGTACGCCGTGCGCGAGCCGCTCGACGCGCTGCAGGGCGGTGAACGAGAAGCTCATCACCCGGACCGGGGACTGCTCGGTCTCCCAGCCGAAGTCGCGGAGCATCTCGACCAGTCGCTTCTCGACCAGGCCGCCGTAGCGCGTCGGGTGCTTGGTCTCGATCGCGACCTCGACCCGGCGGTCGTAGTCCGCGACGGTCTCCAGCAGCTTGCGGAGCGTGAGCACGCCGTCGAGCGTCTCGTCGCGGTCGGGCGCCTCGTCGTCGAGGTCGGACCAGGGGTTCTTCCACGCGGCGAAGTCGAGCTCGGCGAGCTCGGCGAGCTCCATCGTGGAGACCCGGCCGCGCGTCGACGCCGTACGGCGCAGCGTGCTGTCGTGCACGCAGACCAGGTGCCCGTCGGCCGTCAGCCGGACGTCGCACTCGAGGGCGCCGGCGCCCTCGTCGAGCGCCTCGACATAGGCGCCGAGGGTGTGCTCCGCCATCTCGTGGCTCGCGCCGCGGTGGGCGACGACCTGCGGTCGCATGCCTCGATTGTGACGGGATTTGCCATGCGATGCGCGCTCGTTCCGCGAGATGTCGTGTGATCCACAGCCACGTCTCAGGGTCGCACCGCGGATCGACTCCGGGGGCGACCAGGGACGGCCCCCGATGTGGACGGTGCCGGGATCGAGCGAGACTCGATGCATGAGCAACTACCACTCCCCCGAGCCCGGCTCCTACGGCTCGCCCAAGCGACTCGTGCGCCGCACCGACGACAAGATGATCGCCGGCGTCTGCAGCGGCGTCGCCGCCTACACCGGCCTCGACACCACCCTCGTCCGGATCCTCCTCGTCGCCGCCGTCGTCTTCGGCTTCGGCAGCGGGATCCTGCTCTACCTGGTCGGCTGGCTGCTGATGCCCCAGGCCTAGCCACTCCGTGCCCGGCTCCGCCTAGCCTCTGCGGGTGACCTCCCCGGAAGAAGCCCTCGCGGCGCGGCTGCGCGCCGCTGGCTGCGTGTTCGCCGAGGAGGAAGCGGCGCTGCTCCTGGACGCGACCGACGACCCGGCGGTCCTCGAGGACCTCGTCGCCCGGCGTGCGGCCGGCGAGCCGTTGGAGCAACTGCTCGGCTGGGTCGACTTCGCCGGCACCCGGGTCCTGGTCGGGCCCGGGGTCTTCGTGCCCCGGCAGCGCACCGCACTGGTGGTGGACGTCGCGACCACGCTCCTGGGCAAGGGCGACGTCGTCGTCGACCTGTGCTGCGGCGCCGGCGCCCTCGGTGCCGCAGTCGCCGCCAGGGTCCCCGGCGTCGAGGTGCACGCCGTCGACGTCGAGCCGCCCGCGGTCGCGTGGGCGCGGCGCAACCTGGAGCCGCTCGGAGGCAGGGCGTACGTCGGCGACCTCGACGCGCCGCTGCCGGACTCCCTCCGCGGTCGGGTCGCCGTGGTGGTCGCGAACGCCCCGTACGTCCCGACCGGACGGATCCGCGACATGCCCGCCGAGTCCCGCGACCACGAGCCGCGCGTGACCGTCGACGGAGGCGCGGACGGGCTGGCGGTGCTCCGCCGGGTGGTCGCGCGATCGCCGTACCTCCTGCGTCCCGGCGGCCACCTCGTGGTCGAGGCGGGACGGGACCAGGTGCCGGCGCTCGTCGAGGCGTTCGGCGAGGCGGGCTTCGACTCCGTCGAGCACCACGAGGACGACGAGCGCGGGGCGCACACGATCGCCGGGAGGCTGCTCAGCGCAGCTGGGTCGTGAGCAGGTAGGACCCGCCGAAGGCCGCGAGCAGCACGATGACGAAGAGCAGCACCGGCAGGACGAGGCTGCGTCGCGGGGCAGCCTGGACGTCCGGCACCGGTTGCGGTGAGACCAGTGTGTGCCGGTCGGCGACCGGCCCGGCCGGCATCTGCTCGGTGGGCGGGTCCGCCGCCGCCGGGACCGGCCGGCCGGTCGGAGGCCCGACCGGTCGCGCCTGCGGAGCGGCCACGACCGTGCTGGGGGCGGGCGGCGGGGCGGGCCGGGCCCCGGCGCGGCGTACGGCGGCCACGAGCTCCTCGATGCTGGCCCAGCGGCGGTCCGGCTCGGGCTCGAGCGCCTTCAGCAGGGCGTCGTCCCACTCCGGCGCGACCCGCACCAGCCGGGAGGGGGCCGGCGGGAGCGACCAGCCGACCGCGCCGGCGAGACCGCTCTCGCGCACCAGGCGCCCGGTGAGCAGCACGTAGGCGACCGCCGCGAGCGCGTGCACGTCGGCGCGCTTGTCGATCCCGAGGCCGGTGGCCTGCTCCGGCGCCATGTAGGCCGGCGTGCCGACCACCTGGGTCAGACCGCTGGCGTGCAGCACCGCCTTCGCGACGCCGAGGTCGGCGACCAGGACGCGGGTGCCGCCCTCCGGCGTGGAGCGCAGCAGCAGGTTCTGCGGCTTGATGTCGCGGTGGATCACCCCGTTGCGGTGCAGCACCGAGACACCGTCGCCGGCCTGGGTGATGAGGTCGGCGACCTGCTCGGGCGGCAGCGGCCGTCCCGGCTCCAGCAGCATGGCGAGCGAGCCCCGGTCGGCGTAGGACATGACGAAGTACGGCGTGCCGTCCGCCTCGCCGATGTCGTAGACCCGAACCACGTGGTCGGAGTCGGCTCGGCGGAGGATCCGGGCCTCCTCCAGGAACCGCTCGCGGATGTCGTGGCGGACGGCCCAGTTGTCCGCGAGCGCCTTGACGGCGACGAGCGAGTCGAGCTCGTCGTCGCGGTAGAGCCACACCGTTGCGAAGCCGCCGACCCCGATCCGGTCGAGCCGGCGCAGGCGTCCGAGGCGCTCCGGGAGTGACACGCGCCGTATTCTGCCTCACACGGAGGCCCGTGAACGGGCCCGCGCCCGAGGGGTTCAGGCACATGTACGAAGCCGAGGTCGACCTCGACGAGCTGGCGATGCGCGCCGCGAACGGGGACCGTGACGCGCTCGAGGACCTGCTCGCCGCCATCCAGCCGCGGGTACGGCGGATCTGCGGGCGGATGCTGCTCTACCCCGAGGACGCCGAGGAGGCGGCCCAGGACGCGCTGCTGCTGGTCGCCACGAAGATCGGGTCGTTCGCCGGGCGCAGCAAGTTCACGACCTGGCTGCACGCGGTCGCGTCGAACAGCGCCCGGACGACGTACCGCACCCTGAAGCGGCGCGCCGCCGAGCGCTCGGTCGACGAGCTTCCCGTCAACGCCGACCCGCGTACGACGAGCGTGATCGCGGGCAGCCGGCTGGACCTGCTCGAGGCGCTCGAGGTCCTCGGCGCCTCATCACCGGAGCTGGTCGAGCCGCTGGTGCTGCGCGACGTGCAGGAGCTCGACTACAACGAGATCGCGCGGCTCCTCGACATGCCGCTCGGCACCATCAAGTCGCGGATCCACCACGCGCGGCAGGCGGTCCGGCCGCTGCTGCGCGTGCACGACTAGTCCCCAGCCGCCCCTTCGCGGAGCATCAACAGTGTGAGGGCAGCCAGCGACTTCGAGTCGACGATCCGGCCCGTCCGGATCATCCGCTCCACCTCGGCCCGGGTGAACCAGGACGACACCATGTCCTGCTCCTCGGGCTCGCGTTCCGGCTCCCCGGGGGTGAGGTCGGTCGCCAGGAACACCGCACAGCGCTGGGTCAGCGTCCCCGGCGAGGAGTCGAGCGTGCCGAGCAGCTCCAGCCGCCCGGCGGACAGGCCCGTCTCCTCGCGCAGCTCTCGGGCGGCCAGCGCCTGCGGGTCGGCGTCGTCTCCGGCATCCTGGGTGCCAGCGGGGAACTCCCACCGGCGGGCGCCGACCGGGTGCCGGTACTGCTCGACCAGGTGCAGCCGGCCGTCGTCGACCGGCACGATCAAGGCGACGTCGGGGCTCTCCACGACGGCGTATCCGCCGGTCGACCCGTCCCGGCGGCGGAGGGTGTCCTCGCGGACCGAGAACCACGGGTTGGCGTAGGCCTTCGTGGTGTCGAGGATCTCCATGCGGCGATTGTGCCCGGCCTCCGACTACTCCCAGGCGGACCGGCTGGCCGACAGTCCGAGCTCGCGGCCGCTCCACCGCCGGCGCAACCATCGGTCGTGGGAGGCGAGGACGACCGTCCCGGGGCTGGCGTCGATCGCCTCCTCGAGCTCGCCGACCAGCGCGAGGGAGATGTGGTTCGTCGGCTCGTCGAGCAGCAGCAGGTCGGGCGCGGTGGCGACCGCGACGGCGAGCGCCAGCCGGCGGCGCTGGCCGACGGAGAGGGCACCGACCGGCCGGGCGCGGTCGCGGGGGTGCAGCAACCCCAGCGTGTGCAGCGGCCGGGTCTCGGCGAGCGCCTCCCCCACCTGGTCGCGGTAGACGGTCGCCGCCGGGCGGGCCGGGTCCGGGAAGTCCGGGTCCTGGGTCAGCTCGGCCACCCGGCGCGCGGTCACGTCGACCGTCCCGCTGGTCGGGGCGATCCGGCCGGACAGCACTCCGAGCAGCGTGGACTTGCCCGCCCCGTTGGGGCCGGTGACCAGCAGGTGCTCGCCTCCGGCGACGTCGAGCCGCGGGAGGTCGAGCCGGTCCGTGACGACCAGCCCGCGGGCCACCACCATCCGGCCGCCCGGAGCCGTCCCGGCGGTGAGGTCGGTGGCGAGCCGCAGCGGCGCCGGTGGCTTCGGCACCTGCGTCCGCTCGGCCTCCTCGAGACGCCGCTCGGCGTCGCGCTTGCGCCGGGCGAGCGTGCGATCGACGTTCTGGCCCTTGAAGTGGTGGATGAACTTGTCGTTGTCCGTGGGCCCACGCCCCGGAGCGATCGCACCGGTCCCGATCCGGGTCGCCGCGCGCAGCCGGTCCAGCTCCTCCTGCTGCGCGGCCCAGGCGTCCTCCCAGCGCCGCCGCGCGTCGCGCCGGGCCTGCTCGTACGCCGACCAGCCCCCACCGAACCGGCGGCCGCCACTGCCGTCGGTGCCGAACGCCGACGGGTCGAGGTCGACCAGGTCGGTCGCCGCGTCGTCGAGGAAGACCCGGTCGTGGCTGGCGAAGAGCACCACGCCGGGCAGGTCCTTCAGGAACCCCGTCAGCACGGCGACGGCATCGTCGTCGAGGTGGTTGGTCGGCTCGTCGAGCAGCAGCGCGAGCGGGCGCCGGGTCATCATCGTCGCGATCGCGAGCCGGGTGCGCTGGCCGCCGGACAGGGTCCCGACCGCGCGGTCGGGGGCGAGGCCGCCGAGGCCGAGCTGCTCGGCCGACGTCAGCGCCCGACGGTCGGCGTCCCACGCGTCGTGGTCCAGGGCGAACTCGAGCGCACGGGAGTACGCCGCCTCGGAGGAGGGGTCGTCGAGGCGGTCCGCCAGCCGCTCGACCGCGGCGACCGCGGCGCGCAGCGGGCGCAGCGTGCTCGCGAGGACGTCGGCGACGGTGTCGGCGTCGGCGAACGGCGGCTCCTGCGTGAGCAGCACCAGGTCGTCGGGCCGCGCGACCTCACCGGCGACCGCCGCCGACCGCGGGAGCGTCCCGGCGACCGCCCGGAGCAGCGTCGACTTCCCGACGCCGTTCTCGCCGACCAGGCCGATCCGCCGGCCGGGCTGAGCGATCACGTCGATGCCGTCGAGGACGACGCGGGCCCCGTAGGAGACCGAGAGGTCGCGGACGACGACGGGCTGGAGGGTGGAGGTGGGAGAGCTTGCGGACACGACGGAGGCCTCTCGGAGAGGGAGGGACTCGCCGGGCACGGGCCGCGGGCGCGAGTCTGTTCAGCCGTCGATGAGCATGATGCGACCAGTCTAGAGGCGGCCCACCGGCGGCCGCGACCGGTTAACGGTCAGGCCTGGGTGCGGAGGTAGCGCCCGAAGTGCGGCACCGTGAAGGCGATCCGGCCGCGCTCGCCGGAGTAGATGAGGCCCTTCTTCAGCAGCGCGTCGCGCGCCGGGGACAGCGACTGCGGCTTCTTGCCGAGGACCGCGGCCACGTCGGCCGTGGCGACGGCGCCGACCGGGTCCTCACCGAGCTGCACCGCAGCGTCGGCCATCGCGCGGAGGTAGTCGCGCTCCCCCGGCGTGGCGCGGTCGTAGCGCGACCCGAAGAACCCGACCGCCAGCTCCCGCTCGGCCTCCGGGGCGGCGACGGCGACGTCGTCCGCGGTGATCGGCGAGCGCGGGGCGAGGTCCCAGACGCTCTTGCCGTAGGCCTGGATGAAGTAGGGGTAGCCGCCCGTCGCGGCGTACATCGCGGCCAGGGCCTCGTCGTCGTACGCCGCCCCCTCCTCGGCCGCCGGCGCGACCAGCGCCCGGTCCGCGGCCTCGCGGCCGAGGCGGTCGATCCGTTGGTAGGAGAAGAGTCGCTCGGAGTAGGACTTGCTCGCCGAGAGCACCGCCGGGAGGTGCGGCAGGCCCGCGCCGACCACGATGACGGGGAGCCCGGTCTGGCTGAGCTCGTGGCAGGCCGCGCAGAGTGCGGAGACGTCGGCCGCGCCGAGGTCCTGCATCTCGTCGAGGAAGATCGCGACACCCTTGCCCGTGTCGGCCGCGAGCCCGCCGACGTCGCTGAGCAGCTCGACCAGGTCGATCTCGATGTCGCCGGAGTCGGCGCGACCGCGGACGACGGCAGCGTCGATCCCCGGGCTCCAGCGGTCGCGCAGCTTGGCATCGGCGCCGGCCTCGCGCTCGACGAACGACCGCACGACTCCCAGGACGTGCTCGGCCTGCTCGGCCTCCGGGTGGCCGAGCTCGCGCACCGCCTGGTGCAGGGCACCGCTGAGCGGGCGCCGCAGACCCTGGTCCGGCCGTGCCTCGAGCTTGCCGGTGCCCCATCCCTTGCGCACCGCGGCGCTGCGTAGCGCGTTGAGCAGGACCGTCTTGCCCACGCCCCGCAGCCCGGTGAGCACCAGGCTGCGCTCGGGGCGGCCGCGTTGGACCCGCTCGAGCACCACGTCGAACGCCGCCAGCTGCTCGTCGCGGCCGGCGAGCTCGGGCGGCCGCTGGCCGGCACCGGGCGCGTAGGGGTTCCGGATCGGGTCCACGATCGGACCGTATCGAGGCCTCTAGCCGGATCCCTAGATTCGGCTAGCGTGTCGGATCGACCGGCGCTACTAGGCTGTGGGGGTGCCCGAGCTGCCCGAGGTCGAAGCGCTGGCCCTGGACCTGAGGGGCCGGCTGGACGGCCGCGCCATCACCAAGGTGCACGTGCCCCAGTTCAGCGCGCTCAAGACCTACGACCCGCCCCTCAGCGCGGTCGAGGGCACCCTCGTCGACGGGGTGTCGCGGCACGGCAAGTTCCTCGACATCGAGGCGAGCGGCGTGCACCTGGTGCTGCACCTCGCCCGCGCGGGATGGGTGCGCTGGAAGGACGAGGTGCCGTCGATCCCGCCCCGTCCGAGCACCAAGTCCACCCTCGCCGTGCGGATCGTGCTCGACTCCGGCGACGCAGCGCCCGACGCGCCCAGTCCCGGGCTCGACATCACCGAGGCCGGGACCAAGAAGTCGCTCGCCCTGTACGTCGTCCGCGACCCCCAGGACGTTCCCGGCGTCGCGTCGCTCGGTCCGGACCCGCTCACCGACGACTTCACCCGGGACGTGCTCGCCGCGATCCTCGAGCGGGAGGGCCGCAAGCAGATCAAGGGCGTGCTGCGGCACCAGGGGACGATCGCGGGCATCGGCAACGCCTACTCCGACGAGATCCTGCACGCCGCACGGATGAGCCCGTTCAAGGCCTCGAACAGCCTGACCGACGAGGAGCTGGAGACGCTGTTCGTCGCGGTGAAGCAGACCCTCGGCGACGCCGTCGAGCGCTCGCGCGGGCTCGCCGCGAGCGAGCTCAAGGCCGAGAAGAAGTCCAACCTCGCCGTCCACGGCCGCACCGGCGAGAAGTGCCCGGTGTGCGGCGACATCGTGCGCGAGGTCTCCTTCGCGGACTCGAGCCTGCAGTACTGCCCCACCTGCCAGACCGGCGGCAAGCCGCTGGCCGACCGGCGGATGTCCAGGCTGCTGAAGTAGCCGCTACGCGTGGTGGCCGTGCGTCAGGGCGTGTCCCTTGCCGCGCCGCAGCAGGTACCAGTTGACCGGCACGGCCGCGACGAACGCGACGGCCAGCGAGAGCAGCAGGCTCACCCAGAACGTGAGGTCGAGCAGCCCGGCGGTCATGGCGCCCGGGTAGACGAGCACCACCAGGTTGTCGACGACCTCCATCGTGAGGATCGAGAGGGTGTCCGCGGCGAGCACCAGCCCGAGAGCGGTCGGAAGGCCGAGCCCGCCCTTCAGCAGCGGCAGCGTGGACAGCGCGTAGCCGAACACGAAGGCCAGCGCGATCGAGATCGCCACCGTCGGGGTGTTGCCCAGACCCGCGGCGGCGCCGATCACCAGACCCGCGATCTCGCCGATCGCGCAGCCGGTCAGGCAGTGCAGGGTCGCGGCCACCGCCATCGCAAGGGTGTCATCCTTGCCCTGGTGGCTCTGGTGGCCGTGCGCGTGCTCGTGCTCCAAGTCGTCCATGTCCGTCACCAACTTATACCCCATGGGGGTATATTCCCCGTACCGGAAGGAAGCTCCATGCACGTCCCGACCGTCTCCGTCGACGGCGTACCGAACCCGCTCCCCGACGGGCTCGCCGTCGTCGACGTCCGCGAGCCCGCCGAGTGGGAGGCCGGCCACATCGAGGGCGCCCTGCACATCCCGCTCTCCGAGCTCGTCGGCCGGGTCGGCGACCTCCCCGATGCCCGGACGCTGGTGGTCTGCAAGGTGGGCGGTCGCTCCGCGCAGGCCGTGGCCTACCTGGCTCAGCAGGGGTACGACGTCGTGAACCTCGACGGCGGGATGCTCGACTGGCACGGTGCCGGGCGACCGATGGTCAGCGAGACCGGCGGGTCGCCGTACGTCCTCTGACCGTCACCGACCCGCAGCGGAGCCCGTAGCCGTCAGGTCGCAGTTCGCGGCGAACCAGTTGCTCGCTCCGGTGATCAGCCGCTGCTCGTCCTTGGTCAGGTCGCCCTCGACCGCGTCGAGCTGCCGGCGGGTGGGGCGGGCCGGGAGACGGAGGATCCGCTTCGCGAGCAGCCGCAGCCCCACCCAGACGTCCTCGGCGATCCCGGGCGGACGCTCCAGGCCCGGCAGTGCCTCGGCCCACGCCCGCATGACCGGCCCCATCTCGGCGGCGATCGCGTCGGCGTCGCCGCTGTAGTCCAGGGCCTCGAGTGCCTGCCGCATCCGGACGTACGGCGCGCAGAACGCGGCGACCGCTGCGGCCGGACCGCCGCTGCCGGTCGAGCTCCCTGCCGGAGCGCCGTCAGAGCCGCGGGAGCCCCCGGAGCCCCCGGAGCCGCCGGAGCCGCCGCACCCGGCGGTGAGGAACACCGCCAGGATCACGCAGACCGTCGCGACCGAGGTGCGCGCAGCACGAGGCGGGGTCATCGCAGGCGACCGCTCACTTCGTGCCGACCTCCCCGGGCTTGCACAGGGCGGCGGCCTCGCTGTTGAACGTGCGCGCGCTGGCCTCGTCGGCGTCGGTGACGCCCGGGAGGTTCTGGGCGCTGCGCAGCCGGCGCATGTCCGCGGCGCTCAGACCGCTCAGGGCGTCGGTGAAGACCTCGAGCCCCGCCGCCGCCTGGTCCGACAGCTCGTCCGGCGCACCGATCCCGGCAAGCTTCTCCAGGTCGCTGCGCACCGCGTCCCACTGCTCGTCGGTGGGTCCACCGGCGCCGGTCGCCGCGAGGCCGTTCAGCGCGTCCTCCCAGGTCGAGCAGAAGTCGGCGACGCTGGCCGCGCTCGTCGTCGCGGCGTCCGTGGGCTGGTCCGAGCCGCCCCCGCACGCGGTGGCCGAGAGCACCACCAGCACCGCCGCGCCGAGCCCGGCGAACGATCGGTGCATCCAGGTCATCCGGCGCTTCCTTCCCCCAAGCCGCCGACCGCTCACCGGCCGACCGCCGCCACCCTAGACGCAGGACGAAACCGGCCGGCCCCCCGTTTCGGGGAGCCGGCCGGTTCGCGGATCAGGCGTCGGTCAGGACGCGCCGGAGTCCGTGGGGACGTCGGTGGGAACGCCGAGCTCGGCCGCGCACTCGGTGCTGGCCCACGTGAAGAACGCCTCGGCCTTCGCCTCGTCGTCGGCGTTGACGCCCGGCAGGCTGTCGCTCTCGCTCTTGAAGTCGTCGTAGGAGCCGTCGTGGACGGCGTCGATGAAGACCTCGAAGCCCTTGCGGTTGTCGTCGCTGATGTCGGAGGGCGTGCCGACGTCGCCGAGCTTGGAGACCGCGTCCTTGAAGTCGTTGAACTGGTCCTCCGTCGGGTCGCCCGACAGGTTCGCCAAGGGGGTGAAGGCGTCCGAGAACGCCTTGCAGAAGTCGTCCTTCGAGGCGCTGGCGGGGGCGTCGTCGGAGCCGCCGCCGCTGTCGTCACCACCGCAGGCGGTGAGCGAGAGCGCGAGCAGGGCCGCGGCCCCGAGGGCAACGACGGGTCGCTTGAGGCTGGTCATGGGCAGATTCCTTTCGGGATGGCACCGACGCGTGCTGCGGTCGGTGTCGAACGCGTGAACCGGCCCGGACCGGTCGACGGAGCCTTCCTACCCAAGCGGCCGCGGAGTATGCACCGCAAGGACATCCGCGCGACGCGCCGCCACGTTCCTCCCTCAGGAGGGGCTGGGGACCGCCGTCGGAGCGCCGGAGGGAACGCTGGCGCACTCCTCGGTCGCCGCCCACTGGACGAACTGCTCGGCCTGGGTCTCCTCGTCCGCGGACACACCCGGGAGGCTGTCGCTGTCGGACTTGGTCACGTCGGCGTAGGACGCGTTGCCGATGGCGTCGACGAACACCTCGAAGCCCTTGCGCTGGTCGGCGCTGACCTCGGCCGGCGTGCCGACCTCGCCCAGGTGCGCCACGGCGTCCTGGAACTTCCCGAAGGCCGTCTCGTCGGGCGTGGTCGTCGACGCGAGCACGTCGAAGACGTCGTTCCAGGCGCCGCAGAAGTCGTCCTTCGAGGCATCGGCCGGCGCGTCCGCCACGTCGCCGCCGGCGTCCGTGCTGTCGCTCGCCGCGCTGGTGCTGTCGCTGCTCCCGGACGAGCTGTCGTCGTCGGAGCCGCCGCAGGCGGTCAGCGAGAGAGCGAGCAGGGCGGCCGCACCGAGGGCGGTAGCAGGTCGCTGGAGGCGGGTCATGCTGTTTCCTTTCGGGAAGGGAGCAGGCGGGCGGCGCAGCGGCCGGCCCGGAGCGACCCACCCAAGCACGGCGCTCCTAACCACCCCAATCGTCGGTCGGCTCCCCCGTGAACGCCCGGGGAGCCGGGCCGTCGACGAGCGTCTGCAGCCGGGCGAGGTACGCCGAGCGCGGCATCTCGACCACGCCGAGGCTCGCGAGGTGCGGGGTCGACCACTGCACGTCGATCAGCCGGGTGTCGGGGTCCGCGTCGTCGCGGAGCAGCTCGACCAGCCGCACCAGCGCCACCTTCGACGCGTCCCGCTCGCGGTGGAACATCGACTCGCCCGCGAACAGCCCGCCGACGCTCACGCCGTAGAGGCCGCCGACGAGACGGCCCTCACGCCACGTCTCGATCGAGTGCGCCCACCCCAGGCGGTGCAGGTCGGCGTACGCCTCCTTGATCCGGCCGTCGATCCAGCCGCCTTCGCGGCCCGGGTCCGCGCAGCCGTCGACGACCTCGGCGAACGCCGTGTCCACCCGGACGTCGAAGTCCCGGAGCGAGCGGCGCAGCGATCGCGAGACGTGCAGCCCGTCGAGGGGCAGCACGCCGCGCTGTCGCGGGCACCACCAGCCGACCCGGGGCGCTCGGAAATCGCCTTTGCGGCGGCCGTGCGGCATGGGGAACAGGCCGGTGCGGTAGGCGGCGAGCAGCGTGCCCGGCGCCAGGTCCGCGCCGAGCGCCACCAGGTCGTCGCCCTGGTCGTCACCGAGCGCGGCCAGCTGCTCGCGGGTGGGCAGCTGCCACGGCGTCGGTGGCGGCTCGATCGGGTTCACCAGACCTCCTCTCTGCATCCAGGGTGCGGCACCCGCTTCGTCCTGCCTGTCAGGATGGCGGGGTGCCGAGCATCAAGCCCAACCTCCGCCGCGGTGTCGCGGTCGAGGCCGCCCGTCAGCTCGCGCCGCGGATGACCGCGTTGGCGCCGGGGCTCACGTCCGCCTTCGTGCGGCAGGCCCTGTCGAGGGCGATCCACGGCGTCGGGCCGCTGCCGGGCGCGGCCGCCGCGGCCGAGGCCCAGCTCCGCGAGCAGCGCGGCCACGTGGACAAGGCGATCCACGAGGTGATCGAGAACCACGTGCGCTACGCCGGCGTCGAGGGGTTCGTCACCAACATCGGTGGACTGGTGACGACCACCATCGTCGCCCCCGCGAACATCACCGGCCTCGCACTGATCCAGTGCCGGATGGTGGCGGGCATCGCGCACCTGCGCGGCTACGACATCGACGACCCGCGGGTCCGCAACGCCGTGCTGGTCACGATGCTCGGGCAGGACAACGTGACCAAGCTGGTGAAGAAGCTGGAGATCCCGGCACCCCCGATGGCGATCGCGACCGCGCCCGAGCACGACCCGACCCTGGACCAGACGATCTCCAACGCCGTCGCGCAGGACCTGGTCGGCCAGGTGATCGGCAAGCGCCTGGCGTCGACGATCGGCCGCCGGGTCCCGCTGGTCGGCGGAGTGGTCGGCGCCGCGGCCGACGGCTTCGACACCTGGAAGGTCGGCCGCTACGCCGACCGGGAGCTCCTGCCCCGCACCCTGCGGTAGACCCGCAGCAGCAGCTGGCCGCCGCCCGACGACTCGAGCACGCGGACGATCTTCTTGCGCAGCCGGTAGACGGGCATCAGGTGCGCCCGGTCGAGGGCGGCGCGGGACTCGGCGAGCTCGCGGTGCAGTCCGTCGATCTCCTCGCGCTGCCGCGCGGCCTCCAGCAGCAGCGCCTTGATCGCATCGACGGCCGCCTCGGCGACCTGCTTCTCCCGCGGCCGGTCCGGGTCGGTCCACTTCTCGGGATCCGGCGCGATGCCGCGCAGCTCGTCGAGGTCGCCGACGACGTCGTAGCCGCGGACCTTCAGCTCGTCGATCCACGCGTCCTGCAGCTCGGTCACCCACGGCAGCAGGTCCGGCGGCAGCGAGAGCCGCGGCGAGCCCGTGCGGTGCGACAGGGTGCGGTGCGCCAGCAGCTCGCGCACGAGCGGCCGGTAGTGCACCGGCGGGACGTCCTTGTTGGCGGCGATGTTGATCCGCCGGACCAGGGTCGTCTCCGGCACGCCGAGCGAGGGGTTGGCCCGCTCGGTGTGCAGGTCGAGCTCGACGTCGTCGAGCCCGAAGATCGCGCTGAACCGCTTCCAGAGCACCTCCGGCGCGCCGCCGGGCGGCGGCACGGTCACGACGTGCACCCGCTCCGGAGGGAGACCGCCGCCCCACCGGTCGAGGATGTCGGGGACCTCCTGCACGCCCCAGAACCAGGACGGGATCCGGCCCTCCCGCGCGGGGTCCTGCAGCCGCTCGAGGAACTGCTCGTAGCTGAGCGCCGCGCGGTGCTTGACGTTCTCCTGCCACTCGGCGGGGATCTGCCGGATCAGGTCCCGCGCCGAGAGCACGAGGTGCACCTCGGTCGTGGCCGGGTCACCGAGGGAGGCGAGCGCGCGTCCGGCCTGGGACCGGCTGGCCGTGGCGAGGATCTCGTGGCTGATGATCGACGTGCCGTCGTGCGCGCGGACGGCGTGGGCGAGGTCGTCCCAGGCGCCGACGGCCTCGTGCTCGAGGCCGCCCCAGGGCAGCCGCATCAGGTCGAGGGCACCGAGGAAGTGCGCGTCGAACCGGCGGCCGGGGTAGAGGATGCCCGACTCCTCGAGCACGCGCTGGTTGTGGAACAGCACGTCCTGGAGGTACGACGTCCCCGTCTTGGGGGTGCCGACGTGGAGCAGGACCTTCTTGCTCACGGTGCTCCTTCTGCCACGCGGACCGGATCGAGCAACAGCCGCGTCGCCAGCGCGAGCACGTCGTCCTCCGGCGGATCGCCCCCCACGGTTCCCGTCGCGCGCTGCCCGAGCAGCTGGTCCAGGTCGCCGAGGACAGCGTATCCACCGGCGGACAGCGCATCGCGCATCCGGTCGGCACGCTCGGCGACCCACCCCCACCGCTCCTCCGGTACGACGACCGGCGGGCCGCCGGTCCCTGCGAGGCGCGGCAGCAGCACCTCCCGCAGCAGCGTGCTCCGGCGGCGCGGCCGGACCAGCACCCCGAGCGAGGCCCCCACCCGGCGGGCCAGGTCGGCGGCGGCACCCCCGACGACCGGCGGGCCGGCGACCCGACGTACGCCCAGCTCTCCCGGCAGCGCGGCGGGGTCCAGCACCACGGTCACCCGCTCGGCCCCGATCCGCGCCGCCCAGTTGCGGGCCGGGGTCACCAGGTCGGCCCGCGGCGGCAACCGGTCGGCACGGGCCAGCCCCGCCAGCCACTCCGACCACCCGGCGCCGCCCTCGTCGAACGCCCGCGCCGTCCAGGCGAGGCCGATCATCGCGGGGAGGTCGGCGCCGAGGACGTAGGCCCGGCGCGGGTCCGGGCGCGGTCCCCGCCCGACCCGGGCCAGGCTCTCGACGGCCGGCTCGACCAGCCAGGGGTGCCCGACCAGGGCGTACCGCGGGGCCCACGGCCGCCGCGCCCTGTTGCCGACCCGGCTCGAACTTTCCCTCCAGGAGCGCCGATCCGGCTCGAGGGCCGAGCCGGGTCGGCGGCTGGCCGCGAGGTCCTCGGCGAGCAGGCCCGCGGCGACGCGCAGCAGCTCGGCCGCGGGGAGGTCGGCGGGGTCGACGGGTCGCGGGCCGAACCGCGGCTCGGTGCCGCCGCCGGCCAGCAGCAGGTCCGGCGTGCCGCGACCGGGCGCGCTCGCGGCGAGGACCCGCTCGGCGAGCCGCGCATCGGTCCCGCGGCCGGAGCGGAGGCTCTCGAGGTTGATCCGCCGGAGCAGCTCCAGCTGCTGGGCGCCGGGCAGCCACGGCCCGTTCTCCTCGCCCTCGCCGGTCCACGCCGACCACGGCGTGGTCGACCCGGAGCGCAGCGCAGCCACCCAGCCCCACGCCCGACGCACTCCGTCCATGACGGTCCAGTCTGCCGCAGGGGTGCCCCACCACCGGACCCGGCGGCCCGGCGGGGCGGTAATCTGCAGCGTCATCTCGCGGAGGGAAGGATGAGCGTGGGGAATCCGGTCGTCGTCCTCCACGTCGGCGCGATGAAGACCGGCACGACGTACATCCAGAACAAGGTGCTCGCCAACCGCGACGCACTCGCCGAGCAGGGCGTGGACTTCGCCGGGCGCCGCTGGCGCGACCAGGTCAGCGCGGTGCAGGACCTGCTCTCGCTGGCCCAGCACGACCCCGAGGTCGAGCAGCGCAGCGACGACGCGTGGGCCCGGATGGTCGGGCACTTCCGGCAGGTCGACGCGCGGATGTCCCTGCTGTCGATGGAGTTCCTCAGCTTCGCCGACGAGGCGACCGCCCGACAGGCCGTGGCGTCCCTCGAGGGCCTCGAGGTGCACGTCGTGATCTCCGTCCGCGACACCGCCGCGGTGATGCCGTCGCTGTGGCAGACCTCGATCACGAGCGGCGGGATGGTGCCGTGGCCGCGCTACCAGCAGGTGGTCCGGGCGAGCACCCGCGCGGGCGGCCGGGTGGGGGCCGCGCTCGCGCGGGCAGGGGTGCCGGCGGCAAGGCGGTTCGCCGAGGCGATCGACATCCCGCGGATGGTGCGGGTGTGGACCTCGGTGCTCCCGCCCGAGCGCGTGCACGTGCTGGTCGTGCCCGGCCCGTCGACACCCCGGGACCGGCTCTGGGAGCTCTTCGCGGACATCCTCGGCGTCGACCCCGCCGCCACCCCCGAGCCACCCGAGCACGTCAACGAGTCCCTGGGGCTGCCCTCGGCTGAGCTCGTACGCCGGCTGAACGTCGCCCTGTCGCTGAAGGAGCCGTCCCAGCAGCGGACCCTCAAGGTCGACCTCGCGCGCGACGCGCTCGGACGGCTGCGCCAGGACGAGCGGCGGGCGCGGATCGACCCGTCCACCTTCCGGGCGGCGCTCCGCTGGAACGGGCGGATCCGCGATGCCGTCACCGCGGCCGGCGTACGGGTGCACGGGGACCTCGCCGACCTCCCGACGAAGGCCGACCCGTCCGACTACGACGTCGACGCCGAGCAGGCACCGCCGACCGAGGACGAGCTGCTGAAGGCGGCGCGACACGGCTTCTGGGCCCTGCGCCGGCTGAACAACCGGCTGATCCAGGAGGGTCTGCCCAAGCGCAAGCGCAAGGCCTACCAGGACGCGCTGGCCGCCGCCGCCCCCGGGCGGAAGGCCTGGACGAAGGCCGACGACCCGGTCGCGTCGGCCGTCGAGGACCTCGCCACGCAGACCCGGTCGGCGATCAAGCTCCAGCGCAAGGCCGCCAAGCGGAAGCGCAAGAAGCGCCGGCGCCAGGCCGCCCGCCGCGCCGAGCGCCGGGCCCAGCGCGAGGGCTGAGCGTCCAGGTCACCTCACCACGCGCACGGACGCCGTCGTCGACCGCTTGGCCAGCAGCCCGCTGCCGCCGTACTTGACGACGACCTTGTGCCGTCCGGTCGTGTGGAAGACCGGGAGCGAGAGCTCGACGGTGCCGTCGGCGCCGAGGTCGCCGTCGGCGACGTCGACCCCGCGGACGAGGACGCGGACGGTGCCGCTGACCGGGAGCCCGTCGGGCGCGGCGACCGTGACGGTGACGACGACGCGGTCTTGGCCGACCTCCGGCTTCTTGGGGGACAGGGTCTTCGTCAGCACGACAGGCGCCCTGCGCACCGGCGCGGTCCGCTCGGACGTCGCGGAGGTGTCCGGGTAGCCGGCCGCCGATGCGGTCACCGCCACCCACACCGGACGGCCGATCAGGGACGGGTCGTCGAGCACCAGGGTGTCGGCCGTGGCGCCGGCGATCGGACGCTCGCCGGCGTACCACTGGAACGCGAGGTGGTCCGGGGCGAACGACCACTGACCGTGCGACGCGGTGAGGGTCTGCCCGGCTCGCGGCGTGCCGGTCACCGTCGGCGCCCCCGTGCTCGCGCCGGCACCGGGCCGGACCGGGAAGGTCGCGGGCGTGGTCGCGCCGCCGTCGGCGTACCCGGGTGCGCTCGCGGTGACGTGGACGGCGAGCTGCTCACCGACGTCGGCAGCGGTGGGGGTGTACGACGGCCCGGTCGCACCGGCGATCGGCGTTCCGGACCGCAGCCACTGGTAGCCGAGCGACACGGAGTCCGGGTCCCAGGCTCCGTCGGTCACCGCCAGCTCGTCGCCGACGACCGGGTCGCCGACGATCGTCGGCCGGGTGACCAGGTGGACGGCGCCCTCCTGGACAGCGGCGGTGGGCGCCGAGGTCGCGGTCGCGGGGGTGCAGCCGGTCTTCGAGGCGGTGACGGCGACGGTGATCTCCCGGCCCGCCTCGGCGCTCGTGACCGTGTGCTCCTGGGCGGTCGCACCGGCGATCGGCTGTCCGTCGGCGAACCACTGGTAGCCGAGCGACGCCGGCTCGGGCGCCCACGCGCCCCCGCTCGCCTCGAGGACCTCGCCGACGGCCGGGGTGCCCACGACCACCGCGTCGGACAGGTGCCGGATCGTGCACGGGGCCACGGGATCGCCAGGCTCCGACTCCACCACCGCGGGGGCGAACCCGTCCTCGGTCGCCGTCACCCGCACCGAGATCCGGTGCGTCGCGTCACCGCCGCGCACGTCGTACGTCGTCCCGGTCGCGCCGGCGATCGGCTCGCCGTCGAGGAGCCACTGGTAGTGCAGCGTCACGCCTGCCGGACCCCAGGTGCCCGGCGTGACGGTCAGCGTCCCGTAGGCGACCGGCGTGCCGCTGACCTCCGGCGCCGTGAGGTTGACGACGCGGCAGGTGCCGGGCTCTGCATCGTCGCCGTTCGCGCCCGCGGGGGGTGTCACGGTGCCGCCACAGGTGGCGACCGTGCCGCCGTCCCCGCCGGCGCCGCCGCCACCTGCGGTGCCGGGGGTGCCCCCGCTCCCGGCGGACCCGCCGAGGCCTCCCGAGCCTCCGACGCCACCGCCGATGCCCGGCGCTCCGGCGCCGCCGCTCCCTCCGAGCGTGCCGCCGGAGCCCATCAGGACGCCACCGCTGCCGCCCGCGCGGCCGGCACCTCCCTGACCGCCGGCGCCGCCGCCTGGTGCCCCGGCCCCGCCGTTGCCGCCGCTGCCCCCGGCGCCGCCGCCGATCCCCGCGGCGCCCGAGCCGCCGGTGCCGCTGCCGGCTCCGCCTGACCCGAACACCCAGCCTCCGGCACCGCCTGCACCACCCTGGCCGCCGGCGCCGCCGTCACCACCTGCCGTGCCGAACGCGCCCCTGCCCCCGGCCCCGCCTGCTCCGCCGCCGATCCCCGCACCACCGGTGCCACCGGTCCCGACGACGCTCCCTCCTTCGAGCATGGTGGTGCCGCCCGCCCCGCCGTGGCCCCCCGCTCCGCCGTCGGGGCCGACGATCCCACCGACGCCGCCCGCACCCCCGGCCCCGCCGCCGATGCCGGCACCGCCGGTGCCACCGGTCCCGGACACGGCACCGCCGCTGACGACGAGGATCCCACCCGAGCCGCCGGCACCGCCGGTTCCGGCGTCCCCGCCGTCGGCGCTCGCGGCCTGGCGACCACGTGCGAACGAAGGCACCGGGACGTCCCTGCCGGCGTCGCCGCCGATGCCCGCGCCGCCGCTACCGCCGAAGGCCTGCAGCGAGCCGGTGTGCCCGGCACTGCTGTCGGTGACGGTGAGCGTCGCGCCGGTGATGCGGATGCCGGCGTGCCCGACCGATCCGCGCACGATCAGCGTGTGGCCGCTCAGGTCCAGGGTGACCGTCTTGCCGGACGGGATCACCAGGCCGACGAAGTCGGTGTCGTCGATGTCGCCGTCCAGGGTGACGGTTCCGCCGTCCGATGCCGCGTCGATCGCCTCCTGGAGACCGGAGAGCGTCGAGACCGCCGCGAGGGCGGACACCGCGGGCGCGAGCACGACGAGCCCGGCGGCGACCGCCAGGGTGAGCAGAGCGGACGCGAGCGGGCGGGAGCGGACCACGGCAACCTCCGAGCGGTACGTCGGCGGAGCGGCCGACGGTGAGCAGGAACCCCCCGACCCGAGGCTCAGCCACGGCGCCGGTCACCGGTTGGATCTTTTACTTTCTGCGGTTGCCGGCAACAAGCAGGTCACCCGACCCGGACCCTCCCCACGAGCTCGGGCCGCGCCCGACGGTCCTAGTCCGCAGGCGGGATGTTCTGGTTGAACCGGAACACGTTGTCGGGGTCCCACTGCTTCTTGATCGCGCGCAGCCGCGCGTAGGTGTCCGGCGCGAACGCGCTCGCGACCCGGTGGAGCCCCTCGTCGCCGATGAAGTTGAGGTAGACCGATCCGGTCGTCCACGGCTTCATCGCCGCGGCGACGGACCGGGTCTTCTCGATGTTGGCCTGGTCGAGGCTCGGGTCCGGAGGCCACATCGACAGGTGGTGCAGGTTGAAGGGAGCGTCGCGGTTCCCGAACGCGGTGGCGCCCTCCTCGACCCGCGCGACCGCGCCGCCCCCGGCGACGAGGATCATCTGCGTCATCGGACTGGCCGGCGGGAAGGCGCTTCCGACCCAGGCGTCGACCGCCTCGTCGGGCAGCTCGGCGAGGAAGTCGCCGCTCCAGTAGTTGCGCATCCCCGGCGGGTTGGGGGGTTCGAGCAGCCGCTGCACGGCGACGTACGGCATCGGCTGCACGAGGTCGACCGCGGGCGGTCCGAACTCGATGACCGGCGCCATCACCTCCCGGCCCTTCTCCGGATCGCCCGCGTAGACGACGATCACGCCGACGCAGGGCTGACCACGCGCGGGCTCCGGCACGAAGTCCTCGGGGGGCGCGGTGATCAGCGCGACCCCACCGCCTGCCTCGTCGGGAGCGGTCAGGATGAAGTCCCGCCAGTTGCGGGTGACGTCGGCCGCCATGAAGCCGGGGTAGAGCAGCATGCCGCCGAGCACCACCGGGCCGATCGGGTGCAGCTTCAGGACGAACTCGGTGACGATGCCGAAGTTGCCGCCACCGCCGCGGATCGCCCAGAACAGGTCGGCGTTCTCGGACTCGCTCGCGGTCACGATGTCGCCGCTCGCCGTCACGACCTCGGCCGAGAGGAGGTTGTCGCACGTGAAGCCGAGCTTGCGCTCCAGCCAGCCGCTGCCGCTGCCGAGCGCGAGCCCACCGACCCCGGTGCTCGGCACCCGGCCGCCGGTCACCGCGAGGCCGAGCTCCTGGGTGGCGGCGTCGACGAGGCCCCAGGTCGCACCTCCGCCGACGCGCGCCGCGGCCGCCGCCGGATCGACCTCGACCCGGTCCAGCCCGCGCAGGTCGATGCACACCGCCCCGTCGATCAGGGCGCTCCCGGTGACGCCGTGACCGGCACCGAGGACGGAGAACGGCTCGCCGAGGGCCCGGCAGTCGGCGACGGCCGCGGCGACGTCAGCCGTCGACCCACACCGGAGGATGCGGGACGGACGGCGGTCGATCATGCCGTTGAAGAGCCGCCGGGCCTCGTCGTAGCCCGGTTGGTCGGGGCTGAGAGTGGTGCCGCTGAAGGTCATGGCTCGGTCCTCTTCTCTCGAAGTCCTCACCAGTGTCCGCCGCTCGTCGGGGCTACGCCTGACCACGACGAGGCATGCGGACTGGCCCCGACGGACTGGCCCCAACGGACCAGGGCGTCACGTCGTCGCGAGCGCGCGGACGACGGCCGAAGGGCTCGGCCGGCCGAGGTGACCGGCCATCCAGTGGCTGGTCCCGACGACGCCGGCGAGGTCGACGCCGTGCTCGATGCCGAGCCCGGTGAGGAACCAGACCAGGTCCTCGGTGGCGAGGTTGCCGGTCGCGCTCTTGGCGTAGGGGCAGCCGCCGAGCCCGCCCGCGGAGGCGTCGTACGTCGTCACGCCGGCCTGCAGGCCCGCGTGCACGTTGGCGAGCGCCTGGCCGTAGGTGTCGTGGAAGTGCAGGGCCAGCCGGTCGACGCCGACCCCTGCGTCGGAGAAGGCCGCCACCAGCTGCTTGACGTGACCCGCGGTCGCGACGCCGATGGTGTCGCCGAGGCTCAGCTGCTTCGCACCCAGGTCGAGCAGTCGCGTCCCGGCCCGCACGACCTGCTCGACCGGGACGGCTCCCTCCCACGGGTCGCCGAAGCACATCGAGACGTAGCCGCGGACGTCCAGGCCGGCCTCCAGCGCCCGCGCCATCGTCGGCTCGAACATCTCGAACTGGCTGTCCAGGGTGCGGTTGAGGTTCTTCTGCGCGAACGTCTCGGTCGCCGACGCGAACACCGCGACGTGCCGGAGGCCGAGGTCCAGCGCCCGGTCGAGGCCGCGCTCGTTGGGCACCAGGACCGGCAGCTCACGGGCGCGGTCGCCGAGCTCCGCGATCAGGCCGGTCATCAGCTCGGCGGCGTCGGCGAGCTGCGGCACCCACTTCGGGTGCACGAAGCTGGTCGCCTCGACCACCGGTAGCCCCGCGGCCAGCAGTCGACGTACGAACTCGGCCTTGACGGCCGTCGGCACCGACGTCGCCTCGTTCTGCAGCCCGTCCCGCGGTCCGACCTCGTAGATCGTGACCCGCTCCGGCAGCCCCGGCTCGGGCGCCGTCATCGGCAGTCCGCTCATGTCCCCTCCGTTGATTCGAAAGCCCGTCGGGGTTGAATCGAAGGTCTCTCGAGGTTGATTCGAAGCTCGGTCGACGCCGAATCGAGGATTGGTGCAGACGGATCCTCGATTCGATGCCGATCAACCTTCGATTCAACCCTCATGGACCATCGATTCAACGTGGAAGAGGGGGGCACCGAGGGCGACCTGGCGGCCGACGGTGGCGGTCACGGCCGTGACGAGACCGTCGTACGGCGCCTTCAGCGCGAGCTCCATCTTCATCGCCTCCACCACGCCGAGCACGTCGCCGGCGGCGACGCGATCACCCTCGGCGACACGTACGTCGAGCACGGTGCCGGGCATCGGGGCAGTCACGGTGCCGTCGCCGGCCTCGGCGGCGTGGTCGGCGGCCGGGTCGGGCCGGTCGAAGACGTAGCGCTGGCCGTGGTGCGCCAGCTCGACGCGGTGCTCGTCGGCGATGGCCACGGGGAGCTCGCGGGGAACGGGCCCGAGGGTGACCGAGCCGTCCTCGAACTCCACGACCGCCGGCACGGCCGGGGCACCGATCCGGAAGCCGTCCGCTGCGAACGGACCGCTCGGCACCTGCCGGGCCCGCTGCCACACGTGTGCGGCGAGCTCGCGGGCCGGGCCGCGGTCCGGCGGCTCGAGCGGGTTGCGGTCCAGCCAGGCGGTGTCGATGCCCCCGGGCTCGGTGAACTCCTCGCTCGCGGCCAGCTCCCGCAGGAAGCCGGTGTTCGTCGTGAGCCCCAGGATCGCGGTGCCGTCGAGCGCGGCGATCAGCCGGCGCCGCGCGTGCTCGCGATCGACGCCGTGCGCGATCACCTTGCCGAGCATCGGGTCGAAGGACGTGCTCACGACCTGCCCGGACTCGAGCGCGTGGTCGACCCGTACGTCGGCCTCGGGCCACCGGACCAGCGTCGCCGTGCCCGCCTGGGGCAGGAACCCGGCGTAGGGGTCCTCGGCGTAGACCCGGGCCTCGATCGCGTGCCCGCCACCACCGGTCGGCGGATCGAGACGCTCACCCTCGGCCACCCGCAGCTGCATCTCGACCAGGTCGACGCCGTTGACCAGCTCGGTGACCGGGTGCTCCACCTGGAGGCGGGTGTTCATCTCCAGGAAGTAGAAGTCGCCGGTCTCGGCGTCGAGGAGGAACTCCACGGTGCCGGCGTTGGTGTAGTCGACCGCCCTGGCGAGGTCGACGGCCGCCTCGTGGATCCGCTCGCGCACGTCGTCGTCCAGCGCGGGCGCCGGCGCCTCCTCGATGACCTTCTGGTGCCGCCGCTGCGCCGAGCACTCCCGGGTGCCGAGGTGGATCACGGTCCCGTGGGAGTCGCCGACGACCTGCACCTCGATGTGGCGGCCGCGCTCGACGTACTTCTCGATCAAGAGGGTGTCGTCGCCGAAGGCGGAGGCTGCCTCGCGTCGCGCCGCGGCCGCGGCGTCGGCGTGCTCGGGCGCCGAGCGCACCACGCGCATGCCCTTGCCCCCGCCGCCGGCCGCGGCCTTCACGAGCACCGGGAAGGCGAACGAGGTCGGGTCGTCGTCCACGGAGTACGACGGCACGACCGGTACGCCGGCGCGGACCGCGATGTCGCGCGCCCGGTCCTTGCGGCCCATCACCTCGATCACCTCGGGAGCGGGCCCGATCCAGGTCAGCCCCGCGTCGATGACCGCGCGGGCGAAGCCGGCGTTCTCGGAGAGGAAGCCGTAGCCGGGATGTACGGCGTCCGCGCCGGCCTCGAGCGCCGCGGCGACCTGGGCCGCGGCGTCGAGGAAGTCGGGACGTCCCGGTACGGCGCGGACGCCGAGCCGCTCGGCCGTGCGGGCGATGCGGACCGCGATCTCGCCGCGGTTGGCGATGTAGACAGTGGTGATCATCGCGCTCACATCCTGAAGATGCCGTAGGACGGCTCGGGCACCGGCGCGGCCGCGGTGGCCTCGAGGGCCATGCCGAGCACCCGCCGGGTGTCCGCGGGGTCGATCACGCCGTCGTCCCACAGCCGCGCGGTTGCGTAGTAGGGCGAGCCCTGGGTCTCGTACTGCTCGCGGATGGGCGCCTTGAACTCCTCGTCCTCCTCGCGGCCCGCGACGGTCGCGAGCACGTTGGCGGCCTGGTCGCCGCCCATCACCGAGATGCGGGCGTTCGGCCACATCCAGAGGAACCGGGGGTCGTACGCCCGGCCGCACATGCCGTAGTTGCCGGCGCCGAACGAGCCGCCGATCACCACGGTGAGCTTGGGGACCACCGAGCACGCGACTGCGGTGACCAGCTTGGCGCCGTCGCGGGCGATGCCGCGGTTCTCGTACTCCTTGCCGACCATGAACCCGGTGATGTTCTGCAGGAACAGCAGCGGGATCCCCCGCTGGTTGCACAGCTCGACGAAGTGCGCGCCCTTGAGGGCGGACTCGCTGAACAGGATCCCGTTGTTGGCAACGATCCCCACCTGGTGGCCGTGGATCCGCGCGAAGCCGCAGACGAGCGTCTCGCCGTACAGCTGCTTGAACTCCTGGAGCCGCGACCCGTCGACGATGCGCCGGATCACGTCCCGGACGTCGTACGGCGTCCGCGTGCTCGCCGGCACCACGTCGTAGATCGTCTCCGGGTCCTCCAGCGGCTCCTCGACCTCGCCGAGTCGGCTCAAGCTTGAGCCGACTCGGCGGTCTGCGGCCCGAGCTTCTGCCGGCTCGGCGGGGTTCGGCAGGGTGGCGACGATGTTCCGCAGGATCTGCAGGGCGTGGGCGTCGTCCTCGGCGAGGTGGTCGACCACGCCGGACCGCCGGGCGTGCACGTCGCCGCCACCGAGCTCCTCGGCGGTGACGACCTCACCGGTGGCGGCCTTCACCAGCGGCGGGCCGCCGAGGAAGATCGTGCCCTGGTTCCGCACGATCACGGTCTCGTCGGACATCGCGGGGACGTACGCGCCCCCGGCGGTGCACGACCCCATCACCGCGGCCAGCTGCGGGATCCCCTTCGCCGACATGTTCGCCTGGTTGAAGAAGATCCGGCCGAAGTGCTCCCGGTCGGGGAAGACCTCGTCCTGCATCGGCAGGAACGCGCCGCCGGAGTCGACGAGGTAGAGGCACGGGAGCCGGTTCTCCGCGGCGATCGTCTGCGCGCGCAGGTGCTTCTTGACGGTGATCGGGTAGTAGGTGCCGCCCTTCACCGTCGCGTCGTTGGCGACCACCATGCACGGTCGCCCGTGCACGGTGCCGATCCCGGCGACGACGCCGGCGGACGGTACGGCGTAGAGGTCCTCGGCGCCGGCGCCGTACATCCCGAACGCGGCCAGCGGTGCGACCTCGAGGAACGGGCTGCCCGGGTCGAGCAGCCGGTCCACCCGGTCGCGGGCCAGCAGCTTGCCGCGGTCCGTGTGCTTGCGCCGGGCGGCCTCGCTGCCGCCCTGCCGGACCCGCGCGAGGTGGCCGCGCAGCTCCTCGGTGACCTCCCGGAGCGTCGTCATGGAGCGAGGTTAACGATCGTTAACCTACCCGGTCAATGCACGGGCTCAGTCGAGTGCGAAGGTGATCGTCCCCTCGATGGTGTCCCAGTTCGACGACGTCCCGAGCTCGGCCTCCCAGTCGACCGCCCGGTAGGTCACGCTCGTCGCGGTCCGGGCGACCTCGTCGAACTCGATGCTCACGACGTTCAGCGCCTCGGTGGCCTGCTCGTGCGAGGCGTCGCAGTCGCCGTAGGTGGTCGCGGCGTCGTAGTGGACGAAGAGGCCGATCCGCAGGCCGCTGCGGTCCACGCGGGTGAACCCGCCGTGGATCTCGTCGGTGAAGGGGTCGCCGGTGGAGACGAACCCGCCCTCGCCGGTCTCGGCGCGGTCCCAGAAGGTCGGGCACTCTCCGGTGCCGTCGCGGTGCTCCTCCCCGGTGTAGGTGTAGCGGCTGCCGTCGTCGGCGAACGTGGCGTCGTAGGAGTCGCCGTCGACGTCGATCCGGATCCCCACCGTGGCGGTCCGGTCCCACGCGCTCGTGCCGCTCTCGGAGGAGGTCTCGCCGACGTCGCGCAGCGTCAGCTCACCGGCGATCGACCCGTCGCCCGCCAGCGAGAGCACCCGGGTGCGCCTGCTCGGCGCCTTGCAGTCGTTGCGCGCCGGGCCGGCGTCCGCCTCGACGCAGGCGAGAACGTAGTAGCGGCCGGGCGCGGTCCCCTTCGGGACCGTGACCCGGGCGCCGACGTCCCACGACGTACCGCCGATCAGCGACTTCAGCCGTGCGCTGCCGCCGAGCGCCCGGTCCCCGCGGTCCCGCCGCTGGTCGGTCGAGAGGTAGTAGCGCACCGTGGTGGCGGCAGACCTGCCGAGCCCGGCGTTGCGGATCCCGGTCTCCACGCGGAACGCCTTGCCGGTCGTCGCGGTCGCGGGTGCCGTCGTGCGGGTGACGGTCAGGTCGGCCCGGTCCCGCGCCACGGCAGGGCCGGGTGCGGCCAGCGGAGCGCCGGCGGCGAGGCCGACGGCGAGCAACGTCGCGAGGGCGCGGCGGCGCGATCGGGCGGGGGTCATGGGGCCTCCTGGACAGGCGTGGTCGGGATGAGTCGACATTGGACGCGTCACACCGCCGATCGGCCGTCATCCTCCCGGATGATTTCGGGTAACGGGTTGGCAGAACCCAACGAGAGGAGCCCCTCATGTCGGCAGTCGGCACCATCACCAGGATCGCCGGGACCGTCGTCACCCGTACCGCCCAGGTCGTCCTCCACCCCGTGGGGACGACCAAGTACGCCGCCGGCGTGGCGCGCGGCGTCGCCGGTGCCGTGCTCCCGATCGGCCAGGAGGAGCCGCCCACCGACCGCGGGGACGTCGACGTCGCGGCAGCGGCGGAGCCCGTGGTGACGACCCCGGATCCCGAGGCGGCCGCCGGCCGGCCCCCGATCCCGGTCGCGGCTCCCCCGGAGGCCGTGACCACCGAGCCCTCCGCGCCGACGAGGAACGCGGCCCACGGCGGCCCGGGCGCCGACAGCGTCGACGACTGGCGCGAGGAGCTCGACGACGGACCGGACGTGGAGACCCCCGTCGGCACGACCGGAGCGAGCAGGGGAACCAATCCCGACACCGGCGACACGGACCTCCAGCAGCCGGGCACCGCGCCGCTCATGGACCCCTCGCTCACCAAGGCGGTGCGCGCGGAGTCCGAGACGCTGCAGAAGGCCGCCGACCCGACGAAGGAGTGACCAGTGCCGCTCGCGACGTACAAGGACCTGTGCATCGACGCCGTCGACGCGCGCCGCATGGGCGAGTTCTGGGCGAAGGTGCTCGACCTCGACCTCGAGGAGCTGGACGACGGCGACACCCGGCTGACCGGGTCGACACCGCAGCACACCGTGTGGATCAACACGGTCCCCGAGCCGGTGTCGGTCAAGCAGCGGGTGCACCTCGACGTCGCGGCGCGGACCGTCGACGACGTGCTGGGCCTCGGCGCCTCGCCGGTCGACCTCGAGTCCTTCCGGTGGAAGGTGCTCCGCGACCCCGAGGGCGGCGAGCTGTGCGTGTTCGAGCGCGACTCGGAGGCGCTCGAGCCACGGCTCTTCGAGATCGTGGTCGACAGCGTCGACCCGGCGGCCCAGGCGGCCTGGTGGGCCGACGTCCTCGACGCCACGGTCGGCCGGGAGGAGAACGACAGGTACTCGTGGGTCGAGGGCATCGTGGGCGCGCCCTTCGACTACCTGGTGTTCGTCCCGGTCCCGGAGGCCAAGACGGTCAAGAACCGGATCCACATCGACGTCGAGGCGGGCGACATCCCCGACATCGTCGGGAGGGGTGCCACCCGGCTGCGCGAGCCCGACGACGAGGTCCGCTGGACCGTCCTCGCCGACCCGGAGGGCAACGAGTTCTGTGCCTTCGAGCCGCGCCGCATCAACGACGACGTGGACCCGCTTCCGCCCGAGGCGGACTTCCCGGGGTGAACGAGCACTAACCTGACCGGGTGACCGCCACCGAGCCGGCCCCCACTCGGCGAGAGCAGATCCTGGCCATCGCGGCCGACCTGTTCGCCGCGCGGGGGTTCCACGGCGTCTCGGTGGCGGAGCTCGGCGCCGCCTGCGGGATCTCGGGTCCGGCGCTCTACAAGCACTTCCCGTCCAAGCAGGCGATGCTGGCCGAGATGCTCGTCTCCATCAGCGAGCGGCTGCTCGAGGTGGGCCGCGAACGCGTCGCCGCCGGGGGTGGAGATCCCGCAGCCGCGCTGCAGGGCCTGGTCGACTGGCACGTCGAGTTCGCGCTCGGGCACCGCGCACTGATCATCGTCCAGGACCGTGATTGGGAGTCGCTCCCTGAGGACGCGCGCGACGCCGTACGCCGCCTGCAGCGGTCGTACGTCGGCCTGTGGGCCGACCAGCTGCGCGCCCTGCGACCCGGCCTCTCGCGCGCCGCGGCGCACGCGACCGCCCAAGCCGCGTTCGGCCTGCTGAACTCCACGCCCCGGGCCGGACACGGCATCCCGGACGCCGAGCTGCGGGCGCTCCTCGTCGCCATGGCGATGGCGGCCCTCACCGCGGTTCCGTGACAGCACCAGGGGTCCCGATGGTCTAGACAGCTACGGAAGACGGGGGCTAGCACCGTAGTTCCCGGGTGCCCCGGGTTCTTAGTTTCGCTGGATGAAGAAGATCTCTCTGCGGGGCCTCCCCGCCATCATCGTCCTCGCCGTCTCGATCGTCCTCGCTGCCACCGGGGGTGCCGTGGCCGGCGGCCTGATCACGAGCAGCCAGATCAAGGACAACACCATCAAGTCGGTGGACGTCCATGACGGAACCCTCCAGCCCGCCGACTTCTCGTCCGCGGCGCAGTCCTCACTCCAGGGCCCGCAAGGACCGCAAGGACCGCAAGGACCGCAAGGACCGCAGGGACCGCAGGGACCGCAGGGTCCGAGCGGCAGCACCGGTGCGCAGGGACCGGCCGGCGTCAGCGGCCGGGTGCTGGTGACGGGCGACGCCTCGCTCGGCGCCGGCGGCTCCGGCTTCGCCCAGGCGAGCTGCCCGGCCGGGACCGTGGTCTGGGGTGGCGGCGGCGAGCTGCTGTCCACCAACGACGGCGTCCAGGTCCGGCTGACGAACACCATCGTGTACGCGCTCGCGAAGTCCCCGGTCGCCCAGACCCTGCGCGCCTACGCCGTCTGCGCCAAGGCCAGCTGACCCTCCGACCTCGGTCCCCGCGGGCCCGCTCGGGTCCGCGGGGACTTTCCGCAGCGAGCGGCACGGGGGCTAGCACCGTGGTCGCACCAGGCCGACCTTCCTAGGGTCGGCTCATGAAAACCCTCTCGTTGCGCGGGCTCCCCGCCGTCATCCTCCTCGCCCTCACCATCGTCGTCTCCGCCACCACCGGCGCGGTCGCCGGGAACCTCATCACCAGTGCCGACATCAGGGACAACACCATCAAGTCCGTCGACGTCCACAACGGCACCCTGCAGCCCTCGGACTTCTCCGGCGCTGCCACCTCCAGTCTCCAAGGTCCTCAGGGCCCCCAGGGTCCCCAGGGGCCCGCGGGCGTGAGCGGCTACGAGCGGATCACCTTCGACACCACCGTCGCCGGCAACGCGAGCAACAGCTCGACCGCCACGTGCCCGGGAGGCAAGAAGGTCCTGGGTGGCGGAGGCTTCTTCACCAGTGGCTACGACGGCGTCCAGATCGTGCTCAACGAGGGCTCCGTGACCACCTACGGCCACAACAGCTCGGGCGCCTCGAACACCCTGCGGGCCTACGCCGTCTGCGCCAACGTCAGCTAGTCAGCCGACGTCCACCACGGCGCGCTCGAGGATCGGTTCGAGGTCGAGACCGGCGGGCAGCGTGCCCAGAGCGCCGCCCCAGTCCCGGGCAAGCCGCGAGGCGCAGAACGCGTCGGCGACCGCGGACGGCGCGTGCCGCAGCAGCAGCGAGCCCTGGAAGACCAGGGCCAGCTGCTCGACGACGCGACGCGCACGCAGCTCGATGTCGTCGAAGGAGGTGAGCTCCTTCTGCAGCCGCGCCAGCGCCTCGTCGAACCGCGGGTCGGCCCCAGAGGCGAGCGAGACCTCCTCGAAGTAGGCGTCGAGGGTGTGCGGCTCGCGCGCGATCGCGCGGAGCGCGTCGAGGGCGGCGACGTTCCCCGACCCCTCCCAGATCGAGAGCAGCGGCAGCTCGCGGTAGATCCGCGCGGCGTCGAAGTCCTCGATGTACCCGTTGCCCCCGAGGCACTCCAGCGCCTCGGCCGCGTGGATCGGCCCCCGCTTGCAGACGTAGTACTTCGTCGCGGCCAGCGCGAGGCGGCGTAGGGCGGCCTCGCCCTCGTCGCCGCGGATCGCCCGGTCGTTGGCGCCGGCGAGCCGCATCATCGCCGTCGTCGCGGCCTCGGACTCGACGGCGAGGTCGGCGAGCACGTTGCGCATCGCGGGCTGCTCGACCAGCAGCTTCCCGAACGCGGACCGGTGCCGGGCATGGTGGGTCGCCTGGACCAGCGCTGTCCGCATGCCCATCGAGGTGCCGATCACGCAGTCGAGCCGGGTCATGTTCACCATCTCGACGATGGTCCGCACGCCGCGGCCCTCCTCGCCGACCAGCCAGCCGACCGCGGCGTCGTACTCGATCTCGGACGATGCGTTGGACTTGTTCCCGAGCTTGTCCTTGAGCCGCAGGAACCGCATCGCGTTGGGCTCCCCGCCCGGCAGCACCCGAGGCACGAGGAAGCAGGTGACGCCCGCGGGCGTCTGGGCGAGGGTGAGGAACATGTCGCTCATCGGCGCGCTGGTGAACCACTTGTGGCCGCGCAGGACGTAGGTCCCGTCGGCCTGCGGGGTCGCCGTCGTCGTGTTCGCGCGTACGTCGGATCCGCCCTGCTTCTCGGTCATCGACATGCCCGCGATCAGCCCGCTCTTGGTCTCCGGGTCGCGCAGCCCGAAGTCGTAGGTGCGGTTGGTCAGCAGCGGCTCGAACCTGGCGGCCAGCTCGGGGTTCGCCCGCAGCGCGGGCACGACGGCGTAGGTCATCGAGATGGGGCAGCCGTGCCCGGCGTCGACCGACCAGGCGTAGAACTTCGCGGCCCGGGCCACGTGTGCGCCCGGCCGCTCGTCGGCCCAGGGGGCCGCGTGCAGCCCGTGACCGACGGCGGTCTCCATCAGCTGGTGGTAGGCCGGGACGTACTCGACCTCGTCGACGCGGTTGCCGTAGCGGTCGTGCGTGTGCAGCCGGGGCGGCACCCGCTCGGCGAGCCGGCCCCACCCCTGCGCCTCCGCGGTGCCCGCGAGGCGGCCGAGCTCGTGGACCTCGGGAGCGGCCCAGCCCGCGCCCTCCCGCTCGAGACCCTCGAGCAGCGCGGGGTCGGCGGCGGTGTCGTGGCCGACCAGCGGGGGAACCTGGTTGAACACCTCGTGGGTCCCTGGCAGTCCAGTCATCTCACTCATCCCTTGTTCGTGGAGGGTCCGAAGTCGCCGTACGGCGCCGCGTCGCGCTCGCGCACGGCCTGCTTGAAGCCCGCCTCCATCGCCCGAGCGGCGAAGGAGTAGCCCTCGCGGGTGTGCCGGGAGATCCCGTCGAAGACGGTGGAGACCATCCGGCTGGTCTCGACGCCCTGGGCGAGCAGGGCGGAGTTGAGGGCGAGCTTGACCATCATCAGCTGGTTGAGCGGCATCGCCGCGATCCGCTGCACGAGGTTCTCGGTCCGCTCGTCGAGGTCCGCGGGCTCGGGCGCCTCGATGGCGAGCCCCCACTCGGCGGCCTCGCGGCCGGACAGGCAGTCGCCGGTCAGGAGGAGCCGCTTGGCGCGCTGGTCGCCCAGCCGGTGCGCCCACAGGCCCGCGCTCGGAACTCCCCAGACCCGGGTGGGCGGGTAGCCGATCTTGGCGTCGGCCGCGATGACGATCTGGTCGCAGTGCAGCGCGATGTCGGTGCCGCCGGCGACGCAGAAGCCGTGGATCTTCGCGACCGTCGGCTTGTTCGCGTGCAGGAGGCTGGCGTAGCCCTTGGTGAAGCGGCTCATCATCGCGTAGTCGACCATCGGGTCCCACGGCTGAGTGGGGTCGTGGTTGGGGATCGCCTGCTCCGCGAACGCGCTCAGGTCGTAGCCGCCGCAGAAGCCCTTCCCGCGCCCGCTCACGACGATCACCCGCACCCGCGGGTCGAGGTCCGCGCGCTCCACGGCGTCGGCGAGCTCGCGCGGTGTGTCGACGGTGATCGCGTTGCCGTGCTCGGGACGGTCGAAGGTCAGCCGGGCGACCGCGCCGTCGACCTCGTAGGTGAGCGTCCGGTAGTCGGGAGCAGCCGCCGCCTGCGCGGGAGCTGCGACGTCCTCGTCGGCGGAACGGCGCCAGGGCGCCTCGTCGGTCATGAGACGACGTTACAGTTTCACCGACAATCGTGTCCAGATGTGTAGCATGACCAGGTGCCGCCCGAGACGACCGTGCCGACCGGGATCGCCCCGCTGTCCGCGCGCTCGGTCGTCCTCAGCCTGCTGCTCGGCCGCCACCCGGACCGGATGAGCCCGGCCGAGCTGGCCACTGCCGGTGGGTACTTCGGCATCCCGCCGTCGACGCTGCGGGTCGCCTTGACCCGCGCTGTCGCCGCGGGCGACCTCCGCCGGGCGGAGGGGGACTACGTGCTCGGCGAGCGGCTGGTACGCCGACAGCGGCACCAGGACGAGGCCGTCGACGACGCCGGGACCCCGTGGGACGGCGACTGGGAGATGGCCGTCGTCGTGGTGACCGGACGGTCGGGGGCCGACCGGGCCGCGCTCCGTGACGTCCTCGCGACGCACCGGCTCGCCGAGCTCCGGGAAGGCGTCTGGACCCGGCCCGCCAACCTCGGCCGCGCCCGCGGCTACGCCCCGGAGCCCGTGCTGACCACCTTCCGGTGCCGGCCCGACGGCGACCCGGCGGCGCTCGCGGCGGATCTCTGGGACCTCGACGGCTGGGCAGCGGTCGGCCGCCACCTGGTCGACCTGCTCGCCCGGACCACGGCGCCCGCGGCGCGACTCGCCGTCGCCGCGCAGCTCGTCCGACACCTGACGGCGGATCCGCTGCTCCCTGCGGAGCTCCTCCCGCGGGACTGGCCGGGGACGCGACTGCGGGCGACGTACGCCGACTACCGGGCGGAGCTCCGCGACCTCGCCCTGGGCTGACCCGAGGCACCGATTGGGTAAAACCTGTGTTTGCGATCACAGGAGCGGGTACCGCGGATGCTGGAGGGAGGAGGTCATCCCCGCGCTCTGGAGGGGGCGCAGCGTTCTGGAGGGAACGCGAGAATGGGATGGCTCTACTACTGATGTCTGCAACCACCACGGCGAAAGTCGCCACCGCAGTCGCAGGTGGCTACCTGCTCGGCAGGACCAAGAAGTTCAAGCTCGCGATCACCCTCGCGGGGCTGCTGGCCGGCAAGAAGCTGTCGGCCGACCCGAAGGCACTCGTCGGCAAGATCATCGAGGAGAACCCCGAGCTCGGGCAGATGCGCAGCCAGCTCACCGACGGGCTCACCAAGGCCGCCAAGGACCTCGCGCTCGCTACCGCTGCGGCGCAGATGGAGTCGATGACCTCGGCGCTGCAAGGGCCGTCCGACAGCGCGGACGACGAGGAGGACGAGGACGACTCCGAGTCGGAGTCCGAGTCCGAGTCCGAGTCCAAGGCCAAGCCCAAGCCCAAGCCCAAGGCGAAAGCGAAGCCGGCCACGCGCCGGTCGTCCGGCAGCTCGTCCGGCAGCTCGTCCGGCAGCTCGTCCGGCAGCTCGTCGGGCAGCTCGTCCGGCAGGTCGGGCACGTCGAAGAAGCCGGCGAGGAAGAGCTCCGGCGGCTCGTCCAGCGAGAGCGGGTCCTCCGGCACGAGCGGCGCGCGCAAGAAGTCCGCGGCCAAGAAGGCGCCCGCGAAGAAGGCGCCCGCGAAGAAGGCGCCCGCCAAGAAGTCGACGGCCAAGAAGACGTCAGCCAGGAAGACGTCCTCGTCGAGATCGGCGAGGTGACCTGCGATGGCGAACACACCCACGGCGGAGGACCGCCTGCGCGAAGCGTCCCGTGCGCTCGCCGACACCGTGAAGGATCGAGCCCTCGGCGCGGCTGACAAAGGGGTCGGCGCACTGACCGATCGGCTGGGCGAGATGGCCCGCGACGGCGGCGTCTCGATGCCGAAGCCGCACCTGCCGAAGCTGCATCTCCCGGACCTGCCCGGGCTGCGCCTCCCCCACCCGCACCTCCCGGGACGCGGCTCGGGCAGCACGGGGGACGACAGCGACGAGGACAACGAGAACGGTGGCGAGGAGGGCGGCGGCATGAACGGCAGCATGAACGGCAGCTCGCCCAAGGTCACCACGATCATCGAGGAGATCGACGTCGGTCTCCCGATCTCCTTCGTCTACGACCAGTGGACGCAGTTCGGCTCGTTCCCCTCCTTCATGAAGAAGGTCGAGAACGTCGACGCCGTCGAGGACGAGAAGCTGCACTGGAAGGCGCAGATCTGGTGGTCGCACCGGGAGTGGGACGCGACCATCCTCGAGCAGCTGCCCGACGAGCGGATCGTCTGGCGCTCGGAGGGCAAGAAGGGTCACGTCGACGGGGCGGTGACCTTCCACGAGATCACGTCCGACCTGACGCGGATCATCGTGGTGCTCGAGTACTTCCCGCAGGGCCTTTTCGAGCGGACCGCCAACATCTGGCGTGCCCAGGGCCGCCGCGTGCACGCCGAGCTCCAGCACTTCCGCCGGCACGTCATGGCGCACGCGGTCCTGGAGCCGGACGCGGTGCAGGGTTGGCGTGGGGTGATCGAGGACGGCGAGGTCGTCGAGTCCCCGGAGGACCACGAGGCGGCCGAGGCGCAGGAGAGCGACGAGGACGACGACTCGCCCGAGGAGAACGACGAGGAGTCCCCCGACGACGCCGACGAGCTCGACGAGTACGACGACGAGGACGAGGACACCGACGAGGACGAGGACCTCGACGAGGACACCGACGAGTACGACGACGAGGACGAGCTCGACGACGAGGAGGACCTCGACGAGGACGAGGACGAAGAGGACGAAGAGGAGTACGACGACGAGGAGGAGAGGGCATGACCGTCCAGACCACCAGCCAGCGCTCAGGCGGCGGCTACCTCTCGCGGCCGGCTCCTAGCGGCCTGGCCGACGTCATCGAGATCATCCTCGACAAGGGCCTGGTCATCGACGCCTACGTCCGCGTCTCGCTCGTGGGCATCGAGCTGCTGACGATCGACGCGCGGATCGTGATCGCGAGTGTCGACACCTACCTGCGCTTCGCGGAGGCCACCAACCGCCTCGACCTCGGCACCGCGGAGGGCAAGGACCTTCCCGGCGTGCTGGACGACCTGCGCGAGGGCGGAGCGCGGAAGAAGACCAAGGGCGCGCTCGCCGGCGTGAAGGACGCGCTGACTCCGGGGAGCAGCAAGGACGAGGACGAGGACGACGAGGACGACGACTCCGGTCGCAGCCGGACCCGGCGCTCGTCGTCGCGGAGCAGCTCGAAATGACGGCCGCGCCGACGGCACACCCAGCTGGCCTGCTGGTGTACGCCGTCGTGTCGGCCGACCAGGCGTTGCCACACGTCTCGGGCGTCGGTGACGGGCCGCTGTCCTCGGTCGGGCACGGAGGGGTCGCGGCCGTCGTCGGCCCGGCGCCCGCCGAGGGCAGCACCGGTCCCGCCGACCTGCGGGCCTACCACGAGGTGGTGGATGCACTGGCTGCCAGCGGGCCGGTTGCACCGGTCCGGTTCGGCTACGTCCTCACCGACGAGCAGCAGGTCGTGACCGACGTGCTGGCGCCACGGGCCGAGGAGCTGGGAGACCTGCTGGCCGCCCTGGCCGGCCGCACCGAGCTGAAGGTCCGGGCCCGCTACATCGAGGAGGCCGTGCTTGCGGAGGTGGTCCGGTCGGACCCCGAGATCCGCACTCTCCGGGAGCGCACGCGCGACGTGCCCGAGGAGGTGTCGTGGTCCGACCGGGTACGGCTCGGTGAGCTGGTCGCGCACGCGGTCGAGGCCAAGCGGCGCGACGAGGCCGCGGACCTCTGGGACCTGGTGGCCCCGCACGTGGTCGAGATGCGGGAGACGCCGGGCACGGGCCTGGACCACCTGCTCGCGGTCGCGCTGCTGGTCGACGACGACCGCGTCTCGGTGCTCGAAGAGGCGCTGGAGGCGTACGCCGAGGCCGCCCACGAGCGGGTCCGCGTGCGGCTGACCGGCCCGCTGCCGCCGTACGACTTCGTGGGCGGCGCCTGATGGGCCTGATCACCGCGCTGCTCGGCGCGCCACTTCGTGGGCCGATCAAGATCGCCGAGGTGGTGCTGCAGCAGGCCGAGGCCGCCTACTACGACCCGGCGACGATCAGGCGCCAGCTCGACGAGGTCGCCGAGCTCCGCGAGGAGGGCGTGCTGAGCGGGGCGGAGGCGGACTGGTGGGAGGCGGAGCTCGTCGCACGGCTGATGGAGGGAGCTGCACGTGAACGGGAGTGAGGCAGCCGGTGCCGCCGTCCGGGTCCTGGCCGACCTGACCGGCAAGGAGGCCGAGGCCGTCGTCGGCCTCGAGCAGGACGAGGGCGGCTGGAAGGTGCTGCTGGAGACCGTCGAGCTGCGCCGGGTGCCGTCGACCACCGACGTGCTCGCGACGTTCGAGGTCGCCATCGACGGCGACGGCGAGCTGCGCGGGTGCCGCCGGCTCGGCCGCTACTCGCGCGGTGCCACTCAGGAGGAGGGACGATGACCGAGCTGAGGAACGACAGCGTCGAGAGGCGACCCGGGCCGTCGGCGGCGAGCCCGTACGCCGACCGCCAGCCACGGCCGGCCTCGCTGGCCGACGTGCTGGACCGGGTCCTCGACAAGGGGATCGTGATCGCCGGCGACATCCAGGTGAACCTCCTCGACATCGAGCTGCTGACCATCAAGATCCGGTTGCTCGTCGCCTCGGTCGACAGGGCTCAGGAGATGGGCATCGACTGGTGGAAGAACGACCCGATGCTGAGCGGCCGCGACGACAAGCTGGCGGAGGAGAACCGCGAGCTGAAGCGCCGCGTCCAGGAGCTGGAGGCGCGCCGTGGGTGAGCCGGCCCGCTACCTCTACGCCGTGACCCGCGGCCTCGCTCCTGCCGTCCTGGACGGTGTCTGCGGGCAGGCGGGCGAACGCCTGGAGATGCTCGGCGTGCTCGACCTCGAGGCCGTCGTGAGCACCGTCGACCTCGACGAGTTCGGCGAGGACGCGCTCCACGAGAACCTCGAGCACCTCGACTGGATCGAGCGCACCGCTCGTGCGCACGACGCGGTCGTGCAGGCCTGCGCCGCCGCCGCGCCGACCGCACCGATGCGGCTGGCGACCGTGTGCCTCGACGACCAGAGTGTCCGGCTCCGCCTGGAGGAGTGGTACGACGAGCTGGCCGCCGCGCTGGACCGGGTCGCCGGCCGCGAGGAGTGGAGCGTGAAGGTCTTCGCCCACCCGGCGCCGACGACGGCCGTCATGGAGCCCGCCGAGCCCGCGCTCGCCGGCGGAGCCGCCTACCTGCGCCGGAAGAAGGCGGCGACCGAGGAACGGCGCGCGGCCGAGGCCCGGTCGCTGAGAGCAGTCGAGGCGGTCGACCGGGAGCTCCGGGGGATCTCGGTCGCCGCCCGGCACCTGCGCGCCCAGGACCCGCGCCTCTCAGGACACGCCGGGACGATGCTGCTCAACGCCGCCTACCTCGTCGAGGCCGGCGACGCCCGCCGGTTCACCGAGCTGGTGGCGGAGCTGGTGCGCACGCACCCGGGCGTGTCCATCGGCTGCGACGGGCCGTGGCCGCCGTACTCCTTTGCGACGCTGGACCGGTCGTGACCCTGGCGACCGGGGAGCAGGCGTACGCGGACATCGCGCTCGTCGACCTGCTCGACCGGCTGCTCGGCACCGGCGTCGTCATCGCCGGGGACGTCGTGATCAGCCTGGCGGGGGTCGACCTGGTCCAGATCCGGCTCAACGCACTGATCACGTCGGTGCGCCGGGAGATGGCGGGCGGATGAGCGAGCACCGCCACCACCCGCTCGCCCAGCGGCTCGAGACCGACCCGGACTCCGTCGAGCGCGACCTGCTGAAGCTGGTGCTGACGATCGTCGAGCTGGTCCGGCAGCTGATGGAGAAGCAGGCGCTGCGCCGTGTCGACGAGGGCGACCTCTCCGAGGAGCAGGTCGAGTCGCTGGGCCTCGGCCTGATGCGGCTCGAGGAGGCGATGGAGGACCTCAAGGCGCGTTACGACCTGACCACCGACGACCTCAACCTCGACCTCGGCCCCCTCGGCACCCTGCTCCCGGGCTCCTGACCCCCCCGAGTCAGACCAGGCCGGGGTCGATGTCGGCGCCTGCGTCCAGCAGCTCGGCCAGCCGGCGGGCCCGGATCACCGCGTCGGCGGCGATCTCGACGTCGTCGGCGAGCTCGCCCGCAGCACCGCCCGGCGCCGGCCCGCGGTCGTGGAGCGCGGCGACGAGGTGGTCGCGGTCGAGCCCGCGCAGGGCGAACAGCACGAGCGGGTCGGCGTCGGCGAGCCAGCCCGCCTGGACGAGCACCGCGACGGCGTGCGGGCACGGGTCGAGCGCACGGTGGCAGGTGCAGCTGGCGGCGAGCTCGCCGCCGAAGGGCAGCAGCTCGGCACCGGCCTCGTCGGCGTGCTCGACCAGGTCGTGAGGGAGCTCACCGTCGAGCAGCGCCGCGATCCGGCCGGCCTCGGCGGCCACCACGTCCACGAGCGCGCGCCGGGCAGGCTCGTCCAGGACCGGTACGTCGACCTCGACGGTCCAGGTGTCGTCGCCCTCACGGACCGCGGCGAGCAGCGAGCCGGCCGCGACGCTGATACCGCCCACGGCTCCGGCCCGCGCGATCGCCCGCCCGGCCCGGAGGTCGGACTCGGAGAACGCGGCCTCCTCGACGGCCCGCTGCCACGCCTTGCCCCACCAGCTGCGGACCGGGCGGCGGCCCGTGGAGAGCCGGGCGTGCGTCACGCGGGACGGCGCCCCGCTCACTCCGACTCCAGGTCCGCGAGGTAGGCCGCCCGCCGCTGGCCCTCGCGCAGCGTGACCAGGTCGCGGAGGTCGCGGTCGCTGAGCTCGGTGAGCGCCGCGTCGCCGCGGGCGAGGACGGCGTCCGCCAGCGACCGCTTCCGCTCGAGCAGTGCCGCGACCCGTTCCTCGATCGTGCCGCGGGTGACCATCTTGTGCACCTGGACCGGCTTCGTCTGCCCGATCCGGTGGGCGCGGTCGGTCGCCTGCTCCTCGACCGCCGGGTTCCACCAGCGATCGACGTGGATGACGTGATCGGCGCGAGTGAGGTTCAAGCCGGTGCCGCCCGCCTTGAGCGAGAGCAGGAACACCGGGACCTCGCCGTCCTGGAACCGGCGCACCATCGCCTCGCGCGCGGGAACGGGGGTGCCGCCGTGCAGGAACTGGTGCGGGACGCCGAGGGTGGTCAGGTGGCGCTCGACGATCCGGGCCATGGCGACGTACTGCGTGAAGACGAGGACCGCACCGTCCTCCGCGAGCACGGTGCCGACCAGCTCCTCGAGCAGCTCGAGCTTCTCCGAGCGGCCACGGAGCCGGACCCGGCTCTGCCCCTGGGCGCCCCAGTCGGTCTGCTTGAGGAACTGCGCGGGATGGTTGCAGATCTGCTTGAGCCCCGTGAGCAGCGCGAGGACGAGGCCGCGGCGCTGCGGATCATCGGCGGGGAGCCGCTCGATCCGCGCCATCGTGTCGCGGACGAAGGACTCGTAGAGCACGACCTGCTCCCGGGTCAGGCCGAGCAGGTGGTCGGTCTCGGTCTTCTCCGGCAGCTCCGGCGCGATGCCGGGGTCGGACTTGCGGCGACGCAGCACGAACGGCCCGATCAGGTCGGCGAAGTGCTGGGTCACCGCGGGGTCGACGCCGGTCTCGATCGGCTCCGCCCACACCCGCCGGAACGCCTGGCGGCTGCCCAGCAGGCCCGGCGTCGCCCAGTCGAGGATCGACCACAGCTCGGTGAGCTCGTTCTCGATCGGAGTGCCGGTGAGCGCCACCCGGGCGCGGCTCGGCAGGGTGCGCAGGGCCCGCGCGGTCGACGTACGGGAGTTCTTCACGTGCTGCGCCTCGTCGGCGACCACCAGGTCCCAGGGCACCTTCGCAAGGGCGGAGCTGTCGCGCCGGAGGGTGCCGTACGTCGTCAGCACGAACCCGCCGTTGCCGTCGGCCGGGTCGAGTCCGCCGAGCTCGCGGGCGGTGCCGTGGAACCGGCGGACCGGGACGCCGGGCGCGAACCGCGCGACCTCGGACTCCCAGTTGCCGAGCAGGCTGGCCGGGCAGACGACGAGGGTCGGCCGGCCACCGGACACGCCCTGCTCGAGGCGGTGCAAGTGGAGCGAGATCAGGGTGATCGTCTTGCCGAGCCCCATGTCGTCGGCGAGGCAGGCACCGAGGCCGAGGGCGGTGACGTCGGCGAGCCAGGTCAGGCCGTGCCGCTGGTAGTCGCGGAGCTCGGCGGGCAGGCCGTCCGGTGCCGGCAGCGGGCTGCGGGTCGGGGCCGCCAGCAGCTGCTCGCGGACCTTCAGGAGGCTGGCGCCGACGATGACCTCGTCGGTCGCGCGCTCGCCCTCGGTCGAGGGCAGCTCGGTGACGCCCGACAACGCCGCGCCGAGGGCCTCGGCGCCGCTGGCCCGGCGGATCAGCCGCTTGCGCGCACGGCGTGCAGTCGTGGGGTCGACGATGGTCCAGGCGCCGCGCAGCTTGAGGATCGGGGTGGTCGCCGCCGCCAGCGCGTCGAGCTCCTCCTTGGTGAGCGGGTCGCCTCGGAGCGCGACCTGCCAGGAGAACGCGAACAGCCCGTCGACCGAGAACGGGCTGTCCTCGAGCGGGAGCTCCGGGTCCCGCGGCTCGCGCCGGTCGAGCACGGCCCGGGTGGTGAGCTCCGGCCCCAGCGCCCGGGGCCAGTGCACGTCGACCTGGACGTCCCGGAGCGCGCCGACGTGCTCGAGCAGGTCCGCGACCTCGGCCCCGTCGAGCGTGATCTGGTCCGGCACGGACAGGCCGAGGAACCGGTCGAGCACCGGCCACGCGTCCGCCGCCCGGCGCAGCGCGATGCTCGCATGCACGCGCGCCCGCGGCCCGAACCCGGTGACCTCCGGCTCGTCGGTCCACAGGGCCGCCGCGTCGCAGAGGTGCAGCGGCTCACGCTCGTCGTGCACCTGCAGCACCAGCCGCACGCGGCCGCCGAGCAGCTCCTCCTCGTCGGCCTCGACGCGGAGCGACACCCGCACCAGCTCCGGCAGCTCGCCTCGCGCCGTCCGAGCCGTCCGCTCCTCGACCCGCCTCCGCACCCGCTCCGCGAAGTCCGGCGCCCGTCGTCGGGGGGCGTCACCCGGGGCGGCCGGGGCCGCGTGCGGCAGCGAGTCGGCCACCGCCCGCAGGACGTCGTGCACCAGCTCCCGGGCCGCCGCGACGCCCAGGTCGCCGTACGCCCTCGTCCGCGCGAGCGTCTCGATCCGCTCCTCGTCCCGGTCGTCGAGATCGTCGAGCTCCCACCCGCGGCCGTCGGGGGACGGAGCCAAGCGGCCGTCACCGACCAGCCGTACGCCGAGCAGCGCCGCCCCGGCCAGCAGGCCGACGCTGGGGTGGGCACCGCCGTCCTGGAGCGCACGGCCGAGGGCGGGCATCGCGGCCCGGACCCCGAGCGCGATCGTCCGGCGGTCGCCGGTGAACTCGATCGTCGACTCCCGCGGCGGCTCGGCGGGCCGGAAGGTCGCCGGGCCGCTCACGGGGACGAAGCTCACCCGGAGACGCTAACCCGCGCCCCCGACACCACGTCGCGTCGACGAGCCTCAGTAGGCCGGCGTCGCGGCGTTCCTCGCCCGCGTCCGGCCGAGCAGGGCGCCGAGGACGAGGAGCACGGTGCCGGCAACGCCGACGACGACCCCCCACCACGTCGGGTGCTCGACGACCAGCACGATCGCGGCCAGCGGCACGACGATCGTCGGCATCAGGATCGCGCAGATCGTGAACCCCGAGCTGCCTGTCCAGGCAGCCGCGAGCGCCCACAGCACCGTGAGCGCGGCAGCAAGGGCGACCACCACCCAGGTGTCGTTATCGAAGTCCAGCGTCGGCGGCGCGCCGCCGCCGAGCGTCGTGCCGCCGGTGTCGTCGCCGGAGACCGTGAACATCATCGACGCGAACGCACCGGCGAAGGCCTTGGTCACCGCCATCCCGATCAACAGGGCGGCGAAGGACACGACGCCGACCACGCCGAGCACCACTCCCGTGGTCACCCGCGTCGGCAGCACCCAGCCCACCACGGTGAGGCCGGCGACGAAGACGGTGACCGCGATCGCGATGGTGATCACGGTGGAGTCCTCGTCGAGGGAGTCGCCGAACAGGTCGTCGAACGCCTGCACGTAGAGGATCCCGATGCCCGCGATCGCCGTGACGACGTACGCCGCACGCCGGCTCGCCAGATAGCCGAGCAGGGCGAGCACGGTGATCACGCCACCCTCGAGGTAGGCGAAGAAGTCCTGCACCCAGTCCTGGTCGCCGATGCCCACGCCGAGCATCGCCGCGATGCCGAGGATCCCGACCACGCCGGGCCAGGTCACCAGCTCACCGCGGGCCACGGGCTCGTGCTGGCGCCGCACGACGACGACCGCCACCAGCGTCACGACGACCAGAACCGCCGTCGCGCCGAGACCGACGATGAAGTTCGACCAGTCCAGGTCGCCGTCCCTGCGGCTCATGTTCGCCGACAGCACGATGGCCGCCCCGAGAAGCCCCACGCCGATCGTCGTCAACGCGCCCATCAGGCCGGGCCGGCCGGGCGTCGCCGGCACGACCGCTGCCGGCGGGGGCGGCGGAGGCGGGTCGACCACCGCGGTCGTGGTCCCCGGCGGAGGCGGTGGCGCGCCGGCGGGCAGCGTCCCCGTGGGAGGCGGCGGCGGCACCGACTCCGGCTCGGGGCGGCTCGGGGAGGTGGCCGCGATGGGCGCGGTCTCGTCGATCCTGGGATCGGAGCTGTGGGAGCCGCCCGAGCTGCTCGAATCCGGGGTGGGAGCCTGGTCGTTCATGCTGACGACGCTAGCCGTCCCGGCTCGGGAATCGGGGGACGCTGGCGTCGTCGACGCCGCTACCCGGACACCGCCAGGGTGACCGGCAGCACCGCCTCGGCGCCCGCATCGTGCAGGGCGGCGGCCGCCAGCGTGAGCGACCATCCGGTCACCACGACGTCGTCGACGAGCAGCACCCGCGCGCCACGCACCCGGTCGTCCACGTCCAGCGCGCACCGGCGGTTCACCGCCGCCACCCGCTGCGCGGAATTGGTGGCGCCCCGGCCCGGCGGCACCGACGGGTCGCGCACGACCCAACGGCCGAGCACCGGCCGGTGGAGGTAGCGGGACAGGCCGTCCGCGAGGTCCTCGAGCAAGCCAGGTCTGGTGACCGACTCCGTCACCACGATGCCGTCCACCGCCGGCCGCCAGTCGCCGAGGACGGTCACCATCGCGCGGGCGAGGTGCTCGGGCACGGCGTCCGGCGCCGGCTCGGCGCGGAACAGCTGCCGCAGCGTCGGACCGTGGCCGAGGTCGGTGAGCCGGGCGATCGCGCGGCCCGGCTCCGCCGGCTGCCTGATCCGGCCGGACAGCCCCACCCCGATCGCGTCGAGGCCGGTGGGCCAAAGCTTGCGGGGCTCGATCACGACCCCGGGCCGGGCGATCCGCTCGGCCGCGGCCGCGACGGACTCCTCCGACACCACGCTGGCGAGGTCGAGCCCACCGCAGTTGTCGCACCGGCCGCAACGCCAGTCGGGATCCGCCGCGAGGTCCGGGTCGTCGAGCTGCTCGCGCAGGAACGCCATCCGGCACCGGTCGGTGCCGAGGTAGTCGAGCACCGCCTGCTGCTCGCGCTCGCGCGCCTCCGCCACCCGCCGGTAGCGCTCGGCGTCGTAGGTCCACTCCTGCCCGGTCGACTCCCAGCCCCCCTTGACCCGGCGCACGGCGCCGTCGACGTCGAGCACCTTGAGCATGGTCTCCATGCGCGCGCGACTGAGGTCGACCCGCGCCTCGAGCGCGGGCGTGCTGAGCGGCCGGCCGGCATCGGCGAGGGCCGCGAGGGTCTCGCGGACGAGCTCCTCCCGCGGGAACGCCAGCGACGCGAAGTAGGCCCAGATGTCGCGGTCCTCGGTCGCCGGCAGCAGCACCACCGGCGCTCCGTCCGGCCCGAGGTTCGTGCCGCGCCCGGCACGGCCGACCTGCTGGTAGTAGGCGACCGGCGAGTCCGGGGCGCCGAGGTTGACGACGAACCCGAGCGAGGCGTCGAAGCCCATCCCGAGCGCGCTGGTCGCCACCAGTGCCTTGACCTCGCCGTCGATCAGCTGCTGCTCGAGCGCGAGCCGCTCGGTCTGCTCGGTCTGCCCGGAGTACGCCGCCACGTCGTGCCCGCGCGAGCGCAGGTAGTCGGCCACCTCCTGCGTCGCCGCGACCGTCAGGCAGTAGACGATGCCGCTCCCCGGCTGCTCGGCGAGGTGGTCGGAGAGCCAGGCCAGCCGCTGCTCCGCGGTCTTCAACCGGACCACGCCCAGCCGGAGGGACTCGCGGTCGAGCGAGCCGCGCAGCACCAGGACGGTCCCGTCGGCGCCGAGCTGCTCGGCGACGTCGTCGGTCACCCGCTGGTTGGCGGTGGCCGTGGTCGCGAGCACCGGGATGCCGTCGGGGAGCTCGGCGAGCAGCGTCCGGATCCGGCGGTAGTCCGGCCGGAAGTCGTGACCCCAGTCGGAGATGCAGTGCGCCTCGTCGATCACCAGCAGGCCGCAGGTCGCGGCGAGCCGCGGCAGCACCTCGTCACGGAAGCCCGGGTTGTTCAGCCGCTCCGGACTGACCAGCAGCACGTCGACCTCGCCGCGGTGGATCGCGGCGTGGGTCTCCTCCCACTGCTCCATGTTGGTGGAGTTGATCGTCACCGCGCGGATCCCGGCCCGCTCGGCCGCCGCGATCTGGTTGCGCATCAGCGCGAGCAGCGGCGAGATGATCACGGTCGGACCAGCCCCCTGCTCGCGCAGGAGCAACGTCGCCACGAAGTAGACCGCCGACTTGCCCCAGCCGGTGCGCTGGACCACCAGCGCGCGGCGCCGGGCCTCGACCAGGGCCTCGATCGCGGCCCACTGGTCGTCGTACAGCGTCACGTCCTCGCGCCCCACCAGCGCGCGCAGGTGCTGCTCGGCACGGGCCCGGAGCTCGGTCGTCGCAGCGGTGGTCATGCCGACGTGTCTACCAGCGGCCCCCGACCAGGGAGACGTGCCCTAGGGTCGGTCCGTGGTCGAGGTGCGCGCGGCGACGTACGACGACCTGCCGCGCGTCGCGGCGATCTACGCGCCCTACGTCACCGACACGGTCATCACCTTCGAGCTCGACGTCCCCGTCCTGGCCGAGTGGCGGCAGCGGTACGACGCCGTCGTCGGCGCCGGGCTGCCGTTCCTCGTCGCCGAGGACGAGGGCGACGTCGTGGGCTATTCCTACCTCGCGCCGTGGAAGACCCGGCCGGCCTACCGGCAGACGGCGGAGGACTCGGTCTACCTCGACCCGGACGCGCGCGGCCGCGGCACCGGCGGCGAGCTGCTGGACCGGCTGCTCGACGCCGCGCGTGCGGTCGGCGTGCGCGAGGTGCTCGCCGTCATCGCCGACACCGGAAGCGACGTCTCCGTGCGGCTGCACCGCAGCAGGGGCTTCCGCGACGCCGGCCGGCTCGAGCAGGTCGGGTTCAAGCTCGACCGCTGGGTCGACACCGTGATCCTGCAGCGCTCGCTCGGCGGCTGAGCTACGGCAGCTTCCGCACCAGGCTCAGCAGGAGCGGGATCCCGGTGCCGAGCATCACCCACATCGGCCAGAAGTAGCCGCCCGCGTCGGTCATCAGGTAGATCGCGGTGCAGATCGTCGAGGCGACGACGAACGGCTCGTAGGCGACGCCGCGGAGGAGCCCGTGGGCCCGTGCCGTTGGTACCGCCGCCGCCGGCGGCACGGCCGGCACCCGGTCGGGGCCGTGGGGCGCCGGCTGCTCGGGCTGCGGCCGCTCGGCGGGCACGTAGTTCTCGTACCCACCGTCGTCGGCGTCGCGCTGGCTCATGCCGTCATGGGACCCCGCGCCGACGACGGCGTCAAGGGCCGAAGGACCGTTACCAGATCCGGACCCGGTCACCCGCGTCGAGCCACAGGCCGTCGCCCTCGGCGGTGCCGAACACGTCGTGGAACTCGTCGAGGTTGCGCACGATGTTGGCGCGAAACTCCGGCGGGCTGTGCGGGTCGATGGTGAGGTACTGCCGCTCCTGCTCCAGCCGCCGCTTGGTGCGCCAGACGTGCGCCCAGTTGAAGAAGAGCGTCTGCTTGTCCTCGAGCGACGCGTCGCGGCCCGCAGCCTCCTCGGACATCAGGAACGCCTTGAAGGCGATCGTCAGCCCGCCGAGGTCGCCGATGTTCTCGCCGACGGTGAGAGCGCCGTTGACGTGCTCGCCGGGCAGGGCGCGCGGCTCGAAGCCGTCGTACTGCTCGATCAGCGTCTTCGACTTCACCTCGAAGGCGGCCTTGTCGTCCGGCGTCCACCAGTCGTTGAGGTTGCCGAGCCCGTCGTACTGCGCGCCCTGGTCGTCGAAGCCGTGGCCGATCTCGTGGCCGATGACCGCGCCGATGCCGCCGTAGTTCTCGGCCGGGAGGGCGTCGGGGGCGAAGAACGGCTTCTGCAGGATGCCCGCGGGGAAGCAGATCTCGTTGGTGCCCGGGTTGTAGTAGGCGTTGACGGTCTGCGGCAGCATGAACCACTCGTCGCGGTCGACCGGGGACCCGATCTTGTTGAGGGCGCGGTCGGTCTCGAACGCCGCCGCGGCCGCCGCGTTGCCGACCAGGTCGTCCGGCGAGACCTTCAGGCCGGAGTAGTCGCGGAACTCGTCGGGATAGCCGATCTTGGGCCGGAACGTCTCGAGCTTCTCGTAGGCCCGGCGCTTGGTCTCCTCGGTCATCCAGTCGAGCTTGGAGATCGACTCCCGGTAGGCCGCGAGCAGGTTCGCGACGAGGTCGTCCATCAGCGCCTTCGACGTCGGCGGGAAGTGCCGGGCGACGTACTCGCGGCCGACCGCCTCGCCGATCGCGCGCTCGACGAAGGACACCGCGCGCTTCCAGCGCGCCCGCAGCTCCGGCGTCCCGGAGAGGGTGCGGCCGTAGAAGTCGAAGTTCGTCTCGACCAGGTCGTCGGTGAGGTACGCCGCGGCGGACCTCAGCACGTGGCTGAGCAGCCACTCGCGCCAGGTCTCGACCGGCGTCTCGTCCAGGACGGTGGAGAGGTGCTCGAAGTAGGACGGCTGCCGCACGCAGACCTCGGCGATGGTCGCGTGCTCCCCCTCGAGGTAGCCGCCGAGGTTGGTGACGTAGGCGTCCCAGTCGAAGCCCGGGCACATCGCCTTGAGCTCCTCGGCGGTGCGCAGGTTGTAGGTCTTCTGCACGTCGCGGGTCTTGGAGCGCTCCCAGTGGCCCTCGGCCAGTCGGGTGTCGAGCGCGAGGATCCGCTGCGCGGCGCCCTCCGGGTCGGCGTACTCGCCGAGGGTGAGCATGCGGGTGAGGTAGCCGACGTACTTCTCGCGGATCTCGGCGAACTTCTCGTCGCGGTAGTAGGACTCGTCCGGGAGCCCGAGCCCGCCCTGCGCGAGATGGAAGAGGTAGCGGTCGGAGTTGCGGTCGTCGGTGTCGACGTAGGAGCCGAACAGCCCGTAGCCGCCGATCCGCTCGAACTCCCCGAGGAACGCGGCCAGGTCGCGTGCGTCGCGGATCGCGGTCGCCGCCTCGAGCAGCGGCCGGACCGGCCTCAGTCCGAGGCCGGCGATCCGGTCGGTGTCGAGGAAGGAGTTGTAGAGCGCGGCGATCTTCTCGTGCTCGGTCGTCGGCGGGCCGCTGGTCGCGGCCGTGCCGGCGAGCTCGGTGATGATGTCGCGCACCTGCTGCTCCGCGGTGTCCGCCAGCTGCACGAACGGTCCCCAGCTCGAGCGGTCGGACGGGATCTCCGTCTCCGCGAGCCACTTGCCGTTCACGTGGCCGAAGAGGTCGTCCTGCGGCCGGATGTCGAGGTCCATGCCCGGTCGGGCGTCGTCGAGGATGCTCACCCCGGCAGCGTAGCCAGCCCGGAAATCCTGTCGACCCCTGTGCCGCTCGGACCGGTTGCGGTTGAATCGCGATCGGACACAACCTATTTCGCCGGGACGGCGTTCTCCCTGGTGGCGGCCGCCGACTGAGGATCGAGATGAGCGCTCGGGAGTATCCGGACTTCGCGGAGTTCGTGCAGACGATGCAGCACCGCATGCGCCGCTCTGCCTTCTTGATGACCGGCGACTGGGCGATGGCCGCGGACCTCACGCAGGAGGCGCTGGTCAAGGTCTACATCGCGTGGCCGCGGATCCGGCTCGGCGACGGCGTCGGCGCCTACGCCCAGCGCACCCTGGTCACGACCGTCCTCGACCACCAGCGGTTCCGGAACCGGCGGCCCGAGACGCCGCGCGCCGAGCTCGACGGCAGCGCGACCTCCGACGCGACCAACCTGCTCGCGGACCGCGAGCTGCTGCTGTCGGCGTTGCGCCGGATCGCGCCCCGCCAGCGCGCGTGCGTGGTGCTGCGCTACTTCGAGGGGCTGTCCGTCGCGGAGACCGCCGCGGCGATGGGCTGCTCGGAGGGCAACGTGAAGAGCCAGACCTCGATCGCGCTCCGCGCCCTCCGGAAGGTGCTCGACGACGAGGAGCTCCGGGACGCGGTCTCCGCGGAGATGGACAGCGCGCTGGGAGGCATCCGATGAGCCGGCTGGAGGAGCTGCTGCGCGACGCGTCGGAGCCGGACGACCTGTGGTCGCTGGACCCGTCCGCCATCGCGCACGAGGGACGCCGACGGGTGGTGCGCAAGCGCTGGACCCGGGTCGGCGCGGTCGCGGCTGCGGTCGTCGTCACCGCGGGGGTCGCGGTCGGCGTACCGCTCCTGCAGGGGGCGAGGAACGACCGGGTCACCGACGCCCCCGCGCGCGGGGAGTACCGCGACGTCGTCCTCTCCCGGGCCGAGATGGAGCGCCGCTGCACCGACGAGCTGAACGAGCGCAACGGGACCGACGTCCCGTACGTCGCCGGCCGCGCCCCCGACGGCACCGCCGTCCCCAGTACCGGCCGGCCCGGGTACGTCGAGACGCGCGAGGGCTGGGCGGTGCAGCTGATTCCCGAGGGGGACACCTGGCCTAAGGGCATGCCGCTGGGCACGAAGGCACCAACGGGGGCGCTTATCACGGAGGTTGCGCGCCGCGCACGTCTCGGAGCGGTCTCGAACGTATGCCTGATCCCACAATCCGGGATGACTCCAGGCGTCGATCTCAGAGCTGGTGTGCCGAGGCCGAGTGACCACGCGGCGATCATCGCGGACTGCTCGCGCGCCGCCGGCTACGACTTCGATGGATGGAGAGTCGAAGCGGCTATCAACAACACACCATTCACCTCGCCCCCAACGCCACAGTGGCTCGACGCTGTGCTCCTGTCATCGGACGGACACGAGGCGCAATGCTGGCTTCGGCCGGACCGGACGAGCGGGATGGGAATGGTTCCAAGGCCGTACCTGACGCTCGACGGACAACCCCTCCTAGAGGCATCGGACACGGATCCCTCGAAGCGTTACGCGGTCGTTGCGCCAGTGGTCGACCCGGCGATGGGCATCGGAATCGTGCCGGGATTGCCCGACGGATGGCGTATTGACGTGCTGGCCGACGGCATGAGGATCGCCACGGTCACGACCGACGGCGGCGGCTTTGCGTACTCCTTGGAAGCAACGATTGTGGCCCGTCGGTGGCGTGCCCGAGTGTTTGATGCGTCGGGTGAGATGGTTTGGCAGGGTCGGCTCGACACCGATTCTTTGCACGCCTATTGACCCGCACATTTTCGCAACATCTGGCCCGAGTTCGACGTCGCGTGCGGAGAATGAGTGATGGGGAAATCGACGATTGCTGCTTCGATCTTGCTCGCGATTCTCGCGCTGGCTGGGCCGGCTCTGGGTTCGCAACCGTATGCCCAAGCCGAAGACCCGAACGCGAAGGCGGCTAGGGCGAATCCCGCGTTCGAACGCCAGGTCGTCAAGATCGTGAACAAGAAGCGCGTCGCGCACGGCTGCCACAAGCTGAAGATCAACAACGCGGTCCACCGCGCCGCCCGGCGACACACCAACAAGCAAGCGGTCGCGAATGAACTCAGCCACCAACTCCCCGGAGAGCCGTGGGTCGGGCTGCGTCTGACGATTGCCGGTTACAACAACTGGACGCGAGTCGGCGAAGTCGTCGCAGAGGGGTATCAAACTCCAAAGCAGGTAGTTCAGGGTTGGCTTGACGACATCCCTCACAGACGCATCCTGCTTGACTGCCACTTCAAGGACACCGGGGTCGGCTATGCCGAGGCGAGCGACGGGACGCCGTACTGGACCCAGGACTTCGGCCGGAAGTAGCCGACGATCGACCCGGTAGCGCTGGCGCACGCCCAGAGCGGTACGGCGGTGCGGCTCGAGTGGGGGCCGACGGGTGGCGCGGCGGTCGCCGCGGGCGCCGACGTGGCGGTGGTCGTGGACGTGCTGTCGTTCACGACCACGCTCGGCATCGCGGTGGCTCGAGGTACCCGCGTCCTGCCGTTCGCGTGGAAGGACGAGCGGACGGCTGAGTACGCCGCCGAGCACGGCGCGGTCCTCGCCGTCGGCCGGCACGAGGCGCGTGTCCTCGAGAACCCGCCGCCGAGCCTCTCGCCGGCCCAGCTGCTCGAGGCCGACCCGGTCCCCCGCCTGGTGCTCCCCTCACCGAACGGCTCGACCATCTGCGCCGCGCTCGGCACCGCGCCGGGCGCACCGGCGCTCGTCGGCGCCTCCCTGCGCACCCGTGCCGCCGTCGCGGCCTGGCTGGCGCCGCAGGTGGCGGCGGGGGCGACGGTCGCCCTGGTGCCGGCCGGCGAACGATGGCCGGACGGCTCCCTCCGCCCCGCCCTCGAGGACCTCTGGGGCGCAGGCGCCGTACTCGCTGCCCTGACGGCACACGTGCCCGACGCGCGACTCAGCATCGAGGCCGAGCACGCCGCGGCGGCGTACGCCCTCGTCGCGGACCCTCTCCCCGACGCCCTCGACCGCTGCGCCAGCGGACGCGAGCTGACCGCGGTCGGCTTCGCCGCCGACGTACGCGCGGCCGCCCACCTCGACGCCGACGACGTCGTCCCGCTGCTCGGTCCCGACGGGTTCGCGCCCGCACCGGTGCTGTAACTCAGTGTTCCGAACGCTCCCACCGAGTTCCGACACTGAGTTACATCTCGCGCCGCCGCCGCTAGAGCCCGCCGCCGGCACCGCGATCGTCAGTCGCGAACCCGGACGACCGACTTGCCCAGCGTCCCCCGGGCGTCCATCTCGGCGAGGGCGGCGCCGAACTCCTCGAGGGGGTAGACCTTGCCGATCGGCGGCTTGACGACGCCGGACTCGATCATCGGGACGAGCTGCTGCCACTGCTGCTGCATGTACCCGGGGCGCACCATCGCGTAGGCGCCCCAGCCGACGCCGCGGACGTCGACGTTGTTGAGCAGCAGCCGGTTGACCTTGACCTCGGGGATGCCCTGGCCGGAGGCGAAGCCGACGACGAGAAGCCGACCCTGCGGGGCGAGCGAGCGGAGCGAGTCGGTGAACAGGTCGCCACCGACGACGTCGAGCACGGCATCGACGCCCCGGCCGCCGGTCAGCCCGGCCACCGCGTCGCGGAAGCCGTCGACCAGGACGGTCTCGTCGGCCCCGGCGCCCTTCGCGAAGGCCGCCTTCTCCTCGGTGCTGACGACCGCGATGGTGCGCGCACCGAGGCCCTTGGCCACCTGCAGCGTCGCGGTACCGACGCCGCCGGCCGCGCCGTGCACCAGCACGGTCTCGCCCTCGCGGACCTGGCCGCGCTCGGCGAGCGCGAACAGCGCGGTGAGGTAGTTCATCGGCAGGGCTGCGCCCTCGTCGTACGACGTCCCGTCCGGCAGCGCGAAGATCCCCTCGGGGTGGGCGGCGACGAGCTCGGACGCCCCGCCGTAGGGCCCGACCCCGGCGACCCGCTGCCCCGGCTCGAAGCCGGGGCCGGACACGACCACGCCGGCGTAGTCGACGCCGAGGGTGAACGGCGGCTCCGGCTTGATCTGGTACTCGCCCCGGCTCAGCAACAGGTCCGGGAAGGACACCCCGACGCTGTGCACCTCGACGAGCACCTCCCCGTCCCCGGGTGCGGCGTCCGGCACCTCCTCGACGACGACGTCGGAGGGGCCGGTGGTGGTCTGGACTCGCACGGCGCGCATGGACGCGAGGTTAGCCGGGTCACGGAGGCTTGCAACTCGTTGCATAGGTATGCCACGCTGCGGCCATGGCCCTCGAGCACGCCCTCCTCGTCGCGCTGCGCGAGCAGCCGGCGTCGGGCCTCGAGCTGTCGCGGCGGTTCGGGAAGTCGATCGGGCACTTCTGGTCGGCGACCCACCAGCAGATCTACAAGGTGCTCGCGCGGATGGAGGCCGACGGCTGGGTCGTCGCCGAGACCGTCGTCCAGCAGGGCCGCCCCGACAAGAAGGTGTACGACGTCACGCCGGCCGGCCGCGAGGCGCTCGTCGCGTGGCTGGCGACGCCGACGCCGGAGAGCCCGCTGCGCAGCGAGCTCGCGGTGAAGATGCGCGGCGCATCCTTCGGCGGGTCCGCGGGCCGCGCGGCAGTCCTCGAGTCGGTCCGCCAGCACGCCGCCGACCACGAGCTGCGCCTCGACCACTACCGGCACCTGACGAAGCGCGACTACCCCGACGGCCCGGCGGGCCTCTCCCCGCTCGAGCTCGACCAGTACCTCGTCCTGCGCGGCGGCATCCTCCTCGAGGAGGGGCAGCTCGCCTGGCTCACCGAATACCTGGAGGCCCACTCATGACGTCCTCGCCCGGCACGGCGTACCCCCACCTCTTCCAGCCGCTGGAGCTCGGGCGGCTCACCCTGCGCAACCGGGTCGTCATGGGCAGCATGCACACCGGTTTCGACGACCACCCGTGGGACATCGGCAAGCTCGCGGCGTTCTACGCCGAGCGCGCCCGCGGTGGTGTCGGCCTGATCGTCACCGGCGGCTTCTCCCCCAACAAGCGGGGCTGGCTCAAGCCGTTCGGGGCGGAGATGACCAGCCGGCTGCAGGCGACCCGGCACCAGCAGGTGACCGGCGCGGTGCACGAGGAGGGCGGCGCGATCGCGCTGCAGGTGTTGCACGCGGGCCGCTACGGCTACTCGCCGTTCAACGTGAGCGCCAGCAACCGCAAGTCCCCGATCACCCCGTTCAGGCCCGGCCGGCTCTCCACCAGGGCGGTCGACCGGACGGCGTCCGACTTCGCCCGCTCGGTCGCGCTGGCGCAGAAGGCCGGCTACGACGCCGTGGAGATCATGGGGTCCGAGGGCTACCTGATCAACCAGTTCCTCGCCGCGCGCACCAACGACCGCACCGACGCGTGGGGCGGCACCGCGGAGAAGCGGATGCGCTTCCCTGTGGAGATCGTCCGCCGCTCGCGGGAGCTGGTCGGCGACGACTTCCCGATCGTCTACCGGATCTCGCTGATCGACCTGGTCGAGGACGGTCAGACCTGGGACGAGGTCGTCGAGCTCGCGCACCGACTCGAGGAGGCCGGCGTCACCGTGCTCAACACCGGCATCGGCTGGCACGAGGCGCGCGTCCCCACGATCATCACCCAGGTCCCCCGCGCGGCCTGGCGCGAGTACAGCGGCCGCCTCAAGGCCGAGGTCTCGGTGCCGGTCTGCGCCTCGAACCGGATCAACACCCCCGAGCTCGCCGAGGACATCCTCGCCGCCGGGCAGGCCGACCTCGTCTCGATGGCGCGGCCGCTGCTCGCGGACCCGGAGTTCGCGGCCAAGGCCGAGGCCGGCCGCGCGGACGAGATCAACACCTGCATCGCCTGCAACCAGGCGTGCCTCGACCACGCCTTCTCCAACAAGCCGGTCTCCTGCCTGGTGAACCCACGGGCCGGCCGCGAGACGACCCTGCTGCTCGGCCCGACCCGGCGCAGGGCGACCGTCGCGGTGGTCGGCGCCGGCCCCGCGGGCCTCGCCGCCGCGACGTCGGCGGCCGAGCGCGGCTTCTCCGTCACCCTCTTCGAGAAGGCGCCCGAGATCGGCGGCCAGTTCCGCCTCGCGATGGCCGTCCCCGGCAAGGAGGACTTCGCCGACACGCTGCGCTACTACGCCCGCCGGCTCGAGGTGCTCGGCGTCGACCTGCGGCTCGGCACCGAGGCCACCGAGGACGTGCTGTCGTCGTACGACGAGGTCGTCCTCGCGACCGGCGTCGCCCCGCGGGTCCCCGCGATCCCCGGCATCGAGAGCCTCCGCGTGCTGCGGTACGACGAGGTGCTGTCCGGCGCCAAGGTGCCCGGGCGGCGCGTGGCGGTCATCGGCGCCGGCGGCATCGGCGTCGACGTCTCCGTCTGGCTCACCCACTCCCCCGAGACCCACGACCAGTGGATGGCCCACTGGGGCGTCGGCGACCCGAGCCTGCACCGCGGCGGGCTGACCGAGCCCAAGGCCCGCGAGGTCAAGCGCGAGGTCACCCTGATCCAGCGCAAGACGACCCCGATCGGCATCGGGCTCGGCAAGACCTCGGGCTGGGCGCACCGCGCGGTGCTCAAGCAGTCGGGCGTCCGGCTGGTCAGCGGCGCGACGTACGACCGGGTCGAGGACCTCGAGAACGGCGTCGCGCTGCACGTCACCGTCGACGGCGAGCCGCAGGCCGTCGAGGTCGACCACGTCGTGGTCTGCGCGGGCCAGGAGTCGGTGCGCGGGCTGGCCGGTCCCGGCCGCCACGTCATCGGCGGCGCGGACGTCGCCGCCGAGCTCGACGCGAAGCGGGCGATCCGCCAGGCGACCGAGCTGGTCGCGGCCCTGTGACCCGTCCGTAACCAACAGGTCGGCCGACCTGTTGAGTGAGCGGGATCACAGGAAGGCACGCACGCCGTGGAACGAATCAGCCTGCAACGACTCGCGGTGGTGCTCACCGCTCTCGCCCTGCTCCTGCTCGGGGTGTCCGGGCTGGGTCCCGACGCCACCGCGGCATCGACCGTGGTCGCGCACGGCAGCGCGGAACAGGTCTACGCGACCGGCCTCGCGCCGTCGGCCCAGGTCACCCTGCTCGACGGGTCCGGCGGCACGGTGGCGACCCAGCAGGCCGACGCCGAGGGCGGCGTCCTCTTCCGCAAGGTGACCCCGGGCGACGGCTACCGCCTCCAGCTCGCGGACGGCACCCTGTCCGACCCGGTGACCGTGCACACGACCGCCGCGGCGCCCTGGAACCCCAGCGTCTACAACCAGTCGATCCCGTCCAACGGCTACGGCTACCTGACCACCCGCGACGGCACCCAGCTCGCGATCGACGTGCACCCGCCGACGAGCCCGGCCGGGCTGCCGGGCCTGCCGCCGGGCACGCCGCTGCCGAACGGACCCGACTACCTGCCGCCGTACCCGACGCTGATCGAGTACTCCGGCTACGGCTACGCCAACCCCGACGGCCCGGTCAACGGCATCGCGGTGCTCGCGAACCTGATGGGGTTCGCGGTCGTCGACGTCAACATGCGCGGCACCGGTTGCTCGGGTGGCGCCTACGACTTCTTCGAGACGATGCAGCAGCTCGACGCCTACGACGTCATCGAGACCATCGCCAACCAGCCGTGGGTCAAGGGCCACAAGGTCGGCATGATGGGCATCTCCTACGGCGGCATCAGCCAGCTCTTCGCCGCCCAGCTGAACCCGCCGTCGCTGGCCGCGATCTCGCCGCTGTCGACGATCGACTCGGTCGCGACGACGCTCTACCCCGGCGGGATCCTCAACAACGGCTTCGCCGTCAACTGGGCCGAGGAGCGCGCGCACGAGGCGCTGCCAGCGAGCCCGACCACCGGCCAGCCCTACGCGTGGGACCGGATCCAGGGCGGTGACCAGACCTGCGCGGACAACCAGGCGCTGCACGGCGAGGCGGTCGACCTGCTCGGCAAGGTGCGGGCCAACGACCACTACTACCCCGACGTCGCCGACCCGCTCGACCCGATCACGTTCGTCAAGGACATCCACGTGCCGGTCTTCATGGCCTGCCAGTTCCAGGACGAGCAGACCGGCGGGCACTGCCCGATGCTGGTCCGGCACTTCACCGGTACGACGAAGAAGTGGTTCACCTTCACCAACGGCGCGCACATCGACTCGCTCGATCCCACGACGTTCAACCGGTGGTACGACTTCCTCGAGCTCTACGTCGCCCATCAGGCGCCGATCCTCAACTCGGCGGTGATCAAGGTCGCGGCGCCGCTGATCTTCCAGCAGGCGATGGGGCTGCCGCTCACGAACCCGGCGACCCTGCCCTACGACCCGATCCAGACCAAGCTCACCTACCAGGCGGCGCTCACGGCGTTCAACAACCTGCCGTCGGTCCGGGTGCTGTTCGACAACGGCGCGGGCCGTGGGAAGGGCGACCCCTACCCCGGCTACGAGAAGTCGTGGCCGCGGTTCCCGATCACCGGCACCCAGGCGACGTCGTTCTACCTGAACGGCGACGGCAAGATGCTGCGCACCAAGGCGACCACGGCGCAGCCCGACGCCTACACCTCCGACGCGAACGCCCTGCCCAAGACCGACTTCACCGGCGGGACCGGCACCGGCGGCCTGTGGGGCAACGCCTCGCAGTGGTCGTGGGACTGGAAGCAGTGGCCGGACGGCAAGGCGGTGTCCTACGTGTCGCCGGCCCTGACCCAGGACACGACCGTCCTGGGAGCGGGATCCGTGGAGGTCTGGGTGCGCTCGTCGACGCCGGACGTCGACCTGCAGGCGACGGTCAGCGAGGTGCGGCCGGACGGCAAGGAGGTGTTCGTCCAGAACGGCTGGATGCGGGCCAGCGACCGCACGCTGTCCTCGGACCCGAACAACATCTTCCGGCAGCCGAGCACGCTGCTCGAGCCGGTGCCGAGCCTGCTGCCCTCCGACGTCCAGCCCATGCCGGCCGGGCAGTACGTCAAGGTCACCATCCCGCTCTACTACCAGGGACACGCCTACCGTGCCGGCTCGCGGATCCGGCTGACGATCTCGGCGCCCAACGGCACCCAGCCGATCTGGGCGTTCGACGAGACCCAGCCGCCGTCGGGCACCGCCACGGTCTCGATCGCGCACTCGGCGGCGATGCCGTCGCGGCTGGTGCTGCCGGTGATCGCCGGGGCCACCATCCCGACCAAGGTGCCCGCGTGCGGGGTGCTGCGGAACGAGCCGTGCCGTGACTACGTCGCGGTGACCAACCACCCGGCTCCCTAGTCGAGCGGCCGCCCGAGCACGTCGCAGAGGAGGTCCACGTAGCGGTCGCGGTCCGCCGCGACCGCTACGGCGACCGCACCCTGCCGCTCGTCCGCCTCGGCACGGAACCGCGTCGCTCCGTAGGTGGTCGCGTCCGCCCGCTCGACCTCGACGCTCGCGCGGAGCACGGTGAGCAGCTCGGGTGCGACGAGGGCCGCGACGGCGAGCGGGTCGTGCAGCGGCGCCGCGCCGCCGTAGTAGCCGATCCGCTGCTCGACCAGGTCCGCGGCGGCGGAGGCGGCGGTCGTCCCGAGGGCGCGCAGCCGCGCGACCTCGACCTCGGTGAACGGCGCGGAGAAGGTCGCGTCCATCGTCACCAGCAGCACGTCGCGGAAGCCCGCGGTCAGGACGTCGTGCGCAGCCTCCGGGTCGCACCAGACGTTGCGCTCGGCGTACGGCGTCACTCCGGCCTGCCGGTGCGTTCCGCCGAGCACGACCAGCCGGCCGACGGCGGCGGTGACGCGGGGATCGGCGGCGACGGCCGCGGCGACGTTCGTGAGCGGCCCGGTCGGAACCAGCGCGACCGGCTGCGTCGCCGCCCGGAGCGTCTCGACCAGCCACTCGACGGCGTCACCCGCCGGCTCCGACGTCGGAGCGGGCAGCGGCAGCGTCGGCTCGAGGTCGTCCCGGCCGCTGGGCAGCGGCGAGAGCCGCGGCCGCACCGGGCCGTTGCGACCCGGGTGCACGCCGGTCCCGGCGGCAGCGCCCCGGCCGATCACGTCCAGCACCCGCAGCGAGTTCTCGGTCGTGTGCCGGACGTCGTGGTTGCCCCACACGGCGCAGACGCCGAGCAGGTCGAGGGCGGGGTGCAGCGCGGCGAGCAGGATCGCCACCGCGTCGTCGGTGCCCGTGTCGCAGTCGAGGATGACGGGGGTGCGGGTCACGCCGCGGTCTCCTCGGTCTCGCCGGGGTGGAGGGCGCCGACGACGGTGACGACGGCGATGACGACACCGGCCAGCAGCAGGCCGGCGCCGAGGTGCACCTTGAGCAGCAGCGCGCCGACCGCTGCCCCGAGCAGGATCAGGGCGACCGCGAGGAAGCGCCGCGCCGACCGGACGCTCGACCCGCCGCCGAGGATCGAGTCGGCCGCGAGGCCGGTGATCGTCGAGGTGACCACGACCGTGGTCACGTCCTGGACGGCGACGTGGCGGGCGGTCGCGGCCTGCAGCCCCATGGCGACCGCGGCGCCCGTCGTGACCGAGACGACCAGCCCGTGCGCGGGGTCGTCGCCGACGGCGAACAGCACCGCAGCGAGAACCAGCATCAGGATCGCGACGCACGCGAGCAGCACCGTGACGCCCCTGGACCACGCACCCGTGACCCGCTTGAGTGCCCGGCCGCCGACGGCCGCGCCGGCCATGAAGCCGACGAGCGCGAGCGCCGGGCCGAGGGTCGGCAGGCCGGTACCGCCGACGAGCGCCATGCCGAGCACGACGACGTTGCCGGTCATGTTGCCGGTGAAGACCTTGTCCAGGCCGAGGTAGCCGACGGCGTCGTTGATCCCGGTCGTGAAGGTCAGCACCAGCATCAGGAAGAGGTGCAGCCGGGCGGCGGGTACGGCGCGGAGTCGTGCGGTCACGACGGCCATTGTGGCCGTTCGCTGCGCTCAGACCTGCGCGCGGTGGGCCGCCACCAGGTCGGCGTACCACTGGAAGGACCGCTTCTTGGTGCGCTCCTTCGTCTGCTGGTCGACGTGGACCAGGCCGTACTGCGGCAGGAACCCCTGCGCCCACTCCCAGGAGTCGAGCAGGGTGTAGGCGAAGAACGCGCGTACGTCGACGCCGCGGTCCACCGCGGCGGCGACCGCCTCGATGTGGGCGGCGAGGTAGTCGATCCGGTCCTGGTCGTCGACGACGCCGTTCTCGTCCGGGTCGGCGGCGACGGCCGCGCCGCACTCGGTGATGACGATCGGCGGCATCGCCGCGCGGAACCGGGCCCGCGTCATGACCAGCCACTCCCGCAGCGCGTCGGGCACCACGGCCCAGCCGGCGTCGGTGTAGCGGTGGCCGAGCACGTCGACGAACCGGAAGGGCGTGTCGGAGTCCTCGTCGGCCGCGCCGACGCGGAGCGGGCTGTAGTAGTTGACGCCGTAGAAGTCGAGGGGCTGCCGGATGGTGGCGAGGTCGCCCGGGTGGGTGAACTCCTCCTGGAGCATGGCGAGGTCGCCGGGATAGCGACCGAGCAGCATCGGCTCCAGGAACAGGCCGTTCCAGAGCGCGTCGAAGAGCTTCGTGGCGCCGACGTCCGCGGGGTCGTCGGACGCGGGCCACATCGGCGAGTGGTTGTTGGCACAGCCGACGATCTGCGCACCGGCGCGGCGGAGCTCGATCACGGCCCGGCCGTGGGCGAGCAGCGAGTGGTGAGCGGCGGGGAGTGCGTCGAAGAGCGCCCGGCGGCCCGGCGCACCCTCGCCGGTGGCGTAGCCGCGGAACACCATGACGGCCGGCTCGGCGATAGGCACCCAGGCGTCGACCCGGTCGGCCAGTCGCTCGCCGACGATGCCGGCGTACTCCGCGAACGCGTCGACGGTGCTGCGGTTGAGCCAGCCGCCGTCGTCCTCGAGCGCCTGCGGCAGGTCCCAGTGGTGCAGCGTGACCACGGGGTCGATGTGCGCCTCGACCAGCTTGTCGACGAGGCGGTCGTAGAAGTCGAGGCCCTTCGCGTTCACCGCACCCTTCCCGGACGGCAGGACGCGCGGCCAGGAGATGGAGAACTTGTACTCGGGGGCGCCGAGGTCCTTGAGCAGGGCGATGTCCTCGTCGACCCGGTGGTAGTGGTCCGCGGCCGTGCTCGCGGTCGAGCCGTCGGCGATCCGGCCCGGCTCCGCGGCGTACGCGTCCCAGATCGACGGCCCTCGGCCGTCCTCGGCAACGGCGCCCTCGATCTGGTACGCGGCCGTGACGGTGCCGAAGCGGAACCCCCCAGGCAGCGCACCCAGCGACGCCGGCATCGGCGATTCGGGGGCCACGAGGACAATCCTGCCTTGTGACCGTCGAGATCCGCAGATCATCGGACCGCTTCGTCGACCGCGAGCCCGGCCGGCTGACCCGCCACGCCTTCTCGTTCGGGCAGCACTACCGACCCGACTGGGCCTCGTTCGGGCCCCTGGTGTGCCATGACGACCATCTCCTGGGAGCCGGTCGAGGCTTCGACGAGCACGCCCACTCCGGGCTGGAGATCGTCACCACCGTGCTCCTCGGCGAGCTCGACCATCGCGACTCCAGCGGTACGGCGCACACGCTCGGCCCCGGTGAGGTGGCGGTGCTGTCCGCTGCCTCCGGCGTGCGCCACTCCGAGCTCGCGTCACCGGCCGGTTCGGCGCGGTTCGTCCAGGTCTGGCTGACGCCGGACACCGCCGAGGGCGAGCCGGGCTACGCCACGACCGGCGTGCCGGACGGCAGCGGGCTGGTGCCCGTGCTCGGCGCCGGCGCTCCGCTCGGCATCGGCGTCGCCGGCGCGTCGTACGGCGTCGCGCGGCTCGCGGACGGCGAGACCCTCACCCTGCCCGCTGCGCCGCGGCTGCACGTCTACGTCGCGTCGGGGGCGCTGCTCAGGTTCTCCCTCGCCGAGCCGCTGCACGACGGGGACGCGCTGCTGATGACCGACGAGCCGGCCCACGAGGTCACCGCCGGCGTGCCCACGCAGCTCCTGGTCTGGTCCTTCGCCTAGCCGAATCCCCCCTTTTGGCGCGCCGAATCGTGGGTTATGACGCACCGAATCGTGGGTTATGGCGCGTTCAGCCGAGGATCCGCACGGCGCCCGGGCGGACCTCGACGCCGAGCGGCGCATCAGGGCCGAGCGCAGGCATCGGCTCGCCGTCGGCGCCGACCGGGACGGTCGCGCCGCCGCGGTAGGCACCGGAGATCGCGACCTTCCTGCCGCGCAGCACGGTGACCTCGTCGAGGTCGACGTGGCTGCCGTCGTAGGCCTTCGGCAGCGAGCGGATCAGCTCGATCCGCCCGGCCGCCTCGATCACCACGACGTCGAGCTCGCCGTCGTCGACCACGGCAGCGGGCGCGATGTGCACGCCCTTGCCGTAGAAGCCCGAGTTGGCCACGACGACGCAGGCCGCGCGGTGCTCGGTGCGGACGCCGTCGACGTCCAGGGTGAGGTCGAAGGGGCGGTAGGTCGCGAGGGCGCGGACCGTCGAGACCGGGTACTGCAGCTTCGACGGCAGCCAGTGCGCCTTGTTGACCAGCTCCCCGGCACGGGCGTCCACGCCGCAGTAGACGGAACCGGCGACGAAGGTCTCCACGCCGCCGGAGGCGGCTGCGAGCAGGTCGATCCGGCGCTCCTCGCCGTGCAGGAGCATCTCCACCTGCGCGGCCTCGTCGTGCGGAAGGCCGAGCTGGCGGACGAAGTCGTTGCCGCGCCCGGCGGGCACCAGGGCGAGCACGCCGCCCGCGGTGGCCACCTCGCCCGCGACCGACGACACCATCCCGTCGCCGCCGACCGCGACGAGCACCGCGTCCGCGGCTGCTGCCGCCGCCACGAGGGCGGGCACCTCGTCGACGGAGCCCGTGTAGGTCACCTCGACCTCGGCGCCCTCCTCGCGCAACCGGCGGGCGAGGGGTACGACGACCCGCGCCGCCGTACCTCCGCCGGACAGCGGGTTCACCAGGAACGAGAAGGACCGGCTCACGGGACGAGCACCCCGGGGTTGAGGACACCCGCGGGATCCAGCGCCTGCTTGACGGCGCGCAACGCGGTCACGCCGACCTCACCGATCTCCGCGGTGAGGTAGGGCTTGTGGTCGGTGCCGACCGCGTGGTGGTGGGTGATCGCCGCTCCGCACCGCACGATCGCCTCGCAGGCCGCGGCCTTCGCGGGCAGCCAGCGCTCGAGGGGCTGCTCGCCTCCCGGTGTGGCGACGGTGAAGTAGAGCGAGCAGCCGGTGGCATAGACGTGCGACACGTGGCAGAGCACGAGCGTCCCCTCGCCGAGGGCGCCCTCGAGGGCCTCCTTCACCGCGCGGTAGAGCTCGTCGCGCTTCGACCAGAAGGTCGCGGTCTCGAGCGTCTCTACGAGGACGCCGACGTCGAGCAGGGAGTCGCGGAGGTACGGCGCCGCGAACCTCCCGGCCGCCCAGGACTCGCCTGGCTCGGTCCCGAGCGGGGTGCCGCCGAGCTTCCGGAGCACCTCGGTGACGGCGGCCTGCTTGGCGGCGACCGCCTCCGGGGTGCCTTCGTAGCCGGTGATCATCAGGCACCCGCCCGCGGCGTCGCCGCCGATCGCGTCCGGCCGGGCGAGGTTGATCGACGTCTCGTTCTCGTCGGAGAGTCGCAGCACGGTCGGCAGCAGGTCGGACTGCGCGAGCATGCGCATCGCGTCGGCACCGGCCGCGAAGTCGGGCCACTGCCAGCCCTCGTAGACCTTCATCTCCGGGAGCGGGCGCACCCGCACGGTGACCTCGGTGATCACGCCGAACGCACCCTCGGAACCCAGGAAGAGCTCCCGCAGGTCGGGGCCGGACGCGTTCGCGGGCGCGCTGCCCAGGTGGACGTCCCCGACGGGCGTGGCCACGCGGAGCCCGACCACCATCGCGTCGAACCTGCCGTAGCCCGCGCTCGACTGGCCGCTGGACCGGGTGGCGGCGAAGCCGCCGATCGAGGCGAACTCGAAGGACTGCGGGTAGTGCCCGAGCATCAGCCCGTGCTCGGCGAGCAGGGCCTCGGCCTCAGGGCCGCGCAGCCCCGGCTCGAGCGTCGCGGTCGAGGAGACCGGGTCGACGGCGAGCAGCCGGCGCATCCGGCCGAGGTCCAGCGAGACGACGCCGGCGTACGACGGCCGCTCCGCCGCACCGACGACGAGTCCACCGGTGACGGCCGTGCCGCCGCCGAACGGGACGACCGCGATCCGGTGCTCCCCGCAGTAGGCGAGCACGGCCGCGACCTCGTCGTGGCTCCCGGGCCGCACGACCACGTCGGGTGCGTCGCCGAGGTCGCCGACCCGCTGCCGCAGCAGGTCGGGCGTCGACTTGCCGCGTGTGCGGATCCGGCGGGTCGCGTCGTCCACCAGGACGTCGGCGTCCCCGACGACGGCGGCCAGCGCGGCCGTGTGCGCCCGGTCGAGCGCCGGCGCCGGGACGTCGACGCGCTCGGCGGCGGGGGCGTCCGTGATCGGGAAGACCATCGAGACGAGCTCGCGGACGTGGTCGGGGAGCGGGCCGGCCTCGCCCGGGTCGCCCCAGCGGGTCGCGGGCATCTCGGGCTGGCGGTGCGCGGTGTCGAGCTCGGTCATGTGTTACAGTGTTGCATAGATTGTCACACTGTCACAAGGAGCTCCTCGATGTCGGAAGCACCAGCGCGCGACGGCTACCTCGACGCGGCGCGTGCCTGCATCCTCGACGTCGGCTGGCGCCGTACGACGCTGACCGAGGTCGCCCGCCGCGCCGGCGTCTCGCGGATGACGATCTACCGCGCCTGGTCGGACATGCCGCAGCTGCTCGGCGACCTGATGACGCGGGAGTGGGGCGAGCTGGTCGCGGCGACGACCGAGGAGTACGACGGCTCGGCGCCCGACCCGGCCACGATCGCCGAGGGTGTCGTCCGCGCGGTGCGCGCGCTGCGCGAGAACGAGCTGTTCGTGCGGATCCTCGAGCTCGACCCGGAGCTGATCCTCCCCTACGTGCTGGCCCGCCGCGGCCGCTCCCAGGAGCTGGTGCTCGGTGTGCTCGTGACGGGCATCCGCGCCGGCCAGGACGCCGGCACGGTGCGGGCCGGCGATGCGACCGCGATGGCGCGGTCGGTGCTCCTCGCCGCGCACGGCTTCGCCCTGTCCGCCCAGACCATGCTCGACGACGACGTCACCGAGGACGTCCTCGACGCCGAGCTCCGCCTGCTCGTCGAGAGGAACCTGGCCCCGTGAACGCCCAGAACGCTTCCCCCGCCCACCGGATCACGCCCGGCCTGCCCGGCGTACCCACCGACGTCGACGTCGTCGTGATCGGGCTCGGGGTCACCGGGGCCGGCGTGGCGCTCGACGCGGTCAGCCGCGGCCTCTCGGTGCTCGCCGTCGACGCCCACGACCTCGCGTTCGGCACGTCGCGGTTCTCCTCCAAGCTGGTGCACGGGGGGCTGCGCTACCTCGCCAACGGCCAGGTCGGCGTGGCGCACGAGAGCGCGGTCGAGCGCGGGATCCTGATGGAGACGACCGCTCCGCACCTGACCCGTCCGATGCGCACGCTGCTGCCCGTCGACGCCCGGATGAGCGGCACGCAGGCGCGCGTCGCCCGCGCCGGTCTGATCGCCGGCGACCTGCTCCGTCGCGCCGCGCGCACCAGCAGGGTCACGCTCCCGCCGCCGCGCCGGATCGACGCGGCAGCGACGCTCAGCCTCGCGCCCGGCCTCCGCCGAGGGGGCCTCCGCGGCGGTCTGCTCGGCTGGGACGGGCAGCTCGAGGACGACGCCCGCCTGGTCACCACGATCGCCCGGACCGCCGCCGCGCGCGGCGCCGCGGTCCACACCCACGCCCGGGTCCTCGCGGCGAGCGGCACGCAGGTCACCCTCCGCGACGAGCTGACCGGCACGACGGTCGACGTACGCGCACGAGCGGTCGTCAACGCCGCGGGCGTCTGGGCCGGCGACCTCGTGGACGACGTACGACTCCGCCCGTCGCGCGGCACCCACCTGGTGCTGCGCGCGGACACGCTGCCGGGCCTGCAGGCGGCGGTGTTCGCCCCGATCCCCGGCGAGCGCAACCGCTTCGTGCTGGTGCTGCCGCAGCCGGACGGGACGATCTACGTCGGGCTGACCGACGAGCCCGTCGACGGCCCGATCCCCGACGTCGCGCAGCCGAGCGAGGTCGAGATCGGCTTCCTGCTCGACGTGGTGTCGGCGTCGTTCGCGCACCCGCTGCGCCGCAGCGACGTGGTCGGGTCCTACGCCGGCCTCCGTCCGCTGCTCGATGCCGGCCCCGGCTCGACCGCGGACCTGTCCCGCAAGCACGCCACGATCGTCGGCCGCTCCGGCGTCGTGACCATCGTGGGTGGCAAGCTGACGACCTACCGCAGGATGGCCGAGGACGCCGTCGACGCCGCCGTCGCCCACGCCGGCCTCGACGCCGGCCCCTGCGTCACCGCGACCCTCCCGCTCGCCGGCGCGGCGCCCCGCGACCAGCTCGCCCGTCTCGCGGCCGACGACGGCCGCCCCGGCTTCGCCCGCCTGGTCCGCCGCTTCGGCGCCGACGCCGCATTGGTCCTCGACTCGGCCGTCGACGCCACCGGCCTGGCCAGCGACGAGCTGCTCGCCCCCGTCGCCGACACCGTCGCGGTCACCCTGGCCGAGCTCGTCTTCGGCGTCACCCACGAGGGCGCTCACGACGTCGACGACCTCCTCGACCGTCGCACCCGCGTCGGCCTCGTCCCCGCCGACCGTGCCCTCGCCCTCCCCGCCGCCGAGAAGGCCCTCGCCCTCACCCACGCCGCGAGCTGAACCCTCACTTCGAGCACCTCGAACCCTCACTTCGAGCACGTCGAACCCTCAGGTTGCGCACCTCGAGCACTCACTTCGGAGCGCTGGCCCCGCCCGCTCGAACTGAAGGCTCGAGGTGCTCGAAGTGAGGGTTCGGCAGGCTCGAAGTGAGGGTTCGACATGACCGATGAGTTTCTCCGTCGACTCGGGTCGGACCCATCAGGCAGACTCCACCTCACGACCCGGGGGTACCGATGGGAACCGCAGTGACCGAGCAGACCACCACGTCCACCGCGACCGACGAGCTGGCCGACTTCGACGCGCTCGCGGGCCGCTACCAGCGTGAGCTGATGGCGCACTGCTACCGGATGAGCGGGTCGGTGCAGGAGGCCGAGGACCTGGTCCAGGAGACGTTCCTGCGCGCGTGGAAGGCGTCTGCCGGCTTCCAGGGTCGCAGCTCGGTCCGGACGTGGCTCTACAAGATCGCCACGAACGTCTGCCTGACCAACCTCGAGGGCCGCCCGAAGCGGCCGCTGCCGACGGGCCTCGGCACGGCGGACTCCCGCGTCGGCGACGCCCTCGACGAGAACACCGACATCCCGTGGCTCGAGCCCGTGCCGGACGCGGCCGTCGAGGTCGCCGAGCGGGACACGATCCGGCTCGCCTTCGTGGCCGCCCTGCAGCACCTTCCGGCGCGCCAGCGCGCCGTGCTCATCCTGCGCGACGTGCTCCGCTGGTCCGCCGCCGAGACCGCGACCGCGCTCGACACCACGACGGCCGCCGTGAACTCGGCGCTCCAGCGCGCGCACGCCCAGCTCGGCGAGCGGCAGCTCACGCCCGACGACGTGACGCCCGAGCTGAGCAGCGACCAGCAGCGGATGCTCGACGCCTACCTCGAGGCGTTCTGGCGCAAGGACGTCGACACGATCGTCAAGCTGCTCGCCTTCGACGCGACGTGGGACATGCCGCCGTTCACCAACCACTACCGTGGCGCGCAGAGCATCGGCGAGCTGATCAGCAACCAGTGCCCCGGCGGCTACGAGGACATGCCGATGGTGGCGACGACGGCCAACGGGCAGCCCGCGTTCGGTCTCTACATGCGGCAGCCGGAGGGCCACTTCGAGCCGTTCCACCTCCAGGTCCTCGACGTCGAGGGCGAGCGGGTCCGGCACGTGACCGCCTTCTTCGACACCGAGCTGTTCGAACGGTTCGGCCTGCCGTCGCAGCTGCCCGCCGACTACCGGCCGACGCTGGCCACCTGACCGTGTCGGCCCTGCCGGGGCCGGCGTTCGATCCTGCTCCGCCAGGTGTGGAGCTGCTCGAGCGCTCGCTGGCCTACACCCGTGCCGCCCTCGTCACCGTCGGGCCGCAGCACCTCAGCCTGCCCACGCCGTGCGACCACTGGCGGCTCGGCGACCTCCTCGCGCACATGGAGGACGCCCTCGATGCCTTCGGGGAGGGCGCCGGCGGCGCGATCGACCTGCACAGCCAGGCACCGGCTCCCCTGGAGCTGCGGATCATCAGCCTGCAGGAGAAGGCCTGCGCGCTGCTCGGCGGCTGGCTGGCCGCGCGTTCGCCGTACGTCGACGTCGCCGGCCACCCCGTCGCCGTCGACACGATCGCCCGCCTCGCCGCGGTCGAGATCACCGTCCACGGCTGGGACGTCGGCCGCGTCACCGGCCACTCCGTGCCGGTCCCCGACGCGCTGGCCGCCGAGCTGCTCCCCACCGCCGTCGCCCTCGCCCTCGACCATCCCGACGGCTTCGGTCGACCGCTCCCCGTCCCCGACACCGCAGGCAGCGGCGACCGGCTCCTCGCCACCCTCGGCCGCTGCCCCTGAAACAGGAAAAAGGAGCGAGCCCCCGGAGTTGCATGGGGTCAACTCAAACGGGGGCTCTGTCGTTCTCGGTGCTCCCTCCGAAATACGACAGCCCCAGGATAGCCGGTCCGCCGCGCGCGTCCAGCGGTACCGGAAGAAAAGTCCCGACCTTTACGAGCGCTGCTCAGCCGGCTGCCCGGAGGAACGACTCCAGGATGGGGCCGGCGGTGCCGGATCCCGAGCTGCCGACGTCCACGAACACGGCGACGGCGAGGTCGCCCTGGGCGGCGACCATCCAGGCGTGCGTCTGGCGGCCGTGGGGCCCGTCGAACTCGGCGGTCCCGGTCTTAGCGATGACCGGCGGGCCGGGCACGTCGGCGAGGCCCGCGCCCGAGCCCGACGTGACGACCGCGCGCAGGATGTCCCGCAGCGCCGCGACCTCGCCGTTGCTCGGCTCGTCGACGTTCTTGGGCGCCGCGACGTCGACCTGCTCGACGAGGCGGGGCACGACGATCTTGCCGGCCTGCACGCTCGCGATCACGGTGGCCATCGACATCGGCGAGGCGAGCACCGTGCCCTGGCCGATCATGTCGGCGGCACCCTCGGTCTCCGAGGCGGGTGGCTCGACACTGCCGAAGTAGGCCGGGAAGCCGAGGTCGTGGTCCACGCCGAGGCCGAGCGAGGCCGCCGCGTCGACGAGGTCGTCCTTGCCGAGCCGGCCCCGCTGCGAGATCACGGCCGTGTTGCAGGAGTTCGCGATCGCCGTACGCAGCGGGATGTCGCCGATCGCGCTCGGCGGGTAGTCGTCGTAGTTCTCGAACCGCTTCCCGTCGACGGTGACCGACGGCGTGCAGGGCACGGTCGAGCTCGGCGTCAGCCCCGAGCGCAGCAGCGCCAGCGTGCTGACGATCTTGAACGTCGACCCGGGCGCGAACTGCCCGTAGGTCGCGTAGTTCTGACCGCCGGTGCCGGGGCCGTTGGCGGCCGCGAGGATCGCGCCGTCGCTCGGGCGGATCGCGACGAGCGCGCTCGCCGGGCCTACCCCGGCGAGCAGGTTCTCCGCGGTGGTCTCGAGGCGCTCGTCGAGGGTCAGCGCGAGCTTCTTGCCGGCCACCGGCTCGATCCGGGTGAGCGGACGGTCCCGCCGCGTCGAGTCGGGATCGGTCGCGACCACGCTCCGGCCCGGTCGGCCGCGCAGCTGGTCGTCGTACCTCGCCTCCAGGCCGGACACCCCCGCGACGTCGCCCACGTGGTAGGTGTCCGGGTCGTCCTTCACCATCTCGGCGGTCACCGGGCCGACCCGGCCGAGGATCGGTGCGGCGAACTCGCGGGTCGGGGCGAGCGCGAGCTTGTCGGCGACGGTGAGCAGGCCGGGAATGCTGGCGGCGCGTACGGCGGGAGGGACCTCGCCTCGCCGGTAGACGATCGCCTGCACGAACGCCTCCGGCCCGGCTGCCTTCACCGCGGCGACGTAGGACCCCACGTCGACACCGACCAGCTGGGCAAGTGCGCGCGCGGATGCAGGTGCCTCGGCGGGCTTGACCTTGGTCTTGTCGATGCCCAGCTCGACGACGGGACGGTCGGTGACGAGCACCTGACCGTGCGCGCCCGTGACGTCGCCGCGCGGTGCCGGCAGGGTCGTCGCGTCGAGGACCTCCTTGGCGCGCAGGCTCGGCTCGACCGCCGTGCGTGCCCACACGAGGGACCAGTCGCCGCCGGTCTCCTGGGTGGCGACCGTCGTCTGGTAGGTCCACGGGTCGTGGCCCTCGACCAGCGGCCAGCTCCAGTCCACCGTGATGGCCGTCGCGGAGGTGTCGGCCACCGTCACGGTCGGCTCGATCCCGTCCATGCCGTCGACCGCGTCGACGAAGTCCGCCGCCACGTCGGCGCCCTGGGCGTCGACGAACGTCAGGTCGGCGAGCCCGCTCCCGGCTGCTGCCTCGTCGGGGTCGTCGTCGGCGAGCGAAGCGGCGGTGTCGGCGAGCGCGGACGCGAACGAGTCGGCGAGGTCGTTCGGCACCGCACCGTCGTCACCTCCTCCTCCGCCGCCACCGCTGCACGCGGCCAGCAGGGGCAGGAGGAGCACGACCGCCGAGGTTCGCCGCATGGGTCGGTTCTACCAGCGAGCCCCGACCCAGCGGCGGACGCCTCAGCCGACGAGCAGCGGGCTGACCAGCGGCGTGTAGCCCTGGCTCTGACCGAGCCGGTTGGGGTGGTAGCTCTCGCTGACCGGGTTCGACAGCCCGTTGAGCCACTCCACCGAGTCGCAGACGGCGTGGCCGGTGAACCTGCTGACCGGGTTGACGAACTTGAAGCCGTGCGAGCTGGCGGCGGCGGAGAGCTTGGAGTCGAGCAGGTCCGCGGTGCTGTTGAGGCTGGTCTCCTCGCTCGGGGAGAAGAACGTCGCCGCGTTGCAGTCCTCGCCCATGAACAGGTGCGGGTAGCCCACGACGACGACCACGGCGCTCGGCGCCTTGGACCGGATCGAGGTGTAGAGCGTGTTCAGCCGACCAGGCAGCGTGTTGTTGATGATGTTGCGCGCGTTGGTGATCGCGCCGTTGCAGTCCGACATCCAGCCCGGCTGGGCGCACTCGGTCACCACGTCGCTGAAGCCCGCGTCGTTGCCGCCGACGGAGATCGTGACGTAGCTCGTCGTGGAGCTGAGCGCCCCCAGCTGGTTGTTCGTGACCGTCGAGGTCGTCGCACCCGAGCAGGCCTGGAAGTTGAGGGCGTACCCCTTCTGCTGCGCGACCAGATAGGGGTAGGCGTACGTCGACCGCTGGCAGCTGGTGCCGTCGGAGATGTAGCTGCGGGTGCCGACACCCGAGGAGTAGGAGTCGCCCAGGGCGACGTACGACGGGCCCGCGGCGTGCGCGGGCGGCGGCGCGACGAGCGCGACCAGCGCGGCGGCGAGGGAGACCAGCGCGGCCACGACGGGACGCGTGAGAACAGGGGTGATCCGGGACATGACGGCCTTTCCGAGGGAGCAGGAGGTCGGTGTGACCTGGGTCACCTTTGCACTTCGCCGCTGCTTCTGACCAGCCCCTCGGTCAACCTTCGGGTGCCGACCCCGAGCTCCGCGGGGGTCTACCGTGGTCGACGGCTCGACCTTCGAGGAGAACCCCTATGGCACTCGACAGTGCACAGCTCGACGAGATCACCCAGGACCGCGAGCGGATCAAGCGGGAGTTCCTCCGGCCCGAGGGCGAGCGCCCGCCGACGCGGGCCCGCGGCAACCACCACACGGCGCTGCTCTCCTCCGACGTCCGCAGGACCATCCGGTTCTTCCAGGACCTGCTGGAGTTCCCGTTGACCGAGATCTTCGAGAACCGGGACTACCCGGGATCCGACCACTTCTTCTTCGACATCGGCGCGGGCAACCTGCTCGCTTACTTCACGCTGCCCGGGCTGGACCTCGAGGAGTACCGCGAGGTGCTCGGCAGCCTCCACCACCTGGCGATCTCGGTGACCAAGGAGAACTGGGACCACCTGCGCGCGAAGCTGGACGCCGCGCGCGTGGACTACCTGCTGGAGAGCGAGCGGTCGATCTACTTCCGCGGACCCGACGGCGAGCGGTTCGAGCTCCTCGCCGACCCGCTCGGCGAGATGTACGGCACGAAGGTGCTCTGAGGCCTCAGTACCAGCCGAACCTCTGCGAGTGCGCCCACGCGCCCTGCGGGTTGCCGTAACGCGCCGCGATGTAGGCCAGCCCCCACCGGATCTGGGTGTCCGGGTTGGTGCGCCAGTCCGGGCCGACCACCGCCATCTTGGTGCCGGGCAGGGACTGCGGGATCCCGTAGGCGCTCGAGGTCGGGTTGTCCGCGCGCTCGTTCCAGCCGGACTCGCGGGTCCACAGCGCGTCGAGGTACTGCCACTGGTCGGCCGGGAAGCCGAACTCCACGAGCAGGTGGAAGCCGAGGGCCCGGTTGCTGCCCGGCGACACGTCGACGGGCGTCGGCGCCGTCATCGGGACGTGCTTGGCGATCCGCTCGGCGACCATCGCGAGCTGGTGCAGGATGACCTCGCGCGGCACCCTCGCCGCGGCGCCCTCCTTCTGCGGCCTCGGTGACTCGCTCGGCGAGGTCGCGGCCGAGCTCGGCGGGAGCGCGGTCGAGGCGCTCTCCGACGGTCTCGGCTCTGCGGCCGGCGTACCTGCGCAGCCGGAGAGGACGGCCACGATCGCCGCGGCGGCCACAGCGGTTCTTGCTCCCCCCATGCCGACCATTGTCCCCCGACCGCCGCACCCGGTCCCTCCGGCGTCCCCGATACTGACCGGGTGCCCGGACCCGCTCGGACGTCCCTCCTGCTCGCCGGTTGCGTCGTCCTCGGGATCGGCGTCGCCCTGCTCCTCACCGCAGACCTGGGGTCTGACGGCTACTCGACGCTGGTCAACGGCATCGCGATCAGGTCGGGGATCTCCTTTTGGATCGCCAACCTGCTGGTCGGGGTCGTCTTCGTCGCGCTGGCGGCGGCACGCCGGGTCTACCCCGGCGCCGGCACGGTCGTGCAGGTCGCGCTGGTCGGCGGCACCGTCTCGGTCGTGCTCGACCTCGTCAGCACGCCCGAGCAGCTGCCCTTCCGGATCACCGTGCTGGTCGTGGCCTTCCCGCTCCTCGCCCTCGGCATCGCGTGCTACCTCGGCAGCCGCACCGGGGCGGGTCCGGCCGAGGCGGCCGGCCTCGCGTGGGATCCTCCGGTCCCGTTCCGGTGGAGCTACAGCGCCGTCCAGGGCGGCGGTGCGCTCGTCGGGTGGTTGCTGGGCGCGACGATCGGCGCCGGCACCATCGCTGTCGTGCTGCTGCTCGGCCCGCTGGTCGACCTGACTGCCCGACTCCTGCACCTCGACGTGCACCAGGAGCCCGGCACCCCCTGACCCAGCTCAGTCGCGGTCGCGCTTCTTGGCCTTCGCCGACGGTCCGTAGTCGCGGGACAGCTCGATCAGCCGGCCGCTGATCCGAGTCTGCTTGAGCTTCTCCCACGCCTCGCCCGGCAGCCGCGCGGGCAGCTCGACGAGCGAGTAGTCCCCGCGGATCGTGATCGCACCGAAGTCGTGGCGCTGCAGGCCGCCCTCGTTGGCGATCGCGCCGACGATCTGGCGCGGCTCGACCCGGTGCCGCTTGCCGACCTGGATCTTGTACGTCGCCATCGGCTGGTCGCTCCCGCGGCGGGGCTTGCGCGGCCGCTCGCCCCGGTCGCCGCCCCGGTCCGGGCGGTCGTCGTGGTCGCGGCGCGGACGGCGCTGCGGCTCCGGCTCGTCCTCGAGGATCAGCGGGGTGTCGCCCTGGAGCACGATCGCGAGCGCGGCTGCGACGTCGGCCTCCGGCACGTCGTTGTTCTTGACGTAGTGGCCGATGACGTCGCGGAAGAACGAGATCTGCGGCGACCCCAGAGCCTCGGTGATGTTGTCGTCGAACCGCGCGAGGCGCGTCGCGTTGACGTCGTCGACGCTCGGCAGCTGCATCTGCTCCAGCGTGGTGCGGGTGGCCTTCTCGATGTGCTTGAGCAGGTAGCGCTCGCGCGGGGTGATGAACGAGATCGCGTCGCCGCTGCGGCCCGCACGACCGGTGCGGCCGATCCGGTGCACGTAGGCCTCGGTGTCGGTCGGGATGTCGTAGTTGACGACGTGCGTGATCCGGGGGACGTCGATGCCGCGGGCCGCGACGTCGGTTGCGACCAGGATGTCGAGCTTGCCGTCGCGGAGCTGGTTGACCGTGCGCTCGCGCACGGCCTGGGGGACGTCGCCGTTGATCGCGGTCGCGCTGACCCCGCGCGCCCGCAGCTTCTCGGCGAGGGTCTCGGTCTCGTTCTTGGTCCGGACGAAGACGATCATCGCCTCGAAGTTCTCGACCTCGAGGATCCGGGTGAGGGCGTCGACCTTCTGGGGGTAGCTGACGATCAGGTATCGCTGCCGGATGTTGTCGGCCGTACGGGTCTTGCGCTCGATCGCGATCTCGACGGGATCGGTCAGGTACGTCGCCGAGAGCTTCTTGATCTGGTTGGGCATGGTCGCCGAGAACAGCGCGACCTGCTTGTCGTCGGGAGTGTCGGCGAGGATCGTCTCGACGTCCTCGGCGAAGCCCATGTTGAGCATCTCGTCGGCCTCGTCGAGCACGAGGAACCGCAGCTCGGTGAGGTCGAGGGTGCCCTTGTCGAGGTGGTCCATGATCCGGCCCGGGGTGCCCACGACGACGTGCACCCCACGGCGCAGGGCGGAGAGCTGGACGCCGTACCCCTGACCGCCGTACACCGGCAGCACGTGCACGCCCTTGACGTGCGCGGCGTACCGCTCGAACGCCTCGCAGACCTGCAGCGCGAGCTCGCGGGTCGGCGCCAGCACAAGTGCCTGCGGGGTCTTCTGGGACAGGTCGAGGCGGTCCAGGATGGGCAGGGCGAACGCCGCCGTCTTGCCGGTGCCGGTCTGCGCGAGGCCCATCACGTCGCGTCCCTCGAGCAGGTGCGGGATGGTCTCGGCCTGGATCGCCGACGGGGTCTCGTAGCCGACGTCGGAGAGGGCCTTCAGGATCTTCGGGCCGAGGCCGAGATCGGCGAAGGTGGTCGCATCGTCGGAAGTCACCGTCCAACGGTAGTGGCGCGCGCCACTACCACTCCATTCCGCGGTGCGGTGCGCTGGGTCACGTGGACGACCTCAGAGGTAGAGGGCGCGCAGCTCGCGGTCGAGTCCTCCGCCCGCCGCGCCGGCCATGTCGTCCAGCACGGTGCGGAAGCCGGCGATCGCGTCGACCCCGTGGCGCCTGGCCATCCGGGCCTCGAACCGGCGGTGGAAAGCGCGGGCCGCGTCGATGGCACCGCGTCCGCGCTCGCCCAGCTCGACCAGCCGGGCGCGCGCATCGGCCGGGTCCGGACGTCGTACGACGTAGCCGCGCCGCTCCATGTCCTCGACGATCTGCGCGGTGCCCTGCGGCGTGATGTCGAGCAACCGGGCGAGGTCGCTGACCTTGCGTCCCCCGCCGTTGAGCACCCGCATCACGACACCGTCCGAGCGCCCGAGGTCGTCGTACCCGTGCTGCGCCATGTCCTCGTGGAGCAGGCGGACGAACCCCTGGTAGGCGAGAAGCACCAGGATCCCGAGGTCCGAGGGAGGTTGCACACGAGAGGGCACTGCCCCATGATAGCCAATAGCACTTGTACAAGTGTACTTGTCTATTTGAGGAGTTCCCATGAACGTCGTCCGAGCCACCGAGGCACCCACCTTCGACATCCCCGGCATCCGCTTCACGTCCCTGGCCACACCCAGCCTCGGATCCTCGGGCACCTGCGTGTGGCAGCTGACCGTCGAGGGCGGCGTGTCCTCCGAGACCGCGCACGTGCTCGACCAGGACGAGGTCTTCGTCGTGCTGGCGGGCGGGGTCCGTCTGGTGCCGGACGGCCCCGAGCTCGGGGTCGGCGACGCCGCGGTCGTGCCCGCCGGGGACCCCATCCAGCTGGTCAACCCCGGCTCGTCACCCGCCCGCCTCCAGGTCGCGATCCGTGCCGGCTTCACGGCGACGATGGCCGACGGCACCCCGGTCGGCACGCCGCCGTGGGCGGCGTGAGGACTACTCGACCGTGACCGACTTGGCCAGGTTGCGCGGCTTGTCGATGTCGTGACCGAGCTCGAGCGCGGCGTGGTAGGCGAGCAGCTGCAGCGGGATGGTGAGCAGGATCGGGTCGAGCTCCCGCTCGCTCTTCGGTACGACGATCCGCTCGCAGTCCAGGTCGCCGACGGAGACGTTCTCGTGGGTCACGACCACCAGCGGACCGCCGCGCGCGTCGATCTCGTGCAGCGCGCCGACGTTGCGCTCGACCAGCTCGTCGTCGGGGACGATCGCGACCGTCGGGACTTCGGGCGAGACCAGCGCGAGAGGGCCGTGCTTGAGCTCGGAGGTCTGGTAGGCCTCGGCGTGCCGGTAGCTGATCTCCTTGAACTTCTGCGCGCCCTCGCGGGCGACGGGGTAACCGCGGACCCGGCCGACGAAGAACAGGCTCTCGGCACCCGCGAGGCGACGAGCCGTCTCGGCGAGCGCGTCTTCCGTGGCGAGCACCTGCTCGATCTGCTCGGGCAGCGCGTTCAGCGCCGCGATGAGCCGTCGCCCATCGGCGATCGAGAGGTCGCGCACCCGGCCCAGCTGGATCGCGAGCATCGCGAACGCCAGGAACATGTTGGTCAGGGCCTTGGTCGAGGCGACGGCGACCTCGGGGCCGGCGTGCAGGTAGATCCCGCCGTCGACCTCGCGGGCGATCGCGGAGCCGACCACGTTGACCAGGCCGATGACCCGGCCGCCCTTGCGCCGGATCTCCTGCACGGCGAGCAGGGTGTCGATGGTTTCGCCGGACTGGCTCACCGCGACGTAGAGCGTCTCCGGCTCGATGATCGGGTTGCGGTAGCGGAACTCCGAGGCGGCCTCCGCGTCCGCAGGCACCCGGGCCAGCTCCTCGAGCAGCGTCGCCCCCATCTGGCCGACGTAGAACGCCGAACCGCAGCCGAGGATCTTGACGCGCCGGATCGCCCGGAGGTCGCGCGGGTCGAGGTTGAGCCCGCCGAGGTGGCCGGTGCCGAACCGCTCGTCGAGCCGGCCGCTCAGCACCCGCCGCGCGGTGGTCGGCTGCTCGGACATCTCCTTGTGCATGAACGACTCGTGGTCGCCCGCGTCGTAGGCGTCCGGGTCGACGTCCAGCCGGGACGCGGTGCGAGGCGAGGCGGCGAGGCCCGAGGACTCCAGCCGGTACGTCGAGAAGCCGGCCGGCGTGAGCAAGGCCATCTCGCCGTCCTCGAGGTGGGCGACCGTGGTCGTGTAGCGGACGATCGCGGCGAGGTCGCTGGCGACGTACGTCTCCTTCTCGCCGACGCCGACCAGCAGCGGGCTGCCGTTGCGGGCGACCACCATCTGCTCCGGGAAGTCGACGTGGAGGAACGCGACGCCGTAGGTGCCCTCCACGCGACCGAGCGCCTCGGCGACCTTCGCCTCGAAGGTCTCGGCGCTCGAGCGGGCGACCAGGTGCGCCAGCACCTCGGTGTCGGTGTCCGACGCGAGCTCGATGCCGTCGTCGGAGAGCTCGGCGCGCAGCGCGGCGGCGTTGTCGATGATCCCGTTGTGCACGACTGCCACGAGGCCCTTGCCGTCGGTGTGCGGGTGCGCGTTGACGTCGTTCGCCGGGCCGTGGGTCGCCCAGCGGGTGTGGCCGATGCCCGTCCGCCCGGCGAACCGCTTCGGCAGCGAGTCGGTCAGCGCGTGCACGCGTCCGGCGCCCTTGTGCACGCGCAGCCCGGTCCCGCCGAGCACCGCGACACCCGCCGAGTCGTAGCCGCGGTGCTCCAGCCGGGCCAGCCCCTCGAGCAGCAGCGGCGCTGCCTGCTGACTGCCGACGTATCCGACGATCCCGCACATGGGTGTCTCCCTATCCGTAGACGATCCGGCGCAGCTGGCGCTCGGTGAGGTCGGGCGCGGCGACGACGCGACCGGCCAGCTCCTCGCGGAGCCTTGCGAAGATCTCGTCGTTCTTGGCGCCGAAGGTCTTCATCTCCGCGTGCCGGCGGCGTACGACGTCCTCCACCGGCTCGGCGAGGTAGGCGATGACGTCCTCCACCACGCGGGTGGCCTCGGCCGCGCTCAGTCCGCTGCCCGCCATCACGTGGCGGAGGAGGCGCTGGTCGACCGGCATCCCCCGATGATGCGGGGACAGCGGACGTCGAGCAAGTTCCTGCCCGCATTCGGGCAGAAACCCTGCAATCGACCGCGAGAAGCCCGCACCCTCGTAGCCACCCCGGCATCGGGTGGAGCGCGGCGGCGCATTTGCGCCGCGATTCGGGGGTCCATGTGGGGGACGTGCTATCTTGGTGAACGCAAGATGAACAGGAGGTGTCACATGACCGACACTCGGATGACCGACGAGCGACTCGAGCAGCGCTGGGTTCCGGTGACCGACGAGACCGGACGCACCCACATGGAAGCCGCGTGGATCACGGTGGGCGGTCACGCGACGGCCTCCGCCGCCTGACGGCGCACCCCACGACCCTTCGAGCGGGCCGGCACCTCCCACCCGGAGGCGCCGGCCCGCTCGCGTGTTCCCGGGAGCTCACGAAGAAGAGTGCCGTCGGTGGAATAGATCCGGACCGGGGTCCGGTTATGGTGGTTGAGTCTTCAACCAAACCGCTCTCACCGAGGAGTCACCATGACCGAGACCACCGCCACCGCCGCCCTCACCGACATCAGCGGCGACTACACGATCGACACCGCCCACAGCCGGCTCGGCTTCGTCGCCCGCCACGCCATGGTCACGAAGGTGCGGGGCGCCTTCGACCAGTGGGCCGGCACCGCCCACATCGACACCGCCAACCCGGCCGAGTCCTGGGTCAAGCTGACCATCCAGGCCGCCAGCATCAGCACCGGCACCGCCGACCGCGACGGCCACCTCAAGTCCGCTGACTTCTTCGACGTCGAGACCTACCCCGAGTGGTCGTTCGTCTCCACCGCGGTCTCCCGCGACGGCGACGAGTGGACGATCGTCGGCGACCTCACCATCAAGGACACGACCAAGCCGGTCACCATCGTCTTCGAGGAGGGCGGCTCCGCGAAGGACCCGTTCGGCAACCTCCGCGTGGGCTTCGAGGGCTCGACCACGGTCAACCGCAAGGACTGGGGCCTGACCTGGAACGCGGCGCTCGAGACCGGCGGCGTCCTGGTCTCCGAGAAGGTCAAGCTCGAGTTCGACGTCTCGGCGATCCGCAACGCGTGAGGCGTCAAACCAGTCGCAGCAGGCACCCGGGTGGACCACAATCCCCCGGGTGCCTGCGATTTCACTGCCCGCCGACCTGACCACCCGGCCGCTGCGGCCCTCCGACACCTACGCCGTCTGGGAGGTCATCGCCGCCCAGGAGAAGCACGACATCGGCTCCGTCGAGATCGAGGAGGCCGACCTCGTCGCCGAGTGGCAGCGGCCGTCGTACGACCTCGCCGGCAGCTCGATCGCCGTCCTGGACGATGACCGGATCGTCGCGTACGCCGAGCTGATGGGCGGAGACCGGTACGACGCCGCGGTCCTCCCGTCGCACCGAGGGCGCGGCATCGGGACCTGGCTCGCCGCCTGGATCCGCGACCTCGCGCGCTCCCGCGGCTCCCAGGTCGTCGGGATGCCGGTGCCGGAGGGCTCCGACGGCGACCGGCTGCTCACCGAGCTGGGGTACTTCGTCCGCTGGACCAGCTGGGTGCTGCGGCTGCCGCAGGGCGCGACCATCGAGGAGCGCCCGCTGCCGGAGGGGTACGCCCTGCGCGAGGCGACCGAGGCCGACCACGAGCAGGCCTGGCACGTCATCGAGGACGCGTTCCTCGAGTGGTCGGACCGCGAGAAGTCGACCTTCGAGGACTTCGCCGCCGAGGTCTGGCAGCGGCCGGGCTTCGAGCCGTGGCACCTCCAGGTCGTCACCGGTCCGGACGGCCGGATCGCCGGCGCGTCCTTCTCGACGATCGCCGAGGAGGGCCGCGAGACCTACGTCGCGAAGATCGCCGTGCACCGCGAGCACCGCAACCGCGGCCTCGCGCAGTCGCTGCTCGTCGCCGCCTTCGGCACCGGTCGCGAGCACGGCGCGGTCTCCTCCTGCCTGTCCACCGACTCCCGGACCGGCGCCCTCTCGCTCTACGAGAAGGTCGGGATGGTCCCCGACTCGGTGTGGGTGCACCGCGCCACCAACCTCTGAGCCGGCAATAGGCTGCCCGCATGGGTGAGCTGTTCGCCGGTCGCTACGAGCTGCTCGACCCCATCGCGTCCGGAGGCATGGGCACGGTCTGGGCCGTGCTCGACCGGGCCGACGGCCAGGTGAAGGCCGCCAAGATGCTGCGCCAGGCGGACGCGGCGATGCTGCTGCGGTTCGTCCGCGAGCAGTCGGTGCGGATCAACCACGAGCACGTGGTGACGCCGCTGTCCTGGGCCGGCGTCGACGACCGGGTGCTGTTCACGATGCCGCTCGTGCGCGGCGGCTCGGTGTCCGGGCTGATGCGGAGGTACGGCGCCCTGCCGCCTGCGTGGATCGGGCACCTCACCGCGCAGACGGCCGACGCCCTCGCCGCGGTGCACGCCGCCGGGATCGTCCACCGCGACGTCAAGCCGGGCAACCTGCTGCTCGAGCCGACCCGGCGCGGCGTGCCGCACCTGCTGCTGACCGACTTCGGCATCGCGGTCCCGAGCGACGAGCCGCGGCTCACCCAGCTCGGGACGGTGATCGGCACGCCGGGCTACATGTCGCCGGAGCAGGTGCAGGGCGCGGACCCGATGCCGAGCGCGGACGTCTACTCCCTCGGCATGGTCGTGCTCGAGATGCTGACCGCCCAACGGCCGCCGGCGGACCCCGTGCCGACGCCGCCGCGGGTCGACGAGCTCCGTACCGGCGACCGCGGGCACGACCTGGTGCTCGACGTGGTGGCCGCCGCGACGACGTACGACCCGGGCACGCGGCCCACCGCGTCCCAGCTCCGGCAGCATCCCGCGCTGCTCGCCCTGCTCGCCCTGCCCCTTGCCGCCGACGACCCCATCGACGTCGTCGACGACTACGCCTCGCTCGCCGTACCTCCCCGGACCGCTCCGCCCCCGCCGCCCCCGCCGCCGCTCGGCACGGCGCCGCACCCGGCCCCGACCTCCCTGCTGCCGCCGCCTCCCCCGCCGCCCCAGCACGTCGCGTACCCCGCTCCCTCTCCCCCTCCCGCTTCCCCTCCCGATTCCTCTCCGACGGCAGCCCGCGGCACCCTCTCCGCCGTCGTGCTCCTCGTCGCCGGCCTCCTCGCCCTCCTCGCCGGCGGCTTCCTCCTGCTGGGTTGAATCGAAGGTCGCTCAAGGTCGATTCGAGGGTCCGTACGGGTCGAATCGAGGGTTCGTCGACGTTGACTCGAGGATTTGTGCGGGCCCCGCCGCACAGAACCTCGAACGAACCCGCAGGGACCTTCGAATCAACCCCGCGGGAACCTCGATTCAACGGGGGTGGCGGCGGGAGGAGGCGCGGAGGCGCCAGAGGCCGGCGGCGCAGGAGGCGGCGCCGGCGACGAGCAGGGCCAGGCCGGCGTAGCGGCGGGTGCCCCACCAGCCGGAGTCCTCGTCGCCGGGTGCGACCGGGGAGCCGGAGGCGACGGCGGCGAACTGGCCGGGGCCGATCAGGAACGGTCGGGCGGGATCGTAGCTGCCCGTGAACTTGCCGCCGCCCTGGGCGAGCACGCCGCCGGAGTACGACGGCGCGCCGGACTGGTCGGTGAGCTCGACGGCGACGTCGAGGGGTACGGCGAGCGGCTCGTCGACGGCGTCCGGCTTCGGGGAGGCGGCGATCGAGATCCAGTAGTCGCCGGGCACGTCGGCCGGCAGGCTGCTCCACCGGTTGAGGTAGCCGACGGGCGGGAGCGCGTCGCTGAGGTCGAGCGGCTCGGAGTCGTCGTAGCTGCCGCTGGTCGCGACGTCGGAGACGGCGCCGGTCACGGTGTCCCGCAGCGGTCCGACGACCTGCACGGAGACCGCGACCCCGGTGTAGCTGCGCACGTCCACGTAGGTCTTCTCGTCCAGCTTCGGCGCGTGCGCCGCGACCGACAACGCCTGGCCCCAGGCGAGCGGGACGCGGAAGAGCCGCTCCTCGCCCTCGGTGACCGAGGTGGAGAAGTCGGCCCGGCCGCCGGACAGCGGCACCGGCGGCGCGGCGTCGAAGGAGCCGGCGCCATCCACGTGCTCGCCACCGCTGACGTCGGTGATCCGGTCGTAGCTCGGCGAGTCCGGTGGCGCCGGGAGCTCGGCGGCGCTGGGGACCGGCGCCTCCTCGACCACCTTGATCGCGACCGGCAGCTCGTCGTCCTTGCTGCTGCCCTGGGTGCTCCGCTCGAGCTTGAGGTCGATCTCGCCGGCGGTGAGGCACGGTGACGAGGTGTCACCGGGCTCGCTCCCCCCGATGGTCAGCTCGGCGCCGAAGACGGCCTGCGGGACCGACGAGTCGCTCGGGGACGCCGACACGGACCCGCAGTCGGTCTGGTCGGGCCCGGTCGCGCTGAGCTCGAAGCCGTCGTAGTCGTCGCTCGACTCACCGACGACCCCGACGTGGACGGTGCTGTTCTGGATCTGCCGCTCGTAGCGGAAGAAGTGGTCGCGGTACGGCGACTCCGCGTCCCCGAGGCTGTCGGTCCAGAGCCCGGGCTCGAGCACCGTGGGACGGGCCTGGTCGGTGCTGCCCGTTCCGCCCGGAACCGGAGAGCCGCCGAGGTCGACCTGCGACCCGGTGGCCGCGGCGCCGTACCCCGTCGTCAGCGCCAGCCAGCCCGCGCACACGGCGAGCACGATCAGGGGGCGTCCGGGGCGCACGCGCCGAGCGTACTGGCGCGTGCGCCCCGCGACTCACTCCGCGGCGGCCTCGGTGTCCTCGGGCGCCGGACCGTCGGCGAGGATGCCGTAGAGCCGGCGCCGGGCGTCGACCAGCACCTCCACCGCGGCGTCCTTCTGGGACTCCGAACCGGTGGTGATGATCTGCCAGACGGCGCTCATGACCTGGCCGATCTCGGCCTTGAAGTCGGCGTGCGCCGGCCGGGCGTCAGAGGCACTCTCCTGGAACGGCGCCCAGACCCCCTCCAGCTCGGCAGAGTTCTCCTCGCAGTACGCCGCGCCCGCCTCGGTGAGGCGGAGCGACCGGCGGCCGCGCTCGTCGTCGGACTCGACCAAGCCCTCGTCCTCGAGCTGCGAGATCGTCGGGTAGACCGAGCCCGGGCTCGGCCGCCAGGCGCCGCCGCTCTTGTCGGTGATCTGCTGGATCACCTGGTAGCCGTTGACGGACTCCTCGCGGCCGGCGGCCGCACGGAGCACGTCGAGGATCGCGGCGCGGACGTCGCCGCGCCGGACACGGGGGCCGCGACCGGACTCCGGCCGGCCCATGCCGAACAGGCCGGCCAGCCACGGCGGCGGACCGCCCATCGGGCCGGGACGGCCGTGGCCGCCACCCTCGGTGGCCCAGGCCCACGGGCCACCCGGACGGTGCTGCCGGCGGTGGTCGTGGTCGTACGGGCCGCAGTCGGGGATGGAGCCTGCCATCCAGAACGGGCCCATGCGCTTCTCGAATCGGTGACTCATGATGTTCCCTCCAAGTCGTAGGATCGCGAATCGTTCGCGATATATCGTGATCGTACAGAGAAGGGTACGACGACACAAGCTCCGCTGCGGCAGGCACCAGCGGGGCCGGGCCGGGCGGGGTTCCGGACGGGGTGCCCAGCCCCTCCGGAGCTACCGCGCCAGCCAGGCCGCGTAGGAGTCGAACGAGTAGGGCCGGCCCAGGAAGTCGGCGACCAGGTCGGCGGCGTCGGCCTCGCCACCGCGGGCCAGGACCCGGTCGCGGTAGCGCCCTGCGACCTCGGGGTCGAACAGGTCGTCCTCGTCGAAGGCGCTGAACATGTCCTTGGCGATCACCAGCGACCACATGTAGGTGTAGTAGGCCGAGCTGTAGCCGCCGAGGTGGCCGAAGCTCGCGAACATGTGGGTGCCCTCGAGGTAGGGCAGGGCGGCGTACTTCTCCTGCAGCTCGATCATCCGCTCGGTGAGGTCCCGCGGGCCGCCGGGCTCGGCCGCGTCGCGGTGGAACCAGTAGGACATCGACGCGTAGAACATCTGGGTGCGTGCATAGATGCCCTTGCCGTAGTCGTCGGAGCGGCGCATCGCCTCGACCAGCTCGACCGGGATGGGCTCGCCGGCCTCGTTGCTCGCGAACGTGCGCAGCACGTCGGGGTCCCAGGCCCACTCCTCGAGCATCTGGCTCGGCGCCTCGACGAAGTCCCACTCGGTGGCGACCCCGGCGAACCGGGCCCACGCGCTGTGCCCGCCGAGCACGTGGTGGATCAGATGCCCGAACTCGTGGAACAACGTGGTCACGTGGTCGTGCTCCATCAGGCCGCGGGAGAAGTTGCACACCAGCACGCCCTCGGGGTTCTGGATGCCCTCGACGCCGTCGGCCAGCGTGAACTGCGCGGCGTGCTTGTACTTGCCCTCGCGCGGGTGCAGGTCGAGGTAGATCCGGCCGAGGCTCTCCTCACCCTCGGCGCGGAACACGTCGTAGGCCGTCACCTCCTCGTGCCACACCGGTACGTCGACCTGCTCGTAGCGGAGGCCGAAGAGCCGGCCGGTGACCTCGAGCAGACCCTGCCGGACCTTCGGGAACGGGAAGTAGGTGCGCACCTTCTGCGCGTCGACGTCGTAGCGCTCCTGCCGGACCAGCTCCTGGTAGTGGATCGCGTCGTAGGGCTCGATCCGCTCGGCGTCGGGGAAGTCGCGACGGTAGCGGTCGAGGAGCAGACCGAGGTCGCGCTCCATCGGCTCCTGCGCGGCGGCGGTGATCTTGTCGATGAACTCCGGGATCGCGTCGCCCTCGCCGATCATCTTCACGTCGGCGTCGTAGGACGGCCAGTCCGGGAACCCGACGGTGGTGGCGAGCTCGTGCCGCAGCGCGAACAGCTCCTGCAGCAGCGGCTCGGTCGTCGGCCAGCCGCGCTGCAGGAACGCGACCGACATGTCGCGGCGCACGTCCTGGTCCCGGGCGAACATCCGGGTCGGCACCGCGTCGGGGTAGTCGGTCGTGACCGTGACCAGCCCGTCCTCCTCCGCCGGGTGCGCCTCGAGCCAGTCGGCGGGCATGCCCTCGAGCCGCTCGGGCGCGACCCGGATCGACCGCACGTCGTCGCGGGTGACCTTGCTGAACTCCTGGTCGAGCTCGGTGATCCGCTGCCGGATCGCGGAGATCCGGTTGCGGGTCGGCTCGTCCTTGTCCACCCCGGAGCGGCGGAAGTCCTTGCGCACCTTCTCCAGCAGCCGGGCCGCGAGCGGGTCGAGCCCGTCGCCGTCGAGGGCCGCGAACACGTCGTAGAGGCCGCGGTCCAGGCTCCACTCGGTGGCGAGCTTCTGCGCGTCCTGCTCGGCCGCGTCGGCGAGGTCGCGCACCTGCTGGTCGGGATGCACGTTGCCGATCAGCGAGCCCATCGCGGCCGCGTTGCCGAGGTGGAGCGCCGCCGCGTCCCACTTCCGGAGTACGGCGACCGCGTCCTGCGTGGAGGCCGTGCGCACCTCCTCCACGAGCCGCCGGGCGCTGTCCAGCTCGGTGGTCGCCCGGTCCTGGACCCAGTCGGACCAGGTCGTCGCGTCATCGGTTACGGGGAGGGCGAGGGGCTCGAGGGTCACCGACACACATTAGGCGACCAAGTGAGCGAAAGGCACGCGCGAGGAACGAGCTCAAGTGCCGATCGCGAGCGCGGGAGCCAGCCGCGAAGCGGCTCGGCAGCCACCGCCGTCCCACGGAAGGCGAGGGAGGCCGCGTTCTGCCTCAGATCAGCTCGCCGCGCTTCCGGCTGAGGTAGGCGCGCTCGGCGGAGTTCTGGGTGGCGGCGATCGCGGCGTCGTAGGCCTCCTTGGCCTCCGCGCTGCGGCCGAGCCGCCGCAGCAGGTCGGCGCGGGTGACGTGCCAGGCGTGGTAGCCCGGAAGCGGCAGCCGGTCGACCAGCGCGAGCGCGACCTCCGGACCGTCGAGCTCCGCGACCGCGACCGCGCGGTTCAGCGCGACGATCGGCGACGGGTCGATCCGGGTGAGCTGGTCGTAGAGCGCGACCACCTGCGACCAGTCGGTGTCCGTGGCGGCCGGCGCGTCGGTGTGCACGGCGTTGATCGCCGCGAGGATCTGGTAGCGGCCCGGACGGTTCGCGGCCAGGCACTGCCGCACCAGGTCGTGTCCCTCGGCGATCAGCGCCCGGTCCCAGCCGCCGCGGTCCTGCTCGTCGAGCGGAACCAGCTGACCGTGCCGGACCCGTGCCTCCCGGCGCGACTCGATCAGCAGCATCAGCGCGAGCAGGCCCGTCACCTCGGGCTCCTCGGGCAGCAGGTGCCGGAGGATCCGGGCGAGCCGGATCGCCTCCGCCGTCAGCTCGCCACGGACCGGGTCGCCGTCGCCGGTGGCGAGGTAGCCCTCGTTGAAGACGAGGAACAGCACGGCCAGGACACCGCCCAGCCGGTCGGGGAGGTCCGCCGCCTCGGGCACCCGGTAGGGCACCTTGGCGGCGGCGATCTTCTTCTTCGCGCGGGTGATCCGCTGGGCCATCGTGGTCTCCGGGACGAGGAACGCCTGCGCGATCTCCGCGACCGTCAAGCCACCGAGCAGCCGCAGCGTCAGCGCGATCCTCGCCTCGGGAGCGAGCGCGGGGTGGCAGCAGGTGAAGATGAGCCGGAGCCGGTCGTCCTCGACGGGCCCCGTCGGTTCGGGGGGTGTGTCGTCTACGTAGAGCATCGTTGCCGCCTGGTGCTTGGCGTCGCGCAGCTTCTCGCGGCGGAGCTTGTCGATAGCGCGGTTGCCGGCGGTCGTGGTGAGCCAGGCGCCGGGATTGGGCGGTACGCCGGACTCCGGCCACTTCTCGAGGGCGGTCACCAGCGCCTCGCCGGCCGCCTCCTCGGCGATGTCGATGTCGCCGAAGCGGCGGACCAGCGAGGCGATCAGGCGGCCGTACTCCTCGCGGAAGACCCGCTCGACCGCCGAGACCTCAGGCAAGGCCCTCGAACGGTCGGACCTCGACCTTGCCGCCGCAGGCCTTCGAGCCCTCGGCGGCGAGCTTGAGCGCGACGTCGAGGTCGGGCGCGTCGATCACCCAGAAGCCGCCGATGACCTCCTTGGTCTCCAGGTAGGGGCCGTCGGTCATCACCGGGGCGTCGCCCGTGCCGTCGACGACGGTCGCCGTCGTCGCCGGCTCGAGCCCACCGGCGAACACCCAGTAGCCCTGCTCCTTGAGCCGCTCGTTGAAGGCGCCGGTGTCCGCGAACGCCTGCTCCATCGCCTCGCGGGAGCCGTAGTTCCCGAACTCGGTGCGCTCGACCGGCCCGTGCACGCTCATCAGGTAGTGCGTCATGTCGATCTCCTCAGCTCCGGGGCGGACCCGTCGACCGCCCTTCACCCCCACCACGAACCGCATCACGGCGATACGACAACCTGCCACAGCCATTTTGCAATGGGCAGAGCAGCCGGTTCGTCGAGGCGTCGTCCTAGGCTCGATCCATGAGCTCTCCGGTCTACCTCGTCCTCGGCGCCGGCCCCGGCCTCGGCCTGGCCGTCGCCCGCCGGTTCGCGCAGGGCGGTCATCTCGCGACCCTGACCACACGGCTCCAGGAGGAGGCCGACCCCCTCGCCCGGACCCTCTCCGAGGAGGGGTACGCCGCCGAGGGGCTCGCGGTGGACCTGACCGATCCCGACGACGTGGCCCGCGTGGTCGCGACCGTCGGCGAGCGGCACGGCCGGATCGACGTGCTGCACTTCAACCCGAGCGCCTGGCGCGAGAAGAACGTGTTCGAGCTGACGGTGCCCGAGCTGCTGGAGGACGTCGCCCTGGGGGCCGGCGCGCTGCTGCCGGCCGTGCAGGCGGCGCTGCCCCACCTGCACGCCGGGGCGCGGGTGCTCGTGACGGGAAGCGCGGCCGCCGACAAGCCCTCGCCGGCGGCGCCGTCGCTCGGCGTGCAGAAGGCGGCGGTGCGCAACCTGGTCACGAGCCTCGACGCGACGCTCCGCGAGCGCGGCGTGCGGGCGGTCGCCGTGCAGATCAACGGCGTGCTCGGCAAGGAGGGCCCGTTCTCGCCACCGCCCATCGCCGAGGCGATGTGGAGCGCGGTCAGTCGGCCCGACGACGACTGGACCCCGCACGTCGCCTACGACGGGTGAATCCTTAACATCTTGCGGTGACGATGCGGGGCCTGCTGGCCGACACCCGGCCGCTGGCCAACCCGCACTTCCGGCGCCTCTGGAGCGCCAACATCATCACGGTGATCGGCGCCCAGCTGACCGTGGTCGCGGTGCCGGCGCAGATCTACGCGCAGACGGGGTCCTCGGCGTACGTCGGCCTCACCGGTGTCTTCGGTCTGGTGCCGCTGGTGGTGTTCGGCCTGTGGGGCGGCGCACTCGCCGACCACTTCGACCGGCGCACGCTGCTGGCGATCACCACGACCGGCCTGATCGGGACCAGCGCACTGTTCTGGCTGCAGGCCGCCGTCGGTGGCGCCGACGTGTGGCTGCTCCTGGCGCTGTTCTCCGTGCAGCAGGCGTTCTTCGCGATCAACCAGCCCACACGCAGCGCGATCCTGCCGAAGCTGCTGACGAACGACCTCCTCCCCGCCGCCAACTCGCTGAACATGACCGTCTTCCAGGCGGGTGCGATCGCCGGCCCGCTGGTGGCCGGCGCGCTGATCCCGCTCACCGGCTACGCGCTGCTCTACCTGATCGACACCTTCACCCTGCTCGCGACGATGTGGGCGGTGCTCCGGCTGCCCCGACTTCCGGTCGAGGGCGCGCCGGCCGGCACGCCCGGCCTGCGGTCGGTCGTCGAGGGTCTCGGCTACCTGCGTGGGCACCCGGTGCTGCTGATGTCCTTCCTGGTGGACATCATCGCGATGGTCTTCGGCATGCCACGGGCGCTGTTCCCGCAGATCGCCCACGAGAGCTTCAACGGTCCGACCGAGGGTGGGCTCGCGTTCGCGCTGCTCTTCGCCGGCATCCCCGCCGGCGCGGTGCTCGGCGGCGTGCTGTCCGGCTGGGTGTCGCGGGTCTCCGCCCAGGGCCAGGCGGTGGTGTGGTGCATCGCGGTGTGGGGAGTGGCGATGACGGGCTTCGGCATCGCCGTCGGCGCGGCCGGCGCTGCCCCGAGCGCGGCGCACGTGCTGGTCGTCGTCGCCGTGCTGATGCTCGTGATCGGCGGCGCGGCGGACATGGCCTCGGCCGCGTTCCGCCAGTCGATGCTGCAGGCCTCGGCCACCGACGACGTGCGCGGACGGTTGCAGGGCATCTTCATCGTCGTGGTCGCCGGCGGTCCGCGGATCGCCGACGTGGCCCACGGAGCGACCGCGGCGATGGTCGGCACGGCCGCTGCGGCGGCAGGTGGCGGCGTGCTGGTGGTCGTGCTGCTGGCCGCCGCGGTGCTCGCCGTACCGGTGTTCTGGCGCTACCGCCTGGCGCCCTCAGCCCAGTAGACCGCGTACGTAGGCCGCCTGGCCGACGTGCTGGGTGCAGTCGTTGACGACGCTGACCAGCCGCACGCCGAGGGTGACCGGCGGGTCCCACCGGCTGTCGACGACCTCGTCGAGGTCGGCCTCGCCCAGGCCGGCGATGAAGTCCAGGGACTGGCGGTGGGTGGCGCGGTGGTAGTCCAGCAGCAGCCCGGCCGGCGCGCGGACCTGCGCGACCTCCTCCGAGCTGTGCCCGTAGCCGTGCGCACGCGGCTCGAACGGCAGGCCGAACCGGTCGACGAACCCCTGCCCGATCCAGACCTGCTCGATCCCGGCGACGCCGGCGACGTGGTCGTCCTGGACGCGGGTCAGGTGCCAGACCAGCCAGGCGATCGTGTTGGCATCGGGCGCGGGCCGGTGGGTCAGCGCGGTCTCGTCGAGTCCGTCGAGCACCGCCTCGACGGACTCCTCGACCCGGTCGAGGGCATCGGTGAGCAGCTCTGCTGGCGTCATGGCTCGAACGTACGCCGACCCCGTGCTGTCACACGACGCCCGGCCCGTACGTCGACCTGGTGACGACGCCCCGCGAGAGGATGTGCCCGTGCCAGAGATCGACGACCTGACAGCAGTGTTCGAGGAGGAGCGCCCGCGGCTGCGGGCGGTGGCCGTGCGGATGCTCGGCTCGCCCGACGACGCCGACGACGTGCTGCAGGAGGCGTGGCTGCGCTGGTCGGCGGTCGAGCCGGGGGAGATCGAGAAGCCCGCCGCGTGGCTGACCACGGTGGTGTCGCGGATCTGCCTCGACCGGCTCCGGTCCCGCGGCCGCCGCGACGAGACGGACCTCGACCATGCTGCTCCGCTGCCGGCGACCACGCCGGGTCCGGCCGAGGAGTCGGAGCTCGCCGACTCGGTCGACGCGGCGCTGCTCGTGGTGCTCGACCTGCTCTCCCCGGCGGAGCGGCTCTCGTTCGTCCTGCACGACCTGTTCGGCGTGCCGTTCGACGACATCGCGGCGATCACGGGCCGCACCCCCGCCGCCGTACGCCAGCTCGCCAGCCGCGGCCGGCGTCGCGTGCAGGACCCATCCGCCGCCGAGGCGGCCGAGGCGAAGGCGCGGCAGCAGCGGGTCGTGGACGCCTTCTTCGCGGCCTCGCGGGCCGGCGAGTTCGACCGGCTGCTCGAGCTGCTCGACCCCGACGCCGTCGTCCGTGCCGACGGGGAGGTGGTGCGGATGGGCGCCGCCGGCCTGATCACCGGGGCGCAGGCGGTCGCCGAGCGGTTCTGCGGCCAGGCGCGGGCGGTGCTGCCGATCAGGCTCGACGGGTACGCCGCCGGCGTCTGGCAGGTCCACCGCGAGCCCAAGGTCGTCTTCGGCTTCGTCATCAACGACGAGGGCCGGATCGTCGAGATCGAGCAGCTCGCCGAGCCGACGGTGCTCGCGGCGCTCGACCTCGCCCGCGACTAGGGCTCCGAGAAGACTGACGGGCCGGGCGGCTCCGTGGGTGCACACGGAGCCGCCCGGCCCGAGCATGGGGACCGGCCCGGCCTGTCCCGGCCGGCAGCGGTCTGCCAAGACCGGCCGGCTCCGCCGGAGACGCGCTCGGCCCGATCTAACTGATCAGGTCGTCGAGGCGGTTGTAGACGCCGGCGTCGCCCTCGATCACCCGGCTCCGCCGCCCGTCGATGCTGACCGGCACGTCGCCCTGCACCGTGATCCGGCGGACCTCCCGCGGCTGGGTGTCGAAGTCGGCGACCGCGTAGTGCTGGGTGGCGCGGTTGTCCCAGATCGCGACGTCGCCGTGCTGCCAGTGCCAGCGGATGGTGTTCTCGAGCTTGGTGACCCGGTCCTGGAGCAGGTTGAACAGGACCGCGGACTCCTTGGCGTTGAAGCCGCTGAACTGCTTCACGAAGTGGCCCAGCACCAACGTGCGCTCGCCGGTCTCCGGGTGGACCCGGACCACCGGGTGCTCGGTCTGGTAGACCGACGAGGTGAACTGCTGGCGGTAGAAGTCGGTGTCCTCGTCGCGGACGCTGCCGTCCTCGCCGTACTGGTGGGCGTAGTCGTAGTCGTTCGAGTGCACCGCCCACAGGCCGTCGACGAGCGCCTTGAGCGCCGGCGGGAGCGTCTCGTAGGCCGTCGCGGTGTTGGCCCAGTTGGTGCTGCCGCCGTACGCCGGGATGGTGACGCCGCGCAGGATCGAGAACGCCGGCACCCGGTCGACGAACGTCACGTCGGTGTGCCAGGAGTTGGCGGCCATGCCACGGGTCGCCTTGAGCGAGAGCACCCGCGCGCTGCCGGTGTTGACCGTCGGGTGCGCGGTCGTGAGCGGACCGAGCAGCTCGCCGAACGCGATCTGCTGGTCGTCGTCGAGGTGCTGCTGGCCGCGGATGAAGACGACCTTGTGCTCGAGGATCGCCGCCCGGATCGCGGCGACCGTCTCGGCCGGCAGGTCACCACCGAGGCGCACGCCGTCGATCCGGGCGCCGATCCGGCTGCCCAGCTTGTGGACGGAGATGGCCGTGGCGCCGGTGTGGGGCGCCGCGTCGCGCTCGATGCTGATCGTCATGGATTCCTCCTGAGGACGGTGGTCTGGAGCTCCTCAACCGTCCGTGGCGGAGCGTGTCCCGGACAAGGTTTCCGATCCCGGTGATCCGAAAGCCGACCGCTGGGCGAGCCGGTACGACGGCGGCAGCCCGGCATGTCCTATCGTTAGTCTTGTTATTCACTAGACAAAGTGTCGGAGGTGTCCGTGCAGGTCTCGCCGATGATCACCGTCGCCCGCGGCCGCTTCGGGTCGCCCGCGGCCCAGGTGCTCGAGCTGGTCCGCGCCGAGGGCATCGTCCACCGCGACGAGCTCGCGGCGCGCACCGGGCTCAGCGTCGCCACCGTGGGCCGTGCCGTCGGGCAGCTGGTGGACGCCGGCCTGCTCCAGGAGCGGCCGGACCGCAGCCGCACCGGCGCCGTCGGCCGTCCCGGTGTCCCCGTGGAGGTCGATGGCGAGCGGTTCGTGAGCATCGGCGTGCACATCGGCCGCCGGATCGCGACCGTCGCCCTCGGCGACCTCACCGGCAAGGTGATCGCCCACGAGACCCTGCGGCGGGAGCGCGGCGACGATCCCGACCTCGACCGGCTGAGCCGGGTGGCCGCCGGGCTGCTCGGCAACCTGCCGGGGCGGGCGCCGCTCGCGGCCGGGCTGGTCGCGCCGTGGCGTGAGCTCGGCCTGAGCTCCGAGAAGCTCGGGGCCGAGCTGCACGACCTCACCGGGCTCGACGTACGCACCGCCGACCACGTCGCCGCCGTCGCAGCGACCGAGTTCCTGCACCGCCGGCACGGCACGACCGGGGTGACGCTCTACGTCTACGCCCGCGAGACGATGGGCTTCGCGGTCGCCGTCGACAAGGGCGCGCAGACGGAGGTGTCGCGGGTGGGCAGCCTCACCCACTTCCCGACGGGCGCGACGACCTCCTGCCCCTGCGGGCGCACCGGCTGCCTCGAGGTCACCGCCGGCGACGAGGCGGTCGTCGCCCAGGCGATCGCGGCCGGCGCGATCTCCGAGCCGACCATCGACGCGGTCTACGCCGCCGTCGGCGACCAGCTCGTCCGCACCCTGCTGCGCAACCGCGCGCGGGTGCTCGGCCAGGTCGCCGCCTCCGTGCGGGACATGGTCGCGCCCGACCGCGTGGTCCTCGTCGGTCAGGCCTTCACGGGCTGCAGCGCGGTGCTCGACGACATCAGCCGCGCGTTCGCCGAGACCACCGCCCACGGCGACGTCCCCGTCTCGTTCACCCGCTTCGGCTCGGGCATCCAGGCGATCGCGGCCTGCACCATCGGGCTCGGCCCGGTGTACGACGACCCGCTCGGCATCGTCCCGCACCGGGTGAAGCGCACCGTGCGCCCGCCGGTCGGCGTACGTCCGGGAGCGGCGGAGCCGGCCGGCGCGTGAGAGCCGGCGGTCAGCCCAGCGTCAGCGGCACCGACAGCGGCCGCCGGACGTAGGCGCCGGGGGCCCAGGCGATCGCGTCGGGGTCGACGTCGAAGTCGGGCACCCGGGCGAGCAGCTCCTCGAGGGCGACCCGCGCCTGGAGGCGGGCGGCTGCGGCACCGAGGCAGTGGTGGTGGCCCTGGCTGAAGGTGAGGATCTGGGTGGGGCGCCGGCGGATGTCCAGCACCTCGGCGTCCTCGCCGTACTTCCGCGGGTCGCGGTTGGCGGCGCCGTAGAGCAGCAGCACCCGCCGCCCGGCGGGGATCACCGTGCCGTGCACCTCGACGTCACGGGTGACGGTCCGGGCGAGACCCTGGACCGGGGCGGTCAGCCGCAGCAGCTCCTCGACGGCGTCGGGCACCAGACCCGGGTCGGCGGCCAGCGCCCTGCGCTGGTCTGCATCGGCCGCGAGCAGCGGCATGGACCCGCCGAGCAGGCCGGTCGTCGTGTCGTTGCCGCCGGTGACCATGGTGAAGACGAAGGCAAGGATCCCCAGCAGGTCCGGACCGTCCTCCTCCGCGGTCGCGGCTACGAGGTGCGAGACGGTGTCCTCGCTCGTCTCCCCGCGCGCCTGCTCGGCGCGGCGGCGCTCGACCAGGTCCGAGAAGTAGGCCATCAGCTCCATGGTCGCCCCGGCGGCGCCGGCGGTGGCACCCGCGACACCGTCGGCGGCGTTCGCCGACACGATCGCCGAGGACCAGTCGTCGAACCGCGCCCGGTCGGCCTCGGGGACGCCGAGGTAGTGCGCGACGACCATGCTCGGCAGCGGCTTGAACAGCTCGGCCACGACGTCGCCGCCGCCGGCGGCCCGCAGCCGCTCGACGCGCTCCACCACGAACGCCCGCACCGCGGGCTCGATCTCCTCGACCTGCCGGGGCGTGAACCCGCGGGCCACCAGCCGGCGGAACGTCGTGTGCACCGGTGGGTCGGTCATGACGAACGGCCGGTTGTCGGCCAGCCCGATCTTCTCGAGGTCGTCGTAGGCGACGGTCAGCCCCTGCGCGCTGCTGAACGTCTCGGTGTCCACCGCGGCGGCGAGCACGTCGGCGTGCCGGGTGAGGACGTAGTAGTCGTGCTCGGGATGCCGCTCGGGCACCACGTGGTGCACGGGGTCGTGCTCCCGGAGGGCGGCGTACGACGCCCACGGCTCGCGCCATGCGTCGCCGCCCCCCGGGACGTAGCGGGCTTCGGCCTGAACGGTCCTCATCCCACCATTGTGGAACACGTTCTAGCGGGCGTCGACCCCCGCTACCGCCGCGGCCAGCCGGCCGAACGCACTGCGGTGGAAGACCAGCGGCTCGATGTCGTCGGTGTGCGCGACGGCGTGCAGCTCCAGCAGGACCAGCACGTGGTCGCCGGCGTCCACCTCGCGGTAGATCGTCGTGTCGAACATCGCGAGACCGTCGTCGACCAGTACCGCGCCGCCGTCGGTCACCGTGACGTCCACCCCGTCGAAGCGCCGCTCCACCGGCCCCGCCAGCTGCCGGCACAGCGGACCGTGATGGTCCGCGAGCACCGTCACGCCGAGCCGCTCGGCGCGTCGCAGGTCCGGCCAGGTCTTGGAGGCCGTGGCCAGGTTGATGGAGACGAGTGGCGGGTCGAGGCTGACGCTGGTGAAGCTGCTGGCAGCCAGGCCGACGAGCTCGCCGTCGACCTCCGCGGCCACGGCGACGACGCCGGTCGGGAACACGCCGAACGCCTGCCGCAGGCGCACCGGGTCGAGGTCCTGGTTGGTGGTGAAGGCGACCGTCATGCTCGCCTCCCGAGGAGGTCGGCGACGACCGGCCGGGTGGCGTCGAGCCAAGGCCGGTAGGGCTCGGGGTCGTCGTGCTCCTTGTCGATGACGTAGAGCCCGCGGCCCGGGACCGTGGCACCGAGCTCGGTCAGCACCGGGCGGAGGGTGAGCTCCGGGGCCAGCGCGTGCGCCCACGAACCGCCGAGCAGCAGCGGCACCGCCAGCCCCGTCAGCCCGGTCCCGCCGGCGAACCGGTCGAGGAAGAGCTTGAGCAGGCCGGTGTAGGTGCCCTTGTACGTCGGCGAGGCCACGACCACCAGGTCCGACTTCCCGACCGCGTCCACGAGGCCCGAGACCTCCGCGGAGGACCAGTCGAGGAGCTCGGCGCCGACGGTCGCGAGGTCGACCACCAGGTCCGGCTCGCGCCCGCTCAGCTCGCGCGCGACCAGGGTCGCCGCGGCCAGCGTGCGCGAGGCCGGCTTGGGGTTGCCGACGACGACGGCGACCTGCCCGGGGCTAGACAAGCTCTGCCTCCCGCTCGTCGGCCACGCCCGCGTAGAGGCTGTCGGGACGGGGCAGGCCGTAGTGGTCGCGCAGGGTGGTGCCGGAGTACTCCGTGCGGAAGAGCCCGCGGTCCTGCAGGATCGGCACCACCGTGGCGGTGAACGCGTCGAGCAGCTGCGGGTAGAGCGGCGGCATCACGTTGAAGCCGTCGGCCGCGCCGTTCTCGAACCACTCGGTGATGATGTCGGCGACCTGCAGCGGCGTGCCGGCCACGACGTTGTGCCCGCGGCCGCCGGCCAGGCGGTGCAGCAGCTGGCGCAGCGTGGGCCGGTCGCGCTCGACGATGTTCGCGACCACCATCAGCCGGCTGCGGTTGTTGTCGAGCACGTCGCCGGAGCCGGCGAACAGCTCCAGCGGCACCTCCTCGTCGAGGTCGAGGTGGCCGAGCGAGACGCCGCCGAGGCCCTCGAGCTGCGCGAGCCCGTAGGCCGGAACCGTCAGCGAGTTGATGTGGTCCTGCAGCTCCTTGGCCTCGGCCTCGGTGTCACCGAGGAAGGGGCTGATGCCCGGCAGCACCTTGACGTGGTCGGGGTTGCGGCCGAGCTTGACCGCACGCGACTTGATGTCGTCGTAGAAGGCGCGCGCGTCGCCGATCGTCTGGTGGGCGGTGAAGATCGCCTCCGCGTTGCGGGCGGCGAACGCCCGGCCTTCGTTGGACGAGCCTGCCTGGACGTAGACCGGCCGGCCCTGCGGCGACCGGGGCGCGGCCAGAGCGCCCTCGACCTGGTAGTAGGTGCCGACGTGGTTGATCGCGTGCACTTTCTCCGGGTCGAAGAACAGCCCGGACGCACGGTCGGCGAGGACCGCGTCGTCCTCCCACGAGTCCCAGAGCTTGGTGACGACGTCGAGAAACTCCTGGGCGCGCGCGTAGCGCTCCTCCGGGGACGGGATCTGCTTCAGGTTGAAGTTCCGCGCCACCGAGTCCGACTGCGTGGTCACGATGTTCCAGCCGGCCCGGCCGCCCGAGGCGATGTCGACCGACGAGAACAGGCGGGCCAGGTTGTAGGGCTCGTAGAACGTCGTGGACGCGGTCGCGATCAGGCCGATCCGCTGGGTGCGGGCGCCGATCGCGGCGAGCCGGGTGATCGGCTCGAGGTGCGCGGTCGGGCGGTACGGCGTCGCCGACCACAGGCCGGGCGAGTCCGCGAAGAAGATCGCGTCGAGCTTCGCGGCCTCCGCGGCCTGGGCCTGCTCGATGTAGAACTCGATGTCGTGCGCCCGCTCGACCGAGGAGTCCGCGTGGCGCCAGGACGCCTCGTGGTGGCCGGTGTCGTGCAGGAACGCGTTGAGCGAGAGCTGTCGGTTCTTCTTGGTCATGTCTGTCGTCTCCTTGAGGGTCAAGCCGGGCGCCAGCGCGAGAAGCGGCGCTCCAGCGCGACCAGGGCGTAGTTGACGGCGACGCCGATGATCGAGGTGGTGATGATCGCGGCGTACATCTTGGGGATGAGGAAGTTGAACTGCGAGTAGTTGATGAGGAAGCCGAGGCCCGCGGTGGCGCCGATCATCTCGGCGGCGATGAGGACGAGGATCGCGGCGGCGCCGGAGATCCTGATGCCGGTGAAGATGGTCGGCAGCGCGGCCGGGAAAACGACCTTGCGGAAGGTCGCGACCGCCGACAGGTTCAGCACCTTCGCCGATCGCAGCAGCTGCGGGTCGACGGTGGCGACGCCGGTGATCGTGGACAGCAGGATCGGGAAGAAGCAGGCGTAGACGACGATCGCGATCTTCGACGTCTCCCCGATGCCGAGCAGCAGCGTGAACACCGGGAGGATCGCCAGCGCCGCGGTGTTGCGGAACAGCTCGAGCACCGGCTGGAAGAACTCGCGGACCGGGCGGTACCACGCGATCGCGGCACCGAGCGGGATCGCGATCAGGATCGCGAGCGAGAAGCCGATCCCGGACCGCACCAGGCTGGCCTTGACGTGCTTGAGCAGCTCGCCGTCGGTCGCCATGCTCCACCACTCCTGGAGGACGACGTGCAGCGGCGGGATGAAGTAGCTGTCGACCAGCCCCATCCGCGGCGCCGCCTCCCAGATCACCGCGAGGGTGAGCAGGCCCGCGGCACCGCGGGCCAAGGTGACCGCCCGCCGCCGCCGGGGCGAGGCGCCCTTGGCCCGGACCGCCTCCTCCTGGCGCGGGTTCGGCCGCGCCTCGGTCTTCTCCGCGAGCAGGCTAGGCACTGGCGAGCTCCTTGTCGGGTACGGCGTCCAGGTGCTGCTGCCGCAGCAGCGACCAGACGTGGTGGCGGTAGTCGCCGAACCGGCGCGAGGCCCGGATGTCCGTCTCGCCCGCGTCGTCGCGGTCCAGGTCGATCCCGATGGTCTCCCTGATCCGGCCGGGCCGGGAGCTCATGACGGCGACCCGCTGGCCCAGGAAGACGGCCTCCTCGATGTCGTGGGTGATGAACACGATCGTGGTGCCGAGGCGGCGCCAGATCCCGACCAGCTCCTCCTGGAGCCGCTCCCGGGTCTGCGCGTCGAGGGCGCCGAACGGCTCGTCCATCAGCAGCACCTCCGGCTCGTAGGAGAGGCTCCGGGCGATGGCGACGCGCTGCTTCATGCCGCCGGACAGCTCGTGCGGGTAGCGGTTGGCGAACTCGCTCAGACCCACGAGCTCGAGGTACTCCCGGGCCGTGGCCGCGCGCTGCCGCTTGGTGCTGCCGCCCTTGGCCTCCAGCGCGAACTCGACGTTCGCCGCGGCCGTCCGCCAGGGCAGCAGCGTGTACTGCTGGAAGACGACGCTCCGGTCGAGGCCCGGGCCGGTGATGGGCCGGCCGTCGATGGTCAGCCGGCCGCTGCTCGGCGTGGCCAGGCCGGCGATCAGGTCGAGCACCGTCGACTTGCCGCAGCCGGAGGGTCCGACCAGGGTCAGGAACTCACCGGCTCCGACCGTGAGGTCGACGTCGTCGAGGGCGACGAACTCCCGGAGCTGCTTGTCGTCGTCGCCGCGGACCCAGAAGGTCTGTCCGACGTGGCTCAGCTCGATGCGTGAACTCATGGGTCTCTCGCTCTCAGGCGTTGGGGTTGAACTCGTTGGTGTAGACGTCGGACACGTCGAGGTCGCCGTCGAGGTCACCGCGGTCCTGGAGCCACTTCGTCCAGCGGGAGATGTCCTCGTCGTGGATCACGGGGTGGGCGTCGAGACCCGTGGTGCCGGGGAAGTTCGTCTGGATGGCCGGGATGTAGTCCTCGAAGCCCTCCTTCTTGAGGTAGGGGAAGTAGACGTCGAAGACCTGCTGCTTGGTGTGCGTCTCGATGAAATCGATGGCGGCGGCGATGCCCTCGACGAGCTCGCGGGTGGTGTCGGGGTTGTCCTTGATGAAGTCGTCGCGCATCGCGAGGCCGCCGCCGGCGTAGGGGCCGCCGACGACCTTCACGTCGTCGGTGAGCTCGCGCACGCCGAACTGCTGCTTCATCTGCTCGTAGCCGAGGAATCCGACGACCGCGGCGTCCACCTGACCCTTCTGCAGGGCGTCGGGGGTGTTGAGGGGCGGGAGCGGGACCAGGGTGACGTCGTCGGGGTCCACCCCCTCCTGCTCGAACCAGGTGTCGAGCACGGCCTCCGCGTTGGCGCCGAGGGTGTTGACCGCGATCTTCTTGCCGACGAGGTCCTGGGCACTCTTGATGTCGGAGTCGTCGAGGACGACGACCTTCTGGTTGGACTTGTCGTTGGAGCCGTAGGAGGGGATGACCGCCTTGATCGGCGCTCCGGTCGAGGCCAGCTGGGCGATCGCGCCGTAGAACGCGTTGGCGGAGATGTCGGTCTGGTTCGACAGCACGGCCTGCAGGGACTGGGGTCCGCCGGTCACGTCGCCCTCGCGCTTGAGGGTGAGTCCGTCGAGCTTGCCGAGCGCATCGGCGAGCAGGAGCGGGTCGACCGCGCCGGCGTAGCTCTGGTAGCGGATGGTGGTCTCCTCGCCACCAGTCGCGCCGCTCGCCTTGCAGCCGGTGAGGGCGGCCAGGCCGAGGACGAGAGCGAGGAAGAGGGCAGGGAGGCGTGTGGAGCCGGGGAGTACTCGGTTCATGGAAACAACCTAAGGTCGACTGACTTACTCCTCTATGGTTCTGATCGGGCTGACCAGATGTGCGTGGGGTGCGTCACGCGAAGGCGGCCTCGCTCACCGGGTGCCGAGCGATCCACGCCCGGCCGAGGGCGAAGCTGAGCGACGCGAGCATGGACATCGACGTCATCACCAGCCCCATCGTCACGGCGGAGCCGACGCCGCCGATCAGCCCGGCCATTGGTGTGACGAGGGCGCTGATGCCGAACATGAACAGGCCGAGCATCGCCGATCCGGCCCCGGTCAGGCCGCGGGCCTGCTCCATCGCCAGCCCCATGCAGTTGCCCATCACCAGGTTGCTGAAGAACGCGTTGCCGAAGACCGGGACCACCATGAGCAGTGGCCACGGCGACAGCGCGGCGGCGACGACCAGCAGGCAGCACAGCACCGCGCCGGGCAGGGCACGAGCGACGGTGCGCGCGGGATGGTGGCGGCGCCGGGCGAGCCGGGCGGACAGGAACCCGGCGGACGTCATGCCCAGGGCGTTGACCGCGAACGCGATGCCGAAGACCAGCGGCGTGAAGCCGAGCACGTCCTGGTAGACGAAGGACGCGCTGGCGACGTAGGACATCACCGAGCCGACGCAGAGCCCGAGCGTGAGCGCGTAGGTGACGTACGCCGGCCGCGCGACCACCCTCGCGAGGTCGCCGTAGTCGAGGCGGGGCGAGCGCTGCTCGGGCGGCAGGGTCTCCCGTACGACGACCACGGTCACGACCAGCTGGACCGCGACGACCACGGCGAGCACGGCCAGGACCCCCCGCCAGGGCAGGAAGGCGGCGAGCGCGCCGCCCGCCGCCGGCGCGACCACAGGGACCGCGCCGACGGTGGTCATCATCAGGGCGAGCGCCCGGACGCCGGCGTACCCCTTCGCGAGGTCCGCCACCATCGCGCGGGCGATCACCATGCCGGAGGCGGCCGAGAGCGCCTGCACCAGGCGGGCGCCGATCAGCACACCGATCGTCGGCGCGAGCACCACCGCGACCGACGACACGACCGTGATCGCGTTGCTGACCAGCAGCGTGGACCGGCGGCCGTACCGGTCGGACAGCGGGCCCCACACCGGCTGCCCGACCGACACGCCGACCAGGTAGGCCGTCAGCGTGAGCTGGACCAACCCGGGCGAGGTCGCCAGGTCCCGGCGGATCTCCGGGAAGCTGGCGAGGTAGAGGTCGACCGCGAGCGGCGAGAACGCCGCGATGAACGCGAGGGTCACCAGCAGCCGGAGCGGGACCGCCTCCTCGGAGTCACCGGTGTCGCCGGTGTCGTCGGGGATCGCTGCCGGTGCGGGTGCCGTCGTCGTCACAACGCGGACAAGCGCCGCGCTTCCGCTCTTGTTTCGATTCCGCTCAGGGTGAGCGCAGGGCGTGACTCAGACCGTGGCGCCGGCGAGCTGGTCGCCGTACAGCAGCACCGGCAGGGCCTCGACGCCGTAGACCGCCGACAGCTTGCGGAAGTCCAGGTCGCCGATGTCCGCCGCCATGGCCAGGTCGGGGAACCGCTGGGCCAGCATCCGCAGCGCGGTGCGCAGCTCCATCCGCGCCAGCTCCGCCCCGACGCAACGGTGCATGCCCCACCCGAAGGACAGGTGCCGGGTGGGCTCGCGCGTGGGGTCGAAGGTACCGAGGTCGTCGCCCAGCCGCGGGTCGCGGTTGGCCGCGAGGAGGGAGACGCCGACGGCGTCGCCCTCCTTGATCAGCCGGCCGCCGATCTCGACGTCCTTCTTGGCGAACCGCAGGAACGCCAGCTGCACGACGCAGAGGTGCCGTAGCAGCTCCTCGACGACGCGGTCGACCGACTCCGGGTCGGAACGCAGCATCTCCCCCGCCGCCGGGGTGGTGGTGATCAGGTAGGCGCCGAGCGCGAGCATCGACGCGCTCGTCTCGTAGCCGCCGAGGAAGACGCCGTCCGCGATCCCGCCGAGGGTGACGTCGTCCAGCTCGTCGCCGTGCTCCTTCAGCAGGCCGCCGATGAGCCCGTCCCGGGGAGCGTCGCGCTGCTCCCGGACGGCGTTGATGAGGAACTCCCGCGTGTGCGCGGCCGCGCCGAAGACGCCGACGCCGCCCTCGGTGAGGTCGAACCGGGCGACGCCGAGGTCGAGGAAGCGCTTGCGGTCCTCGACCGGGAGGTCGAGCAGGTCGCAGATGACGTCGAACGGCACGGCGAACGCGAACTCCTGGACGAGGTCGACGGCGCGTCCCCCGGCCCCTGCCGCCTCCATCGCGTCCAGCCGGGCCTCGACGATCCGCTCGATCCCGGGCTGCAACCGCGCGAGGCGGCGCATCGTGAACTCCGGGGTGAGGTACCGACGCAGCTGGGTGTGCAGCGGCGGGTCGGTCATGCCGAGGCCACCGATCTGCTCCTCCTCGGCGCGGCCGTCCTGCGACACGAACTGCCCCAGGTCGTTGGACCACGTCTCGGGACCGCCCGAGAGCAGCTCGCGCGCCTCGTCGTACCCGCTCACCAGCCAGACGCCCTTGCCGAAGAGGTCGGCGAGCTTCGTCACCGGCGCGGAGCCCTGCGTCTCGATCAGCTCCGGGACCGGGTCGAGGCCGTCGCGCCGCAGCGGGAAGGTCAGGTGGTCGGGCAGGAACCGCAGCTTCCGGAGGTCGATCCCGTCACGCATCGTCCGGTTCAGCAACCAGATGCCGACGCGCCGCTTCACGAGTCCGAGCGGGTCGAACGGGAGCACCATGGCCGTATTCCACCAGACCACCCGCCCGTCACGAAGCGGAAACCCCTCGGGGATCACCCCATCGTTACCCTGACGTCCATGCAGGAACTCGTGGACTGGAGCCGGTACGACGCGGCGCTGTTCGATCTCGACGGCGTGGTGACGCCCACCGCGGAGGTGCACATGCACGCCTGGTCGGCGATGTTCAACGCCTACCTGACCGAGCGGGCCGAGCGCGAGGGCGCGCCACCGCCGGCGCCCTACACCGACGAGGACTACTACGCGTACGTCGACGGCAAGCCGCGCTACGACGGCGTGCGGTCGTTCCTCGCCTCGCGCGACATCGTGCTCCCCGAGGGCAGCGCCGACGACCCGCCGGACGCCGAGACCGTCAGCGGCGTGGGCAACCGCAAGAACCTCTACTTCTCCAAGGTCCTCGACGAGGACGGCGTCCAGGCCTACCCCGGCTCCCTGAAGCTGCTCGAGGCGCTCAAGGAGCGCGGGGTCGCGATGGCGATCGTGTCCTCCAGCCGCAACGCGCCGGCCGTGCTGGACGCAGCCGGTGTCACCGACTTCTTCGCCACCGTCGTGCACGGCGGTGTCGCCGCCGAGCTGCACCTCGACGGGAAGCCGGCGCCGGACACGTTCCTCGCGGCGGCCGAGAAGCTCGGCGTCACGGCCGACCGTGCGGTCGTCCTCGAGGACGCGATCAGCGGCGTCGCCGCCGGCCGCGCCGGCGGGTTCGGCCTGGTCGTCGGCGTGGACCGCGGCGCCGGCCACGACGCCCTGACCGAGAACGGCGCGGACGTGGTGGTCACCGACCTCGAGCAGCTCCTCCCGGGGGACGCCGCGTGAACGTCCCGCCGGAGGGCCCGTCGCACCACGCGCCCCCGGTCCGCGACCCGCTCGACCGCACCCGCTTCCCCGCCGACGAGTGGCGGCTCGTGGAGACCCGGTTCAACCTCGACGACGTCGGCGTCACCGAGTCCCTGTTCGCGGTCGGCAACGGCTACCTCGGCATGCGCGGCAACTTCTCGGAGAGTCGCGACGCCCACGTCGACGGCACCTACGTCAACGGCTTCCACGAGACCTGGCCGATCCTGCACGCCGAGGAGGCCTACGGGTTCGCGCGGGTCGGCCAAACCATCGTCAACGCACCGGACTCCAAGGTGATCCGGCTCTACGTCGACGACGAGCCGCTGCAGATGTCGACCTCCGACCTGCACGAGTACTCCCGGCACCTCGACTTCCGCACCGGCGTGCTGACCCGCGAGCTGGTGTGGCGCACGCCGGGCGGCAAGCGGGTGCAGCTCAAGAGCACGCGGATGGTCTCGCTGACCCAGCGGCACCTGGCGCTGATGACGTTCGAGGTGACGTCGCTCGACGAGAAGGCGTCGCTGGTGCTGTCCTCCCAGGTCCTCAACCGCCAGGACCACGCCGGAGAGCTGCCGGACGAGGTGGCGCCGGAGGTGGCCGACCCGCGCAAGGCGGACTCCTTCGACCGTCGAGTCCTCGAGCCCCAGCTGGCGACGGCCGACGAGGAGCGCGGCCGGATCCGGCTCGGCTACCGGTGCGCCGAGAGCAAGATGACGCTCGGCATCGTCGCCGACCACACGCTGGAGACCGAGGCGCCCTACTCCAGCCGCGTGCACGCCGAGGACGACCTCGCGAAGGTCATCTACCGCGTGAACGCCGAGGCGGGGCAGACGGTCCGGCTGACGAAGCTGGTCTCGGTGCACACCTCCCGTGGCGTACCGGCGATCGAGCTCATCGACCGGTGCGAGCGCACCCTCGACCGCGCCGCCGAGCAGGGCGTGCGGGCGATCCTCGACGAGCAGAAGGAATGGCTCGACGCGTTCTGGGCGCGCTGCGACGTCGAGATCCCCGGCCATCCCGACCTCCAGCAGGCGGTGCGCTGGAACCTCTTCTCGATCGCCCAGGCGTCGGCCCGGGCGGAGTCGCAGGGCATCCCGGCGAAGGGGGTGACCGGCTCCGGCTACGGCGGCCACTACTTCTGGGACACCGAGATCTACGTGATGCCGTTCCTCACCTACACGATGCCGTACGCCGCCCGGAACGCGCTGCGCTTCCGTTACAGCCTTCTCGACTACGCCCGCGAGCGGGCCGGTGAGCTCGCCCAGCGCGGCGCGCTGTTCCCGTGGCGGACCATCAACGGCAACGAGGCCTCCGCCTACTACGCAGCCGGCACCGCGCAGTACCACATCGACGCCGACATCGCCTACGCGCTGAGCCAGTACATCGGCGCCACCGGCGACCAGGAGTTCCTCGGTCGCGAGGCGGTCGACATCTTCGTCGAGACCGCTCGGCTGTGGGCCGACCTCGGGTTCTGGCGTGACGAGCCGACGTCCGAGGGGCAGGGTCGGACCTTCCACATCCACGGCGTCACCGGGCCGGACGAGTACACGACCGTCGTGAACGACAACCTCTACACGAACGCGCTCGCCCGCTTCAACCTGCGCCGCGCGGCCCACGCGGTGTGGACGTTGCAGCGGGACGACCCGGAGGCCTACGCCGACCTGGTGCGCCGGACCAAGCTGCGGGAGGAGGAGCCGGAGGAGTGGGACGAGTGCGCGGAGCACATGGCGATCCCGTTCGACGACTACCTCGGCATCCACCCGCAGGACGCCCACTTCCTCGAGCGGGAGATGTGGGACCTCGAGAACACGCCGATGGACATGCGGCCCCTGCTGCTGCACTACCACCCCCTGGTCATCTACCGGTTCCAGGTGCTCAAGCAGGCCGATGTCGTGCTCGCCCTCTACCTGCAGGGGGCCGACTTCACGCCCGAGCAGAAGCAGGCCGACTTCGAGTACTACGACCCGATCACGACGGGTGACTCGACCCTCTCCGCGGTGGTGCAGTCGATCATCGCCGCGGAGGTCGGCTACCACGAGCTGGCGCTGCGCTACTTCCACTCCGCACTGTTCGTCGACCTCGCCGACCGGCACAACAACACCGCCGACGGCGTGCACGTGGCCTCGACGGGGGGCGTGTGGAGTGCGCTGGTCGCCGGGTTCGGCGGCTTCCGCGACCTCGGTGTCCAGCGCGGCGACGACCAGTGGTGCATCGACCCCCGGCTCCCGGAGTCGTGGACGTCGCTGACCTACCGGCTGACCCTGCACGGCACGCGCGTGCGGGTGACGGTGCGGGCGACCGAGCTGGAGCTCACGATCGAGGACGGCCCGGGGCCGGTGCTGTTCAAGGTGCGCGAGGAGCTGGTGACGGTCAAGCCGGAGGAGCCGTCGGTCGTGGCGCTCGCAGACCAGGGGCCGCGGATCGCGGGCGAGCCGCCGAACCCGGCGGGCATGCAGCGCGCCGACGGCACCGTCATCTCGGCGATCGTCCCGTCCGGCGAGGACCCCGCGGAGCACCCGCCGCCGAGCTGATCCCGGGCGGGGGTCAGCCCTCGGTCGACTCCGCGCGCGCGGCCTCGACGTCGAAGTCGCGCACCGCGGCGATGACCTGGTCGAGCGCGGGCGCGGGGAGGGCGCCGGCCTGCGAGAAGACCAACGTGCCCTTCTTGAAGGCCATCAGCGTCGGGATCGAGCTGACCCGCGCGGCCGAGGAGAGCTGCTGCTCCTCCTCGGTGTTGACCGACGCGAAGACGATGTCGTCGTTCGCCTCGGCGGCCGCCTCGTAGACGGGGGCGAACATCCGGCACGGTCCGCACCAGGACGCCCAGAAGTCGACGAACACGATGTCGTTGTCGAGCACGGTCTGCTCGAAGGTCTCGGCGGTCAGGTCCATCGTCGACATGGTGCAGTCAACGGTACGCCGTCCCCGGAGATTCCCACCCTGCTTTCATCTGGTTCTCAGGCTGGGCTGTCATCGTCCTGGGACATGGACGACGACCAGCAGGTACCAGCCCCTGCCCCCACGGGTCCGACTCCAGCACGGCGGCGCCGTCGCACCGCGTTGTTCACCTCGCGGTGGGCGGCGTCGGCCGCCGTGATCGCGGCGATGACCGCCGGCGCGGGCGCGACGATCGACGACGACGACCAGCCCGACCAGTCCGACCAGATCACCGCCTTCGCGGACCCGCCGGACGACCTCAGCTGAGCGCGCGCTCGTCGCGCACCGGCACCAGGGCGAGCGCCAGCACGGGCGTGAGCGCCGCCAGCGCATACGTCGCGCCGTATCCCCACTGAGCGATCGCGAGGCCCGCGAGCGGCGGGACGGACGCGGCGACGACGTGCTGGGCCGTGTTCTGCACGCCCAGCGCCCGACCCGACCAGAACGGCCCGGCCCGCTCCGCGACCGCCGTGAACGCGAGGCCGTTGTCGGCGACGGTGACCGCCGACGCGACGACGAGCAGCACCACCGCCAGCGCGGTGACCACCGGACCGTCGAGCGACGCGGTGAGGCCGAGGGCCAGCATGGTGGCGGCGGCGAGCACCGCGACGGTGCGCATCGGCCGCATCCGGCTGCCCACGAGGTCCGAGACGTGGCCCGACCCGATCCGGGCCGCCGCGCCGACGAGCTGGGTCCCCGCGATGACGAGGCCGGCCCAGCCGGCCGCCCAGCCGAGGTGGTCCACCAACCAGGTGAGCCCGAAGGTCCACACGACGAACTGCGGCACGACCAGCAGCATCGACGCCCCGTGCACGCGGATCAGGAAGGTGTCCTCGCGGTAGGGGTTGTGCACCGGATCGGCCGCGGACCGCTCCGGGCGGGGCGGGTCGATGACGACCAGCGCGACGAGCAGCAGCGCGAGGCCGCCGGCGACGACCGGCACCCAGAGCGCCGTCGCGACGCCGTACTTCTCGGCGAGGACGGCGATCGTGGCGGCGGCGATGCCGACGCCGAGCGGCTGCCCGGTCTGCCGGATGCCCATCGCGAGCCCGCGCCGCTCCGGCGGGAACCAGCCCACCACGACCCGCCCGGACGCGGAGTTGGTCGCGGCGCCGGCAGCCCCGGCGACGAAGAGCGCGATCGCGAGCGCGGCGAAGCCGTGGACCTGGGTCGCGACGATCCCCGCGGCCGTGGCGACGCCGAGACCGGTGAGCAGGGCGAACCGCTCACCGCGACGGTCGACGACCGAGCCCCACGCGACCAGGGCGACCATCAGACCGGCCAGGGGCGCGGCGGCCACCAACCCGGCCCGGGCCAGCGTCATTCCGTGCCGGGCGTGCAGGACCGGGATCAGGAAGGCCGCGCCGTTGACCATCACCGAGTACGCCGTCGACGCCCCCGTGCCGGCAGCGAGCATGGCCCAGCGCCGGTTCGCGCTGATGCGCTCGTGGGCCGGGATGCCGGACGAGACGGCCGCGGCGTCGGAGGTCACCCGGACAGTCAACGTCGGGAGACGGCTCCGACCGGAATCTTTCCCGCAGAGTGATCCGTGAGATACGTCTCTCCGCGGGCGGCGATGCCGGCGGGGCGGTGTCGGCGGCGTCGAGGATGATCGGCCCGTGACGATGCGGTCGTTCTGGGCGGACCTGCCCACCGAGGGACGCTGGCTGCTGTCCACGGTCGCGATCCAGACCCTGGGCCGCGGGCTCACGCTGCCGTTCACACTGATCTACCTGCACGAGGTGCGCGGCTTCGACCTCTCGCTCGCCGGCGTCCTGATGGCGCTGATCGCGATCGCCGGCCTCGCCGTGACCGGCCCGGCGGGCGCACTCACCGACCGGGTCGGCGCGCGCGCCGTGCTGCTGGTCGGGATGGCGTCGATGATCCTCGGAAACGCGCTGCTGGCGTTCGCGACGACGCCGGCCGCGGCAGCGGTCGCCCTGGTCCTGGTCGGCATCAACTTCGGCGTCTCGTGGCCGGCGTTCAACGCGTTGATCGCCGCGATCGTCCAGGGCGCGCTGCGGCAGCAGTACTTCGGGGTGAACTTCGCTCTGGTCAACCTCGGCATCGGCGTGGGCGGGGTGGTCGGCGGCCTCTACGCCGACGTGTCCCGGCCGTCGACGTTCACCGTCATCTTCCTGGCCGACGCCGCGAGCATGCTGGTCCCGGCCGCGCTGCTGCTCGGGCCGCTCCGCCACCTGCACGGACGCGCGGAGGCTCCGGAGGACGCGACGACGAACCCCGCGAGCTACGCCCAGATCCTCCGGGAACCCGCCGTGCGGCGGCTCACCATCATCACGTTCGTCGCCATCTTCATCGGCTACGGGCAGTTCGAGGCGGGGTTCCCCGGCTACGTCCGCGCGGTGGCCGAGGTGTCCACCCGCTCCGTCGGCCTCGCCTTCGCGGTCAACACCGCCGTCATCGTGCTGCTCCAGTTCACGGTGCTCACGCGGATCACCGGACGGCGCCGCACCCGGGTGATGCTCGCGATGGCCGCGATCTGGGCGGCCGCGTGGCTGCTGCTCGGCAGCACGGGCGCCGTGGCCGGCACACCGCTCGCGACGGCCGGGGTGCTGGGGTTCATGGCGGTGTTCGCACTCGGAGAGACGCTGCTGCAGCCCACGGTGCCGGCGATCGCCAACGACCTCGCCGCGGACCACACCCGCGGCCGCTACAACGCCATCAACGCCGGCGCGTTCCAGCTCGGCTCGATCACCGGCCCGGCCGCGGCCGGCGTGCTGCTCGACCAGGGGCTGGCCGGGCTCTACGTCGCGCTGATGGTCGCGGGGTGCGCGCTCATCGCCGTGCTCACCCGCGGGCTGGAGCGGGCCATTCCGGCGACGGCGAACGGGGTGCCCGCGGAGCCGTCGGCCGGCGTGCCCTGACCGGCGACGGTCAGGCCGCGTCGCGGACGGTGCTCAGCGCTGCCGCCCACTTCTCCAGCTGCTCGAAGAGCGTCTCGAGCGCCTCGGCCTGCTGCGGCTCGGGCTTGAGCTCGGACATGTCCTCGAAGTCCGCGAACAGGGACAGCGACACCTGCTGGCGCACGTGCGCCATCTGCAGCTCGCTGGCGATGCCACGCAGGTGCTCGATCGCCCGCGAACCACCCAGCGATCCGTAGCCGACGAACGCGCAGGCCTTGTCGTTCCACTCGGCGTAGAGGTAGTCGATGGCGTTCTTCAGTGCCGCCGACGTCGAGTGGTTGTACTCCGGGGTGACGAAGACGTAGCCGTCGTACTGGTCGATCAGCTCCGCCCAGGCCTTGGTGTGGTCGTTCTGGTACTGGCCCAGGGACGGCGGGACCGGCTCGTCGAGGAACGGCAGCGGGTGGTCGCGCAGGTCGATGAGGTCGTACGTCGCCGCGCGGCTGCTCGCCGCCTTGGCGACCCAGTCGGCGACCTGCTCACCGTTCCGGTTGGGACGGGTGCTTCCGAGGATGATCGCGATCTTGGTCATGGGGAGGCGGTACCCGGGCGCCACCAGCCCACACAGGAGGGTCAGTCCCGGCCCTGCCAGGTGGCGATGTCGACCTCGTTGCCCTCGGGGTCCGCGAGCGTCCAGTGGCTCGGTCCGTTGTCCCGCACCAGCGTGCCGCCAGCGTCGAGGCCCGCCTGCACCCGCGCCTCGGCCTGGTCGTGCGGCACGCCGACGTCGATGTGGATCCGGTTGCGACCGGTGCGCATCTCGTCCATCTGCTGCACGTAGACCGGCGGGTAGAGACCCTCGGGATCGGCGATGTCGCTGTCCCCGGCCAGCTCGTAGCCCAGGACCGCGCACCAGAACGCGCGCACCTTGTCGACGTCGAGGGCGTCCAGGGCGAACTCCCACGTGCGGATGGCGCCCGGGTCGGCCCGGACGCCGAGCTCGCGGGCCGCGGCGGAGATCTTGCGGGCGAGGTCGAGGTCCTTGTCGGTCAGCGACATCGTCGAGTGGGTCGCGAGCCGGAGCTCGAGGACCGGGTAGCGCAGGTTGACGTCGGGATGGTGGTCGGCCTCCTCGGCCAGCCGGCCGACCTCGTCGACGAGCCTCAGCCCGGTGGCGAAGTCCTTGGTGCGGAAGACCGCGAACGCCTGCCACCACAGGACCCTCCAGTCCTCGGTGCCCTCGGCCTCGGAGAACTGCTGCGCGGTGATCTTCTCCATGCGTCGACCCTAGGTCGGCGGACCGACAGCGGGAAGCGGTCAGGCCTGCCGGTCCTCCGGGCCCTGCGGGAGGATCGGCCGGGTCAGCTCGCCCCAGGCGTTGTCGACCAGCTCGGCGATGTCGAGGTGCGTCGCCCGCTGGACATAGGGCTTGGCGAGCTCGACCTGGACGACCTTGACCAGGAACCGCCGCAGCTCGGACTCCATGCCGGCGATCTTCTGGAGCACCGCGGCCCGGCGGGTGTCGGCCTGCAGGTTGAGCGCGACGTCCTCGGGCTGCGGCACCGCGATGTCGATCCGGATCCGCAGCGGGTGCTCGGCGTGCACCCGGAGGACGAGGGGCACCACGACGTCGGCGTTGAACCGGTGCCGGTCGACCTTCATGTCGACGTCGAAGACGACGCTGATGGGGAGGAACACCTTGTAGGTGAGGACGTCGCCGTGGATCTCCTCGCCCTTGCACTCGCGGAACGTGCCCAGCACGCTCACGGTCGCGAACTGGCGACCGGGTCCGGCGCCGATCGGGCCGAGCTGGATGGTCTCGCCGAGGATCTCGTTGATCATCCGGACCACGCGGTCCTTGCCGAGCACGCGGCGGACCCACTCCACCCCGAACTGCTCGTAGGTGATCGCGCGCACGGGCTCGGGCATCGGCGCGGGCACGTCGATCTCCTCGCCGATGGTCACGCCGTCAGAGTACCCACCGAAATCGCGGAAACCCCGGTGGGTGCGGCAAATTCGCCGTTCTCAGCCCTTGCCGGAAGTGGTCATGCGAGCGGCTCGAGGGTGAGGCGCACGTCGACGTGATCGCCGTCGTCGATGCCCTCCGCACGGCGTACGGCGACCTTGAGGGGCAGCAGGTAGCGGCCATCCTTGGGGAACAGGGAGGTGGTGAAGTCGGTCCCGCCGACGGTCGCGCTCACCGGGATGCAGCCCCAGCCGTAGCTGAGGATCGGCTCGTCGGCCTTGATGTCGGCGCTGTCGTCGTCGGGCAGGGCGACGTAGTAGTAGGGCGCCGGGCCGCGCCACTGGAAGACCGGCCCGCTGAACGCGATCTCCATGGCGGGAGCGTACGTCGGCGCGCCGACGTCCGCGCGTAGCCGGTCCCGCCACACTGCGGTCATGACGCGCACCAGGTTCGACATCCCCGACCGCGCCACGCTCGAGGCGCGGCAACGTCTCGTGCTCGACCACTTCCGCGACGAGGTCGCGCAGGACTGGGACGCGACGCTGTCGACGTTCCCGCACCCCCACTACGAGCTGGTCCCGACGCTGACGGTGCACGACGGCGGTGCCGACGTGCGGGCCTACTACCGGGACACGCGGACCGCCTTCCCCGACCAGCACCACGAGATCATCGAGCTGCGGCACAGCCATGACGCCGTGGTCGTGGAGTTCTGGCTGCTCGGGACCCACCTCGGGCCGCTCGGAAGGATCCCGGCCACCGGCGGCCGGTTCCGGGTGCGGATGACCGCCTACTTCGTCTTCGACGAGGCGGAACGGCTGGTGAGCGAGCGGATCTACTTCGACACCCTCAGCATGCTCAAGCAGCTGCTGGGCTCGCTGGACCACAAGGACCCCCGCTCGCTGCTGACCCTGGTCAAGGCGTTCCGCGGGCTCCTCGCGATGTCGGGCGACCCCGACCCGCGGCTCCTCAGGACGCCCGTGGCCGAGGACCTCGACTGACCCGGGAAGCCCAGTCGCGCGCGACCTGCCGCTCCATGGCCGGATAGACGACGAGGTAGCGGAACGGCTTGATGAACGCCATGTAGGCGTGACCGAACCGCCCGCGGGGCTTCACGTAGACCGCCATCTGTCCCTGGAACAGCCCGTCCGGCCGCTCGACCCAGGCCAGGTGGAGCACGCCGTGGACCGTGCGGTTGGAGATCTCGGCGGCGTACTCCGTCGCGGTCCGGTAGACCGGTGTGAACGGCAGGTGCTCGTGCCGCATGCCGTCGACGGTCCCGCGCAGGTCGGCCGGCAGTCGCGGCACGATGCTCGAGGCGGTGTCGCCCGGGATGGCCAACCCACCGCTCGGGTCGGCGTCGTGCACCTCGCCCAGCCCGAACCAGCGCCCGAGCGCGTCGCGAGCCCACCACAGGAACCGGCTCGGGACGTTGCCCCCGCGGCCGGGCTCGGCCGTCAGGGTCATCGCGATCGCGTCGTCGAACTCCTCGGCCGTCCCCACCACCTCCGGGAGCCGCCAGACGTCCTCCAGCCGGAAGTCCGGCAGGAGCTCGTGGACACGGAGGTCGAGCGTGAGGTGCTCGGAGCTGGGGATCCGCATGACCGGGGGCCTTCCATACGGGTGCGTATAGAGGGACGGTACGACGCGGCCTGCCGCGGGTCAATACGGTGGCGTATAGATTGTCGGCGTGGCGACCGCGAAGACCCCCGCCGACGCGTGGCTCGACGCCGGGCTGACCGCGCTGGCCGAGGGCGGGCCGGAGGCGGTCCGCGTCGAGCGGCTGGCCACTGCCCTGGGCGTGACCAAGGGCGGGTTCTACTGGCACTTCCCCGACCGGACGGCGTTCCTCGAGCGCGTCCTGGACCGGTGGGAGCACGCCGCCGTCGAGGACGTGATCGCGATCCTCGAGTCGCACCCCGCCGACGCCCGCGACCGGCTGCGGGAGCTCTTCGGCCTCGCGATGAGCTTCGTGGTCTCCCGCGAGGGCGCCGGCGTCGAGCTCGCGGTCCGCGACTGGGCCCGGCGCGACACCGCCGTGGCCGCGCGCCTGCGCGGGATCGACGACCGCCGGATGTCCTACATGCGCGCGCTGTTCGCGGAGTTCTGCGACGACGAGCTCGACGTCGAGGCGCGGTGCCTGCTGGCCTACTCGGTCTTCCTCGGTCAGCACCTCGTCGCCGCCACCCACGGCGACTACGCCCGCGCCGACGTACTCCACCGGGCGCTCGAGAACCTGCTCACCTGACCCCTCCCCCCCCCCCCCCGCGAATCTTCGTTCCTGCAGCGCCGAATCCTTTCCCGTGCAGGGTCGAATCGTGCCCGGTGCCGCGCGCGGCCGTCATCACGCAAGACTCGATGCGACATGACTCAAGATTCGCGGTGGGTGGGCCCAGCGAGGGAGGGTGGGACGGTGAGCGGTGAGGTGATCGGTGTGCACGTCAGCGACCGGCATGCGTTCAGCAAGCAGGCCGCGGACGTCATCACCCTGCTCGAGGGGCTCGGGGTCGAGGGCGACGCCCACTGCGGGGTGACGGTCCAGCACCGGTCCCGCGTGCGGTTCAACCCGGCGCAGCCGAACCTCCGCCAGGTGCACCTGATCCATGCCGAGCTCTTCGACCACCTGGCCGGGCGCGGCTTCGACGTACGCCCGGGCGACCTCGGCGAGAACATCACCACCCGTGGTCTCGACCTCCTCGATCTTCCGGTCGGCGCCCGGCTGACCATCGGCGACGCGGTCGTGACGGTGACCGGGCTGCGCAACCCGTGCGTGCAGATCGACCGCTTCGCTCCGGGCCTCCTCAAGGAGGTCGTCCACCACGACGACGATGGGAGGACGGTCCGGCTGACCGGCGTGATGGGCGTCGTGTCCCGCAGCGGCACCGTCCGTCCCGGCGACGACATCGTCGTCGAGCTGCCGTCGGGACGGCACTACCGGCTCGACAAGGTTTGACGCGCTAGCGGCCGGCGAGACCCTCGCTGGTGCCGGCGAGCTTCTGGGATACCCAGATCGGGACGATCGACAGCAGGATCAGCACGACCGCGATCACGTTGACGACCGGGCCCTGGTTGGGCCGGAACAGGTTGTTGAAGATCCAGAGCGGCAGGGTCTGCTCCTTGGGCCCCGCGGTGAACGTGGTCACGATGATCTCGTCGAAGGACAGCGCGAACGCCAGCAGCCCGCCGGCGATCAGCGCCGAGCGCATCATCGGGAAGGTCACCAGCCAGAACGTCTGGAAGATCGACGCGCCGAGGTCGGACGAGGCCTCCTCCAGCCCGACGCCGACCCGCCGCAGCCGCGCGACGACGTTGTTGAACACCGTGACGATGCAGAACGTCGCGTGCGCGACCACAATGGTGAGGAACCCGAGCTCGAGCCCGAACATGGTGCGGAACGCGTTGTTCAGCGCGATGCCGGTGACGATGCCGGGCAGCGCGATCGGCAGGATGATGAGCAGCGAGACCGCGTCGCGCCCGAAGAACCGGTAGCGCTGCAGCGCCATCGCGGCCATCGTCCCCAGCACCAGTGCGAGCACCGTGGCGAGGCAGGCGACCTCGATGCTGGTCACCACCGCGTCGCGCGCGCCCTGGCTGTCGAATGCCCGACGCCACCACTCGAGGGTCAGCCGGCTCGGCGGCCACGCGAACGTCTGGCTGGCGTTGAAGGAGTTGATCACCACCAGCATCAGCGGTGCGTAGATAAACAGCAGCGCGACCGCCGTGCACACCCGCAGGAAGACCCGGAACCCCGACGACAGCACCATCACACGTTCTCCAGGGCTCCGGTACGGCGTGCCACGGCGAGGTAGCCGAGCATGATGACCACCGGGATGGTCGCCACCGCCGCCGCGAAGGGCAGGTTGTTGGCCGCACCGACGTTGTCGTAGACCACGTTGCCGAGCATCTGGTTCGCGCCGCCGACGATCTGCACGGTGATGTAGTCCCCGAGCGAGAGCGAGAACGTGAAGATCGAGCCCGCGACCACGGCCGGGAAGAGCGTCGGCAGGACCACGCGCCGCAGGGTGTGACCGGTGCGGGCCCCCAGGTCCATCGAGGCCTCGAGCATCGAGTCGGGCAGGCGCTCCAGGCCGGCGTAGATCGGCAGGATCATGAAGGGCAGCCACAGGTAGGAGAGCGTGATCACCACCGCGGCGAGGCCGTAGCCGGGCAGGTCGAGGCCGAGGAGGCGGCCGGTGTCGTGCACGATCCCGTCGTCGGAGAGCATGATCCGCCAGGCGTAGGCCTTGACCAGGTAGCTCGCCCACAGCGGCGTGAGCACCGCGATGACCATCAGGTTCCGCATCCGCGGCGAGGCGACCTTCGCCATGTAGAGCGCCACCGGCAGCGCGACGACCACGTCGATGACCGTCACGCCCGCCGCGATGCCGATGGTGCGGAAGGTGATCCGGCGGTAGACCTCGGACTGCCACAGCTCGCGGAAGTTGTCGAGGTTCCACTGCCGGACCACCTCACCCGTGAAGGAGTTCTGTCCCCACAGCGAGGTGATGAACAGTGCCGTCAGCGCGCCGAGGTAGGCCAGGCCGAGCCAGAGCATCGGCGGGGTGATCAGCAGGCTCAGCCGCAGCCGGGACCTGCGGTAGAGCGCGGCGGACAGGCTCGCCAAGGGTCAGCCCTTGATCTCGGTCCAGGCCTGGGTCCAGTCGCCGTAGTCGGTGCAGGTCACGTCCGTCCGGCCGTCCAGGCACTCCGGGATCGGCGTGGTCCAGTACCAGATCTGGCTGGCGTAGTCCTCGTCGCCGGCGTGGTAGCTGTCGCAGAAGCCCTTGGTCGCGATGTCGCACGCCTTGGCGTTCGACGGCGCCTCGCCGAAGTACTCCGCCACCGCGTCGTTGGCCTCCGGGCTGATGATGTGGTTCATCCACTCGTAGGCGCAGTTGGGGTGCTTCGACTCCGAGGAGATCATCCAGGTGTCCGACCACCCGGTGGCGCCCTCCTCGGGCAGGGTCACGTCGACCGGCACGTCCTGGTCCTGCGCGACGTTGGCGATCACCTGCCAGGTCGTGCCGATCACGGAGTCGCCGGTCGTGAAGGCCTGGACCTCCTTGAGGTAGTTGGACCAGTACTCCGAGATCTGGCCGCGCTGCGTCTTCAGGAGCTCGACGGCCGCGTCGAGCTGGTCCTGGTCGAGCGCGTAGGGGTTCTTGATGCCGAGGTCGGGCTGGGTCTTCATCAGGTAGAGCGCGGCGTCGGCGATGTAGATCGGGGAGTCGTAGGCAGTGATGTTCCCGGCGTAGGGCGAGTTCTCGTCGAACACCGCGCTCCAGCTGGTCGGCGCGGGGCTCACCTTGTCCGAGCGCCACATCAGCAGGTTGGCGCCGTAGCCGTGCGGGACGCCGTACATCTGGCCGTCCACCGAGTTCCAGTCGCGGTCCTTGAGGAAGTCGTAGACGTCGGCGTAGTTGGGGATCAGGTCGGTGTTGACCGGCGCGACGTCGCCGGCCGCGATCAGTCGCAGCGACGCGTCGCCCGACGCCGAGACCACGTCGTAGTCGCCGGTCTTCATCAGGTTGACGGCCTCGTCGGAGGTGCCGAAGTACTTCACGTTGACCTGGCAGCCGGTCTCCTTCTCGAACGGCGTGACCCAGTCGATCGACTTGTCGGTCGAGCCGTCCTCGGCGTACCCCGGCCACGCGAGTACGTCGACCTCCCCCTCACCGTCGCCGAGGCTCTGGAGCATCGGCACGTCCGGCGGGGTGAACCCCTTCGCGCCCGGCTCGTCCGAGCCGCCGTCGCCCGAGCTGGTGCCGCACGCGGCGGCGAGGGTGAGGGCGGCGCAGGCGGCCGCGATGCGGGACAGGGAGCGGACCTTCATGAGCATTTCTCCTTGGGACGGTTCGGTTTCAGCCGGCGGCGGCCACGTCGGCGGCGGTGACGTCGACGGCGTGCTCGCGCACCCAGCTGAGGTGCACGCGGGCGCCCCGGCCGGCGGTCTCGCCGTCGGCCGCGGACTGCTGGTTCTGGCGCAGGACGATGAGCGACCCTCCGCCGTCGATGTCGACGATGCTCTGGGTCGCAGAGCCGAGGTAGACGACCTCGCGGACGACGCCGGCGGTGGTCACCGCGTGGCCCTCCGGGACGCTGGTGGAGTCGACGTGGAGGTGGATCTTCTCCGGTCGGAGGCTGTAGGTGCCCGCGGTGCCGAGCAGCCGCACGGCCTCCTCGCCCTCGATCACGTTCGAGGTGCCGACGAAGCGCGCGACGAACGGGGTGGCGGGGTGCTCGTAGAGCTCGTGGGCGGTCGCGACCTGCTCGATCCGACCGTCGTTGAACACCGCGATCCGGTCGCTCATGGTCAGCGCCTCCTCCTGGTCGTGGGTCACGAACAGGAACGTGATGCCGAGGGAGCGCTGCAGCTCCTTGAGCTCGACCTGCATCTCGCGGCGGAGCTTGAGGTCGAGGGCGCCGAGCGGCTCGTCGAGGAGCAGCACCTTGGGCTGGTTGACGATCGCGCGGGCGAGCGCGACCCGCTGCCGCTGGCCGCCGGAGAGCTGCCCGGGCCGGCGGGCGCCGTACTCCCCGAGCCGGACCCGCTCCAGCGCCTCGGCGGCGCGTGCGACCCGCTGCGCCTTGGGCACCCGCTTGACGCGTAGGCCGTACTCGACGTTCTCGCGGACGCTCATGTGCGGGAACAGCGCGTAGTCCTGGAAGACGGTGTTGACGTCGCGGGCGAACGGTGGCCTGCGGGTCACGTCCTCGCCCGCGAGCCGGACCTGGCCCGCCGTCGGGGACTCGAAGCCGGCGACCATGCGCAGCACCGTGGTCTTGCCCGAGCCGGAGGGGCCGAGCATCGAGAAGAACTCACCGTCGGCGACGTCGAGGTCGACCCCGTCGACGGCCGTGACCGCGCCGAAGGACTTGCGCAGGCCGCGCAGGGAGATCGCCGGGAGCTCCGTGTCGTCGGTGGCCGCCACCTGTTCTCCTGCCTGGGTCCGGGTTGTGGCCGAAAACATATGAGACTAGTTTTCAAACCGCAAGGGTGTCCGGCACAATTCATCCGGCCCGCCGGCGAGGGCCTGCGGAGCCGAGGAGGCGCAGTGGCGATCCAGTTCTACGGGCGTGCGACCGCTGCCGTGTTCGCGCCGCTGGAGAGCACCAGTCGCTCCTCGCGGATCGCCCGGCGGCTCACCGACGCGATCGCGCTCGGCCTGCTCCCCGACGCCCAGCAGCTGCCCGGCGAGATGGACCTCGCCGCCCAGTTCGGGGTCTCGACGGTGACCATCCGTGAGGCGCTGTCGATGCTGCGGCACGAGGGCCTGATCGAGACCCGCCGCGGCCGGGGCGGCGGCAGCTTCGTCCGCGTGCCCGCCGACGGTGCCAGCTCGCTCGCCCGCCGGCGGCTGGGCGAGGTCAGCCTGGTCGAGCTGCGCGACCTGGGCGACGTCTACACCGCGATCGCCGGCCAGGCGGCGGCCCTCGCGGCGCGTCGCGCCGACGACGAGGACGTCGCCCAGCTCCGCCGGGCTGCCGCGCAGCTCGCCGAGGCCGGCGAGCCCGACGCCCGGCGCCGGGCGGACGCGCAGTTCCACATCCAGGTGACGGTGGCCGCCCAATCCGCCCGCCTCTACCAGGAGGAGGTGCACCTCCAGGCCGAGTTCGGCACCCTGCTCTGGCTCGCGTTCGGCGACGACGCCAGCCACGGCGAGATGGTCCGCAGCTGCACCGCCGTGGTGGACGCGATCGAGGCCCGGGACGCGCACGCCGCCCGCGCCACCGCCGAGCAGCGGGTCACCGACGCCACCGCCCGCCTGATCGACTACCGCCTCGACCAGGAGCTGTGATGACGACCGCCACGAACGTCTCCGCGGACACCGCCGCCGTCCTCGGCGCCCTGCGCGACCTCGCCACGTCCGTGTTCGGCGACGTCGACCGGATCGCGGCCGCGACCCTCGAGCAGCTCGACCCCGCCGGGCGCCGGCTCAGCACCTCGCTCCGGGCGATCGACGAGGTCACGACGCGGATTGTCGAGCAGCAGGGCCAACCGATCACCGGCGCCGGCTTCGTCGCCGCGGTCGGCTACCTCGACGACACCCGCTGGTGGCTCGAGTGGTTCGCCCGCGGCGAGGGCGCCAAGGCCGACCGGCTCGCGTCCGAGACCAACCCGCAGGCGCCCGGCTTCTACGACTACGAGTTCCTGCCCTGGTACGTCGTCCCGCGGGACACCGGTCGCCGGCACGTCACCGGCCCCTACGTCGACTACCTCTGCACCGACGACTACACCCTCACGTTCACGATGCCGGTGGTCGTCGACAAGACGTTCGCGGGCGTGGCCGGCGCCGACGTGAAGGTCGACACGGCCGAGACGCTGCTGATGCCGCCGCTGCGCGCGGCTGGCCAGCGGCTCGCCGTGGTCAACGCGCACGGCCGGATCGTCGCCAGCAACAGCGGCCGGCACGTCTGCGGCGACCTGCTGGCCGACGTCGACGTACCTGCCGCGTGGCAGCACGGCCACCCCGCCCTGCACCGCCTCGACGACCTCCCCCTCGCGGTCGCCGACCTCGGTTGAACCCTCAGTTGGATCCCGTCGAACCCTCAGTTGGATCCCGTTGAACCGTCAGTTCAGAACGGTTCCGAACTGAGGGGTCGAGGTGCTCGAAGTGAGGGTTCGAGGTGCTCGAAGTGAGGGTTCGAGGTGCTCGAACTGAGGGTTCGCGGGTTCAGATGCCGTCGACGGCGAAGTAGCGGGTCTCCTGGAACTCGCGGATGCCCTCGCGGGCGCCCTCGCGGCCGATGCCGCTCTGCTTGACGCCGCCGAACGGCGCCGAGGGGTCGGAGACCAGGCCGCGGTTGACGCCGACCATGCCGGCCTCGATCCGCTCGGCGATCCGCAGCGCGTCCTGGAGCCGGCCGGCGTAGACGTAGGACGCCAGGCCGTACTCGGTGTCGTTGGCCAACCGCAGCATCTCGCCCTCGTCGGTCCAGGTGACGATCGGCGCGACCGGGCCGAAGACCTCGTCGGTGAGGATCTCGGCGTCCGGGGCGACGTCGGCGAGGATCGTGGGAGCGACGTACCACCCGTCCTCCGGCGCCGACGCCTGGTGCGCGACCCGGGCACCGGCCGCGACGGCCGCCTCGAGCTTCTCCCGTACGCCGACCGCGGCCTTCTCGTTGATGAGCGGGCCGATGTCGGTCTCCGGGTCGTCCGCGGGGCCGACCTTGAGCGCCTCGACGGCCTTGCCGAACCGGGCGACGAAGTCGTCGGCCACGTCGGCGTGGACGTAGAAGCGGTTGGCCGCGGTGCAGGCCTGGCCGGCGTTGCGGAACTTGGCGATCATCGCGCCCGACACCGCGGCGTCGAGGTCGGCGTCGGCGGTGACGACGAAGGGCGCGTTGCCGCCGAGCTCCATCCCGGAGTTGACCACCCGGTCGGCCGCCTGCTTCAGCAGCAGTCGACCGACCGGCGTGGAGCCGGTGAAGGACACCATGCGGACCCGCGCGTCCTCCAGCCAGGTGGTGCCGAGCGCAGCCGAATCGGTGGTGGGGACGACGTTGACGACACCGTCTGGGACGCCGGCATCCCGAAGGACGTCGGCGACGAGAAGCGCGGTGAGCGGGGTTTCCGAGGCCGGCTTGAGAACGATGGTGCACCCCGCGGCGAGGGCCGGCGCGATCTTGCGCGTGGCCATGGCGGCGGGAAAGTTCCACGGGGTCAGCAGGGCTGCGACGCCGACCGGCTGGTGGGTGACGAGGGTCCGGGCACCCGTCGCCGGCGCGATCGTGTAGTCGCCCTCGCTGCGCACCGCCTCCTCGGAGAACCACCGGAAGAACTCCGCCGCGTAGGCGACCTCGGCCTTGCCGTCCGCGCGAGCCTTGCCGTTCTCCAGGCACATGATCGCCGCGAACCGGTCGGTGTCCGCGACCATCAGCTCCCAGGCCTTGCGCAGCACCTCGGCCCGGTCGCGCGGCGACGTCTCCGCCCAGTCGCGGAACGCCGCTGCGGCCGCGTCGACGGCGGCGGTGGCGTCGGCCTCCTGGCCGTCCGCGATCGTCGCGATCGACTCACGGGTGGCCGGGTCGATGACGTCGAAGGTGCCGCCCGCCCGCGCGGGGACGGCCTTGCCGCCGATCCTCAGGCCCAGGTCGAGGTCGGCGATCTTGGCGAGCGAGGCGAGCGATGCAGACGAGTCAGCCATGCCGCCGAGGCTACCGCCGCCCCGGAAGCCTTCCTACAGGTTGCCACGGCGGTCCTGCTCGCGCTCGATCGCCTCGAACAGGGCCTTGAAGTTGCCCTTGCCGAAGCCGAGAGAGCCGTGCCGCTCGATGAGCTCGAAGAAGACGGTCGGCCGGTCGCCGATCGGCTTGGTGAAGATCTGCAGCAGGTAGCCGTCCTCGTCGCGGTCGACGAGGATCCCGCGCTTCTGCAGCTCCTCGACCGGCACCCGCACCTCGCCGATCCGGGCGCGCAGCTCGGGGTCCTCGTAGTAGGAGTCGGGTGTGTCGAGGAACTGGATGCCCATCTCGCGCAGGTGGTCGACCGAGGCGAGGATGTCCTCGGTCGCGAGCGCGAGGTGCTGGGCGCCGGGGCCGCGGTAGAACTCCAGGTACTCGTCGATCTGGCTCTTCTTCTTCGCGATGGCCGGCTCGTTGAGCGGGAACTTCACCCGGTGGTTGCCGCTCGCGACGACCTTGCTCATCAGCGCCGAGTAGTCGGTCGCGATGTCGTCGCCGATGAACTCGGCCATGTTGGTGAAGCCCATGACCCGGCCGTAGAACTCGACCCACTCGTCCATGTGCCCGAGCTCGACGTTGCCGACGACGTGGTCGAGCGCCTGGAACACCTGGGTGCGGCCGGCGAGCTCGTCGGTGCGCGCGACGTAGCCCGGCAGGTAGGGACCCTGGTAGCGGCTGCGGTCGACCAGCGTGTGGCGGGTCTCGCCGTACGTCGCGATCGCGCCGATGCGGACCGTGCCGTGCTCGTCGCTGACGTCGTGCGGCTCCTCGAGCACGGTCGCACCCTGGGCCCGCGCGTGCTCGATGCAGCGGTCGACGTCGGGCACCTCGAGCGCGATGTCGAGCACGCCGTCGCCGTGGTGGGCGTGGTGCGCGATCACCGGGCTGTCGGGGTGGACGCCACCCTTGATGACGAACCGCACGGCGCCGGACTCGAGGACGAAGGCGTGGTGGTCGCGGTTGCCCGTCTCCGGACCGGAGTAGGCGACCAGCTCCATGCCGAAGGCGGTCCGGAAGAAGTGCGTCGACTGGACCGCGTTGCCGACGGCCCACACCACGGCGTCCCAGCCGGTGACGGGGAACGGGTCCTGCGAGGCGTCGTACTCCACGAGCCCGACGAGCTGGCGCAGCTGCTCGAGGTCGAGGTGGGCGAGACGTTCGGTGTCGGTCAGCACGGTCATGCGCACAGTGCAGTCGATGGAGGGCCGGGTGCGCAACGAGGCCGGGACACAGTGGCCACCAAGCACATCCCAGAGGGATGGCGACATGATTTACTAGGCGGACCGCCTAGCAAGGAGCGCCATGGCTCTCGACCGTCTCGACATCGCGCTGCTGACCGCGATGCGCGACCACCCGCGGGCCGGCGCGCTCGAGCTGTCCCGCCGGCTCGGCGTCGCCCGGGCGACGGTCCAGGCGCGGCAGCAGCGCCTGGAGTCGTCCGGCGTGGTGACCGGCTACGGACCGGACATCGACCTCGAGGCCGCCGGGCAGCAGCTGATGGCGTTCGTGACCCTCGAGATCGCGCAGGGCGCGCTCGACCAGGTGGCCTCGGAGCTCGAGGCGATCCCGACGGTCCTCGAGGCCTACGCGACGACGGGGTCCGCCGACGTGCTCTGCAAGGTGGCGACGACGTCGCACACCGAGCTCCAGGACACCCTGGTCGAGCTCAACCGGTCTCCCTCGATCGTGCGGTCGACGAGCGTGGTCGTGCTCGGCACCGTCGTGGCGCCCCGCGTCCTCCCGCTGCTCGAGCGGTCGGCCGAGGAACGCGGCGCCCGCGCGCCGGCGTACCGCGGCTGAGCGTGCAGGTTTCCCAGGGGATGTAGGGAAGTCCACGCTCCCCACGTCGTACAACCATGGGGAAGCGCAGGTATCGCTGCATCCCTTGGGAAACCTGCACCCGCTCACCCGATCGTCTCGGCGACCTCCGCGATGTGCACGAGCGCGTCGCCGGCGTGCACCATCGGCGCCCGGGTCAGCCCGATGACGACGCCCGACCGGTCGGCGTGCACCAGACGCACCCGTCGCCCGAAGGTGTCCGAGAGCCCGCCCAGCCGGCGGCCGGCCTCGACGTGCTCGCCGAGCTGCACCTCCAGGTGCAGGATGCCGGTGCCGCGGGCCCGCACCCAGCCGCTGCTGTGCGAGACGGCGACCGCGGCGGCCGGCTCCTCGACGGGGTCGAGCATGCCGAGCCCGGCGAGCACCCGGCGTACGCCGAGCACTCCGACCGCGATCGGCTCCGGGTCGAACCGCATCGCCTCGCCGCCCTCGAAGAGCAGCACGGTCGCCCCGACGTCGCGCGCGGCCTGGCGCAGTGACCCGTCGCGGAGCCGGGCGTGCAGCATCACCGGGGCGCCGAACGTGGCGGCCAGCTCCCGGGTGCGCGGGTCCTCGAGGTCGCCGCGGATCTGCGGCAGGTTGGCGCGGCGGTCGGCCGCGGTGTGCAGGTCGATGCCGACCTCGCACTTGGCGACCACCTCGGTCATGAACAGGTGCGCGATGCGGCTGGCCAGCGAGCCGCGCGCCGACCCCGGGAACGACCGGTTGAGGTCGCGCCGGTCGGGCAGGTAGCGGCTGCCGGCCATGAACCCCAGCACGTTGACGACCGGTACGGCGAGCAGGGTGCCGCGCATCTCCTTCGGCGACACCGCGGCGAGCACCTGCCGGATCACCTCGACGCCGAGCACCTCGTCGCCGTGGATCGCCGCACTGACCCAGACCGTCGGTCCGGGCTCGCGGCCGTGCACGACCTGCACCGGGAGGCTGACGTCGCCGCCCGTCACCATCCGGGTGATCGGCAGCTCGACCTCCTTGGTCGACCCGGCCCGGACCCGGTGGCTCCCGATCGGGAAGGACTCCCGTGCCATCAGCGGCTCACGCCCGCCCGCGGTTCTTGCGGCGCACGCCGCGCTTGGGCCGGCCGCCGAGGTAGGAGTGCCCGGAGTCGACCACGAAGCCCTGGCGCAGCGCGTCCCGCCCGATGAGCAGCCGGAAGCCCATCGCGTCGCGGCGGGTGAGGGTCAGGTCGGTGGTGACGACGCGGTCGTGCAGGCGGACCGAGGTGCGGACGACGTACCGGTGCTGCTCGTGCCCCGAGGAGCTGCGCACCACCCGCTCGTCGTGCAGGGGCAGCTCGACGGGCACCAGGTCCTCGGTGCTGCGCTGCCAGGGATGGATGCCGAATCGGACCCAGCGCTCGCCGTCGCGCTCGACCTCCTCGAGGTCGAAGGCGTGCAGCGCCGAGGAGCGGGCGCCGGTGTCGAGCTTGGCCTTGATCCAGTCGACGCCGAGGTCGGGGAGGCTCACCCACTCCCGCCAGCCGGCGATGACGGGGCTCCCCGCCTGGCTGGTTAGATGGTGGCTCGATGACACGGACCCCATCCAAGCAGTCGGCCGAGCCGCGATGAAGCTGGCGATCCTCTCCCGCGCGCCGCGCGCTTACAGCACCCAACGGCTCCGCACCGCGGCCCTCGAGCGCGGCCACCAGGTCAAGGTGCTCAACACCCTGCGGTTCGGCATCGACCTCTCCGGCGACGCGCCGGACCTGCAGTTCCGCGGCCGGCCGCTGTCGCACTACGACGCCGTGCTGCCGCGGATCGGCAACTCGATCACCTACTACGGCACCGCGGTGGTGCGGCAGTTCGAGCAGATGGACGTCTACACGCCCAACACCGCGAACGGGATCGCCAACTCGCGCGACAAGCTGCGCGCCACCCAGATCCTGTCGAGGCACGGCGTCGCGATGCCGCCGACGACCTTCGTGCGCGACCGGGGCGACGTGATCCCGGCGATCGAGAGCGTCGGCGGCGCTCCGGTCGTGATCAAGCTGCTCGAGGGCACCCAGGGGATCGGCGTCATCCTCGCCCCGTCGATGAAGGTCGCCGAGGCGATCATCGAGACCCTGCAGAGCACCAAGCAGAACGTGCTGATCCAGAGCTACATCAAGGAGAGCCGCGGCCGGGACATCCGGGCACTGGTCGTCGGCGACCGCGTCGTCGCGGCGATGCGGCGCAGTGCCAAGGGCGACGAGTTCCGCTCCAACGTGCACCGCGGCGGCAGCGTCGAGGCGGTCGAGCTCAGCGAGGAGTTCCAGGCGACCGCCGTGCGGTCGGCGCAGATCATGGGCCTCAAGGTCGCCGGTGTCGACATGCTCGAGAGCGAGACCGGCCCGCTGGTGATGGAGGTCAACTCCTCGCCCGGCCTCGAGGGCATCGAGTCCGCGACCAAGCTCGACGTGGCCGGCGCGATCATCGACTACGTCGACAACCAGGTCGCGTTCCCGCAGATCGACGTACGCGAGCGGCTCGCGGTCTCGACCGGGTACGGCGTCGCGGAGCTCGTCGTCCACGGCGACCCCTCGATCGTCGGCAAGACGCTCGGCGACTCCGGCCTCCGCGAGCGCGACATCACCGTCCTGACGCTGCACCGCGGCACCCGGGTGATCCCGAACCCCGGGGCCCGGCACGTGCTCGAGGCCGACGACCGGCTGCTGTGCTGGGGCAAGCTCGAGGAGATGCGCGGGATGATCCCGGCCCGGCCGAAGCGCCGCTCGCGGGTGAAGAAGCTGCCGAAGAACCCGATCCTCGAGCCCTGACGACCCTCGGGGCCCTTGGTCATCGGGCGTGGGCCCCCCGACCCTGGTCGGGCGTCGCCCCCGCCGCCGACGATGGTGGCGGAGGGCAGGTGGCGACGATGACGACAGCGGTCCGGACCCGGCCGGCTCCGGCGACGAAGACCGGTCCCGCACGCCGGACCACGGTGCTGTGCCTGGTGCTGGCACCGGCCGTGGTGGCTGCGACGGTGCCGACCGTGCTCGCCGACGGCCTGCTCAGGGGACCCGCGGTCATGAACGGGTCGGTCCGCGGGACCGCGCTGGTGGTGCTCGTCGTCGCGCTGCCCGGCCTCCTCCTCGCGCTGCGGGCGGCCGGGGAGGGATCCGTCCGCGCCCACGCGGTCCTGGTCGGCGCGCTGGCCTACCTGACCTACAACGCGATGCTGTTCGCCTACGCGACGCCGTTCAACGAGCTCTACCTGGCCTACATCGTCCTGCTGGCCCTGTCGCTGTGGACCCTGGTGAGCGCCTTCGTCGATCCCTTGCCGAGGATCGATCCCGGCCCGCGGTTCCCCGTCCGGGGCGTCTCGGCATTCCTGCTCACCGTGGCCGTGCTCAACGCGGCGGCGTGGCTGCGGGTCGACGTACCGGCCCTGCACCAGGACCCTCCGGGGTCTCTTGCCGGAACCGGTCTCACCACGAACCCCATCCACGTCCAGGACCTCGCGGTGTGGATCCCCGCGATCACCATCGTCGCGGTGCAGCTGTGGCGTCGCCGGCCCTCCGGGATGTTCCTCGCCGGAGCCGCCCTCGTCTTCTGGGAGATCGAGGCGGTCGGCGTCGCCGTCGACCAGTGGTTCGGCCACCGCGCCGCGCCCACCTCCGACGTCGCGACCCTCGGTGGTGCCGGGTTGTTCGTCGCCATGGCGGCGCTCACCCTCCTCCCGCTCACCCTCTGGCTCCGCGCGGCGCCGGCACGGCCCTGAACTTTCTTCGGGAGGACTGTCGAATCGGTCGGACCCGCTTCGTGGAGGGGACATGAGCGGGTCGCACCGGGCGACCCGTCGAGGAAACGGAGCCCGACATGTCCACCACCACGCAGATCCCCAGCACCGGCACCAGCACCAGCACCACCGCGCCGAGCACGACCGAGCGCCGGCCGGTGTGGAAGCACGGCGTCGTCGCCGCCGTCGCCGCCTCCGTCGCCACGACGGTCCTGGCAGCCGTCGCGTCCGCGGCGGGTGTCTCCTTCGGGGACGGCACCGGCGCGAGCATCCCGATCGCCGGGTTCGCCCAGCTGACCCTGGTCTTCTCGCTCGCCGGCGTCGGCCTCGCCGCGATCCTCGCCCGCAAGGCCCGCCGGCCGCGGTCGACCTTCGTCCGCACGACCGTCGCGCTGACCGCCGCGTCCTTCGTCCCCGACCTGACGTTCGGGTTCGACGCCGCCTCCGCCGCCACCCTGATCACGCTGCACACGGTGGCCGCGGCCATCGTCGTCCCCACCCTGGCCCGCCGGCTCTCGCGGACCCGCTGACGCGCTGACGTCCTAGGCTCGGACCGTGCCACTGCCCTTCCGCCAGGTCGACGTCTTCAGCCCCACCCCGCTCCGGGGGAACCCGGTCGCGGTGGTGCACGACGCGGACGACCTGACGGAAGGGCAGATGGCCGCGTTCGCGCGCTGGACCAACCTGTCCGAGACGACGTTCCTGCTGCGGCCGGCCGATCCGGGCGCCGACTACCGACTCCGGATCTTCACGCCGGGCGGCGAGCTGCCGTTCGCGGGGCACCCGACGCTCGGGTCGGCGCACGCGTGGCTGGAGGCGGGCGGCACCGCACAGGGCGACACCGTCGTCCAGGAGTGCGGCGCCGGCCTGGTGCGGATCCGCCGCGGCGACCGCCTCGCCTTCGCTGCGCCGCCCCTGCTCCGGTGCGAGGAGATCGACGACGCGGCGCTGGACACCGCCTGCCGCGCGCTCGGGCTCGAGCCCCCGGACGTCGTCGACGCGCGCATCGTGGAGAACGGGCCGACGTTCCTGGCACTGCTCCTCGCCGACGCGGCCGCGGTGCTCGCCGTCCGCCCCGACCTCGGGGCGTTCGGCGACCTCGACATCGGCGTCGTCGGTCGCTACCCGGCCGGCGGCGAGACCGCTGTCGAGGTCCGTGTGTTCGTGCCGGCGCTCGGCGTGGCCGAGGACCCGGTCACCGGCAGCTTCAACGCCGCCGTCGCCCAGTGGCTCAGCGCGGACGGCACGCTGCCGTCGTCGTACGTCGCCGCCCAGGGCACCGCGCTCGGCCGCGCCGGTCGGGTCCACGTCGAGACGGCCGAGGACGGCACGATCTGGGTCGGCGGCGACACGGTCACCACGATCGAGGGCTCGGTCGACCTCTGATGGCCGGCGGGATCACCCGGCTCGGGGTCTTCCTCGGGTCGAGCGAGGGCACCGACCCGCGCTTCGCCGTGTCGGCGTACGAGGTCGGTCGCGGGCTGGCCGGGCGGGGTGTGGAGCTGGTGTACGGCGGCGGTGGCAGCGGCTTGATGGGCCGGCTCTCGCAGGGCGTCCTCGACGCGGGCGGCCACGTCTACGGCGTGATCCCTCGGTTCATGGTCGAGCGGGAGTGGGGGCGGCTGCACGAGGCCGGTGTCGAGATGCACGTCGTCGACACGATGCACCAGCGCAAGGCGAGGATGGCCGAGCGGGCGCAGGCCTTCCTGGCCCTCCCCGGGGGGCTCGGCACCCTCGAGGAGCTGTTCGAGGTCTGGACCTGGCAGACCCTCGCGCTGCACGCGAAGCCGGTCGGCCTGCTCAACACCGCGGCCTACTGGGACCCGCTCGTCGCGATGCTGCACCGGGTCGTCGACAACGGCTTCATGGCGCGGGCCACGGTGGACGGCCTCGTGGTCGCCGAGGACCTCGACGACGCGCTGGACGGGCTGGCCGCCCGGCTCAGGTCCTGACCGCCGCGTGGATCTCCTCGAGCCGCGCCTTGAGCTCCGGGATCTGCCGCACGAGCGCGATCTCCTCGGCGAGCTCGGCCAGCAGGCCCTGGACCTGGCCCAGCAGCTCCTTGGTCTCGGCGAGCGTCGTGTCGACGCTCGTCATCCGCTCGTCGACCTGGCCGAGGGTCGCGTCGACCGACTCGAGCTTCGTGTCGACGTGCGCGAGCTTGGTGTCGACGAGGCCGAGCGTGTCGTTGGCCGTGCTGAGCGTGCGGTCCGCTCGCCTGAGCGTGTCACCGACCGGGTTGAGTCCCATGGACGCTGAATGTAGCCCTCACGGCGCGATGTTGTGGTTGAGGGCGAACACGTTCGCCGGGTCGAAGCGACGCTTCACCTCGACCAGCCGGGCGTACGTCGCCGGCGGGTACGCCGCCGCGAGATCCGCGCTCGTCGCGGAGCCCTGGAAGTTCAGGTAGGTGCCCGTGCCGTGGGCCGCGACCGCCTGCCACGGCTCGAAGGCCCGTTCGACGTCGGTCTCGGTGGCGGCCTCGGGCAGCACCGCGCCGCACAGGACCATCGCCTCGGCGTCGCGGTGCGCGAACGCGGTGTCCTCGGGGGGGACCCGGCCGAACGCGCCGCCGAGGCTGCGCAGCGCGATCGCCTTCGGTGGCATCGTCGCGTGCAGCTCCGCGATCGCACCGACCACCTCGTCGCCGAGCTCGGGAACGAGCACGTTGCGCGCCGCCATCCGCAACCCGGGCGGCAGCTGCTGGGCGTCCTCGAGGATCTCCGCGTAGCCGCGCCGGGCGATCTCGGCCCGCACGACGGTGCCGAGCTCGAACAGCGGCTCGACGACGGCGTCCACCTCCACCGCCGGGATGTCCCCTCCCGCGTAGCAGAGCAGCACGGTGGCCGTCGGCGGCACGTCCGGGATCCGCGGCATCAGCGCCAGCGTGCTGGAGAGCTCGTCGGGCGCGCCGCGCATCGCGTCCCGCCACCCGCGGACCAGCTGCACCGCGTCGTCGAGCCGGTAGGTCACCGTCCCGAAGTGCACGACGGGCGCCGGCTGGGCGACGAAGTCGAGGTCGACGACCACGCCGAAGTTCCCGCCCCCGCCGCGCAGCGCCCAGAACAGGTCGGGGTTGTCGGTGGCCGACGCCCGCACGAGACGCCCGTCGGCGAGCACGACCCGGGCACCGACCAGGTTGTCGATCGCCAGGCCGTGCCGGCGGACCATCCAGCCCATGCCGCCGCCGAGGGTCAGCCCGCCGACACCGACGTCGTTGGTGTCACCGGCCGTCAGCCCCCAGCCGTACGGCGCCAGCTCGGCGGCGACCCGGCCCCAGGTCGCGCCGCCGCCGACCCGGACCAGGCGCTCGTCGCGGTCGAGCACCTCGACCGCGTCCAGCCGTTGCAGGTCGATCACCATGCCGCCGTCGTTGATGCCGTGACCGAGGGCGCTGTGGCCACCCGACCGGACGGCCACCGGGAGACCCCGCCGGGCGGCGTGGGCCAGCGCGACCGCCACCTCGTCGGCCCCTCGGGGCCGGACCACCACCGCCGGCCGGCCGGTCGCGAAGAACACGCGGGCGGCGTCCTCGTACCCCTCGTCCCCGGGCCGCAGGACCTCCGTCGCGATCGCGGGCTCGTACAGGCTCATCGTCGTCTCCTCTTCTCGTCGATCGTTGTGCTCGATGGTTCGCCGGATCCGGGCCGGGCGCGTCGCCCGAGGGACGTCACTTCGGGCTGCTCCGCGGGTGGTGGACCCCGTGGCATCCAGACACCGCGACGGCGGCAGGTGTGACACCGGACTACTGCGGCAGCGGTACGCGCGGCGTACTCCCGCAGCGGGACGCGCGAGCCGCGCGCGCCGCCTACGCTTCGACCATGCGCACCGATCGCGGATGGCGGAGGTTCTACGCCGCCGGCTGGCTGGCATCGGCGGGCGTCGCCGTCGTCGCCGGGCTGCAGTGGCGCGCCTACGTCCGTGAGGTGGAGAGCCGCGCCGAGGAGGCCGAGCGCACCCGCGACGAGGTCGCCCGCCGCCGCGCGGTCGAGGAGCGGCTGCGGATCGCGCGGGAGCTGCACGACTCGCTCACCCACAGCATCTCGGTGATCAAGGTGCAGGCCGGCGTGGCGGCGCACCTGGCCCGCAAGAACGGCGAGCAGCCGTCGGACGCCCTGCTCGCGATCGAGGAGGCGGCCGGGGAGGCGGTCCGGGAGCTGCGCTCCACGCTCGACGTGCTACGCCGCGACGAGGACCTCAACGCCAGCGGCCTGGACCGGGTGCCGGCCCTGGTCGAGCGCGTCCGCTCGTCCGGCCTGCCCACGACCCTCAGCGTCCGCGGCGAGGTGCGGGCACTCCCTACCGAGGTCGACCAGGCGGCCTACCGCGTCGTGCAGGAGGCGCTGACGAACGCCTCGCGGCACGCGGTGGACGCGACCGCATCCGTCGAGATCGTCTACGGACGCGGCTCGCTCACCGTCCGGGTCGAGGACGACGGTCGCGGGTCGCGGCCGTCCGCGGTGCCGGGCTACGGGCTGATCGGGATGCGCGAGCGGGTGACCGCGATCGGCGGCCGGCTGCGCGCGGAGCCCGGGGACGACGGGGGCTTCTCCGTGCACGCCGAGCTCCCCGTGGCGGCGTCGTGACCGGGTCGGCGATCCGGGTGGTGCTGGTCGACGACCAGGCGCTGATCCGGACCGGCATCAGGGCGTTGCTCGACGCCGAGGACGACATCGAGGTGGTCGCGGAGGCGACCACCGGGCGCGAGGGCGTCGGCGCCGCGGCCGAGCACCGGCCCGACATCGTGCTGATGGACGTGCAGATGCCCGAGATGGACGGCATCGAGGCCACCCGCCGCATCGTCGGGGACGAGCGGTTGGCCGGCGTCCGGGTCGTCATGCTGACCAACTACGGGCTCGACGAGTACGTCTTCAACGCGCTGCGCGCCGGTGCCTCCGGGTTCGTCGTCAAGGACACCGAGCCTGCCGACCTGCTGCAGGCGCTACGGGTGACCGTGCGGGGCGACGCGCTCCTCTCCCCGGGCGTCACCCGGCGGCTGATCAGCGAGTTCGTCGCGCGGCCCGCGGACGTGCTGCCGTCCGCCGACCTCGACCAGCTCACCAACCGCGAGCGCGAGGTCGTCGCGTTGGTCGCGCACGGCCTCAGCAACGACGAGATCGCCGAGCGGATGGTGCTCAGCCCGATGACCGCGAAGACCCACGTGAGCAGGGCGATGACCAAGCTCGGCGCCCGCGACCGCGCCCAGCTCGTCGTGTTCGCCTACCAGTCCGGCCTGGTCGCCCCCCGCGTCGGCTAGCTGTAGTTCCCCGTGAGGTTGTGAACGCGGTCGGCGGGGGCGAGGCCTCCGATGCCGGTGTGGGGTCGGTGATGATTGTAGAAGTGGACCCAGTCGGCGTAGGTCGCTGAGCGGGCCTCGTCGGACAG